>NZ_VDLV01000004.1 GCF_013608025.1 Pseudomonas brassicacearum subsp. neoaurantiaca | reverse complement strand
GGGTTTCCCCATGTGAGAGTAGGTCATCGTCAAGATTAAATTCCGAAACCCCTATCTGCTGACGCAGGTAGGGGTTTTGTTTTATGCGAACAATAAAAAGGGGTGACCTGAGGTCATCCTTTTTTATCTCCATCAATCAAGCCTCTGGCACCGGGCAGCTTAAATCACCTTCCTTACATTTGAGGTAGGTTTTGAACGCCTCGACCCGCGCCTTCGTCAGGGCTGTAATGCACTCATTGTGGACCATCGGATAGACGCTGCCGCCCTCGACGCCGGACGCAGAAAAGCTGCATTCGGCGTCACGGAAGTCGATCCAGGCACGTTGCGCCTTGACCAGCAGTCGCTTGGCCTCGGCATTGTCCTTCAGGCGCGCTGTGATCTGCTTGTACAAACTGTTCAGTTCCTTGTCGGCAGCCTTGTTCTCCTGGGCTGCGCACTGGTTCATGTCACCTTGGGTCACAGCATCGGTGCAATCCTCTGCCTGGACAGCGCTGATGAACAACAGCGGAATCAGGGGTAGAAGCAAACGTGCGGACTTCATCATCTCTCCTTGAGTTGAAGGGGTAAGACTGCCGGGGAGTGTACTCAAACAACGCGCCGATACAACTTTTCGGTTGGTCTTGTGGTCTTACAGGCCTAGTGTTGAGCACAGGAGGTGACCCATGCATCTATCTGATCGTATCGAAAGAAAGATCTTACTGAAGGCGCCGCGTTCGCAGGTCTGGCGAGCCCTGGCCAATGCAGAAGCTTTTGGTCAATGGTTTGGCGTGGAGTTGGCGGGTAAACGCTTCGTCGCAGGTGAGCGCACCCAAGGGCAAATTACCTATACGGGTTATGAGCATCTCGTTTGGGATGTGCTGGTGGAGCGCGTCGAACCCGAGCGAGTGTTCTCGTTTCGCTGGCATCCTTATGCTGTGGAGCCGCAGACTGACTATTCCCAAGAGGCCGAGACGCGAGTGCAATTCGAGCTGGAAGATATGGATGGCGGTACCTTGCTAAAGGTAGTCGAGTCGGGGTTCAACGACATTCCCGAGGCGCGTCGACTCAAGGCTTTCCGGATGGACAGCCGAGGCTGGGATGAGCAGATGGCCAACATAGAGGAATTCTTGAGCAAAGCATGAGGTTCCCCATAAGACGGTGTGCTGGGCTTGGAATCAGGTTTTCCTGGGCGCTCTAAGGGTTTTCGGAAGGGTGGGTATGGCGAATGTCTTACATGACTTGGTAGCTATGTCCTCTGTTTCACTTTGGATCCGAGGCGTAATCTTCACTCATCCACTGAAGCACAGGGAGTGCTGCAGGATCAGGGAAGATCGACCTTGCAAGGATGGCTATCGACAGGGAGTCGTAATGGTCTTGGAAAAACCCGCTTCGGCGGGTTTTTTTTCGCCTGTTATAAAGCTTCAAATGTGCTGTATAGCGAAACGCTTACACACTAGCGGTGCATTGTCGTCTTGGACCAAGGCATCCGCGGGGCTAATCTGTTTTCACCCACTGAGCACAGGGAGTGCTTGGGGTCACGGATGATGGGACCAGGCATGGAGTGCCGGACAGTGAGTCAAAATGGTCCTCAAAAACCCGCCTAGGCGGGTTTTTTTTCGTCTGGAAGAAAGTCGTACTCATATCATGCCAAGCACCTGGCCATGGTACGGTCCGAACCATCAGCGGCGAGCGCTTGCCCACCAGGCGTACGGTCCGCGCCATCAGCCGCAAGTGCTTGGCCCATAGGCGTACGATCCGTCCCGTCTGCCGCTACTGAATGTTGATGGTCGTTCGCTTGGGTGAAGAAACGGTCCTGTTGCTGGCTCGGCAAAGCAAAAGCCGTGGCGCTCAGGACGAAGGTAATAATGGCGATTGAGTATTTCAAACTTTTCATGGCAATGACTCCGGTCATAACAAGGGGGTAAGGGCCGGGTCGTTCAGATGCGAAATCTGGCTGAACCCGTTGCAGCCCGGACGGTTGCCTTGCTGCGTGAGTTCAGAGTAGGGACCATGAGTGGGAAGACGTTAGACGGAAACTGCCTTGCGTTTGCCTGATCCTGTTCGCAGGCAGATTCAGACAGTGCTGGCCTGTAAAGCCATGGCGCGCAAGCGAGCGATGTCCTTGCTTGGCGAGGCGCCAAATAGACGGCTGTATTCCCGACTGAACTGCGAAGGGCTTTCATAGCCCATCTTGTAGCCTATTGACGAAACGTCGCTGTTCTCGGCAAGCAATAGGCGCCTGGCTTCCTGCAGGCGCAACTGTTTCTGATATTGCAGCGGGCTCATCGCGGTCACTGCCTTGAAACGATGATGCAGTGCCGAGGGGCTGAGATTGATCATTTGCGCCAGGCTGTCGATGCTCAGCGGTTCGGCGTAATGCGTATTGAGCCATTCGATGGCGCGGCTGATACGGTGGGTCTGGGTGTCAGGAATGGCAATTTCATGCAGTCGCCTGCCTTGGGCGCCCCGCAACAGTCGATAAAAGATTTCCTGCTGCGCCAAGGGCGCGAGGGTGGCGATGTCGTCGGGGCTGTCGAGCAACCGCAGCAAGCGCAACATTGCGTCGAGCAAGGGCTCGTCGATGCGGTCCAGGAACAAGCCGCGACCGGACCTTTCGGTCGGCACGCCGATGGGGCTGGCGTCGGCGATCAGCCGACAGATCTGAGCGGGATCGATGTCCAGGCGAATGCATAGGTACGGTTGCTCGGGGCTGGCCTCGATCACTTGGCCGGCCAGAGGCAATGTCACTGAGACCACCAAATAATTGAGCGGATCATAAACGTAGCGCTCATCAGCCAGGGTCACTTCCTTGCGTCCTTGGACAATGACGCATAACCCTGGCTTATGCACGACATGTAACGCTTCGGTGGGTTCGTCGCTGCGGATCAGATGCAAGGCGTCGATGGCGGTGGCGTGGACGCCGTACTCCGGCGCGTAGCGCTTCATCAGGTTCGCCAGCTCGGCGCGACGCAGGTCTACGCCATTATCAGGCGTGATGGTGATGGACGTGGATACCGACATGCCGATCAATCTCCCTGGCCAATTCAATGGATCGCGCTAGTTAAGCTGATTGCAACCGCTACGACCAGAGGCGTTATCGTTACAGGATCGTGCAAATGCGCAGGAGGATCCGGCTAACCGAAGCGTCGGATGGCTTCTTAATCTGGACCTGTCAAAACGCTCCCGCCGGGAGCAACGCATCCAGACGAGGAAACCAACATGTCCAATATTCAAGACAAAGTAGTGGTCATTACTGGCGCCAGCAGCGGGATTGGTGAGGCGGCGGCGCGGCTGTTGGCCGCTCGGGGGGCTTGCGTAGTGCTTGGCGCCCGGCGGGTGGATCGCTTGCAAACGCTGGTGCATGAACTTGAAGCCGCGGGCCACCGGGCTGCCTGCAAAGCCGTGGACGTGACCCGTCGCGACGATGTCCAGGCCCTGATAGATTTTTCCGTCGAAAAATTCGGCCGGCTCGATGTGATCATCAATAACGCCGGTGTCATGCCGCTCTCCAAGCTCGAAGCGTTGAAGGTCGAGGAATGGGACCGCATGATCGACGTCAACATCCGTGGCGTGCTCCACGGCATTGCCGCCGGCCTGCCGCTGATGCAGCGCCAGCGCAGCGGCCAATTCATCAACATCGCCTCCATCGGTGCCTACACGGTCAGCCCGACTGCCGCTGTGTATTGCGCCACGAAGTTTGCCGTGCGGGCAATCTCCGAAGGTCTGCGCCAGGAAGTGGGTGCGGATGTCCGGGTGACGGTGGTTTCCCCTGGTGTAACCAAGTCTGAACTAGCCGAGAGCATTTCCGACGAGGGCGGACGTGCCGAGATGCGTGAGTTTCGCAGGATCGCCATTCCCGCCGAAGCCATCGCACGGGCAATTGCCTACGCAATTGATCAACCAGCGGACGTGGACGTTAGTGAATTGGTGGTGCGACCAACGGCCAGCCCGTTTTAACGCCGAAACCAACAGGGGAGCTGCTTTCATGAGAAAGGTAATCGGAGACCAAGACAAGTTTGTCGGCCTGTGGGTGACGGCCGATGGCGTGATTCGCCATCGGTTGCTCCCCGGCGGGCGCTACGACGAAGCACGGGGCGCCCGGGAAAGTGCCTACCAAGGTGACTATTGGCTGCAGGACGACCATATCGAATACCACGACGACACCGGTTTCACGGCCGACGGGGATTTTCGTGATGGCGTGCTGTATCACGCGGGCATGGTGCTGTATCGCCAGGAAGTCTAAGCCATCCAAGCCAGGCACTTGATCGCAGTGCCTGGCCAAGACTTTTACGCAGATTTCAACCGTGCCGCGGCCCGCTGGGTGATCTGCGAACGCACCCGGAACGATTCTGCCGAACGGCGATTGGCTTCTTCGAGCACCTGCGGCGGTGCGGTGTCTGGGCGGCCTGCGGTGAACGGCGGAGCCGGGGCGTATTCAAGCTGCAGTTGGACCAGCTCGGCAGTGTCCTGGTCGAACAGCTCAGCTGCCAGCGTCAAGGCAAAATCGATACCCGCCGTGATGCCGCCACCGGTGAACACGTTACCGTCGCGTACCACGCGGTCCATGACCGGCGTCGCACCCAACGGCTGCAACAAGCTATGGAAGGCCCAGTGCGTAGTGGCGCGCTTGCCGCGCAACAGTCCCGCCGCGCCGAGTACCAGCGAGCCGGTGCACACCGACGTGATGTACTTGGCGTGGGCAGCCTGGCGCTTGATGAAGGCCAGGGTCTGCTCGTCTTCCATCAACGGGCCGACACCGCTGCCGCCGGGCACGCAAATGACGTCGAGGTCAGGGCAATCCTCGAACGTGACGGTGGGCAGCAGGACCAGGCCAGTGCTCGCGGTAACAGGCGCCAGGTCTTTCCAGATCAGGTGCACCTTCACATCCGGCAACGAGGCCAGCACGTCATAAGGGCCGGTGAGGTCCAGTTGCTGGACCTGGGGAAATAATAGAAAGCCAATCTGCAATGTCATGTCGCTTGCTCCTTTGGATGATGGTGCCCGAGGGGTGGACGTTTTCACTGTAGGCTCGTAGGATCTGGCGTATTCGCCAATAAACCCACGAATCACGCCAATATGCCCAATACGCCGAAATCCATTCATGTGCTGGCCTTCGCCAGCGTTCAGGTGCTGGACGTCACGGGGCCCTTGCAGGTATTCGCGTCGGCCAACGATCTGGTCCGTGGGCAAGGATTGCCGGCGCCTTATGCGCCGACGGTCGTTGCTGCTGGTGGCGGGGCGGTGATGTCGTCGGCGGGGTTGGCGCTGATGGCCGAGCCGCTCCCCGACGATGACAGCGACACGTTGTTGATCGCGGGTGGTTGGGGCGTATACGAAGCCGCCAAGGATCCGGCCCTGGTGGCCTGGGTCAAGCACCAGGGGATGCGCTCGCGCAGGGTCGCGTCAGTGTGTACCGGTGCGTTTCTGTTGGCGGCCAGTGGGTGGCTGGATGGGCGCCGGGTGGCGACTCACTGGACTCGTTGTGAACAACTGGCCCAACAACACCCGCAACTGCAGGTCGAACCCAATCCAATTTTCATCAAGGATGGCCCGGTCTGGACCTCGGCCGGGGTTACGGCTGGGATCGACCTCGCATTGGCGCTGGTCGAAGAGGATCTGGGCCGGGCGATGGCCTTGGAGGTCGCGCGGCACTTGGTGGTCTTTCTCAAGCGTCCCGGCGGGCAATCGCAATTCAGCGCCACCTTGGCGCTACAAAAACAGGGCGGTCGCTTCGATAGATTGCACGCCTGGATCGCCGAGCACCTGACGCGGGACCTGGGCTTGTCGAGCCTGGCCGCCGAGGCGGGCATGAGCGAACGCAGTTTTGTTCGCCATTACCGCGCCGAGACCGGCCAGACCCCAGCCCGCGCCGTGGAACTGATCCGCGTCGAGACCGCCCGCCGCCTGCTTGCCGACAGCGCGGTGCCGGTCAAGCGTGTCGCCCTGCAATGTGGCTTCGGCAGCGAAGAAACCCTGCGCCGCAGCTTTTTGCGAGCCGTGGGCGTGACGCCCCAGGCCTATCGGGAGCGGTTCAACGCTCAAGCAGATCCAGTAACGCCTTGACCGTGGCCTCGGGGGCCTCCTGAGGAATGTTATGGCCGACGCCGGCCAGTACGCGGCGTTCATAAAACCCGCTGAAATGCCCGGCATCCCCATCGTCCGCCGATGGTGGCCCCACACCGTCATCGCCGCCGCACAGAGCGATGCTCGGCACGCTGATGAAAGGTTGCTCCGTTAGTTTTTCCTCCATCCACTCGAGCGTCGGATCCCCCGGCGCGTACATGAAACGATGCCGGTAGGAGTGAATCACCACGTCTACAAAGTCCGGGTTCTCGAATGACGGCGCGGTGAGCGGATACAGCTCGGCGCCGCGTTTCCAGGTTGGCGACCAGAGGCGCCAGAGCAATTGGCACAGTTCACGCCGATTCTGCGTCAGGCCTTCGACGCCCCGGGCGGTGTGAAAGTAATACTGATACCACAGGCGATATTCATCTTCGGGCCCCAGCGGTTGGGTCGAGCCAGGAATGTCCTGCACGATATAGCCGTCGCCCGCGACCAGGCAGCGCACGCGTTCGGGCCACAGGGCGGCGACGATGCAGGCGGCGCGGCCACCCCAGTCATAGCCGCACAGCGCCGCTTGGGGAATGTCGAGCGCGTCCATCAGGTCGAGCAGATCCTGCGCCAACGCGGCCTGTTGGCCGGAGCGGGCGATGGCGGGATTGTTGAACCGGGTTGGGCCGTAGCCGCGCAGGTACGGCACGATGACCCGATAGCCGCGTTGGGCCAGGACCGGGGCAACCTCGTCGAAGGTACGCGGATCATAGGGGAAGCCGTGCAGCAGGATGATCGGCTCGCCGCTGGCAGGGCCGTGTTCTTCGTAGGCGATGCGCAGCAGCGGCGTCACCGCGAAATTGACCTTGGGCGCAGATGTCATGTTGGTCTCCGGCTTCAATCGGTTGGGGTCAGGCGGGCTCCTGGTTCACGTATTTGGCCCGGTCTGGCGTGAACGTCACGACCATGTTCGTGCTGGAGCAGGTCAGCGTGCGCTCCTGGGTCAGGTCGATGTCCAGGTCTTCGCCACGCAGGCCCTGCCATTGCGCCAGATACTTGAGACAACCGAACTTGGCGGTTTTCTTCAGGCTGCGGCTGACCCCGCCTTTCCAGCCCAGCACCGGCAGCTCACCGTCCAGGCAGCGTTGCGCCAGTTCGGGAAACCTCGCTGCCCGGTCGCGACCGATTTCCCAGCATTTGATCAGGCCCTTGTCCTGTTCGTCCCAGAGCTCTTCGCGAGTCAGCCCTGACCGGGGCTCGGTGGTGATGGAGCGTTTGATATGCGTCATGTCGGTCCTTGAATCAGGCTTTATCGGGCAGCTCCGCTGCACCCTTGCGTGCATCGATCTTAGGAGAGGGTTGCGGGGCTGGCAACCTGTAGCCATCGAAATGCGTTTAGCTTGGAAAGCAGATCCAACGTGGCGAGGGAGCTTGCTCCCGCTGGGTTGCGAAGCGACCCCAAAGTTTCTGAATCGAAAAGCGGCGTCTGCTGCGCAGCCGAGCGGGAGCAAGCTCCCTCGCCACGGGAAATGTGTTCCTACAAAAAGTGTGGCGAGCCGGAAATTTCCGACGAGTCGTGTCGGTTGGTGGTTAGGAAGCGGTGAGGATAGGCTTTGTCCGTCGCTGCAAAATCAGCGACCGGGTTTGGTCACCTGTTCGAAGTCAGGCGCATATGCGCAACTCAGCATCTCGGCGCTTTTGTCGGTATGCTTTGCGGC
The DNA here is from genome assembly GCF_013608025.1 of Pseudomonas brassicacearum subsp. neoaurantiaca. Lineage (GTDB taxonomy): Bacteria > Pseudomonadota > Gammaproteobacteria > Pseudomonadales > Pseudomonadaceae > Aquipseudomonas. The sequence goes on along the minus strand of NZ_VDLV01000004.1, from coordinate 259,946 downwards.
GGGCTGTGCGCGGGGCACTCTCTAGTGCGCCGGGTGCCTGACTTCCCGGTTGACCAACCTGCGTATAGCCCACCACCCTCGTTTGGTCACGAGGTGGGTGAGCTCACTATCAAGTCAGGAGTTTCACAATGGTCAAAATCACCCCCAACCCCCCCAAAAAAGCCGAAAACCTATCCAAGTACACCCGCTTCGACTCGCAAGAGCAGCGCGAAGCAGCCGACCGGGCATTGGATATCCATCTGTCTCCAGAAGCCGCCGCCAAGCCCGACACCGAGGACGGCCAGATATTTACCGTGGTCAAGGGCCTCAACACCGAATCCATACTGACCACCCTCAGCGAAACCCTGGCTTCTGCCAATGCCATGGCCAGCGACTTGGCCTTCGACCTGGAAGGCTCGCGAAGGCATGTGGCGCTGGGGCTTCAGCAGTTGATCGAGTTGGGAACGCTGCTGGCCAATCGGGCATTGGATGACATTGAACTGCCCCAGCCACCACGTTAGCCAACACACCGCAGGCCCTTGTGGCGAGGGAGCTTGCTCCCGCTGGGTTGCGAAGCGACCCCAAAATTAAAAGCGGCGTCTGCTGCGCAGCCGAGCGGGAGCAAGCTCCCTCGCCACGGGATTATCTTCCGTCATAGTCGCAGCTCACGGCTGCCAATGATTTTTCTCCCCACTCAACTTGCGATCCAGGAAACTCGCCGCGCTGATCAGTGCCAGATGGCTCAACGCCTGGGGCAGATTGCCCAGGTGATAACCGTGGCTGTCGAACTCCTCGGCATACAACCCCAGCGGATTGGCGTAGCGCAGCAGTTGTTCGAATTCCAGTTGGGCTTTTTCCACGCGGTCGGCGCGGGCCAGGCATTCGACGTACCAGAACGAGCAGGCGACGAATGAACCTTCGGTGCCGATGAGTCCGTCAATGGAGTCTTCGTCGGTGCGGTAGCGATAGACCATGCCATCGCGCACCAGATCTTTTTCGATGGCGTTCAGCGTCGACAACCAGCGCGGGTCGCGGGCGCTGACGAAGCGTACCAGCGGCATCAGCAACATCGATCCGTCCAGGGCGGTGCTGCCCAGGCGCTGGACGAAATGCTGGCGTTCGTCGTTCCAGAAGTTCGTCCAGATGTCTTCGTATATGGCTTGCCGGGTCTCATCCCAGCGGGCAAACGGGGCGGGTAGGGAGCGTTTGCTTGCCAAGCGAATGGCGCGGTCCACGGCGACCCAGCACATCAGCCGCGAATGCAGGAAATGCTGCTCCTCGCCGCGCATTTCCCAAATGCCAACGTCCGTGTCCTGCCAGGTTGCGCACACCTGGTCCACCACATCGACCGTGTGTTTCCAGCCCTGATGGGAAATGGCTTCGCCGTATTTGTTGACCAGGTACACCGCGTCCATCAGCTCGCCGAAAATGTCCAACTGCACCTGTTTGTACGCCTGGTTGCCGATGCGCACCGGCCGCGCGTTGCCGTAGCCGCTCAGGTGTGTCAGTTCGGTTTCGGGCAGTTCAAGCCGACCGTCCAGGCCGTAGAGGATGTTGAGTTTGGTCGGTTGATCGCGGCAGTCGCTGACCCGACCGCGCAGCCAGCGCATATAGTTGTTGGCTTCGTCGATAAAGCCCAGGCGCATGAATGCGTAGACGGTGAACGAGGCGTCGCGGATCCAGGTGTAGCGGTAATCCCAGTTGCGTTCGCCGCCGCGTGTTTCCGGCAGGCCGAAGGTGGCGGCGGCGAGGATGGCGCCTTGTTTACGTGAGGTCAGCAGTTTCAGCGCCAGCGCGGAGCGGTTGACCATTTCTCGCCAGCGGCCGCGGTAGTTGGACTGGCTGATCCAGCCGCGCCAGAACGCCAGGGTTCGTTCCAGGCACAGCGTGCTGGTGTCGTCCACCAGGCGCGGGTCGTCGATACCCCCGAGAAGAAACTCCGCCGTCTGGCCTTGCGCCAGGGTGAACTCGGCTACCGCCGCCTGGCCGTCCAGCGTCAGTGGCTGGTCGGCGCACAGGCGCAGGCTCGGTTGCTGCGCGGCTTCGAAGATGACGTGATCGCCGTCCTGGCGGGCCGTGGTCGCGGCGCGGGAATAGTCATGGCGCACCGCGCAACGCATGCGAAACGTCGCGCTGCCGACCGTCATGCGCACCCGACGCATCAATACAGGCAAATCGTCCTCGCTGTCGCCGATGGGCAGCAGGTCGGTGATTTCCACCACCACGCCGTCGCTCAGCCAGCGGGTTTGCAGGACGTTGGTGTCGGGCAGGTAGATTTGCTGGCGACGGGCGTCCGGCACGTCCGGCGCGAGTTGAAAGATGCCGGCCTCGGGGGTGTCCAGCAGTGAACAGAAGATCGATGGGCTGTCGAATTCCGGCCAGCAGAAAAAATCCACGCTGCCACGATCGTTGACCAGCGCGGCGGTGCGCATGTCACCAATAATCCCGTGATTCTCGATGGGGCTTTGCGGTTCGTCATGATCAACCATTGCCACGGAACCCCGGATAGAGGCTCATTCCGCCGTCGATGAACAACGTAGTGCCCACGACATAGTCGGACAAGTCCGACGCCAGCCAGACCACCGCGTTGGCGACATCTTCCACATCGCCGACCCGACCGTAGGGGATGAGCTCCAGGATTTTCTGCTCCTTGTCGCCTTCCATGGCCTCGCGATTGATCGCCGTGCGAATGGCACCGGGGGCGATGCTGTTGATGCGGATGCGCTGGTGGCTGGTTTCCTGGGCCAGGGTCTGCATGAGCTGGTCGATGCCGCCCTTGGACGCCGCGTAATTGACGTGGCCGGCCCAGGGAATGCGCTGATGCACCGAGCTCATGTGGATGATCTTGCCAGCGGCCCGGGACACGCCCTGGCGAATGCCCTGGCGGTTGAAGATGCGCAGGGCGGCGCGGGCGCAGAGGAACTGGCCGGTGAGATTGACGCCAATGACGGTGTTCCAGTCGTCCAGGCTCATGTCGACGGCGGCGGCGTCTTTTTGCAGGCCGGAGTTGGCGACCAGGATATCCAGCGTGCCGAACGCGTCGAGGGTCTGGGCGAACAAGCGTTCGACGTCCTGCTCCTTCGACACATCGGCACCGATGGCGATGGCTTGGCCGCCATCGTCGTTGATCTCGCGGGCCAGCTCTTCGGCCGGGCCGGCGCTGGAATGGTAGTTGAGCACGACGGCGGCTCCGGCGGCCGCCAACGCCCGGGCCGAGCCAGCACCGATGCCGGAGCTGGCGCCAGTGACCAGGGCGACTTGTCGGGCGAGGGAAATCTGCATGAGTAGCACCTTGAGCTGAGGGCCTTACTTGCTGACTGACGCCAGGTGCCGAGAGTTCATTTGTCGGAAAAGTCTTCACATTTCACCCACAGTTTTGCGCTTTCCCCGGTACGTTCGTTTATGGCAAGTTGCAGGCCCTTGTTGAGGCCGCGTCCCATGGCAAACCCCTACCGTGAATTGTTCACCGCCCCTGGCAGCCGCGGCTTCGTGCTGGCGGGGATGGTCGCGCGCATGCCGATATCGATGACTGGCATCGGCCTGATCACCATGCTTGCGCAGCTCAAGGGCGGCTATGGATTGGCCGGCGCGGTGGCGGCGACGTTTGCCTTGGCGACGGCGTTCTGCGCGCCTCAAGTGTCGCGACTGGTGGACCGTTTCGGCCAGCGACGGGTGTTGCCGGTGGCGGCGTTGCTGGGCGGTGGGGCGTTGTTGATGCTGCTGTTGTGCACACGATTGCAGGCGCCCCATTGGACGCTGTTCCTGTTCGCTGCCTTGGCCGGTTGCATGCCCAGTATGTCGGCGATGGTGCGGGCGCGCTGGACCGAGGTGTATCGCGGCCAGCCGCAATTGCGCACCGCTTACGCGTTGGAGTCGGTGCTGGACGAGGTCTGCTTCATCGTCGGGCCACCATTGTCGGTGGGTTTGTGCGTGGTGGCATTTCCAGAGGCGGGGCCGCTGGCCTCGGTGTTGCTGCTGGCGATCGGCGTGACGGCGTTTGTCCTGCAGCGTGGCACCGAACCGCCGGTGCATCCGCATCAGGCGCATCATCAGGGCTCGATCATCGGTTCGGGCGATGTGCTTTTGCTGCTGTTGTTGATGCTCGCCATGGGGATCATCGTCGGGGTGGTGGACGTGGTCAGCGTCGCGTTCGCCCAGCAGCAGGGGCAACCGGCGGCGGCGAGTATCGTGCTGTCGGTCTATGCGATCGGCTCGTGCCTGGCCGGGCTGGCGTTCGGCGCGTTGCGCTCGAAACTGCCGTTGCCGCGGCTGTTCCTGTACGGCGGGGTGGCGACGGCAGCGACCACGCTGCCGCTGTTGTTGGCGAGCAATATCCTTGGGCTGTCATTGGCGGTGTTCGTCGCGGGGTTGTTCTTTGCGCCGACGCTCATCGTTGCGATGGCGCTGGTGGAACGTATCGTGCCACCGGCCCGGCTGACCGAGGGCCTGACTTGGCTGGTGACCGGCCTGAGCATTGGCGTGGCAATCGGCGCGGCCGGTTCGGGATGGCTGGTGGATACGTTTGGCGCGCGCAGTGGGTTCTGGCTGGCGATTGCGGCCGGGGCGGTGGTGCTGGGGGCGGCGGTGCAGAGTTATCGGCAGCAACAATGAACGCATAGCACTGTGGCGAGGGGATTTATCCCCGCTGGACTGCGCAGCGGTCCTAAATCCTTCTGCTTGATATTATCAAGCTAAACGCGTTGTTCTTTTGAGGGGCTGCTACGCAGCCCAACGGGGATAAATCCCCTCGCCACAAGGGAACAGCTCCGCTAGCGCTGTTACCAACCCCGACCCGAATTCACCCAGAAATTCACCGACAGTGACGTGGACATCGATTCCACCTGGTGAAACCAACCCTCGCGTGGCAGCCGGCCTGGGTGTGGCTGCTGGCCTTGACCTCGGACCAGAACGCTTGGCGCGGGCCGAACACGAATTGGAAGACGCCTTCGATGCCAACGGCGCCGGCATTGGCGAACAGCTTGCCCAGGATGGTTTGCAGGTCCACGGCGGTCACTCTTGCGGGTTTTGCTCTTAGCAGGTAACGAGGGCCTTGATCAGAAATTTACCCTCGCCGCCCGACCATCGCCCTAGCGCGTCGCGACGATGAACAACCTTGGAAACGGCAGCAGGACCGAGCCATCGTCCAGGGTCGGATAGGCCTGTTCGATGGCCTTGAGGTATTGGCTCAGATAGTCCTCGCGTTGCGCTTCATCCAAGGGTTCGAGGAATGGGCGCAAGCCGCTGCCCTTGAACCATTCCACGATTCCCGAGGCACCACCGGCCAGAGGATGGTGGTAGGTGGTGCGCCACACGTCGACGCGGCTGCAATGGGGTTTGAGGATCGAATAATAGGTGCTGGCGTCCTCCACCTCGGTTCGCGAATCAGCTGCGCCGGCCAGTTGACCGGCCCAGGGGCCGCTGGCAGCGATGTCTCGCATCAAGCGGTGGGACGGCTGGTGCAGGGTGTCGGGCATCTGGATCGCCAGGCTGCCACCTGGTGTGAGTTTATTCACCAGTGACGGCAGCAGGGTAGCGTGGTCCGGCAGCCATTGCAGTACGGCGTTGGCGAAGATCACGTCGAAGGGCCCGCTTTCGTTCCATCGGCCGATGTCTGCCGTGTCGAATGTGACGTTGGGCAAGCGCTTGCGGGCGGCTTCGACCATATCGGCGGAACTGTCCAGGCCACGCACCGTTGCGTCGGGAAAATGGTCCACCAACAGTTCGGTGGAGTTGCCGGGGCCGCAGCCCAGGTCGATCACCTGGCGCGCCTGTACCGGCGGGATCGCCGCCAGCAGATCGCGGGAGGGGCGGGTGCGTTCCTGTTCGAAAGCGACATATTGTCGGGCGGACCAGCTCATTGTGTTCTCCTTGGGCAGACTAAAGCCTTGGGGCGGGCATTATAGGCCGCATCCGGACGCGGGGCCGGTGACTAATTTTCCACGGCCCGGCCTCGTTATTCTTTTTATTCAAACGATCGGAGAAAACCGCAGTGACCCAATTGACCCTGCTGTGCCTGCCGTACTCAGGCGCCAGCGCGATGGTGTACAGCCGCTGGCGGCGCAAGGTGCCACAGTGGCTGACGGTGCAGCCCGTGGAATTGCCCGGGCGCGGGGCGCGTTTCGCCGAGCCGCTGCACACCGACGTGGGGCCATTGGCCAAGCAACTGGCGCGCGAGCTGCACCCGACGCTTCAAGCGCCTTACGCCGTGTTCGGCCACAGCCTGGGTGCGTTGCTGGCCTGCGAACTGGCCCATGCCTTGCGCGAACTGGGTTGTCCGGAACCGGTGGCGCTGTTTGCCTCGGGCACTGCGGCGCCGACGATGCGCGCTGATTACGATCGCGGCTTCGCCGAACCGAAAACCGATGCCGAGCTGATCGACCAGTTGCGCACCCTCAATGGCACCAGCGAAGAAGTGTTGGCCAACGAAGAGCTGATGGCCCTGACCTTGCCCGTGCTGCGGGCGGATTTCCTGCTCTGCGGGCGCTACCAGCCGCGGCTTCGGCCACCGCTGAGCTGCCCCGTGCATGTGCTCGGCGGCACTGCCGACAAGGCCACCACCGAACAACTGATTGGCTGGAGCCGGGAAACCTGCGGCAGTTTCTCCGTGGACATGCTGGCGGGCGGGCACTTCTTTATCCATGAGCACGAAGCCCGGGTGCTGCGGCTGATCAAGGATCAATTGAGCGTGCATCATCGCCGGCATGGCCTGGCGATCAGCGCATGAGCTGATCTCCAGACTTGCCGCAAGACAATCCGTTGCGAAGGTTGGGGGATTGGTCTCAGCCGTGGAATACCAGGAACAACAGCACGATATTCACGACCAGCGACACCAGCGCCAAGGTCCGCCAGACCTTCAGCGGTTCTCTCTCCAACAGAGGGCGGGGCCTTACGCTCAAGCTGCGGCGTTCGCCCTGTTCCAGCAGCAGCAACCATTCCTCGGCGGTTTCAAAGCGCTGGCCCGGGTCCGCCGCGACGGCACGTTCAAGGCTCTGCCCAAGCCATTCGGCCAGGTCCGGCCGATAGCGGCTGGCACTGACCGGCACGCCGAAGCGCGGGCGTTGGAAGGCTTCGACTTCGCCGTAGGGGTAGTGCCCGGTCAGCAGGAAATACAAGGTCACGCCGACGGAGTACAAATCCTGTTGAGCGGTCGGCGCGGCACCACCAAAGGCTTCCGGGGCAATGTAGCTGGGCGTGCCAGGCAGAATGTTGGCCTGGTCCTCGGACAAGCCTGGGCAATACGCTAGGCCAAAATCCAATAGACGAAGTTCGCCGTCGTCGCCCAGGTGCAAGTTTTCCGGCTTGATGTCGCGGTGGTAGATCTGCCGTCGATGCAACAGGCCCACCGCCCGTACCAGCCGCTGCGCGAGGTCCTGCCATTGCGCCAGGGGCAGCGTGCCGGTCCGGTCGAACAGCTCGGCCAGGGTCATGCCCGGATATTCGCGCATCACGTAGTACAGATGCTGGCGCTGGGGCACGCCATGCACTTCGGGAAACTGCCTGCCGGCGACTCGCTTGAGAAACCATTCTTCCGACAACAATGCCTGCCCAGCCCGGGAATCGTCCCGCAGCTGTGCAGGCAAGGTTTTCAGCAGCCAGGGTTGGCCCTGGCCGTCGTGGACCCGGTAAAGCAACGATTGCTGGCTCTGGCCGAGCAAACCTTCGATCTGCCAACCCTCGAAGGCCTGGCCGGGTTTCAGCGTCGGCGGCAACGGCCACTGCTGGAGCTGGATCAACGCATCGCCGATGCTGGCTTCGCCCAAGGCATCGACGCGCACCAGCAACGCACTGGCGTTGTCCTGGCTGCCGGCCAGGTGGGCGGCGTTCACCAGTGTCTGGGCCGCGAGTTCGAGGTCTGGCTGGTCACGCAGAATGCCAGCGATGGCGGTGTCGCCGAGTACTGCCCACACGCCGTCACTGAGCAGCACGAAGGTCTCGTCCTCGCGCAGTTCCCCGTCGAGGAAATCCAGGATCAGGTGTTGATCCAGCCCCAGGGCGCGCTTGAGCACATGTTGCATGCCCTGTTGTTCCCAGACGTGATCTTCGCTGATCCGTTGCAGATGATCGGCTTGCCAACGGTAGACCCGGCAATCACCGACATGGGCCAGGGTGAAGCGCCGGCCCCGCAGCACCAGCGCGCTGACGGTGGTGAGCAGCGGTTGCCCGCCACCGTTGGCTTGCAGCCAACGGTTTTGAGCCAGCAACAGCCGGTCCAGCGCCTGGGCCACGCCCCAGGTTTGCGGCGTGGAGTAGTAATCCAAGGCCAGCGCTTGCAAGGTCGAGCGGGCGGCCAGTCCGCCATCGGCGCATTGGCTCACGCCGTCGGCGATGGCGAACAGGTAACCCTTGCTGGCGGCCAAGGCCGGGGCGGGGGTGACCAGGCGCAGGGCGTCCTGGTTTTCTTCCCGGGGGCCGATGGCGCTGGCCTCGGCGAAACTCAATTGCAGGCTCATGGTTGCAGGTTATACCCGAGCGGCGGTGACGGCGGCCGAACCCCAAGTGGTTCTCCAGCGACGCTTGACGCCGTGCAGGCCGAACCAGGCCAGGACACCGAGGCTGGCGAACAACCACAACGCCAGTTGATAGCTGCCGGTGCTCTGCTTGATCGCACCCATGCCCGCCGCCAGGGCGAAGCCGCCGATGCCGCCGGCCATGCCGATCAAACCAGTCATCACGCCGATTTCGCGACGGAAACGTTGTGGCACCAGTTGGAATACCGCACCGTTGCCTGCACCCAGACCGAGCATGGTGCACACGAACAGTGCCAGCGCCGCGTAGGAACTTGGCAGGTTGAAACCCACGGCAGCGATGCAGATAGCCGCCACGGTGTACATGCCCAGCAAGGTGCGGATGCCGCCGAAACGGTCTGCCAGGGCGCCGCCCAGTGGACGCATCAAGCTGCCACCGAAGACGCAGGCGGCGGTGTAGTAGCCGGCGGTGACCGGGCTCAGGCCGTATTGGTCGTTGAAGTAGCCGGGCAGGGCGCTGGCCAGGCCGATGAAGCCGCCGAAGGTCACGCTGTAGAAAAACATGAACCACCAGCTGTCGCGATCGCCCAGGGCCTTGAGGTAATCAGCCATGGATTTGGCCTTGGGACGCTCGGGGGCGTTCTTGGCCATCAAGCTGAAGGCGATCAGGGTCAGGATCAGCGGGATCAGCGCGAAGCCGAACACATTGGTCCAGCCGAACGACACCGCGAGGATCGGCGCGGCCAGGGCGGCGAACACGGTGCCCGAGTTACCGGCCCCGGCGATGCCCATGGCCTTGCCCTGATGTTGCGGCGGGTACCACTGGGACGCCAATGGCAGCGCCACGGCGAACGAGGCCCCGGCCATGCCCAGGAACAGACCCAGCAGCAGGGCTTGTTCATAGCTGTGGATGCCGAGTTTCCAGGCACAGAACAAGGCACCGATCACGATGACCTGGCCGATCATGCCGGCGGTCTTGGGGGACAGGCGGTCGGCCAGCAATCCCATGAACAGGCGCAACACCGCGCCGGCCAGAATGGGCGTCGCCACCATCAAGCCACGTTGTTGGGTGCTCAAATGCAAATCGGCGGAGATTTGCACCGCCATCGGGCCGAGCAGGTACCAGACCATGAAGCTCAGGTCGAAATAGAGGAAGGCCGCGAACAGTGTCGGGGTATGGCCGGATTTCCAGAAGCTTGAATTCATCGCGCACCTCAGCTGTAAAAGTCTCGAGAAATGAGTCAGTGCTTTGAGCAGTGCGCCGCCTGTGGTCGCACCACCGGTCCCGCAGGACCAAAACAAAAAAACGCCGCAACCCGGATTGCTGGAGGGCAATGGGGTATGCGACGTCTTTGTCGTAGGTGGGGCAACCGCCGTTGGTTACCTGTGGGGTGGGTTAAGCGAGATCTGTGCCAACCTGCGAGGTAGGGGTAGGGCCATTCGCGAGCAGGCTCGCTCCCACACTTGGCCGGGGAGCGTCGCAAATGCTGTGTTTAACCTCAAAGCCCTGTGGGAGCGAGCTTGCTCGCGATGACGGCGGGTCAGTCGATATCAATGTGAAAGTCAGACCGCTTTCGCGAGCAAGCTCGCTCCCACATGTGGAGCGCGGTCTTCTGTGGGAGCGAGCCTGCTCGCGAATGGGGCAGGCCAGGCGCTGCAAGGCTTTCAGCCGAGCAATTCATTCATGGCGATAATCTGCTCCGCCACCTGGATCAGCTTCTGCTGTCGACTCATGGCCTGGCGGCGCATCAGGGTGTAGGCCTGTTCCTCGTTGCACTCCTTCATTTTCATCAGCATGCCCTTGGCCAGCTCGATGCGTTTGCGTTCGGCCAGTTGCTGGTCCCGGGCCAGCAGTTGGGCGCGCAGGGCCTGGTCGCTTTCGAAGCGGGCCATGGCCACGTCGAGGATCGGTTGCAGGCGCGCGGCATGGATGCCTTCGACGATGTAGGCGCTGACGCCCGACTTGATCGCCTGGCGCATCACATCCGGGTCGTGCTCGTCGGTAAACATGACGATCGGTCGGGGTTGGTCACGACTGACCAGCACCACTTGCTCCATCACATCGCGCCCCGGTGACTCGGTATCGATCAGGATCACGTCCGGACGCACTGTTTCGACGCGCGCCGGCAGGTCGATGGTCAGGCCGGATTCGTCGATCACTTCGAAGCCGGCTTCAATCAGGGCTGCCTTGAGACGCCCGACTTTTTTCGCGGTGTCGTTGATCAGCAGGATACGCAGCATGGTCGTGGCTCCTGTCAGCGGCTGGCGAGAAGGGGAGCCGCATCGCTCAAGGCGTGCAGTTTGAAGCTGCGGGCGTACCCGGCCGGATCAGTGCCGTCCCAGGTCGTGCCGTCGATCAGTTGGCTGCTGCGCATGTCCTGGCCAGGGGACGTCATGCCCAGCGCCGCGGCGGCTTCACGGTACAGGTCGAGCTGCTGGACCTGGCGGGCGACGGCCAGGTAGTCAGGGTCTTCGCGCAACAGGCCCCAGCGGCGGAACTGGGTCATGAACCACATGCCGTCAGACAAGTATGGCAGGTTCACCTCGCCGCCCGCGTGGAAGCGCATGGCGTGGGGATCCTGCCAGCTGTTGCCCAGGCCGTCCGCATAAATGCCCAGCAAGCGCGGCTCGATGCAGTCGAGAGGCGCGTCGAGGTATTCGGGCGCGCTCAACAGTTGTGCGGTGCTGCGACGGTTTTCAGTGCTTTGCTCGATGAAGCGGCTGGCTTCCAGGATCGCCATCATCAGCGCCCGGGCAGTATTGGGGTATTGCTCGACGAACGCGCGGGTGCAGCCGAGGACCTTTTCCGGGTGGTCGGGCCAGATGGTCTGGGTGGTCGCCAGGGTAAAACCGAGGTTTTGCTTCACCGCACTGGCGCACCAGGGCTCGCCCACGCAAAAACCGTCGATGCGCCCGGCTTGCAGGTGCGCGACCATTTGCGGCGGCGGCACCACGACGCTGTCGACATCCGATAGCGGATGGATGCCCTGGGCCGCGAGCCAATAGTAGAGCCACATGGCATGGGTGCCGGTGGGGAAGGTCTGGGCGAAGGTCAGTTTCGGGCGAGTTTGGTGCACGTGCCGTTCCAGTGCTTCAGGACTGGTCACGCCTTGGGCCTGGAGGCCGTGGGACAGGTTGATGCTCTGGCCGTTCTGGTTCAGTCCCATCAGCACGGCCATGTCCGTCGGCGCGACGCCGCCAATGCCCAGGTGAACCGCGTAAATCAAGCCGTAAAGGCTGTGGGCGGCATCGATTTCACCGCTGACCAGCTTGTCCCGCAGGTTGGCCCAGGACGCCTGGCGCTTGAGATTCAGGGTCAGGCCGTAGGGTTGGGCGAAGCCTTGGGTGGCGGCCACCACCACCGGGGCGCAGTCACTCAAGGCCATGAAGCCGAGGTTGATCGCGCTCTTTTCCGGGGCATCGCTGCCGTTGACCCAGGCCAGGGGCGTGGCTGGAACTTCATTCATCGATATCACCTTCCACATAAAAAAGCGCCGTGTCCTGGCCAGGGGAGGCCGGACGCCGACGCCGTTGTCCTTTGAAACAGTGCGGCACTCATTCCGTCGTTGGCATGGGCGCTGATGACCAAAAGGGTGCAAGGCATATGCCAGTGCTGCGGTTTTGTGCGAGTGCCTCGCTTGCGACGCCGTTGCGCGGCTATAATCGCCGCCTCATTTCGTCGCCCGAGTCAAAGCCGCCCATGTACACCCTGGCCCGTGAACTGCTGTTCAAACTCTCCCCGGAAACCTCCCACGACCTGTCCCTGGACTTGATCGGCGCGGGCGGGCGCTTGGGTCTCAACGGTCTGCTGTGCAAGGCCCCGGCGAAACTGCCGGTGACGGTCATGGGCCTGGAGTTTCCCAACCCGGTCGGGTTGGCGGCGGGCCTGGACAAGAATGGCGCGGCCATCGACGGCTTTGCGCAGTTGGGTTTCGGCTTCGTGGAAATCGGTACCGTGACGCCGCGACCGCAGCCGGGCAACCCCAAGCCACGCCTCTTTCGCCTGCCCCAGGCCGAGGCGATCATCAATCGCATGGGCTTCAACAACCTCGGCGTCGATCACCTGCTGGCCCGTGTCGCGGCGGCCAAGTACAAGGGCGTGCTGGGCATCAACATCGGCAAGAATTTCGATACCCCGGTGGAACGCGCCGTCGACGACTACCTGACCTGCCTGGACAAGGTCTACGCCCACGCCAGCTATGTCACCGTGAACGTCAGTTCCCCGAACACCCCGGGCCTGCGCAGCCTGCAATTCGGAGATTCCCTCAAGCAACTGCTGGCCGACCTGGCCCGGCGCCGCGCTGAGCTGGCGACCATCCATGGTCGGCATGTGCCGCTGGCGATCAAGATTGCTCCGGACATGAGCGACGAAGAAACCGTCCAGGTGGCCCAGGCGCTGATCGAGACTGGCATGGACGCAGTGATCGCCACCAACACCACGTTGGGCCGCGAAGGTGTCGAAGGGCTGGAACACGGTGACGAGGCGGGCGGCTTGTCTGGCGCGCCGGTGCGCGACAAGAGCACCCACACCGTGAGCGTGCTGGCGGGTGAACTGGCGGGACGCTTGCCGATCATCGCGGCGGGGGGGATTACCGAAGGCCGCCACGCCGCCGAGAAGATCACCGCCGGGGCGAGTCTGGTGCAGGTTTATTCGGGGTTCATCTACAAGGGGCCGGCGTTGATTCGCGAATCGGTGGATGCGATTGCGGCGTTGGGGTGAATCAAAGGTTAACGTTCTGCGCAGATCCATTGTGGCGAGGGAGCTTGCTCCCGCTGGGCTGCGCAGCAGCCCCAAAACCATGACACGCGGTTGTCCAGGAAAATAGTGCCAGCCGGTTTCAGGACTGCTTCGCAGTCCAGCGGGAGCAAGCTCCCTCGCCACAGGATGGTGTTGTCTTTGAGATGTCCATTAAAAAGGGCTCCTCGAAGGAGCCCCCTGGGCCGAAGCCCGCCGTCCGGATGGGACGTGCGTGGTTAAATCGGTTTGGATGTCAAATTGTCGAGTTCTTGAGTAATAGGCCCTGTGTCAGCCGACGGCGTGAAGTTCGTTGAGTCTGTGGATACCCGCAGTGCCGGTCATACCGTCCCAGTTGTCGCCGCGTCCTTCCCGCCAGCCATTGATCCAGGCTTGACGTACCGACGGTAGAGTAAAGGGGCAAAGCTCACGGGATTTACCACCAACGCCATATTGGTAACCGCGTAAAAAAGCTCTTTCCAACGGATCACGCTTAAGTCTTCTCATAGGGTGTTGCCCTCACTTGTTGACTGTTGCTTAGCGTCGACCTCTATCGAGGCCGGGGCAGAATCATTCTGCCGTTGGTGGCTCGTTGCCGGCGTGACGAGCCAAGGTGTTGACGCCGTTGCGACGTCAACCTGTGGTGAGTTCTAACCAAAGCGTCACACGGATGGAATGATCGTTTTGTCATAAGCACGTAACAATAAAGATGTTAGTGCGATAAGTAACATGATGTTCGACACCCGCTTTCGAGCAAGACCCCTGTATGATCAGCCCTGCGCTGAAAGGCGGTCGCCGAAATCGAATGAGAATGTCCCCCTGTTGCACTCAGGTACTATTCGACGAAAGGGACGACTTTTCACAATTTGTTGCACAGAATTTTTTATCTGTCCTCGCATCTAAGCTCTTTGAACCTGAGCGGCGAGGACGGAGCGGCACACTTTCGTGCCACGCGGGTGCTCTTGAGAAAAGCACCTGACTGAACCCGGCCCGGCAATGCGTTGCCCGGTCCACTTAGCCAAAGGCTCTGGAAATCCCATGTCCGATCGTTTCGAACTCTTCCTCACTTGTCCCAAGGGCCTCGAAGGCCTGCTTATCGAGGAAGCCGTCGGGCTTGGCCTTGAAGAGGCGCGCGAGCATACCTCCGCCGTGCGCGGCATGGCCGACATGGAAACGGCTTATCGCCTGTGCCTGTGGTCGCGTCTGGCGAACCGCGTGTTGCTGGTGCTCAAGCGCTTCCCGATGAAGGACGCCGAAGACCTTTACCACGGTGTCCTGGACGTCGATTGGCAAGACCACATGCTCGCCGACGGCACCCTTGCGGTGGAGTTCAGCGGCCACGGCTCGGGCATCGACAACACCCATTTCGGCGCCCTTAAGGTCAAGGACGCCATCGTCGACAAGCTGCGCACGCCGTCGGGCGAGCGCCCGTCCATCGACAAGCTCAACCCGGACCTGCGCATCCACCTGCGCCTGGACCGCGGCGAAGCGATTCTCTCCCTGGACCTCTCGGGCCATAGCCTGCACCAGCGCGGTTATCGCCTGCAGCAAGGCGCCGCGCCGCTGAAGGAAAACCTCGCCGCCGCGATCCTGATCCGCGCCGGTTGGCCGCGCATTGCCGCCGAAGGCGGGGCGCTGGCCGACCCGATGTGCGGTGTCGGCACGTTCCTGGTGGAAGCCGGGATGATCGCCGCCGACATGGCGCCAAACTTGCGTCGCCAGCAATGGGGCTTTACCGCGTGGCTCGGCCACGTGCCAGCGTTGTGGAAGAAACTCCATGAAGAAGCCTCTGAGCGCGCCGCCGCCGGGCTGGCCAAGCCGCCATTGTGGATTCGTGGCTACGAGGCCGATCCACGGCTGATCCAGCCAGGCCGCAACAACGTCGAGCGTGCGGGCCTGAGCGAGTGGATCAAGATCTACCAGGGCGAAGTCGCCACTTTCGAACCGCGTCCGGACCAGAACCAGAAAGGCCTGGTGATCTGCAACCCACCGTATGGCGAGCGCCTGGGCGACGAAGCCAGCCTGCTTTATCTCTACCAGAACCTCGGCGAACGCCTGCGCCAGGCCTGCCTGAACTGGGAGGCCGCAGTGTTTACCGGCGCGCCGGACCTGGGCAAGCGCATGGGCATTCGCAGTCACAAACAGTATTCGTTCTGGAACGGCGCCTTGCCGTGCAAGTTGCTGCTGATCAAGGTCCTGCCGGACCAGTTCGTCACCGGCGAGCGTCGCACTCCGGAACAACGCCAGGCCGAGCGTGAGCAATCCGCCTACGACCAGACCCCGGATGTCCCGCAAGAGCGTCAGTACAACAAGAACGGCAACCCGATCAAGCCAGCGCCGGCACCGGCTCCCGTGGTCGAGCAGGCGCGCCTGAGCGAAGGCGGGCAGATGTTCGCCAATCGCCTGCAGAAAAACCTCAAGCTGTTGAGCAAGTGGGCCAAGCGTGAAGGCGTGGACTGCTATCGCGTCTACGATGCGGACATGCCGGAATACTCGATGGCCATCGACCTGTACCACGATTGGGTTCACGTGCAGGAGTACGTCGCACCGAAGTCCATCGATCCGGAAAAGGCCTCGGCCCGCTTGTTCGATGCGCTGGCGGCCATTCCCCAGGCCTTGAACGTCGACAAGAGCCGCGTGGTCATCAAGCGTCGCGAGCGCCAGAGCGGCACCAAGCAGTACGAGCGCCAGAGTGCCCAGGGCAAGTTCACCGAGGTCAACGAAGGCGGCGTGAAGCTGCTCGTCAACCTCACGGATTACCTCGATACCGGGCTATTTCTCGATCACCGGCCAATGCGGTTGCGAATCCAGAAAGAAGCCGCCGGCAAGCGCTTCCTCAACCTGTTCTGCTACACCGCGACCGCCAGCGTTCACGCTGCCAAGGGCGGCGCGCGCAGCACCACCAGCGTCGATTTGTCGAAAACCTACCTGGATTGGGCGCGGCGTAACCTGTCGCTCAATGGTTTTTCCGACAAGAACCGCCTGGAGCAGGGCGACGTGATGGCGTGGCTGGAGGCCAGCCGTGACGAGTACGACCTGATCTTTATCGATCCGCCGACCTTCTCCAACTCCAAGCGCATGGAAGGCGTGTTCGACGTGCAGCGCGATCACGTCCAGTTGCTCGACCTGGCCATGGCGCGGCTGGCGCCGGGCGGCGTGCTGTATTTCTCCAACAACTTCCGCAAGTTCCAACTCGAAGAGAACCTGGGCGAGCGTTACGCGGTGGAGGAAATCACCGCGAAGACCATCGATCCGGACTTCGCCCGGAACAGCAAGATTCACCGCGCATGGAAAATCATGGCGCGCTGAACTCGTTGATTGGATCCATCCAAGCCTTGAAATTCAAGGCTTTCGGGTGTTTTTGGGGCTGGCTAAAATAGTGGCATATAGCTATAACTTAGCTGTGACCGGGGCCGTTCAAATGCCTGGTCCTTTTCTGAGTTATGGGTATGGCATTACATCCGGTGCGTCCCAGGATCCTGGGTTTTATCAGCGAAGACGTTTCAGCGTGGCTGGTGGCTTTTCTGGTCCTGGCGGCGGGGGCTTTGCTGACCGGCTTGTTGGCCTGGGGCACGCTGAATCTGTTCAATCAGCAGCTGCGCCAGCGTTTCGCGCTGCAAGTCGACGAACGCTATAGCCGCATCGAAGAACGCTTCCAGGACCAGGTGCAACGCCTCGACAGCCTGAGGCGTTTCTTCGCCAACTCCGATGGGGTTTCCAACACCGAATTCCATGGCTACACCGAAGCCATGCTGCGCCATACCCGGGCCTTCGCCTGGGCGCCCCGGGTGCTGCGGGACGAGCGGCAGGCGTTTGAGCACCAGGCGCGGGCCGAAGTGTCCGGTACGTTTACCATTCGTGAGCCGGACGAGGCGGGTGTGCTGCGCGAGGCCCCCGAACGGGACGAATACGTGCCGGTGCTGTACGTCCAGGGCCAGCCCTCCTATGGCGCGCCGCTGGGCCTGGATCTGCTTCACCATCCCACGCGCCGCGCCACGCTGGAACGGGCCCGCGAACGTAACGCCATGGCGGTGTCCCAACCTCTGGACCTGGTCGGCGTCGATCCGGTCTTTTCCAGGGGGATCATGCTCGCCGCGCCGGTGGTGCGGCATTCCGGGAACGAGTTGTTGGGTTTCGTCGTGGCTGCCGTCAGCATGCGCCAGTTGATGTCCGATGGCCTGCCGGATTCGGGGCACGACAACCTGTCGATGCGGGTGCTCGACCTGTCCAGCGATGACCACCAAGAGGTGCTGTACGAGAGTCCCGACCGCCCGGGCAAAAGCGAGTTGTCGGCGACCCGGCTGTTGCGCCTGGCCGATCGTGACTTCCGGGTTGAGCTGCGCCCCAGCCACCTGTTCCTGTCGAGCAACCATTCCAGCGTCGTGAGCCTGACAGTGCTGGGCGGGTTACTCAGCCTGATGCTCAGCGTCTTGTTCTACACGCTGGTCAGCCAACGGCAACGGGCCCTGGCGCTGGTGGAGCAACGGACCCAGGAACTGCGGGCGCGGGAAACGGAATTGCGCGGCACCCATGGCCAGTTGAGGGGTGTGCTCGACGCCGCGACGCAGGTCGCGATCATTGCCACTGATCTGCGCGGTGTCATCACGACCTTCAATGCCGGTGCCGAGCAGATGCTCGGTTATCAGAGCCGCGAAGTCTTGCAGAGCATGACCCTGGAGAGCCTCCACGTTCCGCGCGAGCTGCAGGAGCGGGCGGCCCAACTCGCCGCGCGCTTTGGCAAGCCGATCCCCACCTGCCACGCGATGTTGCTGGAAGGGGGAGAACAGGGTGGCCAGCAAGCGCGGGAGTGGACCCTGGTGCGCCGCGACGGCAGCCTTCTGACGGTAAACATGCTGGCGACGCCGGTACTCGACGACCAAGGGCTGTGGGTCGGGCACCTGGCGATCTGCATCGACGTCACCGAACGCAAGCGCGTCCACGAGGCATTGGCCGCACGGGATCTATTGTTGAAGAAACTCAGCGCCCATGTTCCCGGCGGTATCTATCAGTTCAAGATGGATTTCAACGGCAGCTTCAGTGTGATCTACGCCAGCGATGGCATCCGCGATATCTACGAACTGGAGCCGGACGTGCTGGTGCGGCACGCCGAAGCGATTTTCTCGCGCATTCATCCGTTGGACAGCGCGCGGGTTCGCGAGTCGATCCGCACCTCGGCCGACACCTTGAGGCCATGGCGCGAAGAGTATCGGGTGCAACTGCCACTGCGCGGCCTGCGCTGGGTTCGCGGCGAGGCGACGCCTGAGCAACTGCCGGGCGGCGGGGTGTTGTGGCACGGATACATTTCCGACATCTCCGACCTCAAGCGCGTGGAAGAAGAGCTGCGGGCACTATCAGTGACCGATGCCTTGACCGGCATTCGCAACCGGCGTTATTTCCAGGAGCGGCTGACCTCGGAGTTGGCCCGGGTTGAACGCGGCACTGGGGAGATGGCGGTCATCATGCTCGACATCGACCATTTCAAGCGCATCAACGACCAGTACGGCCACGCGATGGGCGATCGAGTGCTGCAAGCGGTCTGCCAGCGCATTACCCAGCGACTGCGACGCACCGATGTGTTCTGCCGGCTCGGCGGGGAAGAGTTCGTGGTGTTGTGCCCGGACACCGATGGCGAAAGCGCCTACACGCTGGCCATAGGACTGTGGGACGGCCTGCGTGGGGCGCCCATCGAGGAGGTAGGGGTCATCACCGCCAGTTTTGGCGTCGCCAGCCTCCGTCCCGGCGAAGGCGCCGATGCGCTTTTGCTAAGGGCCGACTCCGGGGTCTACGCGGCCAAGCAGGCCGGGCGCGATCGGGTCGAGGCGCAGTTGGGATAATCGTTTGTACTCGAACCACTGTGGGAGCGAGCTTGCTCGCGATAGCGGTGTGTCATTCAGCATCGATGTCTGCTGATCTACCGAATCGCGAGCAAGCTCGCTCCCACATTTGATGTCATGTCGCTCCGGCTCAGAGCACCGAAGCCGCCTGCGGGAGCTTCGGCTGGCGATACAGGTCGAGCAATACCTGGTCCAGCACCGAAGAGGCGCCCCATGGCTTCGGATCGTTGAGGATCGCCACGACCGCCCAGGTGTTGCCGTTGATGTCGCGGCTGAAGCCGGCGATGGCTCGGACGGTGTTCAGCGTGCCGGTCTTGATGTGGGCTTCGCCGGCCATGGCGGTGGTCTTGAGACGCTTGCGCATGGTGCCGTCGGTGCCGGCGATAGGCATCGAGCTGATGTATTCCGCCGCATACGGACTGTGCCATGCCGCCTGCAGCATCGCCGCCATTTCCCGGGCGCTGACCCGTTCGGCGCGGGACAGGCCCGAGCCGTTTTCCATCACCAGGTGCGGCGCGGTGATGCCTTTCTTGGCCAGCCACTGGCGTACCACCCGCTGCGCAGCCTTGGCGTCGTCACCGTCGGCCTCGTTGCGAAACTGCGCGCCCAGGCTGAGGAACAGTTGCTGGGCCATGGTGTTGTTACTGTATTTGTTGATGTCGCGAATGATCTCCGCCAAGTCCGGCGAAAACGCCCGGGCAAGCAATTTGGCGTTGCCCGGGGTCGCGGCCAGGCGATCGTTGCCCTGGATGCTGCCGCCCAGCTCTTTCCAGATTGCCCGCACGGCACCAGCGGTGTAGGTGGCGTGATCGAGCAATGACAGGTAGGTCTGGGAGCTGCATCCGTCGCCGAGTTGGCCACTGACGGTAACGGTCATGCTGCCATCGGCGTTCGCCACCGGGTTGTAGCGAACGCCGCCGGCGCATTGCTTGCCGTTGACGGCCTTGACCACGTTTTCGATGCGGATGCTGGCGATCGGCGGCTCGACCGATACCAGCACCCGGCCGCCATCATTGCGGGCGACGAAGCGCAGGGCCTTGAGGTTGACCAGCAGCGAGTCGGGCTTGACCAGGAAGGGTTTGTTCTCGTCGTTGCCGTCGTCGTTGAACTCAGGCAATTGGGGCTGGATGAAAAAACTGCGATCCAGCACCAGGTCTCCGGTGACCTGCTGCACGCCGTTGGCCCGTAAATCGCGCATCAACAGCCAGAGCTTTTCCATGTTCAGCTTCGGGTCGCCGCCGCCCTTGAGGTACAGGTTGCCGTTGAGGATGCCACCGCTGAGCGTCCCGTCGGTATAGAACTCGGTTTTCCACTGGTGGTTCGGCCCGAGCATCTCCAAAGCAGCGTAGGTCGTGACCAATTTCATGGTGGACGCCGGGTTCACGGAAACATCGGCGTTGTATAGCGTCGGCGTGCCGGGACCATCGAGCGGCACCATGACCAGGGACAAGGCGTTGTCTTGCAGCTTGCTGTTCTTGAGAGCCTTTTGCACATTCGGCGACAGGGCGGTGTTGATTGTGGCGGCGCTGGTGGTGGCGGGGAGGGCCAGGGGAAGAAGAAGGCTGGCCAGGAGCAATGGACGCAAAGATTTGATCATGTGAAGTAAAACCCTGCAGGCGAGGGGAAAAAAGACGAGGACATGAAAATGAACGCCCTCAACGGTCATGAAAGTTCGGCATTATGCCCCAAGGCGTAACGGCTTGTGCCGTGCCCAAGCCCGTCGAAGCGGTATTTTTTTACCGGCGGTAGCCCGACAGGCCCGATGAGTCGGGCAATCGACGCACCAAACTGGTAAAGTGCCGGCCGTTATTACTTATGAGGATTGTTCCAATGGCGACTAACCGTTCCCAGCGTCTGCGCAAAAAACTGTGCGTGGATGAATTTCAAGAGCTGGGTTTCGAACTGAACCTGGATTTCAAAGAAGATCTGGCTGATGAGGCTATTGACGCTTTCCTCGACGCTTTCCTGAAAGAAGCCATGGAAGCCAATGGCCTGGGCTATGTCGGCGGTGACGACTACGGCCTGGTTTGCCTGCAGAAGCGTGGCTCGGTGACCGAAGAGCAGCGCGCTGCCGTTGAAGCCTGGCTCAAGGCCCGTCCTGAGCTGACCAGCGTCGAAGTCAGCCCGTTGCTGGACGTGTGGTACCCGGAAAAGCCGATCAACGCTAAGGCTTGATGGTGTAGAAAAACCGGCAACCTTTACAGGTGCCGGTTTTTTTGTGCCTGGATTTTTTGCCGTCTATCAGGCCGCTATCGCGAGCAAGCTCGCTCCCACAGGTTATTTGAACGACGCAAAACCCCTGTGGGAGCGAGCTTGCTCGCGATGCTTTCAGGCATTGCGCCAATTCAGGATCAACAACGTCAATACCCCCGCCACGATCCCCCAGAACGCCGAACCGATGGAAAACAGCGTCAGCCCCGACGCCGTGACCATGAAGGTGACCAGCGCCGCCTCCCGCTCCTTCACTTCGCTCATGGCGATGCTCAAACCGTTGATGATCGACCCGAACAGCGCCAGGGCCGCGATGGACAACACCAGTTCCTTGGGCAGCGCCGCGAACAGTGCCGCCAGCGTTGCGCCGAACACTCCGGCAATCCCATAGAAAATCCCGCACCACACCGCGGCCGTGTAGCGCTTGTTGCGATCTTCATGGGCATGCGGCCCGGTGCAGATCGCAGCACTGATCGCCGCCAGGTTGATGCCGTGGGAGCCGAACGGCGCCAGCAGCAGCGAGGCGATGCCGGTGCTGGTGATCAACGGCGAGGCCGGTACGTTGTAGCCGTCTGCCCGCAGTACGGCAATGCCGGGCATGTTCTGAGAGGTCATCGCCACCACGAACAGCGGAATGCCGATGCTGATGGTGGCTGCCAGGGAAAAGTGCGGCGTGGTCCAGACCGGTGTCGCGACTTCCAGGGCGAAACCGCTGAAATCCAAGAGTCCCAACAGGCCCGACAGCGCGGTGCCGACCAGCAACGCCGCCAGGACCGCATAACGCGGCGACAGGCGCTTGACGATCAGGTAGGTGAAGAACATGCCCAGCACGAGGCCGGTGCGGTGCTGGGTGGCGACGCATATTTCGCTGCCGATCTTGAACAGGATGCCCGCCAGCAACGCCGCCGCCAGCGAGGCCGGAATGCGCTTGACCAGGCGCTCGAAACTGCCGGTCAGGCCGCAGATCGTCACCAACACCGCGCACGTTATATAGGCACCGATGGCCTCGCCATAACTCACGCCGCCCAGGCTGGTGATCAACAACGCAGCGCCCGGGGTCGACCAGGCGATGGTGATCGGCGTGCGGTAGCGCAGCGACAGGCCAATGGAACACACGGCCATGCCGATGGAGATCGCCCAGATCCACGAGGAAATCTGCCCGCTGGTCAGGCCCGCCGCTTGCCCGGCCTGGAACATCAGCACCAGGGAACTGGTGTAGCCGGTCATCATGGCGATGAACCCGGCGACGATGGCCGAGGGCGACGTATCGGCCAATGGACGAAGTGGCGCGGTCGTGACTTCGGTCATGGTGGGCGGTGATCCTTGTTGTAGATTGGCTGGCCTTGGTGGGCCACAGGTTTCGGGTTTAAGCCTAAACTCAACACCGTAGTCGATTGCAATACAGCCATGCCCGCAAAGAGCCGTACAGTCGTGTTGCCATCAGAGGTTGTGTACAATCGCCGTGTTTTTTACGCGATACTTGCCAGCGACCCGCTGTGCCGTATTACAGTCACGGTTAAATCGCCGCAGTTCTCCCGACTCGAGTGCCCATGAACGAACAGTTGCAGCCCCTCAAGAAACAACCGCGAGCAGGCAAAGCCGGCCGCAGCGGAACCCAGGACGACATTGTCTATGCGCACATTTTCGAGGCCATCCTCGAACAGCGCCTGGCGCCCGGTACCAAATTGAGCGAAGAGGCACTTGGGGAGATTTTCGGGGTCAGCCGCACCATCATTCGCCGCGCGCTGTCGCGCCTGGCCCATGAAGGGGTGGTGCTGTTGCGGCCCAATCGCGGCGCCGTAGTGG
Source organism: Pseudomonas brassicacearum subsp. neoaurantiaca (assembly GCF_013608025.1). Taxonomy (GTDB): domain Bacteria; phylum Pseudomonadota; class Gammaproteobacteria; order Pseudomonadales; family Pseudomonadaceae; genus Aquipseudomonas. The sequence goes on along the minus strand of NZ_VDLV01000004.1, from coordinate 236,916 downwards.
CGAGCCCGAGTGTCGAAGAGGCCCGCCAGGTATTTTTCGCCCGGCGCATGGTGGAGAAGGCAATCACGGAACTGGCGGTCCAGCACGCCACCGCCGAGCAGCTTGCCGAACTGCGGCAGATGGTCAGCGACGAGCGCGACAGTTTCTCGCGCGGCGATCGTGGCGCCGGCATCCGGTTGTCGGGCGAGTTCCACTTGAAGCTCGCCGAGGCGGCGAAGAATGCTCCGCTGATCAGCTTCCAGCGCAGCCTGGTGTCCCAGACCTCGTTGATCATCGCCCAGTACGAAAGCGGCAACCGATCCCACTGTTCCTATGACGAACACACCCAACTGATCGACGCCATCGAGGCGCGCGACGCCAAGCTGGCGGTGGACCTGATGATGCATCACATGGACCACATCGACAGCAAGCTCAACCTCGACGAGGAAAGCGCGTCGGACGACTTGCATGCGGTGTTCTCGCATCTGTTGCAGAGCAAGAAGCCGGGGCGTACGCCTGCCAAGCTCTGATCGTTGAACCAGTCATACCGCCAATCGCGAGCAAGCTCGCTCCCACAGGGGTTATGTGTACACCACAAATCCACTGTGGGAGCGAGCTTGCTCGCGATAGCGTCCTGGCAGGCAATACAACCTACCGCTGGTGCACCAACCGACCCGCCGCGTAAGTCTGCGCAACCGTCCGATCATCCCCCAGCGTCATCAGCACGAACAACCGCTCGGCAATGTCCTTGGCCTGCTGGAGGCGATAGCTCAACAGCGGCGTGGCGTTGTAGTCCAGCACCAGGAAATCCGCATCCGTCCCCGGCTGCAACGTCCCGATCTTATCCTCAAGGCGCAAGGCCCGCGCGCCGCCGAGGGTAGCCAGGTACAGCGATTTGAATGGACTCAGCCGCGCGCCTTGCAACTGCATGACCTTGTACGCTTCGTTCAAGGTTTGCAGCAGCGAGAAACTGGTGCCGCCTCCCACGTCCGTCCCCAGCCCTACGTTCACTTTGTGCTTTTCGGCCATTGGCAGGTTGAACAGCCCGCTGCCTAGGAAAAAATTCGAGGTTGGGCAGAAAGCGATGGCCGAACCGGTCTGAGCCAGGCGCGCGCATTCGTCGTCGCACAGGTGAACGCCGTGGGCGAACACCGAGCGTTCGCCGAGTAATTGGTAATGATCGTAGACGTCCAGGTAACCCTTGCGCTCCGGAAACAACTCCTTGACCCATTGCACTTCCTGCAGGTTCTCGCTGATGTGGGTCTGCATGTACAGGTCCGGGTATTCGCTGAGTAATTGGCCGGCCAGGGTCAGTTGCTCCGGGGTGCTCGTTGGTGCGAAGCGCGGCGTCACGGCGTAGTGCAGACGGCCCTTGCCATGCCAGCGCTCGATCAGCGCCTTGCTTTCGGAGTAGCTGGATTCGGCGGTATCGACCAGATAGTCGGGGGCGTTGCGGTCCATCATCACCTTGCCGGCGATCATCCGCAGGTCGAGTTTCTCGGCCACTTCGAAAAACGCATTCACCGATTGCGGGTGCACGCTGCCAAATACCAGGGCGGTGGTGGTGCCGTTGCGCAACAGTTCCTTGATGAAAATATCCGCCACCGCCTCGGCGTGGGCCTTGTCGGCGAACTGGCTTTCGCAGGGGAAGGTGTAGGTGTTCAGCCAATCCAGCAGTTGTTCGCCGTAGGCGCCGACCATGCCGGTTTGCGGCAGATGGATGTGGGTATCGATCAAACCGGGTGTGATCAACGCGTCCGGGTAATGGTGGATTTCGATATCCGCCGCCAGGGTCGGCAGCAAGTCGCTGGCGTGGCCGATGGCGCTGATCTGGCCGTTTTCCACCACCAGCAGGCCGTCCTCGAAGTATTCATAGGACGCCTCGATACCCACCTCGGCCGGGTCGGCGAGGCTGTGGAGCAGGGCGGCGCGGTAGGCTTTGCGTGTCAGGGGCATGGTCTGTCTCGATAAAAGGATTAACGCTGGCTGCGGCGCGAAACCGGCAGCAACTTGGCAATGGGTTCGGCGCGCGAGGTGTGCTGGCCGAAGTCCGCGTTATAGGTGGCGATGATTTCGCCGGCGATGGAGATGGCGATTTCCACAGGCAGCTTGCCTTTGACTTCGCCGATGCCCATCGGGCAACGCATGCGTTGCAGGGTGCCGCTGTCGAAACCGCGATCACGCAGCCGATGCTCGAACTTGACCCGTTTGGTCTTCGAGCCGATCAGGCCGAAGTAGGCGAAGTCGTTGCGCTTGAGGATCGCGGCGCTCAGTTCCAGGTCGAGCTGATGGTTGTGGGTCATGACGATGCAGTAGCTGCCGGCGGGCAACTCATCGACTTCATCCAGCGGTTCTTCGGTCACGATTTTTTGCACACCGTGGGACAGGTGTTCCGGGAACTCTGCTTCCCGCGAATCAATCCAGCGCACCCGGCACGGCAGGCTCGCCAGCAACGGCACCAGGGCGCGGCCGACGTGGCCGGCGCCGAACACGGCGATTTGCGCTTGGACCTGGCCCATGGGTTCGAACAGCAGCACGGTGACACCGCCGCAGCACTGGCCGAGGCTGGCGCCGAGGCTGAAGCGCTCCAGGTGGGTATTCTGCTGGCCGCTGGCGAGCATCTGCCGAGCGATCTCCATGGCCTTGTATTCCAGGTGCCCGCCACCGATGGTGTCGAACGTCTGGCTGGCGCTGATGACCATCTTCGAACCGGCGTTGCGCGGGGTGGAGCCGAGCTCTTCGATGATTGTCACCAGCACGCACGGTTCACCGCGGGTTTGCAGGTCGGCGAGGGCGCTGATCCAGTTGTACATATTCACCTCGACATCTCTGTTGTCTGTTCCGGCCTCATCGCGAGCAAGCTCGCTCCCACATAGGGTCGGTGTTCACAATCCCCTGTGGGAGCGAGCTTGCTCGCGAAAGCGGCGCTGCGGTCCTAAAGCGGAGCCAACTCGGCCTCAACTTGCTCAGGTTCCACAGTCTTCAACTGACGCATCTGCTCACACCCCCACAACACCCGCTCCGGCGTCGCCGGCGCGTCGATTCTTGGTTGATGCCGGTAATCCCCCAGGCTCGCCACGGCGTCCTTGATGGCGCACCACGCGGCGATGCCGAGCATGAACGGCGGTTCGCCCACGGCTTTGGAATGGAACACTGTGTCTTCGGGGTTCTTGCGGTTTTCCACCAACTTGACCCGCAAATCCAAAGGCATGTCAGCGACGGCGGGAATCTTGTAGCTGGCCGGGCCATTGGTCATCAGCTTGCCCTTGTCGTTCCACACCAGTTCTTCCATGGTCAGCCAGCCCATGCCCTGGATGAAGCCGCCCTCCACCTGGCCGACGTCGATGGCCGGGTTCAGCGAGGCGCCGACGTCGTGGAGGATGTCGGTGCGCAGCATCTTGTACTCGCCGGTGAGGGTGTCGACGATCACCTCGGCACACGCCGCGCCATAGGCGTAGTAATAGAACGGCCGGCCACGGGCCTGGCTGCGGTCGTAGTAGATTTTAGGGGTCTTGTAGAAGCCGGTGCTCGACAGCGAGACCTGGGCGAAATACGCCTGCTGCACCAGTGCCTCGAAGCTCAGGATGTGATCGCGCACCCGCACGTGGCCGTTGTGGAATTCCACGTCTTCTTCGCTGACTTTGTACTGCCGCGCGGCGAACTCCACCAGGCGTCGCTTGATGGTTTCGGCGGCATTCTGCGCGGCCTTGCCGTTCAGGTCGGCACCGCTCGATGCCGCGGTCGGCGAGGTGTTCGGGACTTTGTCGGTGTTGGTCGCGGTGATCTGTACGCGGTCCATTTCCACCTGGAACACCTCGGCCACCACTTGGGCGACCTTGGTGTTCAGGCCCTGGCCCATTTCCGTGCCGCCATGGTTGAGGTGGATGCTGCCGTCGGTGTAGACGTGTATCAGCGCCCCGGCCTGGTTGAGGAAGCTGGCGGTGAACGAGATGCCGAACTTCACGGGCGTCAGCGCCAAGCCCTTTTTGAGGATCGGGCTGTTGGCGTTGTAGCGGCGGATCGCTTCGCGGCGCTCGGCATATTGGCTGCTTTGTTCAAGCTCGGCGGTCATCTCTTCGAGCATGTTGTGCTCGACGGTCTGGTAGTAATGCGTGACGTTGCGCTCGGTCTTGCCGTAATAGTTGGCCTTGCGCACCGCCAGCGGATCGAGCCCCAAGTGCCGTGCGATGGCGTCCATCACTTCCTCGATGGCGACCATGCCTTGAGGCCCGCCGAAGCCCCGATAGGCGGTGTTCGACGCGGTGTTGGTCTTGCAGCGGTGCCCGTTGATCGTCGCATCGCCCAAGTAATAGGCGTTGTCGGCATGGAACATCGCCCGGTCGACGATCGAGGCCGACAGGTCCGGCGAGCAGCCACAGTTGCCGGCCAGTTCAAGAGCGATGCCATGCAGGCGGCCGGTGCTGTCGAAGCCGACGTCGTATTCGATGTAGAAGGGGTGGCGCTTGCCGGTCATCAGCATGTCTTCGACGCGGGGCAGGCGCATCTTGGTCGGCTGGCCGGTGAGGTGTGCGATCACGGCGCACAGGCACGCCGGGCTGGCGGCCTGGGTTTCCTTGCCGCCGAACCCTCCGCCCATGCGGCGCATGTCCACCACGACTTTATTCATCGATACGCCCAATACCTCGGCCACCAGCTTCTGCACTTCGGTAGGGTTCTGGGTCGAGCAGTAGACGATCATGCCACCGTCCTCGGTGGGCATCACCGAGGAGATCTGGGTTTCCAGGTAAAAGTGTTCCTGGCCGCCGATGTGCAGCGAGCCCTGGATGCGATGCTCGGCACTCGCCAATGCGGTGGCTGAATCGCCGCGCTGGTGGGTGTGGCTGTCGAGCATGAAGTGCCGCTTGCGCAGCGCCTCGACGACGTCCAGCACCGGTTCGAGGTCTTCGTATTCAATGATCGCCGCCATCGCTGCCTTGCGAGCAGTCTCAAGGTCCTTGGCCGCGACGGCCAGCACCGGTTGGCCGACGAACTGCACATCGTTGATCGCCAGCAGCGGGTCACCGGGCAGCAGCGGGCCGATGTCCTTCAGGCCGGGAATATCCTGGTGGGTAATGGCGATGCGCACGCCTTCGAAGGCGTAGCAGGGCGCGGTGTCGATGCGCAGGATCCTGGCGTGGGCGCGGTCCGACAGCCGGGCGTAGACGTGCAACTGGTTGGGGAATTCCAGGCGGTCATCGATGTACTGCGCTTCGCCGGACACGTGCTTGGCGGCGCTGTCGTGCTTGACGCTGCGGCCCACGCCGGTGGTGAGGTCGCGGGCGAACAGTTCGGCCAGTTCGGCTTGGGTCTTCTCTACGGCGTGATGGTTAGACATAAGCGGTCACCCGAGTCTCGATGTGCGGCGTTTGCAGCTCGATGAAGTATTTGCGCAGCAGGTTGCGGGCGCTGAGCAGGCGATATTCCTTGCTGGCGCGGAAGTCCGAAAGGGGTGTGAAGTCCTCGGCCAGGGCGAGGCAGGCGCGCTCGACGGTGCTGTTTTTCCAGGGCGCACCGATCAGGACGGCTTCGCAATGCTTGGCGCGCTTGGGTGTGGCGGCCATTCCGCCGAAGGCGATACGAGCGTCTTGGACCACACCGTTTTCGATGCGCAGGTTGAATGCCGCGCAGACTGCGGAAATGTCATCGTCCAGTCGTTTGGAAACCTTGTAGGCGCGGAACGCCTGCTCGGCGCTGGCCCGGGGCACGATGATCTTTTCGATGAATTCGCTTTCCTGCCGGGCGGTGACCCGGTAATCGAGGAAATAGTCTTCCAGGGCCAGCGTGCGACGAACCTGGCCTTTGCACAGCACGATTTGCGCGCCGAGAGCGATCAGCAAGGGCGGTGAGTCGCCAATCGGCGAGGCGTTGCCGATATTGCCGCCCAGGGTGCCCTGGTTGCGGATCTGCAACGAGGCGAAGCGCTGGAGCAGTTCGCCGAAGTCCGGGTATTCGGCTTGCAGGGCTTCATAGCAATCGGAAAGCGGGGTGGCGGCACCGATTTCCAGGCGATCGTCGAAACGCTCGATGCGCTTGAGTTCGGCGACGTTGCCCACATAGATCATCACCGGCAGGGTGCGATGAAATTGTGTGACTTCCAGGGCCAGGTCGGTGCCGCCGGCCAGCAGGCGCGCTTGCGGATAAGCATCGTAGAGATCGGCCAGGTCGGCAACGGTCAGCGGGACCAGGCAACGCTTGTCGCCGCTGTTGAGTTCACCGGTTTCGGTCGGCGCGATGGCTTTCAGGCGGGAAATGGTTTCGGCCTCGCGGGCGTCGAACTGATCGGTTTGCTTGCCGCAACATGCCTGCTCGGCGGCGGCCAGGATCGGCCGGTAGCCGGTGCAGCGGCAAAGGTTGCCGGCCAACGCTTCATGGGCCTTGTGAGCGTCGGGTTGTTCGCTGTTCTTCTGCAAGGCGAACAGCGACATGACGAAACCCGGCGTGCAGAAACCGCATTGCGAACCGTGGCAATCGACCATGGCCTGCTGGACGCTGTGCAGTTGGCCGTTGTGCTTGAGGTCTTCGACGCTGATCAATTGCTTGCCGTGCAACGACGAAACGAACGTCAGGCACGAATTGAGGCTGCGGTAGCGAACGCGTTCGCGACCATCCGCGTCCGTTTCCAATTCGCCCACCACCACCGTGCACGCACCGCAGTCGCCGCTGGCGCAGCCTTCCTTGGTGCCGGGTTTGCCAACGTGCTCGCGCAAATAGTTGAGCACAGTCAGGTTCGGGTCCAGGGCGTGCTCGCTACGGAGTTCCTGGTTGAGTAAAAACTGGATCACGGAAGGCCTCGCAGATTCATTATTGTTGTATCGACGTGGGCTGAATTTAGCAGTTCTGACTTTTCGGTCAATGATTTTCTGACTTAAAGGTCAAGAAAATCCATTCGGTCGATGAACAACGATCTATGGACACTGTAGAACCCTGTGGGAGCCGAGCTTGCTCGCGATGACGGCGGTACATTCAGTATGGATGCAAGCTCACAGACCGCTATCGCGAGCAAGCTCGCTCCCACAGGGTCTGTTTCAGGAAGAGGGCTCAAATTTTTTTGCTTATATCGTGCCAAAAACCCGGTAGAGGCCCTGCGCCATGACGTATCGAGTGCGCTACACTGCGCCGCTTGTGCAGATCGAAGAGTTTGAAGGACAACCATGACGTTCAAGGCCCCGGACAGCCTCGCCGAGCAAATCGCCCATCACCTCGCCGAGCGCATCATTCGCGGCGAAATGAAGCCGGGAGAGCGCATCCAGGAGCAAAAGGTCACGCTGGCGCTCAATGTCAGCCGTGGTTCGGTCCGCGAGGCCTTGCTGATCCTGGAACGACGCCATTTGATCGCGATCCTGCCGCGCCGTGGGGCGCATGTCACCGAGTTGACTGAGCACAACGTGCGCAGTCTTTGTGCATTGATGAGCGAGCTGTACATCCTGCTTGGCAACGCCGTGGCCCATGGGTGGAAAGAACAGGCCGACATGGCGCCGTTCGTCGCGATCCAGCAGCGCCTCAACGATGCCTACGCGCGCCAGGACATCCGTACCTTTGTCGATGAAAGCTTCAGCGTGATGCGCGCCGCGTATCCCTTTGCCAACAATCCATACTTGCAGGAAACCGTCGAGAACCTGCAGCCGGCCATGAGCCGCGCCTACTTCCTGGCCTTGGAACAGCGCAAGGCCGAAATGAGCGAATTCCTCGACCTGTTCCAGCGCCTGCTCGTCGCGGTGCTGGCCCGTGATTTGCCGCAGATCCGCATCGTGCTGACGGCCTACGCCCAGCGCAGTTGCGATCTGGTGGTTTCAGCCCTGACGAAGGCCTGAACATGCGTCTCAAGTGCATCAAGCTGGCGGGGTTCAAATCGTTCGTCGATCCGACCACGGTGAACTTCCCCAGCAACATGGCGGCAGTGGTCGGGCCCAATGGCTGCGGCAAGTCGAACATCATCGACGCCGTGCGTTGGGTGATGGGCGAAAGCTCGGCCAAGAACTTGCGCGGCGAGTCGATGACCGACGTCATCTTCAATGGCTCCACCAGTCGCAAACCGGTGAGCCAGGCGAGCATCGAGCTGGTCTTCGATAACTCTGACGGCACGCTGATCGGCGAGTACGCGGCCTACGCGGAAATTTCCATTCGGCGCAAAGTGACCCGCGACAGCCAGAACAGTTACTTCCTCAACGGCGCCAAGTGCCGCCGTCGCGATATCACCGATATCTTCCTTGGCACCGGCCTGGGTCCACGCAGCTATTCGATCATCGAACAGGGCATGATCTCCAAGCTGATCGAGGCCAAGCCTGAAGACCTACGCAATTTCATCGAGGAAGCTGCCGGTATCTCCAAATACAAGGAGCGGCGCCGCGAGACCGAAAACCGCATCCGTCGAACCCACGAAAACCTCGCCCGCCTGACCGACCTTCGCGAAGAACTCGAGCGCCAACTCGAACGCTTGTACCGTCAGGCTGAAGCCGCGAAGAAATACCAGGAGTACAAAGGCGAGGAGCGCCAACTCAAGGCACAGTTGTCGGCCCTGCGCTGGCAGGCGTTGAACGAGCAGGTTGGCCAACGCGAGGCGGTCATCGGCAACCAGGAAGTCAGCTTCGAAGCGCTGGTGGCCGAACAACGCAACGCCGATGCCGCCATCGAGCGCCTGCGCGATGGGCATCACGACCTGTCCGAACGCTTCAATCTGGTGCAAGGGCGTTTCTATTCGGTGGGCGGTGACATTGCCCGGGTCGAACAAAGCATCCAGCACGGTCAGCAGCGCTTGCGCCAGTTGCAGGATGACTTGAAGGAAGCCGAGCGCGCGCGTCTGGAAACCGAATCCCACCTGGGCCACGACCGCACATTATTGCTGACCCTTGGCGAAGAGCTTGAACGGCTCACGCCAGAGCAGGAACTCACCAGCGCCGCCGCCGAAGAGGCTGCCGCAGCGCTGGAAGAAGCCGAGCTGACCATGCACGGTTGGCAAGAGCAGTGGGACAGCTTCAACCTGACCTCCGCCGAGCCGCGGCGCCAGGCTGAAGTCCAGCAGTCGCGGATCCAGCAACTCGAAACCAGCATGGAGCGCCTGGCCGAGCGTCAACGGCGTCAGTCCGAAGAGCGTGCATTGCTCGCGGCAGACCCGGAAGATGCCGCCATCCTGGAGCTGAGCGAGCAACTCGCCACCAGCGAAGCCACGCTCGAAGATTTGCAGGCCAGCGAAGACGCCCAGGTCGAACGCCTCGAGCAACTGCGCCAGGCCTTGCAACTGGCCTTGCAGAACCAGCAACAGGCCCAGGGTGAATTGCAGCGGCTCAATGGACGCCTGGCCTCGCTGGAAGCCTTGCAGCAAGCCGCGCTGGACCCGGGCACCGGCACCGCCGAATGGCTGCGTGACCAGCATCTGGCCGAGCATCCTCGATTGGCCGAAGGCCTGAAGGTCGATACCGGTTGGGAGTTGGCGGTGGAGACCGTACTGGGCGCCGACCTTCAAGCGGTGCTGGTGGATGATTTCGCCGGCTTCGACCTTTCTGGCTTCAGCCAAGGTGATCTGCGCTTGCTCAGCCCGGCCGGTGACGGGGTGCGGGTGCCGGGCAGCTTGTTGGACAAAGTCGAAGCCCAAGTCGATCTATCGCCCTGGCTGGGGCAGGTCAAGCCAGTGGACAGCCTCGAGCAGGCCTTGGCCTTGCGCGGGCAACTGGCGGCCGGCGAAAGCCTGATCAGTCGTGACGGATATTGGGTCGGCCGGCATTTCCTGCGGGTGCGCCGGGCCAGCGAAGCGGAGAGCGGCATGCTCGCTCGCGGCCAGGAAATCCAGCGCCTGGGCGCCGAGCGCGAAGAGCGCGAGGCCAGCGTCGAAGCCCTGGAAACCGAATTGCAGAACCTGCGGGCGCAACAGCGTCAGCAGGAAAACGGCCGCGAACATTTGCGTCGCTTGTTGCAGGACGAAGCGCGCCAACAGGGCGAACTCAAGGCGCAGCTGTCGGCCGGCAAGGCGAAGGTCGAACAATTGGCCCTGCGCCGCAGCCGTCTCGATGAGGAAATCGCCGAGTTGGGCGAGCAGCGGGCGCTGGAACACGAACAGATCGGCGAGGCGCGTCTGCAATTGCAGGAAGCCCTCGACGCGATGGCGCTGGATACCGAGCAGCGTGAATTGCTGCTGGCCCAGCGCGACAGCCTGCGTGAACGCCTCGACCGCGTGCGCCAGGAAGCGCGTCAGCACAAGGATCATGCTCACCAATTGGCGGTACGCCTGGGCTCGCTCAAGGCGCAATACGATTCCACCCGCCAGGCCTTGGAACGCCTGGAAATGCAGTCCGAGCGCCTGACCGAAAAACGTGAACAGTTGAGCCTGAATCTGGAGGAGGGCGAGGCGCCGCTGGAAGAGTTGCGCCTCAAGCTTGAAGAATTGCTCGATAAACGCATGAGCGTCGACGAAGAACTCAAGACCGCGCAGATCGCCCTGGAAGACGCCGACCGCGAATTGCGCGACGCCGAGAAGCGCCGTAGCCAGGCCGAGCAGCAATCGCAACTGATCCGCGGCCAGATGGAACAGCAGCGCATGGAATGGCAAGCCCTGACCGTGCGCCGCAAGGCCTTGCAGGACCAGTTGCTGGAGGACGGCTACGACCTCAACGGGGTGCTCGCAACGTTGGTGGCCGGGGCGAACGAGAAGGATGCCGAGGAAGAGCTGGAGCGCATTGCCCAGCGCATTCAGCGCCTGGGGGCGATCAACCTGGCCGCTATCGACGAATACCAGCAGCAGTCCGAGCGCAAGCGCTACCTGGATGCTCAGAACGACGATCTGGTAGAGGCGCTGGAAACCCTGGAAAACGTCATCCGCAAGATCGACAAGGAAACCCGCAACCGCTTCAAGGATACCTTTGATCAGATCAACGGCGGTTTGCAGGCACTTTTCCCAAAAGTTTTTGGTGGCGGCAGCGCCTATTTGGAACTGACGGGCGAAGATCTACTCGATACTGGGGTGACAATCATGGCGCGTCCTCCCGGCAAGAAGAACAGCACCATTCATTTGCTCTCCGGCGGTGAAAAAGCGCTGACGGCATTGGCCCTGGTCTTCGCCATCTTCAAACTGAACCCGGCACCGTTCTGCATGCTCGATGAAGTCGATGCACCATTGGACGACGCCAACGTAGGCCGTTACGCACGGCTGGTGAAGGAGATGTCTGAGACAGTGCAGTTCATCTATATCACCCACAACAAGATCGCCATGGAGATGGCCGATCAGTTGATGGGGGTGACCATGCATGAGCCCGGCTGCTCGCGACTGGTGGCGGTGGATGTGGAGGAAGCCATGGCGATGGTGGATGCCTGAAGACAGGTTGTAGGGCTTCTACTTGTAACGCTGTAGGTATTTTTTACCGTTGGGGCTGATGGTCAATTCACAGATTGGGCACAAGCCTATGCGACAGACGGTGTAAAGTTATCTTTGGTCGTGCTAGTTTAATGTCAATTTTTCGTATGCGTGGGCAAAACGCCATTCAGAACATAGAGTTGGCGCCACGTTTTAAAGCGGTTTGCAAATAGCTAAGCCCCTTATTTTTCAGCATTTTTATAGAGGCACGGGATTACATGGAAATCGGTCTGCGCGAGTGGCTGATCGTCATCGGCATCATTGTCATTGCCGGTATTCTTTTCGACGGCTGGCGTCGCATGCGCGGCGGCAAGGGGAAACTCAAGTTTCGCCTGGATCGCAGCCTGTCTAACCTGCCTGATGAGGATGACAGCGCCGAACTGCTGGGCCCGCCACGGGTGCTGGACACCCACAAGGAGCCGCAGCTGGACGAGCATGACTTGCCGTCGATGAGCGCGCCTGCGCGTGAGCCACGGGAATCGGGTTCCAAGCGCGGCAAGCGCAACAGCGAGCCGTCCCAGGGCGATTTGAACCTGAACCTGGATCTCGATGGCGGCCCGGGCTTCAGCAGTCGTGACGGCGACTTCCCGGACGAGAGCAAGCCTTCCAGCGCCGACAAGGAACAGGCCCAGGCTGAAGAAGTGCTGGTGATCAGCGTGATCTGCCGCGACCCGGCCGGCTTCAAGGGCCCGGCGCTGCTGCAGAACATCCTCGAAAGCGGCCTGCGCTTTGGCGAAATGGACATTTTCCATCGCCACGAAAGCATGGCCGGCAATGGCGAGGTGTTGTTCTCCATGGCCAACGCGGTCAAGCCTGGTGTGTTCGACCTCGATGACATCGACCACTTCAGCACCCCGGCGGTGAGTTTCTTCCTCGGCCTGCCAGGCCCACGCCATCCCAAGCAGGCCTTTGACGTGATGGTTGCAGCGGCGCGCAAGCTGTCCCAGGAGCTCAACGGTGAATTGAAGGATGATCAGCGCAGCGTGCTGACCGCCCAGACGATCGAGCACTACCGCCAGCGCATCGTCGAATTCGAGCGCCGTGCGCTGACCCAGAAGCGCTGAGGTCGCCAGAGTCTTTATGGCTGGGGCCTTTTGTGGCGAGGGAGCTTGCTCCCGCTGGAGGGCGAAACCCTCCCAAGAAAGTCTTGAAAAAATGAGCAGCCCAGGCTGCTCTTTTGCTTTATGAGAGAACACTATGAACGCCGTTGAAACCCGCATCCTAGAGCTGCGCGCCGAGCTGGATCAGCATAACTATCGCTACCACGTTCTCGATGAACCGAGCATCCCGGACGCTGAATACGACCGCCTGTTCCATGAACTGAAAGCCCTGGAAGAGCAGCACCCGGAACTGGTGACCAGCGACTCGCCGACCCAGCGGGTGGGCAGCGTGGCGCTGTCGGCATTCAGCCAGGTACGTCATGAAATCCCGATGCTCAGCCTGGGCAACGCGTTTGACGAAACCACCATGCGCGAATTCGATCGGCGCGTGACGGAAGGCCTCGACCTGCCCCAGGGCGATTTGCTCGGCGGCGGTGCGGCGGTGGAATACAGTTGTGAACCGAAGCTCGATGGCCTGGCGGTCAGCCTGCTGTATCAGGATGGCATGCTGGTGCGTGGTGCCACGCGCGGTGACGGCACCACGGGCGAGGACATCAGCGTCAACGTGCGCACGGTGCGCAACATTCCCCTCAAGCTGCAGGGCAGCGGTTGGCCACCGGTGCTGGAAGTGCGCGGCGAGGTGTACATGTCCAAGGCCGGTTTCGAGCGCCTCAATGCCACGCAACTGGAAGCGGGCGGCAAGACGTTCGCCAACCCGCGCAACGCAGCCGCCGGCAGTCTGCGCCAATTGGACTCGAGGATCACGGCCAACCGTCCCCTTGAATTCTGCTGCTATGGCATCGGCCAGGTGACGTCGGACATCGCCGACACCCACATCGGCAATCTCAAGCAACTCAGGGCCTGGGGCATGCCCATCAGCCGTGAGCTGAAGCTGGCCCACGGTATCGACGAATGCCTGGATTACTACCGCGACATCGGCGAGCGACGCAATTCGCTGCCCTACGAAATCGACGGTGTGGTGTTCAAGGTCAACAGCATCGCCTCCCAGCGCGAATTGGGTTTTCGTGCCCGCGAGCCGCGCTGGGCCATCGCCCATAAATTCCCCGCCAGCGAAGAACTCACCGAATTGCTCGACGTCGAGTTCCAGGTCGGCCGTACCGGTGCTGTCACACCCGTGGCGCGGCTCAAGCCAGTCAAGGTGGCTGGCGTGACGGTGGCCAATGCCACGCTGCACAACATGGACGAGGTGGCGCGCCTGGGCCTGATGATCGGCGACACGGTGATCATTCGCCGCGCCGGCGACGTGATCCCGCAGGTGGTGCAGGTCGTCACCGAGCGCCGCCCGGAAAACGCCCGCCCGGTGGCAGTGCCGCAGCAGTGTCCGGTTTGCGGTTCCCATGTCGAGCGTACGCAACTGATCAAGCGCAGCAAGGGTCGCGAGACCGTCAGCGAAGGCGCGGTGTACCGCTGCGTCGGTCGCCTGGCCTGTGGCGCGCAGCTCAAGCAGGCGATCATCCATTTCGTCTCGCGACGGGCAATGGACATCGAAGGCCTGGGCGAGAAAAGTGTCGAGCAATTGGTGGACGAAGGGCTGGTGGGGTCGCCCGCCGACCTGTATGCGCTGACGTTCGAGCAAATCGTCGACCTGGAAGGCTTCGCCGAGCTGTCGAGCAAGAACTTGCTGGCGGCCATCGTCGACAGCAAGCAGCCGAGCCTGGCGCGTTTTATCTACGCCCTCGGCATCCCCGATGTGGGCGAGGAGACCGCCAAGGTCCTGGCCCGCTCCCTCGGTTCGCTGGAGCGCGTGCAGGCGGCGTTGCCCCAAGTGCTGACGTACCTGCCAGATGTGGGCCTGGAAGTCGCCCACGAAATCCACAGCTTCTTTGAGGATGCGCACAATCGCCAGGTCATCAAGGACCTGCTGCGCCACGGCCTGGAAATTCAGGACCAGGGCGAGTTGGGCGCGGAATTCTCCGCCAGCACGACCCTCGGCGGCTTCCTCGACAAGCTGCACATTCCTTCGGTCGGCCCGGGCGGGGCGCAGAAGCTGGCGGACAAGTTCGGGTCGCTCGAAGCGGTCATGAACGCCGACTGGCTGGATATGCGCCAGGCGCTGCCGGAAAAGCAGGCCAACGCCGTGCGCGAGTTCTTCGCTGTCGCCGCCAATCGCGAGCAGGCCCTGGCTGCAGAGAAGCAACTGCAGGATTTCGGGATGCACTGGCTGAGCGAGAAGAAAGTCGTCGAAGGCTTGCCCGAAGCAGGGAATACCTGGGTGCTGACCGGTTCGCTGGAGCTGATGAGTCGCGACGTCGCCAAGGATAAATTGGAGAGCCTGGGGGCCAAGGTCGCCGGGTCCGTGTCGGCAAAAACCCACTGCGTGGTGGCCGGGCCGGGAGCAGGGTCGAAATTGACCAAGGCCAATGAGTTGGGGCTCAAGGTGCTCGACGAACAAGCGTTCGTCGATTTCCTGAAGGGCCATGGCATCCCGGTCTGAGGGGCGCGGCTTTTTTGGCGAGGGAGCTTGCTCCCGCTGGGTGGCGCAGCCGCCCCAATCGGCGCGACGCAATCGTCTTGATGAACCGCATTGTCCGGTTTTGCGACGGCTGTGCCGCCGAGCGGGAGCAAGCTCCCTCGCCACGGTTTATCGGTGCTATGAGCCGGCGTTTGGAACGATCATGAACCTAAGGTGATCTAGTCTTGCAGGCTCCAGGGAGAGATCGCCATGTACCGCTTCTTCGAACAACTGAGCTCGCGCATCGCCGCGCCGTTCCTCGGTGATCGGTCACGCAACAGCAAGGTCTGGCCGTGCCGTTGCGGCCAGTCATTGTTCTTTCGCAACAGCCAATGCCTGGCTTGCCTGGCGGCGCTGGGCTACCAGCCGGAGCAAAGCCGCCTGTCATCCCTCCAGCCTGGCGAGCAGCCTGATACCTGGACCTTGGATGCCGACCCGCAGGCCGGGCTGTTCCGCCGCTGCGCCAATCTCGATACCGCTGCAGCCTGCAACTGGCTGCTTCCCGCCAACGGGCACGACACGCTGTGCATCGCCTGCAGTCTGAACCGCACGATTCCTGACCTGTCGATCCCGGAAAACCCTGAGCGCTGGCGCAAGGTTGAAACGGCCAAGCGCCGCCTGGTTGCGCAGTTGATCACCCTCGGCTTGCCGGTCATTCCCAAGACCGTTAACGAAAGTACCGGCCTGGCATTCGACTTCATTGGCGTCGATCCCGACGGTAAACCGCCGACCACCGGGCACGCCAGCGGGCTTATCACGCTCGATATCAAAGAAGCCGACGATGCTCATCGCGAGCACGTGCGCCAGCAGATGCACGAGCCGTATCGCACCTTGCTCGGGCATTTTCGCCACGAGGTCGGCCATTACTATTGGGATCGGTTGATTGCCGGCAGCCATTGGCTGGAGCCGTTTCGCACGTTGTTCGGCGATGAGCGCGCCAGTTATTCCGAAGCTTTGGAGCGGCACTACCAACAAGGCGCGCCGCTGGATTGGCAAACCCACTACGTCAGTGCCTACGCCACCATGCATCCTTGGGAGGACTGGGCCGAGACCTGGGCTCATTACCTGCACATGATGGACGCGGTGGACACGGCGCTGGGCTTCGGCATGAGCGCGCGGGAAATGGATTTCGACTATCAGCCGTTCCCGCCCGACACCCTGTTTGACCCCGAGCACGCGGGTGGCACGGCGTTCCTGTCATTCGTCAACGCCTGGATCGAACTGGCCGGTATGCTCAACGAACTGTCGCGCAGCATGGGCCAGCCGGATTTCTACCCGTTCGTCGTGCCGGCAGCGGTGATCACCAAGCTGCACTTCATTCACTTGGTGATCCAGGAGGAGGGTGGTCGGGCGGATGAGGTGTTGTTGTAGTTTTGTGGTGAGCTGGCTGCCAAGGATGGCGGATGTTCCGACGCATTCGCGAGCAGGCTCGCTCCCACAGGGTTCTCCGCTATTCGAGAATCGGGCGTCCAGCGCAGATCCCTTGTGGGAGCGAGCCTGCTCGCGAATGCGCTAGGCCAGCTTGCATCCATACCGAATATGCCCGTGAATCCCAAGGACATGTTGCTGGAGCAAGTCCTTGAACACCTTCGGTTTTTTCAATACGACACGAACGGTTGTAACTTCTTGTCAGATAGGTACAATGGCGCGGCTCGCCGTCAGGCGGGCGTCGTTATGGTGACCCCATCGGTCCCCCCGCAACGATTACCCGTGAACCTGGTCAGATCCGGAAGGAAGCAGCCACAGCGGGAACATTGTGTGCCGGGGTGTGGCTGGTGGGGTTGCCTCCATAACGCTCCAGGCCTTCGTTCGCAAGGTTTGCCAAACTCAAAATTTCTTGCTGTTTTGCTGATCGATACTGATCGGTGCCTTCTGCTGCCCTGGTTTTCGCGGACAAGGCAGCCGAGCGCCAACTAGGAGGCCGAGCCGTGCCGTTGGCGCCCCCTGCTTCTATTTCACTGCATCAAGGCTTGGCCAACGCCTGATCAACCGCCGCAATCAGCTTTCCAAGGTCCTTCGGCGTGGCTCTGTGGATGACGTTGAACAGGTACGCCCGCTGCTCATCTTCGTCGCCCATGTCGGCGAAGAATGCTTTGAGCTGGACGTCCAGCGCGTCGGCAAACAGGAACAGGGCTTCGACGCTCGGGGTGTAGGCGCCGGTTTCGAAGCGGCTGATGGTTTTCGGGTCGAAACCGGTCTTTTCGCCAAGTTCAGCCTGAGTGAGCCCCGCTACTTTGCGGTAGCGTCTGATGGCTGGACCCAGACTTGAAATTCGCATCGCTTAATTCCCATTCAGAATCAAGAACTTAACGATAGATCTTCGCATTAGGCAACCGCTCGTTCCATCACCTTGCTTTGCAAAATGTGATGTGTTTCGTAGAATCGGCCTTTGGCATGGGTGTTTTGGTGTCCTGCTTCAGGAGCCCGGGTGTAGGAAAGACCGGGGCTCGCGCTTCTTTAGCAGCGACACAGGGCGGGGCCTGGAGCTTTTCAGGTCGCACCGCCAGCGTCCATGCTCCAGCTTTCTCAAGGTATTTGAGCCTAGTTGATTTTCGCCCCTGCGGGGGCGGTGCAACCGTGCGCGACAAACGAGCCTGACTCATGGATGACTGCTTCGATGGATAAGAAGTACCGCAGGGCTGTTGACGCCGCCGCGATCTTTTCCGAAACCGATTTGAGCGGGCGCATCACTTACGTCAATGATCAATTCTGCAGCCTGTTCGGCTACGGTCGGGATGAGTTGCTTGGGTCAAACCATCGCGTGCTCAACTCGGGCCAACATCCCAGTGAGTTCTTCAGCGCCATGTGGCGCACCATTGCCCTGGGCAAGATCTGGAAGGGCGAGATCTGTAATCGGGCCAAGGACGGCGCATTGCACTGGGTTGATACCACCCTGGTGCCGGTAATCGACGAAGCGACAGGGAAGATCAAGCGTTATCTGGCGATTCGTTTCGACGTCAGCGAGAAGCGTCGGTTGCTGCATTCCTTGCAGTGGCGTGTCGGCCACGACGTGCTCACCGGCTTGCCCAATCGCACCTATTTGTCCGAACTGCTGGACCAGGCACTGGAGTTTTCCCGGGTGGAAAACCTGCCCTTGGCCGTATGCATGCTCGACCTTGATGGCTTCAAGGCCGTCAACGACGGATATGGCCATGCCAGCGGCGATCGGTTGTTGGTGGAAGTCGCCAGGCGTCTGCGCAGCATCGTGCGTGGCGAAGACGTCGTGGCGCGGCTGGCCGGGGATGAGTTCGTCCTGGTGTTGCGACATGTTCGCGGCATGGACGAGTTGCATGCGGCCTTGAACCGGGTCCTGATCGCGGTTTCCATGCCGTATGCGATCGACGGCAAGGCCATCAACGTCTTTGCCAGCATTGGCGTCACGCTCTCTCCGTGGGACAACGACGACGCCGACACGCTGTTGCGCCACGCCGATCAGGCGATGTACGTGGCCAAGCAGAGCGGCCGCAATCGCTTCCATCTGTTCGACATTTCCAGGGACAAGGAGGTGCGGGCCACTTACCAGACCGTGGAGCGGGTGCGGCAGGCGCTGGCCGATAATGAGTTGCGGCTGCATTTTCAGCCAAAGGTCAACATGCGCGACGGCGCAGTGGTCGGGCTTGAGGCTTTGTTGCGCTGGAAGCATCCGCAGCGTGGGCTGGTGCCGCCACGGGAATTCCTGCCGTTGGTGGAAGAGACCGATCTGATCGTAGACATCGGCGAATGGGTCATGGAACAGGTGTTGACCCAGCTACAACAATGGCAACGGGCGGGACCGGGTTGGCCGGTCAGCATCAATATTTCGGCGCGGCATTTCCAGCGGACGGATTTCGTCGAACGGCTGCAGCGGGTACTGGAGCGACATCCGGCGGTGTCGCCGCGCATGCTCGACCTGCAGATCGTCGAGTCGGTGGCCGTGGAAAACCTGGCGCATGTCAGTGCTTGTCTCCAGGCGTGCCAAGCCTTGGGCGTAGGCTTTTCCCTGGGCGGCTTCGGTACGGGGCATTGCTCGCTCAACGACCTCAAGCACCTGCGCACGCAAACCATCAAGATCGACAAGACGTTCGTGCGCGATATTCTCAATGACCGGGATGATCTGGCATTGACCGAAGCGGTGATCGGTCTTGCCCGGGTATTTGGTCGGCAGGTGGTCGCGGAGGGGCTGGACAGCCTGGAGCACGGGCAGCTCCTGTTGGCGCTGGGGTGTGAAGTCGCCCAGGGTTATTTCATCGCCCGACCGATGCCGGCCAGGCAGATACCGGGCTGGGTCAAGACGTTTATTCCACCGTCCCAATGGCAGGCCCGGCCAGGCGACCAGAGCGAAGCGGCGCTGGCCTGCGACTCTTCGCTGCGGCCGGTATAAAGCTGGATAATTGCGTCGATTTCCCCGGATGCCTTCATCTCCCGCAAAGTTTGCAGAATGCGTTGCACCGGGATTTTCGGGTCATTGCGCAGGTAACAGCTCAATTGCTGTTCCTGGAGCACCGCCACTTCGTGTAATTGCCGGTCAGCGGTGTGGCGTTGGTTGAACCAGTCCAGCGCCCATTGATTGCTGACCGCATAGTGATAACGTCCCGCCAGCAGCTTTGCCAGCACCTGGTCCTGGCTGCGGGCGTCGTCCCGCCGAAGATGGCCGCTGTCGAACAAAGGTTGCAGAGTAGGGTAGCTATAGCTGAGCACGGTGCCGATCGCTTGCTGGACCAGCGCCGCGGGAGTGATTTTCTCCGGAGCGCTGGACGAGCCGACCAGCACATCGCGTTGAAAGAACAGCGGGACACTCCAGAGGTAGTCGGGCGTTTCGTGGTCTACCCAATCAGGCGAGACGTAACACCGCATGTCTATTTCACCGTGCTCCATGGCGCCGTCGAGCCTTGCGCGGGATAGCACGTGGAATTGCGCCGGCATGCCCACCCGGGTTGCCAGGCTGGTCATGATATCCGGCAAGATGCCCTGGGTCGGTCGGCCCCTGTCGACCTGAACCATGGGCATGGCCCAGCCATCGGTAATGGCGAAGCGCAAGGGGACCTCTTCTGCGAAACATCCCGTTCCCAGCAACAGCAAAGCCCCCATGGCCGAACGCATAAACTCTCCTGACTCTACAAAAACATGTCGACAACCGAGCTGCTCAACCTAGCTTAGCCAGATTAGACGAGCACACCGGATGCAATTTCGCCCCTGCTCCGCTAGCATTAGCCGCTTATGTTCCTTCGTTGCGACGGTTTTCGATGAGTTATCAGGTTCTTGCACGTAAATGGCGTCCGCGCTCGTTCCGCGAAATGGTCGGCCAGACCCATGTGCTCAAGGCTCTGATCAATGCCTTGGACAGCCAGCGGCTGCACCACGCCTACCTGTTCACGGGCACCCGTGGCGTGGGCAAGACCACCATCGCGCGGATCATCGCCAAGTGCCTGAACTGTGAAACCGGCATCACCTCGTCGCCCTGCGGCGAATGTTCGGTCTGCCGGGAAATCGACGAAGGCCGTTTTGTCGACCTGATCGAAATCGACGCCGCCAGCCGCACCAAGGTCGAAGACACCCGCGAACTGCTCGACAACGTGCAGTACGCGCCGAGCCGTGGGCGCTTCAAGGTCTACCTGATCGACGAAGTGCACATGCTCTCCAGCCATTCCTTCAATGCGCTGCTCAAGACCCTCGAAGAACCGCCGCCCTACGTCAAGTTCATCCTGGCGACCACCGACCCGCAGAAACTCCCTGCAACGATTCTGTCGCGTTGCCTGCAGTTCTCCCTGAAGAACATGACACCGGAACGCGTCGTCGAGCATCTGACCCACGTGCTGGGCGTCGAGAACGTGCCGTTCGAAGATGACGCGCTGTGGCTGTTGGGCCGCGCCGCCGATGGTTCGATGCGCGACGCCATGAGTCTGACCGACCAGGCCATCGCTTTCGGCGAAGGCAAGGTCATGGCCGCCGATGTGCGGGCCATGCTCGGCACGCTTGATCACGGCCAGGTCTATGACGTCTTGCACGCATTGATCGAAGGCGACGCCAAGGCGCTGCTGGAAGCGGTGCGTCACCTGGCCGAGCAGGGACCGGACTGGAATGGCGTGCTCTCGGAGATTCTCAACGTGCTGCACCGTGTCGCCATCGCCCAGGCCTTGCCTGATGGCGTCGACAACGGCCACGGGGATCGTGACCGCGTGCTGGCGTTGGCCCAGGCGCTGCCGGCCGAGGACGTGCAGTTCTATTACCAGATGGGCCTGATCGGCCGTCGCGACCTGCCCCTGGCGCCGGACCCGCGCGGCGGGTTCGAAATGGTCTTGCTGCGGATGCTTGCGTTCCGGCCCGCCGATACGCCGGACGCGCCAAGACAAACGCTAAAGCCAGTGGGGATCAGCCAGGCCACAGCTGATTCCGCCAAGCCAGTGGCTGCCGCGCCCGTGGTTGCGCCGGCAGCGGTTTCTGCTCCGGCAGCGGTGGCGCCTGTAGCCCAGCCAATGCCGGCGCCTGTCGTTGCGACGCCCGAGCCGGAGCCGGAACCTGAACCGAGCGCCGAGGTACTCCCAGAGTCGGTCGTTGAAGAGGTCATCGACCTGCCTTGGAACGATCCGGTTGAACCGGAAGTCGTCCAGCAACCCGCCGTGGAGCCTGTGCTGGAAACCATCGCCGAGCAGCCTGAATTGCCGCCGATGCCCATGCCGACGCCGGACAGCGCAGTGCCTGACGCGCCGGAGTGGGTGGCGGCACCGGTGCCGGAGCCGACAGTGGCGGACGTCGATGTCGCCACGCCGGGCATTGACCTGGACGACGAGCCGCCGCTGGATGAGGATTACATCGAGCCGGACATGGATTCGGCCTACAGCTACCTGGACGACCTGGCCAGCGAGCATGCCGCCGAGCCGGCCCCTGAGCCCGAGCCGGAACCGGCGGCGATGCCGGCCACCGGATTGGCCCTGCAATGGCTGGAGCTGTTCCCCAAGCTGCAGATCAGCGGCATGACCGGCAGCATCGCCGCCAACTGCACGTTGATCTCGGTGGAGGGCGACCATTGGTTGCTGCACCTGGACCCGGCCCACAGCGCACTGTTCAACGCGACCCAGCAGCGTCGCCTCAATGATGCGCTGAACCAATACCACCAGCGCACCCTGACGTTGACCATCGAGCTGATCAAGCCCGAGCAGGAGACGCCGGCCCAGGCCGCGTCCCGTCGCCGTGCCGACCGACAGCGTGAAGCTGAGGATTCGATTCACAACGATCCGTTCATCCAGCAGATGATGCAACAGTTCGGCGCCGTGGTCCGTCACGATACTATCGAACCTGTCGAGGCCCCGGTCCCCCAGGGCTCATAACTGAAGGCGCCGGGCCGGGCAGGCCGGGCGCGTTGTTTATCCAAGTACTTTCGAGGTGATTCCCATGATGAAAGGTGGCATGGCCGGCCTGATGAAGCAGGCTCAGCAGATGCAGGAAAAAATGGCCAAGATGCAGGAAGAGCTGGCCAACGCCGAAGTCACCGGCAAGTCCGGTGGCGACATGGTGACCGTGGTCATGACCGGTCGCCATGACGTCAAGCGCGTCAGCATCGATCCAAGCGTGGTCGAAGGCCTGAGCGAAGACGACAAGGAAATGCTTGAAGCCCTGTTCGCCGCTGCCGTCAACGACGCGGTGCGCAAGATCGAAGCCAACAGCCAGGACAAGATGTCCGGCATGACCGCGGGCATGCAATTGCCGCCGGGCATGAAACTGCCGTTCTGATTCGCCATCCCGGTCGGGATGGGCTACACACAATGCCAGGCATCGCGCCTGGCATTTTTGTTTCTGTCGGAGCATGGGGTCTCTGTTCGACCGCTTTCGTCGGAACGCCGCCCGGAGCAAGCTCGCTCCCACAGTGGATCGAAGTGGTCTCGATTGCGAGTTTCGCAGCAGGTCCTATGTGGGAGCGAGCCTGCTCGCGAAGGCTGCACCGCGCCATACCGGAATAAACATCGAACACCGCCCCTTCGGCAATGGTCTGCTCCCTATACGTGTCCGCTCAACGAACAAGGAGACGCCCCCATGTCATCGATTTCCAACCAGCGCATCGTCCTGGCCTCGCGCCCCACAGGTGCGCCAACCGCTGAAAATTTTCGCCTTGAACACATGACGCTGCCGGATCTGGCCGAAGGACAGATCCTGCTCAAGACGCTGTTCCTGTCTCTGGACCCCTATATGCGCGGGCGCATGAGTGACGCACCGTCCTACGCCGCCCCGGTGCAAATCGACGAAGTGATGACCGGTGGCGCCGTTAGTCGCGTGGAGCGCTCGATGCACCCGAAATTCCAAGAGGGTGATCTGGTGGTGGGCGCCACGGGCTGGCAGAGCCACTGCATCAGCGATGGGCGCAATGTCATTCCCATCCCTTCAGGATTGCCGAGCCCTTCGATGGCGCTGGGTGTTTTGGGCATGCCCGGCATGACCGCCTACATGGGGTTGATGGACATTGGCCAACCCAAGGCGGGGGAAACCCTGGTCGTGGCGGCGGCTTCGGGCGCCGTGGGCTCGGTGGTGGGACAAGTGGCCAAGATCAAGGGCCTGCGTGTGGTGGGCGTGGCCGGCGGCGGCGAAAAATGCAAATACGTGGTCGATGAGCTGGGATTCGACGCCTGTATCGACCACAAGAGCGCGAATTTTGCCGAAGAGCTGGCTCGGGCCTGCGATAAAGGCATCGACATCTATTACGAAAACGTCGGCGGCAAGGTTTTTGAAGCCGTGCTGCCGCTGCTCAACGCCAAGGCGCGCATCCCGCTTTGTGGCTTGATCGCGTCCTACAACGATCATCAGCCGCCAAGTGGCCCGGATCGCCTGCCTCAGTTGCAGCGCACGCTATTGACCAAGCGTGTGCGTATCCAGGGGTTCATCGTGTTCGATGACTACGGGGACCGCCAGCCGGAGTTCATCAGCGCCATGGCCCCCTGGGTGCGCGACGGCAGGGTCAAGTTCCGCGAAGACGTTGTCGACGGGCTGGAGAATGCGCCGCAGGCGTTCATCGGTCTGCTGGAAGGGCGCAATTTTGGCAAGTTGGTCGTGCGGGTGGCGCGCGATTGAGTATTTGACGCTAATCGGAGGCGCGGGTATAAACCGCGTCTCGTTGTTATGTCGGACGTTTCCTCGATGAGCTTCAGCCCTTTGATCCGCCAACTGATCGATGCCCTGCGAACCTTGCCGGGCGTGGGTCAGAAAACTGCCCAGCGCATGGCGTTGCAACTGCTCGAGCGTGATCGCAGCGGCGGCTCGCGCCTGGCCCAGGCCTTGAGCCAGGCCATGGAAGGGGTAGGGCACTGCCGCCAGTGCCGGACCCTGACCGAGGACGACCTCTGCCCGCAATGCGCCGACCCGCGCCGGGACGACAGCCTGCTGTGTGTGGTGGAGGGGCCGATGGATGTCTATGCGGTGGAGCAGACCGGTTTCCGTGGCCGTTACTTTGTGCTCAAGGGGCACTTGTCGCCGCTCGACGGCCTGGGGCCTGAGGCGATTGGCATTCCACAATTGATGGCGCGGATCGAGGAGGCGGGCACGTTTACCGAAGTCATTCTCGCCACCAACCCGACGGTCGAAGGCGAGGCCACTGCCCATTACATCGCCCAATTGCTGAGCAACAAAGGCCTGGTCGCCTCTCGCATCGCCCACGGCGTGCCGCTGGGTGGGGAGCTTGAGCTGGTGGACGGCGGGACGCTGGCGCATTCGTTTGCGGGGCGTAAGCCGATCGCGTTGTAACTTCCGAAGAAGTCCCCTGTGGGAGCGAGCCTGCTCGCGAAGGCGGTGGGTCAGTCAGACATTATCTGCTGATCGTCCGCTTTCGCGAGCAGGCTCGCTCCCACAGGGAATATGTGTTTTGTCGGGGACAATTATTTTTCGCTGAGCGAAAACTGCGTCAGGCAGAACGTCGGGATGCCCATGTCTTCCAGGCGCTGGGAGCCAAGCAGCTCCGGCAGATCAATGATCGCGGCCGCTTCGTGGACCTTCGCGCCCATGCGGCGGATCAGGTTGGCGGCGGCAATCAACGTGCCGCCAGTAGCGATCAGGTCATCGAACATCACCACCGAATCCCCTTCGCACAGGCTGTCCGCATGGACTTCCAGGAAGGCTTCGCCGTATTCGGTCTGGTAACCCTCGGCCAACACGTCGGCCGGCAGCTTGCCTTGCTTGCGAAACAGCACCAAGGGCTTGTTCAACTGATAGGCCAGGATCGAGCCAATCAGGAAGCCGCGCGCATCCATCGCGCCGATGTGCGTGAACTCGGCCTCGACGTAACGGTGGGCGAAACTGTCCATGACCAGCCGCAGGGCGGTGGGTGACTGGAACAACGGGGTGATGTCGCGAAAGATCACGCCTGGCTTGGGGAAATCGATCACGGGGCGAATCAGGGATTTGATGTCGAAGGAGTCGAAGACCATCGTCGAGGTGTCCTGGCTGGCTGCAAACGCGGCAGTATAGCGCGGCGAGGCGAAAGCCTCAGCCGCGCAAGCGCATCAGCCTTCGACCGAGCCGCCGGCCAGGGCGCAGAGCTGGATCGGATCAAGGATATGGATTTCCTTGCCTTCGGCGGCGATCAATTCGCTCTGCTGGAAACGGGTAAACACCCGGGACACGGTTTCCACCGCCAGACCCAGGTAATTGCCGATTTCGTTGCGCGACATGCTCAAGCGAAACTGATTGGCCGAAAACCCACGGGCACGAAAGCGTGCCGAGAGGTTGACCAGGAACGTCGCAATGCGCTCGTCGGCGGTCTTCTTCGAGAGCAACAGCATCATTTGCTGGTCGTCGCGGATCTCGCGGCTCATGACTCGCATCAACTGGCGACGCAACTGCGGCAGTTGCAAGGCCAGCTCATCCAGGTGATCGAAGGGAATTTCACATACAGAAGTGGTTTCCAGCGCTTGGGCCGAGACCGGATGGGTTTCGGTGTCCATGCCGGACAGGCCCACCAGCTCGCTGGGCAGATGGAAGCCGGTGAGTTGTTCTTCGCCACCGTCGCTCAGGTTGAACGTCTTCAGGGCGCCTGAGCGCACAGCATAGACCGAGTCGAAGGCATCGCCCTGACGGAACAGGAACTCGCCCTTTTTCAAGGGACGCCCCCGCTTGACGATGTCGTCCAGCGCGTCCATGTCTTCCAGATTCAACGAAAGTGGCAGACAGAGAGGGGCCAGGCTGCAGTCCTTGCAATGGGCCTGGTTATGAGCGCGGGATTTGACTGGCTCGGACATTTCTTAAATCCTTGTGGGAAAAACACACATTAGACGTAAGGGTAACTCAGCGCACACCCTCCGGCCAGTGCGGCGTCACCGGCAAATTGTCGCGCTCAGATGACGCGGGAAAAACGCTGCCGGTTTTGCTGCTCCAGATAGGCATCGAACACCATACAGATCGAGCGCACCAATAGGCGTCCCGCAGGCAGTATCTGGAGGTGCGTATCGGTCAATTCGATCAGGCCATCGTCGGCCATCGCCTGCAACTGCGGCCATGACGACGCAAAATACTCACGAAAATCGATGTTGAAGCGTTGCTCGATTTCGGCGAACGCCAGGATGAAGTGGCAGATCAGCTGCTGGATCACCGCACGCCGCACTCGGTCGTCCGCATTGCACACAAGCCCGCGACTGGTTGCCAGTTGCCCATCGGCCAATGTGTTTTGATAGTGGTTCAGGTCGCTGCTGTTCTGGCAGTACAGATCACCGACCTGGCTGATGGCCGACACCCCAAGACCGATCAGGTCGCAATGACCATGGGTGGTGTAGCCCTGGAAATTTCGCTGCAGCGTCGCCTCTTCCTGAGCGATCGCCAGCTCGTCGTCGGGCAGGGCGAAGTGGTCCATGCCGATGTAGCGGTAACCGGCGGCGGTCAACTGTTCAATGGTGCCTTGTAGCATGGCCAGTTTCTGCTCGGGGTTTGGCAGGTCCTGGCTGTTGATGCGCCGCTGAGGCATGAAGCGCTCCGGCAGGTGGGCGTAATTGAACACCGAGAGGCGGTCCGGTTGCAGGTTGATGACTTCCTCGACGGTGCGCGCGAAGTTGTCCGGCGTCTGCTTGGGCAAGCCGTAGATCAGGTCGATGTTGATCGAGCGAAACTGCAAGGTCCGCGCGGCTTCGATCACGGCGCGGGTTTCTTCCAGGCTTTGCAGGCGATTGACGGCGCGCTGCACGACCGGGTCGAGGTCTTGCAGGCCGACGCTGACCCGGTTGAAACCCAGTTCCCGCAACAGGCCCATGGTCGACCAATCGGCTTCGCGAGGGTCGACCTCGATGCTGTAGTCGCCGGAGTCGTCGTCCATCAGGTTCAAATGCTGGCGCAGCTTGGCCATCAACTGGCGCAGCTCGTCGTGACTGAGGAACGTCGGGGTGCCACCGCCAAAATGCAATTGTTCGACGCGCTGGGCGGGGTCCAGATGGCAGCCGATCAGCTGGATTTCCTGCTCCAGCCGTTGCAGGTAGGCATGGGCGCGACCGCGATCCTTGGTGATGACTTTATTGCAGGCGCAGTAGTAGCAGATGTTCGCGCAAAACGGCACGTGCACATACAGCGACAGCGGCCTGATCGCCTTGCGGCTGTCGCGCAGGGCGTGAAGCAGGTCGAAGGAGCCCACCTGGCTGCCGAACTGTGCCGCGGTCGGGTACGAGGTGTAGCGTGGTCCCGCCAGGTCGTAGCGGCGGATCAGGTTTGAGTCCCAACGAATGGCGTCGAGCATGCGGGCGTTCCCCGGATAGGCTGGCATGGTCGGGAGTCTATGGGGGCGTGGGGACGGGGGTGTTGATTTGTGTCAACGGCGCATCAGCAGTCGTCGAGGGGCGACGTCTGTCCAGACCACTCAAGACCCGTGGCGAGGGAGCTTGCTCCCGCAGGCCTGCAAAGCAGGCCCCTACGATCTTCAGGCAGAACGCATTTAGCTGATATTGCGTCTGCTGCGCAGCCGAGCGGGAGCAAGCTCCCTCGCCACAGGGGCAGTTGCAATGATCGAGTTCATTCTCTCTGAATGGCTGGCAAAGATGGCGATTCGGTCAATGCCCCATGAGCCAATGCTGATGCGGCCCCGGCAGCGTCCAGATGCCGAAGACGATCACCAACAACCCGCCGGCCATGCGCACGCTGCGTTTGCGCAGCAGCGCGGTCACGCGCTCGGCCGCCAGGCCGGTGGCGAGTAGCACCGGCCAGGTGCCGAGGCCGAAGGCGAGCATCAGCAGCGCACTGTCCAGCGCATTGCCCTGGCTGGCAGACCACAGCAGGGTGCTGTAGACCAATCCGCACGGCAACCAGCCCCACAGCGCGCCGAGCAGCAAGGCCCGAGGCACGCTTGACACCGGCAGCAGGCGATTGGCGACGGGCTGGATGTGCCGCCACAAGCCACGGCCGATGCTTTCGATGCGGGTCAGGCCGCTCCACCATCCGGCGAGGTACAGGCCCATCGCGATCAGCAGCAAACCTGCCAATACGCGCATGATCATGGCCGCCGGACTGTTGGCGACGGCCCAGCCGGCCAGGCCGATCAGCAAGCCGGCGGTGGCGTAGCTCAGGATCCGCCCCAGGTTGTACGCCAGCATCAGTCGGAAGCGCCGGCTGCGTTGTTCCTTGGGAATCGCCAGCGTGAGGGCGCCCATCAGGCCGCCACACATGCCCAGGCAATGGCCACCGCCCAGAAGGCCAAGGATGACGGCTGAAACCAGCAGCGGTGCCAGGTCAAGCATGGGGCGGCGCCTTGTCGTCCGGTTTTTTCGCCTCGCCACTGGCTTCGTCCACGGCCGCCTGATGGTTAGGGTCCTGGTCGTCGAACAGGATGCTGTGGGCCGGACCGTCGAGGTCGTCGTACTGTCCGCTGTCCACGGCCCAGAAAAAAATGTACACGGCGATGGCCACGATCAGCAGCGCGGCCGGGATCATCACGTAGAGAGCTGGCATGTCGGAACTCCATGCCCGCGCGGCTCAGGCCGGCAGCGGACGGGTATCGGGCGTGGCGTCGAGATCCTGCGCCTGCGGTTGACGGGTCAGCCTCAGCGCATTCAGCACCACGGTCAGCGAACTGATGGACATGCCGACCGCGGCCCATACCGGCGTGATCCAGCCGAGGGCGGCGAACGGCAACATGAGCCCATTGTACAGCGCTGCCCAGGCCAGGTTCTCGATGATCACCCGGCGGGTGCGCCGGGCCAGGCTGAAGGCATGGATCAACGCATCGAGGCGATTGGACAGCAGCACGGCGTCGGCGCTGGTCTTGGCCAGGTCGGTGGCTGAGCCCATGGCGACACTGATATCCGCCGCCGCCAGCACTGGTACGTCGTTCACGCCGTCGCCGAGCATCAGCACTTTGCGACCTTGCTGATGCAATTGTTGGAGCACCGCCAGCTTGTCGTCCGGGCGCAAGCCGCCGCGGGCTTCATCGATGCCAAGCTCGGCGGCGACGCTGGCAACCATCGGCGAGCTGTCGCCCGACAGTAACAGCGTGCGCCAGCCGCGGGCCTTGCAGGCGGCCAGCAGCGCCGGGGCATCCGTGCGCAAACGATCGTCGAGGACAAACCAGGCCAGTGGTCCGACGTCATTCCCCAACAGCAGCCATTGTCCGGGTTCGTCCGGCATCAACGGTACGGTGGCGCCACTCGGTTCGCAGACAAACACCGGATGGCCGATGCGCAATCGCTGTTCGCCCACTGAGCCTTCCAGACCCAAGCCCGGGAAGCTTTGGACGTGCTCGGCGGCCAGCGGCGCGCGACCGAAGGCCCGGGCAATCGGGTGCTCGGAGCGATTTTCCAAGGCCGCGGCCAAGGCCAGGCACCGGTCGCTGTCGAGCGCCGCGAGCGGTCGAATGGCGCGCAACGCCAGGCGGCCTTCGGTTAGGGTCCCGGTCTTGTCGAAAATCACCGTGTCGATCTGATTCAGGCCTTCCAGCACATGGCCTCGAGTCAACAGCAGCCCGAGTTTGTGCAAGGTCCCGGTGGCAGCGGTCAAGGCAGTCGGCGTTGCCAGCGACAGCGCGCAAGGGCAGGTCGCGACTAGCATTGCCAGGACAATCCAGAACGCGCGGGACGCATCCAGGTAACACCACAACAGGCCGATCGCCGCTGCGGCGATCAAGGAAAACAGCAGGAACCATTGGGCTGCGCGGTCGGCGATTTCCGCCAGTCGTGGTTTTTCGGCCTGGGCCCGTTCCAGCAGCCGCACGATGGCTGACAGCCGGGTGTCATGGCCCAGCGCTTGTACTTCGACGGTCAGGGCGCCGTCGACATTCAGCGTACCCGCCGTGACCGCGTCGCCGGCCTGGCGGGGTTGTGGCAGGTATTCGCCGGTCAGCAACGATTCATCGACGCTGGATTGGCCTTCGAGAATCCTGCCATCGGCCGGCAGGATCGCGCCGGGCTGGACCAATACCCGGTCGCCCGTGCGCAGTTCGCTGAGCAGGATGCGCTCGCTCTGGCCGCGATCATCCAGGCGCAGGCAAGAGGCGGGCAGCAGGTTGACCAATTGCGCGGTGGCGGCAGCGGTGCGTTCCCGGGCCCGGCGTTCAAGGTAGCGGCCGGCGAGCAGGAACAGGGCAAACATGCCGACCGCATCGAAATACAACTCGCCGGTGCCGGTGATGGACGTCCAGATCCCTGCGATGTAGGCGCTGCCGATGGCCAGGGACACCGAAACGTCCATGGTCAGGTGGCGAGTGCGCAGGTCGCGCATGGCGCCTTTGAAAAACGGTGCGCAGCTGTAGAACACGATGGGCGTTGTCAGGAATAGCGCGACCCAGCGCAGGATGGTGTGCATCTCGGGGCTCAGGTCGATGTTGAATTCCGGCCAGGTGGCCATGGTCGCCATCATCGCCTGGAACCACAGCAAACCGGCTACGCCCAATTGGCGCAGGGCCAGGCGGTTCTGCGCGGCGAGCTGCTCGCTGGCCTGATCGGCCTGGTAGGGGTGCGCGGCGTAGCCGATCTGGCGCAGTTCGGCGAGCAATGTACTCAGCGGCAACTGAGCATCGGCCCAGCGAACGTGCAGTCGATGGTTGGACAGGTTCAACCGCGCCTCGGCCACGGCCGGCAAGGCGCGCAGGTGTTTTTCGATCAGCCAGCCGCAGGCCGCGCAACTGATGCCTTCCATGAGCAAGGTGGTTTCGGACAGGTCGCCTTCATGGCGGACGAATGACTGCTGCACGTCTGGGCGATCGTACAATGCCAGCTCATCGGTCAATTGGACGGGCAAGGTCTCGGGGTTGGCCGACGCTTCACTGCGATGCTGGTAATAACTTTCCAGACCGCCGGCGACGATAGCCTCGGCCACCGCCTGGCAGCCTGGGCAGCACAGCTCGCGAGTCTCACCGAGGACAACGGCGGTGAAGCGGCTGCCGGGAGGGACGGGCAGGGCGCAGTGGTAGCAGGGTTGTGGGGTGGTCATGGTTGTCGCATGAAGGCCTTTTGTGGCGAGGGAGCTTGCTCCCGCTCGGCTGCGCAGCAGTCGTGATTTCAGTACGCAATATGCCTGAGGAGTGCCGGATTACAAACAAGGCCGCTTCGCGGCCCAGCGGGAGCAAGCTCCCTCGCCACAAAAGCAGCTTACTTCTTCAGGTCTTCAGCGCCTTGCAGCGGCTCGTCGCCCAGCAGGATGGCCTGGTCGTGGTTGACCTGCTCTTCTTCGAACAGACGCCAGGTCTTGTCGTTCTCAACACCCAGCAATTCGACAAAGCGCCGACCTTCGATCTTGTCCGCCAACTGGCCAACGTAGCGGCCCGGTTCGCTGTCGTTGCGGGTCAGGACAATCTTGCGGTCCTTCTCCGGCTGCGTCGGCGAGATCAGGCTCAGTTCCACGGTCTGGGGCCGGCTGTTGCCGTTCAGGCGCAGGTTCACTTCGCCAGTCAGGTCGTCCAACTGCACATTGGCATGCAACTGCAGGGTCTGGGCCAGCAGTTCGCGCTCCAGCGAGCGGTTGATGCCTTTACCTGCTTCGTAATAGTTGTCGTTGACCAGGTTGTCCGGATTTTTCACCGCAATGGTCACCATGGTCAGGCTCAGCGTTACCGAGCAGGCGAGGATCCCGATAATGATCCACGGCCAAAGGTGTTTGTACCAAGGGCTGGTGGCGGTTGCTGCAGGCATGTTCATTTCTCTCAACGAGTCTGTGGGCCGATGAACCGGCTCTTGGCTTCGACATGTACGCTTTCGTCATCGGCGTCCTTGAGGATGAAGATCACCTCATTGGTGCTCGACGGCAGTTGTTCCGGTGCGCTGGACAGTTCGACCGGCTGGCTGTAGATCTCGCCAGCCGCGACCTTGATTTCCCGTCGGCCTTGCAGCTTGAGGTCAGGCAAGCCAGCGGCTTCGAGGACATACGTATGGTCGCGCTGGTCCTTGTTCATGATCTTCAGGCTGTAGACGTTCTCGATCCGGCCTTCGGCGTTTTCGCGATAAAGCACGCGGTCCTTGCTGACGTCGAAACCCACCAGCGATCGCATGAAAAACGCGGTGACCAGCAGGCTGACCATCGCCAGCAGCACCAGGGCGTAGCCGATCAGACGCGGGCGCAGTTTATGGGTTTTCTGCCCCGAGAGGTTGTGTTCGGTGGTGTAGCTGATCAGGCCGCGCGGATAATCCATCTTGTCCATGATGTTGTCGCAGGCATCGATGCAGGCTGCGCAGCCGATGCACTCGATCTGCAAGCCGTCGCGGATGTCGATGCCAGTGGGGCAGACCTGGACGCACATGGTGCAGTCAATGCAGTCCCCAAGGCCCAGCGCCTTGTAGTCGATACCTTTCTTGCGCGGGCCACGGCTTTCACCGCGACGTGGGTCATAGGAAACGATCAGGGTGTCTTTGTCGAACATCACGCTCTGGAATCGAGCGTAAGGGCACATGTAGATGCATACCTGTTCACGCAGCCAGCCGGCATTGCCGTAGGTGGCGAGGGTGAAAAAGCCGACCCAGAAGTACGACCAGCCATCGGCCTGGCCGGTAAAGAATTCGAAGACCAGCTCACGGATCGGCGTGAAGTAGCCGACGAAGGTCATGCCGGTGACGAAACCGATCAGCAGCCAGAGGCTGTGCTTGGTGAATTTGCGCAGGAACTTGTTGGCGCTCATGGGCGCCTTGTCGAGCTTGATGCGCTGGTTGCGGTCGCCTTCGGTGACCTTCTCGCACCACATGAAGATCCAGGTCCAGACGCTTTGCGGGCAGGTGTAGCCGCACCAGACCCGCCCGGCGTACACGGTGATGAAAAACAGGCCGAAGGCGGCGATGATCAACATCCCCGACAGCAGGATGAAATCCTGGGGCCAGAAAGTGGCGCCGAAAATAAAGAATTTGCGTTCCGGCAGGTTCCACCAGACAGCCTGGTGACCGCCCCAATTCAGCCAGACCGTGCCGAAATACAGCAAGAACAGGAATGCTCCGCCGACCATTCGCAGGTTGCGGAACAGGCCGGTGAAGGCGCGGGTGTAGATTTTTTCCCGAGAGGCATACAGGTCGACGCTTTTGTTGGCGTCCTTGGCAGGCGGGGTAACGTCATGTACCGGAATCTGGTTGCTCATCAATTGCATCCCACGGCAGTGGAAAAACGCCGAGGCCAGTACGTGCCGACCACGGTCAGAAAGGGTGTTGCAGTGGCGCAATGATACGCCTGTCGCTCTGGCCCAAGGGTGCGACCTTTGGTCGCGTTGGGTGTCTGGGCCGAATGGTGTAGCGGATGTAACAAGTCATGACCTGGATCAATTGACTATAGACAGAGCATGGCGTTGGCGGAGATTGGAAGGGGCGGCTTCGCCGCCCAGCGGGAGCAAGCTCCCTCGCCACAGGATTTGTGTTTCGGAGCAAATCCTGTGGTGACCGCTGATTTATTCCTCGTCCAAATCTTCCTCATCGATCAGCCCTTGAACGAAGCGGAGGAAATTCGAGCAGACCAGCTTTTCGGATTGAGCCTGGTTCTCTTCGGAGCTAAGGTCGCTATCGAAGCTATCAGTCGTGAAATAGCTAACGGCTTCGGTATCAAGGTTGAGGCAAAAGAAGTTGCCACCCCAATCATTTGCGAAAGGCAAGAGATGCGCAGGAAGCACCTCTTTCTTCAGCATCAACTGATAGGTGGATAGCACCGTGGAGTCAGCGCCAGTAATTGGCTTGAAGGCGGCCACTTCCAGTGGCTCGTCGAAGTCATCGCCGACCCAGTAGGTGCGCTCCGGCACGCCGCCGTTGTACTTGAGGTAATGGTTTCTAAAAGGCGTGGGTAGCTTCTTGCCAATAGCGGACTCCAAAAGATCCAGGTCCGCTGGCGTGATGGCTGCTTCGTCATCTGAGAATGTATTTTCAAGCATCGTTACTCTCCGTTTATGAGCAGCGCCCAGGTTTGGCTTTCGGTATCTTGTTGGCCAGCCAACCTTTTTTTGAGGCCGCAAGGACTGACTCAGTGCTCTCGTACTTAACCTTGAAGTGTTTTTCATATTGCGCGACTGAACCACCATGCGGGAACGTAGCCTCATGTGCGGCTGTTTTAACGAGTTGCATCGTGGTTGTACCGGTTTTGGGGTTGAAGTCATCTACGTGGTGCCAGGTGTAGCCAGTCGCTGCTTTCTTCGAGATACCGGCCTCTTTAAAAGCCTGCGTGAAGTCGCGCCCCCTTGCACCTTGCATCTTGATGGTCACGATATTCTTTTGTGAGCCCGTTGTCGGGAACAGGTCACTGCTTCCAGTGAAGTCTACCCCTGCAAACGCCCAGCCCCATGGATCCGCCCAACCGATAGGGTTCGGAGCGTATTGGTAGAGATTGAGCCCACCTTCCAACCCAATCGGATCCGGTGTGGTAAACCGCCCCACATCCGGATCATAAAACCTGAACGTATTGAAATGCAGCCCTGTTTCCCGATCCAGGTATTGGCCTTGGAACCGCAGGTTCTGCTCTTCGATGTAATAAGCCTCGCGCACCTCTTCCAGCGTGTTGCCCCACACCCGATACGTGGCGTGCCAAACGTTGTGCCCATCGGCTTCGGTGAGTTGTTCCGGCAGGCCGTTGAGGTCGTTGTGGTAGTAGCGGATCTTTTGCAGCGGGCCGCTGCCGTCGACGCGGGCCAGGGGTTCGTAGCCGTCGTCTTCGTAGAGGTACAGGCTGGTTTGCTGGTGGCGGTGTTCCTGCAACAGGCGCAGGCCGTCCCAGGTGAAGCGGGTTTCCCCCAACGGGTAACCCTTGCTGTCGTGCTCGGCCTTGGCGATACGCCGGCCCAACGGGTCGTAGGCCATTTTTACCACGCTGCCGTTGTCGTTGCGCACTTCGATCAAGCGGCTTTCGGCGTCGTAGGCGAATCGCTGGACGCCGCGTTTGGCGCTGCGTTTTTCGATCATCCGGCCAAAGGCGTCGTAGCGGTAGCGCTTGTCCTGGTAGGTCAGCACTTTGTTGTGCACCACCAGTCCGGCGCCCGGTGCCGGGCCGTCCAGCAGGTTAGCGGCGGCGTCGTAGCTGAAGGTTTCGCGCTGGCCGTGCAGGCTGTCCTGGCTGGCGATGATGCGGCCGGTGGCGTCGTAATGCAGGAGCTGGCGCTGTTGCGCGGCGGGTTGCTGGTCGAGCTTGCCGATGAGATTGTCGGCGGGGTCGTACTCGAAGTGTTTTTGCACTGCCGCTGGCAGCAGCGAGGGTTGACCGCTGTGCCGGCGTTGCCGTGCGCGCAACCGGCCGCTGCGGTCGTATTCGCTGCGGGTGCTGATCTGCCCTTGGGTGCGCAGCACCTCGCGGTGCAGGCGGTCGCGTTCGAAGTCGCTGATGACCTGGCCGTCGAGGTTGATCTGGTGCAGGTGGCCGCTGCCGTAGTACAGGCGGTTGACCCAGCGGCCATCGGGCAACTGCGTCTGGATCAGGTTGCCCAGTTCGTCGTAGTGATGTTGCAGGCTGCCGGCGGCGCTGTTTTCGGCGAGCAATTGGCCGAGGGCGTCGTAGGCGAAGCTCAGCGTCTGGGCGTTGCCTTGCCGGTCGGTGAAGGTGACGGCGGTGAGTTGGTCCAGCGGGTCGTAGCTGTATTCGGTGCGGCCATCGTCGGTGACTTTGGCGAGCAACCGGCCCACGGCGTCGCGTTCCAAGCGATGGACAATGGGCGCTGGCAGGGTTTCGGGAATGATCGCCAGGCCCGTGCCGTACGGCGCGGGCATCGCCGTCACCGCCGCGACGTTGTCGAGGCGGTCGTAGTCGTAGCGCTTGGCACTGCCGTCCAGGTCCTGTTGTTCGCTCAACCGATCCCCAGCATCCCAGGCAAACCGGTAGCTCTCGCCATTTTCGTTGATCAGCGCTTGCAGCCGGCCAAAGCTGTCGTAGGCAAATTGCACCTGCCGGCCCTGGGCATCGGTGCGTTGGCGGACCTGGCCGCGACGATTGTGCTGATAGTGCGTGGTGTGCCCGGCCGGGTCGGTGTAGCCGGTGAGCCGGCCGGCCGTGTCACGCTGGTAGCGTTCCGTGCGACCGTCCGGCAATTGGCTGCTCAGCAGCCGGCCTTGGGCGTCGTAGCTGAATTGGGTGCGCTCACCGAGGGCGTCGGTGATGGTTTGAAGATAACCGCGCGTGTCATAGCTGAAACGCGTCGGGTACCCTGAGCAATCGACGTGTTCCACCAATTGGCCGAACGGGTTCCAGCGCAGCTTCTTGCTTTTGCCGGTGGCATCGATGATTTCGACGACCTGGCCATGGGTGTCGTAGCGGTAACGCGTGACGTGGCCCAGAGGATCGGTTTCCGCCGTGCAGTTGCCGCGTTGATCGTAGCGGTACGTCCAGCTATTGCCGGCGGCATCAGTGTCTACCAGCGGCAGGGCCCAGTGTTCGAGCCAGAGGGTGGATTCGCTGCGGCCCAACGGGTCGGTTTCGCTGATCAGGTTGCCGGCG
Source organism: Pseudomonas brassicacearum subsp. neoaurantiaca (assembly GCF_013608025.1). Lineage (GTDB taxonomy): Bacteria > Pseudomonadota > Gammaproteobacteria > Pseudomonadales > Pseudomonadaceae > Aquipseudomonas. Next base: position 200,225 of record NZ_VDLV01000004.1, on the reverse strand, counting down.
TCGTCGTAGCTGAATTCATACTGGCCACCCTGTGGATCGGTGGCGCTGAGCAATTGCCGCTCATCGTTCCACTCGAACAGCCACGTCTGGCCGAGGTTGTCGCTGAACCGGATGATCTGGTGCTGGCTGTTCCAGTGGCGGATGCTGGTGCGTTGCAGGCTGTCGATGATGCGGGTGATACCGGACTTGAGGTCATAGTCGAACTGGTAGGCGTCGCCCTCATCAGTCCAGTGCCGGACCACGCGCCATTCCTGGTCATCGATCAAGGCCCATTCGTAGAAGCAGCGCAGGCCCGCGGGCAGTTGGTGTTCGACCATCCGCTGACCAGCGTCATAACAGAAACGCCGTTGCACCTGGTTGCCAGCGTCGCGTACTTCGGCAAGATTGCCCGATGCGTCGTAGGCGTAGCTGACCAGTACTTCCCGCGATTGATCAGGGTAGAGGCGTTGAATCTGGCTGACGCGTTCGCCTTCGCGAATCAACTCGACCTGCACCAGATCGAAGGTGTCGCGCAGCCGCACCAGGCGTCCGCCCTCGTCATAGTCGAGGTGAATACGGTTGTCGTTGCGGTCGCCCAGTTGGCTCAGGCGCAGGTGCGATGGATTGGCCGGCGAGGGCTCGAACAAGCGGTACAGGCCGTCCTCGCTCTCGATCAGCAATTGCCCACTGGCATGGCGGCGCACCGCCAGACCTTCGCCGGCACTGAACACCGCGCCGCCCAACGGGATCGAGCCCATGTCGATGGGGCGCGCCTGTTCGTCGGTGTAGACCAGGGTTTCGCCGCCGTCGGGGTGGGGCAGGATGTCGACTCGTACCTCATAAGTCACGCTCCAGCCGGCACCGAACAGGCTGTCGCAACGCTCGTCACGGCTGTTGTAGAAGCGTTGCCAGTCGATCGGCAGAATGCCGGGCAAGACGAAGTCCAGCTCTTCACCGCCGCCAAGCACCTTGGCGCCAGTAGCGGCATGCACCGGGTTCGACGAACCCAGGGCGGCATTGGCGGCCGCGTTCGCCGCGCTGCTGGCGGCCATGGACACCGCGCCGCCCACGAGCATGCACGGCAGCTTGCTGAAGAATTTGCCCTTGCCGCCCTTGAGCATCAAAAGTGCCGTGACCGCCAGCCCCACGCCCGGGGTCTTGCCGCTGCGGATCTCACGCACCACCACCGAGCCGCCGCCGATGGTCACGTTGGGCGAAATCAGCCCGGACGACACCACCGTCGCATCGCAAGTGCTGCGGTCGCCGCTGCGCACGGCGGGCTGGCCGTTGATGGTGACCTTGTCCGAGCCTTCGGCCATGAACTGCGGTGGCATCGGCGGATGCTTCATGCAGATGACCAGGTCTTCCGGCTTGGGTATGGCGCCCGGCGCGGGCGTGGCGACAGTGGGGCGCCACATCTGCGAGAAGAACGCTCCCGCCATATCCAGGTAGCTGGGCTCTTCTTCCGGCTCGGGGGCTCCAAGCTCGGTGCCGGCCGGGGCGACGTGGGATTGAATCGCCCCGGCGGCGCGGGCCGCGGGGATGTTATTGGTGAGGGTGTCGGTGGAGCCGGTGAGGATGTTGGCCTGCACCGTGGGCGGAAACAGGGCGTTGCCGATGCCCTCGCATATATTGCTCAGTCCCTTGTCGGCCCCGGTCTTGCTCATCGCCAGGCCGACGATGGTGCCCACCACCAGGCCCAGGACGAAGCAGCCCAGGCCGCCAGTGACCACGGTGATGCCGGTGGCGGCGACCACGGCGGCGGTTGCCACGGCAGTGATCGCGATGTTCGCCGCCACCTCCAGCACGCCGCCAAGGATATCGGCCATCATCGAGGTGTGGTTGAGTGCATCGCCCAGGCGGGCAGCCCAGAGCGCGTCAGACATGTACGAAGCCCAGGCTCATGCCTGTGTGCTGGAATGGTTCGCTGCGTTTCATTGCGCCTGTCTCCCTGGCGGTAAATAGTGGGTCCGTCGTGATATCAGCTTGACCAAGGGTTGAGCAACGCCACGCCGCTGCTCTGGAAATCCACCACGTTACGCGTCACCACGGTCAGCCCGTGGACCAGCGCGGTGGCGGCAATCAACGCATCGCATTCGTTGCTGCGGTCGGGAACATGAAGACGCGCGCAGCGAAGGGCCACGGCGCGGTCGACGGCGAGAATCCTGCCGGCAAACGTGGGCATGACGTGGTTGTCTAGCCATGCACGCAAACGACTGCCTTGCACCGGATCCTTGCGTTCGAAGCGCAAGACGCCGGTTTCCAGTTCCAGTACGGTAATCGCCGAGACGTAGAGGCTGGGGGCGGGCACGCTGCGCGCCCAGGCCTGCACGTTTTTATCGGCTTGGGGTTTGCGCAGCTCCGAGATGACATTGGTATCGAGTAGAAACATTCAGGACAGATCCACCGAACGGGGCGTAATGACGGCACGCTCGGTATCGAAGTCGATATCCGGCGCATCGGGCATGACCAGTAACTCGACAATGCTGGCGCCAACGCCGGTCAGTTTCTGGTACTCCTCAATGCTTAGCAGCACATGGGCTGGCTTGCCACGGTCGGTGATGATGACCGGGCCTTCACGGGTGGCTTTTTTGGCACCACTTGTGTCGTGGTTGAATTCGCGGCTGGAAATAGTGGTGACGGACATGCTGGCGTCCCCCAGGAAAATCGAATGTAGGCACGTTACTACTCGCGCCGGGTGCAGGCAAGGGGAAACAGGCTCGCGATGTTTCGACGGTCAGTAAAAAGGCCCCGCCAATCTGATTGGCGGGGCCTTTCGCGTATCAGTGACTTGCCTTACTGAGCGTCAGCGGCCGGAGCCTTTTCGCCGTGAGACAGGCTGTAGACATAGGCTGCCAGCAAGTGGACCTTGTCGTTGCCTTGCAGATCAGCCTGGGCCGGCATCTGGCCTTGGCGGCCGTAGCGGATGGTCTGCTGCAGTTGAGCGAAGCTCGAACCGTAGATGAACGCGGCCGGGTGGGTCAGATCAGGTGCGCCCATGGCGGGCGTGCCCTTGCCGGCCGGACCGTGGCAGGCTACGCAGTTGGCGGCGAACAGCTTCTGGCCGTTGGCCGGATCAGCCTTGGCGCCTTCCGGCAGCTTGCGACCGTGCAGGCTGGTCACCAGGAAGGAAGCCACGTCAGCCACGCCTTGCTCGCCGACAACGGCGGCCCAGCCCGGCATGACGGCATGACGGCCGCCCATGATGGTGGTCTTGATGGTTTCCGGCTCACCGCCCCAGCGCCAATCGGCGTCGGTCAGGTTGGGGAAGCCGTAGGCACCCTTGGCGTCGGAACCGTGGCAGACCGAGCAGTTGGAAGCAAACAGGCGGCCGCCCATCTTCAAGGCCTGCGGGTCCTTGGCGACTTCTTCGATCGGCATGGAAGCGAACTTGGCGAAGATCGGACCGAATTTGGCGTCCGAGCGAGCCATTTCCTTTTCCCACTCATGCACGCCGGTCCAGCCGGTCTGGCCGTTGGCGAAGGCGGTCTGCTTTTCGGTGTCCAGGTAGTTATAGCCTGGCAGCAGGCCTTTCCAGTTGCCCAGGCCAGGGTAGAGGACCAGGTAACCGAGGGCGAACACGATGGTGCCCACGAACAGCATGAACCACCATTTCGGCAGCGGGTTGTCGTACTCCTCGATTCCGTCGAAGGAATGGCCGACTGTTTCTTCGGTGGCTTCGCTGCGCTGGCCCTTGCGGGTCGACAGCAGCAGCCAGGTCAGGGAGAAGATCGTTCCCAGGCTGAGGACTGTGACGTACAGACTCCAGAATGTAGTCATTCTTTGTTACTCCTAGAAGCTTGCTCGACGTGCTTGATGGCTTCGGGATCATCCGCGAACGGCAGCAAGGTCGCGTCGTCGAACTCCGACTTGCGCTTGGGGCTGAACACCCACAGCGCCAGGCCGATAAAGGCCACCATCACGACGACGGTACCCAGGCCACGAATCATCCCGATATCCATCCAAATCACCGTTTGCTTTTGATGATGGTGCCCAGGCCTTGCAGATAGGCCACCAGCGCGTCCATTTCAGTCTTGCCCTTGACGGCATCCTTGGCACCGGCGATGTCTTCGTCGGTGTAAGGCACGCCCAGGGTACGCAAGACTTCCATTTTCTTGGCGGTGTCTTTGCCGTCGAGCTTGTTTTCTACGAGGAACGGGTAGGCCGGCATCTTCGACTCAGGCACGACGTTGCGCGGGTTGTACAAGTGCGCACGGTGCCAGTCGTCGGAGTAGCGGCCGCCAACGCGGGCCAGGTCCGGGCCGGTACGTTTGGAACCCCACAGGAACGGGTGGTCCCAGACGCTTTCGCCGGCGACGGAGTAGTGGCCGTAGCGTTCGGTTTCGGCACGGAACGGGCGGATCATCTGCGAGTGGCAGCCGACACAGCCGTTGGCGATGTAGATGTCGCGGCCTTCCAGTTCAAGGGCGGTGCGCGGCTTCATGCCTTCGACCGGCTTGTTGGTCACGTCCTGGAAAAACAGCGGAACGATCTGGGTCAGGCCGCCGATACTGACGGCGATGACCATGAAGAAGGCCAGCAGGCCGATATTCTTCTCTACTGCTTCGTGCTTCATCAGTGAGCTCCAACTACGGCGATCTTGGCGGCGGCTTCAGCTTCAGCCGGGTCAGAGGCACGAACGGTGCGGTACACGTTGTAGGCCATCAGCAGCATGCCGCTGGCGAAGAACGCGCCGCCCAGGGCACGGACGATGTAGCCCGGGTGGCTGGCTTGCAGGGCTTCGACGAACGAGTAGGTCAGGGTGCCGTCGTCGTTGATTGCACGCCACATCAGGCCTTGGGTAATGCCGTTGACCCACATCGAGGCGATGTAGAGCACGGTACCGATGGTCGCGAGCCAGAAGTGCGCGTTGATCAGGCCGGTGCTGTGCATCTGCGCGCGACCGAACAGTTTCGGGATCATGTGGTAGATGGCGCCGATGGATATCATCGCCACCCAGCCGAGTGCGCCGGCGTGGACGTGGCCGATGGTCCAGTCGGTGTAGTGGCTCAGCGAGTTGACGGTCTTGATGGCCATCATCGGGCCTTCGAAGGTCGACATGCCGTAGAACGCCAGCGATACCACCAGAAAGCGCAGGATCGGGTCGGTGCGCAGCTTATGCCAGGCGCCCGACAGGGTCATCATGCCGTTGATCATGCCGCCCCAGCTTGGCGCCAGCAGGATGATCGACATCGCCATGCCCAGGGATTGCGCCCAGTCCGGCAGCGCGGTGTAGTGCAGGTGGTGCGGACCGGCCCAGATGTACAGGGTGATCAGCGCCCAGAAGTGCACGATGGACAGGCGATAGGAATAGATCGGACGCTCGGCCTGCTTCGGCACGAAGTAGTACATCATCCCCAGGAAGCCGGTGGTCAGGAAGAAGCCCACGGCGTTGTGGCCGTACCACCACTGGATCATCGCGTCGGTCGCACCCGAATAGGCAGAATACGACTTGAAGAAGCTGACTGGCAGCGACGCGTGGTTGACGATGTGCAGCATGGCGGTCACGACGATGAAGGCACCGTAGAACCAGTTGCCGACATAGATGTGCTTGGTCTTGCGCTTGACGATGGTGCCGAAGAACACCAGACCGTAGGTCACCCAGACGATGGCCAGCAGGATAGCCAGCGGCCACTCCAGCTCGGCGTATTCCTTGGTGGTGGTGAAACCCATTGGCAAGGTCAGGATCGCGCCGACGATCACCGCTTGCCAACCCCAGAAGGTGAAGGCCGCGAGGCTGTCGGAAATCAGTCGCGTCTGGCAGGTTCGCTGCACGACATAGTAAGAAGTGGCAAACAATGCACAACCACCGAAGGCGAAGATCACCAGGTTGGTGTGCAGCGGGCGCAGGCGTCCAAATGTCGTCCATGGCAGATCGAAGTTCAACTCCGGCCAGACCAGTTGCGAGGCGATGAAGACACCGAGCCCCATGCCAAGGATCCCCCAGACCACCGTCATGATGGCGAACTGGCGGACTACCTTATAGTTATAAGCAGTCGGACTGATTGCTGTGCTCATTCTAAGGTTCCACGGTTTGGGTGTTTTATTAGGATAAAAATCGGTCGCAAGTATGGAGAAAGCGGGGGGTCATTGCAACGCGCCATGACCTGGGTCAATGCTTTCCAAAGCTGATTCTGCGGCCTTTCCATGTTCTCTGTAGGGACAAAATTGGCCCACGGCAAAATGTCTCGACGAAGGAAGGAGGCGAGGGGGTCAGGTCGGTTGTAACGGGGTGTGTTCAAACACGGCGTTCGGGGGATGCCACGCAACTGTCGCAACAGCCGGTATTCACCTGCGTTTGCGAGGTTTTGACGAACGATTGTCGAACGCAACGGGTCGGCTCGGACCTGAAACCAGCAGTCGCCAGTGCACGCAAGAGCAAGCTTAGACGTGATTCCGAGGAACCGAAAGAAAGACGAAGGGAGGGTGCGACAATGCGTCGCGCAGGGGCACGGAACAGCCGCATCCAGATGAATGCGGCTGTTCGTGTGGTCAGGATTTATTCGCTTTTGTGTTCTGCTTGCAGGCGTTCGGTGCCGGCGTTGTGAGACAGGCTGTAGACGTAAGCCGCGAGCAGTTGCACCTTGTCATTGCCCAGCAGCTCATTCTGCGCCGGCATGTGGCCTTGGCGGCCATGACGAATGGTCTGCTGCAGCTGCGCCAGGCTGGTGCCGTAGATGAAACCGGCCGGTTGCGTCAGGTTCGGCGCGCCCATGGCTTCGGTGCCCTGGCCGTTGGCCCCGTGGCAGGCGACGCAGGTGGTGCTGAACGTTTGCTGGCCGGCTTGCAGGTCGGCACCGCTGTCCGCCGGCAAGGGCAGGCCCGCCAAGTCGTGGCGCACATACGCGGCCACGTTCTTGACTCCGGCGTCCCCCAGCACTTCGCCCCAGGCTGGCATCGCCGCCATGCGCCCGCCCATGATGGTCGTCTTGATGGTGTCTGCCGCGCCGCCCCAACGCCAGTTGCTGTCGGCCAGGTTCGGGAAGCCGAAGGCACCCTTGGCGTCCGAGCCGTGGCAGACCGAGCAGTTGGAGGCGAACAGGCGACCGCCCATTTTCAAGGCTTGCGGGTCCTTGGCGACTTCTTCCACCGGCATCGCCGAGAACTTGGCGAAGATCGGCCCGAACTTGGCGTCGGCCTTGGCCATTTCCTTCTCCCATTCATGGGCGCCGGTCCAGCCGTTGTCGTAGCCGGGCAGGATGCCTTTCCAGTTGCCCAGGCCCGGGTAGAGGACCAGGTAGCCAACGGAAAACACCAAGGTGCCGGCGAACAACAGGAACCACCATTGCGGCAGCGGGTTGTCGTATTCCTCGATGCCGTCGAAGCTGTGGCCCATGGTCTGGTCGACGCTGCCCTTGGTCTCGCCCTTGCGGGTGCCGATCAGCAGCCAGGTCAGGCCGATCAGGCTGCCAATGGTCAGTACGCAGATCCACGTACTCCAGAAAGTGGTCATGACCGGGTACTCCTTGGTGCGGGGTCTTGGGGGGTAATGTCGGCGGGCGGTTCGTCGGCGAACGGCAGCAGGCGCGCCTGGGCGAATTCCGGCCCGCGCTTGCTGCTGTATACCCACAGGATCAGGCCGATGAAGGCGATGAACACCACGACGGTGCCCAGGCCGCGGATCATGCCAGTACTCATTTCAAGCGCCATGGCTCACCTCTTGCTCTTGATGGCAGTGCCGAGCACTTGCAGGTAGGCCACCAGCGCGTCCATTTCGGTCTTGCCCTTGAGCGTGGCCGTCGCGCCTGCGATGTCATCGTCGGTGTACGGCACGCCGAGGGTGCGCATGGCGCGCAGCTTGCCTTCGGTGTGGCTGCTATCGACCGCTTGTGTCACCAGCCAGGGGTAGGCCGGCATTTTCGACTCGGGCACGACGTTGCGCGGGTTGTACAAGTGCGCGCGGTGCCAGTCATCGGAGTAACGCGCGCCAACGCGGGCCAGGTCCGGGCCGGTGCGCTTGGAACCCCACAGGAACGGGTGGTCCCAGACGCTTTCGCCAGCCACCGAGTAGTGGCCGTAGCGCTCGGTCTCGGCGCGGAACGGACGAATCATCTGCGAGTGGCAGCCGACGCAGCCTTCGCGGATGTAGATGTCGCGGCCTTCCAATTGCAGGGCGGTGTAGGGCTTCATGCCGTCCACCGGTTTGTTGGTCACGTCCTGGAAGAACAGCGGCACGATCTGGGTCAGGCCGCCGATACTCACGGCCAGGACCATCAGCAGCATCAACAGGCCGACGTTTTTTTCGATTGTTTCGTGTTTCATGGCGGACTCCTCAAGCCATCTGCGCGGCAGCGGCGGCTTCGGCAGGCTGGTAGGCCCGCACGGTGCGCCAGGTGTTGTAGGCCATCAGCAACATGCCGCTGAGGAAGATCGCCCCGCCTACGAGCCGCACGATGAAGCCGGGGTGGCTGGCCACCAGGGTTTCGACGAAGGAGTAGGTGAGCGTGCCGTCCTCGTTCACTGCACGCCACATCAGGCCCTGGGCGATGCCGTTGACCCACATCGAGGCGATGTAGAGCACGGTGCCGATGGTTGCGAGCCAGAAGTGCGCGTTGATCAGGCCGATGCTGTGCATCTGCGTGCGACCGAAGACTTTCGGGATCATGTGGTACAGCGCGCCGATAGAAATCATCGCCACCCAGCCGAGCGCACCGGCGTGTACGTGGCCGATGGTCCAGTCGGTGTAGTGGGAGAGGGCGTTGACGGTCTTGATCGCCATCATCGGACCTTCGAAGGTCGACATGCCGTAGAACGCCAGGGATACCACCAGGAACCGCAGGATCGGGTCGCTGCGCAACTTATGCCAGGCGCCCGAAAGGGTCATCATGCCGTTGATCATGCCGCCCCAGCTTGGCGCCAGCAGGATCAGCGACATCACCATGCCGAGGGACTGTGCCCAGTCCGGCAGGGCGGTGTAGTGCAAGTGGTGCGGGCCGGCCCAGATGTACAGGGTGATCAGCGCCCAGAAGTGGACGATGGACAAGCGATAGGAATACACCGGACGTTCGGCCTGCTTCGGCACGAAGTAATACATCATCCCCAGGAAGCCGGCGGTGAGGAAAAAGCCTACCGCGTTGTGACCGTACCACCATTGCACCATCGCATCCGTGGCCCCGGCGTAAACCGAGTAGGACTTGGTGAAGCTCACCGGCAGTTCCAGGTTGTTGACGATATGCAAAATCGCCACGGTCAGGATGAATCCGCCGAAGAACCAGTTACCGACGTAGATGTGCTTGGTGTTGCGCTTGGCCACGGTGCCGAAGAACACGATGGCGTAGGCGACCCAGACAATGGTGATCAGGATGTCGATCGGCCATTCGAGCTCGGCGTATTCCTTGGAACTGGTGTAGCCCAGCGGCAGGCTGATGGCCGCCAGCAGGATCACCAATTGCCAGCCCCAGAAGCAGAACGCAGCGAGTTTCGGCGCAAACAGCTGGGTCTGGCAGGTGCGTTGCACCGAGTAGAACGAACTGGCGAACAGGGCGCAGCCACCGAAGGCGAAGATCACCGCGTTGGTGTGCAGCGGGCGCAGGCGGCCGAAGCTGGTCCAGGGCAAATCGAAGTTGAGCTGTGGCCAGACCAATTGGGCGGCGAGAAAAACCCCGAGCCCCATGCCGACGATGCCCCACACCACCGTCATAATGGCGAATTGGCGGACCACCTTGTAGTTGTAGGCGGTACTGATAGAAGTGTTCATGGTTCCCCATCCACGGTTCAGCCGAAGTGAGCGCCTGCGCAGGGCAGTGCGGCGTTCTTCGCCTGGAGTTATAGGCAGACTAAAAGCGAGGCAAGCATGGACAAACAGCACAAGGCCAGTATTGACGGGGATCAATGGGCGCGATGCGTGGCGGAACGTGGCTGGTTATGGACGGCCGCGAAACCGGGCGCTAGCGCCGAGTCGCCGACCTTGATCCTTGCCCACGGTGCGGGTGCACCGATGGACAGCGGATTCATGGAAGAGATGGCCGCGCGCCTTGCCGCACATGGCGTCAATGTGTTGCGCTTCGAGTTTCCCTACATGGCCCAGCGCCGCCAGGACGGCGGCAAGCGTCCACCCAACCCGGCCCCCAAATTGCTGGAATGCTGGCGTGAGGTGTACGCCACGGTGCGGCCTTATGTCGCTGGGCGGCTGGCCATGGGTGGCAAGTCCATGGGCGGACGCATGGCAAGCCTACTCGCCGATGAGCTGGGCGCCGAGGCGCTGGTATGTCTGGGGTATCCCTTCTATGCGGTGGGCAAGCCGGAGAAACCACGGGTCGAACATTTGGCAGGATTGAAGACTCGGACCTTGATCGTCCAGGGCGAGCGGGATGCGTTGGGCAATCGGGAGGCGGTGCAGGGCTATACCTTGTCACCGAACATCGAGGTGATGTGGCTGGTGGCGGGGGATCATGATCTGAAGCCGTTGAAGGCTTCCGGTTTCAGCCATGAGCAGCATCTGGAGGCTGCGGCGCAGGCGGTGGCCGGGTTTGTGTCTCAAGACTGATGCTGCCAGTCATGGCCTCATCGCGAGCAAGCTCGCTCCCACATTGGAATGCATTTGAATGAGCGACCAACAACCCCTGTGGGAACGAGCCTGCTCGCGAAAGCGATCTTCCAAAGAGCAAAAAACCCGGAAGCTTTCGCCGTCCGGGTTTTCAGTTTGCCAATTGAAATCAGCGGTTGAACCGCTCCACCAATGAATACTGCGTATTGGCCGTGCGGGTCAGCTCCTCGCTGAGCAACGCTGAACTATGGGCCTGCCCCGACGTCTGGTCGGCCAGTTCCGAGATGTTGCTGATGTTGCGGCTGATTTCCTCGGCCACCGAACTTTGCTCCTCGGTCGCGGCAGCAATCTGAGTGGTCATGTCGGTGATATGCGCCACCGCTTCGCTGATGCCCACCAGCGCCTGGTCCGCTTCCATGACCCGCGCCACGCCTTCTTCGGCCTGGCGATGACCGGCGTCCATGGTTTGTACGGCATTGTTGGCGGTCTGTTGCAGCTTGGCGATCAAGGCATGGATCTGCCCAGTGGACTCGCTGGTGCGTTGGGCCAGTTGGCGCACTTCATCGGCTACCACGGCAAAGCCGCGTCCCATCTCGCCGGCACGGGCCGCTTCGATGGCGGCGTTGAGGGCCAGCAGGTTGGTCTGGTCGGCGATGCCCTTGATCACATCAACCACGCCACCAATTTCATCGCTGTCCTTGGCCAGTTGGGTCACGGTCTGCCCGGTTTCGCCCACGACGACCGACAAGCGCTCGATGGCCTCGCGGGTTTCCCCGGCGATGTCGCGACCGCGCCCCGTGAGGCGATTGGCCTCCTGGGTGGCATCGGCGGTGCGCTGCACATGGCTGGCGACTTCCTGGGTGGTCGCGGCCATTTGGTTGACCGCGGTGGCGACCTGTTCGGTTTCCACGCGCTGGCGTTCCAGGCCGCTGGAGCTGTCGTGCGCCAGGGTATTGGATTGCCGGGCTTGTGCATTGAGGTGCTCGGCGGTGTCCTGCAAGCGGGTGAGGCAGGTTTTCAGGCGCGCTTCCTGGCTGAGGATCGACATTTCCAGGCGTGCCTGAACGCCACGGCTGTCGGTGTACATCCGCGCGATCAGCGGGTCGGAAGTGGTCTGTTCGGCCAGGCGCAACAGCCGCTTGATGCCACGTTGTTGCCATTGCAAGCCCAACAGTCCCAACGGCACCGACAACAGGGCGGCCAAGGCGAAGCCCCAAGAAGAATCAAGGAAGGCACCGACGATGAAGCTCAACTGGCTGACGAGGATAAACGGCAGCCAGTCCTGCAGCATCGGCACCCATTTGTCGCTGCTCGGAACCGCGGATTTGCCTTGGTTGATGCGTTGATAGAGTGCTTCGGCCCGGGTGATCTGCTCGGCCGTCGGCTTGACCCGTACCGACTCGTAGCCGACCACCTGGTTGCCCTCGAAAATCGGGGTGACGTAGGCGTTGACCCAATAATGATCGCCATTCTTGCAGCGATTCTTGACGATGCCCATCCAGGGTAATCCCTGTTTCAGGGTGTTCCACATGTGCGCGAACACGGCTGACGGGACGTCGGGATGGCGCACCAGATTGTGCGGTGCATGGATCAGCTCTTCCTTGGAAAACCCACTGATTTCAACGAACGCGTCGTTGCAGTAGGTAATCACACCCTTGGCATTGGTGGTGGAAATCAATCGCTGCTGGGTCGCGAAAGTCCTTTCGCGTTGTGTGACAGGCTGGTTGTTACGCATGGTGTGTAGATCCGCAAGACTTTGAAAGGTTGTCGGCGGCGTCAGGTTTTAATTGAAGTTATTTTTTCCTGTCGCTATCACGCCAGCATCGGGTAGGTAAATAGGGCGAAATGAAGCAGGTTCAAGCCAAAGTGCGTGGCAATGGCGGCACCCAGGCCGCCAAACCGATAGGCCAGTCCATAACCGATCCCGGCCAGGCCCGACAACAAAACCCAATGCCATCCCGCGCCAGCATGCACCAGGCCGAATAACAACGAGGACAGGATCAGCGCCAGGGATTCGCCGTGGCGCAGAAGCTTGAAGCACCGGCTCAGGCCTCCTTGAATGTAGCCACGAAACAGCGCTTCCTCCACCAGCGTCACCAATAAAAGATTATTGAGCACCCAGAGCCAGGCCTGGTCCGGCCATTTCGGCGCCCATTGGATCATGCCCAGCAGCAGGGCCCCGCCCAAGGCCAGTGTGGTGCTCAAGCACAGCCCTGCCACCGTGGCGTAGATGGACCAGCGAAACGGGCGCCGGCCGACGATCCACGGGCAGGCCAGCAGCAGCCAGAAGCCGATCAACGGCTTGTCCTGGTTCAAATACATGGCAAACCGTGCGGCGTCATCGGTGAAACGTTGCGCCGCGATGGCCCGCCCGTTGAAAAAGCCCGGCATCCAGTGCAGCGCCAGCGCGATCGCCAATACCAGGAACAAACAATGTCCGAGAAATTGCCCGACGGGCATCTTTTGTTGGCGAACCGCAAACCCGGTGAACAGCAACAGTGCGATAGAGATGGCTGCGGTCCAGGTGAGATGACCATAGGCCAGGGCCATGGCATAACCGGCCGAGAGAAGGGCCAGGTATGGCCAGGGTAGGGCGGGCATATCAAATCCTTTGAGGCGGAAAACTGTCGAGGCTTGTCGACGCCGGCGGGATTATAGGCAGACCCATGGGAAAACACCGCCCAAAGAGGCGGTGTTTTTATTAGCCGTTTCTTTTTATCCTTTTATCAATTGCCGAAGGACAAAGTGCAGGATCCCGCCGGCCTTGAAATATTCCACCTCGTTCAAGGTATCGATCCGGCACAGCACTTCGATCCGCTCCTGGCTGCCGTCTTCGCGGGTAATGACCACGGGCAGGTTCATGCGTGGCGTCAGCTCGGTGTCGCTCAGGCCGAGGATGTCCAGGGTTTCCCTGCCGGTGAGGTTCAGGCTCTTGCGATTCTGATCGAGCTTGAACTGCAACGGCAGCACGCCCATGCCCACCAGGTTGGAACGGTGGATACGCTCGAAGCTCTCGGCGATCACTGCCTTGACCCCGAGCAGGTTCGTACCCTTGGCCGCCCAGTCGCGACTCGACCCCGTGCCGTATTCCTGTCCCGCGATCACCACCAGGGGCGTGCCGGTAGCCTGGTACAACATCGCGGCATCGTAGATCGACATGCGTTCGCCGTTGGGGATATAGATCGTATTGCCACCTTCCTCGCCGCCGAGCATTTCATTGCGGATACGGATGTTGGCGAAGGTGCCCCGCATCATCACCTGATGGTTGCCCCGTCGCGAGCCGTAGGAGTTGAAGTCCCGAGGCTCCACGCCCTGTTCGCGCAGGTAGCGGCCGGCCGGGCTGTCCGTCTTGATATTGCCGGCCGGGGAGATGTGGTCGGTGGTCACCGAGTCCCCCAGCAGCGCGAGTACCCGTGCCCCTTCGACATTCTTGACGGCGGGTGGCGGCCCGCCAATGTCATCGAAAAACGGTGGATGTTGAATATAGGTCGAGTCGGCTTGCCAGACGTACGTGGCGGCTTGTGGCACTTCAATCGCTTGCCACTGCTCGTCGCCGGCAAACACGGCGGCATATTCCTTGTGGAACATGCCGGTGTCGACCTGAGCCACGGCGTCGGCGACTTCCTTGCTGCTCGGCCAGATGTCCCGAAGGTAGACCGGTTTGCCATCGCGATCGTTGCCCAGCGGTTCGCTGCTGATGTCGATGCGCACGGTGCCGGCCAAGGCATAGGCGACCACCAGGGGCGGTGAGGCCAGCCAGTTGGTTTTCACCAAAGGATGCACTCGCCCCTCGAAGTTGCGGTTGCCCGAAAGCACCGACGCCACGGTCAGGTCTGCTTTCTGGATGGCTTTCTCAATCGGGTCGGGCAGGGGCCCTGAGTTGCCGATACAGGTCGTGCAACCGTAGCCCACCAGGTCGAAACCGAGCTTGTCGAGGTATTCGGTCAGGCCGGCGGCGTTGTAATAGTCGGTCACGACCTTTGACCCGGGCGCGAGGGAACTCTTTACCCAAGGCTTGCGGGAGAGGCCTTTTTCCACGGCTTTTTTCGCCAGCAGCCCGGCCGCCATCATTACGCTGGGGTTGGAGGTGTTGGTGCAAGACGTGATCGCTGCGATGACCACCGCGCCGTTTTTCAGGCGATGAGTCTGGCCTTCGAATTCATATTCCGCTTCGCCCACCTGATCGGCATTGCCCACCGCGACGCCTCCGCCGCCCTCGCTTTCCAGGCGACCTTCTTCCTTGCTGGTGGGTTTGATTTGCAACCCGAGGAAGTCACTGAAGGCCTGGCCGACATTCGGCAGTGCCACCCGGTCCTGTGGACGCTTGGGGCCGGCGAGGCTGGCGTCGACGCTGCCCATGTCCAATTCCAGCGTGTCGGTGAACACCGGTTCCTGGCCGGGCAGGCGCCACAGCCCCTGGGCCTTGCAATAGGCTTCAACCAACTTCACGGTGTCCGTCGGACGGCCGGACAGGCGCAAGTAGTCCAATGTCACATCGTCCACCGGGAAAAAGCCGCACGTGGCGCCGTATTCCGGGGCCATGTTGGCAATCGTGGCGCGGTCGGCCAGCGGCAGGTCGGCAAGGCCATCGCCATAGAACTCGACGAATTTGCCCACCACACCTTTCTTGCGCAGCATCTGCGTGACGGTCAGCACCAAGTCAGTGGCGGTGATGCCTTCACGCAACTTGCCAACCAGTTTGAAGCCGATGACTTCTGGGATCAGCATTGACACCGGTTGGCCGAGCATCGCCGCTTCGGCTTCGATCCCGCCCACGCCCCAGCCGAGCACGCCGAGGCCGTTGATCATGGTGGTGTGGGAGTCGGTGCCCACCAAGGTGTCGGGGAAGGCGTAGGTCCGGCCGTCTTCCTCTTTGGTCCAGACGGTGCGGCCGAGGTATTCGAGGTTGACCTGGTGACAGATGCCGGTGCCCGGCGGCACTACGCTGAAATTGTCGAAGGCGCTCTGGCCCCAGCGCAGGAACGCGTAGCGTTCACCGTTGCGCTGCATTTCGATGTCGACGTTCTGTTCGAACGCCTGTCGGCTGGCGAACTTGTCCACCATCACCGAGTGGTCGATCACCAAGTCTACCGGCGACAGCGGATTGATCCGCTGCGGATCGCCGCCGGCCTTTTCCACGGCGGCGCGCATGGCGGCCAGGTCGACCACGGCGGGAACACCGGTGAAATCTTGCATCAGTACCCGCGCCGGGCGGTATTGGATCTCGCGGTCGGATCGGCGTTCTTTCAGCCAACCGGCCAAGGCCTTGAGGTCGGCGCCGGTGACGGTTTTTTCATCTTCCCAGCGCAGCAGGTTTTCCAGCAGCACCTTGAGGGACATTGGCAGTTTATCCAGGTCACCCAGGCTTCGCGCTGCGTCCGGCAGGCTGAAATAGTGGTAAGTCCTGGCGTCGACTTGCAGTGTCTTAAGGGTTTTCAGGCTATCGAGGGACGGCATTGAAATCACTCCTTTGAGTCCGCACGGCTACGGACTGACGGAACGGACAGAGCCTTTAACCTAGCCCTGTTTTGAGCGTATGACTAATCACTGGACTCTATAGGAAGGTTCGCGGTTCCGAACTCCGCTATCATGCGCCGGTTTTCGTGACAGGCTTTGCTACGGGGTTTCAATGAATACGCTTTTTATGCACTGCCGGCCGGGCTTCGAAGGCGAGGTCTGTTCCGAGATCGCCGAACATGCCGCGCGGCTCAACGTGGCCGGTTATGCCAAGGCGAAGCCGGCCAGCGCCTGCGCCGAATTTGTCTGCACTGAAGAGGACGGCGCCGAGCGGCTGATGCGTGGGCAGCGTTTTGCCGAGCTGATCTTCCCGCGCCAGTGGGCACGCGGCACGTTCATCGAGTTGCCGGAAACCGACCGCATCAGTGTCATCCTGGCCCACATGACGGCGTTCCCGACGTGCGGCAGCCTGTGGCTGGAAGTGGTTGACACCAACGACGGCAAGGAGCTGTCGAATTTCTGCAAGAAATTCGAAGGCCCGCTGCGCAAGGCCTTGAGTGGAGCGGGCAAGCTGGTGGACGACCCGTACAAGCCACGTCTGCTGCTGACTTTCAAAAGCGGTCGCGAAGTCTTCCTCGGCCTGGCGGAAGCTGACAACTCGGCCATGTGGCCAATGGGAATCCCGCGTTTGAAGTTTCCACGGGAAGCACCGAGCCGCTCGACGCTCAAGCTCGAAGAGGCCTGGCATCATTTCATTCCCAAGGACCAGTGGGACGAGCGTTTGCACAGTGACATGACCGGCGTGGACCTCGGCGCCGCGCCGGGTGGCTGGACTTGGCAACTGGTCAACCGTGGCATGTTGGTCACGGCCATCGACAACGGCCCGATGGCCGAAAGCCTGATGGACACCGGCCTGGTGCAGCACTTGATGGCGGACGGTTTCACGTTCAAACCCAAGCAACCGGTGGACTGGATGGTCTGCGACATCGTCGAGAAACCGGCACGCAACGCGGCGATGCTCGAAGAGTGGATTGGCGAAGGGCATTGCCGCGAGGCCGTGGTCAACCTCAAATTGCCGATGAAACAGCGCTACGCCGAGGTCAAGCGCTTGCTCGAACGCATCGCCGAAGGTTTCAAGGCTCGGGGCATCAAGGTCGAGATCGGTTGCAAGCAGCTGTACCACGACCGCGAGGAAGTGACGTGTCACCTGCGGCGGCTGGATACCAAAAAGCCGAAGTCCCGCTGAAGTATGAAGCAAGCTTTTGTGGCGAGGGAGCTTGCTCCCGCTGGGTTGCGAAGCAACCCCAATGCCTCTGCTGGATTGTACAAAGCGACGACTGCTTCGCAGCCGAGCGGGAGCAAGCTCCCTCGCCACAGGGCTGATGTACATCTGTTAAGCGTGCCGACATTGCGCGACAATGCCGGCCAGATCCAGGAGTAGAACATGAGTGAAATGAACGACACGCCGGTCGACGGTACGCTGGATGCCACGGGCCTCAATTGTCCGGAGCCGGTGATGATGCTGCACCAGCACATCCGCGACCTGGCCCCCGGTGGCCTGCTGAAAGTCATCGCTACCGATCCCTCGACGCGCCGCGACATCCCCAAGTTTTGCGTGTTCCTGGACCACGAACTGGTGGCCCAGCAGGAGAGCGCCGGCACCTATCTCTACTGGATCCGCAAGAAGCTCGCTTAATCCGTCGAGCGGCTGAGGCGGATCTGCTTGCGCGCGCTGCGTGCCAGGCGGATCGACAGCATCAGCGCCGCGCAGCTCAAGCCTGCAATCAAGCCTTGCCACAATCCGCTCGGGCCGCTGGGTGCGCCGAGCCAGTCGGTCAGGCCCAGGGCGTAACCCACCGGCAGGCCGATGCCCCAATAGGCGAACAGGGTCAGGATCATGGTGACCCGGGTGTCCTGGTACCCACGCAACGCGCCCGCCGCCGTGACCTGGATCGCATCGGAAAACTGGAACAGCGCCGCATACACGATCAGCATCGACGCCACTTCGATCACTCTCGGATCGGCGGTGTAGATCGCGGCGATAGGCTCGCGCAGCGCGAACATCAGGCTCGCTGACAGGCAGGCGTACGCCAGGGCCGTGCCCATGCCGACGCCTGCGGCGAAACGCGCTTCCCGGGGTTGGCTGCGCCCCAGCGCCTGGCCCACCCGCACCGTCACGGCCATGCCCAGGGAGTAGGGGATCATGAACACCAGGGAGCTGAAGTTCAGCGCGATCTGGTGCCCGGCCACCACCGTCGCGCCGAGGCTGCCGATCAGCAGCGCGATTACCGCGAAAATGCTCGACTCGGCGAACACCGCGATGCCAATCGGCAGGCCGATGCCCAGCAGACGCTTGATCATCGACCATTGTGGCCAGTCGAAACGAGCGAACAATCGGCTCGATTGATAGGCCGGGGCCCGGCATGTCCAGACCGCCATGCCCGCCGCCATGAACCACATCACGATGGCCGTGGCCCAGCCACAGCCGACCCCGCCCATGGCCGGGACGCCTAGATGTCCATAGATGAAGATGTAATTGAGTGGAATGTTCAGCGCCAGTCCGCACAGCCCCAGCACCATTGCCGGACGCGTACGGCCCAAGCCGTCGCTGAAACAGCGCAGCACGTAATAGAGCGCCACCGCCGGCAGACCGGTGCCTATGCCCCGCAGGTATTCCATGCACGGGCCGATCAGTTCGGGATCGACTTTCATGATGTGCAGGATCGGCTCGGCGCTGAACAGGGCCAGGGTCGCGATCAATCCCACCACCAGCGCCAGCCACAGCGCCTGACGCACCAGCGGCCCGATCTCATCGAACGTACCGGCACCGAAACGTTGGGCCACTTTCGGCGTGGTTGCCAGCAGCGTACCGGTCATCAGCAGGAACACCGGCACCCAGATCGAATTCCCCAGCGCCACTGCCGCCAGATCCCGTGGGCCGACGCGGCCGGCCATCACCGCATCGACAAAACCCATGGCGGTGGTTGCCAGTTGCGCCACCATGATCGGCAAGGCGAGGGCGAGCAGCGTCTTGAATTCCAGGCGCACCCGGGCCGGGCGGGAGAGGGCGTTGGGGGTTTCGATAACGGGATTCACAGGCGCAGCGTCCGAAAGATTGAACACAAGGCGGCGAATTCTACGCCTTGACGCAGTGGTCAGGAAAAAACCTGTGTTGGGGATTTGTAAACACTCTCTCAGCCGTGGGAATTCTTGTGGCGAGGGGATTTATCCCCGTCGGGTGCGTAGCACCCCTGCGGTTTTGCGACTGCTGCGCAGTCGAGCGGGGCGGTGCGACGTTTCGCTAAATCCCCTCGCCACAACATCATTCACTCCGGGTAATGCACAGGCCCAACGGAACGCCTACACTGCCCATCCCGCCAAAGGAGCTCCGCCATGCTGATCGTTGCCGACGAAAATATCCCCTTGCTCGATGCGTTTTTCCAAGGTTTCGGTGAGATCCGCCGGGTGCCGGGCCGAGGGATCGATCGGTCGATGGTCGAGCAAGCCGATGTGTTGCTGGTGCGTTCGGTCAGCCAGGTCAATCGGGCGCTGCTGGAAGGCAGCAAGGTGCGTTTCGTTGGCACCTGCACGATCGGCACTGATCATCTGGACCTGGATTATCTGGCCGAGGCCGGCATTCGCTGGGCCAGTGCCCCGGGCTGCAACGCCCGTGGCGTGGTCGACTATGTGCTGGGCAGCCTCATGACCCTGGCGGAAATCGAAGGCGCGGATCTCGCGCAGCGAACTTTTGGCGTAGTCGGCGCGGGGCAGGTGGGCGGGCGATTGATCGAAGTGCTCAAGGGCCTGGGCTGGACCGTGAAAGTCTGCGATCCGCCTCGCCAGGCCGCCGAGGGCGGCGATTATGTGAGCCTGGAGCAGATCATCGAGCAGTGTGATGTCATCAGCTTGCATACGCCCTTGACCCGGGATGGCGAGCAACCGACCTGGCACCTTTTTGACGAGCAACGATTGAACCGCCTCAAACCGGGCACTTGGCTGATCAACGCCGCGCGCGGGCCGGTCATCGACAACGCCGCGTTGCGCGAGGTGCTGCTGGAGCGTGAAGACCTGCAGGCAGTGTTGGATGTGTGGGAGCAGGAGCCGACGGTAGACGTCGACCTGGCCGACCTCTGCGTGATCGCCACCCCGCACATCGCCGGCTACAGCCTTGACGGTCGCCAGCGCGGCACGGCGCAGATCTACCAGGCCTTGTGCGATTTTCTTGGGCAGCCAGTCGAAGTCAGCCTGGCCGACCTGCTGCCCAGGCCCTGGCTTGGAGGCATCACCCTGGACGCCGACACCGACCCGGCCTGGGCGCTGGCGGCGCTGTGTCGGAGCGTGTATGACCCGCGCCGCGACGATGCGGATTTTCGCCGCAGCCTGATCGGTACGGTGAACGAACAGCGCAGTGCTTTTGATGCCTTGCGCAAGCATTACCCGCCACGCCGCGAAATCGACAGCTTGAAGGTGCGTGTCGAAGGGCAATCGGCGGCCTTGCAGCAGATCGTGACGGCGCTGGGCGCTACTGTCATTTAAGCGTGGCGCGTTCTTGTTGCGAGGGAGCTTGCTCCCGCTCGGCTGCGAAGCAGTCGTCGCTTTTCGCTCGACCGGGCAATTGGGTTGCTTCTCAACCCAGCGGGAGCAAGCTCCCTCGCCACAGAAGCCTGGAAAACCAGCGAATATAAAAAACCCGACATCAAGGTCGGGTTCAATAGAAGACGGGCTGCATCACTTTTGTTCGGCAGGTTTGACCAGTCGTTTTTCCAGTTCGCTGCAAGCCTTCTGGATCATGTCTTCGGTGATCGGAACCTCGCGCCCTTGGGCATCGATGAACGAGCAGCCCAGGGACTGGTCCGGTTGCGTGCGGATCACTTGAATCTTGTCGTCGCTGCTGTGTTGCAAGGACATGGCCTGTCTCCTCATCAGGTTGCGTGCCTATCGTAATGTCGTCAGGTGACCGAGCCATGACACTCCTTGAAGGTTCATGACGACAGCCCCACTCAACCAGAAACACACTCGCGTTTCCAGCGAGACGTTAGACCGATAACATCTAGGCGCTAGTCTCGGTGGTCATATTTAACCTGACTCATTCTGATTCCATTTTGTTCCGCTGCGTTTCGGTGCTGCCGGCCGACCCTTTTCCTGTTGCATTTATCGGACACTTTCGATGCTTTCTTCCCGACATCGCCGCGCCATACGCCTGGCCAGTGGCTTCATCGCTCCCTATCGCAAACAGGTCGCCGGGGCGTTACTGGCCCTGATCGTCACGGCCGGCATCACATTGTCCATGGGCCAAGGAATCCGTCTGCTGGTGGACCAAGGCTTCATGACCCGTTCACCGCACCTGCTCAATCAATCCATCGGCCTGTTCATGGTGCTGGTGGCGGGCTTGGCGATCGGTACGTTTGCACGTTTCTACCTGGTCTCGTGGATTGGCGAGCGGGTGGTGGCCGACATCCGGCGGCAGGTGTTCAATCATCTGGTCTATTTGCATCCAGGCTTCTATGAGAACAACCGCAGTTCGGAAATCCAGTCACGATTGACCGCCGACACGACCTTGCTGCAGTCGGTGATCGGTTCTTCGCTGTCGTTGTTCTTGCGCAACGCCTTGATGGTGGTTGGCGGCATCGTGCTGCTCTTCATCACCAATCCCAAGCTGACCAGCATCGTGGTGATTGCCTTGCCGCTGGTACTGGCGCCGATCCTGGTGTTCGGTCGCCGAGTGCGCAGCCTGTCGCGCCAGAGCCAGGACCGCATTGCCGACGTCGGCAGCTACGTTTCCGAAACCCTGGGCCAGATCAAGACCGTGCAGGCCTATAACCACCAAGTCCAGGACGAGCAGCGTTTTTCCGTGACCGTGGAGCAGGCCTTCGAGACTGCCCGCAAGCGCATCGCCCAGCGTGCCTGGCTGATCACGCTGGTGATCGTGCTGGTGCTGGGGGCCGTGGGGGTGATGCTCTGGGTCGGCGGCATGGATGTGATCGCCGGGCGGATTTCCGGCGGTGAGCTGGCGGCATTCGTGTTCTACAGCCTGATCGTCGGCAGCGCCTTCGGCACCCTGAGCGAGGTGATTGGCGAGCTGCAGCGGGCCGCCGGCGCGGCGGAGCGCATTGCCGAATTGCTGCGCTCGGAAAATATCATCCAGCCACCGGCTTCCGGTCTTGTGACCTTGCCCGAGCGAGTTCGGGGTGAGTTGCGCCTGGAAGGCGTGCGTTTTTCCTATCCTTCCCGGCCGGATAGCTATGCGGTTGATGGCCTCGACCTGAGTATCAAGGCTGGCGAGACCCTGGCCCTCGTCGGGCCATCCGGCGCGGGCAAGTCAACGGTGTATGACCTACTGCTGCGCTTCTACGATCCGGCGCAAGGGCAGATCCTCATCGACGACGTACCGTTGACCTTGGTCGATCCGTTGGACCTGCGCCGTCATTTCGCCTTGGTTTCACAGAATCCAGCGCTGTTTTTCGGCACGGTGGAAGAGAACATCCGCTACGGCAACCCACAGGCGACGTCCGAGCAGGTGCGCGAGGCGGCGAAGATCGCCCATGCCCACGACTTCATCGAAAAAATGCCAGACGGCTACCAGACTCACCTGGGCGACGGCGGTCTCGGATTATCCGGCGGTCAACGTCAACGCCTGGCCATCGCCCGGGCACTGTTGGTGGACGCGCCGATCCTGCTCCTGGACGAAGCCACCAGCGCCCTCGATGCGCAAAGCGAACACCTCATCCAGCAAGCCTTGCCCAGCCTGATGAAAAACCGCACCACCCTGGTCATCGCCCACCGCCTGGCCACGGTAAAAAATGCCGACCGGATCGCGGTGATGGACCAAGGCAAAGTGGTTGCCGTCGGCACTCACCAGGAATTGGTTGCCAGCAATGCGCTATATGCGCGGTTGGCGGCGTTGCAGTTCAATGTTGGCCTTGAGCCGGCAACCCACTGATCACAGCGTCCACATCAATCCCCTGTAG
This sequence comes from Pseudomonas brassicacearum subsp. neoaurantiaca, assembly GCF_013608025.1. GTDB lineage: Bacteria > Pseudomonadota > Gammaproteobacteria > Pseudomonadales > Pseudomonadaceae > Aquipseudomonas. The sequence continues at coordinate 177,335 of NZ_VDLV01000004.1, read as the reverse complement.
GAGCGAGCTTGCTCGCGATAGCGGTGGGTCAGCTTGCATCCATGTTGAAGGTGCCGACGCCATCGCGAGCAAGCTCGCTCCCACAGGGCTACCACTGACCAAGCAACCGACCAAAAAAATGCCCGTGTCTTTCGACGCGGGCATTTCTTCTTGTCCGGTACAGCTTCCGCTAACACTCACTGATCATCAAAATACCGCTCATGCCAGTCCACCAGCGGCTGCGGCGAGTTGAGTTTCTGGCCGTAGATCACCGAGTAGGACAGTACGTTTTGCACGTACTGACGGGTTTCGTCGAAGGGGATGCTTTCGACCCAGACGTCGAAACTCAAGTGGTCCGCGCCGCGCAGCCATTGGCGCACGCGGCCTGGGCCGGCGTTGTACGCGGCGGAGGCGAGGACGCGGTTGCCGTTGAACTGGCTGTGAACCTGGCTCAGGTAGGCTGCGCCAAGCTGGATGTTCTTGTCCGGGTTAAGCACTTGCTGGGGCGAAGCCAGGGGGATGTTGAACTTGCGTGCGGTCTCCTTGGCGGTGCCGGGCATCAACTGCATGAGGCCGCTGGCGCCGACGCCGGAGCGGGCGTCGTCCATGAAGGCGCTTTCCTGCCGGGTGATGGCGAATGCCCAGCTCGGATGCAAGCCGCGGATCTTGGCTTCGCGCACCAGCGTGTCGCGGTGGGCCATCGGGAAGCGGATATCCAAGTCATCCCAGTACTTGGCCTGGCTGATGGTGCGGATGGCCGGGAAATACCATTTCAAGTCGTAGGCCAGTTTTGCCTGGGCGACCATTTCGTCCCGGTTGAAATGCCGGCTGACGTGATACCACTCGCGGCGCCCATCGACGATGTCGCCCCGGGCGTGAAACTCCAGCGCTCGGCGGACGCCGGGCGTATTGCGCACCTTGTTGATCAGCGCCTGGCTCATGACCAGTGGCTTGTTGGTCAGCGAGTAAGGTGATTGGGAGCGGTCGGCGGCCAGGAATCCATAGAAATCCCGTTCACGGGCCAGGTGTTTGTAGAGTGTCAGCGCTTCGGGATTCTGCGGCTGCGCCAGTTCCAGGCTGCGGGCCTGCCAGTAGCGCCAGCGATTGGTGGAGGCCAGCGACTCAGGCAGGCGACGGGTCAGTTGATAGGCATCGTCCCAGCGGGCCAGGCGCAGCAACAGGCGCAGGCGCCATTCCGACACTGTGTCGTCCCGCAGCTCCGGATCGTATTGGGTCATGACGTCCAAGGCGCGACTGTCGAAGCGCTTGGCCAGGGTCAGGCCGATTTCCCGAGCAATGGCGACTTTCTCATCCCGGGAGAAACGCATGGTGCTGGCGTAGCCGTCCAGCAGCGTCATGGCTTTTTCCGGATCCTGGCGCGCCAGACGACGCAGGCCAAGGCTGACGATGTCCGACATCGGCTCATCGGCGGGCGTGAAGCGAGAAGGCTGGTTGAGCAATTCGGGCTTCTGCGCGACATCGACCAGCAATTTGCCTCGGGGAGCCAGGGTGGTCAGGCCGTTGACCAGACTGTTAGCCAAGGGATAATTGCGCGCCTGGGCAGCCAGCTTGGTTCGTTCCCAGCGTTTTTGCTCGGTCAGTTGGCCTTGTGCAGCCCACACGCCAAACAGCGCATCGCAGGTGGCGGGCTGGGATTTGCCGCTGAGCCAGAGCTTTTCCGTGTTGGCATAGCCTTCGGCCTTCAACCCGTGCTCGAGTTGGTACTGGGCGTTGAGGCAGTCCAGTTCGGTGAAGTTGAGCTTGGGGTCGTAGTATTTGACGAAGGTCGCCCAGTCGCCACGTTCCGCTAGCCAGCGCAACCAGCGCAGTTTCATCCAGTTGGCCTGGGGCAGGTCGCCGTGCTCGGCGAGGAATTTCTCGATTTCGGCATTGCTCGCGCTCTTCAGGCGAGCGGTCAGTTCGTCATAGGCCAGGTACGGCTCCAGCGGATAATCGCGCAGGGCCTGGCTATAGCGAAAATACGGGCCTGAATCACCTTTGGCCAAGGCGCGCTTGGCCTCATCGTAGTATTGGCGCTGGGTGGAAATATCCACCGCCTGGGCGGTTTGAACGGCAGTGGCACACACAAACAAACAAGATAAGACACTGAAAAGGCGACTGCGCATGATACGTCCGGGCAGAAAAAACATGACAAGCCCAAGGGCAAACCGAGGGTAACTGGCTGTAGCTTAGCCTTTTGCCAGCAACCGGCGAAAGCTTTGCGGGGCTGTTGGCAAAAGTTCGCGACATTTGTTGTACAGAGTGCTTCGGCGACAAAATTGACGGACCTTTGAACTCTCTTCTCAGGTAGAATGCGCGCCCGGTTTTTGGAGAAGCTCATGACCCTGCTCAAATTCAGCGATGTGTCCCTTGCTTTCGGCGCGATGCCGTTGTTGGACAAGGTGTCCTGGCAGATCGCCCGTGGAGAGCGGGTGTGCATCATCGGCCGCAACGGCACTGGCAAGTCCAGCATGATGAAGCTGGTCAAGGGCGACCAGAAGCCGGATGACGGCTCCGTCTGGCGCGCGCCCGGGCTGAAAATCGGCGAATTGCCCCAGGAACTGCCGGTGGCCGACGAGCGGACCGTATTCGACGTAGTCGCCGAGGGTCTGGATGGTGTCGGCGCGCTATTGGCCGAATATCACCACTTGAGCCAGAACATCGTCACCGATGCCGACCTGGACAAGTTGATGCACGTCCAGCACGACCTTGAAGCCCGTGATGGCTGGCGCCTGCAGCAATTGGTCGACAGCACGTTGAGTCGTCTGCAACTGCCGGCCGACAAGACCCTGGCCGAGCTGTCCGGCGGCTGGCGTCGTCGCGTCCTGCTGGCCCAGGCCCTGGTGTCCGAGCCGGATCTTTTGCTGCTCGACGAACCAACCAACCACCTCGACATCGGCGCCATCGCCTGGCTTGAAGAAGCGCTGAAGGATTTCCAGGGGGCGGTACTGTTCATCACCCACGACCGTTCCTTCCTGCAGAACCTGGCGACCCGCATCCTCGAACTGGATCGTGGCGGCCTGATCGACTGGAACGGCGACTACGCCAGTTTCCTGGTGCACAAGGAAGCGGTGCTGGCGGCGGAAGAAACCGCCAATGCCTTGTTCGACAAGCGCCTGGCCCAGGAAGAAGTCTGGATCCGTCAGGGCATCAAGGCCCGACGTACCCGCAACGAAGGCCGCGTGCGTGCCCTCAAGGCTCTGCGCGTCGAGCGCAGTGAACGTCGCGAGCGCACCGGCAAGGCCAATATCCAGCTGGAAACGGCAGATAAATCCGGCAAGCAGGTCATGGTGCTGGAAAACGTCAGCTTCGCTCACCCGGACGGCCCGTTCCTGATCAAGGATTTCTCCATGGTCCTGCAGCGCGGCGACCGGATCGGCCTGCTCGGTGCCAACGGTACCGGCAAGACCACGTTGCTCAAGCTGATGCTAGGCGGCCTGGTGCCGACCAGCGGCAAAGTGGAAGAGGGGACGAAGATCGACGTCGCCTACTTCGACCAGTTGCGCCATCAGTTGGACCTGGAAAAAACCGTGATCGACAACGTGGCCGAAGGTCGCGACTTCATCGACATCGACGGCCAGAGCCGCCATGTGCTGAGTTATCTCGGCGATTTCCTGTTCAGCCCCCAGCGCGCCCGTACGCCGGTCAAGGCGTTGTCAGGTGGTGAGCGCGCCCGTCTGTTGCTGGCCAAGCTGTTCAGCAAACCAGCGAACCTGCTGGTGCTCGACGAACCGACCAACGACCTGGACGTGGAAACCCTTGAACTGCTGGAAGAGGTGTTGTTGACCTTCAACGGTACCGTGCTGATGGTCAGCCACGACCGGGCCTTCCTCGACAACGTGGTCACCAGCACCTTGGTATTCGAAGGCGAAGGGCTGGTTCGCGAATATGTCGGCGGCTACCAGGATTGGCTGCGCCAGGGCGGCTCGCCGCGCCTGCTGGGCGTGACGGAGAGCAAGTCGGGCAAGGCCGACCTCAATTCGGCGGTCGTCAAGGCCGAGCCGGCGCCGGTTGCCGCCGCTGCCGCGCCGGCCCCGGCGAAGAAAAAGCTCAGCTACAAGCTGCAGCGTGAGCTGGAAGCCCTGCCAGGCGATATCGACGCGAAGGAGCAGCAGATTGCCGCGGTGGAGGCAGAGATGGCTGACGCCGGCTTCTACCAGCGCCCAGCGGCCGAAACCGCCAAGGTGATTGCGCACCTGGAGCAATTGCAGGCCGAGCTGGATGCATTGGTCGAGCGTTGGGCTGAGCTGGACGCATGATTCGCTGAAGTAAAAAATCCCGGCGCTCAGCGATGAGTGCCGGGATTTTTATTTAAAGCGCTTGTCATGTGTGGGAGCGAGCCTGCTCGCGAAAGCGGTGTATCAGCCAACTGGAATATCGGCTGTCATGACGCTTTCGCGAGCCGGCTCGCTCCCACCGGTTTGCCGTTTACGAGCGCTTGATCAGGTGCACAGCCAGCACGTCGCAAGGCGCGCCATGCAGTACGTCGTTGGCGGTGGAGCCAAGCAACAATGCCAAACCGTGGCGGCCATGGCTGCCGACGACGATCAGGTCGCAGCCCTGTTCCTTGGCCAGGTGATGGATCTCCTGGCGCGGCTGGCCGTAGGTCAGGTGGCTGTTCTCCTTTTTCAAGGCAGGGTATTTCACGATCAGCCGGTCAAGACGTTCCTTGGCTTGGTCGAATTGCTGCTGTTGCAACTGGGAAAGATCCATCGGAACGTCACCGCCGAAGGCCATGGCCATCGGTTCGACGATGTGCACCAGCGACAGTTTGTTTTCCCGGCCTTCGCACAGGGCGAGGGCTCGCTTGACGACTGGATCGCATTCTTCAGTAAGGTCGACGGCGACCAGGATGTGTTCGTAGTACATGGAAAGCACTCCAGAGAATGGCGATACGGTAAGTATGGCTGGTTTCAAGCGCATTGACGGCGACGCAGGTCAACGGGCTCATCAGAATTCGGGAGTACAGATATGACGGTCTGGATAGTGGTGTCAATCCTGTTGGTGGTATTAAGCCCCCTGGCGTGGCTGCGGCCATCCCGTGCACAGAACGGGCGCATGGCTCTTCGCATGGAGGCGCGGCGTCTCGGGCTGGCCATGCAATTGACTCCGCAAGACTGGCCTCACTGGCTTGGCCAGCAGCCTCCAAACCCGTGCGCGCAATACTATCGGGCCCGGCGGGGCAATCAGCCGGCCAGTTGGAGTTATTGGCAAAAGGCGCCTGGCGTGTGGGTAAATCAATGGCAGGAAATCTGTCAGGATGAATCGTTGCTCAGTCATTTCAAAACGTTGCCGGCTAATGTCTACAAGGTCGAGGCGGATCGGCAGATGGTTGCGCTGTACTGGGGCGAAAAAGGCGAGGCCACTGTTTTGCAGGACATTTCTTCGGTGCTCAAGGCGTTGGCTTGACGCGTAAAAAAGCCCGACAGATTCATCGGGCTGGGTGGCCAGGCAGGCCGGTAAACGCTTCTTCAGGTCGTTCATTCGAAACGACCTTCGCATAAACAACTCAAATACGTTGTCACCAGCGTAGTCGGTTGAATCCGTTGCGGTTGGAATTAGGGCGACTTTTCTAATTATTGATTCTATGAATGGTCGCTCATGCAGCGCCGTGTTGCGGATCCGTGCGGTACGGAAATGACCGGGGAGTCGCGTTCAAACGCTTGTTTAGGGCGATTGACAATTGTCGGAAATTCCGTGAAGGTGGCGTACCCAAATCAAACGGGCGTATGAATTGAGCGTTTGTATTTTCAGAGCGCTCCTACAGACCCCGACTATCGCGTTGACGGGTGTGCCTGGCGGATTGGCGTAGCATCGACGGTAATGTCAATGCCGAACCAGTGGTCAGCGTCCAACGTGTACTGTTCAGCTTCCATATCGTGGAGATCAGTTGATGATTTACGAAGGTAAAGCCATCACGGTTAAGGCTCTTGAAAGTGGCATCGTCGAACTGAAATTCGACCTCAAGGGTGAGTCCGTCAACAAGTTCAACCGTCTAACCCTGAATGAATTGCGTCAGGCCGTGGACACTATCAAGGCAGATGCTTCGATCAAGGGTGTGATCGTCAGCAGCGGCAAGGACGTGTTCATCGTCGGCGCCGACATCACCGAATTCGTCGACAACTTCAAGCTGCCCGATGCCGAACTGATCGCAGGCAACCTCGAAGCGAACCGTATCTTCAGCGACTTCGAAGACCTCAACGTCCCGACCGTCGTGGCCATCAATGGCATCGCCCTGGGTGGCGGCCTGGAAATGTGCCTGGCGGCGGATTACCGCGTCATGTCCACTTCGGCCAAGATCGGCCTGCCGGAAGTCAAGCTGGGCATCTACCCAGGCTTTGGCGGTACCGTGCGCCTGCCGCGCCTGATTGGTGCCGACAACGCCATCGAGTGGATTGCCGCCGGCAAGGAAAACCGTGCCGAAGATGCGCTGAAAGTCGGTGCCGTGGATGCCGTGGTCGAACCTGGCAAGCTCCAGGAAGCGGCCCTTGAGACCGTCAAGCGCGCCATCAGCGGTGAGTTCGACTACAAGGCCAAGCGTCAGCCGAAGCTGGAAAAACTCAAGCTCAACGCCATCGAACAAATGATGGCCTTCGAAACCGCCAAGGGTTTCGTCGCTGGTCAGGCGGGCCCGAACTATCCGGCGCCGGTCGAAGCGATCAAGACCATCCAGAAAGCCGCGAACTTCGGTCGCGACAAGGCCTTGGAAGTCGAAGCCGCCGGCTTCGTGAAACTGGCCAAGACCTCCGCCGCGCAGAGCCTGATCGGTCTGTTCCTCAATGACCAGGAACTGAAGAAAAAGGCCAAGGCCTATGACGAAATCGCCCGTGACGTGAAGCAGGCCGCCGTGCTCGGCGCCGGCATCATGGGTGGCGGTATCGCCTACCAGTCGGCGTCCAAAGGCACGCCGATCCTGATGAAGGACATCAACGAACACGGCATCGAGCAAGGCCTGGCGGAAGCTGCCAAGCTGCTGGTCGGCCGCGTCGACAAAGGCCGCATGACCCCCGCGAAGATGGCTGAAGTGCTCAACGGCATTCGTCCTACGCTTTCCTACGGCGATTTCGGCCATGTCGACCTGGTGGTCGAAGCCGTAGTCGAGAACCCGAAGGTCAAGCAAGCGGTACTGGCTGAAGTCGAAGACAAAGTCAAAGAGGACACCATCCTCGCCTCGAACACCTCGACCATTTCCATCTCGCTGTTGGCCAAGGCCCTCAAGCGTCCGGAAAACTTTGTCGGCATGCACTTCTTCAACCCGGTGCACATGATGCCGCTGGTAGAAGTCATCCGTGGCGAGAAGTCCAGCGAACTGGCGATCGCCACCACCGTGGCCTACGCCAAGAAAATGGGCAAGAACCCGATCGTCGTCAACGACTGCCCGGGCTTCCTGGTCAACCGCGTGCTGTTCCCGTACTTCGGCGGTTTCGCCAAGCTGGTCAGCGCCGGCGTAGACTTCGTGCGCATCGACAAGATCATGGAAAAATTCGGCTGGCCGATGGGCCCGGCGTACCTGATGGACGTGGTCGGCATCGACACCGGCCACCACGGTCGCGATGTCATGGCCGAAGGCTTCCCGGACCGCATGAAGGACGACCGCCGTTCGGCCGTCGACGTGCTCTACGAAGCCAAGCGCCTGGGCCAGAAGAACGGCAAGGGCTTCTACGCCTACGAGACCGACAAGCGCGGCAAGCAGAAGAAAGTCGCCGACTCGTCGGTGCTGGAAGTGCTCAAGCCGATCGTCTACGAGCAGCGCGAAGTCACCGACGAGGACATCATCAATTGGATGATGATCCCGCTGTGCCTGGAAACCGTGCGTTGCCTGGAAGATGGCATTGTCGAAACCGCCGCCGAAGCCGACATGGGTCTGGTCTACGGTATCGGTTTCCCTCCATTCCGTGGCGGTGCGCTGCGCTACATCGATTCGATCGGTGTGGCCGAGTTCGTTGCCCTGGCTGACCAGTACGCTGATCTGGGCGCGCTGTACCACCCGACCGCGAAGCTGCGTGAAATGGCCAAGAACGGCCAGAGCTTCTTCGGTTAAGCGCCCAACGACTAGAGCGAGAGAACATTTATGAGCTTGAATCCTAGAGACGTCGTGATTGTCGACTTCGGTCGTACGCCGATGGGCCGCTCCAAGGGCGGCATGCACCGCAATACCCGCGCCGAAGACATGTCTGCGCACCTGATCAGCAAGCTGCTGGAGCGCAACGTCAAGGTTGACCCGAACGAGGTCGAGGACGTGATCTGGGGCTGTGTGAACCAGACCCTGGAGCAGGGTTGGAACATCGCCCGCATGGCGTCGCTGATGACCCAGATCCCTCACACCGCTGCTGGCCAGACTGTCAGCCGCCTGTGCGGTTCGTCCATGAGCGCGCTGCACACCGCCGCCCAGGCGATCATGACCGGCAACGGTGATGTATTTGTCGTCGGCGGTGTCGAGCACATGGGCCACGTGAGCATGATGCATGGCGTCGATCCGAACCCGCACATGTCGCTGTACGCGGCGAAAGCCTCCGGCATGATGGGCCTGACCGCCGAAATGCTCGGCAAGATGCACGGGATTACCCGCGAACAGCAGGACGCTTTCGGCGTGCGCTCCCACCAACTCGCCCACAAGGCGACCGTGGAAGGCAAGTTCAAGGATGAAATCATCCCGATGCAGGGTTACGACGAGAACGGCTTCCTGAAACTGTTCGACTACGACGAAACCATTCGTCCGGAGACCACCCTGGAAAGCCTGGCGACCTTGAAGCCGGCCTTCAATCCAAAGGGTGGCACCGTGACGGCGGGTACGTCGTCGCAGATCACCGACGGTGCTTCGTGCATGATCGTGATGTCGGCCCAGCGTGCCCAGGACCTGGGCATCCAGCCGATGGCAGTGATTCGTTCGATGGCTGTCGCGGGTGTGGATCCGGCGATCATGGGCTATGGTCCAGTACCGGCCACGCAGAAAGCCTTGAAGCGCGCAGGCCTGAGCATCGCCGACATCGACTTCTTCGAGCTCAACGAAGCCTTCGCCGCACAGGCCTTGCCGGTGCTGAAAGATTTGAAAGTGCTCGACAAGATGAACGAGAAGGTTAACCTGCACGGCGGCGCGATCGCCCTGGGTCACCCGTTCGGTTGCTCCGGTGCGCGTATCTCCGGCACGCTGCTCAACGTCATGAAGCAGAACGGCGGCACTTTTGGGGTGTCCACCATGTGCATTGGCCTCGGCCAGGGCATCGCCACTGTCTTCGAACGCGTCTAAGCGTTGCGTTGATGGAAGCCGGGGCCAAGTGCCCCGGTTTTTGTTTTTCCGGGTTTGGTAAAAAAAGATTTTGTTTTTATTTTGAAAAAATTGGAGTGAGGGCCGAAGCATGCCGATACAACCTGGGCTCTACCAGCATTACAAAGGTCCGCAGTACCGCGTTTTCAGCATTGCGCGGCATTCCGAGACCGAGGAAGAAGTGGTCTTCTATCAAGCCCTGTATGGCGATTACGGCTTTTGGGTGCGTCCCTTGAGCATGTTCCAGGAGTCGGTCGAGGTTGACGGCGAACAGGTGCCACGCTTTGCTTTGGTGCAGGCTGAGGAGAGCATTTTTTCCAAGCCTTGAGGCCGACCTGGGGGAGACCCCGCCCTTGACCTCACCTTGCAGCCACTATATATAGCGGTGCCGCGTCAGGCGCCAACCGCCTTTCACTTTTTAGAATTCAGGAATTTTCTGATCCATGGGCAAATCGCTGGTCATTGTGGAATCCCCGGCTAAGGCCAAGACCATCAACAAGTATCTGGGCAACCAATACGTGGTGAAGTCGAGTATCGGCCATATCCGAGACCTGCCCACCAGCGGTTCGGCTAGCGCCAGCAAGGAGCCTGCCGCCAAGCGCGGCAAGGCGGCTGCTGGTGAAGCGCCGGCGCTGTCGCCGAAAGACAAGGCGCGCAAGCAGCTGGTCTCACGCATGGGGGTCGATCCGGAACATGGCTGGAAAGCCAAGTACGAGATCCTCCCAGGCAAGGAAAAGGTCATCGAAGAACTGCGTCGGCTCGCCAAGGATGCCGACACCATCTATCTCGCGACGGACTTGGACCGCGAAGGGGAAGCCATTGCCTGGCACCTGCGCGAAGCCATCGGTGGGGATGACAGCCGCTACAAGCGCGTGGTGTTCAACGAAATCACCAAGAAGGCCATTCAGGAAGCCTTCTCCCAGCCCGGCGAGCTGGATATCGACCGGGTCAATGCCCAACAGGCGCGTCGCTTCCTTGACCGCGTCGTGGGCTACATGGTCTCGCCATTGTTGTGGGCCAAGATCGCCCGTGGCCTGTCGGCCGGTCGCGTGCAGTCGGTCGCGGTGAAACTGGTGGTGGAACGCGAGCGGGAAATCCGTGCGTTCATTCCAGAGGAATACTGGGAGGTCCACGCTGATCTCGGCACCGCCAAGGGTGCTACCGTGCGCTTCGAAGTGGCCCGTGAGAAAGGCGAAGCCTTCAAGCCGCTCAACGAAGCCCAGGCCATGGCGGCGCTGGAGAAGCTCAAGGCTTCGAGCTACAGCATCGTCAAGCGCGAAGACAAGCCGACCAGCAGCAAGCCTTCCGCACCGTTCATTACTTCCACCTTGCAGCAGGCCGCGAGCAACCGCCTGGGCTTCGGTGTGAAGAAGACCATGATGATGGCCCAGCGTCTGTACGAAGCAGGCTACATCACGTACATGCGTACCGACTCGACCAACCTCTCGGCCGATGCCGTGGCGATGGCGCGCACTTATATAGAAAGCGAGTTCGGCAAGAAATACCTGCCGGAGACGCCCAACGTCTACAGCAGCAAGGAAGGCGCCCAGGAGGCTCACGAAGCGATTCGTCCGTCCGACGCCAATACCGAGCCAAGCAAGCTGTCGGGCATGGAGCGCGACGCCGAGCGTCTCTACGAGCTGATCTGGCGCCAATTCCTGGCCTGCCAGATGCTGCCGGCGCAATACCTGTCGACCACGGTCAGCGTCGGTGCTGGCGACTTCGAGCTGCGCGCCAAGGGCCGTATCCTGAAGTTCGACGGTTACACCCGCGTCATGCCGCAAATCACCAAGCCTGGCGATGACGATGTCCTGCCGGACATGGCCCAGGGCGACGTGATGAAGCTGATCAAACTCGATCCGACCCAGCACTTCACCAAGCCGCCAGCGCGGTACTCGGAGGCCAGCCTGGTCAAGGAAATGGAAAAACGCGGCATCGGTCGTCCTTCGACCTACGCAGCGATCATTTCCACCATCCAGGACCGTGGCTACGTGACGTTGCACAACCGTCGTTTCTATTCGGAAAAGATGGGGGACATCGTTACCGAGCGTCTCTCCGAAAGCTTCTCGAACCTGATGGACTACGGTTTCACCGCGGGCATGGAAGAGAACCTCGACGACGTGGCCCAGGGCGAGCGGGACTGGAAGAACGTGCTCGACGAGTTCTATGGCGATTTCAAGAAAAAACTCGAAGTAGCCGAGAGTCCGGACGATGGCATGCGTGCCAACCAACCGGTCATGACCGATATTCCGTGCCTGACCTGCGGTCGTCCGATGCAGATCCGTACCGCCTCGACTGGCGTATTCCTTGGGTGCTCAGGCTACAGCCTGCCGCCGAAGGAGCGCTGCAAGGCGACGGTCAACCTCGTGCCAGGTGATGAAATCGCTGCGGACGACGAGGGCGAATCGGAATCCCTGGTGCTGCGTGGCAAGCACCGTTGCCCGATCTGCAGCACGGCAATGGATGCTTACTTGCTGGATGAAAAGCGCAAGCTGCACATCTGCGGTAACAATCCGGACTGCGCCGGCTACGAGATCGAGGAGGGCACTTATCGCATCAAGGGCTATGAAGGCCCGAGCCTGGAATGTGACAAGTGTGGCAGTGAGATGCAGCTCAAGACCGGCCGTTTCGGCAAGTTCTTCGGTTGCACCAACCCGACCTGCAAGAACACCCGCAAGCTGTTGAAGAGCGGTGACGCTGCGCCGCCGAAGATGGATCCGGTGAAGATGCCCGAACTCAAGTGCGAGAAGGTCAACGACACCTACATCCTGCGCGACGGTGCATCCGGTCTGTTCCTGGCAGCCAGCCAGTTCCCGAAGAACCGCGAGACTCGGGCGCCGTTGGTGATTGAGATACTGCCGCACAAGGACGAGATCGATCCGAAGTACCATTTCCTCTGCGACGCACCGCAGAAGGATCCGGACGGCCGCCCCGCAGTGATTCGCTACAGCCGCAAGACCAAGGAGCAATATGTGCAGACCGAGGTCGACGGCAAGCCTACTGGCTGGAAGGCGTATTACGACGGCGGCAAATGGACCGTTGAAGACAAGCGCTGACTCAGCGATGTGAGGGGTTGTTATGGCGAGGGGGCTTGCTCCCGCTGGACGCCGTAGCGGTCCCTTGCAATTGCAGGCAAGTAAAAGGCCGCATGACAACCCGTAGGTTTTCATGCGGCCTTTTGGTTTTTGGCTTGCAGTGGCTTTGGTTCATCCACGACACTGTCGCACCTGCATGACGCTTTTATTTCGTTGGGGAGAATGCCGCCATGGCCCACGAACTCTATACCCGCACCAACCAGAAGATTTATTTCGCCGGCCTGTCGCTTGAAGCGCTCGCCAGGGCCGAGGAAGGGCGCACCATGAATTCCCCAGCGCTGATCCAGGCGGGGCGTGAGTCAGTGCTGTTTCACTTGTATGGCGCGTTGTTGGGTCTTTGTCATGAAATTGCCGGTTTCTATCGCTTGCCCCAGGCAAGTGCTTCGCGCGCCGAGCTGATGTTGACGCGTGAGGTGTTGGAAACCGTTGCGATCCCCGAACTGGCTGAAATGGTCGAGCTGGCCCAGAACCCGGAAACCTGGCTAGCCAGGCTGCTGGCGGCTCATGCGGCACTGTTCCAGCCACCACGGGCCCCTCGTCAGCCTAAGGGGGACGTGACCCAGCCGTTGATCGTGGCGGTCAATCTTGACGAGCAGGAATCCGAACAGCCATTGAGTCGGGAAGAGCTGGAAAGCTGGCGCCAGAACCTGAAAAGCCTGGCAATTCGCTTTCGAGAGGGGCTGAATGAATGCTGAGTTTTCACTCGTCTAGCAATGTCCGCTGACGACACTTGGTCAAGATCCCGAGCGAAGCCTGACCGATGACTATATAATTCCCGCCTTTCGTGGAGAACAGACTTTTATGCCAACGTCCTTTCTAGAAATCGTCGAACTTCCTGATGGCCGCATCGAGCTGCGCAGGGCTGAAGACGAGGGTTCTCTGGTTACCCTGAACTTTTCCGAAGATGCCAAGGTGTTCCTGCAAGGCCAGCACGTTGAAGTCGCCAAGGCGATGCTCAGCGTGGGTGTTCAAATGGCAGGACGCTTGGTTGAAGGCGAATTCAGCAAGGAAGAGGGGCCGCGGGTTCTTCATTGATCCCGTTTGTCGGCTTTTTGAAATCGATTTACCGACCGGCTTCTCTGTTCTGGAGAAGCCCTGCGTTTGTCTTAGCCCAATCGAATATTCAAACTCTGCGCGTCTCCGGTACGAGCGGCGCTGATCAATTGTTGACGAGCGGTCGCAGTCAGTGGATTGAGCCAGCTAACCACCGTATGGCTACGGCCCAGGCGTAACGCTTCGCAGGTTAATTGCTGCGCGCTCTGGCTGCCGCGTGGTTGCAATAGCAGGATTCGCTCGCGATTGAGCCCCGCGTCCCGCAGCCAGGCCTGGGTGACGCTGGCGGGTGGTGCGATCAACGTTAACCAGCGAGCATCCTGGTCCTGGCTCAGCTCCCTCAGGATCGGTGCCAGCAGGTTCAGGCAATTCCCCGCTGCACCACGCAACGACAGTTCACTGAAAGCCTCGGGTTCGACGCCCCAAGGCGACTCGATGACTTCTTTCAGGACTGGAGCCAGCGGTTGGGCCATGAAAGCCTCGAACAGCGGAAGTTGTGTGTGCTGTGGTGTGTGAGGAAATTGCATAAAGCCTCCTTTAGCGGCGAATGACGCCAACGCTCAAGCCTTCGATGACCAGGTCCTGATCTTTCAGGTCCACTTCGATGGGGGCGAACTCGGGGTTCTCGGCGATCAGCCAGACTTTGCTGCCGTCGCGCTTGAACCGCTTGACGGTGACTTCGTCGCCGATCCGCGCTACCACGACCTGGCCGTTACGGGCTTCGCGCGTGGTGTGGACAGCTAGCAGGTCCCCGTCGAAGATGCCGATGTCCTTCATGCTCATGCCATGCACGCGCAGCAGGTAGTCGGCTCTCGGATGGAAAAAGGAAGGATTGATGTTGCAGGATTCCTCGACGTGTTGCTGGGCGAGGATCGGAGCGCCGGCTGCTACTCGACCGATGATTGGAAGAGTGGTTTCGTCAGCCTTGGCTTCGAAGCCTGGGATGCGAATGCCGCGCGATGCACCAGGCGTCATTTCGATCGCACCCTTGCGGGCCAACGCCTTGAGGTGCTCTTCGGCCGCGTTGGGCGACTTGAAACCCAGTTCCTGGGCGATTTCCGCACGGGTCGGCGGATAGCCGTTGTCTTCTAGGCAGCGTTTGATGAAGGCCAGAATCTCTGCTTGGCGTGGCGTCAGCTTTAGCATATCGATCGCTCTGTCTTTTTATACAGTGACTGGGATTATATACAGTGAACGGCGCTTGGCAATCATCCTTTTTCAGCAGGCCGCCAGACGGTTGGCTTGGCCGCTTGGACAGGCATGGCTACAGCCTGTCCAAGGTGTGGTTAAATAGCTGACCGGTCGTTCGCAAAACGTCCCGGCAGACTTGACAACGCGAGGGCTGAAACGTATGTTTCAAACAAGTGTTTGTCAGGCGGAGTAGCCATGGCCCAGTCGGAAACCGTTGAACGCATTCTCGATGCTGCCGAGCAGTTGTTCGCGGAAAAAGGTTTCGCTGAAACCTCTTTGCGTCTGATTACCAGCAAGGCCGGGGTAAACCTGGCTGCGGTCAATTATCACTTCGGCTCGAAAAAAGCCCTGATCCAGGCCGTTTTCTCGCGTTTCCTCGGGCCGTTCTGCATCAGTCTTGATCGAGAGTTGGAGCGGCGCCAGGCCAAGCCTGACGTCAAGCCTACCCTGGAAGAATTGCTTGAAATCCTCGTCGAACAGGCGCTCGTGGTTCAGCCACGTAGCGGCAACGACCTGTCTATTTTCATGCGCCTGCTGGGCTTGGCGTTCAGCCAGAGCCAGGGCCACTTGCGACGCTACCTCGAGGACATGTACGGCAAGGTATTCCGCCGCTACATGTTGCTGGTCAATGAGGCTGCGCCGCGCATACCACCGATCGAGTTGTTCTGGCGCGTGCACTTCATGCTGGGTGCGGCGGCGTTCAGCATGTCCGGCATCAAGGCGTTGCGGGCTATCGCTGAAACCGACTTTGGTGTGAATACTTCTATCGAGCAAGTGATGCGCCTGATGGTGCCTTTCCTGGCCGCCGGCATGCGTGCCGAAAGCGGTGTCACCGATGAGGCAATGGCGGCAGCGCAATTGCGTCCGCGCAGCAAGTCGGCTCCGGCGCTCGCCAAGGCATAGCAGACGGGTGGGCGTGGCTGGCTACATCCGCTAAGCTAGCCGCCCATGCCGATTCTCCTTTCAAGTTCGTTTCATATTTCATCGCCGATGCGCGAACTGTCGGGCGTGCAGCCTGGCGGTTTTGTCGTGCAGGCGTCGCCGTGGGCGCCCATCGTTATTAAGGAATTGCTATGACCGCTGGCCTGCAAGGCTCGTTGATGGTCGACGTCGCCGGTACCTGGCTGACGGCCGAGGATCGCCATCTGTTGCGCCAACCCGAAGTGGGTGGCTTGATTATTTTTGCTCGTAACATCGAGCACCCGCGGCAAGTGCGCGAGCTGAGCGCGGCGATCCGCGCCATCCGTCCCGACCTGTTGCTGGCGGTTGACCAGGAAGGCGGGCGGGTCCAGCGGCTGCGCCAGGGATTTGTGCGCCTGCCGGCGATGCGAGCCATCGCCGACAACCCGAACGCCGAGTACCTCGCCGAACAGTGCGGCTGGATCATGGCGACCGAAGTGCTGGCGGTCGGTCTCGATTTGAGTTTCGCCCCGGTGCTGGACCTCGATTACCAGCGCAGTGCCGTGGTCGGCAGTCGCTCCTTTGAAGGTGATCCCGAGCGTGCCGCATTGTTGGCCGGAGCCTTCATTCGTGGCATGAACGCAGCGGGGATGGCAGCCACAGGCAAGCATTTTCCTGGGCACGGCTGGGCCGAGGCTGACTCCCATGTGGCCATCCCAACGGATGAGCGCAGCCTTGAGCAGATCCGCGCCAACGACCTGGTGCCATTTGCCAAGCTGAGCAATCAGCTTGCGGCGGTAATGCCTGCCCACGTCATTTACCCCAAGGTGGATTCCAGCCCGGCAGGCTTCTCCCGCCGTTGGCTGCAAGACATCCTGCGGGGCGAGTTGCGGTTCGATGGCGTGATCTTCAGTGATGATCTTTCCATGGCCGGCGCCCATGTGGTTGGCGATGCCGCCAGCCGCATCGAGGCGGCACTAACGGCCGGTTGTGACATGGGCCTGGTGTGCAACGACCGCGCGGCCGCCGAACTGGCCCTGAGCGCTGCCCAGCGCTTGAAGGTCAAGCCGTCGGCGCGGATTGCCCGCATGCGTGGCCAGGCCTTTGCCAATACCGAGTACCGCCAGGATCCACGCTGGTTGACCGCCATCGGTGCGTTGAAAGCCGCACAACTGATTGATTAAGGACGTTTGAATGACCGTTTATGCAATTATCGGCGGCACCGGCCTGACCCAGCTGGAAGGCCTGACCATACGCCAATCGCTGGCGGTAGAGACGCCGTACGGCGCGCCGTCGGCCGACGTACAGATTGGCGAGTACGCCGGGCGTGAGGTGCTGTTCCTGGCGCGCCATGGTCACCCTCACCGTTTTCCGCCCCACCAGGTGAATTATCGCGCCAACCTGTGGGCCCTGAAGCAGGCCGGTGCCGAAGCCATCCTTGCGGTCAACGCAGTGGGTGGGATTCACGCAGCGATGGGCACTGGGCATTTTTGCGTGCCCCACCAGTTGATCGATTACACCAGCGGTCGCCAGCATACGTATTTCGCCGATGACCTGGAGGCGGTGACCCACATCGACTTCAGCTATCCCTACAGCGAATCGCTGCGCCAGCAATTGATTGCGGCCCTGGCCGCCGAAGGCTGCGCTTATAGCAGCCACGGCGTCTACGCCTGCACCCAGGGGCCGCGCCTGGAAACCGTGGCCGAGATTGCCCGTCTGGAACGCGATGGCTGCGATATCGTCGGCATGACAGGCATGCCGGAGGCGGCGCTGGCGCGTGAGCTGGAGTTGGACTACGCCTGTCTGGCGCTGGTGGTGAATCCGGCGGCGGGCAAGTCCACTGCGGTGATCACCATGGCTGAGATCGAGCAGGCTTTGCATGACGGAATGGGCAAAGTGAAGTCGACCTTGGCGCGGGTGTTGATGGCGGGCTAAAACAGCCCAGGGAATATCCGGGTGGGAGCGAGCCTGCTCGCGAAGGCGGCGGCTTAGCTCGCGAGAATGTTGAAGGCTGGCGGCCTCTTCGCGATCAGGCTCGCTCCCACACGAAAAGGGTTTTAACGCTTCTCCAGTTTTTCCGGCAGCGGCGCGAATAGCGCTTCGATGTCTTCGTTCTGCAGTTTCCAATCTCCCGCCACGCGTCCGTCCAGCACGCCAGCCGCCAGGTCGGACTTCTCTTTCTGCAGCAGTTGGATCTTTTCTTCCACCGTGCCGCGGGCGATCAGTTTATAAACGAACACCGGTTTCTCCTGACCGATGCGATAGGCACGGTCGGTCGCCTGGTTCTCGGTGGCGGGGTTCCACCACGGGTCGTAGTGAATCACCGTGTCGGCTTCTGTCAGGTTCAAGCCGACGCCGCCGGCCTTCAGGCTGATCAGAAAGATCTGACGCTTCCCGCTCTGGAACTCCTTCACCGGCGTGCGGCGGTCCCTGGTCTGGCCAGTCAGGATGACGTATTCCACGCCACGCTTTTGCAGTTCTTCTTCGATCAGCGCCAACATCGAGGTGAACTGTGAAAACAACAGCACTCGTCGACCTTCTTCAAACAACTCCTCGAGCATTTCCATCAGGCTGTCGAGCTTGCCCGAGCTGCTGCCCCGGGCCGGCAGGGCGGCGTCGCTGATCAGGCGCAGGTCGCAGCACACTTGGCGCAGCTTCAATAGCGCCTCGAGGATGATGATCTGGCTGCGCGCCACGCCTTTGCGGGTGATCTCGTCGCGCACTTTCTTGTCCATGGCCAGGCGCATGGTCTCGTAGACGTCCCGCTGGGCGTCGCTGAGTTCGACCCAATGGATGATTTCGGTCTTGGGCGGCAGTTCGGTCGCCACTTGTTCCTTGGTGCGGCGCAGCAGGAACGGTTTTATCCGACCGTTGAGGTGTTGCAATCGCACGTCGCTGCCGCGCTTTTCGATGGGCACGCGGTAGTCGCGGTTGAAGCTTTTGATGTCGCCGAGCCAGCCCGGCAACAGGAAGTGAAACAACGACCAGAGTTCACCCAGGTGGTTTTCCAATGGCGTCCCGGACAGGCACAACCGTTGCCGGGCATCCAGTTCCCGGGCGGCCTGGGCGGCTTTACTGGTGGGGTTCTTGATGTACTGGGCTTCGTCGAGGATCAGTACGTGCAGCGGCTGTGCCTTGAGGCGTTCGACGTCCTTGGGCAGCAGCGCATAAGTGGTCAGGATCAGGTCGTAATCGGCCAGGCGCTCGAAGTGTTTCTTGCGCCCGGCACCGTACAGGGCCAGGACCTTGAGCTGCGGGGTGAAATGCGATGCTTCATCGAGCCAGTTTGGAATCAGGCTTGTCGGCATCACCACCATGCATGGGCGGTCCAGGCGGCCGGCGTGTTTTTCGCTGAGAATGTGCGCCAGGGTCTGTAGGGTTTTACCCAGGCCCATGTCGTCCGCCAGGATGCCGCCCACCTCCAATTGCCGTAGCGACTGCATCCAGCTCAGGCCTTCGAGCTGGTAGGGGCGCAGCGTTGCGTTCAAGCCCTTCGGGGCGGTGGCGGTGTAGTCCTTGATGTCGCGCAGGCGTTGGGCGAGGCTGCGTATGTGTTCGCCACCTTCCCAGCGCAGCGGCATGTCCTGCAACGGGTTCAGGCGCAGGGCGTCGGCGCTGTTGAGGCGCAGCTTGGTGGTGCCGGGCTCTTGCAGGTAGAACTCGCCGAGGGTCGCCAACACCGGCTTCAACCGACCGTAGGGCAGGGCCACTTGCTGTGGGCCGAACTCCGAGTTGGGACGGTGCGGCAAGTTGACCAGAATGAGTTCGTCATCGCGGCGCCTGGCCAGGCGTTCCGGGTTGAACAGCTCGATGTGCGAGCGCATCAGGTTCAACAGGATTGGCAGCAGGCTCAGTCGCTCGCCGTTGACGATGATCCCCAGCTCCAGGTCGAACCAGTCCCGCTCCGGCGTTTCCTCGACCGTGGCGTACCACTCGTCTACCGCCGTCAGGTCGAAGCCGAAATCTTCATCGATCTGCAATTCCCAGCCCTGGGTGCGCAGTTTCGGCAGGTCGTTGAGCGTAAAGGTCAGCCAGGCACTGTCGTTGACCATTTCGTACAGTTCGCCCGCGCTCTCCGGCAAGGCCTTGCTTTGTCGGGTCGCGATCTTGAAACCGAGAATTCGCAGTTGTTCGCGGTAGGACTGTTCCACATCGGTGTGGCGTTTTATCCGCAGCGTCTGGGTTTCCTGGCGAATCAGTACGTCGGTGTTGCGCTGGCCGCTGACGTATTCATCCAGATAGCTGAACGACAGGGCGGCGCGGTGCTGGATGTAGCGCTGCATCTTGCCGTTGCGCGGCTCGAAGGCACTGAATTCGATGCTCGCCAGCCACAGGCGTGGCACCGGCTGCACGTTGTCCACCAAGACTTGCGGCGGCGCCTTGGGGCTGCGGCTGTCGAGCACTGCCTGGAGTTTTTCCAGCATCTGCGCGTCTTTTTCGGCGGCAGGGTAGGCCAGGGTTTCCTGGACTTGCAGTAGCACCGCCGCGCAATGCTTGCAATTGATGCGCACCGGACAGGAGCACGCTGCTTCGAGCAGGATCAAAGTGCCCTTGGCTGACTCCTTGAGGCGAATGGTCTGACGATAAACGCTGCCACCGGAGCCTTCGCAACTGGCAACGATGGTGCTGTCGCCGGCCTCGACGATCCTGACGCGATTTTCCAGCGCGTATCGACGCCCACGCTCCAGGCTTTGCTCCTTGAATCGATTGACCCAGGAAGGTGCCAGCGGTTTGCTCAGGGGCGAGGGCATAGGCGCGCCGATCAGTCTGGAATGACGTCAGGTGCCTGCCGTGGAGCAGGCGCGGTCAACGAGGTGATCTTGATCAGCAAGCCAAGGTGGCCGTTGTCGAGGAAATTCAACTGGCCATTCTTGGTGTGGCTCTGTTGCTTCAAGCGTTCGCTGGCGGTGACCAGGCCATTGGCGTCGATCTGGTTGATCCAGAAGTCAGCGTCCACGTCGGTGAAGCGGCCGAGCTTGAGTTCCAGAGTGCCCTCGATGGGAAACTGGCCAAACTGTTCGGTGCCGTCGCTGACGGCGATCTTGCTGCCTTGTTCGCCCAGTTTCTGTTGCCAGGCCTTGTGCATGAGCACGGTGTACTGGCCGCTGGCGCTGAGTTTTTCGACGATATTGCCCATTGCCGGTGTACGCAGGCTGTCGGCGCCCAAGCGTCGAGCCCCGGCGTCCCAGTCTTCCGGCGCGGCTCGGCTGATGATGGTTGGCTCGGCATTTTGCCGGACCAGGATCATCTCCACCTGATACAGATCGTCGGCCAACGCCAGAGGGGCAACCAGGGTCATCAACAACATCAAGGAGTGAAACAGGCGCATTGGGCGTCCTTCAAGCAGTGGTCGGAGTGAGGCGCTCGAACAGCGCCTCCACGGTATTGAAACGCTCTTCCGGGCGTTCCATGGGCACCATGAACTTGAACATCGTGGCGCCTTCGAACTTGTAGCGTTTGGGCTGGCCCTGGATCAGCTTGATCAGCACCAGTGGATCGACCGGGGTCTGGGCTTCGAACTCGATACGGCCACCGTTGGGCCCGCCGTCGACTTTCTTGATGCCCAGTTGCTCGGCCTTGAGCTTGAGCAGCGTGGTGCGCACCAGATTCTTGGTCGGCTCCGGCAGCAGGCCGAAGCGGTCGATCATTTCCACCTGCAGATCCTTCAGGCCTTCCTCGTCAGTGGCCGAGGCGATGCGCTTGTAGAGGATCAGCCGTGCGTGGACGTCCGGCAGATAATCTTCCGGGATCAGCGCCGGCACCCGCAGGTTGATCTCCGGTCCGCCGCCCAAGGGCTGGTCGAGGTTCGGCTGTTCGCCCTTGCGGATCGACTTGACCGCCCGTTCGAGCATTTCCATGTACAGCGTGAAGCCGACGGCCTGGATCTGGCCGCTCTGGCCGTCGCCGAGCAACTCGCCGGCACCACGAATTTCCAGGTCATTGGTGGCCAACACGAAGCCGGCGCCGAGGTCCTGGGTATTGGCAATGGCTTCCAGGCGCTTCTCCGCGTCCGGGGTGATCTGCTGGCGCGGCGGCGTCAGCAGGTAGGCGTAGGCCTGGTGGTGGCTGCGTCCGACCCGACCGCGCAACTGGTGCAACTGGGCCAGGCCGAACTTGTCGGCGCGCTCGATGATGATGGTGTTGGCGCTCGGCACGTCGATGCCGGTCTCGATGATGGTCGAGGCGATCAGCACGTTGAAGCGCTTGTGGTAGAAGTCGCTCATCACCTGTTCGAGTTCGCGCTCGCGCATCTGTCCGTGGCCGATACCGATGCGCGCTTCCGGCACCAGCTCGGCCAGGTCGGCGGCGCATTTCTCGATGGTCTTCACGTCGTTGTGCAGGTAATAGACCTGGCCGCCGCGCAGCAGCTCACGCAGCAGGGCTTCCTTGACCGTGCTTTTGTTCTGCTCCATGACGAAGGTGCGCACCGACAGACGCCGGGCTGGCGGTGTGGCGATGATCGACAGGTCGCGCATGCCCGACACCGCCATGTTCAAGGTGCGCGGGATCGGCGTGGCGGTCAGGGTCAGGATGTCGACTTCGCTGCGCAGGGCCTTGAGCTGTTCTTTCTGGCGCACGCCAAAGCGGTGTTCCTCATCGATGATCACCAGCCCCAGGTTCTTGATCTTCACATCGTCCTGCAGCAGCTTGTGCGTGCCAATGACGATGTCGATCTTGCCTTCGGCCAGGTCCGCGACGGCGGCGTTCACTTCCTTGGCGGACTTGAAGCGGCTCATCACTTCCACGGTCACGGGCCAGTCGGCGAAGCGGTCGCGGAAACTGTTGTAGTGCTGCTGGGCGAGCAGAGTGGTCGGCACCAGGATCGCCACCTGCTTGCCGCCGTGCACGGCAATGAACGCGGCGCGCATCGCTACTTCGGTCTTGCCGAAGCCCACATCACCACAGACCAGGCGGTCCATGGGCTTGGGCGCGAGCATGTCGGCGCGTACGGCTTCAATGGTGGTCTGCTGGTCGACGGTTTCTTCGAACGGGAATCCGGCGCTGAAGGTTTCGTAGTCGGCTTTCGGGTCGGCGAATGCATAGCCTTCGCGCGCGGCACGGCGGGCATAGATGTCCAGCAATTCCGCCGCCACGTCGCGCACCTGTTCGGCGGCCTTGCGCTTGGCCTTCTGCCAGGTTTCCGAGCCCAGGCGATGCAGCGGTGCCAGCGCATCGTCGCTGCCGGTGTAGCGGGCGATCAAGTGCAGGTTCGCCACCGGCACGTAGAGCTTGGCGCCCTCGGCGTATTCCAGGGTGAGGAATTCGGCGGCCTGGTTTTCGATTTCCAGGGTCGCCAGGCCCAGGTAGCGGCCCACGCCGTGGTCGATATGTACCACCGGCGCACCTTCGCGCAGTTCTGTGAGGTTCTTGATGACCGCATCGTTGGCGGCGTCGGCGCGTTTCTCGCGGCGGCGACGCTGCATGACGCGCTGGCCGAACAACGGGCTTTCGGCAACCAGGGCCAGGGCGGGATCGTCAAGGACCAGGCCGTCGTTAAGCGGCGCGATGGTGATCGCCAGGCGATCCTTGCCCGCGACGAAGTCAGGCCAGCTGTCGACGGTCTTCGGGCGCAGCTTCAGGCGTTCCAGTAGTTCCAGCAATACTTCACGGCGGCCGGCGGACTCGGCGGTGAACAGTACGCGACCAGGAAACTCGTCGAGGAAACCGGCCAGGGCCGCCAGCGGTTGCGTGGCTTTGGCTTCGATCGCCAGGTCGGGCAGGGGCTTGGCGGGGAAGCGTTCCCGGCCGACGCCGGTTTCCACGTCCTGCTGGCTCGCCACCACGCGCGGCCAGCTCTTGAGGCGGGCGAAGCAGTCTTCCACCGGCAGGAACAACTCGGCGGGCGGCAATAATGGACGGGACGGGTCGACACGACGTTCTTCGTAGCGGTTGCGCACATCGTTCCAGAAATTTTCCGCCGCCTGCTCGATGCCCGGCAGGGAAAATACCTGGGTGTCCTGGGGCAAGTAATCGAACAGCGTGGAAGTTTCTTCGAAAAACAACGGCAAATAATACTCGATGCCGGCCGGGGTGATGCCGCTGCTCAGGTCCTGGAAGATCGGGCAGCGACGGAAATCCACGTCGAAACGTTCGCGAAAACGGGCCTTGAAGCGAGTGACCGCGTCTTTTTGCAGCGGGAATTCCTTGGCCGGCAACAGGCGGATCGACTGGACCTTGTCGATGGAACGCTGGGTTTCCGGGTCGAAGGTGCGCAGAGTCTCGATTTCGTCATCGAACAGATCGATGCGATACGGCAATTTGCTGCCCATCGGGAACAGATCGATCAACGCCCCGCGCACCGTGAACTCGCCGTGCTCGTACACGGTGTCGACGTAGCGGTAGCCGCTGGCCTCGAGTCGCGTGCGCATCTGCTCGACATCGAGCTTCTGGCCGATGTCCAGCACCAGGCTGCTGCCCAGCAAAAACTGAGTGGGCGCCAGGCGATGTAGGGCTGTGGTGATAGGCACTACCAAAACGCCATGACTGAGCTCCGGCAGCCGATAAAGGCTGGCGATTCGCTGGGAAATGATGTCCTGGTGCGGCGAAAAAAGGTCGTAGGGCAGGGTTTCCCAGTCTGGAAAATGCAGCACTGGCAAATCCGGGGCGAAGAAACCCAGCTCCTGTTCCAGCCGCTCGGCGCTTTGGCTGTCGGCGGTCAATAGCAGGGTGAAGCGCTTTGCAGCGCCAGCGGCCTCGGCGATGGCCAGGCTCAGGGCGGCACCGGGCAGATTGCCCCAGTGCTGTTTACCTGCCGCGGCAGGGAGAAGCGGTAGACGCAGAACGGGCACGGAAGGTTGAGCTCCAGCGTTGCGACAAAGTCGACAATTGTAGCGGCTGAAGGGCCCGGCTGTCAGTCGCGGACTACGCTACTGGAACGCAAAACCACGGCGCGACGGGCGCGCATTGCTCCGGCGAGGACTCGGCGGCATAATGTAGCCCCTTTTTTCAGCCCCTACATGTGGAAGGTTACCGTGACTCAGAAGCCCGACCAGTGTCTTGGTGAATGGATTGATCGTGAAGCACTCGCAGAAGCGATGATCCCTCTCATCGGTCAGCTCTACCGCAATAACAACGTGGTGAGCTCGATCTATGGCCGCAGCCTGATCAACCAGTCTGTCATCGCGATCCTCAAAGCCCACCGCTTTGCTCGCCACCGCTCTTCCGACGACAGCGAACTCTCCGTCCACGAAACATTCCCTCTGCTCAAGGCCATGAGCGAGCTCAAGCTCGGCGCGGCCTCGGTGGACCTGGGCAAGTTGGCGTTCAAATTCCGCAACGAAGCCAATGGCCGTAGCGCCGAGCAGTTCGTGCGTGAGGAAATGGCCGATGTGGTTGGCCAGCAAAACGTTTCGGCCCGCAAAGGCACCGACGTCGTGCTGTACGGCTTTGGCCGTATCGGCCGCCTGCTGGCGCGCATCCTGATCGAGAAAACCGGTGGCGGCGACGGCCTGCGCCTGCGTGCCATCGTCGTGCGCAAAGGCGCCGAGAACGATCTGACCAAGCGCGCCAGCCTGCTGCGTCGCGATTCGGTCCATGGTTCGTTCAACGGCACCATCACCATCGACGAAGAAAACAACACCATCACCGCCAACGGCAACCTGATCCAGGTGATCTACGCGAAGAACCCGACCGAGGTGGACTACACCCAGTACGGCATCAAGAACGCATTGCTGGTGGACAATACCGGTGTATGGCGTGACGCCGATGGCCTGGGCCAGCACCTGACCTGCCCGGGTATCGACCGCGTTGTCCTGACCGCGCCTGGCAAGGGCAAGCTGAAGAACATCGTCCACGGCATCAACCACGGCGACATCACCGCCGACGACAAGATCGTTTCCGCCGCTTCCTGCACCACCAACGCCATCGTGCCGGTGCTCAAGGCTGTGAACGACAAGTTCGGCATCATCAACGGTCACGTTGAAACCGTTCACTCGTACACCAACGACCAGAACCTGATCGACAACTTCCACAAGGGCGATCGCCGTGGCCGTAGCGCCGCGCTGAACATGGTCATCACCGAGACCGGTGCCGCCACTGCTGCTGCCAAGGCCCTGCCTGAGCTGGCTGGCAAGCTGACCGGTAACGCGATCCGTGTCCCGACGCCGAACGTGTCGATGGCCATTCTCAACCTGAACCTCGAGAAGGCCGCCACCCGTGAAGAGATGAACGAGTACCTGCGCTACATGGCGCTGCACTCCGATCTGCATAAGCAAATCGACTTCGTCAACTCGCAGGAAGTGGTGTCCACCGACTTCGTGGGCTCGCGCCACGCCGGTGTTGTCGACGCTGAAGCGACCATCGTCCAGGACAACCGCGTTGTTCTGTACGTCTGGTACGACAACGAGTTCGGCTATAGCTGCCAGGTCGTTCGCGTGATGGAAGACATGGCTGATGTGAATCCGCCTGCTTTCCCGCGCTAAGCCTTAGCTGCAAATGAAAACGCCCCGACTTGTCGGGGCGTTTTTTTGTCTGGGATTTGCTGTGTTTGGGCGGGCCTCATCGCGAGCAAGCTCCCACATTGGACCGCATACATCAGCAACAACTCGGTCAACTGTGGGAGCGAGCTTGCTCGCGATGACGATTTATCAGGCGCCACCCACTATAGAGGCCCGCGCGGTGCGCAGTTCATGCCGATTGCCCTTGAACAGCACCAGGGTCGCAATCAACCCCAACACCGCCGCACCACTCAGCCAGATACCAGGTGCAGCCTTGTTATCCAACACGTGGATCAGATAGGTACAGGCCGCGGGGGTAAACCCGCCGAAGGTGGCGGTGGCGAGGCTATAGGCCAGGGAAAAACCGGTGGTGCGCACTTCGACCGGCATGATTTCCGTCAAGGCGACCACCGTGGCTCCGTTGTACGATCCATACAGGAAGGACAGCCACAACTCGACGATCAGCAAATGGCCGAAACTGGGGTTCGCCACCAGCCAGGACAGCGCCGGGTATGCGGTCAGGATCGCCAGAATCGTTGCCCCCAGCAGTAGGGGTTTACGCCCGATCTTGTCGGAAAACGCGCCCATCACCGGCAGCCAGAAGAAATTCGACAAGCCGATGCACACGGTGACCAGCAGGGCATCCAAATCCGACAGATTCAATTCGGCCTTGCCAAATGTCGGCGTGTAGGCCGTGATCAGGTAGAACGAAACCGTGGTCATGACCACAAGCGCCATGCCGGCCAGGACGATACCGAAGTTCTGACCGATGGAACGGGTAATTTCCGACAGGGTAGGACGATGTTTTCGCGCCTGGAATTCAGGCGTTTCTTCCAGCGAGCGCCGGATCATGAAGATCGCCGGAACAATCATGCAACCTACCAGGAACGGTACGCGCCAGCCCCAGTCACCCATCTCCTGAGGACTCAGCCAGTGATTGAGGCCAACCCCCAGCAAGCCGGCAAACACCACAGCCGCCTGTTGGCTGGCGGACTGCCAGCTGACGAAGAAACCCTTGCGACCCGGCGTGGAGATTTCCGCCAGGTACACCGACACCCCGCCCAGTTCCACGCCAGCGGAAAAACCTTGCAGCAATCGACCCAGGAGCACCAGCAAGGGGGCCGCCACGCCGAGGACGGCATAGCCCGGCACGCAGGCTATCAGTATGGTGCCCATGGCCATCAGTGCCAGAGTGATGATCAGGCCTTTGCGGCGGCCGTGGCGGTCGATGTAGGCACCGAGGAAAATCGCGCCCAGCGGACGCATCAGGAATCCTGCGCCGAAGGTGGCCAGGGACAGCATCAGCGAGGCGAACGCACTGTCGGCGGGGAAGAACGTCTTGGCGATGGCCGTGGCGTAGAAGCCATAGACCATGAAGTCGAACATCTCGAGGAAGTTACCGCTGACGACGCGGAAAATCGCCTTGCCGTTGCTCGTATTGGAAGACATGGGTAGGTACTCACTCTGGCAATCTTGTATGAATGCGCTGCACTCCCCTGTGGGGGACGGGCTTGCTCGCGAAGGCGGTGTGTCAGTCACTTTGATGTTGATCGGTCCGTTGCCTTCGCGAGCAGGCTCGCTCCCACAGGGATTTTTTGCATGCGTTGTAGCCCATAATGGCCGGCGCGGTTTTGAGGGGAGATGAAGATTTGTTAACTGGACGATGGGTAGGGCTTGTGATGCTGGCCGGCGTGTTATCTGCCTGTGGCAACGGCGATACCCTGGAGCGCTTCGACGGCCCGACCATGGGCAGCCACTATTCCATCCAGTACGTCAGGCATGTCACCACGCCCGGTCCGAAAACGGTGCAGGACGAGGTGGAAAGGATCCTCGCCGAAGTGGATCGGCAACTGTCCACCTACCGCAGCGACTCGGACATCGAGCGTTTCAATGCGTTGCCTTCCGACAGTTGCCTGGTGATGCCCGGTCCGGTTCTCGAATTGATCAGCGTGGGCGAGGAATTGTCCTCGCAAAGCGGCGGCGCCTTTGACCTGACCGTTGAGCCACTCTTGAATCTATGGGGGTTCGGTCCTCAATCCCGTAAAGAAGAGGTGCCGAGCGCCGAGGCCTTGACCGAGGTACGCCGGCGCGTGGGTCATGGACATCTACGCATTGAGGGCGACCGGTTGTGCAAGGACGCCGCCGTGGCAGTCGATTTCAATAGCATCGCGGCCGGTTACGCTGTCGACCGCATCGCCGCCAGGTTCCAGGCCCTGGGCATCGACAGCTACCTGGCCGAGGCCACCGGTGAACTCAAAGCCGTCGGGCGCAAGCCGGATGGCTCGCCTTGGCGCATCGCCCTTGAAGAACCACGGGATGATCGGCAAGTGGCCGAGCGCGTCATCGAGGTCAACGGCTACGGGGTTTCAACGTCGGGCGACTATCGGAAATATTTCGAGCAGGGCGGCAAGCGTTACTCCCACACCTTTGATGCGCGCACGGGGGCTCCGGTCCTACACAACCTGGCGTCAGTCACGGTAATTCATCCTTCAGCGATGATGGCCGATGGACTATCGACGCTGTTGCTGATTCTCGGTCCTGAAGAGGCTTGGGACTATGCCCAGAAACAGGGTATCGGGGTATTTTTCGTGTTGCGGGACAATGATCGTTTCGTCGTTCGAACAAACGATGCGTTTGAACGGATGGTGGGCGGAAAAACCCAATAGGTTGTACAGCAAAGAATCCGTGGCGAGGGAGCTTGCTCCCGCTGGGCTGCGTAGCGGCCCCTTTTGAGAGCGCTTCGCACTCAAGCGGGAGCAAGCTCCCTCGCCACGATGATTCGGGCAAACTTTGAGTGCGCAATGACAGCGCCCTGAAAGCCTACCTGTGGCGAAATAGCGCAGGCAAAACTAGCCTACGGCGCGACCAAGGGGTAATGTGCGCGGCGTTGACGCTTCTATAGACTGTGGCCGGGCTCGTGAACCGGCCCCAAATTGTTCCTTCATGCCGCCGGCCGGCATGATTTAGCCGTCGGTGCCAAGCGTGGCATCGCGGCCTGTTCTGAGGAGTACGCATGGCTGTCTACAACTACGACGTGGTAGTACTGGGTTCCGGCCCTGCTGGGGAAGGCGCGGCAATGAACGCGGCCAAGGCAGGGCGCAAAGTGGCGATGGTCGACAGCCGTCGGCAGGTCGGCGGCAACTGCACCCACTTGGGCACCATCCCGTCCAAGGCCTTGCGTCACTCGGTCCGGCAGATCATGCAGTTCAACACCAACCCGATGTTCCGCGCCATCGGCGAGCCGCGCTGGTTCTCCTTCCCGGACGTGCTCAAGAGCGCCGAGAAGGTGATTTCCAAGCAAGTGGCCTCGCGTACCGGCTATTACGCCCGCAACCGTGTGGACGTGTTCTTCGGCACCGGCAGCTTCGCCGATGAACAGACCGTCGAAGTGGTTTGCGGCAATGGTGTGGTCGAGAAGCTGGTGGCCAAGCACATCATCATCGCCACCGGTTCGCGCCCGTATCGCCCGGCCGATATCGATTTCAACCATGCGCGTATCTACGATAGCGACACCATCCTGAGCCTGGGTCACACCCCGCGTAAGCTCATCGTCTACGGTGCCGGCGTGATCGGTTGCGAATATGCCTCGATCTTCAGCGGCCTGGGCGTGCTGGTGGAGCTGGTGGACAACCGCGGCCAGTTGCTGAGCTTCCTCGACTCGGAAATTTCCCAGGCCCTGAGTTATCACTTCAGCAACAACAACATCACCGTGCGCCACAACGAAGACTACGACCGCGTTGAGGGCGTCGACAACGGCGTGATCCTGCACCTCAAGTCCGGCAAGAAGATCAAGGCCGACGCCTTGCTCTGGTGCAACGGTCGTACCGGCAACACCGACACCCTGGGCCTGGAAAACATCGGCGTGAAGGTCAACAGCCGTGGCCAGATCGAAGTCGACGAGAACTATCGCACCTGCGTGCCGAACATCTACGGTGCCGGTGACGTGATCGGCTGGCCGAGCCTGGCCAGTGCCGCCCACGACCAGGGCCGTTCGGCTGCCGGCAGCATTGTCGACAATGGTAGCTGGCGTTTCGTCAACGACGTGCCGACCGGCATCTACACCATTCCGGAGATCAGCTCGATCGGCAAGAACGAGCAAGAGTTGACCCAGGCCAAGGTGCCTTATGAAGTGGGCAAGGCCTTCTTCAAGAGCATGGCGCGGGCGCAGATCGCTGGTGAACCGCAAGGCATGCTGAAGATCCTCTTCCATCGTGAGACGCTGGAAGTACTGGGCGTGCATTGCTTCGGCTACCAGGCTTCGGAGATCGTGCACATCGGCCAGGCGATCATGAACCAGCCGGGCGAACTGAACACGCTGAAATACTTCGTCAACACCACGTTCAACTACCCGACCATGGCCGAAGCCTATCGGGTAGCCGCGTACGACGGGCTCAACCGGCTTTTTTGAGCGGCTCCGGCCGGTGGCCTGAGCCGGCCGGGGAGACCGATTTCAGCAATTCTCGAGGGTGGCAGTGGCCAAACCGGGAAAGTCTGTAATCAGGCTGTCAGCGCCAAAATCGGCGAGCCTGCGCATGAGCGCGGGCTCGTTGACCGTCCACACCGACACATGCAGCCCCTGGCGCTGCGCCTTGATCAGGCGTTCCGGCGTGCACAGGGTCCAGTTCAACGCCAGAATCTCGCAGCCGTAGCTCTGGGCGACCTTCAGCGGATCGAGCCAGGCGTATTCGGCCACCAGTCCACGGGAAATGTCCGGGGTCAGGTCCAGGGCGGCCTTGAGCACTTCCCGGGAACTGGAGGTGATGGTGATCCTGTCCAGCAGCCCGAAGCGTTGGGCCATTTCACGAATGCCCAGCACGGTGGCGGCGGCGCGGGTGCGTGACGCGCTTTTCACTTCGAGCTGCCAATGCTCGAAATCGCATTTTTCGAACAGCTCTTCCAGTCGCGGAATCGGGCACGGCTTGATCCAGCCCGGGCCACCCTTGCGTGCATCGTAAGTGACCAGTTCGGCAGCGGTGTGTTCGACCACCTTGCCCCGGCGATCGGTGGTGCGCTTGAGGGTCGGGTCGTGGATCACCATCAACTCGCCGTCCATCGATAGATGCAGGTCCAGCTCGCATCGGCGCACGCCGTGCTTGAGGCATTCCTGGAAACCGGTGAGGGTGTTTTCCGGTGCTTCGCCCTTGGCGCCGCGGTGGCCATAGATGAGGGTCACGGTTCTTCCTTATTGATGCCAGATTCGTTCAGTTCCCGGGCCAGGCGCCGTTCTTGCGCCTGTTTCTGCAGGATGTAGCGGGCCAACAATTGACGCTGGGCGTCGGTCGGGTGTTCAAACTCGGTGCCGACGTCATAGCCGCCACCCTTCGGATCGCAATGGGTGACCCGCGCTCGCAACAACAGACCGAGGGCCTGGGGCATCAACACCAGCTTGATCGACAGGTGCGCGCCGACGGCGATGGGAGTGGGGTATTGGAAGTCGATGCCGCCTTCGGAAATGATCACCGGCTGGGGCTCGCCGATTTCGCCAAGCACGGTCACGGCGATGACCTGGCTGAGCAAGTCGATGCGTTTGTTCATCGCCTTGAGGTACGCCGCGATGCTGCGCTCGCGCTCGCTGATCTGGCGCAACAGGTGCTGTGACTCGAATTCGCTCAGGTGCAGTTCGCTGAGCAGATTGAACAATGGGGACTCATCCTGCAACACTTCCTGGCTGGCAGCTTCAGGAATGGACAGGGGCCGAATTTCCAGTGCGATCGTGTCCTCGATACGGTAGTATTCGCGGCGATCTTCTTCATCTAATGTCGACATGGCGAACCCATGGTAGCGGCGGTGGTCTGAGTGTAAAGCTGGTTTGTGACCCCCGCCACAAGGACGTTCCTTTTCCCTCCGAACAAGCCCCGACATGTTCAGACCTCTCTTCGTATTCATCGGCACGCGTTATACCCGTGCAAAGCGTCGCAATCATTTCGTATCGTTCATTTCCCTGACCTCTATCATCGGATTGGCCCTTGGCGTGGTCGTGATGATCGTCGTGCTGTCGGTGATGAACGGCTTCGATCATGAAATGCGCACCCGCGTGCTGGGCATGGTGCCCCACGCGACACTCGAATCCGGCGACGCCATCAGCGATTGGCCGAGCCTGGCCGCCAAGGTCAAGCAGAACCCGCAGGTGCTGGCCGTCGCGCCGTTCACCCAGATGCAAGGGTTGCTGACCAACGACGGCAAGGTCTCCAAGGTCTTGCTCAACGGCATCGACCCGGGGCTGGAGCGGCAGGTGTCGATCATCGACAACTTCATGAAGCAGGGGAAGCTCGATGACCTGGCGCCGGGCAGCTTCGGCATCGTCATCGGCGACAAGGCCGCGGCCAAGCTCGGCGTGGCCATCGGCGACAAGCTGACCTTCGTCGCGCCGGAAGTCACCGTCACACCGGGCGGCATGTTCCCGCGCATGAAACGCTTTACCGTGGTCGGCATTTTCCACGTGGGTGCAGGCGAGCTCGACGGCTACCTTGGCGTGACCAATCTCCAGGATCTCGCCCGCCTGCATCGCTGGAAACCGGACCAGGTCCAGGGCCTGCGGTTGAAGTTCGACGACCTGTTCCAGGCGCCACGCGTTGCCTGGAGCATTGCCCAGCAGCTTGGCGAAGACCGTTATTACGCCCGCGACTGGACCCGCACCCACGGCAACCTGTACCAGGCAATCCGCATGGAAAAAGCCATGATCGGCCTGCTGCTGTTGCTGATCGTCGCGGTTGCGGCGTTCAACATCATTTCCACCCTGGTAATGGTGGTGAATGACAAGAAGGGCGACATCGCCATCCTGCGCACCCTCGGCGCCACGCCGGGGCAGATCATGCGCATCTTCATGGTCCAGGGCACCGTTATTGGCGTTATCGGCACATTTGTCGGCGCCCTGGTCGGGATGTTCGCCGCGCTGAACGTCAGCGCCGCGATTGCCGGTCTCGAAACCCTGATTGGACACAAATTTCTCAACGCCGACGTGTATTTCATCGACTACCTGCCATCGCAACTGCAGGCCGATGACGTGTTGATGGTCTGCGGCGCCGCGTTGGTCCTGAGTTTCCTCGCCACCCTGTATCCAGCCTGGCGTGCCGCGCGCACCCAGCCTGCGGAGGCGTTACGTTATGAGTGAGTCGGGCATGAGTGAAAAAGCGATCTTGAGCTGCCGCAACCTGGGCAAATCCTACGAGGAAGGCCCGGAGTCGGTGGTGGTGTTGTCGGGCCTGCAACTGGAGCTGCATCCAGGCGAGCGTGTGGCGATTGTCGGCACCTCCGGGTCGGGCAAAAGTACCTTGCTGAACCTGTTGGGTGGGCTGGATACGCCAACCTCCGGCAGTGTCTGGCTGGCAGGTGAAGAACTGTCGGCGCTGAACGAGAAGGCCCGCGGCCTGCTGCGTAACCGTTCCCTGGGTTTCGTCTACCAGTTCCACCATTTGCTGCCAGAGTTCACCGCCCTGGAAAACGTCTGCATGCCGCTGTTGATCGGACGCACGGCGATCCCCGAGGCGCGCCAGCGCGCCACGGCATTGCTGGAGCGGGTAGGGCTGGGGCATCGCCTTGAGCACAAGCCGGCCGAACTGTCCGGTGGCGAGCGCCAGCGCGTGGCGATTGCCCGGGCGCTGGTCAACAAGCCGGGCCTGGTGATGCTCGACGAGCCCACCGGCAACCTCGACTCCCATACCGCCCAAGGTATCCAGGACTTGATGCTGGAACTCAGCACGTCGATGCGTACCGCGTTCCTGGTCGTCACCCACGACATGAATCTGGCCCGGCAGATGGACCGCGTCCTGCATTTGCAGGAAGGTTGCCTGACGCCCATCTGACCGACCGAAACCCGGTGCCTGATCAAGGCGCCGGGTCTTTTATTTTCATACGGTGCCCAGCGAATGTTCAGACCGTTATCGATTTTCATCGGCACGCGCTATACCCGCGCCAAGCGCCGCAATCGCTTTGTTTCGTTCATCTCCATGACGTCGATGATCGGCCTCGCCCTGGGCGTGCTGGCAATGATCGTGGTGTTGTCGGTAATGAACGGCTTCCAGCGCGAAATGAGCTCGCGCATCCTCGGCATGGTTCCGCATGCCACTATCGTCGGCGTCAACCCGATCGACGATTGGCAGCCGGTGGCCGCCGCCGCGCTGAAAAATCCCGAAGTCACCGCCGCCGTTCCGTTCACGGAAATGGAAGGCATGCTCAGCCATAAGGGTTCGATGCAGCCGATCCAGATCAGCGGCGTTGACCCCGCCCAGGAAGGCAAAGTGTCCATCGTTGCCCAGCACATCGTCCAGGGACGTCTCGATGCCCTTAAGCCGGGTGAATATGGCGTGGTGATCGGCGAGATCACGGCCCGGCGTTTTCGCCTGAATGTTGGCGACAAGCTCACCCTGATCGTGCCGGAAGTCAGCACCGCGCCGGGTGGCATCACGCCGCGGATGCAGCGTCTGAACGTGGTCGGTGTGTTCAAG
The DNA here is from genome assembly GCF_013608025.1 of Pseudomonas brassicacearum subsp. neoaurantiaca. GTDB lineage: Bacteria > Pseudomonadota > Gammaproteobacteria > Pseudomonadales > Pseudomonadaceae > Aquipseudomonas. The sequence goes on along the minus strand of NZ_VDLV01000004.1, from coordinate 142,972 downwards.
GTCGGTGCAGAGCTGGATGGTTCCATGGCGCTGATCCACCTGGCCGATGCCGCGCAGATGCAGCATTGGCAGCCAAACCAGGTGCAGAGCGTGCGCCTGGCGGTGAAGGACTTGTACGCGGCGCCGAAGGTTTCCGGTGACATCGCCACCGGTCTCGGCGTGGATTACAAGGCCGATGACTGGACCCACACCCAAGGCAGCCTGTTCAGCGCCATGAAAATGGAAAAGACCATGATCGGCTTGCTGTTGCTGATGATCGTCGCGGTGGCGGCGTTCAACATCATCGCCACGCTGATCATGGTGGTGAACGACAAGGGCGCGGACATCGCGATCCTGCGCACCATCGGCGCCACGCCGCGGCAAATTATGGCGATCTTCATGGTCCAGGGCACGGTGATCGGCATTGTCGGAACGTTGATTGGCGGTGTGTTGGGGGTGATTGCGGCGCTGAATGTCAGTGAACTGGTGGGTTGGCTGGAACGGGTCAGCGGCCAGCACATTTTCAGCTCCGACGTGTATTTCGTCAGCAACCTGCCTTCCGAGCTTCAGCGTGGCGATGTGGTGTTGATCTGTTCTGCCGGGTTCATCCTCAGCTTCCTAGCCACCGTGTACCCGGCGTGGCGTGCGGCGAAGATCGAACCGGCGCAGGCGTTGCGGTATTCCTGAGCCTGGACAGGCTTTCGTGGCGAGGGAGCTTGCTCCCGCTGGAGTGCGCAGCGCTCCTAGAAATCTAAACGGCCCCTATCATTAGTGAGATTTTGGGGCTGCTGCGCAGCCCAGCGGGAGCAAGCTCCCTCGCCACAGGGGTTGAGTCCGGCTTCAATTATTTTTGGGCAGTTCAATCACGAACCGCGTCCAGCCATCAGCCGATTCGCAGCGAATCTGCCCGCCATGGGCGCGGATGATCGAGCGAGTGATGGCCAGCCCAAGTCCTGCATGTTCGCTGCTGCCTTCCTGGCGGGCCGGGTCGGCGCGGTAAAAACGATCGAACAGGCGCGGCAGCAGATCAGTTGAAATCCCCTCGCCACTGTTTCCCACGCTCACACTCACCTTTTGAGCCTCATCGACAATTCGCACCCGCACTTCGCCGTCAACCGGGGTGAAGCGCAGAGCATTGTCCAGCAGGTTGGAAAGGGCCCGGCGGAGCATGTTGCGGTCACCCTCGATCAAGCTCTCGCCGTCGCGACTCAGGCGTACGTTGACGTCCTCGGCCAGGGGGGCGAAGAAGTCCAGCAAGAGGTCCACTTCCTCGGCCAATTGCAGCGGTTCACGATGGAGCGCCAGCAGACCATGATCGGCCTTGGCCAGGTACAGCATGTCGTTGACCAGTTGCGCCATCCACTGCAGTTCTTCGAGATTGCCGTGCAGTGCTTCGCGATAGTCTTCCAGCGAGCGCTCGCGGGTGAGGGTGACTTGGGTGTGGGTCAGCAGGTTGGACAGCGGCGTGCGCAGTTCATGGGCGATGTCGGCGGAAAATGCTGAGAGGCGTTGAAACGCATCGTCAAGGCGTCCGAGCATGTCGTTGATGCTGCGGGCCAATTCCGCCAGCTCGATGGGCATATGCTCTTCGGGCAATCGGGCATTGAGGGAGCGGGCCGAAACGCTGCTGGCGATCGCGCCCATGCGTCGCAAGGGGCGCAGGCCACGCCGGGCCGCCCAGGCACCGAGTAGCGCGGTGGCCAGTGCCGAGAGGCCGACGGTCAGCCAGATAAGCCGCTGCATGCGTTGCAGAAAGTGTTGGTGGTGGGTGATGTTCAGCAACAGGGTCAGTTGCGGTGAATCGGTGCGATCGGGGTACAGCGGCGCGTTCAGCACCCGATAGTCATTGTCGGCATCGCGAAGCGTGTACAGGCCGGGGCGTTCCGGTAGTTCGGGCGGCGTCGGGATCGGGCTGCCGCGCCACTGGGCGCCGTTGCTGTCCTTGATGCGCAAGGTCAGGTCTGCCTGGCGACTCAGCTCATCGTCCAGGCGAACTTGGGGGTCATGGCCGTGGTTGTCTTGCACGGCGCGACGCACGCCGATCAGTTGGGTTTCGAGCAGTTGTCGGTCCAGCTCCACGAAGTGAGCCTCGCTGCCGCGGCTGAACAACACGCCTGCAAACAACGACACGACGGCGGCGCAGGCGGCGAAAAGCAGCGCCAACCGATTGCTCAGTGACCACCGGCTCACAGGCTGCGCTCTTCAAGGACATAGCCCATGCCGCGCACGGTGTGGATCAGCTTGTTGGGAAATTCATCGTCGACCTTGAGCCGCAGGCGGCGGATCGCTACCTCGATGACGTTGGTGTCACTGTCGAAATTCATGTCCCAGACTTGCGAGGCGATCAGCGACTTTGGCAATACTTCGCCCTGGCGCCGCAGCAGCATCTCCAGCAAGGCGAACTCCTTTGCAGTCAAATCGATGCGTCGGCCGCTGCGCTCAACGCGACGACGAATCAGATCCAGGCGCAGGTCCGCCAGTTGCAGGCTGGTTTCCTGGGGTGTCGAACTGCCACGGCGCAACAGGCTGCGCACCCGGGCCAGCAGTTCGGAAAAAGCAAAGGGCTTGACCAGGTAATCATCGGCGCCCAGTTCCAGGCCATGCACGCGGTCCTGTACCGCATCGCGCGCGGTGAGAAACAGCACCGGCGTGTCCAGGCCGGCCCCGCGCACGGCTTGCAGGATCTGCCAGCCATCGCGACCGGGCAGCATCACGTCGAGAATCAGCAGCGCGTATTCATCGCTCAGGGCCAATTGCTGGCCGGTGATGCCGTCGGCCACCAGATCGGCGTTGAACCCGGCTTCGCTCAAGCCTTGGCGCAGGTATTGGCCGGTTTTCAGTTGGTCTTCGACAATCAGCAGTTTCATGGGCGGCTCGAGGCTGTGTTTGAACGGAGGCGTTATACCGTGGCGCGCGAGCGGGCGGGCCAAGCTGACAAACTTGTAATGCAAATGTCAGTCAACTGGCAGTCGCGCCTGCTTAGAGTCTTCGGCAAGTTGAACCTTATTTTGCTGGAGTATGAACATGTTGATGATAAACCGCCTCGTCCTGGCCGCCTCTGCGCTGGCGTTGAGTGTGTCGTCCTGGGCGTCGCCGGGCCACTTTGATTTCGGCCAGCCCGCGCCGGCAGCCAAGGCCAGTCGCAGCATCGAAGTGGTGATGGGCGACATGTCATTCAATCCCAAGGCGCTGGACATCAAGGCCGGCGAGACGGTGCGGTTTGTACTGATCAACAAAGGCCAGTTGTTGCATGAGTTCAATTTGGGCGATGCGGCGATGCACGCGGAGCACCAGCAGGAGATGCTCAAGATGCAACAAGACGGCATGTTGTCGCCAACCGGAATGCAATCGGGCATGGACCATGCCGCGATGGGCCACGGGAATAAAGCCGGGATGAGTCACGACGACCCCAACAGCGTGCTGGTGCAGCCAGGCAAGACCGGCGAATTGACTTGGACCTTCAGCAAGGCCACGCGCCTGGAGTTCGCCTGCAATGTGCCCGGTCATTATCAAGCCGGGATGAAAGGCGACCTGACAGTCAGTCAGTAAGCGCTCAAGGCGGTGGCAAAGGCTGGTAGAATCCGCTGATTCTTCAGTCAGGTTTCCATCATGCATCCCGCAGCCGAACATTCGCCGTTGGGCAAATCCAGCGAATACATCGCTACGTACACGCCGTCATTGCTGTTCCCTATCCCGCGTATCGCAAAGTGGGCGGAGTTGGGGCTGACGGCCGAGACCCTGCCCTATAAAGGCGTGGACTTCTGGAACTGCTTCGAATTGTCGTGGCTGTTGCCGTCCGGCAAGCCAGTGGTGGCCATCGGTGAGTTCGCCATCCCGGCGGATTCGCCGAACATCATCGAATCCAAGTCCTTCAAGCTGTACCTGAACTCGTTGAACCAGACGCCGTTCGCCGACAGTGCCAGCCTGGAAGCGACCTTGCGCCAGGATCTATCGACAGCGGCGGGCAAACCGGTGGCCGTGCGCATTCGCAGCCTCAAGGATGTAGAGAGCGAAGGCGTTGTGGCGCTGCCCGGGTTTTGCATTGACGAATTGGACATCAGCGTCGACTCCTACGAGCATCCGCGTCCGGAGCTGCTGCGTTGTGATGGCTCGCGCATCGTCGAGGAAAGCCTGCACAGCCATCTGCTGAAGTCCAACTGCCCAGTGACGAGCCAGCCGGATTGGGGCAGCGTGGCGGTGGAGTACCGTGGCGCGGCGCTGGATCATGCCAGCCTGCTGGCCTACATCGTCAGCTTCCGCCAGCATTCGGATTTCCATGAGCAGTGCGTCGAGCGGATCTTTCTCGACCTGCAACGCTTGCTCAAACCGGAGAAATTGACCGTGTATGCGCGGTACGTGCGGCGTGGTGGGTTAGATATCAATCCGTACCGCAGCACTGAAGAGGTGACGTTGCCGAACCATCGCCTGGTCCGCCAATAAAGCGCTGACTGTGGGAGCGAGCTTGCTCGCGATGAGGGCGACACATTCAAAATCGTATTTGACCGACATATCGCTATCGCGAGCAAGCTAGCTCCCACAAGGGATCGTTTTTCCAAAGCGTTGAACTAAAAAGCCCCGCTATCGCTAGCGGGGCTTTCAGGTGTTTGGAAGGTTCAGATTCCCATGCTGCCCAAGGTATTGACGATGTTGCGCAGCGTTCCAGCGATAGTTGGATGTTCCACTTCAAAACGCTCTACGGCCAGGTTCACCCCGTCGACCAGATTGTTGTCCTGCAGGTGATTTTCCAGTTCGATCTGGGATTCGATCTGCGCCATTAACTCGTGCAGATGTTCGCGCTCTGGCTCAGATAGCGGCGGGTTCTGGTCCAATTGCTCGCGCAGTGTGTTGAGCTGTTCTTGCAAGTCGCGGGCAGGCATTGGCGTACTCCCTTTATTGATAGGCACTGCCATGGACCGCGACGCTGCGTCAAAAGTCCGTGGCTTGCCTTAAGAGTAATCCACACTCAGGCGCCCTGCATGATCCTGGTCAGGGCTTCTCGCCTTTTTGCCTGCGCAGGCTGATGTCGGCCAGGCAGGTATCCAGCTCGCCCAGGTGATCGATCACCGAATGCACGCCTAGACTGAACAATTGCACGGTCGCCTTGGCGCGCTTGATCTCCCGGTCTTGTTGGCTCAGGGCTTGCCACTCGGCCGGCGACAGGCCGCACAACGAGCCGCAGGAGGCCAATCCGATGGTCCATAATCCCGCGTTGAGCCCTGATTGCAGCAGCCTTGGCTCGCCGCTGACCAATACACAGCCGTCCAGCTGCTGAACATCCAACGCCATCAGCGCTTGCCAACAGGCATGTGGCGCTGGCCAAGGATTATTTGTTGCGGGAAGTTGCGGCGCCTTGATGGACCCAGGCAATGCAGCTGCCAGCCGATGACTGATGGCAGGAGGCAATTCGTCGAGCCATGCGCACGGAATATTCAGGTGCTGCAAGCGTTGTAGGCTTTCCAGGGCACCGGGTGTCGGTTGGGCGTGATCTGCTGACGTTGCCCCTGATCGGCGAGTACGCGACCCGAAATCCACCAGGCATCCGCTCAGGCCGAACAGTACGGCGGTTAGACTGGGAGCGAGGAGGGGCAGGGCTTCAGCGCGCGGCATGGGAACGTCCTTGAAATAACTCGCAGCCTAACGGGCCGCGATGACAGTCCGGTGACAGGAAAATTAACGCGGCGCGTTGTGGAATCTTCCTACAGAAGCTTCTTTTTCAATGCTGCCTATCCGTGTGTTCCGTCTTATACTATCGGCCTCACCGCCTGGGCTCGGCGCCCTTGCCTGATCAATCCAAGGAGTTCTTCCCTATGCGCTGGAGCCATCGTCTAGCTCAGCTGTGTCTTTCCGCCAGCGTCCTGCTGGTGCCGTTCGCCAGTCAGGCCGCTACGGAAGAAGACCCTTGGGAAAGCATCAACCGTCCCATCTTCACGTTCAACGACACCCTTGATACCTACGCGCTCAAGCCGCTGGCCCAGGGTTATCAATACGTGACGCCGCAGTTCCTCGAGGACGGCATCCACAACATGTTCCGCAACATCGGCGATGTCGGCAACCTGGCCAACAACGTGCTGCAAGCCAAGCCGGCCGCCGCTGGGGTGGACACCGCCCGATTGATCTTCAACAGCACTTTCGGCCTGCTGGGCTTCTTTGACGTGGGCACTCAAATGGGCCTGCAGCGCAGTGATGAGGATTTTGGCCAGACCCTAGGCTATTGGGGGTTGGGCAGCGGGCCGTACGTGATGCTGCCGTTGCTGGGGCCGAGCACCTTGCGTGATGCGCCGGCCAAGCTGGTGGACAGCTACACCACGCCTTATCCCTACATCGACAACGTTTCGGTGCGCAATTCGATCTGGGGCCTGAATATCGTCGATACCCGCGCCAGCCTGTTGTCCGCGGAAAAGCTGGTGAGCGGCGACAAATATGTCTTCATTCGCAATGCCTTCCTGCAGAACCGCGAATTCAAGGTCAAGGATGGCCAGGTCGAAGACGATTTTTGATTTCGTCCTGTAGAACGCGGAAGGCGGCCCGAAAGGCCGCCTTCTGTGCATTGACGTCATGTCTGGACGGGTTTGATCCTTCCATTGAGTTACGCTTCGCTCGGTTCTTATAACTCTCTGTACTTTGACAAATGACGACGGCAAGCGGCCGTCTGCATGAGCTTGAAACGCCCCGCGGATGGGAGTACCGTCTGCGCCTTAGAAGGGCACCTCTGATGAAATTGCGTGTAGGGCAAAGGCCTGAACCAGTGCAACAGAGAGGCTAGAAAGCGAATCCAGTAGTGCGTGCCAGGCCATACCGCCCAGCCCGCTACGCCAACCTAATTCTGGCGCCGTTTGCCCACATGCCAAAAACCAGTGCCACGCTGCTGATAATCGATGATGACGAAGTGGTGCGAGCCAGTCTCGCCGCCTACTTGGAAGACAGTGGTTTCAGCGTCTTGCAGGCCAGTAACGGCCAACAAGGTCTTCAGGTATTCGAACAAGAGAAGCCCGACCTGGTCATCTGCGACCTGCGCATGCCGCAGATGGGCGGACTCGAACTCATTCGCCAGGTCACCGAGATTTCCTCGCAGACCCCAGTGATCGTGGTGTCGGGCGCGGGCGTCATGAACGACGCGGTCGAGGCCTTGCGCCTGGGTGCGGCGGATTACCTGATCAAGCCCCTTGAAGACCTCGCGGTGCTCGAGCATTCGGTGCGCCGCGCCTTGGACCGTTCACGCCTGCTTGTGGAAAACCAGCGCTACCGCGAAAAGCTGGAAACCGCCAATCGCGAGCTCGAAGCCAGCCTGAACCTGCTGCAGGAAGACCAGAACGCCGGGCGCCAGGTGCAGATGAACATGCTGCCGGTCAGCCCTTGGACCGTCGACGATTTCCGTTTTGCCCACCAGATCATCCCGTCGTTATACCTGTCGGGCGATTTCGTGGACTATTTCCGCGTCGATGAGCGACGAGTGGCGTTCTACCTGGCGGATGTTTCCGGTCACGGCGCTTCGTCGGCATTCGTGACGGTATTGCTGAAGTTCATGACCACGCGCCTGTTGTTCGAATCCAAGCGCAACGGTACCTTGCCGGAATTCAAGCCTTCGGAAGTCCTCGGGCATATCAACCGAGGCCTGATCAGTTGTAAGCTGGGCAAACACGTCACGATGGTCGGTGGAGTCATCGACGAGGAGACTGGTTTGTTGACGTATAGCATCGGCGGTCACCTGCCGTTGCCTGTGTTGTACACACCTGACAGCGTTCGTTATCTGGAAGGACGTGGTTTGCCGGTAGGTCTGTTCAACGAGGCCACCTATGAGGACCACATTCTGGAGCTGCCACCGACGTTCAGCCTGACGCTGATGTCTGATGGCATTCTGGACCTTTTGTCAGAACCTACACTCAAAGAGAAAGAAGCGGCCTTGCCCGAACGGGTAAGTGCAGCGGGCGGCAGCCTGGAAGGCCTGCGCCAAGTGTTTGGATTAGCCACGCTAGGGGAGATGCCGGATGATATCGCCCTGTTAGTGTTGAGCAGGAACCTTTGATGAGTACCGGTAGAATCCAGTTCGCCGAGCAGGACGGCACCTTTGTCCTGAAGTTTGTCGGTGAAGTGCGCCTGACCTTGTGTTCGGCGCTGGATGCGACAATCGAGAAGATCTTCACCGCGCTGAACTTCAACGCCATCGTGATCGACCTGACCGAAACCCGCAGCATCGACAGCACCACCCTGGGCCTGCTGGCCAAGCTGTCGATCCTGTCGCGGCAAAAGGTCGGCCTTCTGCCGACTGTCGTCACCACCCACAACGACATTACCCGTCTTCTTCAATCGATGGGCTTCGACCAGGTGTTCAACATCGTTGGCGATCCGGTTCCGTGTCCGGAATGCCTGGACGACCTGCCTGATCAGGACCAGTCCGAAGAAGAAGTGCGGATCAAGGTGCTTGAAGCCCACAAGATCCTCATGGGGCTGAACGATTCCAATCGTGAAGCGTTCCATGACCTGGTGAATGCTTTGGAGCGGCCTTGATTCTGGTTTTTTTGTAGGCTGATCCGGCCTCATCGCGAGCAAGCTCGCTCCCACAGGGTTATCGGTTGGGCTCGGTTAAGGGAGCGCTACATATCTGTGGGAGCGAGCTTGCTCGCGATGGCATTTGTCGAGCCGCCACATTTCTAAAGCAACAGAATAAAAAAGGGCGAACCCACCAAGGTTCGCCCTTTTGCATGCCTGCGAGTCAGCTTAAAGCTTGGCTTGCAGCAACGCTTCCAGCTTTTCCTGGTCCCGGGCGAACTGGCGAATGCCTTCAGCCAGTTTCTCGGTCGCCATGGCGTCCTCGTTGGACAACCAGCGGAATTGCGCTTCGTTGAGGCTCAGGCGCGCTTCTCCAGCTTGCCCAGGCGCCAGTTTGCGATCCAGCTTGCCCTCGTCGGCGGCCAGTTTTTCCAGCAACTCAGGGCTGACGGTCAAGCGGTCGCAACCGGCCAACTGCTCGATCTGATTGAGATTGCGGAAGCTGGCGCCCATGACCACGGTCTTGTAGTCATTGGACTTGTAGTAGTTGTAGATGCGCGTGACGGACTGCACACCCGGATCATCGGCGCCGGTGTAGTCGTTGCCGTTGGCCTTCTTGTACCAGTCATAGATACGGCCCACGAACGGCGAGATCAGGAACACCCCGGCGTCGGCACAGGCCGCGGCCTGGGCGAAGGAAAATAGGAGCGTCAGGTTGCACTGGATGCCTTCGCGCTCCAGTTTTTCGGCGGCGCGGATACCTTCCCAGGTCGACGCGATCTTGATCAATACGCGATCCCGGCCAATACCGGCTTTTTCGTACAGGTCGACCAGACGATGCGCACGCTTCAACATGGCTTCGGTGTCGAAGGAAAGGCGCGCATCCACTTCGGTGGAAATTCGCCCTGGAATCACTTTAAGGATTTCTTGCCCCACCGCGACGCCAAAGCGGTCGCTGGCCAGGCCTACGTCGCCCTTGCAGTCCGCCACGCAGGCGTTGAGCAATTCGGCATAACCGTGCATTGCCGAAGCCTTGAGCAGCAGGGAAGGGTTGGTGGTGGCGTCGACGGGCTTGATGCGGGCGATGGCTTCGAAGTCGCCAGTATCGGCCACGACGGTAGTGAACTGCTTGAGTTGTTCCAGCTTGGAAGTCATGAGCGTGCTCTGTCCTATGGGTCCGTTGACATTACCCGAGGGCCGGCAGCCACTCAAGGGCGTGAAGAGGTATCGATGGCCCCAGCGGCAACAACCTGGAAACGGCTGTTTGAATGGCCGGGGCAACTGTCGGTAGATACGATGCCAAAACCGCGCGCAGGTTCAAAGCAAGTGACGGTTAACGCCCTTCAAGCAACTGCCCCGCCTGGTCCAGCAACGCCAACGGATCCTGAGTCTTGTGGATATCCACCGACAACAACTGCCGGAACCGCCGCGCCCCCGGGAATCCAGTGCCCAACCCCAGTACGTGGCGGGTGATGTGGTGCATGGCACCGCCATTGGCCAAGTGATCGGCAATATACGGCCGCAGCTTTGCCAAGGCCTCGGCCCGAGTGATGATGGGTGCAGTGCTGCCAAACAACTGCTGATCCACTTCGGCCAGCAGATACGGGTTGTGATAGGCCTCGCGACCCAACATGACACCGTCAAACGTTTGCAGGTGCTCGTGGCAGGCCTCCAGCGTCTTGATCCCGCCGTTGAGCACGATTTCCAGCTCGGGGAAATCCGCTTTCAACCGCGCTACCACGTCGTAACGCAACGGCGGGATGTCGCGATTCTCTTTCGGCGACAACCCCTCCAGGATCGCAATCCGTGCGTGCACGGTAAAACTGTTGCAGCCAGCGTCACGTACCGTCCCGACGAACTCGCACAACTGCTCGTAGCTGTCGCGACCATTGATCCCGATCCGATGCTTCACCGTCACCGGGATCGACACCGCATCCCGCATCGCCTTCACGCAATCGGCCACCAATTCTGGATGCCCCATCAGGCACGCGCCGATCATGTTGTTCTGCACCCGATCGCTTGGGCAGCCGACGTTGAGATTGACCTCGTCGTAGCCATGTTCCTGGGCCATACGGGCGCAGGCGGCCAAGTCGCCGGGAACGCTACCGCCTAACTGCAGGGCCAATGGGTGTTCGGTTTCGTGGTGGCGCAGGAAGCGTTCGTGGTCGCCGTTGAGCAGGGCGCCGGTGGTGACCATTTCGGTGTAGAGCAGGGCGTGTTTGGAGAGGATGCGCAGGAAGTAGCGGCAGTGCGCGTCAGTCCAATCCATCATCGGGGCCACGCTGAAGCGGCGGGACACGGACTGTTGCGAAGTTTCTTGAAGAGGCATGGGAATCTGGAAGCGAATGCGAAGGGCGCACAGTTTATCAGGTATGGGACGGCAGCGAATGCGGTCGGGCCTGATCGGTGAATGAGGCAGTCCGTTACCTCACTGCGTCATGCCTATGCTGAGAACGGATTGGCTGCTGATTTCCACCAGGCTCAGTGCTCCGTCGGAAAAAGAGCAGCCCGTGTCCACGTAAACAACATTGCCGAGGCGCGTGACGGTGGGGACGGTTGAATGTCCTACATAGAGTTCGTGGATGCCTTTGATTGATGTTGGGTCCTGCTGTTCGATCTTGTCCCGGGCATACAGGGCTTCCGCCAAGGCTTGTTGTTGAACCTGCTTTCCGAGTGCCCCGGTAATTGCGTCTTTCGCACTTTGCCAATCTTTATTCAGCCCGAAAAACGGCGCTTGGGCATGTACGATTCCAATCGTTTTATCAGCCAATAAGTCGATTTCGATAATGAGTGGAAGCTCTCCAAGGGCTTTTAGAAGCTGGTCTTGGATGGCCGGGTTCAATTCATAGAGCCAGGCTCCGCCGTTGCGGATGTGCCTGGGTTTGTCTCCGTGGCCGCAGATGCCGTCGATCACCATTTGTTCATGGTTGCCGCGTACCGCGTGAAACCAGGGTTTTCCAAGCCAATTCAATACATCTTCGGAGTCAGGGCCGCGATCGATGAGGTCGCCTACGGAAAAAATCCGGTCTATTTCCGTATTGAATTCGAGGTTGTCCAAGGCCTTCGCCAAAAGCTTGAAATGCCCATGTACGTCGCCCACGACAAAGTCTCGGCCTTGCTCGTTTGGCGGGAAGGAGGCAATCCGGTACATACAGAGGGTTTCGGCAGGGTGGGCTGGCACGGAATGTATCACTTAAGCGAGGAAGTGCAGATAACTTATGGTCGGGATTGTATCGGCTGTCCAATGCACTTCTTGAAAACCGTTTCCATAGGCTCGAGTACGCAGTTATAGGCCGCGATATTGGCGCTGATCCATTCGTCCTTTTCGATGCCCCACCAACTGATTTCGAACCCGGCGTTCATGATGAGGTGCTCGAACAGGATGCGTTGGGCGCGGCCGTTGCCTTCGCGGAAGGGATGAATGACGTTGATATCGGAGTATGCATCCGCCACGGCCACTATCAGTTTTGCCCGGTCCAATTCTTCGAACCAGTTCGCCGCTGCCATCTTGGCAAAGATTTTGTTGGCTTCCTTTTCCATGTATTCCGGTTGGCAGAAGCGCGTGTCTTGCTTCGCCATGCCGACGGTCCGCAACTGTCCGGCCCATTCGAACAAGTCGGCGAACAATGCGCGATGGATATTCTGGAGGTAAGCCAGATTGTAAGGAGGAGGGGTGAATTCGACGTTGCTTGCCGCAATGGCCGAGAGTTGTTGTTCGGCTTCGCCCAGCGTGGGTTCGTCGCGGATATCGAGTTTGTTGCGCAGGACCGTGGAGCCGGGATAACAGTAGGCGTCCTCGCCGACGCCATATTTGTCCGGCATCAGGCTCGGGTCTTGGTGAAGGTTTTCAAGACATCTTCACGGGAAGGCAGCTTGCGTTCGCCGTCCTCGAAAGACACTTTGAAACCTTCCAGGCGCAGGCTGGCCGCGTAGTTGGACCTGCGCGTCCTGGCCGCGTAGGCCTTTTTTGTTTCAAGGCTGACAGTGCCCATGGGGTTGGACCTCGAATCGCGTGAATGACCGGATTATAGCCCATCGTGGTGCCGATGAATCCACCAGTCGCTATCTGCTCGTTGGCTGGATTGACCAGCGGAGCTTGCATCGCGGTCAATCTCCAAATACTGTTCATGCATACAGCATTTGAGAATCTTCCATGGAGCTTATCGCCAAGCTCGGCATTCTTGCCGACGCCGCCAAATATGACGCGTCCTGTGCCAGCAGTGGTGCTCCCAAGCGCAGTTCGCGTGGTCGGGACGGGCTTGGGGCCACGGATGGCATGGGGATCTGCCATAGCTACACGCCGGATGGGCGTTGTGTATCGCTGCTCAAGGTGTTGTTGACCAATTTCTGCTTGTACGACTGCCAGTACTGCGTCAATCGTCGCTCGAGCAACGTGCCGAGGGCGCGTTTCACACCCGAAGAAGTGGTCCGGCTGACCCTGGATTTCTACCGCCGTAACTGCATCAGCGGTCTGTTCCTGAGCTCCGGCATCATTCGCTCGGCCGATTACACCATGGAGCAATTGGTTCGGGTGGCGCGGTTGTTGCGCGAGGAGCATCATTTTCGGGGCTACATCCATCTCAAGACCATTCCTGACGCCGATCCGCTATTGATCGAAGAGGCCGGGCGGCTGGCGGATCGCCTGAGTGTGAATATCGAGTTGTCCTCCGAGGTGAGCCTCAAGCGCCTGGCGCCGGAAAAGCAACTGACGACGATTCGTCAGGCCATGGGCACCATCCACGACGGTCAACAGGCAGTGGCCGGCGAACCACGGGCGCCTCGCTTTGCCCCGGCCGGGCAGAGCACCCAGGTGATCGTCGGGGCCGATGCCACTGACGACCATGCCATCCTCAGCAATGCCGAGTCGCTCTATCAAGGCTATGGATTACGGCGGGTCTATTACTCCGCCTTCAGCCCGATCCCCGAGAGCCCTGCCAGCGTGCCACTCGCCGCGCCGCCGTTGCTGCGCGAGCATCGGTTGTATCAGGCCGATTTCCTCATGCGTGGCTACGGCTACAAAGCGGGCGAACTGTTGAGCCCATCCGGCAACCTGGACCTGGACATCGACCCCAAGCTGGCCTGGGCATTGGCTAATCGCGAGGTGTTTCCACTCGACCTCAACCGCGCCGAGCCGGCCCTGCTCGCGCGCATTCCCGGCATCGGCCTGCGCAGCGTCCAGCGCTTGGTGACACTGCGCAGGGAAAGGCGGATTCGCTACGACGATCTGGTGCAGTTGCGTTGCGTGTTGGAAAAGGCCCGGCCTTTCATTGTGACCAGCGATTACCGACCCGCTGATGGGCAGGTGCGCAGCGGCTTGCTCCGAGCGCGTTTGCGCGATCCGCAGCGGCCCGTGCAAATGGGGCTGTGGGCATGATTGCCCTGGATTGCGATGACGATTTCACCACCTGGCGTAATCAAGCCAGAACCCTGCTGGGCCATGGAATCGACCCCAGCGACGTGACATGGGCCCAAGGCCCCATGGCCGACCTGCTGGCTGTGCCAGCGCCACTGACGCAAGGCCCGGGACCGTTTCAGACGCGAATCCCGGCCGGGCTGTTGGGGCAGCTGGAACAGGCCAGTCGTTACCAGGGTGAACAACGCTGGAACCTGTTGTACGAGGTGCTCTGGCGCGTTGCCCATGGCGATCGCACCGCGATGCTCGCCGGTGATCGATTGGGCAGCGAACTGCAACGGCGCATCAAGCAGGTCAGTCGTGAAGCCCATCACCTTCACGCGTTCGTGCGCTTCATCCCCTTGCCGCCTGCGGTTGCTGAACAACTGCAACTGGATCTGGTGGCCTTCCACCAGCCGGCCCACGACATCCTCGAAAGCGCGAGCGGCCATTTTGCCGAGCGATTGGGCCGGCAACGCTGGCTGATCGCAACGCCCCGCGACGGTATTCGTTTCGATGGGCAGTCGCTGGACTACCAACGCCGTTGCCCCGAGCAATGGCAACAGTGGGCTCGCCACGCCGAAGATCCCGGCGCGGAATTGTGGCGCACCTATTATCGGCACATCTTCAACCCGGCGAGGCTCAACCCTACAGCGTTGCGCCAGCACATGCCGGGGCGATTCTGGAAGCACTTGCCGGAAGGGGATTTGATTCCTCAACTGGTGGGGCAGGCGCGGCAGGGGAAGCAGAGGGATGGGCAGGCGTTGGAGGTGGGGGAGAAGGTAGGGAAGCGGATAATTGTGGGCAGCCAGGTAGAGGCACTGGATTGAAACAGTGCCTCTAAATGGATCCCGATTTCTCACGTCATACCGATGCCTTGGCTTTGCCGGGCTTAGGTGCATCCATCATCTTATGCAGTTCTTCAGTCATGGCTGCTAACCGTTTCTCCAAGTCTTTCACATCAGATCGGGTAATACCGTTTGCGTAGGGTTTGACTGTTCGCGCCCGTTTTTGGGTTGCTGGTGCCAGATTGTGGGCGGTTTCAGACACAAGAGCCTGACGCAGCAGATTGTTGATAACGGTTTGATACCCGATGCCGGCGCTTTCGGCGCGCTCGCGAGCAGCTTCGATCACGTCATCGTCAAGCATGATGGTGATGCGGGTCTTGCCTTTGCTGCTTGCAACGGGACCGCGCTTGGCGGTGCTGAAATCGTACTCTTCTTTCACAGGTCACCTGCCAGATACTGACGCAGTTCATTTTTGGACGCTACGCGCGCGCTTATGACGCGCACGAAATCCGGCTCTCGGTAGGTATATGCGACGACGAGGACACGACCAGTGGCGTCTTGGCCGATGAT
Source organism: Pseudomonas brassicacearum subsp. neoaurantiaca (assembly GCF_013608025.1). Classification (GTDB taxonomy): domain Bacteria; phylum Pseudomonadota; class Gammaproteobacteria; order Pseudomonadales; family Pseudomonadaceae; genus Aquipseudomonas. The sequence continues at coordinate 127,756 of NZ_VDLV01000004.1, read as the reverse complement.
AATCCAGCGCTTTTCGTCATGGTCGTTGTCCTCCAGTTCAAGAGCCACCTCGTCGTAAAATACGGCCTCGGCGTCCGCTAGGCTTACCTTGTGTTTCTTTTTGTTCGCAACGTTTTTTACCGGATCATACTGAACTCTGAATGTTTTCATTATGCATATTCTATATGTATAAAAAAGACCCGGTGTCAGCTCCTTTCATTTGGCTAACCAAGGCGATGGCCTCAACCATACGACGAAGCCGTTTTTCTCGCCTTGCGATTTGGAGGTGCATTCGTTTCAGGATTGGTCTTTGAGTTTATCCGTATCGCTGCTCGATCCACAGGAGCACATACCCATCGGAAATTTCCCTCAAATCGCGTCGCTCCCGGCCGACTATCTGCCAATCGCTCAGCACGTTAGATTCGCTCCGTCGCTGCAAACTCAGCGGCAGGGAGTGGAAGCCCTTTTCAAACTAGGACACCTAACTCTGCAGGAGAAACACCCATGTCCCGCTACATGCCCATCACCGGTATAGAAAACAACTTCCACGCCCTTCTGATCGACACGGAAGCACCTCTGGACGTGCTGCACGACACAGCCGCCTACCGAATCGCCGCAGTCACCCAGTTATTGGAGAACCTCGCGATGCGTTCCGAAATCAGCACCGACGCCGTCGTCCTGCACGACTTCGCCCAGGTAATGGCAATCCCCCTGCGCGACGGTTGTGATTTGCTGGATGTGATCGGGCGACGCTTACAGGCGCAACTTCTCGCGTCTTGACGCAGTCGGCGGCCTTGCCAGGGTCCCTTCGATGTTGAATAAAACGACGGACCCGTGGCGAGGTAGCTTGCTCCCGCTGGGCCGGGCTGGCGCTCCAGCGCGAAGCGGCCCCCCAAAAACTAGCGAATTCGAAATGTCGGATACACAGCCCCCGCCGGTTCACGACTGCTGTGCAGCCGAGCGGGAGCAAGCTCCCTCGCCACGGGGTTGCGTTCTCGCCAGCGCCGGCGTCGGCCTATGTGCTCAAGCGCGGCTTGCCTCGCAGCGTTGCCGAACTCAACGAGCATCGGTTACTCCCCTATGGATCGGCTGACCGATGGAGGCTCGCCAGTGCCAACGGGAAATCAATAACCCTGGACTGTCACGGCACGTTTCATACAGACACCGTCACTGCCTTGCACGCCGATGCCTTGGCAGGCGGCGGCATTGCCGCATTTTCCCTGGCGACGGTGCAGCATTACCAAGCGGTGTCAGGCGGGTGAGCGCAACGACGCGCCCTCCAGCGTTTTCCAGAGCTTGCGCATGGTTGGATTGCGATTGGCATTCGTGCAATACGATCGAATCTCCAATCTTGTGCTCCATTGTTCATCGCCGGCCTTGACCAGCAGCCCACGCGCCAGCTCATCGGCCACTGCGCTTTGTGGCAGCCAGGCCACGCCATAGCCCTCAACCGCCATGCGCATCAGCAGCATGGCCATGTCGGCCTCATAGCAGCGTTCCAGCGCAGTCGGTGTCGGGCCGTTCTTGATGACGATGTCGGCGACGCGACCCAGGAACGTGGTGGCCGTGTAGGCGAGGTAGGGCACCGCCTTGCCGCTGCGGCCTGACAACGGAAACAGCGCTTCGCCGTTACGGTTTGGTGCGCAGCATGGAATGAATGCGTCATGGCCGAGCGTCAGGCTGCTGAAACGCTCGGCGTCCAGCTGGATGGGTGCGAGGGGGTGGTGATAAACCATCATCAGGTCGCAACTGCCTTCTTCCAAGGCAATCACCGCGTCGTGGATATTGGCGGCAACCACCCGGGCGTTGAACTGTTCGTTGTGTTGCTGGAATTGCGCGAGCCACTTGGGCAGGAAGGTCATCGACAGGCTGTGGCCCGCGGTGATCTGGATCGAGCGTCCTGGCATCCGCTCCACGTCACGCAAGGTCGAACGCAACCTCAATAACCCGGCGAGCGCCTCTCTGCTCTCATCGCAAAAAGTGATCCCCGCCGCAGTCAACTGGACCGGGTACGTGCCGCGATCCACCAACTTGACGCCCACCCATTCTTCAAGCGAGCGAATACGGCGCGATAACGCCGATTGCGTCACGCAGCGGACTTCCGCCGCCCGAGAGAAATTTTTCCATTCGGCGATCGCCAGGAGGTCGTCCAGCCATTTGAGTTGCATCTCGCAATCCCTCGTTGTGATGGTAATGCGCTTCAAAAGAGGCGATGGACCCGTGGCGAGGGAGCTTGCTCCCGCTGGGTCGCGAAGCGGCCCCAGAAACTGCCGAGTGCAGGCCGCATCCGCCGGCTTGCGACTGCTTCGCAGTCGAGCGGGAGCAAGCTCCCTCGCCACGGGTTTGTTAACGACCACAAGTAAGCAGCATTCAGTTCGACGCAGACATTCTAGAGCCCAATCCCCCGGATTATGGTGCCAAAGAGCGAACTATTCCGAAAACGCATGGGTTCGGCCGGATTACTCATCATCCCGTCCGATCCTTTTCTTAGAATTGTCTCCTAGCGCTGATTTCGCACCTTCAAGCGAATCAGCGTGACCCTGCCAAGTAATAAAAATCCAAGAACTACTTGAGGACAGCACCGTGAAAAAGAACAAGCTCCCGCGTCGAATTGCCATGGGCATCGCCCTGGGCGTGCTGGTGGGTTGGGCGTGTCACCATTTCGCAGGGAGCGAGCAAAGCGCCAAGGAAATCGCCGCTTACTTCTCGATGGTCACCGATATTTTTCTGCGCATGATCAAGATGATCATCGCGCCGTTGGTGTTTGCGACGTTGGTCGGTGGCATCGCCAGCATGGGCAATTCCCGCTCCGTGGGAAGGATTGGCACCCGGGCGATGGCGTGGTTCGTGACGGCTTCGATTGTGTCGTTGTTGATTGGCATGGGGTTGGTCAACCTGTTCCAACCTGGCGCCGGATTGAATCTGGACGTCGCCCAGCATGCGTCCGCAGCCGTGCCCGTCAACACCGGGGATTTCAGTCTCAAGGCGTTTATAGGTCACGTCTTTCCTCGAAGCATTGCCGAGGCAATGGCCAATAACGAGATCCTGCAAATCGTGGTGTTCTCGCTGTTCTTCGGCTTCGCACTGGCAGGCGTCAAACGCGCCGGTCATACGCGCATCACCGATTCCATCGAAGAATTGGCGAAGGTGATGTTCAAGATCACCGACTACGTGATGGCCTTCGCGCCGATTGGTGTGTTCGCCGCCATCGCTTCGGCCATCACCACCCAGGGCCTGGGCTTGCTGGTGGATTACGGCAAGCTCATCGCCGAGTTCTACTTGGGCATCCTGATCCTCTGGACATTGCTGTTCGGTGCCGGATACGTGTTCCTCGGGCGTTCGGTTTTTCACTTGGGCAAGCTGATCCGCGAGCCGATCCTCTTGGCCTTTTCCACTGCCAGCAGCGAATCCGCCTACCCAAAAACCATCGAGGCGCTGGAGAAGTTCGGCGCGCCCAAACGCGTCTCCAGCTTCGTGCTACCCCTGGGGTACTCGTTCAACCTGGACGGCTCGATGATGTATCAGGCGTTCGCCATCCTGTTCATTGCCCAGGCCTACAACATTGACCTGAGTTTCACTCAGCAGATGCTGATTCTTCTGACGCTGATGATCACCAGCAAGGGCATGGCCGGCGTGGCCCGCGCATCGGTCGTGGTGGTTGCGGCGACGTTGCCGATGTTCAATCTTCCAGAAGCGGGGCTGTTGCTGATTATCGGTATCGACCAATTCCTGGACATGGCGCGCACGGCGACCAATGTGGTGGGTAACAGCATCGCAACGGCCGTTGTGGCCAAGGCCGAGCCACACGAAGAGCCCGTCGAGGAAGACGGCGGACAGCCAGCCGTTCGGTCTCGCGCCGAAGCGGCTCCCGGAACGGCTCCTGACGCGGTCCCGGTTGTTTGAGGAGAAACGATATGAAGGCCAAAGGCAAGTCGATCCGCAACGCATCTGTCATCCGCAAGTTGGGCATTGTCGGTGGCCTGGGGTCGCTGGCTGGCGGTGACCTGTTCTACAAGCTGGTCAAGTCCAGGGCCGTGATCGAAGACCAGGGCCGCTATCATTTCCTGTTCGAACAGCATCCGTTCAAGGACGTGCTGCTGCCCTTGGACGCAGGCGCGAGCATGACGTCGCGTAAGTTCTATGTCTTCCAGGTGTGCAAGGCCTTCGAGGCGAGCGGCCTGGATGCGGTGATGCTTCCATGCTTCGCCAGCCAGACCTTTCGCGTAGAAATCGAGGCTGAATTGGGCATTGCCGTACTCGACATGATGGCGGCTCTGAGTCGGCACGTGCGCCGTAGCGTCCCTGTCGGGGCGACGTTGGGTGTGATCGCTTCCGACTTCGTTCGCCATTGCGGTCTGTTCGAAGAGCACTTTGGCAAGGACTATCAGGTTCTCTACCCCGACGCCGAAGCGCAGGCGAGTGTGATGGACGCGATGTACGGCCTCGACGGTATCAAGGACGGCCACTTCGATGGCGCGCCGTTCGAGGCGGTCTGCCAGGCCTGCCTTTCCCTGCAAGCCCGGGGTGCAACGGTGATCGTGCCTGGCATGACCGAACTTTCGCTGATCTGTCGACCTTTGCAGGATCGTGGGCTGGCTGTCCTGGACATCAACCAGATCTATGCGGACTTCGCGACGACGGACCAGCCATCGTCCAATCGTCCGGCATTCAAGCTCGGTATCGTCGGCGGTGTCGGGCCTGCCGCCACGGTGGACTTCATGGCCAAGCTCGTCGCCAATACGCCTGCCGGCAAGGACCAGGACCATATCAAGCTGGTGGTCGAGCAGAACCCGCAGATCCCCGACCGCACGGCTAACCTGCTGCACGATGAGACGGACCCGACGATGGCGCTGTACGCCGCCTGCAAACGCCTCGAAAGTGCGGGCGCCGATGCCATCGCCATTCCCTGCAACACGGCCCACGCATTTGTCGAGCGCATCCAGGCGCACTTGACGGTGCCAATCGTGAATATGCTGACCGAGACGGTTGAGTGGATCGTGAACGCGTACGGCTCCGGCAAGGCAGTCGGTCTGTTGGCGACGTCCGGCACCGTGCAAAGCCAGGTCTATCACCAGGCGGCCAGCCGCGCCGGGCTGCAAATCGTTACGCCCGGTGTCGACTATCAGGCCATGGTGATGGACGCCATCTATGGGCCGCGCGGCATCAAGGCCGGTTTCACCGAGGGGCTTTGCCGGGAGCAGCTATTGCTAGCGGCTGAGCATCTATGTGAACTGGGGGCGCAGGTGTTGATTCTTGGCTGTACGGAGTTGCCGTTGGTGCTGAAGCATTGCGAGGCGTTCGATATCAACGGGCATCGGGCGGCACTTGTCGATCCCACCCTGATCCTGGCGCGCAAGTGCATTGCGCTGGCGGGCCGGGTTGAGGCCCCCTCGCCACCCTGGAGCAGGGCACCTCGAATCAGTCAGTTTTCATGACATTCGCCGGCCTGCGCGCCGCCGCAATGTCCCGCTTCGGCGACGCACCGAACAGTCGGCTGTATTCGCGGCTGAACTGCGAGGGGCTTTCATAGCCCACCTGATAGGCGGCGCTCGCCACGTCCAGATGCTCGTTGAGCATTAGGCGCTTGGCTTCGTTCAACCGCAGCCATTTCTGGTATTGCAGTGGGCTCATCGCGGTGAGCTGGCGGAAATGATGGTGGAAGGTCGGGGCGCTCATCTGCACGCGCGCCGCGAGGTCGTCCACGCGAACGGGCCCGGTGTAGTTGAGTTTCAGCCAATCGATGGCCTTGGCGATCCGGTAGCCCTGGCTGTCGACGGAGGCAATCTGCCTCAGCCGTGCGGCCTGGTCGCTCATCAACAGTCGATAGTGGATCTCGCGCTGGATCAGGGGGGCCAGCACGGGGATCGCTTCGGGTTCATCCAGCAACGCCAGCAGACGCACGAACGGCGCCAGGAAATCCGCTGACGCCGTGCCGATACTCGCGCCAATCCCGACGGGGCGCTCGACACCGGGCGCCACGCCACCCTGAGCGACCAGATCGGCCACCATGCGCAAGTCGAGCCGCATGACCAAGCCCAGGCACGGCTGCTCCGGGCTGGCCGCCAGCACTTCGGAGTTTGCGGGCATATCCAGCGACGTCATCAGGAAACGTGTGGTGTCGTACCCGTACGCCTGGCCGCCAATCCACACCTGCTTCATCCCTTGGGCGACGAGGACGATGCTTGGCTCGATCATGCAGATCATGGGCGGGGCAGGGGCGTCGCGACGGAAAAAGCACAGGCCCGCAATTGACGTTTCAAAGTCACCCGCGCCAGCCGTCCGGGTGCCGATGAGGTTTGCGAGCCGGTCTTGTGGCGATCTGCCTTGGGTGGTCATGTCGACTCTGTCTGGGTTGATAGCTATGGGCAGAACATTAACCCGCCAAGCGAAGCGTTGCCTATGCGTAACCGGCGCGTTCACAGGATCGGGCAAGAACTCCAGCGAAATGTTCTACCGACCGTCGATACCAATTCGTGAAAAATACCCGTCGGATTCAGTTCATGGCGTCATCGTCGCCGTCGCGAGCAAGCTCGCTCCCACGAGGGCTTCCGAGCGCTCCAGAAATTTCAGGATTGTTATGACCCCTATCTCATCGCTAGAACCACAGGGCAAGCCTGCGTGGGGCGCGGTGCTTGCCATGTCGCTGGCTGCCTTCGCCCTTGTTGCGTCCGAATTCATGCCGGTCAGCCTGCTGACGCCGGTGGCGGCGGACCTCCGGATCAGTGAAGGGCAGGCCGGCCAGGGCATCGCCGTCTCGGGTGCCTTTGCCCTGGTGACCAGTCTGCTCATCGCACCGATTGCGGCCCGGGTCGAGCGCAAGTGGCTGCTCTCGGCACTGACGCTGTTGATGATCCTGTCCGGGACCGTGGCGGCAGTGGCGCCCAGTTATCTGATTTTCATGGTCGGTCGCGCGCTGATCGGTGTTGCGATTGGCGGCTTTTGGTCGCTGTCGGCGGCCACGGCCATGCGGCTGGTGCCGGAAGATAAAGTCCCTCGCGCCTTGGCCATCGTCAACGGTGGCAATGCCCTCGCGACAGTGATCGCTGCGCCGCTGGGCAGCTTTCTGGGAGCGATCATCGGCTGGCGTGGCGCGTTTTTCTGCATCGTGCCGGTCGCCGCACTCGCCCTGGCGTGGCTGCTGTTGAGCCTGCCCTCGATGCCCAACCAGACGAAGCGGGGCGGTGGGAATCCTTTCAAGCTCATGACCCGGGCGCCGGTGGCGTTGGGCATGCTGGCGGTCAGCACGTTCTTCATGGGCCAGTTCATGTTGTTCACTTATCTGCGGCCCTTCCTGGAAACCGTGACGCAGGTGGGCGTCTCGCTGCTCTCTCTGATGTTGTTGGCGATTGGTCTGGCGGGTTTGCTGGGCACCTTCCTGATCGGCGCGTTCTTGAAGAAAGGCCTGTATCGCACGCTCATTGTCATCCCGCTGTTGATGGCCGCGATTGCCCTCGCGTTGGTGGGGTTCGGCAGTTCTGCGTCGGTCACGACCGTCCTGCTCGGCCTCTGGGGCCTGGTGGCCACGGCGGCCCCCGTGGGTTGGTGGACTTGGCTGGCCAGAACGTTGCCGGACGATGCCGAGGCCGGGGGCGGTTTGATGGTTGCGATCGTCCAGCTCGCCATCGCCTCGGGGGCCACGGTGGGCGGCGTTCTGTTTGACTTGAGCGGTTATCGCGCGACCTTTGAGACCAGCGCGGCCGTATTGGTTGTTGCCGCTGTGTTGACGATCCTGGCTGCTCGCGCGGCGGCTCGACAATCCTCGCGAGCATCGCGCGCCAGGACATACAGCATAGTGGGTTGAGAAGAACCGTTGGGCGCCTGCGGTTGGTGGCACATTGATATCTTGGTAAGCTTCAGGCTGGTTACCTACCGAGTTGGTTAGTTGTGTCTACTGAAAGAATCCAGCCCTTGGAGCAGGCCCTCCTGGCAGTCATCGCCGCTGCGGGAAAGATGGGCATCAGTTGCGATGAGTTATGCGCGCATGCGGTCGGCGGGCTCGTGTCGGAGCAATACTGGACTTGGGCGGACGCCCAGCATGCTGAGCATGCCGCCGATGAGATCGACAATGCCTTGGCAATCCTCGTTGGCAGGCAAGCAGGGGCGCCGAGCAAAAGCGTGCCTGATGCGACATTCGAATCGGCCGCAAACTAAGAGCGGGCGACTCGTTGAGTCGCCCGTTTTCTTTTTATAGACCCAAGCCTTCCTCGATGATCGAGAGGAAATCATCTTCATCCAACGTGACGGGTTCAGGCCGTGGCTGTCTGGTTGGCTGCAGATGCCAGCGCGACTCGCCATGTTCGCCCACCGTCCGCAGGATGCAGCGCTCCATCCCTTTCATGTGGATTTCGATGCAGCCTTCGGCGCCGGGGGAGAAACGAGCGATCGGATCAAACGAGATGCGACGGTGATTACCTTCGATGACCAATTGATCAATTGCGTAGTGATACGTCGATCCGCTGGAATGACGCTCGAAGACATGGGTGGGGTTACGCCGGAGAACCAGGCCCGCCTCACAGACCGGCGCCAGCCAGGTTTCAAGCTGGCGATACAGCTCATACACCTGGCCAGGCCAATGTTCGATCGCCAGGTCGGCGCAATTGTCAGTATCAGCCGGAGTGCGTTGGGCCTGCCTCAGCTTTGCCGCGAGTTCGTCTGCCTTGCTCATGTCGATTCCCTGTCGTGGTGATGGGTTGAGCTTAGCTGAAGGGGCGGGGTGGTCAGTTGCGCTGGGTCATGTAGGGTTTCCTTCCTGGCTTGCAGCGGCAGACCTGAAGCATTCCTCCCCGAGTGGAGGACGATTCCCTTATGGGGCTTTATCCAAAACTCGTTGCAGCGCTGAGGAGTTATACGGCTAGCGCGTTGATCACATGTTTTGGATCGTTGTGGATTGCCCGTAACAGTGCTTTAGCGGGACCGGTTGGCTCGCGCCGCCCTTGCTCCCAATTGCGAAGCGTACCCAACTGAACATCAATCAACGCCGCAAACTTGGCTTGGGTCAGTCCAGTGGCTTTTCGGATCTCCTTTACTTGCAACGCGTCGACGACAAACTCCCGGGATGGTTGACGCTCTCCCCGGACAATCTCATCCATTTGCTGCACGCTTTCCATCAGCTCATCAAAAAACTTGCTCATGGTTATCTCCAGTTCTCGACGATCGCTTTTAATGCCTTGCGTTGATCGTCGGTCAAGTCTTGCTGTTCGTTTTTTGGATAGATCATCAATAAGGCTATCTGAGAGGCCGAGGCGAGATGGTAGTAGATGACTCGGGCTCCACCGCGTTTTCCGTGGCCTTTGGCTGCCACACGAATTTTTCGAATACCGCCGGTACCTTCAATTACATTGCCGGTACAGGGATCGCGAACCAAAGTCTTCTGCAAAGCGGCAAGATCATTGTCATCTATCAGCTCCCTGACCCGGCGGGTGAAGATCGGTGTCTCAATAAAAATCATAGCTAATGTACGCCATTGGCTTACCGGCAGACAATGCTATCGGACGTGACGTCCTGCTTCACCTCGTGACTTGTAACGTGATCCTCCAACGCTTGTCCGGCGGATTAATGCTGGGCCCGAAGTGACGGAGCCATTTGTCCGGAGTTCGCGTCATTTCCTCTGGTTAACTGCTCAGGCATCTCCGGCAACGAAGCCACATGCACGGCGCGGGACGGCATGGCGAAGCGCACGCCGATCCTGGCGAATTCATCCATCATCCCCAGGTTGATAGCTTGCTGGATGTCCATGTAGACGTTGTAGCTGGGGTCCAGGACGATGTAGACCGTTTCGAATTCCAGCGTGCTTTCGCCGAAACTGCGAAAGTGCGCGCGGTCGAAGCGGGTTTTTTCCTGGGCCTTGATGATGTTTTCGACGATGACAGGCACTTGGCGAAGCTGTTCGGTCGAGCATTCCTGGGGCAAGGCGAATTCGAAGACGATGCGGCGTTCCTGCAGCCGTTTGTAGTTCTGGATGGTGGTGCTGATCATGCCGGCGTTGGCCATGACGATCTGCTCGCCGCCCAGGCTGCGGATGCGGGTGGTCTTCAGGCCGACATGTTCGACGGTACCGGCCAGTGAGCCGACCACGATGAAGTCGCCCACTTCGAACGGTTTGTCCACGGCAATCGACAGCGAGGCGAACAGGTCGCCAAGGATGTTCTGTACAGCGAGCGCAACGGCGATGCCGCCGACGCCGAGGCTGGCGATGAAGGCGGTGATGTTCACGCCGAGGTTGGAAAGCATGGCCAGCAGCACCACCGCCCACAGGAATACTTTCGCGCCCCAGAGGCTCAACGTTGCCAGGGCACTTTTCTGATGGATATCGGTGTGGCTGTGCCGGGCAAAATAATGCATCAGCGCCAGGGCGATCGCCCGGTTCGCCCACAACCCCACCTGCAAGGCCGCGACCACGAACCAGAGGCTGCTGACCCGTCCGAGCCAGCGTTCCGGTAGGTCCAGCACGCCGATGCCTATGAGAATCGAGGCCAGCAACAACAAGGTATTGCTGGTGCTGGACAGCACCTCGACGGCGATATGGCTGATGTAGGCGTCGGGCTTCTGAGCCCGGGCGCGCACGTTTTTCAACAGGAAACCGATACCGGCCCTGGCGACGATGAAACTCAGCGTCATCACGCTGAGGGCCAGTAACCAGTTGGCGATGGTAATGCCGAGTAGTTGGGTGTCGGTGAAAATCTTGAAGGAGCTTGAATCCATTGGCGGGTCACCTGTGCCATTGCTGTTCAGGTTGTGCCCCGACCGATTCGGTGCGAAGGCACGGGCCGGGCCATGAACTTTGTTAGTTCATGTGCGGTGGGTGCCGTTCAGATTTATTGCCGGACCGATTGCGAGCCTTTGAGTAAGCAGCGTAGCTTTACCCAAACACTAAGAGGGCCCTCGTCTTGCTCATGACAGCATTGAAAAAAGAACAGCTGGAGCCTTTGCGGGAGGCTCTTGTCCGGGCTCGTCTTCCGGTAAATGACCTGGACTATCCGGGTCGCTGTTTTTTCATGTTTAGCCTGCAAGGCATCGACATGGCATTCGGTGGAATCGAGGGGGAGGGCGCCGATCGGTTGCTGCGCTCTCTGGTTGTCCTGGATGGCCATCGCGGACGAGGCATTGGCGCGACAGTGCTGGCGACGCTTGAGGCGTTTGCAAAACGCGAGGGGGTGGTGCGGCTTCACTTGCTGACGGACACCGCCACAGCCTTTTTTGTGAGGCAGGGATATCGGTTACGAGACCGCTCCCTGGCGCCTGCTTCAATCAGTGCTACGGCTCAATTCCGGACCCTGTGTCCAGCCACGGCGGCTTATCTGAGCAAGCGCCTTGCCTGATGCATCAGGTTTACCGCCAACCCGGCCAGGTCGCCAGGTATCGGGCCTCGGTTGCGTGCGGGAGTTCAGAACTCGAAGGCCGCTTGCGTTAGGGGTGTTACATATTTCAGATGGCCCCCGAGACGGTTTGCTTGTAAAAAATCCTCCGTTGAATGCTGAGATCAAATTGAAATGATCACGGGCCGGACTCTGATTCCAGCCAGTAGCACATCTACCCAAGGAGGGGTTATGAAACAACGTTTTCCTATCATCATGCTGTTCATCCTGTCGCTGGGCTTCATCAGCACAGGCAACGCCCGCGAGCCGCGCGACGCCGGAGTCGAGCCGGTTGCAGGGGTATTCGACTATTACGTACTGTCGCTGTCCTGGTCACCTACCTTCTGCCTTACCCATCAGAACGACTCGCAATGCTCCGGCAAAGGCTACGGTTTTGTCCTGCACGGTCTCTGGCCGCAATATGCCAGGGGTGGCTGGCCACAATCGTGTTCGACCGAGATGCCCTTGACCGCTGCCGAGCGCGAGAAAGGCTTGACGCTATTTCCTACCCGCAAACTGCTGGAACATGAGTGGTCCAAGCACGGCACCTGCAGCGGCCTCGGTGCCATGGGTTACCTAGACGCTTCCGACCGGGCGCTTGGAGCAGTGAAGATTCCGACGCCATTGCAACCTTTCACTTCCTCTCATTATTTTGAAGCCGATGAAATCATCCGGCTGTTTCGCCAAAGCAATCCTGGTATCGAGGCCGATGGTGTCGCCGTGATTTGCCGTGGTCCGCAGTTATCGGAAGTGCGGGTGTGCATGGACAAGGACTTGGCATTTACCGCCTGTGGCAAAGGCGTCAAGACTCAATGCAGGGCGGGCGAAATCCGAGTCCCCCCGGTTCGCTGAGCGCATTTTCCGACACAGAGGCGGTATGTCCCGCCAAAGGCATGTTGCTTTTGAAGGGCATATCGGCCAGAAAATACCGGGCTTTTTGGATCCACCCGGCCATCCATCGACTTCCTCCTAAAGGCAAATTGCCGCCCCCCAAGCGGTACGCTAAGCTCCCGATTATTGGGGGCTTTTGAGCGATTCGCTCATGTTTTGCCCTCCTCAGGATTTCGCTTGCCTATCCCCATCCCTGATCTGAACCATGCGCCCGACGGTGCCATGAAACGCCTGCCGTTGCTCAAGGCTGCGGTGACATTCATCGCCGCCGTGTGCCTGTGTCTTTGTGCTTTGCTCTATTTGCAATTGGAGCAGTCACGTCGTCATGACCTGGATTCTGCACGTATCGCCTCGGCCAACCTCACCAGAGCCATGGCCCAACAGGCCCAGGACACGTTCCTGCAGGCTGACCTGGTGCTGGCCAGCCTGGCGGACTGGATCCAGAACGACGGGTTCGGCCCGTCGACGCGGCCACGTCTGCAGCAGACTTTCGCCCGGCGCGTGCAATCACTGGAACAGTTGCATGGCCTGTTTCTGTTCGATAAGAACGGCCAGTGGGTCATTACGTCCTTTGCTAGCCTGCACAGGGGCGCAGGGGTCGCGGATCGTGATTATTTCAAGTTTCACCAGCAGAATGCCTCGCTGATCGCCCATGTCGGCCCGGCGATCCGAAGTCGACAAAACGGTGATTGGATCATCCCGGTTTCCCGCCGATTGAATGACGCCAAAGGCAATTTCCAAGGCGTGTTGCTGGCTGGGATCAAGATGTCGTACTTCGATCAATTCTTTAAGAGTTTCAATCTCGACGCCAAAGGCGAAATGGCCTTGGCGCTGTCCGACGGGACGCTGTTGGCGCGCCGGCCGTTCGACGAAGGCCTGATCGGCCAACCGCTAGCCGAGGAGCACATCTATAAGCATGAGCCGTCGAACGCCGGAACCGGCGATGCGATCATTCGCAGCGTCCCCGATGGCGTTGTCAGGCTCTACGCGCACCAGCACTTGCAGGCTTATCCGCTGGTGGTGACCGCCGCGATGTCCGAAGAGGCGATCCTGGCGGGTTGGTACGGCACAGCTTTTCAATCCAGCCTCATCGTTGCCTTGGTGGTGTTGGGTATCTGTTTGTTCGGCTGGGTATTCGTGCGTCAGGTGCGCAACAGCGAGCGGATCGAGGCCGACCTGCGCAAGGCCCAGGAGGCGTTGGAACTGATCGCCACCCACGACAGCCTGACCGGGCTGGCGAACCGGCGGTTGTTCGAGCGGGCGCTGGACATCGAGTTTGGCCGAGGCGCCCGCCAGCGCAGCCCTTTGAGCCTGATCATGCTAGATATCGATTTTTTCAAGCGCTACAACGACACCTACGGGCACGTTGCCGGCGACCACTGCCTGGCGGAGGTGGCAAGGGCGCTCAAGAGTTGCTGTCACCGCAAGGCGGACTTGGCGGTGCGGTTTGGCGGTGAAGAATTCGCCGTCTTGCTGCCCGATACCAGCCTGCAAGGGGCCATCGCCCTGGCCGAGCAGATCCGTCGCAGCGTCATCGACAAAAACATCATTCACGCGGGTTCTCCGACCGGCTATCTGACGGTGAGCCTGGGCTGCCATGCCTTCGTACCCAGCAGCCTGGATAGCATCGAGGTCTTCATCCAACGAGCTGACGCGGCGCTTTATCAAGCCAAGCACGGGGGGCGCAACCGCGTCGCGGCGCTGTCAATGGAAGATGGGCTCTGCGCGTTGGAGCGCTCTGATCGTTGAGATTGCTTGGAATCATCGGTCGCGGATAGCGGTCCATTGCTCAACACTTCTACACATGGCACGTAGGCCTTTTCGGCAAATCCTGTGAGTCCGTCGATTGGCGCGGGTTGGCTGCTAAGGTTAAAAAACCAAGGGCCAATTGCGGTTCGTGCTGTGAAGCTTGCACGGCGAAGCCAGCGCCGAAAAGGACAGGAGCAGGTCGATGGATACCACTGCCGATACCCCTTCTGACGTCACCCGACATGCGCCGATTACCCTGCGCCTGGTCGTAGGTCTCGGCCTGTTGTTTGTCGTCGGTGTCCTGGTGGCCATCGTCGTGCTGTTCAACATCGCGCAGAAGCTGGACGCGGAGGACGTCCGCAAGACGCATTTCTACATCGAGCGCGCCCTCGATAATCGAATCACGGCGTCGAAAAACTACATCACCAGTTACGCCTTCTGGACCACCGCGTATGAGCACCTCAACGGCGAGGTCGATGTGCAGTGGGCCTATGCCGAACAGAACATGGGCAAGACCCTGTTCACCAACGATGAGTACGACGGTGTGTTCGTGATTGATCGCGAACGCACCAAATATACGGTGGTACGCGGACAGAATATCGAGGCTGAGGCGACGGCGTATCTCGACACGTCATTGGCGGATCTGGTGGATCAGCTCCAGGCACAGGCCGACCTGACGATGCCGTCGATCCGCTACACGCTGTTCGACGGCTGGCCGGCCATTGTCACTGCATCGGTGATCACGCCCAACGACGAACGCCCCCAGGTCGATCGCCGAAACACTTCGGTGTTGCTGTTTGTCGATCAGTTAACGCCGGTCAAGCTGCGCAAATTGGGCAGGGATTATGGTCTCACCGACTTGAACCTGGTGAAGGATACAGCGTTGGCTTTCGGCCAGCCCGCCGTGCCGTTGGACAGCACTGGTTACAGCCTGGTGTCTCGGCTGGAGCGGCCCGGACAGCAACTGCTCTGGTCCCTGTTACCGCCATTGGGCGGGGCGTTGCTGATCCTGGCGTTGCTCACCGCATATTTTTTTCGATATGCCATGCGTACGGCTCGCCAGGTGGACACCGGGTATGACAGCCTCGCAAAGTCGAAACAGGCCCTCGAGGCCAGCGAAGAGCGCTTTCGCGCCGTGGCCGAAGCCGCATCCGACTGGATCTGGGAAATCGACAGCCATCGACACATCACCTACCTGTCGGGGCGCTTCAGCACGGTCACCGGTTTTTCCGACCAGCAATGGCTGGGGCAGGATATCGAACAGCTCTTGTACTGCGACACCACGCCGATTGCGTTGTGGCTAAGCAAACTGGACGAAGAACAGCACGCCAGCAATTTGCGTTGTTCCTACCGCGACCACTCCGGCCAATTGCGATTCTGTCGAGTGTCGGCGCGGCCCATCCATGACAAGACCGTCATTACCGGGTATCGCGGCACCGCCAGTGATATCACCGACGAGGTGGCGGCCCATGCCCAGGTCCAGCACCTGTCTATGCACGATGCCCTGACCGGCCTGCCGAACCGCAACAAGTTGGCGCGTCATCTGGATGATGCCCTGGCGGCCAAGGAACATTCCGCGCCGCTGGCGCTGCTGATGGTGGACCTGGACAACTTCAAGCCGATCAACGATTCGCTCGGCCATCCAGCCGGTGATGCGGTCCTGCTGGAGGTGGCCCAGCGGCTTCGCGACTGCACCCGCGAGCACGACCTGGTGGCGCGCCTGGGCGGTGATGAATTTGTCGTCGTGCTCAGTGGGATGGAAAACACCACCGAAATTGACCGGTTCTGCGCGCGGCTGATCGAAAGCCTGCAGCAGCCGATCCACTACGAGGCCCACTCGCTGCACATCGGTGCCAGCATCGGCATCGCTGTCAGCCGCCGCCAAGGCTACGTGCCGGGCGAGTTGATCCGCTGCGCCGACATCGCGCTCTACCAGGCCAAATCCGAGGGCAAGAAGACCTGGTGCTATTTTGCCTCGCACATGAACGATCAGATCCAGCATCGTCGCCAATTGGAAAGCGACCTGCGCCAGGCGGTGAAAAAAAACGAATTCGTCCTGCATTTCCAACCGCGCTACACCGTCGATGGACGGGAGATCGTTGCCGTCGAAGCGCTGGTCCGCTGGCAGCATCCAACCCAAGGCCTGTTGGGCCCCGATGCCTTTATTCCACTGGCCGAGCAAACCGAGCTGATCGTTCCGCTGTCACGCTGGGTGTTGCGTGAAGCCTGCGAAACCGCGCTGACCTGGCCGGGCGCGCTGATGGTTTCGGTCAATCTGTCGCCGGCGCAATTCGAACGCAGCGACGTGGTGGAGGATGTGCGCCAGGTCTTGATCGAAACCCATTTCCCGGCGAGTCGGCTGGAGTTGGAAATCACCGAGAACGTCATGCTCAACGATGTGGACGGCGCGCTGCAGGTGATGAATGCGCTCAAGGAACTGGGCGTGCGCTTGAACATGGATGATTTCGGTACCGGGTATTCATCTCTCGGTTATTTACGCACTTATCCGTTCGATGGCATCAAGATCGACAAGCGCTTCATCGCCTCGATGAGCAACAGCAGCAATGACCGCGCCGTGGTCCAGGCGATCATCAATTTGGGCAAGGCGATGGGCTTGACCGTGACCGCGGAAGGCGTGGAAACGCTGGCCCAACTGGGTTCGTTGGGCACCGATCAATGTCACGAAGTGCAAGGCTATTTCCTCAGCCGGCCCATCGACAAGCAGGCGTTTGCGAACCTGCTCGAGAGCGGTCGATCGCTGCCGCGAACCGGTTCCTGAGGATTGCTTGCAACCTGTGCAGCTTGTCGCCGGTCACAGATAGTGTCTTCGCATATCGAGTTCATGGCCCATGAAAAACCTGCGGATCGCGACCTTCAACATCAACGGCATCCGGGCCCGGCTACCTAATCTGCTGGAGTGGCTGGAGCGGGAGAAACCAGACGTCGTCTGTTTGCAGGAGCTCAAGGCGGCAGACAAGGACTTTCCGGCGGCGGAGTTGGAGTCCGTGGGGTATGGGTCGATCTGGCACGGCCAGGCTTCGTGGAATGGCGTCGCCATCCTGGCCCGCGATGCGCAACCGCTGGAAAGCCGACGCGGTCTGCCGGGTGGCGACGATGACAGCCACAGTCGTTATCTTGAAGCAGCGGTGCATGGCGTCCTGGTGGGGTGTCTTTACCTGCCCAACGGCAATCCACAGCCTGGCCCGAAGTTCGAATACAAACTGGCCTGGTTCGAGCGGCTGATCGATTATGCGCGGGGGCTGCAGGCGAGTGACCATCCGGTGGTGCTGGCTGGCGATTACAACGTAGTGCCCACTGACATGGACATCTACAACCCGCGGTCATGGCTCAAGGATGCGCTGCTGCAGCCAGAAAGCCGTGAATGCTATCAGCGGTTGCTGGATCAAGGCTGGACAGACGCGTTGCGCCATCTCTATCCCGAGGAGCGGATCTACACCTTCTGGGATTATTTCCGTCAGCACTGGCAGAAGAATTCCGGGCTGCGCATCGACCATTTACTGCTCAACCCACTGGCCAGTGCCTACCTGAGCGAGGCGGGCGTGGACGCCTGGGTGAGGAACCAGCCACATCCCAGCGATCACGCCCCGACCTGGATCCGGTTGTCTTCGCGCAAACGGCGCTGAACAGCGCAGTACCCTGTAGATTGTCCGTGGACGGGAAATGCCTTATACCTGCCCGATCGCAGTGCGCTTATTGAAAGCCCTGCATCGGACAGGAAAGGACATCCCCATGAGCCAACCCCGACTGAGCGATACCGGTCGTTATCTGCGACGCCTGGGCTTCGACGCGGCACCCCCACCCACCCTTGAAACGCTACGCCAGCTCCAAGGGCGCCACACCGCCGAGTTTCCTTTTGAAACGCTTTCGACGCTGCTGCGCCAGCCGGTACCCCTTGATCTTGAGTCGGTCGAGCGGAAGGTTTTCGAACAGGGACGCGGCGGTTATTGCTACGAACTCAATCAACTGTTCTTCGTGCTGTTGCAGACGCTCGGCTTCAACGCACGGGCCGTCACCGGACGGGTTGTCATGAACGCACCTGAAGGTGCCTGGACCGCACGGACCCATCGCTTGAGCCTGGTGACGATCGATGATGTTCGCTATATCACCGACGTCGGCTTCGGCGGCATGGTGCCGACTGCGCCGCTGCTGTTGGACAGCCGTGAGATTCAGATGACCCCGCACGAGCCGTACCGCATTGAGGTCAACGAAGACGGCTACCTGTTGCGTGCAAAAGTTGCCGATGAATGGCGTCCGATGTACCTGTTCGACCTGCAACGCCAAGAGGAAATCGATTTCACCGTCGGCAATTGGTACGTCTGCTCCCACCCGGAATCACCGTTCATGGGGCGCCTGATGGTTGCTCGCACCGGCGATGGGTTGCGCAAGACCCTGAACGGCAATAGCTATGCCTTGCACCGAATCGGGCAAGAAAGTGAGCGTCGCACCATCTATGACGCCGATGAATTGATTGAGGTGCTGGAGAAGGAGTTCAGCTTGCGAGTGCCGCCATTGGCGTCGCTGCGCCCGGCAATCGAGCAGCTATTGGTGTGACGTTTTGATCGTTATGGTTTGGAAATTGCAGCCCTGTTGATGCCGCCACTGACAACAAGTTGTATACAACTCTATGGACATTTGTCCTGACTTTTGAATACAGTGTGCGCATAACAAAAAACAGGGAACCCCCGAACCATGAAAACGCCCCATGTTTCACTCCCACGGCCCGAGGACGAAAACCTCGGCGTCGGCGCGAATATGGCTTACGGCCTGCAACATGTGTTGACCATGTACGGCGGCATCGTCGCGGTGCCCTTGATCATCGGCCAGGCGGCCGGATTGTCGCCGGCTGACATCGGCCTGCTGATCGCCGCTTCATTGTTCGCGGGGGGACTGGCAACCCTGCTGCAAACCCTCGGGCTGCCGTTTTTTGGCTGCCAATTACCACTGGTCCAAGGTGTTTCGTTCTCAGGCGTCGCGACCATGGTCGCGATTGTCGGCACCGGTGGCGAAGGGGGATTCCAGGCGATCCTGGGCGCGGTCATCGCCGCATCCCTGATTGGCCTGCTGATCACTCCGGTGTTTTCGCGAATCACCCGGTTCTTCCCGCCGCTGGTCACCGGCATCGTCATCACTACCATCGGCCTGACGCTGATGCCAGTGGCGGCGCGCTGGGCGATGGGCGGCAACAGCCACGCCCCTGACTTCGGCAGCATGGCCAACATCGGCTTGGCTGCTTTGACGCTGATACTGGTGTTGCTGTTGAGCAAAATGGGCAGCGCAACCATTTCCCGGTTGTCGATCCTGCTGGCGATGGTCATCGGTACGGTTATCGCGGTGTTCCTCGGCATGGCGGATTTTTCATCGGTCAGCGAAGGCCCGATGTTCGGTTTCCCAACACCGTTCCACTTTGGCATGCCGACCTTTCACATCGCCGCGATCCTGTCGATGTGCATTGTCATCATGGTGACGCTGGTGGAGACCTCAGCCGACATCCTGGCGGTGGGCGAGATCATCGACACCAAGGTCGATTCCCGACGGCTGGGCAACGGCTTGCGGGCCGACATGCTGTCGAGCATGATCGCGCCGATCTTCGGTTCCTTCACCCAGAGCGCCTTCGCTCAGAACGTCGGCCTGGTGGCGGTGACTGGCATCAAGAGTCGTTTCGTGGTGGCCACTGGCGGGGTTTTCCTGGTGGTGCTCGGGCTGTTGCCGTTCATGGGCCGGGTGATCGCCGCCGTGCCGACGTCCGTGCTCGGCGGTGCCGGTATCGTGCTGTTCGGTACCGTTGCGGCCAGTGGTATCCGGACCCTGTCGAAGGTCGATTACCGCAACAACGTCAACCTGATCATCGTCGCCACGTCCATTGGCTTCGGTATGATCCCCATCGCCGCGCCTAACTTCTACGACCATTTCCCAAGCTGGTTCGCGACGATTTTCCATTCAGGTATCAGCTCTTCGGCCATCATGGCGATCGTCTTGAACCTGGCCTTCAACCACCTCACCGCCGGTAATTCCGATCAACAATCGGTGTTCGCCGCCGGCACCGAGCGGGTCTTGCGTTATCAGGATCTGGCCGCGTTGCGCGAAGGCGACTATTTCAGCGACGGCAAACTGCACGATTGCGACGGCAATGAAATACCGGTGGTGGCGGTGCCTGACCATCTGGCGCCAGAGCATGGCCCGGCGCGACTGAAAAGCAGCGAGCATGTCTGAACCCTGAGTATTCGCGCCAAAAAAAGCAGCCTGCGGTTCTTGACCGCAGGCTGCTTTTTTATTGCCTCATGGCTGATTACCAGCGACCGTAGTGACCGCGTGGCGGGCCGTAGTAATAGCCCCGTGGTGGCCCGTAATAAACCGGCGCCGGGCGGTAGTAGATCGGTTGTTCCACATACACCGGCTGCGGTTGGTAGTAGACCGGAGGGGGTTGCTGTACGTAGACCGGTTGCGGTTGCACATAAACGGGTTGCTCGACGTACACCGGCCGGTCACGGTTGATGAGCGCGGAGCCAACGATGGCAGAGCCGACGATGGCGCCGAACACTGCGGGCCCCTCCCAACCACCGCGACCATGGGCGGATGCCTGGCCGGTGACCGCGAGTGCCCCCACGAGCA
This sequence comes from Pseudomonas brassicacearum subsp. neoaurantiaca, assembly GCF_013608025.1. Classification (GTDB taxonomy): domain Bacteria; phylum Pseudomonadota; class Gammaproteobacteria; order Pseudomonadales; family Pseudomonadaceae; genus Aquipseudomonas. The sequence goes on along the minus strand of NZ_VDLV01000004.1, from coordinate 107,153 downwards.
GGGCGATGATGGGGAGTTTGCGTTTCATGGCGATTCCTCGTTCCGGCCCCGGCGCCTGTGGTCTGCAACAGACCCGAGTAGGGGCGCGGGGATACTTCCTATGACAGCGATTTTCCCAGGATTTGCGACGCCGTTGGGTAAATATTGTGTAAGGTCTGTCGCTGTTTTTTTTACACAAATGGGCGAGTCGCTGCGCTACGCCCGGTGTCTGATCATCGAATAAACCGGTCAGGACGGCGATTGCGTTTGTCCGAAAAGTGCTCGAAGGAGACCCGTATGCAAATGAACCCCAACAAAGACACCCAGTTGTGCATGTCCCTGTCGGGGCGCCCAGGCAATTTCGGCCTGCGTTTCCACAATCATCTGTATGAACAATTAGGGCTGAATTTCTACTACAAGGCGTTCAGCAGCCAGGACCTGCCCGGGGCCGTGGGTGGTATCCGCGCGTTGGGGATTCGTGGATGCGGCGTGTCGATGCCGTTCAAGGAGGCTTGCATAGCCTTGGTCGATGAGCTGGATCCTTCCGCTGCGGCGATCCAATCGATCAACACCATCGTCAATACCAACGGTCATTTGAAGGCCTACAACACCGATTACATTGCGATCGCGCAACTGCTGCAAAGCCATGCCGTGCCCAAGGAGTCCACGTTCGCCCTGCGCGGCAGTGGTGGCATGGCCAAGGCGGTCGCCAGTGCCTTGCGCGATGGTGGCTATAAAAACGGGCTGATCGTGGCTCGCAACGAAACCACCGGACGAGCCCTCGCCGACTCATTGGGATACGACTGGCAAGCCGAACTGGGTGATCGTCGGCCACAGATGCTGATCAACGTGACGCCAATCGGCATGACCGGCGGCGCGGAGGCGGATCACCTGGCGTTCGAACCTTCTGCTATCACTGCCGCAGAGACCGTGTTCGATGTCGTGGCGATCCCCTCGGAAACGCCGCTGATCATGCGCGCGCGGGAGGAGGGCAAGCGGGTCATCACAGGGCTGGAGGTCATTGCGATCCAAGCCCTGGAGCAGTTTGTCCTGTACACCGGCGTGCGGCCCAACCTGGAACAGTTCGAAAAAGCCGTGGCTTTTGCCCGGGCCGCGTAGCGCTGTTACTCCAACCGCGCCAACCGTTCTTCCAGCGACGTGATTCGCGCTTCGAGCTCTTCGATGCGCTCCAGCGACACGCCGCTGGCAGCGTTGCGCTCGGCTGGCTGGTGGCGGGCGGCGAGGATGGCCTCGATGTCCGCCGGGTCGCCCATGGCATGCACATAACGGTCTTCACGCTGGCCCGCCTGGCGCGGAACCAGTAGCGCCAGTCCGCGGGCGATCAGGCGCTCAAGTTGATGGACCACCTGCTCGGTATCTTCGAAGTCGTGCATGCGGCCGCTGCGGGTCAGCAGTTCATTGACCGTTTGCGGGCCGCGCAGGAACAGCAACCCCATCAGGATCACTTGGGCTGGCACCAATTCCAGCGCCTTGTCGACCCGGTGCTCCCAGCGGTCGGCCCGGCTGCCCATGACCAATCGGGTAAAGCCGCGGCCTTCCAAGGCCCGCAGGCTTTGGCCGACCTGGCCTGGATTGAGATTGGTCACCGGCTCCCGGCTGGTTTTCTGGTTGCAGGCCAGCACCAGCGCATTGAGGGTGAGGGGATAGGTCTCGGGGTTGGTGGCCTGTTTTTCGATCAGTGCGCCGAGAATGCGGATTTCCGTGCTGTTGAGCCGTGGTTCGTCGGCCGGGCTTTGTTCTTCGATGCTCATCGCGCGTTCCCTATGCTGTGGAAGCCGCCTAGCCTAATCCTTGCGCAATAAAAGACAAGGTGCGTAACAAGCCATGGCTATAATCGCCCACGTTCGATGTATTCCCTTCTATCACTCCCGTGAGATTGCCATGACTATTTCTCTGTATGCCGCTTCCGTCCCGGTTTTCAAGCAGATGCTCAACGCCCTGAGCGATGTCCTGAACAAGGCCGAAGCCCACGCCACCTCGAAGAACATCGATCCGAACGCTTTCCTGCAGGCCCGCCTGTTCCCGGACATGTTCCCGCTGGTGCGGCAGGTGCAGATCGCCGTGGACTTCGCCAAGGGGGTTTCCGCGCGCCTGGCCGAGGTTGAAGTGCCGAAATATGAAGACAGCGAGACCACCTTCGCCGAGCTGCAAGCGTTGATCACCAAGGTGCTGGCCTTTATCGAAGGGATCAAGCCAGAGCAGATCGATGGCAAGGAAGGCATCGAGATCGTGACGCGTCCTGGCACGCCAAAGGAAAAGCGCTTTACTGGCCAGAATTATTTGCTGACCTACGGCCTGCCGCAGTTTTTCTTCCACGTGACCACGGCGTACGCGTTGTTGCGTCATAACGGTGTGGAAGTGGGCAAGCGCGATTACATGGGCGCTTTCTAAAGCCACAGCCATGAAAAAGCCCGGAACGGTGCAAGCCGTTCCGGGCCTTTCTTTTTTGCGCTGTTGTACGGTTTACGCAGTACGCTGCGCCCGCTCTTCCTCGCCCAGGCAAGCCGCCGCCGTAAACAAGACATCGGTAGACGAGTTCAGGGCTGTTTCAGCCGAATCCTGCAACACACCGATGATGAAGCCCACCGCAACCACCTGCATGGCGATTTCACTCGGAATACCAAACAGGCTGCACGCCAGCGGGATCAGCAGCAGCGAACCACCGGCAACGCCGGAAGCACCGCAGGCGCAGATCGCTGCGACGACGCTCAGCAATACGGCGGTGGGGACATCCACCACGATGCCCAGGGTATGCACGGCCGCCAGTGTCAGGACCGTGATGGTGATGGCCGCGCCAGCCATGTTGATGGTTGCGCCCAACGGGATGGAAACCGAGTAAGTATCCTCATGCAGGCCAAGACGTTTGCTCAGTTCCAGGTTCACCGGGATGTTCGCCGCCGAACTGCGGGTGAAGAACGCGGTGATGCCGCTCTCGCGCAGGCAGGTGAACACCAGCGGGTACGGGTTGCGACGCAGCTTCCAGAACACGATGAGCGGATTGACCACCAGCGCCACGAACAGCATGCAACCGATCAGCACCGTCAACAGATGCAAGTAGCCGAGCAGGGCGTTGAAACCGGAGGCAGCGAGGGTCGATGCCACCAGTCCGAAGATCCCCAGCGGCGCGAAGCTGATGACCAGCCGTACGATCACCGTCACGCCGTTGGACAGGTCTTCCAGCACGGTGCGCGTGGTTTGGCCTGCGTGGCGGATGGCGATGCCCATGCCGATGGCCCAGGCCAGGATGCCGATGAAATTGCCGGTCATCAACGCACGGACCGGGTTATCGACCACGTTGAGCGCCAGGCTTTGCAACACTTCGCTGATGCCGCCGGGCGCCGTGACGGCGACGTCCTGGGTGGCCAGCACCAGGCTGGAGGGAAACAGCGTGCTGGCGATGACTGCGACCACTGCCGCGGCAAAGGTACCCAGCAGATACAGGAACAGGATGGGCCGGATGTGGGTTTCCTGGCCGTGCTTGTGGTTGGCGATCGAGGCCATGACGAGTACGAACACCAGGATCGGTGCTACGGCCTTGAGTGCCGATACAAATACCTTGCCGATGAACTCGGTGGATTTCGCCAGATCTGGCGCCAGCCATGCCAGGACAATACCGGCGATCAGGCCGATGATGATTCGTGTGACCAGGCCAGTCTGTTTCAGGCGTTGCAAAAGGGAAGGGGACACAGCAGTCATAACGGCATCTCTGATTTTTTTATGTGCAACGGTCAGCCAATCAGGGCAACAAGCGGGCAGGCCACATGAGCTGGACCGAAAAGAAGATAGAGCGATTTTGCAGGCCGCGGACTTTATCACAGCCCGACGAAAAATCTGACGGACCTGTGACGATCCGTCACCGCATGTTTAAGCGCGTTTTGCCAGAAGGGACATTCTGTTAGGCTTTGCCTTCCTCATCTTTCAATATCTCCAGCGGGCCTTTGGCTAACGCTGGTGTCGTCGTTTTGTTGGAGTCTTGCATGCTGTTGCCCATTTTTCTGTTGTCTGCCGCCGGATTTACGGTGCTGACCACGGAATTCATCATCGTCGGTCTGCTCCCCGCCATTGCTCGCGATCTTCAGGTGAGCATTCCCCAGGCCGGGCTGCTGGTGACCTTGTTTGCGTTTACGGTGGCGGCGTTCGGGCCTTTCCTGACCGCTTGGTTCGCCCGTGTAGAACGGCGCAAATTGTTTATCAGCGTGCTGGTGATGTTCGGCTTGGCCAACACATTGGCGGCGCTGGCCCCGAATATCTGGGTGATGGCCGTTGCCCGGTTGATCCCGGCGCTGGGCCTGCCGGTGTTCTGGGCGTTGGCCAGTGAAACGGCGGTGGATATTGTCGGGCCGCAGTTCGCCGGGCGTGCCATCGCCAGGATCGGTTTCGGCATCGTCTGCGCCACCGTGTTCGGCATCCCGGTGGGCACGCTGATCTCTGATGCGTTTGGCTGGCGCAGTGCCTTTGCGATCCTGGCGGTCATCGCGTTTGCCAAGGCGTTGCTGCTGTTCATTTACCTGCCGAAGACCAACCTGCATCTAAAGCAAGTGAGCTTGCGCTCGCAATTCAAAATCTTGCGCAGCCCGTTGATGCAAGGGCATGTGCTGCTGTCGATTCTGGTCTTCAGCGGCATGTTTACCGCCTATACCTACCTGGCGGATATTCTTGAACGCCTGGCCGGCTTCGACGGCACGCTCGTGGGCTGGTGCCTGATGGGCTTTGGCGCCGTGGGCTTGCTGGGCAATTCCCTGGGCGGTCGCGCGGTGGACCGGCACCCGCTGATCGCATCGATGGTGTTCTGCCTGTTCATGATCGGCGGCATGGTGGCGCTGGTGCCAAGCATCCATTCGACCTTGGGTCTGGCGGCTGCGATGGGCATTTGGGGCGTGACCCAAGCAGCCTTGTTTCTGGTCAGCCATGTACGGCTGATGAAGGCGGCACCCGAGGCGCCGGCGTTTGCGGCGTCGCTGAACATCGCCGGCGCCAACCTGGGCATCGGCCTGGGCGCGATGGTGGGCGGGCGGGTCATCGATACCCTCGGCTTGGGCAATGTCGGTTTCGCGGCGGCCGGATTCATCCTGGTGTCGATCTTGCTGGCGTTGCTGTTGATGACATTCAAGCCTCGTGCGGCCTGCGCTTAGGCGCTGAACAACTCGCGGCGTGCGCCATCTGCGATCGCGACGATGCCTGGATGGCTGACCTTGCGTTCCACGGAAATGGCGTAGAACGACTCGCTCACGGCATCGGTCTGGCCGATGACCTGCACGCCGTATTGCTGCTTGACCTCTTCAGCGATCACGCTGGGGCCGATGAAAATCCCGCTACCGGATTGACCAAACGCCTGCATCAGCGCGCTGTCGTCGAATTCACCGACGATCCGCGGCTGGATCTGCTGCTCGGCGAACCAGCGTTGCAGGCGGCTGCGGACCACAGTTTCCGGCCCCGGGATCAGCAGCGGCGCGTCATGCAGGCCGTGGGGGAAATCCCGCCCATGCCGAGCGGCCAGCGCGGCGGTGGCGAAAAAGCTGATTCCGCATTCTCCCAGCTTCTGGCTGAAGCCCTTGATATCCAGGTGGCTCGGCATCGGGCTGTCGGAAATCACCAGGTCCAGGCGTTGAATCGCCAGGTCGGCCAACAGCCGTTCGAGCTTGTCCTCGCGACAGGTAATGCGCAGCGGTTCAGTCAATTCCATGGTCGGCGCCAGCAGCCGATAAACAATCGATTTGGGCACAACATCCGCCACCCCGACCCGAAACAGCGTTTGTTGCTCGTTGGGCTGGGCCCGCAGCATCAGTTCCAATTCGCCGCCCAGCTGAAACATGTGCTCGGCGTACGGCAATGTCTGGCGGCCGGCCTCGGTCAGTTCCAGTTGGCGTCCGACACGACGGAACAGCTTGATGTTATAGGTCTGTTCGAACAGTGAAATCTGCCCGCTGATGGTCTGCGGGGTCAGGTTCAGTTGCTCACAGGCCCGCACAATGCTCCCGGTTTTCGCCACCACCCAGAAATAATGCAACTGTCGATAATTGAGCATGACATTCGCTGATTCGTAAAAACCGAAGTATAGCCGCTAAAAATACGAATTTTCCTGAAGTATTTCCGTCTCTAGAATTCCGGGCCATCGGTGAGCCATCTTTTGTGCTCGGTCTATTCTCTGAGAGGCACTGTCCATGATGCATAGAAACCTGGGGCTCGCAGCCTTGCTGTCGTTGTCGTCGATGGCCCTGGTGGGCTGTGAACAAGCGGAAAAAAGCGCTCAGCAACTTGCCCAGCAAGTGAAAGAGCAAGCGGTCGAAACGGCCAAACAGGCCATCGACGATACGCACAAGGCGGCCGAACAAGCCCTCAGCGAGGCTACGGGTGGGCTGATCAGTCCCAAGAAGGCGCCTGAAAAAAACGCTGAAGAATCCGAATCTGCCACCAAGACCCTCTAACCCCGTCACATCGAGTCAGGACTGACCCATGGATTATCTGTTACAACTCGCCGCCAGCCCCACCGCCTGGATTGCCCTCGCAACCCTGGTCGTCATGGAAATCGTGCTCGGCATCGATAACCTGATCTTCATTTCGATTCTGACCAACAAGCTGCCCGAACAACACCGTGTCAAGGCACGACGGGTCGGCATCGGCATGGCCCTGATCCTGCGCCTGGGCCTGTTGAGTACTATCGCCTTCATCGTGCAGTTGACGGAGCCGGTCATCGAAATACTCGGCCAGGCGTTTTCGTGGAAGGACATGATCCTGATCGCCGGCGGTCTGTTCCTGCTATGGAAAGCCACCACCGAGATTCATCACAGCATGGACCCGGCGCCCAACGACCCCAAATCGGCCTCGTCTGGCGTGACCTTGGGTTTCGCCGCCGCGATCGGTCAGATCCTGATGCTGGACCTGGTGTTTTCCATCGACAGCATCATCACCGCAGTAGGCATGACCGAGCACCTGCCGATCATGATTATCGCCGTGGTGGTTTCGGTCCTGGTGATGCTGCTGGCGGCCGAGCCGTTGGCGAAGTTCATCAATGACAACCCGACGGTGGTCATGTTGGCCCTGGGCTTCCTGATCATGATCGGCATGACGCTGATCGCCGAAGGTTTCGGTGCCCATGTGCCCAAGGGTTATATCTATGCGGCGATGGCCTTCTCGGCAGCGATCGAGGTGTTGAACATGTTGTCCCGGCGTGCCAGGGAAAAGGCGATGGTCGAGAACAACTGATTCCAACGCGGACAAAAAAGCCGCCCCGGTCCAACGCCGGGGCGGCTTTTTTCATGAGTGGCCGATAAATATCAATGTGCCGTGGCGTGGCGCCTGGCGGGTTTCGAGGTTTGCTGCGCTTGCTGCGCAGGGCTGTGGTGGTGGCGCCGGGCGATCCGCAATACGCCCCACAACATGGCCGTGGCTACGCTCAGCCAGCCGAATATCAGCATCAGAATAGTCGTCGTCAGGCTCATCTGTGCCTCCTTCTGCCCAAGGTCGGGCAATGCACTCATTACAATGGACAGTCTAGTCGCTGGAGTGTTACGGGCAGTCGATCCGAAGAATCGACCAACGGATCGGTTCGTTCTATCGCGATGGCGAAACTGTCGTTAATCGCTATACCCAGGCCTGCGGGCGCCTTATGATCGTCCGCCCAAGCCCGGCCCGGATGCCGGGTCTGCCTTAACGAGAGAGTCGTCATGTCGCTGGTCATTTCATCTTTTCGATCACTGGTATTGGCGGTGTCCTGCCTCGTCGCCCTGGTGGGGTGCGCGGGAAGCGTGTCGCCGCAGATCAAGCGCCTGCCTGAACGGGTGGAACTCAACAGCGTGCCGTTCTATCGGGGCGAAATGTACCTCGGCGCCCCGCAGTCGCTGGCGGCGCTGCTGACGTTGCAGGGCACCGTCATCACCCCGGGACTGTTGGAAAAACCCTTGCACTTGCCGGGTGGCGAGCCTCGGTTGCAGCAGAGCCTGCAAACCCTGGCACGTGAGTATGGGCTGATGGTCTATCCGCTCGAAAGCGAGCTTGGCGCGTTGCTTGAACAGGTGGCGGCGGGTTATCCCGTGCTGTTGCGCTACACCGAGGGTTCGGCGTTCTGGTCCGGCCCGCGATATGCAATTCTCGCTGGGTATAACCGACAGAAACGCACGGTACTGCTGCGCTCCGGGATGAATCGACGGGCATTGATGAGTTTTGGTGCGTTCGAATCAGCCTTCAAAGATGCTGGTGGTTGGGCGGTGCTGGTCCAGCAACCTACGCAGCTTCCGGCCAATGTCGACTCGCAGCGCTGGTTGAAGGCCGCCGGTGAATTGGCCGGGGCAGGGCAGGAACAGGCGGCAGCTCGCGCCACCAAGGCGTTGGGGAATGCACACTGAAGTGACATTCCCGTTCGTCACCTGCCGGGCACAACCTTGCCTGCCTCGGGTTCTTATCGTCAGGGCCTGGAGTCTCCGGGCCATGATTCGAGGAGGCAGCAATGGCACAGTCGAAAACACCTTCGGGGCCGCATTCTTCCGAGCATTCATCTGGCGATGACGATCTGGGGTTCGATCCGGATTCACCGGATCTCGACGATCCTCAAGTCGACCCGATAGGTCCCGCGAAGGCGCCCCGGGATGAGAAGGATCAGGATCCGCCTTCTTCCAGGCCTTATGATCCATTGGGTGATCTGAAGCCCTGAATGTGAATAGCCCCGACGAGTCGGGGCTATTCAATGTGGGCGTATCCACCTTACTTGGACGCTTCCACCACGCCGCTCTGGCGACTCTTGAGGTTCTTGGCGGCTTTGTATTGCAAGGCGACTGCCGGAACGCTGGCGCTTTTTCCGGTCTCAACCCAACTGCGAATACGGCTGGCATCGGCAAAATGAGTGTATTTGCCGAATGCATCGAGAATGACCAGGGCCATCGGCCGATTACCCATTTTGGTCAACAGGACAAGGCAATGACCGGCCTCGTTGGTGAAGCCGGTCTTGGTCAGTTGGATGTCCCAGTTGGCCTTGTGCACCAGATGGTCAGTGTTGCGGAAACCGAGGCTGTAGACCGGTTTACGGAACGTCACGGTCTTTTCCTTGGTAGTGCTCAGTTCACTCAACAGCGGGTATTTGCGAGCGGCCATCAAGAGTTTCGTCAGGTCGCGGGCGGTGGACACGTTGTGGATAGACAGGCCGGTCGGCTCGACGTAATGGGTGCTGGTCATGCCCAGCGCCTTGGCCTTGGCATTCATCGCCGCGATAAACGCCGCGTAGCCGCCAGGGTAGTGATGGGCGAGGCTGGCCGCAGCGCGGTTTTCCGAGGACATCAATGCGATCAGCAACGTATCCCGGCGTGACAGTTCGCTGTTGAGCTTGACCCGGGAGAACACGCCTTTCATTTCCGGCGTGTTGGTGATGGTCATGGAGATGTATTCGTCGAGGTCCTGCTTGGCGTCCAGCACGATCAGGCCGGTCATCAACTTGGTCACCGAAGCGATCGGCACCACGACGTCCGGATTGCTCGAATAGACCACTTTATCTGTCTGCAAATCCAACAGGATGGCACTGCCGGAGGCGACCTGAAGTTTCGATGTGTCCCGTGGCGCCGCGATGGTTTCCTGCGCATTGACGTTTTGCGTGATGAAGTTGCCTGTGAAAACGAAAAACAGGCTGAGGATCGAAAGACGGATTTTCACGCGAGTAGACTCGATAGAGTTAAAGAGGCCGTTGAGCAGCGGCTTGTTAAAAAAAACGCCGCATTTTATGAGTATGGGCGAGGACAGCGCTATATGCCCATGCCACCGGGGCTGAAGAATAAATAAAGTTTAATGGATGGGGATTCTGGCGAATCGGATCTGAAAAATTTGTAATCCGAGCGCCACGAGGCTGATCAAAGCTCCGGACCCGGAAAAAGCTGTGGGAGCGAGCTTGCTCGCGATAGGGTCGTGTCCAGTCAACGGGTATGTTGGCTGGTGCGCCGCTATCGCGAGCAAGCTCGCTCCCACAGGTTTGGGTGGGGCTTTTGTCAGCTATGCAGCGTCTCGGCCGCGTACAGCGTGTTCTCCAGCAAGCAGGCGCGGGTCATCGGGCCGACGCCGCCGGGTACCGGGGTGATCCAGCCGGCGCGGGGCAGGGCAGTCTCGTAGACCACGTCACCCACCAGCTTGCCGTCATCCTGGCGATTGATGCCCACGTCGATGACGATGGCGCCTTCCTTGATCCACTCACCTTTGACCAGGCCTGGCTTGCCTGCCGCCACGACCACTAGGTCGGCACGGCCGACGTGGCCCGCCAGGTCCTTGGTGAAACGGTGGGTCACGGTGACGGTGCAACCGGCCAGCAGTAACTCCATCGCCATTGGACGGCCAACGATATTGGACGCGCCTACGACGACGGCATCGAGCCCGTAAAGATCCACACCGGTGCTTTCCAGCAAGGTCATGATGCCCTTGGGAGTGCAGGGGCGCAGCAGGGGGATGCGTTGGGCGAGGCGGCCGACGTTATAAGGGTGGAAGCCATCGACGTCTTTGTCCGGGCGGATACGCTCCAGCAGCTTGGAGGCGTCGAGGTGTTCGGGCAACGGAAGCTGGAGCAGAACGCCATCGATGTTCGGATCGTCATTGAGACGGTCGATCAGGTCGGCCAGCGCTTGCTGAGTGGTTTCGGAAGGCAGGTCGTAGGCCTGGGAAAGGAAGCCGACCTCTTCACAGTCTTTACGCTTGTGCGAGACATAAACCTGAGAGGCAGGATCGCTGCCGACCAGGATCACCGCCAGGCCGGGCGTGCGCAGACCTTGCTCGCGGCGCTCGGTGACTCGTTGGGCGATCTGCTGGCGCAGGCTGGCGGCGATCGATTTGCCGTCGATAAGTTGTGCAGTCATTGCGCGTGGTTAACCATCGAGAGGGGAAAAAAAGAGAACGCATTCTCGCATGCCGAGGCGTGAGGGCAAAGGCGCTTGGTCTGCAAATTCCCCTAAGCCCTTTAATTAAATGAATTTTTTTCAGAAAAGAGTTGACGACCTATCAGGCCGTCTATAACATTCGTCGCACTTGTCGGGCACAGCCTAGCACTGGTTAAGAAGGTGGAGCGGAGTTGGTTGTTTCAACTCGGTAAAACTGAAAGCACTTAGTTTGTAATCGTCCAAGAATACAGATTAATAAGGCGCCCGTAGCTCAGCTGGATAGAGCATCCGCCTTCTAAGCGGATGGTCGCAGGTTCGAGTCCTGCCGGGTGCGCCATTAGGCAGCTTTGGCACAAGTAACGCAACAAGGCAATATGGTGGGCGTAGCTCAGTTGGTAGAGCACGGGATTGTGACTCCCGTTGTCGTGGGTTCGATCCCCATCGTCCACCCCATATTCTAGAAAGGCGCCAGATTTAACGGTCTGGCGCCTTTGCTTTAAACAGCTTGAAACGCGGATGTGGTGGAATTGGTAGACACACTGGATTTAGGTTCCAGCGCCGCAAGGTGTGAGAGTTCGAGTCTCTCCGTCCGCACCATACAAGTGGCTATTTGATTAGCAGAGAACGGCGCAGAACCTGAAAAGGGCTGCGCCGTTTTTGTTTTCAAGGATTGTGTGTTCGCGCCGGCTAAGGTTTCACGCGGGCGCGACGTGTCGATTCGTCGTAAAAGTGTTTCGCGATGATGCTCGACGCGTTCGCCGGCCTTCCTCTGGAGGCTGCATGCCAGGCAGTTGGAAATGTCGCTTCTATATATAGAAGCGCTTTGCAGAGCCTTGGCGGTGAACGACTGTATTTGCAAACCGGGCGGGGCATGACCGATTGTCCCGCTCCTTAATTCGGCGCCTGTTTCCTGCGCGTTTTCAGTAGGGTGACTTCTTGAGTTTGACCTACTAGAATGCATGCCCTTGATTCTGGGGTCGGAAACGCCCGGCCAACGTCTGTGCAACGAGGAATATCCATGCAAGTTTCTGTTGAAAATACTTCTGCTCTTGAGCGCCGCATGAGCATCACCGTGCCAGCTGAGCGTATCGAGACTCAGGTCAACAAGCGTCTGCAGCAGACTGCCCAAAAGGCCAAAATTCCAGGTTTCCGCCCAGGCAAAGTGCCAATGAGCGTGATTCGTCAGCGTTATGAAGCTGATGCGCGCCAGGAAGCCGTGGGCGACGTGATCCAGTCTTCGTTCTACGAAGCCGTTGTCGAGCAGAAGCTGAACCCGGCTGGCGCTCCTTCCGTCGAGCCTAAAGTGCTGGAAAAAGGCAAGGACCTCGAGTTCGTTGCCACGTTCGAAGTGTTCCCTGAGTTCACTGTCGCCGGTTTCGAGTCCATCGCCGTCGAGCGCCTGAGCGCTGACGTGTCGGACGCCGACCTGGACAAGATGCTGGACATCCTGCGCAAGCAGAACACCCGTTTCGAAGTGACTGATCGTGCCGCTCAAACCGAAGATCAACTGAACATCGACTTCGTCGGCAAGGTCGACGGTGAAGTGTTCGCTGGCGGTTCCGCCAAGGGCACTCAACTGGTGCTGGGCTCCGGCCGCATGATCCCAGGCTTCGAAGATGGCCTGGTCGGCGCCAAGGCTGGCGAAGAGCGCGTCCTGAACGTGACCTTCCCAGAGGACTACCAGAACCTGGACCTGGCTGGCAAAGCCGCTGAGTTCACCGTAACCGTCAACAGCGTTTCCGAGCCGAAGCTGCCTGAGCTGAACGAAGAATTCTTCGCCCAGTTCGGTATCAAGGAAACCGGTTTGGAAGGTTTCCGCGCCGAAGTTCGCAAGAACATGGAGCGTGAGCTGCGCCAGGCCATCAAGTCCAAGGTGAAGAACCAGGTCATGGACGGTCTGCTGGCCTCCAACCCGATCGAAGTGCCAAAGGCCCTGCTGGACAACGAAGTGAACCGTCTGCGCGTGCAGGCCGTCCAGCAGTTCGGCGGCAACATCAAGCCGGACCAATTGCCTGCCGAGCTGTTCGAAGAGCAAGCCAAGCGCCGCGTCGTGCTGGGTCTGATCGTTGCTGAAGTGGTCAAGCAGTTCGAGCTCAAGCCTGACGAAGCCCGCGTCCGCGAACTGATCCAGGAAATGGCCTCGGCCTACCAGGAGCCTGAGCAAGTCGTGTCCTGGTACTACAAGAACGACCAGCAACTGAACGAAGTCCGTTCGGTTGTGCTGGAAGAACAAGTTGTGGATACTGTTCTGCAGAAAGCTAGCGTGACCGACAAAGCGGTCTCTTACGAAGAAGCGGTCAAGCCGGTGGAAGCTCCACAAGCCGATTGATGGTTTCGCGGTAAGAAACACACCCATAAGCCAGCCTTCGTGCTGGCTTATGCGTATTCAAGACATAACTATTTGGGAGTGACTGCGAGACATGTCCCGCAATTCTTTTTATCAGCAGAGCTCTGACATCCAGGCCGCAGGCGGTCTGGTCCCGATGGTTATCGAGCAGTCCGCCCGTGGCGAACGTGCCTATGACATCTACTCGCGTCTTCTCAAGGAGCGAGTGATCTTTCTGGTGGGCCCGGTAGAGGACTACATGGCCAACCTGATCTGTGCACAGCTGCTGTTCCTTGAAGCGGAAAACCCGGACAAGGATATCCATCTCTATATCAACTCGCCGGGCGGTTCGGTGACTGCCGGCATGTCGATCTACGACACCATGCAGTTCATCAAGCCGAACGTCTCGACCACCTGTATCGGCCAGGCGTGCAGCATGGGTGCGTTCTTGCTGACCGCCGGTGCTCAGGGCAAGCGTTACTGCCTGCCGAACTCGCGTGTGATGATTCACCAGCCACTGGGCGGTTTCCAGGGCCAGGCATCGGATATCGAGATCCATGCCAAGGAAATCCTCTTCATTCGCGAGCGCCTCAACACCTTGATGGCCAAGCACAGCGGGCGCACCCTTGAAGAAATCGAGCGCGATACGAACCGCGACAACTTCATGAGCGCCGAAGCCGCACGTGAGTATGGCCTGATCGACGAAGTGATCAGCCAGCGCCCCGCTTAAAATAAGCCGCTCAAAATGAAGGTGGTCGGCACGTCCGATCACCTGCGGGCTTGAAAAAGCCCGCAATTGCCTTCATCTTGTGTTGCAAGCCTATCGGATTTGGATCGATCGAATGACTGACACCCGCAACGGCGAGGACAACGGCAAACTGCTTTATTGCTCCTTCTGTGGCAAAAGCCAGCATGAAGTACGCAAATTGATTGCCGGCCCCTCGGTCTTCATTTGCGACGAGTGCGTCGACCTGTGCAATGACATCATCCGTGAGGAGGTGCAGGAAGCCCAGGCCGAAAGCAGCGCGCATAAGTTGCCTTCGCCCAAAGAAATCAGCGGCATCCTTGACCAGTACGTAATCGGTCAGGAACGCGCGAAAAAGGTACTGGCCGTAGCGGTCTACAACCACTACAAGCGCCTGAACCAGCGTGACAAGAAGAATGACGAGGTCGAACTCGGCAAGAGCAACATCCTGCTGATTGGCCCGACAGGCTCGGGTAAGACCCTGCTTGCCGAAACCCTGGCCCGCTTGCTGAACGTTCCGTTCACCATCGCCGACGCAACCACCCTCACCGAGGCGGGTTACGTGGGCGAGGACGTCGAGAACATCATTCAGAAGCTGCTGCAGAAGTGCGATTACGATGTGGAAAAAGCCCAGATGGGTATTGTCTACATCGATGAAATCGACAAGATTTCCCGCAAGTCCGACAACCCGTCGATCACCCGGGACGTTTCCGGTGAAGGCGTGCAGCAGGCCTTGCTGAAGTTGATCGAAGGCACGGTTGCCTCCGTTCCGCCCCAAGGCGGTCGCAAGCATCCGCAGCAGGAATTCCTGCAGGTCGACACCCGTAACATCCTGTTCATCTGTGGTGGTGCGTTCTCTGGCCTCGAAAAGGTCATCCAGAATCGTTCCACTCGCGGCGGCATCGGCTTCAACGCCGAAGTGCGCAGCAAGGAAGAAGGCAAGAAGGTCGGTGAATCCCTGCGTGAAGTCGAGCCTGACGATTTGGTCAAGTTCGGTCTGATCCCTGAATTCGTAGGTCGTCTGCCGGTCCTGGCGACGCTGGACGAGTTGGATGAAGCGGCGTTGATGCAGATTCTGACCGAGCCGAAAAACGCCCTGACCAAGCAATATGCCAAGCTGTTCGAAATGGAAGGTGTAGACCTGGAATTCCGTTCCGACGCGCTGAAATCAGTCGCTAAGCGTGCCCTGGAGCGTAAAACCGGTGCCCGTGGGTTGCGCTCGATTCTCGAAGGCGTATTGCTGGACACGATGTACGAGATACCGTCGCAGTCCGACGTCAGTAAAGTCGTCATCGACGAAAGCGTCATAGAAGGCAAGTCCAAGCCACTGTATATCTACGAAAACAGTGAGCCGGCTGCCAAGGCTGCACCGGACGCTTGAATGTCCCGCAGTTGAAATAAAAGAAGGGGCCTTCGGGCCCCTTTGCTATTAGCGCGTTTTAGACGTGTCTTAGCGCTTGTTTTTTTTGAAGGCTGCCCCCATCTTGGTTTCAAGCTTACTTCCATCTGTTTACGGCCTTACGGCCGCCGTAGAGGCGAAATCATGAAGACAACCATCGAATTGCCTCTCCTGCCATTGCGCGATGTCGTGGTGTATCCGCACATGGTTATCCCGCTGTTCGTGGGGCGCGAGAAGTCCATCGAAGCCCTTGAGGCCGCGATGACGGGTGATAAGCAGATTCTTCTGATCGCTCAGAGAAATCCTGCCGACGACGATCCCGGCGAAGACGCACTTTATCGCGTAGGTACGATTGCAACGGTCCTGCAACTGCTCAAGCTGCCCGACGGTACCGTCAAGGTCCTGGTTGAAGGCGAGCAGCGTGGGGCAGTCGAGCGTTTCAGCGAAGTGGACGGGTACTGCCGTGCCGAGGTCTCGCTGATCGACGAAGTCGAAGCGCCGGAACGTGAATCCGAGGTGTTTGTCCGCAGCCTGCTGTCGCAGTTCGAACAGTACGTGCAGTTGGGCAAGAAGGTGCCTGCCGAGGTGCTGTCGTCGCTCAACAGCATCGACGAGCCCGGACGCCTGGTCGATACGATGGCGGCCCACATGGCCCTCAAGATCGAGCAGAAGCAGGAAATTCTTGAAATCATCGATTTGTCGGCCCGTGTAGAACACGTGCTGGCCTTGCTCGATGGCGAGATCGACTTGCTGCAGGTCGAAAAGCGCATTCGCGGTCGCGTCAAGAAACAGATGGAGCGCAGCCAGCGCGAGTACTACCTGAACGAGCAGATGAAGGCCATTCAGAAAGAGCTCGGTGATGGCGATGAAGGTCATAACGAAATCGAGGAGCTGAAGAAGCGCATCGATGCCGCCGGCCTGCCAAAGGACGCGCTTGCCAAGGCCCAGGCTGAACTCAACAAGCTGAAGCAGATGTCGCCGATGTCGGCGGAAGCCACCGTGGTGCGTTCCTACATCGACTGGCTGGTCCAGGTGCCGTGGAAAGCCCAGAGCAAGGTTCGCCTGGACCTGGCGCGTGCCGAAGACATCCTGGATGCGGACCACTACGGTCTGGAAGAGGTCAAGGAGCGCATTCTTGAATACCTCGCCGTGCAAAAGCGCGTGAAGAAAATTCGCGGCCCGGTGCTGTGCCTGGTCGGGCCTCCGGGGGTCGGTAAAACCTCCCTGGCGGAATCGATTGCCCACGCCACCAACCGCAAGTTCGTTCGCATGGCGCTCGGTGGCGTGCGCGACGAGGCGGAAATTCGCGGCCATCGTCGGACGTACATCGGTTCCATGCCGGGAAGATTGATTCAAAAGATGACAAAGGTTGGCGTGCGCAACCCTCTGTTCCTTTTGGATGAAATCGACAAGATGGGCAGCGATATGCGCGGTGATCCGGCATCTGCGTTGCTTGAAGTGCTCGATCCGGAGCAGAACCATAACTTCAACGATCATTATCTGGAAGTCGATTACGACTTGTCGGACGTGATGTTCCTTTGCACCTCCAACTCGATGAATATTCCGCCAGCCTTGCTGGACCGGATGGAGGTGATTCGTCTGCCGGGCTACACCGAAGACGAGAAGATCAACATCGCCGTCAAATACCTTTCGCCGAAGCAGATCCAGGCTAATGGCTTGAAAAAGGGCGAGCTGGAATTCGATGAGGAAGCGATCCGCGACATCATCCGTTACTACACTCGCGAGGCCGGTGTGCGTGGCCTGGAGCGTCAGATCGCCAAGGTCTGCCGCAAGGCGGTGAAGGAACATGCTTTGGAAAAACGCTTTGCGGTCAAGGTGACTTCGGACTCGCTGGAGCATTTCCTGGGCGTACGTAAATTCCGCTATGGCCTTGCCGAGCAGCAGGACCAGATCGGTCAGGTGACCGGTTTGGCGTGGACACAAGTCGGTGGCGAGTTGCTGACCATCGAAGCTGCTGTCGTGCCGGGCAAAGGCCAGTTGATCAAGACCGGTTCCCTGGGGGATGTCATGGTCGAATCGATCACCGCGGCACTGACGGTTGTTCGCAGCCGTGCCCGTAGCCTGGGCATTCCGCTGGACTTCCATGAAAAGCGCGACACTCACATCCACATGCCTGAAGGTGCGACGCCCAAGGACGGTCCTAGTGCTGGCGTAGGCATGTGCACGGCATTGGTATCGGCGCTGACCGGCATTCCGGTGCGGGCCGATGTTGCCATGACCGGGGAAATCACCCTGCGCGGCCAGGTGCTGGCGATTGGCGGCCTGAAGGAAAAACTGCTGGCGGCTCACCGTGGCGGCATCAAGATCGTGATCATTCCCGAAGAGAATGTTCGTGATTTGAAGGAAATTCCTGACAACATCAAGCAAGATCTTCAGATCAAACCGGTTAAATGGATTGACGAGGTCCTGCAAATTGCGCTGCAATACGCGCCGGAGCCCTTGCCGGATGTGGCTCCGGAGATTGTCGCGAAGGAAGAAAAGCGAGAGTCTGACTCTAAGGAAAGAATTAGCACGCATTAATACGCATTTGCCTGGGGGGCTTCCTTGACAGTTTTTTAGAGCCCTTGTTATAAAGCGGCTCTTAAGTGTCTGCAGGCCATTCAGCACTCGTTTTTGCTTTCACCAAAAAAACTTAGAATCATCTCAAAATAGATATAAGGGGACTTAGAGTGAACAAGTCGGAACTGATTGATGCTATCGCTGCATCCGCTGATATCCCGAAAGCTGCTGCTGGCCGTGCGCTGGACGCTGTAATCGAATCCGTCACTGGCGCTCTCAAGGCTGGCGACTCTGTTGTTCTGGTTGGTTTCGGTACTTTCTCCGTTACCGATCGTCCAGCTCGTGTTGGTCGCAACCCGCAGACCGGCAAGACGCTGCAGATCGCTGCTGCCAAAAAGCCAGGCTTCAAAGCTGGTAAAGCGCTGAAAGAAGCCGTTAACTAAGGTTTCATTGAGTTTATCCGGGTCGGGGTCATGCCTGGCTTGGCAGCGGAGCGGTAATGCGTCCGGTAACATCCGGGCTGTCACGCCAGGGCTCGCGGGTTCGAGCCCGGTCCGCTCCGCCAGTTACGAGAAGGCGCATCCTCGGATGCGCCTTTCTTCTATCCGGATTCTACCCACGCTCCACGGTTGCCTAATTTGAAGTTCAACCGTTTCTGGGGGACGCATGCTGCAGAATATCAGGGACAATTCACAAGGCTGGATTGCCAAGACCATCATCGGAGTCATCGTCGCATTGATGGCGTTGACCGGTTTCGATGCCATTTTCAAAGCCACCACCAACAGTAACGAAGCGGCCAAGGTCAACGGCGAAAACATCA
Source organism: Pseudomonas brassicacearum subsp. neoaurantiaca (assembly GCF_013608025.1). Taxonomy (GTDB): domain Bacteria; phylum Pseudomonadota; class Gammaproteobacteria; order Pseudomonadales; family Pseudomonadaceae; genus Aquipseudomonas. The sequence goes on along the minus strand of NZ_VDLV01000004.1, from coordinate 88,502 downwards.
GCCAGAACGAGCTGAGCCAGGCGGTCGATATGCAACGCCGTCAGCTCATGCAACAGTTGGGCAAGGATTTTGATGCTTCGTTGCTGGACGAAAAAATGCTGCGCGACTCGGCGCTCAAGGGCCTGATCGATCGCAAATTGCTGTTGCAAGGTGCCCATGACGCGAAATTCGCGTTCTCCGACGACGCGTTGGACCGAGTGATCGTGCAAACGCCTGAGTTCCAGGTTGATGGCAAGTTCAGCCCCGAGCGTTTCGATCAAGTGATTCGCCAGTTGGGTTATGGTCGCTTGCAGTTCCGCCAGATGTTGGCTCAGGAAATGCTGATCGGGCAATTGCGCGCCGGCTTGGCTGGCAGCGGCTTCGTCACCGATGCGCAGGTGCTGGCGTTCGCCCGCCTGGAAAAGCAGACCCGTGATTTCGCCACCCTGACCGTCAAGGCAGATCCGTCGGCGGTGAAGCTGACCGATGACGAGGTCAAGGCTTACTACGACCAGCATGCCAAGGAATTCATGACGCCTGACCAGGTCGTCATCGATTACCTTGAATTGAAGAAAGCGTCTTTCTTCGACCAGGTCAGCGTCAAGGACGAAGACTTGCAGGCGGCCTATCAGAAAGAGATCGCCAACCTGTCTGAACAACGGCGGGCTGCGCATATCCTGATCGAAGTGAACGACAAGGTCACCGAAGCCCAGGCCAAGGCGAAGATCGAGGAAGTCCAGGCTCGCCTGGCCAAAGGCGAATCGTTTGAAGCCTTGGCGAAGGAATACTCCCAGGATCCGGGTTCGGCAAACAATGGCGGTGACCTGGGTTATGCCGGGCCAGGCGTCTACGATCCCGAGTTCGAAAAAGCGCTGTACGCCTTGAACAAGGATCAGGTTTCGGCACCGGTGCGAACCGATTTCGGCCTGCACTTGATCAAGCTGCTGGGCGTTGAAGCTCCTGAGGTTCCGACCTTCGCGAGCCTGAAGGACAAGCTCACTCGCGAGCTGAAGGCCCAGCAGGTGGAGCAACGCTTCGTCGAAGCGACCAAGCAATTGGAAGATGCATCGTTCGAAGCTTCGGACCTCGCCCAACCGGCCCAGGACCTGAAGCTGACCGTGCACACGTCGGCGCCGTTCGGTCGTGAAGGCGGGGAAGGGATTGCAGCCAACCGCGCCGTCGTCACCGCCGCGTTCAGCCCGGAAGTCCTGGATGAGGGCGCCAACAGCACCGCCATCGAACTGGACCCTGAAACGGTCGTGGTGCTGCGTGCCAAGGAGCACCGCAAGCCTGAGCAAATGCCGTTGGAAAGCGTGGCCGGGCCTATCCGCGCCCAGTTGGCCAAGGAGCATGCCAGCGCGGCCGCCAAGACCCGCGCCGAGGAGCTGATCGCCAGCCTGCGCGATGGCAAGACTGCATTGGACAAGGCCGTCAATGGTCAGGGCTGGAAAGCCGTCGAAGCGGCTACCCGTGGTCAGGAGGGTGTCGATCCTGCCGTGTTGCAGGCGTTGTTCCGCATGCCCAAGCCTGAGTCGAAGGACAAGCCGACGTTTGCCAGCGTGACATTGGCTGACGGCAGCGTGACGGTCTTGCGCTTGAACGGTGTGAACGAAGCGGCGGCACCGACCGAGGCAGAAAAAGCCGAATATCGCCGCTACCTGGCGTCCCGTGTCGGCCAGCAGGACTTCGCGGCTTATCGCAAGCAGTTGGAAAGCCAGGCAGACATCAAGCGTTTCTGATGATCTGAAGGTTTTGCTTGCCAGGACCCCAGCCGAAAGGTTGGGGTCTTTTTGTTTCTGTGTATTGCTATGGATGAGGATGTTTCGTCGATTCGTCGAGTTTTGTCTTTTTCCTGTCGAGAACCCCCCGTAGACTTGTAAGCCCTTTGAGACATGATTAGCCAAGCTGCCCGGCAGCGTTCTGTTGCACAATACGCGCCGGACTGTTTTTCCCAGGATGTTCAATGTTCAGATCATTTCACATGCGCACCGTTGGGCTGGCATTGCTGTTGGCCGTCGCAACCGGTTGTTCCTCCAAGAAGGCGGCCATCTACGAGCACGAGAACTTTGATGATTCGGGCACGTTCTCGCGCACTTATCCTGTGACTGATGTGGCGACCTGCGAAGCGGGCCGTCGGGCATTGCTCAGCCAGGGGTACATCATCACCAGCAGCGATCCGAAGCTGGTCAGCGGTCACAAGAGTTTCCAGCAGACCGGTGACACCCACATGGAGATCAGTTTCAACCTGGTCTGCGCCGAGGATGGCGGCCCTGGACATCGCGCGACCATATTCGCCAACGCCCTGCAGGACCGTTATGCCCTGAAGAAAATCAATAACTCTGCCAGCCTGGGCGTAGGGGTATTGGGGTCTGTGTCGATGCCGATTGGCTCTTCGGATGATTCGATGGTCAAGGTGGCCAGCGAAACCGTGTCGGCAGCCAAGTTCTACGAGCGTTTCTTTACGCTGGTAGAGCTCTTCCTGCCTCCGGAAGCAAAAAAAGCCGTCGAGACCGGCGAAAAACCGAAAACCGAGCTCGGCATTCCCGAGCCCAAGGCCGAACCGGCTGCCTTGGTGCCTGCTCCTGCCCCTCAGCCGGCGGCGCTGCAGGCACCGGAACCGACGCCAGCCCCTGCGCCAGCGACGCCGGTCGAACCTGCGCCAGCCGTATCGGAACCGGTCGCACCACCGGTCGAGCCGGCGCCGATTGCCCCCAGTGAGCCCGAGTCCTACGCACCTTCGTCGACGGAAACCATTACGCCGCCACCGGCCAGTTCCCTGCCGGCGCCGACCGAGCCCATCCAGCCACTTCCTGCGTCCTGAGGCGGTGTAGCAAGGGACGTAATCCCTTGCTACATCTCCCGGCTTTAAATTCCCGATGCTGTGCTACGTTTAATTCATGAAGCCTTGGCTTCATGTTTTGTTCATAAAGCAGCTTTATGCTGATTTCCAGGCCTTCAGGCATTGGTTCAACGAAATTGGGAAGGACACGCAATGGACGACTATCAGGAAGAGCTGCTGGAATATCAGGCGTATGAGCTGGATCCGCTGGAGCCCGCCGAAGACGCGACGGAGCTGTAGGTAGGTTGGATAGCTGCCGCGGTATGTCTCAGAGAGCGACGTTCAAGCGCCCTTGCGGCTGCGACGAAATTCTCCCGGCGTCTGGTTGTTCCAGCGCTTGAAAGCACGCTGAAACGCCTCGGCTGAGGCAAACCCGAGCAGGTAGGCGATTTCGCCGAACGCCAGTTCCGTGTCGCGAATGTACGTCATGGCCAGGTCTCGGCGGGTGTCGTTGAGGATCGCCCGGTATTGCGTACCTTCTTCAGCCAGCTTGCGACGCAACGTCCAGGTCGGCAATTTCAGGCGCGTGGCGACTTCTTCAAGGTCAGGTTCCCGTCCGCCACTGAGCAACGGTCCCAGTAATTGGATGATGCGTTCGCGCAAGCTGCGCGTTCGTGTCAGTTGCTCCAGTTCCCGCTCGCATAGCTGAACCAGATGGTGCCAGGTGCTGGGGCAGTGCTGACGGTTGCGCTGGGCGAGACTGTCCAGGCCCAGGCGCAGTTGGTTCTGTTCGGCGCCGAACTGGATTGGGCACTCGCCTAACACACGATAGGCCGCCAGATACTCCGGCTCCTGGAATTCGATTTCGATACGCTCAGCCCGCAGCGCGATGTCGCTGATGCTGGATAGCTGTTGGAGCCAGCCGGCGATGATCGAATCCACGACAAAGCGGTTAAAGGCGTTGTACGGACTGATGGAATAGAACCGCAGCCACGCACCTCGCGCATCCTCGTGGAAGCTCGATTGCCCACGGTAGTTGGAACCGTATAAGGGTTCGAAGCGGATCATGCAGCGTGCGGCTTCGCGTACGGTAGGTGCTTGTGCGGCGGTGACGCCGGCCAGCCCGGCCTGGCTCAAGCGGCTGAGCTGGCCCATGCGCAGGCCCAGGGCCGGATCCTGGGTCAGTTGGATCGCGGCATGGCCCAAGCGCATGTAGCGCGGAATCGACAGGCGAGCCCAGGGTTCGGCCAGGCGCGCCGCGTCGAGGCCGTACTGTTCAAGCAGTGGCTGGGGATCCTGCCCATGGCTGGCCACAGCATCAGCGAGGCTATGGACGAAGCCTACGGACAAGTCGCCCAGGCGCATCGGCTGCGGCTTCATGTTCATAGCCACAGGTTGAGCAGGCGTGCCCCGCGGGCTTCGCCGTCGGCGAATTGCTGGCCGTCGTGGCTGATGAAACTCTGCCCGGCGCTGCCGCTGTCCCAGAATTGCCCACGCAAGAACACGCTGACGCCGCCACGGGCCTGGCTGACCGGCAATTGGCTGGTCAATGTCAGGCGCCGCCAGGCTTGGCCTTCGTTCACTTCACCGGGCTTGAGGCTCACTTCGCTCGGAGTGGTCAGGCCTTTGTAGCCGTTCCAGGGTTTGTTCCAGCCATCGCGACCGGCGACGAAGGCCGGCACAGCGATCAGCTGCGCGCCTTGTTCGTCGAGTTGTCGATAGTGCAGCGGGTACCAACTGTCGGTACCAATCAGCACGCCCAGGCGTCCAGCGGGCGTCTCAATGACATGCGTGACATCCGGCCGTTCGGCCTGGAGCACGTCCTGCTGGTCAAACGCCGGATAGCGTTGACGCTGGGGCTGGCCGATGGGGCGGCCGTCGCGACCGAACACCAGGCTGCTGTTGTACAGGGCGCCGCGCCCGACGGTCAGTTCGCCTTCGCTGACGCTGGGCTCTGGCAGGACGATGGACCCGGCCACCAGCGTTACGTTGAATTCCCTGGCGAGCCCACCGAACAGCATCTGATAGTCGCGGGCCATGGCGCCTGCCTTCATGCGCAGGTACGCATCGTCCAGGCGGTTGTCGCCCTGGGCACCGGCCAGTGCGCGAATGAACGCGAGCGGGTTGCTGAGCGCCAGCCAGTGCATGGCCTGTTTCAAGGTCGGTGCCTGGTAAACCTCGTCTTTTTCACCGCTGACCATCAACCAGGTGCCGATGTGCTCGGGCAGGACCACGATAGTCTTGTCGTTGAGAAACCCTTGGTCGCGAGCAGTTTGCAGGTAGGCGGCGAGCTTTCGATGCAGGCGCTCGGGGGTCTGGTAGTCGGTGGGAAACAATTCCGGCTGGATACCCAGCAGGTTGCCTCGATCGGCGGGGGTGCCTTGGTCGACCGCCAGGTTGATCCGTAGATCCGACAGGTAATGGCCCATCGGGCGGTCTGCTGTCCACGAGGCGTAGGTGATCAGGACGGCCAACAACGCCAGGGAAAACAGCAGGTACAAAAATTTGCGCATGGGAACAGTCGGTCGCCGCGTACAGGGTCGTGATTTTCATCAAGAGTCACCTGGCAGGGTACGGAAAACAACGGATTAGCGAAAGGGTGTGCACCGGACAGGCCGGACATCACCCTAGGCTAACCCTAGTGACTCTTGGCCTTCCTGATGCGAAGCATGATCAGCAACATGATCAACAATACCGGCGGTGCCATGCCCAGTAGCGCTTCACGGGCAGACAGACTCGCCCCCAGCGTATGCAGTCCGCTATAGACCAGCTTGAACAAGTTGATCAGGTAGTAGGTGATGGCGATGATCGATAAGCCTTCCACGGCCCGTTGAATCTTTATTTGCGCGTCGGCACGTGCGTTGAGGCTGCGCAGGATCTCCGCGTTCTGGTCTTCCATCTCGACCTGTACGCGCGCCTGCAGCAGGTCGCCCAGGTTGGCAACGCTCATGGCGAGCTGTTCAAGCCGCTGTTCAGTGGCGGCGCAATACCGCACCGTTGGCTTGAAGCGCCGCTCGATGAACACGCCCAATCGCTGACAATCACCCAGGTGGCTTTCCCGCAACTCGCCCAGGCGTTCGAAGACCAGTTGCGCATAGGCTCGGGTTGCGCTGAACCGGTGGCGATTCTTGACCGTACTGCTGACGATCTGGCGGGAGAGTTGGGTGATATCTTCAAGCAAGGCCTTGGCATGCACGCCGCTGGCATTTGCATTGCGTTCGGAAAGCGCCACGAGGGTGCGATCGTATTCATTCAGTTGCGGGTCCAGCGCCTTGGCAGTGCTCAGCGACAACGATGCCATCATGCGATAGGTTTCGATTTCCAACAGCCGCCGGATCATCCGTCCCTGGCGGTAGGCGTTGAGTCTTCGATTGATGAACAGCAAGCGATTGGTACCGTCCTCGGTCAGCCGAAAGTCGCTCCAGACCACGGCATCGCCTCCGCCGACACTTGAGCCGCAGGGATCCTTAAAGCCGTAGCTGGACACGTCGAGCTCTGCTTCGCCGCGCACCAGCACCTGAACGGCATTGATGATGTGTTCGCGATGATCTTCGATGCCCCGCGCCAGGCACTCGGGCAGGGTGGCCCACTGCAGCTCATGGTTGCCCGCTGCAACGACCAGGGTCAGGGTGAAGAATTCGGTGTGGCGTTCCCACTTGAGAGGATGCCCGTCCAGCTGGGTTATGCCTTGTGCGGCATCGCTCGCCACGGTGTCGGGGCACAAGTGCCCGAGCAGCTTTTCGCACCGGACGTTGTCACCCAGCAAGGCCAAGTGAAAGACGTGGGCCGGTTCGTCGAAATACAGCGATGGACGGGCGTGCAATTCGTTGTGCAGCATTTTTCGTTGGGGATGCATGCGAGGCGACCGTGTGGTTAGCGTTATTGTTGGGTAGAGCACCTGCCAGCTTCCATAGGACTTGCGCGCTCTGCCGCAAGTCACGGCCCATTGCGCGGAGTCGCTGCGCATTTGGATCATTAAGTTGTCAGTTACGGTCATTGAGCGCTTGCACCCCGGCTCTTACGCTGTCGAGCAAGACGATGGAGGCCGAAGAGCTTCCGCATTTTCCGTAATCGCCCGAAGTGGAGTTACCGATGGCCGCCCCTCATTACCCGCATTTGCTGGCCCCGCTGGACCTGGGCTTTACCACGTTGCGCAACCGCACCTTGATGGGGTCGATGCACACCGGTCTCGAGGAGAAGCCGGGTGGCTTCGAGCGCATGGCGGCGTATTTCGCCGAGCGCGCCCGGGGCGGCGTGGGCCTGATGGTGACCGGCGGGATCGGGCCTAACGATGAAGGTGGCGTTTATTCCGGCGCGGCCAAGCTGACCACCGAGGAAGAGGCGCTCAAGCACCAGGTCGTCACCCGGGCGGTGCATGAAGCGGGTGGCAAGATCTGCATGCAGATTCTTCACGCCGGCCGCTATGCCTACAGCCCGAAGCAGGTGGCACCGAGCGCGATCCAGGCACCGATCAACCCGTTCAAGCCCAAGGAGCTGGACGAAGAGGGCATCGAGAAACAGATCAGCGATTTCGTCACCTGTTCGGTGCTGGCCCAGAAGGCCGAGTACGACGGTGTCGAGATCATGGGCTCGGAAGGTTATTTCATTAACCAGTTCCTGGCGGCCCACACCAACCACCGGACCGACCGCTGGGGCGGCAGCTACGAAAACCGCATGCGCCTGCCGGTGGAAATCGTGCGCCGCGTACGCGAGGCGGTCGGCCCGAATTTCATCATCATCTTCCGCCTGTCGATGCTCGACCTGGTGGAAGGCGGCAGCACTTGGGATGAGATCGTTCAATTGGCCAAGGCCATCGAACAGGCCGGCGCGACGATCATCAACACCGGTATCGGTTGGCACGAAGCGCGGATTCCCACCATTGCCACCAAAGTGCCGCGGGCGGCGTTCAGTAAAGTGACCGCCAAGCTGCGTGGCTCGGTGAGCATTCCGCTGATCACCACCAACCGTATCAACACGCCTGACGTGGCCGAGCGGATCCTGGCAGAAGGCGATGCCGACATGGTGTCCATGGCGCGGCCCTTCCTCGCGGATCCGGAATTCGTCAACAAGGCCGCCGCAGGCCGGGCGGACGAAATCAACACCTGCATCGGCTGCAACCAGGCCTGTCTCGACCATACGTTTGGCGGCAAGCTCACCAGTTGCCTGGTGAATCCACGTGCCTGCCACGAGACCGAACTCAACTATTTGCCTGTCACCCAGGTGAAGAAAATCGCCGTGGTCGGGGCCGGTCCTGCCGGGTTGTCCGCGGCTACCGTGGCGGCCGAGCGGGGGCATCAAGTGACATTGTTCGACGCGGCCAGCGAAATTGGCGGTCAGTTCAATGTCGCCAAGCGTGTGCCGGGCAAGGAGGAGTTCTTTGAAACCCTGCGCTACTTCAAGCGCAAGTTGCAGACCACCCATGTGGAAGTGTGCCTGGATACGCGGGTCGACGTGGCGCAACTGGTGGCCGGCGGTTTCGACGAAATCATCCTGGCCACGGGCATCGCGCCGCGGGTGCCGGCGATTCCGGGGGTGGAACATCCCAAGGTGCTGAGTTACCTGGATGTGATCCTCGAACGCAAGCCGGTTGGCCGCAGTGTCGCGGTGATTGGTGCCGGTGGGATTGGCTTTGACGTGTCGGAGTTCCTGGTCCATCAAGGTGTTGCGACCAGTCAGGACCGCGAAGCGTTCTGGAAGGAATGGGGGATCGACACCCACCTGCAGGCGCGTGGCGGTGTCGCCGGGATCAAGGCCGAACCCCATGCTCCGGCGCGCCAGGTGTTCCTGTTGCAGCGCAAGAAGTCCAAGGTCGGCGACGGCCTGGGCAAGACCACCGGCTGGATTCATCGCACGGGCTTGAAGAACAAGCAGGTGCAGATGCTCAACAGCGTCGAATACCTGAAGATTGACGATGAAGGCCTGCATATTCGCATTGGCGAAACAGGTGAGCCGCAAGTGCTGCCTGTGGACAACATCGTGATCTGCGCCGGGCAGGATCCGCTGCGCGAGTTGCAGGAAGGCCTGGAAGCGGCCGGGCAGACGGTCCACCTCATCGGCGGTGCCGACGTGGCGGCGGAACTGGACGCCAAACGCGCCATCGACCAGGGTTCGCGGCTGGCGGCGCAGTTGTAAGGCGCAAAGCCTCAAGCCCCGTGAATTCCATTGTGGGAGCGAGCTTGCTCGCGATAGCGGTAGGTCAGTCAAGTGGATGTGACTACTTGACCGCAATCGCGAGCAAGCTCGCTCCCACAGGAAGGGGCAACTGTTAAGATGCCGGCACCTCCCGCCCTGATCTTTTTTCAATGCTGCTTTCTGCCCTCGACTGGCACCCCCAGCCTCGCCTCGAACCCCTTCACCTGGACTGGCTCGTCCATGCCGGCGTCGAGGTGGCGGTGTTGCGCCTGGACCGGATCGATTCGCTGATCAGCGGCAACAAATGGTTCAAGCTGCTTCATCATCTGCGTGCCGCCCACGTGGCGGGTGCGGACGGGATCATGAGCCTTGGCGGCGCCTACTCCAATCACTTGCATGCATTGGCGGCGGCGGGCCAGCGATTCGGTTTCCCAACGGTGGGGCTGCTGCGCGGGCATCCTCGGGAAACGCCGACGGTACTCGACCTGAAAGCGTTCGGCATGACGCTGCACTGGTTGGGTTATGAAGGGTACCGAAGGCGCCATGATGCGAATTTCTGGACGCCCTGGCAGGCGCAATACCCACAGTTATGGGCGATCCCCGAAGGCGGCTCGGGGTTGCCTGGCGCGCAAGGTTGCATGATCTGGGAGACCCGCGTTCGCGATCAATTGGTGGGCTTGGGGTGGCCCGATTATCACGGTTGGTGGCTGGCGTGCGGCACAGGAACGTCGCTGGCCGGCCTTGTACTGGCGGAAGCGGGAAGGCGTCCGGTCCATGGTGTCCTGGCGGTTCCCGAAAGCCACGGCGTGAAGCAGCAAGTCGAAAGCATCGTGAAAGAGGCGCGATTGGGCAATCCGCTTTATGAACTGATTGACGGCAGTCGCGGCGGATTTGCCCGGGTTGACGAAGGCCTCACAGCCTTCATCGAAACCACCCCGCAGATCGAGCTAGAGCCGTTGTACACCGGCAAGGCGCTGATGCAGCTCAAGGCTCGGGTCGAGGCCGGGCAGTTTGCCGCCGGTACTCGGCTGATCTTCGTCCACACCGGCGGCTTGCAGGGCCGCCGGGGGTTCCAGTGATCGTCTTCAGCCGCGCTTGGGCATCATCCGCAGTAACGTGTTATCGCGCACCACATAGTGGTGATACAGCCCGGCCAGCGCATGCAGGCCAATCAGCCAATAGCCAATGGTGCCGCCGAGCACATGCCAGCCTTCCACTTGCTTGGCGAACGCCTTGTCCGGCTCGACAAGCAGCGGCAGGTCAAAACCGTAGAACATCACTTGATGCCCTTCGGCGCTGGTGATCAGCCAACCCAGCAGTGGCATGGCGATCATGAACAGGTACAACGCCCAGTGCATCAGGCGCGCCAGGAAGGTTTGCCAGGCGGGCGACGCTGGAAAAATCGCCGGGGCCTTGCCCATGCTGCGGGCGAACAGGCGTAGCCAGACCAGCACGAATACGGTCAGGCCAAGCATGAAATGCGCTTCCTTGATCAGCGTTCGACCGCCGCTGCCCTTGGGAAAAATGCCTCGGAACTCAATGCAGGCATAAACCACGGCCAACAGCACCAACATCAGCCAATGCAAGGTGACCGTGACGGTACTGTAGCGGTTTGCGGAATTTTTCCAGGGCATGCGGGTATCTCCAACCATCAGGGTAAAGCGCTGTCTAGAGCAGCGTTGTGCTTGCACTTTAAGCCCGTTTCGCTGGGTTTGCATGAGCCAGATCAGGTTGCGTCGATGAATTTATGATTCGCTCATGAAATGCTCTCGCCATTGCCGCCGACGGGAGCCCATTTTTCCGGCCGGCTCATGGGCTTTCTCAAGGTGTAACGTCCGGTGGGTTCAAGAGCCAGTCGAACAACAAGCCCGTATTGTTGTTGCTCGGCGCCACGGGGCGGGGCGACGCGGGGCCACCATTGCCCGGGCCGGGCTCGAGCAATCCCGCGCAAAGGACCGGTCGGTCGGGATCGCCGTCGAGGAAGCTCACCAGCACCTCGCTACCGGCCAGCAACGAAGGGTGATCGCCGGGCGTCAGGCGCGACACGGGTAGCGCGATGCCTTCATCATCGCGGTTCCAGAGGCTGACCATGAGCCGGCCTTGTAGGTCAGGCGTCACGGCCTGGCCAGGCGGACCGAGTACATAGGCGAGGTGAAAGCCGGGTATGCATGGCTTGGGATGTGTGAGGAGCGGTCGGTACACGGAGGACCAAGGGATCGCGCAGAACTGATTGCGGTAGTCCTTTCCCGCGGGTGGGGTAGGCAGGTTCGTTTCAAGAATTGAAAATTGTCGTCCACGATGCCGAATCTCGGTAATCAGCCATTGGTCGTTGAACGTCGATACCGGGTGCCCATCGATCCGCGCGATATGGCCGCTGCGCAGGGCCGGCGAGAGGGTGTGCCCGTGGATCTCTCGTTTTCGGTAGCGCAACCGCTCCAGGCGCCGCCGGCCTGCTTGGAAACGGTGAGTCCCTGTCGGGTCGTCACGCTTTCTTTCGTGGGCCGCCTCCTGGGATGCGGGGTTCGCGGTGTCGGTCGTTTCGGCCACTGCACGATCGCGAAATCCGCAGGGCGGACCAGGGGGGATTGAATGATGGCGTTGATACAACCGCGTAATGGCGCCGATTTTATCCGCCTCCATGAGGAGTTCAGCCGCCTGTATAGGAAAGCTCTTCGGATCCTCGGCAAACACCATGACGTGACCTTGGGGGCTGTGTTCGAAGTGGTAATGAATGCCTTCTTCTTCGCATAGCCGCTGCAGCAGCGTCAGGTCGCTTTCCTCGTACTGGATACAAAATGGCCGACACGGGTAATGACCATTTGGCAGTTCGAAGCGATAGCTATGGGCGGGCACTGCGTTTTCTTCCAGCAGGCGCTGCAGGATCTGCACAATGGTGAGCCGATGAAAAACTCGACGCTGCGGTTGTTGTTCCAGTCGCTGAATGTACGGCACCAGCGTCACCTGGTAGCCGACGCGGTGCGCAGCACCGGCGCTCAGGCTAACGCTGTGCACAATCCCGTGTATGCCGGACTCGCCGTCCAGGCGCAGGAAGGCCGCTTGGCCCAACAACGCGTCGGGACTGATCGGCGGCACCAGGCCGATCAGGTCGAGGTCGAAGCGGTACGGTTGATTGAGCGCTTCCCGGCCGTTGAGCCTCAGGACATGCAGGCGCATGTCGCTTTGCATGATCGTCAGGCTGAAGGGATTTTCCATATCGTTGCGCATTGCCGCTCGTATTTTCACGGAGAGAAGTGCAGAGGGTACGAAACCCCAGCGAGTGACGCCGTGCCCGAACCGCTATTTCGGAAATGCCCTACAGCATGTTGTGGAAATGTCGATGAAGCGGGAACGATTTTTTGGTCGATCAGCCGGTTGTGGGCGTATAAACTTGCGCCACAGCGCCGGCCGGCAGATGTCTCGGCGCGTCAGACAAGAGAGTGAGTAATGGGCGCACAGTGGAAGGTTAAACACAAAGAAGCGGCTGCCAACGCCAAGGGCAAGATCTTCGGCAAGCTGGTGAAGGAAATCACCATTGCCGCGCGCAACGGCGCCGATGTCGCGACCAATGCGCATTTGCGGCTGGTGGTCGAGCAGGCCAAAAAGGCCTCGATGCCCCGCGAGACCCTGGAACGTGCGATCAAGAAGGGTTCCGGCCAGCTTGGCGAGACCGTGCAGTACCATCGCGTCACCTACGAAGGGTTTGCGCCCCATCAGGTGCCGCTGATCGTTGAGTGCGTGACCGACAACATCAACCGTACCGTCGCCGAGATCCGCGTCGCGTTCCGCAAGGGCCAACTGGGCGCCTCGGGCTCGGTGGCCTGGGATTTCAATCACGTCGGCATGATCGAGGCCGCACCGGACAGCCCGGACGTTGATCCGGAAATGGCGGCTATCGAGGCCGGGGCCCAGGATTTCGAACCGGGCGAGGACGGTGCGACGCTGTTCATCACCGAGCCTGCCGATCTGGACGCCGTGCAAAAGGCGTTGCCGGAGCAGGGCTTCACGGTGTTGTCCGCCAAATTGGGCTATCAGCCGAAGAACCCGGTCAGCGGCCTGACCGACGAGCAGATGGCCGAAGTCGAGGCATTCCTTGAAGGCCTCGACAACCATGACGACGTGCAGGACATGTTTGTCGGCCTGGCGGGTTAAGCCAAGGTCGCTGTGGTGAGGGAACAAGCTCCCTCGCCACGGTCGTGCAGTAAGTCTTCAATCTCCTCGAATCCGGGCCGCGCCAGCGCATCCGGCTGACAGCAGCGCGTCTCCAATTGCCGCAACCGCCCGAGCGCCTCCTCGGCGAGTGTCGGTTCGATCCGCGCAAGCAGTTCTCCCAGCAGAATCCCGAAGGCTCGCACCTCGATGCGCTGGAGGGCGCGTGCCTGCCAAGTGTCTGTCGTGGCATGGAACGACGCCGCGCCAAAATCCCCCAACAGGCAATCACCGTGGTCGTTGCGAAGGATATTGTGCCCGTACAGATCCCCATGGGTGATGCCCTGGCGATGCAGGTGGGCCATCACCGAAGCAATTCCTCGTGCAGTGCGCAAGGCAACCTCCGCCCGCAGGCGCAGCCCATCGGCGTACACATCACGCGTACAGGATTCCAGGCTCGGCAATCCGGCCAGGTTACGGTAATCCGGACCGATCAGTGCCATCACCAGCCCGGCCTGTTGCCCTGGATGGCCGTTGACCTGACCCAGCACCTCGATCAGGTTTGGATGCTTACCGGCGGTGATGCACGCATGCATCTCGTGCAATGGTGACCCGTCACTGGTCATCTGGCCTTTGTAAAGCTTGACCGCGACGTTCTGCGCTGCGCGGCCTGGTGGCTGCCACAGCGCTTGATGGATCACGCCCGAAGCGCCTTCGCCCAATGAGGCTTGCAAGCTCAGTTGCGCCCAGTCGATCGGCGTGGCGGCATGCAGCGCCTGGGCATCGGCTTCGGCTTCCAATGGGTTGCCGGCGTAGGCCAGCCAACTGAGGTTTGGCAGTTCCAGCAACCACGACGGCAGCTCGGCCAGCTGATTGGCGGAAACACGCAGCAATTCGAGGCGATGACACTGGGCCAGGCTCTTCGGCAACGCGCGCAGGCGATTACCGGCCAGCATCAGTTTTTGCAGATGCGGGCGTTGGCCCAGCTCATCCGGTAGCTGACTGATACGGTTGTCGGTCAGGATCAGCCAGCGCAGCAGTGGCGGCAATGCCGCACCCGTGACGCGTTCGATTTGGTTGGCCTTGAAGCCGACCATGGTCAATCCGGCGCAACGGCCCAGGCATTCGGGCAGTTCGGTGAAGCGATTATCCGAGCAGAACAGCACCCTCAGGTGGGTCAGCCGATAGAGGTCGTCGGGCAGTGTTTCCAACTGATTGCCGCTGAGGTTGAGTATCTCAAGGGAGTCGGCCAGTTCGAAGATTTCCCGAGGGAACTCCGTCAAGCCGCAGGCCAGGTCCAGTCGGGTTATGCCTGAAAGCTGGCCGGCGCGCAGTTGGGCGAGGGTGTGCATGGAAGGGTTCGCTGTTCGACAAGAGGAAAGCGCAGGAAAACCTGTGGCGAGGGAGCAAGCTCCCTCGCCACAGCTGATCAGCTTGGTTTATGGATTGGCGCATGATAACCGCAAAGCGCGTTCTAGCGCTCGATGCTGCGGTTCCACCGTGCGTTCCAGGCCGGACGTTGTTCATTGACCTGATCCCAATCCACCGCGATCGCGGTTTCCAGGTATTTTTTCATTGCTTCCACCTGGCCGCGGGTCTTGTCGGTGGTCGGTGTGTTGGGGTTGGACGGGATCTGGTCGCCTTCTTCAAGGGCGATGGCCTGGGCTTCGGGGGTCAGCAGGAACGCGGCGAGTTTCTGCGCGAGTTCGGGTTCGCTGTTCTGCGCGACGGCACATTCGGCGACGTTCAGCACCACCGCGCCTTCTTTCGGCTGCGCGTATTCGACCGGCATGCCCTTGAGTTTCAACGCGGTGACTTGGGTCGGCGTCAGTGGGAACAGCGCTGCTTCGTCCGTCTGCAACATTTCGGAAATTTTCGCCGAGCTGGGGATGTACTCCAACACGTTGCGCCCGACCGTGTTCGGCCACGCCTTGAAACCCGGCTCGACATCGGTTTCGCTGCCACCCTGGATCCGGTTGAACATCAGGAAACCGTGCAGGCCGAAGGTGGACGAGGCCATGGACTGGAAGACCACTTTGTCCTTGAATCGCGGGTCGGCCAGGTCCATCCACGAGGTCGGCGTATTCCAGCCTTTTTCCTTGAATAGCCGTGTGTTGTAGGCCAGCCCGGTGACGCCGAGGCTGACGGCGACGGCCTGGTCCTTGATGCGGCCCTTGGCCGGGATCTGCGCCAGGGGCGCGCTGTCTTGAAGCTTGTCGCACAGCCCCATGGCGATGGCGCGGTACATGATGCCGTCGTCCAGGAACATCACGTGCATCTGCGGGTTGCCCTTGCTGGCCTGGACCTTCGCGAGGATGTCGGCCGAAGTGCCCGGCACGATCACCACCTTGACGTTGTTGGCTTTTTCGAAAGCCGGCAAGACCTTGTCGGCGTACAACCGCTCCATGGTGCCGCCGTTCATGCCCAGATAAAGCGTCGGCTCGGCCAACGCCTGTGTGACCGGGAGCAGGGCGCCCAGGCAAGCGGAACCCAGCGAGCAGAAACCAAACAGTGCACTGCGTTTGACGTTATTCATTGGCGCGACCTTCCTCTATCAAGCAACGGAGATGGAGTGGAACCGGGTGATGGAAAACGAATCCAGCGGCGTGG
Source organism: Pseudomonas brassicacearum subsp. neoaurantiaca (assembly GCF_013608025.1). Classification (GTDB taxonomy): domain Bacteria; phylum Pseudomonadota; class Gammaproteobacteria; order Pseudomonadales; family Pseudomonadaceae; genus Aquipseudomonas. The sequence continues at coordinate 72,856 of NZ_VDLV01000004.1, read as the reverse complement.
ACGAAGCCCCGCTGCAGATGATTTCGGTGAGCGCCTGGCCCACCGCCGGGCCGATCTGGAAGCCCGCGCCGGCAAAGCCGAACGCATGCAAGAGACCGGGTTGGGTGCTGCTGGGGCCGATCACCGGTTGGCGATCGGGCAGGTAGCCTTCGGTGCCGCTCCAGGTGCGAATCGCCTGGGCGCCCTCCAAGAACGGGTAGAGTTCGACGGCCTGGCGCAGGATCTCGATGACGGCGTTCTGGCCGGGCCGGGCGCGGGCGTCGTCCAGCGCGAAACCCTGGCCGCCGCCCAATACGCAATTGCCCCGGGCGACCTGTCGCGCGTAGATGCCGCCGCCTTCGACGCCGGTGCTGGCGTCCATCACCACCGGCAGCGGTTCGGTCACCAGCATCGCCGGGTGCCCGGCGTACATCGGCACTGCTTCGCCGAACTGCGCGGCAAACCGGCTCGCCCAGGCACCGGCGCAGTTCAACAGCCACGGCGCGCGAAACTCAAGGCCGGTTTCGGTGCGCACGGCAAAGTGCTGGCCGTCGTGCGTTACCTGGCTCACCGGGCACTGCTCGTGAACCTGCGCACCGTGCCTGCGGGCCGCCTGGGCAAATGCCGGCGAGACCAGCCGGGGGTTGGCATGGCCGTCGTCCGGGCACAGCGAGGCGCCGACCGCGACGCTGCCGACCCAGGGAAATCGCCTGCGCAATTCGTCGCGATCCAGCAACTGCAAATCGAGGCCAAAGCCCTGGCTGCTGGCGGCGTAATCCTGCAACGAACGCAAGTCATCGGGGCTGCGGGCCAGCTTCAGATGGCCGCTGCGCTGATACTCGCCGTCGATGCCGATCAACTGTGGCAATTGCCCCCAGATATCATGCGCCCGTTGCGACAGCGACAGTTGCGACAAGGGCCGGCCCTGGCGCCGTACGCCGCCGTAGTTCACGCCGCTGGAATGCGAGCCACAGAAGTCCCGCTCCAGCAGCGCCACACGACGCCCGGCCTTGCTCAGGAACAACGCCGCAGAGGCGCCGACGATGCCGCCGCCGATGATCACCGCATCGACTTCGATCATGGCTCGACCTCCAGGCCAAACGGCACGGGCTTGACCGGTGCCTGTGCCCGCAGGCGGCCGATGTCCCGAACGGCGCGGCCACTTTCATGGGCGATGATTTCCGCTGCCGCGGCACCGCACATCCGCCCTTGGCAGCGGCCCATGCCCACCCGGCAATGGGCCTTGACCCGGTTGATTTCCCAATGGCCTTCCCGGACGACCTGGCGGATATCGCCGACGCTGACTTCTTCGCAGCGGCAAATCATCAGGTCGTCGGGGGCACCGCCGGCCCAATCCTCGGGGAAGGGAAAGGCTCGCTCCAGGCCTTGGCGGAAATGGCCGATGCGGTCGAGGGACTGTTCCAGCTGGGCGCAGCGTTGCGGGTCGACTCGGTAACCGAGGTCTTCAAGTAGCACCAACGCGGCTCGTTCCCCGGCCATTTCAGCGGCGTCGGCGCCCATGATTCCGGCACCGTCGCCGGCCAGGTAGACACCGGCCGAACTGCTGCGTCCGGCACTGTCGCGTTGCGGCAGCCAGGACCGGTTGAGCGCGTTCCAGGCAAACTTGCAGCCCAGCAGGTCGGCCAGTTGGGTTTCGCTGCGCAGGCCATGGGCGAAGGCCACTGCATCGCAATCGAGGGTGTGCTCAATTTTTTTGTTGCGCCATTTCAACGACTGCACCCGGCGCTCACCTTCAATGCGCGCGAGGCTGGCGCCTTGATGTACCGGGACGCCATGAGCCGTGAGCCAGGCGCGGTAATAGAGCCCTTTGGCGAGCGTGGCCGGTTGCGCGAGCAGGCCGGGCAGGGCGCGGATCTGCGCGGTCAATGGCGAACTGTCGAGTACGGCGACGACGTTGGCGCCGGCCTTGACGTATTGGTACGCGACCAAATAAAGCAGTGGCCCGCTGCCTGCGAACACCACCCGCTCACCGATGGCGCAACCCTGGAATTTCAGGGCGATCTGCGCGGCGCCCAGGCTATAGACGCCTGGCAGGGTCCAGCCAGGGACCGGCAGGATCCGGTCAGTGGCCCCCGTTGCGACGATCACGCTGGCGTAATCCAGGCGAGCGGCGCGGCCCTCATGCAAGGTATCCAGCTGACCGGCTTCGGCGTTCCAGACCAGCGTGTCGGGGCGGTAATCGAGCTGCTTGCGCAACTCATCCAGAGTCTGGTGGATGGCGTTGGCCTTTGCTGCTTCGAAGCCATACAGCGTGTCCGATGGACGGGTGAAGTTCGCGGGCTGGCGCCGGTAGATCTGCCCGCCACCGCGCGCGGCTTCGTCCAGCAGGACCGGATAGAGGCCATGGGCGACCAGGGTTTGCGCAGCGCGGATACCGGCGGGGCCGGCGCCGATGATGACGATGGGTTTCATGGGCACCTCATTGGCGAGGCTTTGGCGGTGTCTTTGATGCCGCCTTCGCGAGCAGGCTCGCTCCCACAAGGAGTATGGGGTGGATGTGGGTCGGGGGCACGGCGCAGTTCCCCTGTGGGAGCGAGCCTGCTCGCGAAGAGGCCATACCTGGCAAAGCCCATCATACTTGCCGCCCCGGTTCGCGATTGATCTGCTGGCCGGCTTCAAGCATCGTCGAGCAGGCGCGCACGCGGCGGCCGTCGCCCAGTCGGACCCAGCAATCCTGGCACGCGCCCATCAGGCAGAAGCCGGCACGGGGCTCGGCGCTGAAATCGCTGCCACGCAGGTGGTCACCGCAGGTCAGCACGGCGGTGAGCACGGTATCGCCGAGCAATCCCTTGGCGGGTTCGCCGTCGAGCAAGAAGTCCAGGGCCGGGCGGTCAATTTCGGCCAGTCGTTTCAGCAGAGCCATGGCGCCCTCATTGTTTGCCTACCAGGACCCGATCCAGGCCATAGACCCGGTCGAGCAGAATCATGGTCAGCGCGGTGAGCGCGATGACCAGCGCCGAAACCGCCGCCATCATCGGATCGATGGATTCGGTGGCGTAGACGTACATGCGTACCGGCAGGGTTTGCGTGGCCGGCGAGGTGACAAAAATCGACAGCGTGACCTCATCGAAACTGTTGATGAACGCCAGCAGCCAGCCTCCGGCAACGCCGGGCAAAATCATCGGCAAGGTGATCTGCCGGAACAGGGTGAAACGACCGGCCCCCAGTGACTGCGCGGCTTGCTCGGCGCTGCGATCCAGGCCGATGGCCGAGGCCAATACCAGCCGCAGCACATACGGGGTGATCACCAGCACATGGGCGAAGATCAGCCAGCTGAAGTTGCCATTCACACCCATCAGAGCGAACAGCCGCAGCAGCGCGACGCCCAGCACGAGGTGCGGAATGATGATCGGCGACAGGAACAGACCGTTGAAGAAGTCCCGACCAGGAAACTCCAACCGGGTGATCGCCAGCGCCGCCGGCACCGCGATCAGCGTCGCCAACGAGGCCGCGCTGAACGCCAGGATCAGGCTGTTGTAGAACGCATCGACAAAGTCCGCGCGCTCGAACACGGCACGGAACCAGCGCAGGGAAAACTCCGTGGTAGGCAGGCTCAGGGTGTTTTCCGGCGTGAACGCGACCAGGCAGACCACCACCAGCGGCGCCAGCATGAACACCACCACCAAGGCATGAAACAACAGGGCGAAAGGACCGTTCCTGGACATGAAGAATTACCCCAATGACTTCTTGTAGCGGCCTTCGACCATGCGGTTCCACGACAGCATGATCAGCAGGTTGAGCAGCAACAGCGCGACGGCAATGGCCGCGCCCATCGGCCAGTTGAGTTCCGACAGGTATTGGTCGTAGATCAGCGTGGCGACCATTTTCAAGCGTCGGCCGCCGAGCAGGCCGGGGATGGCGAAAGAGCTGGCGGCGAGGCCGAACACGATGAGGGTGCCGGACAATACGCCCGGCATGATCTGTGGCAGCACCACCTTGCGGATCACCGTGAACTGGCTCGCGCCCAGGGAAAGGGCGGCCTGTTCGGCGGCCGGGTCGAGTTTTTGCAGTGACGTCCACACCGGAATGATCATGAACGGCAGCATCACGTGCACCAGGGCGATGACCACCGCGAACGGCGTATAGAGCAGCTTCATCGGTGAACCGCCTAGGGCCTGCAGCGTCTGGTTGACCAAGCCATCGGCGCCGAGCAGCAGGCTCCAGCCAAACGCTCGCACCACCACCGAAATCAGCAATGGCGTGAGGATCAGGATCAGGAAGATCGAACGCCACGGCGCACCCATGCGGCTGAGGATGTAGGCCTCGGGTACGCCGATCACCACGCAGAGCAGCGTGGTCAGCGCGCTGATCCAGAACGTGCGCAGGAAAATTTCGTAGAAATACGGGTCGCCCAGCAGGCTGGTGTAGTGCTCGAACGTGTAGGCGTCGCTGTTGATGCCCGATCCGTAGTCGAAGACGTTGAACGACAGCACCAGCGTCAGGCCGAGGGGAATCACCAGCAGACCCAGGTACAAGGCCAGGGCCGGGGCTGACATCCAATAGCCTTGGCGGCCGCGCTTCATGGCGTCGATCAGCTTCATGCCGGCACCTCATCCACGCTCAACACTCGCAGCAACGCCGGGTCCCAGTCCAGGCCGACGGCGGTGCCTTCGGCCAGGGGCGCCGAGCCGTCGTTGCGCCGCACCACGCTGAGTTCGCCCAGGCTGGTGTTGACGCCGTACAGCCATTGGCTGCCGAGGAAGAAGCGGTTGCTGACGGTGCCTTGCAGCCGTCCCGAACCGGGGGCACACAGGTCGATTTTCTCCGGACGCAGGCTCAGGGTCAGCTCGCCTTTACCGGCGCTGCAGGCTTGCACGACACCGGCGCTGTCACGTTCGCCGGGCAGCAGGTTGGCCTTGCCGACGAAGCCGGAAATGAACTCGGTGCGCGGGTGTTCGTAAAGGGTGTAGGGCGCGTCGATCTGGGTGATGCGGCCGGCCTGCATGACCACGACCCGATCGCTGATCGACAGCGCTTCGGACTGGTCGTGGGTGACCATCAATGTGGTGATGCCAACTTCGCGCTGGATGCGGCGGATTTCGAATTGCATTTCCTCGCGCAGGTTGGCGTCGAGGTTGGACAACGGCTCGTCGAGCAGCAACACCGGCGGTTCGATTACCAGCGCCCGGGCCAATGCGACGCGCTGGCGCTGGCCGCCTGAAAGCTCTCGGGGATAACGCTCGGCATGTCGGTCCAGGCGCACCAGTTTGAGCACGCGATCGACCCGGGACTGCAATTCGGCGCCGGGCACTTTGCGCATGCGCAAGCCGAAGGCGACGTTGTCCTTGACGGTCATGTGGGGAAACAGCGCGTAACTCTGGAACACCACGCCCAGGCCGCGACTGGCGGGCTTGGCGTGGGTGATGTCGCGCCCATCGAGCAGGATGCGGCCGCTGCTGGCCTCGACGAAGCCGGCGATCATTTGCAACGTCGTGGTCTTGCCGCAACCGGACGGCCCCAGCAAGGAAACGAACTCGCCTTTCTCAACCGAGAGGTTGGTGGCGACCACGGCGTCCAGGTCGCCGTAACGTTTGCTCAAGTCTTCAAGTTGCACGAAAGCCATGACTGCGCTCCACCTGAGATTGTTATGCGTCGCCGCGAGGCGCGCTTTTTTGTATGGGCAGATACGAAAGGATGTTGCGGGGTGCGTTGGCGCTCGATTTCTAGTCGGCTGCCGCTGTTGTTCGAATCGCCCCTGTATGGACGCAGAGTAGGACGAAGAATAGGATGGGCTCAATGGACTATTTCACTGAAGCGATGACTATTTTCAGTTTCACTCGGTGAGTAAATAATTGAGTAAAAAATCCTATGCCTGATTCCAGTGAGCGGAATATCGAAAAGAATGAAGTGGGAGTCGGCTCGGTCTCACGGTTGTTTGCCGTGCTGCGCAGCCTGGGCGAGACTGCCGAGGGAGGCGAGCGCGTCACGCAACTGGCCCAGCGCATCGGCCTGTCCCAGCCCACCACGCACCGCTTGCTGCGCAACCTGATGGACGAGGGCATGGTCGAGCAGGATGGGCGCAGCAAACGCTATCGCTTGAGCTTGGATTTCTTCGCCCTGGCCGCTCGCGCCGGCAACACCGGCAATCTACGGGAACTAGCGAGGCCCGCCATGTTGCGGTTGTCGGCTTCCCTGGGAGATTCGCTATTCTTGCTGGCGCGCTGCGGCTTCGATGCGATTTGCCTGGACCGCAGTGAAGGTCCGTTTCCGATCCGCACCTTCACCGGTGACATCGGCGGTCGAGTGGCCTTGGGCGTGGGGCAGGGCAGCCTGGCGATCCTGGCGTTCCTGCCTGAAGAAGAGCGCGACACGGTGATCCAATACAACCTGCCGCGGCTCAAGGATTTTCATCTCTACGATGAAGTCTTCCTGCGCACGGAAGTGGATAACGTCCGCACGCTGGGCTATGCAGGGCGCAACACCGGGGTGTTGCAGGGCATGGCCGGCGTGGCGGTGCCGATTCTCGATCGCGAGGGGCGGGCCGTGGCGGCTTTGAGCGTGGCAACCATCAGTGACCGCCTCGGGCCGGATCGCCTGCCGACCGTGGTGGAAATGCTCAAGCGCGAAGCCGCGTTGATCGGCCCACGAATCAACCCGTTCGACCCGCTGCTGCGCAGGCCTTCGCAGGTGTTCAGGCAGGGGTGAGTGGAGTCTTCCAGACTGTTGCACACCCTGTGGGAGCGAGCTTGCTCGCGATAGCGGTATGTCAGCCAGATCAGTTCCAACTGATCCACCGCTATCGCGAGCAAGCTCGCTCCCACAGGGGATTGATGGTCAAAAATTCAGGGTCTGCTTGAGCTTCTGCGCCGTCGGCGTATCGCTGGGGATGACCATCGCATAGTTGTATCCAGGTCCGGACCAGTACTCGGCTTGCAGCTCGCCATCGCGCCGGCTGCCGCGGGGCAGCAGGAAATTCCTTGGACCCGGTGGGCGGATATAGAAGCTGATCTTCTGGCCGCTCGAATCCTGATAGACCACCATCGCCGCCGCGCCTTGTTCAGTGCTGAGCAATCGTCCGCTGACCGGCTTGAAGCCCGCCGCCGAAAGGTCCGGCAATCGGTCGGCCTGGGTGAAGTAACGGTCGAGCCAGCCTTGCATGTTGTGTTCGTCGCCCGCCTGGTAATCGGCCGGAAGCACGCCTTGCTGGGCAATCAGCCGGTACGCCTGCAATGCGTCAGCCATCGGCGCCGCTGCGCTGAGCAGGGTTATTTGCCGGGCCTGCCATCCGCCCAATCCCCCGACACCCACGGCCAGCATCAGGGCCGCGGCGCTGGCGAGATGGCGGCGCGCACGATGTTTCATGCGTTGACGGATGACGGTCGGGTCGAGGCTCGGATTGAGCGGTTGCTGCAAGGTTGCACTCAGGGTCGTGCGCAAATGCTGCGCATCCTGCTGCCAGGCCCGCACGCGCTTGGCGATGGCGGGGTGGCTGGCCAGGTAGGTTTCCACCTGGCGCCGGTCGGCTTCGCTCAGTTGATGATCGACGTAGGCGTGCAGATCGTTGTCACTGGGGGGCATGCTGATCATTTGAGTATCCGCAGGGCAGGGCGGGCGATTTCGCCTTCGCTGAGTTGGCGCAATGCCTGGCGGGCACGGGACAGGCGCGACATCACGGTTCCGGTCGGGACACCCAGGATGTCGGCGACTTGCTGGTAGCTCAGGCCTTCCACAGAGACCCACAGCAGCAGCGCACGCTGTTCGGCGGGCAGTTGATCGAAAGCCTGGAGGGACGATTGGGCAACTACGCTGCGCTCGGCGGACGGGTGTGCATCGTCACGTCCGGTAAAGAACTCCAGCATGCGCGCGTACCGCCGGGAGCGGCGATGGGCATCGAGAAACTGCCGGTAAAGAATCGAAAACAGCCAGGCCCGCAGATCGCCCTCCGGGCGTTTGTCGTTCCATTTCGACAAGGCCCGTTCCAGGCAGGCCTGGACCAGGTCATCGGCATTGCTCGGATTGCGCGTCAGCGATACGGCAAAACGTCGTAGCCGCGGGATGAGCAGGCGCAACTGATCGTCGAGTTCGTTCATAGGGGCATGGCTTCGTGGGTCAGTCGCTGCTGGTGACTGGAAAGACGATCCAGGAAAGAGATTATTCCAGCGTAGGAAAAATAAATACGACGCGAGGGAATAAACCCATCAGGCTTTCGTCTGACGGGTCCTTTCCACAAATGGCCTTGTGCCTTGGAGTCTCCAAATGGTTGACCCTTCTTCTGGACCTCGGCCGCCACTGAGCGCCGCCAGTCTGACATTGCGCCTGACTGGCATTGCCGTGGTCGTTGCGGCATTGGCCGGGGCGTTTGCCTACGTCAACGGCACCCTCGACCCGCAACGCCTGACGCCCAAGGCGTTGGTCAATGTCCTGGAAGCAAACAACGGAGTCCATGCGGGTTTCCGGCGCAACCACTCCAAAGGTGTCTGCGTCGCCGGTTACTTTGAAAACAGCGGCGAGGCGCGCGCCTATTCCAGCGCGCAGGTGTTCAACTATGCGCGGACTCCGGTGGTCGGGCGTTTTGCGCTGCCCAGTGGCAACCCTTACGCACCGGATGGCAGTGTGCCGATCCGAAGCCTGGCATTGCGGTTTACCCAGGCCAACGGACAGCAATGGCGCACAGGCATGAACAGCATGCCGGTGTTCCCGGTGGGGACGCCCGAGGCGTTCTATCAGCTTCAACAGGCTCAGTCGCCGGATCCGACCACGGGCAAGCCGAACCCCGCGGCGGTGCCGGCATTTTTTGCCGCACATCCCGAGGCGATGCCGTTCCTGCAATGGATCAAGACGGCCAAGCCATCGGCCAGCTACGCCACCGAAACCTACAACGGAATCAATGCATTCTATCTGGTCAATCCTGCCGGGCAACGCCAGGCAGTGCGCTGGGGTGTGGTGCCGATGAGCCAGGATGCGGCGGACACGACACCGCCCCAAGGCCCCGATTTTCTTGAACAGGACCTGAGCAAACGCCTGGCGGCCGGCCCCTTGCGCTGGCGGCTGGACATCACCTTGGCCAACCCGGGCGATCCGGTCAACGACGCCAGCAAGGCCTGGCCCAGCGACCGCAAGGTAATCAACGCCGGGACCTTGGTGCTGGAGAACATTCAGTCCCAAGACAATGGCGAATGCCGCGACATCAACTACGACCCGCTGATCCTGCCCAACGGTATCGAAGGCTCCGATGACCCGTTGCTGGCCGCACGTTCGGCGGCTTACGCCAGTTCTTATCTGCGGCGCACCAGTGAAGTCAGCCAATTGCCCACCACCCAGGAGTCTCGCCAATGAACGCGCCTCGACATTTCGCACCGTTGGCTCGGCTGCTGCATTGGCTGATGGCCTTGATGATCATCGCCATGCTGTTCATCGGCGCAGGCATGGTCGCCTCGGTGTCCGAGCGCCATGAATGGTTGCTGCAACTGCACAAGCCCTTGGGCATTGCGATCCTGCTGCTGGTGATTGTCAGGCTGGTGGTGCGCTTTACCACGCGGACGCCGCCATTGCCGGCCGATCTGCCGGGCTGGCAGGCATTGGCGGCCAAAGCCTCGCACGTCTTGTTGTACGCCTTGATGCTGGTCTTGCCGCTGTTGGGCTGGAGCATGATTTCGGCGGCGGGCGACCCGGTGATGCTCAGCGAATCGCTTCGCCTGCCTTCCATCCTGCCGGCGGATGCCCAGACCTTCGCACTGCTGCGCAAGGCCCATGGCTACCTGGCTTATTTGCTGTTCCTGACCGTGCTGGTGCATCTGGCGGCGGCGCTGTTTCACGGGTGGGTGCGCCGGGATGAAGTGTTGGACAGTATGTTGCGTGGCAAGCGTTGATCCTGTGATCCGTGGCGAGGGAGGTTGCTCGCGCTGGATCTGTAGGAGCTGACGAGCGAAGCGAGGCTGCGATCTTTCCATTTTGGATCAAGATCAAAGGATCGTCCGAACGCGGCCCGAGGCTTCGCCAGCTCCTACAGAGCCGATCGGCTATCGATGGCGGGGCGCCGATGGGACCTCAGCGCAACTCGTCGACCATTGTCTCAATGGTGCTCAACACATCCTTGCCCAGTTGCATCGAGCGTTTGCCGGACCAGCCGGTGTGTGGGTTCGGGTGGTCGTTGTGGTCCTTGAACGGCATTTCCAGGGTCAGGGCCAGGCAGTCATATTTCTGGCCGACGGCGTTGCAGGCCAGGGTCATGTTGGCCTGGCCTGGTTCGTCGCGTGTGTAGCCATAGGTCGTCTGGAAGTCCTTGGTCTGGCGCTTGAGGTGGCTGCGAAAACGCTCTTCGAGATCGGCGATCCGTGGCGTGTACCCTGGGTTGCCTTCGCAACCGGCGGTGAAGACGTGGGGGATTTCTTCATCGCCGTGAATGTCGAGGAACAGGTCTACCCCATATTTTTCCATCTGCTGCTGTACGAAAAACACCTCGGGGCTGATTTCCGGATTGGCATTCTGCCAAGCCCGGTTCAGGTCCTGCCCCATCGCATTCGTGCGCAGGTTCCCGTGGAACGCGCCATCCGGATTCATGTTGGGGACCAGATACAGGTCGGCCTTGGCCAGCAAACGGTTCAGTTGTGTATCGTCCTGGTGCTGGAGGCGTTCGATTACCCCCTCCATAAACCACTCGGCCATGTGCTCGCCGGGATGTTGCTGCGCAATGATCCAGATCTTTCGGCGGCCCTCGGCACCGCTGCCCTTGCGCAGCAATGGAATGTCACGGCCTTCGACGCTCTTGCCGGTGGCCAACAGTTCGGTTCCGGCCTTGTGCTGCGCTTGCTCGACCAGCCAATCGTGACGGCCCCGGCTGTAGGGTTCGAAATAGGCGAACCAGGCATGAGACTGTTCGGCTTCCAGATGAAAGCGCAGGGCATCGCCTTCGAATTGCGTAGGAATACGGAACCAGTTGACGTGATCGTAGGACGCGACAGCCTGATAGCCGGTCCAGGCCTTGTTATAGGAGGACTGGCTGGCATTGAGCAGGCGAAAGGAATATTCCTGCCCGACGTGCAAGCCGCTGGCCTTGAAGTGAAACCACTGGAAATGTGCGCTACGGGCGTCAGGCCGAATCTTCAGCAGCGATTGCAGAGGGTTGCTGATATCTACGACTTCAATGTTGCCGCTGTCAAAACTGGCGCTGATATCGAAGGAGGATTTAGCCACGGTCACGGTTCCTGCAGAGGATTTTTGTGCCGTTACTTTACACTCAAGGCGGGGGAAACCGGGACGATTTGCACTGATGAAAAAAGGGGGCGCCCTCCCTGGACGCAGAAGCAGAGTAGAGTCTTGTTCGCCGATTCTCAAGTGCTGCCTGTCGCGGGTTTGTCAGCGGGATGGCGCCGGGACTTTTGCAGGCGGATGGGCATTTGCTATCATCGCCAACATTGAAATCAGCACCTTCCAAAAGACTTCATTAGCCTGAAGCCATAAGCCGAAAAACGGCAAAAAAAAGACCCGGCAAAAAGCCGGGTCAAAAACCGTGATTAGCCTGATGAGGAGATATGCCAGAAGTCCGACCTAAGGTCTCCTGGCCTATCGACTGATCTCGCGACCAGTTGTTGCAATAATAATCATTATCATTTGCAAGTCAAATGATTTTATCGCACCGATTGGAAAATTATTTCCCCTGGCCCGCATTCGTGGCGCCATTCCCTCGCGCGATGCCTAGCGAGCAGGGTAGCCGTCAAGGGATCGGTCGAGCATGACCTTGACCAGATCAATCATGTGCACGACAGAAAATGCCAGGTCACGGTTCGAACCGTTCAGTCGATTGGCAGATTCGTGGGCAGTGGCCGCAGCGCAGCGCAGCAGATCGCAAGCGTGGACCAAGGCTTCCTCGCCGCTGATGTTGCGGTTCACGTCGAAAAAGCGGTGCTCGGCCTGGGCTGCTGCAACACTTGGTTTCAAGTAGTAGTCCAAGGCGCGTTGGGCCGCCGGACAATCCTGAAACGATGGGAATGCCGCGTCCAGGGAAGTGACGGGTTCGTTTTTGTTGGGCGTGTCCATTTGTCGAGTTTCTCCGTGTGAGTATGAAATCCTGTGTTCCCAGCTTAGTACGCAGCGTAATTGTGACGACAATTTAAATACTACAATTTGTGTTTTGATGGGCGTGGTCATCCACGTATCGTGCCGCTCATGGATAAATGGATAGAGTTGGTCAAGGCCAAGATGAAGGAGCTGCACATCACTCAGGTGGTGCTTGCAGAGCGTTTGGGAATGTCACAAGGCGGTATCGGTCACTGGCTGACCAAGCGCCGGCAGCCCAGTCTTGGAGATATGAACCGGGTGCTGAAGGAACTGGGGCTCGAGTTTCTCGAAGTGGCCATGGTGATCCGCGAGCCGGACACCTCCACGGACGAGGGCATGGCCCTGGCGCGGAAGTACAATCCGTACTTTCGCTACCCCATCAGCGAATGGCACGACATCGGCACCGTTCGTGAAGGCGATTTCGTTGATTATGGGCCGTCGCGCTATGAGTTGACGGACTACCATGCCCAGGGAGATGCGTTCTGGCTGGTGGTCGTGGGGGATGCGATGACCGCGCCAAGCGGGCTCAGTATTCCCGAGGGCATGTCGATCCTGGTTGACCCGGCGATCGAGGCGGTGCCCGGTAAACTGGTGATCGCCCAATTGCCTGGCAGCAGCGATGCGACCTTTCGCAAACTGATCGAAGAGAGCGGTCAGCATTACCTGGTTCCGCTCAATCCTACTTACCCGAAAAGCTTGTACACCGAGCAATGCCGAATCATCGGCGTGGTCGTGCAGGCAACCATCAGGTTCTGAACCGAATCGGCCCGGACAACGGGCCGATGCCTATTCTTCCAGCGCCACCAGCACGCTGCCCTCGCTGACCATCTCACCTTCCTGGCAATACAACTCTGTGACCACGCCGGCCTTGGGCGCACGGATGCTGTGCTCCATTTTCATGGCCTCCAGCACAACGAGCTGTGCACCGGCTTCCACCGTCTGGCCGGTACTTACCAACACTCGAACGATGCTGCCGTTCATGGGCGCAACCAGGCCGCCGTGCGGGTTGTGACTGGCCTCGGCGGCGGCCAACGGGTCGTATGACTCGACTCGGTGCAGATCGCCCTGCCATTGCAGGTAGACGCTGTCGCCCTGGCGAATCACCCGGTGGCCGCGACGTACGCCATTACGCTCGATCATAAGGTGCTCGCCTTTGAGCTCAGCAAACAGGGGGACATTGCCCAACGTCACCGCGCGATCCTGACCGTCACAGATCAGATGCAAGGTTATTTCCTGTGGCAGTCCGAGGCGCAGCCCACCGGTATTGCTCCAGGGAGAGTTCAGGTCATCGGCGCGGACCTGCGGCTGGAGGCTCAAGGCGAAGGCTTGGGCCGCCGCGTGCCAGAAGTCGTCATCCAATTCACCTGGCTCGGGCAGCAGTTGCGCCTGGTAGCGTGGGATAAATCCAGTGTCCAGCTCCGCTGCGGCAAACGCCGGGTGAGCGACGATGCGCCGCAGAAAACCGATATTGGTCTTCAGGCCGCCAATGGCAAACTCGTCCAGCATCGCCAACAGGCGCAAACGGGCCTGCTCGCGGTTTTCGCCCCAGGCGATCAGCTTGCCAAGCATCGGGTCGTAGAAAGACGAAATCTCGTCGCCTTCTTCAACGCCGCTGTCGACTCGCCGACCTTCGCCTCCAGCAGATTCGCGGTACAACGTCAGGCGCCCGGTGGCGGGGAGGAAATCATTCGCCGGGTCTTCGGCATAGAGCCGTACTTCGATGGCATGGCCGCGCAGTGGCACTTGGTCCTGAGTGATGGGCAACGGCTCGCCAAGGGCGACGCGGATCTGCCAGGCCACCAGGTCCAGTCCAGTGATCGCTTCAGTGACCGGATGCTCGACCTGCAGCCGAGTATTCATTTCCATGAAGAAAAACTCACCCCGCGAGTCCAGCAGGAACTCCACCGTGCCCGCGCCGACATAGCCGATCGCCTGGGCCGCACGCACGGCGGCTTCGCCCATCGCCCGGCGCAGTTCCGGGCTGAGGCCGGGCGCAGGCGCTTCTTCGACGACCTTTTGATGGCGACGCTGGATCGAGCAGTCCCGCTCGTTGAGGTACAGGCAGTTGCCATGCTGGTCGGCGAACACCTGGATTTCCACGTGGCGTGGCTTGAGCAGGTATTTCTCCACCAGCATGCGCGCATCGCCGAACGACGATTGCCCCTCACGCTGTGCCGAAGCCAAGGCTTCGGCCAGTTGGCTGACGTCTTCTACTACCTTCATTCCCTTGCCGCCGCCGCCCGCCGTTGCCTTGAGCAACACCGGGTAGCCAATGCGCTCGGCGGCTGCGCGGAAGGTTTCCAGATCCTGGGCTTCACCGTGGTAGCCGGGCACCAACGGCACGCCAGCGGTTTCCATCAAGGCCTTGGCGGCGGATTTGCTGCCCATGGCGTCGATGGCCGAGGCAGGGGGGCCTAGGAAAATCAGCCCGGCTTTTTCGATGGCCCTGGCGAACCCGGCATTCTCGGAAAGGAAACCGTAGCCAGGATGAATCGCCTGGGCACCGCTGGCCTGGGCCGCGGCGATCAGTTTGTCGATTTGCAGGTAACTGTCGGCCGCCTTGCTGCCGCCCAGGTCGACGCAGATATCGGCCTCACGGCAATGACGCGCGTTACGGTCCGTGGCGCTGTGCACGGCTACGGTGATCAGGCCCATGGCCTTGGCGGTGCGCATGACGCGGCAGGCGATTTCACCGCGGTTGGCCACCAATAAAGAGGTAAGGGCAGGGGCGCTCATCGACGCGGCTCCTTGTTATCTGATTCGGCTTGCCAGTTCGGCGGTCGTTTTTGCAGGAAAGCTCGCAAGCCCTCCTGGCCTTCAGGGCTGACGCGTATCCGGGCGATGGCGTTCTCGGTGTAGCGCCGCAACGCCGGGGTGAGTGCACCGTTGCCGACCTCACGGAGCAGTTCCTTGCTGGCACGCATGGCCGCCGGACTGTTGAGCAGCAGATTGTCGATCCATTGCCCGAGTTGATCGTCCAACGCCTCGGCCGGGTAACTTTCCGACAGCAGTCCAATCTCTTTCGCACGTTGTCCGCTGAAACGCTCCGCGGTCAGGGCGTAGCGTCGCGCCGCGCGCTCGCCAATGGCCTGCACCACGAACGGGCTGATCACCGCAGGCGCCAGGCCAATCCGTACTTCGGACAGACAGAACTGTGCTTCGTCGGCCCCAATGGCCATATCGCAGGCACTGATCAGGCCCAGTGCACCGCCAAATGCGGCACCTTGGACCACAGCCAATGTAGGAATCTTCAGTTTGGCGAGGTTGTACATCAGCTCCGCCAGTTCCCGGGCGTCGTCCAGGTTCGTGTGGTAGTCGAGCTCGGCGGACTGTTGCATCCAGGCCAGGTCGGCGCCGGCGCTGAAGTGTTTGCCACGGCCACGGAGCAACAGGAAACGCAAGGTCGAATCGCTGCCGACCTCGTCCAGGGCGAGGATCAGCTCGCGGATCATCTCGGCGTTGAACGCGTTGTTCTTTGACTCGCGGCTGAGCCACAACGTGGCAAAGCCGCGTGGGTCGGTGTGCAATTCGAGGGTGTTGTACTGAGTCATGGGCATTTTCCCGATTACATCCTGAACACGCCGAAGCGGCTCGATTCGATGGGCGCGTTCAGCGACGCGGACAAGGCCAGGCCCAATACGTCGCGGGTCTGCGCCGGGTCGATGACGCCGTCGTCCCACAGCCGCGCGCTGGAATAATAGGGGTGCCCCTGTTCTTCGTATTGATCGAGAATCGGTTGCTTGATCTCGGCCTCCTGGCTGGCGCTGAACGGCTGACCGCTGCGTTCGGCCTGTTCGCGCTTGACCTGCACCAGCACGCCGGCGGCTTGTTCGGCGCCCATCACGCCGATCCGGGCATTCGGCCACATCCACAGGAACCGTGGATCGTAGGCGCGACCGCACATGCCGTAATTGCCCGCGCCGAAACTGCCTCCGATGATTACGGTGAATTTCGGTACCCGGGCGCAAGCCACGGCGGTCACCAGTTTCGCACCATGCTTGGCGATGCCGCCGGCTTCGTATTTCTGGCCGACCATGAAACCGGTGATGTTTTGCAGGAACAGCAGGGGAATCCCACGCTGGCACGCCAGTTCGATAAAGTGCGCGCCTTTCTGCGCAGCCTCGGCGAACAGGATGCCGTTGTTGGCGAGGATGGCGATCGGGTAACCGTGCAGATGGGCGAAGCCGCACACCAGGGTCGTTCCGAAGAGCGCCTTGAATTCATCGAATACCGAGCCGTCGACGAGGCGTGCGATGACTTCCCGCACGTCGAACGGCTGTTTGGCGTCGGCCGAAACCACGCCGTACAGTTCGTCGCCCGTGTACAGCGGGGCGACGGGCGCACGCTGCTGCAGCTCGCCGAGTTTGCGCCAGTTGAGGTTGGCAACGCTGCGGCGGGCCAATGCCAGGGCGTGTTCATCGCTGTCGGCGTAATGGTCAGCCACGCCGGAGATTTTGCAGTGCACATCGGCGCCGCCCAGATCCTCGGCGCTGACCACTTCGCCAGTGGCGGCTTTTACCAAAGGCGGGCCGGCGAGAAAGATCGTCGCCTGCTGGCGGACCATGATCGCCTCGTCCGCCATCGCCGGTACGTAGGCGCCACCGGCAGTGCAGGAGCCCATGACCACGGCAATCTGCGGGATGCCCTGGGCACTCATGTTGGCCTGGTTGAAAAATATCCGGCCAAAATGCTCGCGGTCGGGAAACACTTCGTCCTGGCGTGGCAGGTTGGCGCCACCGGAATCCACCAGGTAGATACAGGGAAGGCGGTTCTGTTGGGCGATGGCCTGGGCGCGCAGGTGTTTTTTTACCGTCAGCGGATAATACGAGCCTCCTTTGACCGTCGCGTCGTTGGCGACGATCATGCACTCGACACCTTCCACGCGACCGATGCCGGCGATCACGCCGGCCGCCGGAACATCTTCTCCATAGACTTCGTAAGCCGCCAGCGGGCTGATTTCCAAGAACGGCGAACCAGGGTCCAACAAGCGATTGATGCGTTCGCGCGGCAACAGTTTGCCCCGGGACGTGTGCCGCTCCTGGGCCTTGGGCCCGCCGCCTTGCTGGACATGGGCGAGCAAGGTGCGCAGGGCCTCGACTTGTCCGAGCATCGCATCGCGGTTGGCGATGAACTCCGGCGAGCGAGCGTTGAGCTGAGTATGCAGCGTGGCCATGGTCAGCTCCGTTAGCGGGTTTCGTTGAACAGTTCGCGGCCAATCAGCATCCGACGGATCTCACTGGTGCCGGCGCCGATTTCGTACAGCTTGGCGTCACGCAAGAGACGGCCAGCCGGGAATTCGTTGATGTAGCCATTGCCGCCCAATATCTGGATCGCATCCAGCGCCATTTGCGTGGCGCGCTCGGCGCTGTAGAGGATCACCCCGGCGGCGTCCTTGCGGGTGGTTTCGCCGCGCTCGCAGGCCTGGGCCACTGCGTACAGATAGGCGCGACTGGCGTTGAGCTGGGTATACATGTCAGCGACTTTGCCCTGGATCAGCTGGAATTCGCCGATGCTCTGGCCGAACTGCTTGCGGTCGTGGATGTACGGGACGATCAAGTCCATGCACGCCTGCATGATGCCGGTCGGGCCGCCGGACAAGACCACGCGCTCGTAGTCGAGGCCGCTCATCAACACTTTCACGCCGCCGTTGAGCACGCCGAGGATATTTTCCTCAGGCACTTCGACGTCATCGAAAAACAACTCGCACGTGTTCGAGCCGCGCATGCCGAGCTTGTCGAACTTGTTGCTGCGGCTGAAACCTTTCCAATCGCGCTCGACGATGAACGCGGTGATGCCGTGGGCGCCTTTTTCCAGGTCGGTCTTGGCGTAGATCACGTAGGTGTTCGCGTCAGGACCGTTGGTGATCCAGGTCTTGCTGCCGTTGAGCACGTAGTGGTTGCCACGCTTGTCGGCCCGAAGCTTCATCGAAACCACGTCGGAGCCGGCGTTCGGTTCGCTCATGGCAAGGGCGCCGATATGCTCGCCGCTGATCAGCTTGGGCAGGTATTTGTTCTTCTGCTCATGGGTGCCGTTGCGGTTGATCTGATTGACGCACAGGTTGGAGTGGGCGCCGTAGGAGAGGGCGACCGAGGCCGAGCCGCGACTGATTTCTTCCATGGTCACGACATGGGCCAGATAGCCCAGGCCGGCGCCGCCGTATTCTTCGGGGACGGTGATGCCCAGCAGGCCCATGTCACCGAACTTGCGCCACATGTCGGCGGGGAACAGGTTGTCGATGTCGATCTGTGCCGCCCGCGGCGCCAGTTCTGCCTTGACGAAGGACTGCACTTGGTCGCGCAACATGTCGATGGTTTCGCCGAGGGCAAAATTCAGGGATGGGTAGCTCATGGGACACCTTTTGGATTTTTTGTCGGGTGCGGGGAGCGGCATGGCGGCTCTCACCTTTACGTTAACGTAAGCTTGTGATGAATGGCTGTCAATCGCTCTTTACGTTAACGTCAACTTAGGCGAGAGTAAGGCCGCTTCTGCATGAGATTCACCGATACCCCACTAATAAAGACAAAAGAGGGCGCGTCATGGATCAACCCTGTTCTCACCCGCAACTCAGCTACACCCGCGGCTCCCAGGCCAAGGCCTTGCTCGCGCAGACCATCGGCCAGGCGTTCGACCAGACTGTCGCCCAATTCCCTGACGGCGAGGCGCTGGTGGTTCGCCACCAGTCGCTGCGCTACAGCTGGCGTGAACTGGCCGAAGCGGTCGACCTGCATGCCCGGGCCTTCCTGGCGCTGGGCCTGCAGACCGGCGACCGCCTCGGCATCTGGGCGCCGAATTGCGCGCAATGGTGCATCACTCAGTTCGCGAGCGCGAAGATCGGGGTGATCCTGGTCAACATCAATCCCGCGTATCGCGCCTCTGAACTCGAGTACGTGCTGAAGCAATCCGGTTGCCAATGGCTGGTGTGCGCGGGAGCGTTCAAGACCTCGGATTACCACGCCATGCTGCAAGCGCTGGCGCCGGAGTTGGCAGAGCAAGCGATCGGGCAATTGCGAAGCGAGCGCCTGCCAGACCTGCGCGGCGTGATCAGCCTTGATCCGCAGCCGCCCTCGGGCTTTTTGTCCTGGTCGCAGTTGGCCGCCCTCGGCGCAGCGGTGTCGCCAGGGCAATTGGCCGAGCGTCAGGGGAGCCTGCATTTCGATCAGCCGGTGAATATCCAGTACACCTCAGGCACCACCGGATTTCCCAAGGGCGCGACCCTCAGCCATCACAACATTCTCAACAACGGTTACATGGTCGGCGAAAGTCTCGGCCTGAGCGCTGACGATCGGCTGGTGATCCCGGTGCCGCTGTATCACTGCTTCGGCATGGTCATGGGCAACCTGGGGTGCGTGACGCACGCCAGCACCATGATCTACCCCAGCGATGCCTTCGATCCCTTGCTGACCCTGCGGACCGTGGCCGAGGAAAAAGCCACGGCGCTGTACGGCGTTCCCACGATGTTCATCGCCATGCTCGACCAGCCACAGCGAGGGGATTTCGACCTGTCCAGCCTGCGCACCGGAATCATGGCTGGGGCCACTTGCCCCATCGAGGTGATGCGGCGGGTCATCAACGAGATGCACATGGCTGAGGTGCAGATTGCCTATGGCATGACGGAAACCAGTCCGGTGTCGTTGCAGACCGGTCCCACGGATGAGCTGGGATTGCGCGTGACCACCGTCGGGCGGACCCAGCCGCAACTCGAAAGCAAGATCATCGACGCGGCGGGCGATATTGTTCCCCGCGGGACCATTGGTGAATTATGCACGCGGGGCTACAGCGTAATGCTCGGCTATTGGAACAACCCCAAGGGCACCGCCGATGCCATCGATCCGCAAGGCTGGATGCACACCGGCGACCTGGCGACCATGGACGAGCAGGGTTACGTCTGCATCGTCGGGCGCAACAAGGACATGATCATCCGTGGCGGGGAGAATGTTTACCCGCGCGAGCTGGAGGAGTTCTTTTTCACCCATCCCGCAGTGGCCGATGTGCAGGTGATCGGTATCCCGTGCTCGCGTTATGGCGAGGAGATCGTCGCCTGGATCAAGTTCCATCCCGGCCACAGTGCCACCGAACAAGAACTGCAAGCCTGGTGCAAGGAGCGCATCGCCCATTTCAAGACGCCGCGTCATTTCAAATTCGTCGAAGAATTCCCGATGACGGTCACTGGCAAGATCCAGAAATTTCGCATGCGTGAAATCAGCATGGAAGAACTGGCGAAGACGGAGTGAAAAAAGTCCCGCTCGATGGACGGGCGGGACAATTGGCTCTTTTGCGCTTTAGTTGGCCCTATCCGCCAGCCGGATCTCTTCAAGATGTCGCAGTCGATTTTCTTTATGGATCCGTTGGGTTGTCACCCGGTCCGGGTAGCAACGCATGAACATTTGCGTGAAATGCTCACCGTAGTGGATGCGTGCGCCATCGTCCGCCTTCAGCAATGGCCGCACCGAGGCCTTGAAGCTTGGCTCGTGGAAATAAGCCATGGCAAAACGTTCCCGGGTGTTGAGCTTGACCTTGTGGGGCGTGGATAACAGATATCCGTCGGTCATGAATTGCAAGATGTCACCTGGAAACACGGTCAGCACTGATGGTTGCGGTGTCACGAACGTCCAAGGCTCATCATTTTCGAATAGCCCCGCAGTACTTTCCGCCGAGAGCCAGTTGCGATTACGGTGTTCGCCTTTGACGGGAGGACGGATATATAACCCCCCCACGTCATCCTGTGTAGCGATCACCAGCATCCCATAGTCAGTATGGGCGCCGATGCCCCGGCAGGTTTTTGAAGATTCGCTGGGAAAACGCAACACGCGCATATGATGCCAACCGTCCTGACTCAGATTCGTCAGGGTGTGTATTTCCAGCCCCAAGCCAAGTGCGACGAGTTTTAGTAGCTTTTCTCCGATGAGATCCAGCTCTGCCAGGTAGGCGTTCATGCTGTCGCGGTAGGCGTCATTGGGCCAAGGCACCGGGCCATGGCAGGGCCAGCCTCCTTTGACGCGATCATCGTGTTGCGGCAAATCCTTGCAGATCGTGAAAATTTCCGACTGGTCGAACTCGCCTGCGGTCATTTCCTCCCCCGACGCGACGTAACCCGCGTAGCTGAGATCGCTGACGTGCCTGGATTTTTCTTGGGCGGATTGTTTGAAAAAAGCTTTGCTGGCGGCCATTGCCCCTTGGATTTTCTTGTCCTGGGCGGGCTCTGTCCTGATCTGGAAAATACCGTCCTTGCGCCAAGCCTGGATGAGCCGTTGGCCCAGCCAAAGATTGCCTTGGTCGGCATGGACGTCTTCAGGTAATTCGAACGTTTGTAGAAGGGTCATGTGGAGCGTCTCCTTAATAATTAAAGAGACGTGCATTCACAGATGTGACGTTGAACAGCACCATCAACGGAACTGCACCAGGCTAACCGCGGGAGGCCTGGATTCATGTACGTCGTTTCCCCGGAAGGGAACGACCCTTATAAGTCCACGGCGGAACATTGGCAATAGACGGGAATCGGGCAAGCCGAGGCGAGGGTGATCGTGATCGTGATCGTTGGGCGAAGCGGGAGAAAACGCAGAAAGCACAAAGGGGAGCCGAAGCTCCCCTTTAATTTTGTCGTCGCGTGCTCTTTTTTTATTATTGAGGGGCGGCCTGTTGTTGTTTTTGGCAGCCGTGGCCCTTTACCGCTGTTTTTGGCGATCCCCATCCGGGATCAAGAGCAAACGTATTTTTTTGAGCGCTGATCTGCTTTTTCGCCTGGCGATCCAACCGATTCGGGAGCTACCTGAAGGTAGTTTTATTGTTCTCTGCCCGGTTGCGGGTTGCTCCTGAAAGCACCCTGAAAAGCACATCTTCTCCAAAAAAATCTGTTAGCTACGTCTCTGTCGTGTTGTTTTTGTTATGTCAGAGTCGTTTCGTCTTGTTTTTATTGGGTTGTCGCTTTTTTTTATTCTTGTTGTGCAAGAGATATAGCAGGTGCCGTGCCAACTTTAAAAATCCTATATAAATCAACGGCTTGATTTTTTTGTCGGAAAATTCATTCCTGGAAACCCTGACAAATTGTTTCCGTGTTACTCGTTTCACCCCCGTTACAAACGGGGGCGGTAACACCTCACTGCGCCAGCCGCGCCTTCGCAACGCGCGAACCGGTCGGACGGCCGAGCACGTCACAAATCTGCCGGCCCGCGGCGATGAGCGCGTCCAGGTCGATGCCGGTCTCGATGCCGAGGCCATTGAGCAGGTACAGCACGTCTTCAGTCGCGACGTTACCGCTGGCACCCTTGGCATAAGGACAGCCACCCAGGCCTGCGATGGAACTGTCGAACACGGCGATGCCCTCCAGGAGGCTGGCGTAGACATTGGCCAGGGCCTGGCCGTAGGTGTCGTGGAAATGTCCCGCAAGTTTGTCCCGAGGCACGTCGGCGCTCACCACCTCGAACATCCTGCGCGTCGCGCCGGCGGTACCGGTGCCGATGGTGTCGCCCAGGGATACTTCATAGCAGCCCATCGCGTACAACTCCCGGGCGACCCAGGCCACTTGTTCAGGCTTGACGTCGCCTTCATAAGGGCAACCCAGCACACACGATACGTAGCCGCGTACGCTGACACCGTTGCGCTTCGCCGACTCCATGATCGGAGCGAAGCGCTCCAGGCTTTCCTTGATGGTGCAGTTGATGTTGCGCTGGGAAAACGCTTCGGACGCAGCGGCGAACACCGCGACCTCTTTCACGCCTGCTGCCAGCGCATCTTCAAAACCCCTCAGGTTCGGCGCCAAGGCGCCATACGTCACGCCGGGCTTGCGCTGGATTTGCGCGAAGACTTCGGCCGAGCCGGCCATCTGCGGCACCCATTTAGGCGAGACAAAGCTGCCGACTTCGATGTAACCGAGGCCGGCAGCGCCCAGAGCATCCACCAGGCGCACCTTGTCGGCGACGCTGATGGGTTGCGATTCATTCTGCAGGCCGTCGCGCGGGCCGACTTCGATCAGGCGTACAAAGGAGGGGAGGGACATGGGGTTGACCTGTAGTGGGTTGCAGAACATCGTGAACGATGATGGGACCCTTGTGGGAGCGAGCTTGCTCGCGATAGCGGTAAAACTGACAAAATTGATATTGACTGACACTCCGCCATCGCGAGCAAGCTCGCTCCCACAGGGTTACTGTTGTGTTACTGGACGATTTCCTCGCCCTTGATCGTCTGCTCCAGCGCCTGGATGCAGCGTTCCTCGGCGGTGTCGAGCTCCAGCTTCATCTGTTCGATATCCAGTAGCTGCTGTTCGAGCTGCTCACGGCGCTCGGCGATTTTCGCCAGCATGCTGTGGAGTTGTTTCTGATTGCCGCTGCTGGGGTCGTACAGTTCGATCAGCTCGCGGCATTCGGCGAGGGAGAAACCAATGCGCTTGCCTCGCAGGATCAGTTTCAGGCTGACCTTGTCCCGCGGTGAATAGACACGCTCCTGGCCACGACGCTCCGGGCTCAACAGGCCCTGTTCTTCGTAGAAGCGAATGGCTCGGGTGGTGATATCCAATTCGCGGGCGAGGTCGGAGATGCTGTAGGTCTGGCTGCTCATGGAAGCGCTCGAAACGAAAGAATTAGCGCTAAGCTAAGGGCAGGTTGACGTTCACGTCAAGATAAGAGCGCCTGCATGACATCCGGCGGACCTGTGGGAGCGAGCTTGCTCGCGATAGCGGTGTGTCAGCCAGGGAAATATCGGATGTGCCGACGCAATCGCGAGCAAGCTCGCTCCCACAATTTATGGCCTGCTAGACCCTATCGAGCTTCTTCTCATGGGCCGTCACCTGCTGGCACAGCTCGATCATCTGTTCGCGCATCCAACGGTTGGCCGGGTCCTGGTCAGTGCTTTCATGCCAGTAGAGATGGGTCTCCACCGGCGGTACATCGTTGACGGGCACGTGGACCGCATGCAGATCGTGGCGGCGGGCAAAACGTTCGGGAACCGTCATGACCATGTCGGTCTGCTGCAGCACTTGGGAAGCCATCAAATAGTGTTGCGAGCGCAGGGCAATCTTGCGCTGTATGCCTATTTTACCGAGGGCCAGATCGACATAGCCCAGGCCGTTGCGGCGACTGGAAATATGCACATGGGTCTGGGCCAGGTAATCGTCAAGACTGAGCTTCTCCTTGCCTGCCAACGGATGACCCTTGCGCATGGCGCACACGTAACGGTCTTCCATCAGCTTGACGTGGCGCACCTGCGGGTCAGTGTTGAGTGGGGCGTCGACCGCGAAGTCCAGGCGTCCGGCGGCCAGTTCCTTGGTGGTTTCCCGACGCTTGGACAGGAAACTCTCGATGGCCACCGTCGGCGCCAGGCGGCGCAAGCGCTGGAACAGCGGCGGCAGGATCACGCCTTCGGTGAGGTCGGTCATGCTGATGCGGTAGGTCTTGACGGCTTGCAGCGGATTGAAGATCCGGCTTTCCTGCACCGACACCCGTAGCAGCGACAAGGCGTTGCGCACCGGCCCGATAATATTCTGGGCCATGGGCGTGGGCACCATCCCTTGGGCGGTGCGCACGAACAGCGGGTCGTTGAAGGTCTCGCGCAAGCGCGCCAAGGCGTTGGACACGGCCGGCTGAGTGATACCGACGATCTGCCCGGCGCGGGTCAGGTTGGCTTCGGTGTAGATGGCATCGAAGACAATGAAAAGGTTGAGGTCGACCTTGCTCAGATTCATGGCGCTGCACTCTTATTCTTGGGCTTGTATGAGGTGCCGGGTGGCAATGCAAATCAGTGAACCATATATCGGTGATGAATGTTAATACACGCCGAGAATAGGTTAGGTAAATTTTCGTAGCTGAACTAGCATCGCTTTCATGACCTGAAAACAACCTCTGCCAGAAGGTGCTGCCGATGGATTTTGCCTACTCCCCCAAGGTTCAAGAACTGCGTGAGCGCGTCACGGCGTTCATGGATGCCTACGTCTACCCGGCCGAAGCGGTGTTCGAGCGGCAGGTGGCTGAAGGCGACCGCTGGCAGCCCACAGCCATCATGGAAGAACTCAAGGCCAAGGCAAAAGCCGAGGGCTTGTGGAACCTGTTCCTGCCGGAATCCGAACTGGGCGCCGGTCTGACCAACCTGGAATACGCGCCGCTGGCGGAAATCATGGGACGCTCATTGCTGGGGCCGGAGCCGTTCAACTGCTCGGCGCCGGACACCGGCAACATGGAAGTCCTGGTGCGCTACGCCAACGAAGAACAAAAGCAACGCTGGCTTGAGCCGCTGCTGCGCGGCGAGATCCGCTCGGCTTTCGCCATGACCGAACCGGACGTCGCCTCTTCGGACGCTACCAACATGGCCGCCCGCGCCGAGCGTGAGGGTGATCAATGGGTCATCAATGGCAAGAAGTGGTGGACTTCAGGTGCCTGCGATCCGCGCTGCAAGATCCTGATCTTCATGGGCTTGAGCAACCCCGACGCGCCACGCCATGCCCAGCACTCGATGATCTTGGTACCGGTGGACACCCCCGGGGTAAAAATCGTCCGGCCATTGCCGGTATTCGGCTACGACGACGCACCCCACGGTCATGCCGAAGTGCTGTTCGATAACGTGCGGGTACCGTACGAAAACGTCCTATTGGGCGAGGGACGCGGTTTCGAGATCGCCCAGGGCCGTCTTGGTCCAGGCCGGATTCACCATTGCATGCGCTCCATCGGCATGGCGGAGCGCGCCTTGGAATTGATGTGCAAGCGCGCCGTCAGCCGCACTGCCTTCGGCAAGCCGTTGGCGCGCCTGGGCGGCAATATCGACAAGATCGCCGACTCGCGGATGGAAATCGACATGGCGCGCCTGCTGACCTTGAAGGCGGCGTACATGATGGATACCGTCGGTAATAAAGTGGCGAAGAGTGAAATCGCCCAGATCAAGGTCGTTGCGCCAAACGTGGCCTTGAAGGTCATCGACCGGGCGATCCAGGTCCATGGCGGCGCGGGAGTTTCCAATGATTTCCCCCTGGCCTATATGTATGCCATGCAACGCACCCTGCGCCTGGCCGACGGCCCCGATGAAGTCCACCGCGCTGCTATTGGCAAGTTCGAGATCGGCAAATATGTGCCCAAGGAGATGTTGCGTAGCGGGCGCTGAAGCTCATTCGCGCTGACACCGCTTTCGCGAGCAAGCTCGCTCCCACAGTGGCTCGGTGGTAAGACGGATATTTGAGGCACAACCCATTTATGTGGGAGCGAGCTTGCTCGCGATTGCGGCCGCCTGGGCAGCGAATCAGCTCACTCCTTGACGCTCATGTACTCCTCGGCCCAACGGATATATTCCTCGGGCTGGGTGTAGGTGTGGGTCAGTTCGGTGGCGCTCAGGTCTGATGCCTGGGTGAAGATCTGACGTTGCTCCCGCAGGCTGTCATAGGTCGCCTTGATCGCGGCGAAATAGGCGCCATGGCCATCGATCGTGACGCGCACGCCCAGCTCGGCCAGGCGTTTATCATCCCGCAGCAACGGATTGCCATAGGTCACGAGCATCAAGGGGACATTCAGGTTTTCGCTGATCTGCTCCAAATGCTCGAAATCTTGCACGCCCACCATGCAGATGCCGTCCGCGCCGGCCCGTTCGTATTGCCGGGTGCGGCTGATGATTTCCTGGACCGGCAGGATCCCGGCATTGGTGCGGGCAATGATCGCCATTTCCGAATCGACCCGTGCCTCCAATGCCGCGCGAATCTTGCCGACGCCTTCGGCCACGCTGATCAGGTCGGTGGATTTGCGACCAAACTGGGCCGGCAGCAAAGTATCTTCGATGGTCAGCGCAGCCACGCCGGCGCGCTCGAGTTCGATGA
The DNA here is from genome assembly GCF_013608025.1 of Pseudomonas brassicacearum subsp. neoaurantiaca. Taxonomy (GTDB): domain Bacteria; phylum Pseudomonadota; class Gammaproteobacteria; order Pseudomonadales; family Pseudomonadaceae; genus Aquipseudomonas. The sequence continues at coordinate 46,077 of NZ_VDLV01000004.1, read as the reverse complement.
TGGTACGCATCACGTTCAGTGCGTTGCCGTAGCCATGGTCGGCGTCGGCAATGAACGGCAGTTGGGCCACGCGGCCAATCCGGGTCGCCTGCTCGGCAAATTCACTGAGGGTGATCAATGCGAAGTCCGGCGCGCCCAATACCTGCAACGACGCCACCGAGCCTCCCAGGATACCCACTTCGAAACCCAGGTCGGCGGCAATGCGCGCCGACATTGGATCAAACACCGAGGCGGTGTGATAGCAGGTCTTGGAAGCCAGCAGTTGGCGAAAATTGCGACGCAAATCTTGATGGGAGAGCCTGGACATATGAGTTCCACCAATGGAATGGAAGGGCTTGAGCAAAAATGTCAACGCCGAAAGATCCAAAGGCTATCACGTGGCAAGCGCAGAGATGATGACGAATGCGTATAGGCGATGCCGTTATGGCATCAGGCCAGAGCCCGCCGGCAGGAAAGCCCGTAACACACCGTTACGCTGCAACCGCTTGTTGCCCTGCTCGGGCAATGCTAAGGCGCGCACGGTGTCACCCGGCTGCACTTGCAGGCGTTTGGCGGTGACGCGGTCGACGAGCAGGCTATCGCCGTGTTGATGGGCGCGGCCGCTGGTGACGCGGCAGTTTTCCAGGCGTCGGTTATGAATCAGCCAGATCGGGGCCTGTTCGTCCGGTGTACCGATCGCCAGCGTCAGCGGCTGGCTGTCGCGCACGCTACGGATCTTCGACACCGGCGCCTCGACGACCGGGCCGCCGTCGAAAATATCAATGTACCCCTTATGGGCGAAACCCTCGGCACTGAGGATTTTCAACGCCGGTTCGGTGTTGGGGTGAGCCTTGCCAATCACGGCCTGGGCTTGTTCGGTGAGCAGGCAGGTGTACAGCGGCTGACGCGGCATCAATTCGGCGATGAATGATTTGTTGCCCATGCCGGACAGCTGATCGGCGTAGCTGAAGTCCTTCTGGAAGAAGTGCCTTCCCAGGCTGTCCCAAAAAGGCGAGCGGCCTTGTTCATCGGCGTGGCCGCGCAGTTCGGCAATCAGCTTTTCGCCAAACAGGCTGGGGAACTCGGCGACGAACAACAAGCGCGCCAAGGACAGCAGCCGGCCATTATGGCCCCGACGCTGATCGGGCCGCAGGAACAACGAGCAGATTTCCGATTGCCCGGTCATCTCATTGTTGAGGAACAATGTCGGGATCTGCCGCTGGATACCCAGCTCAGGGGCCGAGCTGACCGTCACGCCGACGCGATAGTTGTACCAGGGTTCACGAACCCCGACGGCCCCGGTCAGCGCACTGATGCCCACCACTTGTCGATCATCGTCCTCAAGCACGAACAGGTAGTCGGCATCAGCCCTTTCAACCTGTCCGGCAAAGGTACGTTGCGCCCAGCGCACGCGATGCGCCAGGCGTTCCTCGTTCGCCGGCAAGCTGGTGAAGCCCGGGCCGGCGCAGCGGGCCAGGTCCAACAATGCAGGCAGATCTGTCAGGGCGACGGGGCGGACGATCATGAAACGGCTCCTTCGTCATGCCCGGCGCGGTGTCGAGGGGCGGCATGGAGTCTGATCGATGTCATAGGCTCACCACCCGGATCCGCTCACCCTCGGTAATTCCCAGTGCCGCCAGCATCTCAGGGTGCAATGCCACCGGGCCCTCGCCACTGACGTCCAGGTCCGCGATGATGGCCCGATAACCTGCGAGGCCATCGTTGCTCACGAGATACCGCCCACGCGCATCGATTACTCGGCTTTGCCGGGTGATGACCGAGCGACTTTCAACGATCGAGCGAATGTTCGTGGTTCGACCGTGCAACGTCGGCCCACCGTCGAAAAGGTCCACATAGCTGTTGGTTTCGAAACCCTCGCGCTCGAGTATGTCGAACGCCTCCTGGCCGTCGGGGTGCACTCGGCCGATACAGGCCTGGGCCGCTTCCGGCAACATCGGCACATAGATCGGATATTGCGGCATCAATTCAGCAAGGAAGGTACGGCTCTGCAGGCCGCACAGGCGTTCGGCTTCGGTGTAGGGCAGGTCGAAGAAGTGCTGGCCGATGGCGTCCCAGAACGGAGAGCGACCGTCTTCACTGCTGAAGCCGACGATTTCCGTGATGACCGATTCGGCAAAGCGCCGGGGATGAGCGCCAATGAACATCAGCCGCGCCCGGGACAGCAACTCCGATTCCGGGGTGCGCACGCGAGTCGCGTCGATGTGGAAACCGCGCAGCAATGTCTGGCCACTGAGGTCCTGGCACAACGACAGCGCCGGCACGCCGTGGTGGATGTTCAGTTCCCTGGACTCGCTGGAAAATGGCCGATGGCGCAGGCTGAAGAACGGTTCGTTGCAACCGGTGCTGGCGATGATCTCCGAACAACCCACCAAGTGGCCGGACGCGAGGTTCTGCAAGACAAAGAAATAGTTTTCCCCGCCCGGTGCCTGCACGTCGGCTTCGAACGAGGCGCACGACCCGAGGATTTTCTCCCGCAGGCGGTCGGTGTCGTCTGGAAGCGAAGTGACACCCACCAGGCTGTCGCGGGCCAGTTGCTGCAGTTGCGGCAAATCGGATAACTGAACTGGACGTAAGGCCAGCATGGATTGCACTCCTGTTCCAGAGAACCCGATGACCTGCACCGGGCTTGACGATCACTGTCGATGTCCACGCGTTGAAGCTGAAAACTGAAACTGATCACCGTCGCGTCATAGCAGCGGTGCGAGATAGGCACTCCAGGTCCGTATCGATTCGAGACTGCGCAGCAGATCATTGCGCACTTCGATCAGCACCGAATCGAGGCCGCGTCCGTCGCCGTGCACCGGTACCGTCATGTCACTCAAGGGGCTGACTTTGTAGGGTTGATTACCGGCGGCCCGCAGCGAATGCCGTCCCAACCCTTCGACGATGCGCTGGGCATATTCCCTGGCTTCGCCAAACAGAACCCCGGCCTCGAGGGCGCGCGGTTGGCCGTAGAACACCGGTGTGAAACTGTGAATGCCCACTACTCGCACGGTCCGCTTATCCGCCAGGCGCTGGTCGATCAAAGCCTTTAACTGATCATGAAATGGATGGAAGAGGCACCGTTGGCGGTATTCGCGCGTAGCGTCGTCCAGGGACTGGTTGCCGGGAATCTGATAGATCTCACTTTGGGCCGGGATGCTGTCGGCAACGTGAAGTGGACGATTCAGGTCGATCAACAGCCGCGAGTAGTTGGCTGAAAGCAAGGTTGCGCCGAGGGTTTCGGACAGCCGTTCAGCCAGGGCCAGGGCACCGATGTCCCAGGCAATGTGTTCCTGGGCGGCGGTTTCATCCAGGCCGAGGTCATTCAGCGCGCTTGGGATGAAGCGGCTGGCGTGTTCGCAAACCAGCACTAACGGATGATCGGAATCTTCCCGCAGTAATCGGAAAGCGGGCTTGGTGTACAGACCCGCTTCAGCACATTCAATGGGTTCACGCATAGTGTTTACAAAGCTCGGCAAATGACTGCGTCTGGGTCGAGGCCAATGTCCGGGCGTTCAAGGCGAACCAGGTCCCAGCCAACAGGCCGGGCAAGACTTCGAGTGCAGCCCAATCGCGCGGCGGTCGCATGACCTGGTGTTCCGATGGCGTCAATACCAGGCATGGAACGGTGATCTGGTCTCTGGAGAGAGGCATCCGTGCTCCTTGCCTGGATGAGTGTCGAATTCTTTGGTAACGCTCAAAATAGTATTTGGGTAGCAGGTGCTACGTGTCCAGAGGTTTTTACGTTCCGTTTAAAAAGCCAGAAAATATCTACAGAAGCCTTGTAGGACAAGGGTTTGGCTGTAGCTCCGTCGTATGTCAGGCAGAGCTTTTTTCAGTGTGGGAAATTACGCCCCTTTGTCTCAGTTATTTGATTTCATATAAGGTGCTGTACAAGAAAATCAGGGATTGTTCCTGCCATGACCTCTCCCGAAATCGAGTATCCCGCGTGCAAGCCACTCGCCTGACCCTGATGTGCCATGGCCGTACCGCCGCTCAGAAAGCAGCGCGTTTCGGCTTGGATGAACCCTTGGATGCCGACTGGCTGGCGAAGCGTCCTGACATCGGACGCGAATACCGGAACGTCCGCCGTCTGCTATGCGGGCCGGAGCTGCGAACGCGCCAGACCGCCGCGCTGCTGGGTGGCGAGCCGCGGCCGATCCAAGCCTTGGCCGATTGCGATTTTGGCCAGTGGCGCGGTCTGTCCGTCGATGAGTTGCTCAAGACCGAACCGCAACTGCTCAGCACCTGGCGCGACGACCCGGATGCCGCGCCCCATGGTGGTGAGTCGGTCAACCGGCTGTGCCGCCGCGTCGGTGATTGGCTGGCAACCCTGGAAAACACACCGGGCCACTACCTGGCAGTGACCCATCCATTCGTGATTCGCGCTGCGCTGGTAAATGTGCTGGGTTGTCCCATGGCCACGTTCAACCGGATCGACATCGAACCGCTGGGCGTCGTCGACCTGCGCTTCAACGAAGTCTGGCGATTGCGCATGCAGGAACCCGCGTAAATGAAGAAATTGTCTGTGATAGGCATCGGCGCCGGGGACCCGGATCACCTGACGATGCAGGCGGTGAAGGCCTTGAACCAGGTGGATGTGTTTTTTCTCATGGACAAGGGGGCCGCCAAGGAGACGCTGCTGGATCTGCGCCGCGAAATCTGTCAACGCTACATCGTCGGTCGTACGTACCGTTTCGTCGAAGCCTACAGCCCCGAGCGCCAACGCGACGACCTGGACTACACAGCGAGCGTCGAAGCATTGAACCGGGCGAAGCAAGCCACCTTTGAAAGATTGATCAACGAAGAATTGTCTGACGGGCAGCACGGCGGTTTCCTGGTGTGGGGCGACCCGTCGTTGTACGACAGCACCTTGCGCATCCTGCAGGCGATTCTCGACGCGGGGCGCTGTGCCTTCGAATTCGAGGTGATCCCCGGCATCACCAGCGTCCAGGCTCTTGCGGCGAAGCATAAAGTGCCGTTGAACACGATTGGCGGTTCGCTGGAGATCACCACCGGACGTCGGTTGGCGGCGGGGCAGGTGGGCGACGCGGCCAGCGTCGTGGTGATGCTCGATGCTGGGGATGCCTACCAGTGCGTGAGCGATCCCGATACGCAGATCTACTGGGGCGCTTATGTGGGAACGCCAGATGAACGGCTGATCGCCGGACGGTTGGGAGACGTGGCCGACGATATCGAGCGCACGCGCAAGGCAGCGCGAAAAGAGCATGGCTGGATCATGGACACATACCTGTTGCGCCGGAGTTGATAGCGACACAACTCAACCGTGGCGAGGGAGCTCGCTCCCGCTGGGTTGCGCAGCAACCCCGACATCTGACAGTCATGCGCTTAATCTTGCGCCTGCTTCGCAGTCGAGCGGGAGCAAGCTCCCTCGCCACGGGGGATAGGGTCTTGGCCGCGGCGCACCTTTACCCCCGGCCAAACCGCTCCCGATACACCGACGGCGCCACGCCCACCACGCTGCGGAACGCCACGCGAAAACTTTCCACCGAACGGTAGCCACACAGCTGGGCAATGTTATCGGTGTTATCTGCAGTGCTTTCCAACAGTTCCCTGGCCCGGGCCAGGCGTTCATGTTGCAGCCAGGCCTTGGGCGATACGCCGCAGGCTTGGGTGAAGCGGCGCAGGAAGGTTCGTTCGCTCATCGCCGCGCGGCTTGCCAGTTCGCGCACGCCCAGCGGTTCGTGGAGGTGCTCGCGGGCCCACTGCATGATACTGGACAAATCACCGCGTGGCGTGCGGCTGACCGGTGAGGGGATAAATTGTGCCTGGCCGCCGGTGCGTTGCGTCGGCATGACCAGCCGGCGCGCCACGGCATTGGCGACCTGGGCGCCGAAATCCCGGGCCACCAGGTGCAGGCACGCATCGATGCCTGCGGCGCTGCCGGCGGAAGTAATGAGTTGGCCCGAGTCGACATACAGCACATCCGGGTCGACACGAATGGCGGGATAGCCTTGCGCCAGTTCGTCGGTGTAGCGCCAGTGTGTCGTCGCCGCCAAGCCATCAAGCAGTCCCGTGGCTGCCAGGACGAACGCCCCGGAGCAGATCGACAACAAGCGGGCACCGCGGGCGTGGGCACGGCGCAGGGCTAGGAGCAGGGCGTCGGAGGGCGGTTCGCTGCGGCTGCGCCAGCCTGGCACGATAATGGTCCGGGCGGTGTCGAGCAGCTCCATGCCGCCATCGGCCAGGACCTGGAAGCCGCCCATGGCGCGCATCGGGCCGTCGTCGACGGCGACGATACGGTGCTCATACCAAGGGAAATCGAACTCGGGCCGGGCCAATCCGAAGATTTCCACGGCAACACCGAATTCGAATGTGCACAAGCCGTCATACGCGAGGATGGCGACCAGGCCGGGAGCAGGCTGCATTTGGCGGAAAATTCCCACAGAGTGTCTTGTCCGCCACTGTAGCGGTTCACGTCGGGGGGATAAAGTCTGTTTCAGTCTTCATCTGTCCCGGAGTAACCACGCATGACCAGTCTTGTTAGCGAAGTGCCTGCTGCGCCATCCGACCTCGCCCTGCAGCATTTCAGCCGTCGCCTGATGTTCGAAACCGATTGTTCCGATGTGCATGCCAGCCAAGAGGCGGGCGCCGTCGATTTTGTGCTGGTGGACGTGCGCGGACCGTTGGCCTACGAACGCGGGCATGTGCCTGGAGCGATCAACCTCCCGACCCGGACCCTCACTGCCGAGGCGTTGGCGGCCTACCCCAAGGCCACGCTGTTCGTGGTGTATTGCGCCGGCCCGCATTGCAACGGTGCGAACAAGGCGGCGGTGCGCCTGGCAACGCTGGGTTACCCGGTCAAGGAAATGATCGGCGGGGTCATGGGCTGGCTCGATGAGGGCTTTCGCCTGACAGGTTCCGTCGAGCGTGTGGCGGAAAAGGCGATCAGCTGCGATTGCTGAAAGCTTGCTCGCGCTGGGCCCTGTAGGAGCTGGCGAAGCCTGCGATCTTTTGATCTTTGATCTTTGAAAAGATCGCAGCCTCGTTTCACTCGGCAGCTCCTACGCAGCTCCTACGCAGCTCCTACGCAGCTCCTACGCGGTATTTCTATAACTATTTGTCGCCTCGACGTAATTTCCCTCCTGAGTGCATCTCTAGACTCCGGGCCACTTCGGTTTTCACCGGCCGAATGCTGTTTCCGAATCTGCCTATAACGATCAATAAATACCCTGCGCACTCAGGAGCAAAAATGAAGAAATTAGCCATGTTCGGTGCCCTGGCACTGTCCGTATTGTCCTTCTCGGCCGTGGCCGAAGACGCCAAGCCGATCCGTCTCGGGATCGAGGCCGGCTATCCCCCCTTTTCGATGAAGACCCCTGACGGCAAGTTGGCCGGTTTCGATGTGGATATCGGCGACGCGCTGTGCGCGCAGATGAAGGTCAAGTGCACGTGGGTCGAGCAGGAGTTCGACGGTCTGATCCCGGCGCTGAAGGTCAAGAAAATCGACGCGATCCTGTCGTCCATGACCATCACTGACGATCGCAAGAAAAACGTCGACTTCACCATCAAGTACTACCACACCCCGGCGCGCTTCGTGATGAAGGAAGGCTCCGACGTCAAGGACCCGCTGACCGAGCTCAAGGGCAAGAAAGTCGGTGTGCTGCGCGCCAGCACCCATGATCGCTTCGCGACCGAGGTACTGGTGCCGGCGGGGATCAACCTGGTGCGCTACAGCTCCCAGCAGGAAGCCAACCTGGACATGGTCGCCGGCCGCCTCGACGCGATGCTGGCCGACTCCGTCAACCTCGACGAAGGCTTCCTGAAGACCGACGCCGGCAAAGGCTTTGCCTTCGTTGGGCCGACCTATGAAGACGCGAAATACTTCGGCGGCGGCGCCGGCATCGCGGTGCGCAAGGGCGACAAGGAGCTTGCCGAGAAATTCAACGCGGCCATCACCGAAATCCGCGCCAATGGCACGTACAAGAAAGTCCAAGACAAGTACTTCGCCTTTGACGTCTACGGGCATTAATCACTGAAGTCTTCAGATGGCCCGCCGCTCACCCGGCCGGCCATCTTCTTCATGGGCGATTGTTTTACCCTGCGCCTGTCGAGAAACCGATATCTGGAGAGCCTATGCAACGCATCGACCATACCTTGCCCTGGAGCCACCTGGGCACGGAACGTTCGCTCAGCGTATTTCGTTACGGCCATGGCCCGCGCAAGGCGTATATCCAGGCCAGCCTGCACGCCGATGAATTACCCGGCATGCGCACGGCATGGGAATTGAAACAACGCCTCAACGCGCTTGAAGCCCAAGGGCTGCTCAAAGGGGTCATCGAGCTGGTGCCGGTGGCCAATCCGATCGGCCTGGACCAGCATCTGCAAAGTGCCCACATGGGGCGTTTCGAGTTGGGCAGTGGCAAGAACTTCAACCGATCCTTCGTTGAACTCAGTGCCCCGGTGGCGCAACGCATCGGTGAACGCCTCGGGGATGACCCGGCCGCGAACATCACCTTGATTCGCCAGACCATGATCGAGGTGCTGGATGATCTGCCGCCGCCACCTTCTCAACTCGAAGCCCTGCACCGGCTGTTACTGCGTCACGCCTGCGACGCCGATGTCACGTTGGATCTGCATTGTGATTTCGAGGCCGCGATCCACTTGTACGCGTTGCCACAACAGTGGCCGCAGTGGCGCTCGTTGGCGGCGCGGTTGAAGGCCGGCGTGGCGTTGCTGTGTGAAGATTCCGGCGGCAGCTCGTTCGATGAGTCTTGCTCGACGCCGTGGTTGCGCCTGGCGAGGATTTTTCCGCAAGCGGCGATTCCGCCGGCCAACCTGGCGACGACGCTGGAACTCGGCGGCATGGGCGACACCCGGGTGGAGCAGGCCCAGGCCAACTGCGAAGCCATCCTCGGGTTCCTGGCGGAACAGGGCTTTATCGGCGGCGATTGGCCGGCCGCGCCGCAAGCGTGCTGCGAAGGTTTTCCCTTCGAAGGCACCGAATACCTGTTTGCACCGCACCATGGCGTGGTGAGTTTCCTGCGCGAAGCGGGCGAATGGGTGGAGCGGGGCGATCCGCTGTTCGAAGTGGTCGATCCGTTGAATGACCGGGTCACCGTTGTTCCTGCTGGCACCAGCGGGGTATTGTTCGCGCTGGATCGTGGACGCTACACCCAGCCGGGCATCTGGCAGGCGAAAGTCGCCGGGCGCGAGCCGATTCGGGCGGGGAAATTGATCAACGACTGATGAGCGCTGTCTACCTCACCGCACGGTCGTTGCCGTGCGGTTATCAAACGATGGAGGAAGACTGATGCTCAAAGCGTTCGCCCTGTTTCTGCTGCTGGTATCCGTCGGCGTGCAGGCCCAACCTTCGCTGCACACCGACTTGCCACTCAACTACCTGGCCCGCGCGGACGAAAAGGCCGGGAACCGGCCCCTGGTGATTTTCCTGCACGGGTCGGGCAGCAATGAAGAGGACCTGCTCAGCCTCGCGGACGAACTGCCCGAGCACTACAACTACCTTTCGGTACGGGCGCCCAAGTCCATGGAACCGGGTCACTACCAGTGGTTCGCCAAGAAGGGCGAGGGTGCGTATGACGGTGATACATCGGATTTGAAGGCCAGCGGCCAGATGCTCCTGGAATTCATCGACAAGGCCCGGGCCAAATATCCGACCGATGCGAGCAACGTCTATCTGGTGGGCTTCAGCCAGGGGGCGATGATGAGCTACGAAGTCGCCTTGCGACACCCCGAAGCCGTTGGCGGTATTGCCGCGATGGGCGGGCGGGTGCTGTCGGTGCTGCGGGCCGAACTGACGCCCGACGAATCGCGGCGGGCGCTGGCGGTGTTCATCGGCCACGGTACGGTCGATCCGATCATTCCCTACCGTGACGGCACCGACGCCGACACATTCCTGAAAACGCTGGCCCTGGAGCCGGAATTCCATGCCTACCCGGGCCTTGGCCATAACATCAGTGCACAGGAAGTGAAGGATTTGCGGGCCTGGCTGGAGCGACTCAATCCTTGATATGCACACCGGCCCCTTGTGGGAGCGAGCCTGCTCGCGAAGGCGGCACTACAGTCCATGAAGATGTTGGGATGGGTGGCCTCTTCGCGAGCAGGCTCGCTCCCACAACACCGCGGCAAATCATCACTTCCCGCTGGCGATCTGCTTCACCAGCGCTTCATGACCGGCCTGGTCGCTGGCCCTGGAAATGATCTGCACCACGGCCATGCGCGTGCCGGATGCACCGATCAGCGTGGTATCCAACGTCGGCCCGCCTCCCTGCGTGGCCTTGGTATCGAGCTGACGCAGGCCCAGGCCGGTGGTTTTCTGAGTCAGGCTCTGTTCGCCGAGGATCTTGGCATCGGGCAGGGCCTTGGTTTTCTGTACGGCGAAATCGGCGAAGGTGGAATCGAGAAAGGCTGCGTCGTTATCTTTTACGTTCGCGCCGCCGACCAGGGTGTTCTCCGCTGCGATGACCACGGTTCGGGTGGTGGCATTGCTGTACATCGTGCCGGACGCCCCGGCGGTCCCCTGCGCCACATCCCCTGCGGACAAGGGCGTCGCCGTGAAGCCCTTGGGCAGGGTGAAGATGAATTTGCCGCCCAGCATCGTGATCTTCTGGGCCGGCGTTTGCGCCACGGCTTTGGGCTGGGCAGCCAGGACAGGCAATGCGACGAGGCTGGCGACAGCCGTCAGCAGCAGGGCGGCAGCGTTTTGACTCAGCGATGACATTCAATTGCTCCACGGGTGGTCGTGCTTGAAGACCGATCATCCCACGGTCGTCGTCCCTGACTCCACTGTGCTGACCGGATACGGGCGCGAACGCGCTTGCGATTCGATATGACAGGGGCGGCTCAGTCCGGTTCGACGTCCAATTGCAGGCTGTCGTCGGCCAGGCGCTCGGTACGCCGGACGATGCCGCTGATGCGCCGGCCTTCGGCGCTGAACACGACGATCTGGGCTTTCGCCAGGTCTTCGGGCAGCGGCGGGCGTACATGCAGGGCAAACCACGGCGGCTCGCCATCATCGAGACGTTTTACATCGAATTGGCACTCGACGCTTTTGGTCTCGCGACCGAACAGCGTGTCGAGACCGTAATCAAGATGACTGTTTGTGGCTGGGTTTGGGTCCATTGGCAATCTCCCTGGGCGCGCGCTCGGCTATTGTTCAAGTGAGTCTTGCACAATCGGAAAATTCCGTTGGATGAGCGGCCTGGATCGCGGTGCTGGCGATGCTGGTAGAATCGCCCACCTTGACTTACGAGAGGTATGCCCATGAGCGAGCCGATTCGCCTGACCCAGTACAGCCACGGTGCCGGTTGCGGCTGCAAGATTTCGCCCCAGGTGCTGGAAGTGATTCTGGCCGGCAGCGGCGCGCAGAACCTTGACCCCAAGCTGTGGGTGGGCAACGCCTCCCGGGATGATGCGGCGGTCTACGCCATCGACGAGGAGCGCGGGGTGGTCTCGACCACCGATTTCTTCATGCCGATCGTCGACGATCCGTTCGACTTCGGCCGTATCGCCGCCACCAACGCCATCAGTGATATCTACGCCATGGGCGGCGATCCGCTGATGGCGATCGCGATCCTCGGCTGGCCGGTCAATGTCCTGGCCCCGGAAATCGCCCGGGAGGTCATTCGCGGTGGCCGCTCGGTGTGCGATGAGGCGGGCATTCCCTTGGCGGGCGGGCATTCGATCGACGCGCCAGAGCCGATTTTCGGCCTGGCTGTCACGGGCCTCGTGCAAAAACGCCACATGAAACGCAACGACACCGCTGTGGCCGGTTGCCGTCTTTACCTGACCAAACCCCTGGGCATCGGCATCCTCACCACGGCGGAAAAGAAAGGCAAGCTGCGCGCCGCCGACGTGGGCCTGGCCCGCGATTGGATGTGCACGCTCAACAAGCCCGGCAGCCGTTTCGGCAAGCTCGACGGCGTGGCCGCGATGACCGATGTCACTGGCTTCGGCTTGCTCGGGCACTTGGTGGAGATGGCCGATGGCAGCCAGCTCACCGCGCGCATCCGTTATGACGCGGTGCCGCGCTTGCCGGGCGTCGAGTACTACCTGGACCTGGGTTGCGTGCCGGGCGGCACGTTGCGCAACTATGACAGTTACGCGAGCAAGGTCGGCCGTGTCCAGGAGTTGCACAAGCGCGTGCTGTGCGACCCGCAGACCAGCGGCGGCTTGCTGATTGCCGTCACGCCAGAAGGGGAAAGCGAATTCCTGCAGGTCGCTGTCGAGCTGGGCCTTGCGCTGGAGCCGATTGGCGAGTTGGTCGAGCGACAGACCCACGCGGTCGAGGTGTCTTGATGCCCAACGACATCACCGATTACCGCGATATCTTCCTCAATGATCGTCCGATGATGGATACCCGTGCGCCCGTTGAGTTCATCAAGGGCGCGTTCCCCGGCGTGGTCAACCTGCCGCTGATGACCGATATCGAGCGACAACGCGTCGGCACTTGCTACAAGCAGCAGGGACAGCAGGCCGCCATTGTCTTGGGGCATCAGTTGGTTTCCGGCGAAACCAAGGCCCAACGCATCCAGGCCTGGGCCGATTTCGCCCGGTCCCATCCCGACGGGGTGCTGTATTGCTTTCGTGGTGGCTTGCGCTCGCAGATTGTCCAGCAGTGGCTCAAGGACGAGGCCGGTATCGACTACCCCCGTGTCGGCGGTGGCTACAAGGCCATGCGGACCTTCCTGCTCGACACTGTCGAGCAGGCCGCTGCCCAGTGCGACCTGGTTCTGCTGGGCGGCATGACCGGCACGGGCAAGACCGAGGTGTTGGCGCAACTGCCCAATGCGCTTGACCTGGAGGGTTGCGCCAATCATCGCGGTTCGAGCTTTGGCAAGCGTGCCACCGGGCAGCCGTCCAACATCGATTTCGAGAACTTGCTGGCGGTGGATGTGCTGAAAAAGCGCACTGTCGGCATCGAGCAGTTCGTTTTGGAAGATGAGAGTCGGATGGTGGGCAGTTGCGCCGTCCCGCTGCCGTTGTACCAACGCATGCAACAGGTGCCGATGGTCTGGCTGGAAGACAGCCTGGAGCGGCGGGTCGAGCGAATCCTGCAGGACTACGTGATCAACCTGTGCGCCGAGTTCATCGACGTGCATGGCGACGAAGGTTTCGCTTTGTTTTCCGAGCGACTGCTGTCGAGCCTCGACAACATCCACAGGCGCCTGGGTGGCGACCGTCATCGGCGATTGATGGACATCATGGAAGCGGCCCTGGTCGAGCAGGCCAATTCGGGTGCCGTCGATTTGCATCGCGGCTGGATCGAAGGCCTGCTGCGCGAATACTACGATCCGATGTATGTATTCCAGCGGGAAAAGAAGGGCGGGCGGATCGAGTTCGCCGGGGAGCGGGTGGCGGTGTTGGAATATCTGAGTGAGCGCGCTGCCCGGCGGAAATGATAGTTGGGCCTTATGTGGGAGCGAGCTTGCTCGCGATAGCGGCCGATCAGTTGCGCATCTGTTGAATTGGCCGCCGCCATCGCGAGCAAGCTCGCTCCCACAGGGTGTTTTGTTGGCACCTTACGTCGGACACGTTTCCCGCCCATTATCCAACCCCTGCTTGTAGCTCTGGCTGGTCAGGCTGGCCTTGCCGTTGTGCCAGGTCAGTGTCAGCACGTACAGCGAATCGAAATCGCTCGACGCCCAGTCATCGGTGATCTTGAGCCGCTTGCCCACCGCTTCGCCCGCAACCTTGTTGATCAGTTCCGGCAAGTAGCCGTGGGACCAGGCGGTGTAGATGGTGGCGTTGTGGTATTTGTCGTGCAGCAGTTCGTTGGCCAGGTCGCTGGTGTCGTTGGCCGAATATTCGATGTTCACCGGCAAGCCCAACTTGATGGCGCTGGGGCTGATAGTCATCAATGGGCGGATGTAGCTGTAGGAATTGTCCAGCTCACCCTCTTCGACATTGCGGGTCGGGTTGGCGGCGAATACATAGTCGGCCTTGCCGAATTTTTCTGGCAGCAAGGTCGCCAGGTCGATGGCGCGATTCAGCCCTTGGCAATTGAGCTGGCCAAGGCCTCCGGCGGGTTTTTCGGCGTGGCGCAGGAACACCAGGGTCTGTACGCCATCGACGGGCTGGGCGCGGCTCACGCTGGACTCCAGCGACAACACCAGTCCAGAGACCACCAGCAGCGTCGGCAGCATCAGCCACGAACGGTGCTTCAGGTATTGGGTGAGTTTGCGTGGATTAATCATTGGATGGCCATCTTTGGTTTCGATTCAGGCTGACAAACCCCGGCACCGCGAGGCCTTTGGGCTCGGGTGTTTTCCTTGTCGTTACGCCGCTTCGATTCCTCGGGGCAGTTCTCTGAGTCCGTTTCCGCCCGTTGGTTCGATCCTGGCCGGTGCGCTGTGTTGTAAACGGCATTCCGCCACGGGATGAAGCGAATGTTAGCGACAGGATGTTGCGGAATTAAGAACGAGCGACGGCCCAAAGCCGATCGGCTGATTTATGCTTCAGCTTTCTGGCTGACACTTGGAATCCATTTCATGCCCAACCTGACTCCATTCCCCATCACCCAAAAATGGCCCGCCCAATACCCCGAGTGGATCCAGCTCTACTCCTTGCCAACCCCAAACGGGGTAAAAGTGTCGATCATGCTCGAAGAGACCGGCCTGCCCTACGAGCCGCATAAAGTCGATTTCGGCAGCAACGATCAGTTGTCGCCCGAGTTCCTGTCCCTGAACCCCAACAACAAGATCCCGGCAATTCTCGACCCCCATGGGCCAGGGGACCAGCCACTGGCGTTGTTCGAGTCGGGGGCGATCCTGATTTACCTGGCGGACAAGAGCGGTCAATTGCTGGCCCAGGAGTCGGCGGCGCGCTACGAAACGATCCAGTGGCTGATGTTCCAGATGGGCGGGATCGGGCCGATGTTCGGGCAGTTGGGGTTCTTCAACAAATTCGCCGGCAAGGATTACGAAGACAAGCGTCCGCGCGACCGTTATGTCGAAGAAAGCAAACGCCTGCTCAAGGTCCTCGATGGCCGACTCCAGGGGCGGGACTGGATCATGGGCGAGCGCTACACCATCGCCGATATCGCCACGTTCCCGTGGGTGCGCAATTTGATCGGGTTCTACGAGGCGGGTGATCTGGTGGGCATCCAGAACTTCCCCAACGTGACGCGGGTGCTGGAGCGTTTCCTGGCGCGACCGGCGGTGGCTCGCGGCCTGAAAATTCCAGAATGACGACGACGCGTCGATTCGATTTCAAGCAGCTGGACGTGTTCAGCGAAGCGTCGCTCAAGGGCAATCCGCTGGCGGTGGTGCTGGGAGCCGATGGGTTCAACGAAGAGCGCATGGCGTCTTTCGCCAACTGGACCAACCTCAGCGAGACCACGTTCGTGCTGGCGCCGCAGCACCCGGATGCCGATTACCGGGTGCGCATCTTCACCACATCGACCGAATTGCCGTTTGCCGGACACCCGACCCTGGGCAGTTGCCACGCATGGCTGGAAGCCGGGGGTGTGCCGAAAGGGCAGGAAGTCGTGCAGGAATGCGGTGTCGGGCTCGTCAGGATTCGCCGCAGCGACTTTGGCCTGGCCTTTCTGGCGCCGCCCTTGCTCAAGTCCGGCCCGCTGGAAGTCGACGTGCTGGAGCGAGTGCGCAAGGGATTGGGCCTTCCAGCTGAGGCGATAGTCGACGCGCAGTGGGTCGACAACGGCGCCGGTTGGTTGGCCTTGCTGCTCAAGGATCGCCAGCAGGTCTTGACGCTCAAGCCGGATTATCCCCAATTGCGAGACTTGGCCGTGGGGGTCGTTGCGCCGTGGGATCCGGTCGTCGATGGCGATGCCGCGCAATTCGAAGTGCGTGGGTTCATCGCCGGCGATGGCATGCCGGAGGATCCCGCCACCGGTAGCCTGAATGCCGGGCTCGCCCAGTGGATGCTGGGCAAGGGCTTGGCGCCCAGCGCCTACGTGGTCAGCCAGGGCGTGACCATGGGGCGGGCCGGGCGGATTCATGTCGAGCAGATCGGCGAAGAAGTCTGGATTGGTGGCGCCGTGGTGACCTGCATCAATGGCACGTTGACGCTCTGAGCGGATTATTGCCCTGCCGGTAACACTCTGTTTTCCCGCCGATGTTTGTGCCCTGGCCGGCCAGGGCATAAGCTTTGCTCCCTGTGATCGAGCCCCATTTTTGCCCCAGGAGTCCCATGTCCAGCCAGTTCCCCGAAGCACGTCCACGCCGTCTGCGCCGCAACGCAAGCTTGCGCAGCCTGTTCCAGGAAACCGAGTTCACCCTGAACGACCTGGTGCTGCCGATTTTCGTCGAAGAAGAAATCAACGATTTCGTGCCGATCAAGAGCATGCCGGGTGTGATGCGTATCCCTGAATCGAAACTGGCTGGTGAAATCGAGCGCTATGCCCGCGCCGGCATCAAGTCGGTGATGACCTTTGGCGTGTCCCATCATCTGGACAGCGACGGCAGCGACACGTGGAGTGAGCGTGGCCTAGTGTCGCGCATGGCCGGGATCTGCAAGGACGCCGTGCCGGAAATGGTCGTGATGTCCGACACCTGCTTCTGCGAGTACACCGATCATGGCCACTGCGGTGTGCTGCACGGCCATGAAGTGGACAATGACCGGACCCTGATCAACCTGGGCAAGCAGGCCGTGGCGGCGGCGCGTGCCGGTGCCGACGTCATCGCGCCGTCGGCGGCCATGGACGGACAGGTCCAGGCCATTCGCAAGGCCTTGGACGAGGCGGGCTTCAGCCAGACGGCCATCATGGCGTATTCGACCAAGTTTGCCTCGGCGCTTTATGGCCCGTTCCGCGAGGCGGGTGGCAGTGCCTTGAAGGGCGACCGCAAGAGCTACCAGATGAACCCGATGAACCGTCGCGAAGCACTGCGCGAATCCTTGCTCGACGAGCAGGAAGGCGCCGATGCGCTGATGGTCAAGCCGGCCGGGGCCTATCTCGACATCATCCGCGACATCCGCCAGGCGTCGAACCTGCCGTTGTCGGCCTATCAGGTCAGCGGCGAGTACGCGATGATCAAATTTGCCGCCCAGGCGGGTGCGATCGACGAAGCCCGCGTGGTGCGTGAAAGCCTTGGCGCGATCAAGCGGGCAGGGGCGGACCTGATTTTCACCTACTTCGCCATGGACCTGGCGTTGAGTGGGATCTGACCCAGCATTGCACTTAAGAAAGATGCTGGACCCGTGACGAGGGAGCTTGCTCCCGCTCGGCTGCGATCTTTCCCCTGTCACTTGAATTTCAAGCGAAAGATCAAGATCAAAAGATCGCAGGCTCCGCCAGCTCCTACAGAGTCCAGCGGGAGCAAGCTCCCTCGCCACGGGTGCATAGGCAGCGGCATAACCTTATGGGGGCAAGCTTGCTGCCTATTGGATTTCTACGGGCTTTTGGTCGTATGGTTGCTCCCGAACAATGGATCTGATGGAGCACCATGCAATTCACTCGATTGACGATCAGTCTCGCCGCCTTGCTGGCCCTGGCCGGTTGCGGCACGCGCCAGGCCCAGGAGCCGGAGCGCCAGCCTGCCGAGGTCAAGGCGCAAATCGTTCGGTTATTGCCGGCCAAGACCGCTGACCGAGAAGGCTGGGCCACGGATATCTACGTCGCCTTTTCGGCTCAACAGATCCCGCCGACCACCCAGAATATCTGTTCGGTACTGGCGGTGACTGAACAGGAATCGACTTTCCAGGCCGACCCCACCGTACCGGGGCTGGGCAAGATTGCCCGGCAGGAAATCGACCGACGCGCGGCGAAGGTCCATGTCCCGGGACTGCTGGTCAGCGCCGCGCTCCAGGTGCGCTCGCCGAATGGAAAAAGCTACAGCGATCGTCTCAGTGCGGCGCGAAGCGAGAAGGAACTCAGCGCGATTTTTGACGATTTCATCAGTATGGTGCCGCTGGGCAAGACCCTGTTCGATGGTTTCAATCCGGTGCACACGGGTGGCCCGATGCAGGTCAGCATCGCGTTCGCCCAGGCCAATGCACGGAATTATCCCTACACGGTGGATGGCTCGATTCGGCGGGAAGTGTTCAGCCGTCGTGGCGGCATGTATTTCGGCGTGGCCCATTTGTTGGGGTATCCGGTGAGCTACACCGAGCCGCTGTACCGGTTCGCCGATTTCAACGCCGGTTGGTACGCCAGTCGCAACGCCGCGTTCCAGCATGCAGTGAGCCGCGCTTCGGGTATCTCCCTGGCCCTGGACGGCGATTTGATCCTGCATGACTCAATCATGCCCGGTAGCACGGAGCTGGCGGTGCGCACGTTGGGCAAGTCGTTGGGGATGCGCAACCCGACCATCCGCGATCAGTTGGAGTTGGGTGACAGCCTGGCGTTCGAGGACAGCAAGCTCTACAAGCGTGTGTTCGAACTGGCTGAAAAGGCCGAGGGCAAGCCATTGCCTAGGGCGGTGTTACCGGGGATCGTGCTCAAGAGTCCTAAAATCACTCGCAAGCTGACCACTGCATGGTTCGCCAAGCGCGTGGACGAACGGTACCAGCGGTGCATGGCTAGGGCTTCGGGGCGCTAAAATCCTTGGACATGAAAAAGCCCGGCGGATAAGGCCGGGCTTTTGCCGGGGTCATGTTGTTCGCTCAGGACAAGCGATGAACTCGTGGCGAGGGAGCTTGCTCCCGCTGGGACGGTCCGACGCTTCGGGCGTAGCGGCCCCTTTTTTTGTGAGCGCTTCGCGCTCAAGCGGGAGCAAGCTCCCTCGCCACGGATTGTGTTGAACGTCATTCGAGGCTGGATCAGGCATCGCAATCAAGCAACTCATGCACGGTTCTGAGCCAGGCGATCGGAGCCACCTTCGGCAACGCGGCGTTCCAGCAAGCGATCGGAGCCACCTTCGGCGACGCGGCGTTCCAGCAGGCGATCGGAGCCACCTTCGGCGACGCGGCGTTCCAGCAGACGATCGGCACCGCCTTCAGCGACGCGGTTTTCGATCAGGCGGTCGGAGCCGCCTTCAGCGACGCGGCGTTCCAACAGACGATCGGCACCGCCTTCAGCGACGCGATTCTCGATCAGGCGATCGGAGCCACCTTCGGCAACGCGGCGTTCCAGCAGGCGATCGGAGCCACCTTCGGCGACGCGGCGTTCCAGCAGGCGATCGGCACCGCCTTCAGCGACGCGGCTTTCGATCAGGCGATCGGAGCCACCTTCAGCAACGCGGCGTTCCAGCAGACGGTCGGCACCGCCTTCAGCGACGCGGTTTTCGATCAGGCGGTCGGAGCCACCTTCGGCAATGACGGGTTGGGCGGAGGCGGCGAATACGTTGGCTGCCAGGACCGAGAAAGCGAAGCTGAGGATGATTTGGCGTTTCATGATGGTGTGCTCCAGGGGGTGCGTTGTTTGTGTGGGGCCATTGTTGCGCCGGGCACCGGGGAGGAGAACTTCATTGAAATGATGGTGAACATCGATGGCGGTGATAGCTCGTCGGACTGTTGCCGATGAGCTTGATGGAACGCTGATGGTGCTTCGGGTTCTACCGGCTGAATCCCTTTGCAGGAGGCAAGCACATGTATCAGTTATTCGGCCACATTCAGTCGGGGTCCTCGGCCGTGGAAATTGCCCTGTGTCTGTGCGGGGTGCCTTACCGCCGGGTCGATACCTATTCGACCGAGGACAATGAAGCGGCGAAAGAACTCGAGGCGTTGAACCCGCAGAAGCAGGTTCCGACCCTGCAACTGCCAGACGGCTCGGTCCTGACCGAGGCGGCGGCGATCCTGATCCACCTGGGGTTGTCCTTTCCGGAATCGAAGCTGCTGCCGGAAAACCCGGCCCAGCGTGGGCAGGTCATACGCGGCCTGGTCTACATCGCCGCCAATTGCTACACGCCCATTGGGATCATCGATTTCCCTGAACGCTGGCTGCCGGACGCGGACGAGGCTGTGCGGGAGCGACTGGTGACGGGCACGAAACAACGGCTGTATCGCAATTGGGCCTTGTTTGCCGACCAGTTTCCGGGGACGCCGTTCCTCAGTGGTGCCGAGCCTGGGGCGCTGGATATCCTGGCGGCAGTGATCACGAAGTGGGTCGAGACCCGGGAGGCAATGCTCAGCGCCCGCCCCGAGTTCTACGCCTTGCTGGAGCGTATCGACCACCATCCGCGTATCGCGCCCGTGCTGTCACTGCATTGGCCTGAGTGAATCACGGACAGGCGTTGCGCGAGGCCGCTTGCCCGACGAGTTCGACAAACTGCCGGACGTTGTTCTGATGGCCCTTCACCAAGTCATCAATATTGCCTGCGGCCGGCGTCTGCAGGCTGCTGCGGCAGGTCAGGGCGCCTGATGCGCTGCCAAGGTTGCGCAATCGCCACTGCACGTCCATGCGAGCGTACCGACCGGGAACCGAATCGAAGCGCTGCACGTCCACCCGCAGCAACCGCTTCGGTGCGCCGGGATTGCTCAGTTGTTCGTCGAGGCTGCTGCGCAGTTCGTCCGCCAGGCTTGCGCCCCACCATTCGGTCTCCAGGATCGCCAACCCGCTGTCGCCCTGGCGGATGACCATCTGGGTACGATCCACTTGCGGTGGCACGCTGAGTTGCTCGATCTGGATATCCACCCCTGCGCGTGCCTGGCCGGTCGGTTGCGCCGGGCTCAGGGTGTGATAGTGGATGGGGTCGCTGCGGCAGGCGCCGAGCAGCAGCGCCAGGGCGATCAACGAGCATCTCAGCGTCAGTGGCATCAGGCGTGCTCCAAGGGTCATTCTTTCACCGGGAAGGAAAGGTTCTGCGCCGGGGCGTCTTTCGGACGGCCGCGCAGCAACGATTCGGGGTGACGGCTCAGGTAGTCGGACAGTTCGCGCAACGACCGCGACATGCGCCCCAGGTCATCCAGGGTCTGGGTGAGTTGTTCGCGCTGTGGGGAATCCTCCGCCAGGGTTGAATTCGCCGACTGCAAGGTCTTGCTCACGTCCTGCAAGGTACTCTGCACGCCCGGAAGGGTCTTGCTGTTGAACTGCGACAGGCCTTTGCGCAGCTCAACGAGGTTGCCGTCCAGATTGCTCGCGATGCTTTCCAGCGGCAGCTTGTTGATACGCTCGATCACCGTCTGCAGTTGTTCCTGCAGTTGCTGGAGGCTACCCGGAATCGTGGGGATCCGCAGGGGCCGGGCGGACGTGTCGAAGGCGACTCTTTCGGCCTTGGGATAGAAATCCAGCGAAATGTACAACTGCCCGGTCAGCAGGTTGCCGCTGCGGGCCTGGGCGCGCAGGCCCCGCTCGACGAAACTGCCGACCAGCCGAGCCGCCGCGGCTTCATCTTCCGGGTCGTAATCCAGGGATTTGAGCAACTTCTCGTGCGCCTTGCCCAGCAGTTGTGGGTAGATCACGATGCCGACGTTGACGGGAAACGTGCGCTGCTTCTCGTCGAAATCCAAGTTCATGGCCACCACTCGGCCGATCTCGATCCCGAGGAATTCCACCGGGGCCCCGACGCGCAACCCGCGCAAGGCCTGGTCGAAGCGCAAGGCCAGGTACTGCGCCTTGCCACTGGGCGGGGCGAGGGCGCTCTGCTGGTCGGCGAACAGCTCGAAATTCTTGTCCTCGGCGGCAGGCGTGTCGTTGGGACTGTATTCCGGTGCCCTGAAGGCAATGCCACCCACCAGCAAGGCGGACAAGGATTCGGTCTTGACCGCGAAGCCGTTGGCACCGACGTTCACGTCGACCCCGCTGACGTTCCAGAAACGGGTGTTCTCGGTGACGTAGGCGTCGTTTGGCGCATTGATGAACACCTCGATGTTGACGCCCTTGCCGTCGGCATCCAACGCGTAGGAGACCACTTGGCCCACCGGGATCTTGCGCAAGTAGACCGGCGAGCCGATGTCCAGCGAGCCAAGGTCCTGGGAGTGCAGGGTAAAGCGCTTGCCCGGCTCGCCATAGGTGATGGGCGGCGGAGCCTCCAGGCCGGTGAAGGACTTGGCGCGGACTTTCGAATGGCCGGCATCGGCGCCGATGAAATCGCCCGACAGCAAGGTATCGATTCCGGAAATCCCGCCCGCGCCGATGCGTGGCCTGACCACCCAGAACACCGAATCTTCATGGGTGAAGGTGTCCGCAGTCTTGGCGAGCTTGACCGTAGCGGTGACATTTTTCTGGTCCTCGCTCAGTTGCACATCGGTAACCTGGCCAATCACCACGTTGCGGTATTTGACCGGGGTCTTGTTGGCCGTCAGGCCTTCGCCTGTCTTGAAGGTAATGGTGATGGTCGGGCCTTCCTGCAGCCAGTTATGCACCACCAGGGACACGCCCACCAACACCGCGATGATCGGCACGATCCACACCAGCGAGACCGTCCAGCGACGGCTGGTGACATGCGCGCGGCCCGGCGTGGGTTGTCCATCAGTGGCTTGCGACTTCATCCATGGTCTCCTCGGAGGGTTGGGTGTCCCAGATCAAGCGGGGGTCGAAACTCATGGCCGAGAGCATGGTGAACAGCACCACGAGGCCGAAGAAAAGGATTCCCGGTCGCGGTTCGATATCGCTCAGCGCCTGGAATTTCACCAGGGCCGCCACCAACGCCACGACCAGCACGTCGAGCATCGACCAGTAGCCGATGACCTCGACCAGCCGGTACAGCTTCGCGCGCTGGACCTGGGCCCAGGTGCTGCGCCGTTGCACGGTCACCAGCAGCAGCGTCAACACGACGAACTTGATGCCCGGCACCGCGATGCTGGCGATGAAGATGATCAGCGCGATGTCCCAGGCACCGCTGTGCCAGAACTCGAGGACGCCACTGATGATGGTGCTGTCCGCGCCTTCGCCGAGCATCTGGGTGTTCATGACCGGCAGCAGGTTGGCCGGAATATAAAACACCAGGGCTGCCAGCATATAGGCCCAGGTGCGGGTCAGGGTATCGGGTTTGCGCCGGTGCAGGCGGGCATCGCAGCGCGGGCAGGTCTCGGGTTCGTCGGTCATGTCGCATGCCAGGCCGCAGCTGTGGCACAGGCACAGGTTCAAATCATCGGCCCGGGGCGGGTTGCCCAGCGGTGCGCCGTTCACAGGCGATCCCACAGATCACGGACATCGCGGCCGGCGATGCGGATCATCAGCAGGCTCAACGCCCCTAGGGCGAACAGGCCGATGCCCGGCAGCACATCAAGCAGCCCGGCGAGCTTGATGACCGCGACCAGCGCCCCCAACAGGCACACTTCCAGCATGCTCCATGGTCGCAGCGTTTCCAGGCTGCGCATGCACAGGTTGAACGCCGGCGCCCGGCGGTTTGAATAGGCGTAGCTGAGCACCCAGAGCAAGAGCGCCAATTGGAAGGCTGGGGCGATGATGATCGCGACCGCGGCGACCAAGGCAATGAAGATAATCGGCCCCTGGCTCAGGGCCACGACCGAATCCCAAAGAGTCGCGCTGTTGCTCAAGCCCTGGAGCCGGATGCTCATCACCGGATAGACATTGGCAAAGGCCCAAAGCACCGCCGCGGTGATGGTCAAGGCCAGGCGCTGCTCGATGGTCAGGCCGTCGTAGCGCTGGATCACCGCATGGCATTGCACGCACAAGGCTCTTTGATGCGGGCCGAGCTCAACCGGCTCGTACACTGCATCGCAATGTTCACAAATGATCAGTCGGTCGGTGAGGGCCATCGGGATGCTCGGGCAGGGACAACTCCTTCAATATAGAAGTGAGTCGAAAATGAGCAACCCGCCCGAGTCGATCATTCGCCGCGAATGTATTGCTCCAGTTGTCTGATCAGGTCCGCCTGCTCGGCAATGGCCTCTTTTACCAGGTCGCCGATGGACAACAGGCCGACGAGCTTGCCGTCCTCCACGACGGGCAAATGCCGCAGATGTTTTTCGGTCATGATGCTCAGGCACGTCTCGACGTTCTGGTGGGGATCGATGGTAATGACCGGGGAGACCATGATGTCGCTGACTTTCGTACCTACCGAGGAGCGCCCGTGCAGGACCATTTTGCGCGCATAGTCGCGCTCACTGATGATGCCCAGCACTTCGTCGTTCTTCACCACCAGCAGCGCACCGACGTTTTTCTCGGCCATGCGCATCAGGGCCTGCAAAACCATGTCGTCCGGTGAAATGGTGTGCACTTGCTGGTTTTTCTCGTCTTTTATCCGGAGCAACTGCGCGACGGTTTTCATGGGGAGGCCTCGGGTGTCGTTTTTTGCGGGTGATTAAAGAATCGTAGACCTAACGGCGCAGAGCAAGCGATAAAGCGGCGGCCAATCGTCCAAAAGCGTCATAGTTCGTGAATTAGCGCTGAAATGATGCCATGCGCGGTTGTGGCGAGGGAGCTTGCTCCCGCTGGGTCGGTCCGACGCTTCGGGCGAAGCAGCCCCCGCTTTTTTGGCGACCGCTGCGCAATCGAGCGGGAGCAAGCTCCCTCGCCACAGGTAGAATGCGTGACATCTGAGTTTCGAGGTTTCAGCGGTGAATCTACAGCAGGGCTTCGTCCTGACCCGGCATTGGCGCGACACCCCCGCGGGCACCGAAGTCGAGTTCTGGCTGGCGACGGATGCCGGCCCCCGGCGCGTGCGCCTGCCGGTGCAACCCTCGGTGGCGTTTGTGCCGCAGGTCCAGCGCGGTCAGGTCGAGGCGTTGTTGCAAGGGGAAAAGGACGTTGAGCTGCGTCCCCTGGACCTGCTGGATTTCGAGCATCGCCCGGTGCTGGGCCTGTATTGCCGGCAGCATGCGCAACTGATGCGCCTGGACACCACGCTGCGGCGCGCCGGCGTGGAAGTATTCGAAGCCGACATCCGCCCGCCGGAGCGCTACCTGATGGAGCGCTTCATCACTGCTCCGGTCTGGTTCGGCGGCACGCCATCGGCCGACGGCCTGCTGCTCGACGCCCAGATGAAGCCGGCGCCCGAGTACCGGCCGCCGCTGCGGCTGGTGTCCCTGGACATCGAAACCACCGCTCAGGGCGAGTTGTATTCCATTGCACTGGAAGGCTGCGGCGAACGCCAGGTGTATATGCTCGGGCCGCCGAATGGCGATGATCGCGAGGTGGATTTCCAGCTCGAATACTGCGAATCCCGCACGCTGCTGTTGAAGAAGCTCAACGAGTGGTTCGCCCGTTTCGACCCTGACGCGATCATCGGCTGGAACCTGGTTCAGTTCGATCTGCGCGTGCTCCATGAGCATGCCCGCCGGCTGGCCGTGCCGCTGCGCCTGGGACGCGGCGGGGAGGAAATGCAGTGGCGCGAGCATGGAGCACGCAACAACCATTTTTTCGCTTCGGCGGCGGGGCGGCTGATCATCGACGGGATCGAATCCTTGCGCTCGGCGACTTGGAGTTTTCCGTCGTTCAGCCTGGAAAACGTTGCGCAAACCCTGCTGGGCGAAGGCAAGTCCATCGACAACCCGTACCAGCGCATGGACGAGATCAACCGCATGTTTGCCGAGGACAAGCCGGCCCTGGCCCGCTACAACCTCAAGGACTGCGAGCTGGTGACGCGGATCTTCGCCAAGACCGACCTGCTCGAGTTCCTGTTGGAGCGCGCCAGCGTCACCGGCCTGCCGGCGGATCGCAGCGGAGGCTCGGTGGCGGCGTTCACGCATCTCTACATGCCGCTGATGCATCGCCAGGGGTTTGTCGCACCGAACCTTGGCCAGCGTCCGCCCGAGGCCAGCCCCGGCGGGTTCGTCATGGATTCCCAGCCGGGGCTCTACGAGTCGGTGCTCGTGCTCGACTACAAGAGCCTGTATCCGTCGATCATCCGCACCTTCCTCATCGACCCGGTGGGACTGATCGAAGGCCTGCGCCATCCGGACGACGACACGTCGGTGCCAGGCTTTCGCGGGGCGCGGTTCTCCCGTACCCGACACTGCCTGCCGGCGATTGTCGCGCGCGTCGCCGAAGGCCGGGAGACCGCCAAGCGCGAACATAACGCGCCGCTGTCCCAGGCGCTGAAAATCATCATGAACGCGTTCTATGGCGTGCTCGGCTCCAGTGGCTGTCGCTTCTTCGACCCCCGGCTCGCGTCGTCCATTACCTTGCGCGGCCATCAGATCATGCAACGCACCCGGCAGTTGATCGAAGCCCGGGGGCATGTGGTGATCTATGGCGACACCGACTCGACCTTCGTCTGGCTGCGCCGCTCCCACGACCAGGAAGAAGCGGCGGCGATTGGCCGGGAACTGGTGGCTTACGTCAACCAGTGGTGGCGCGAGCATGTGCTTGATGAGTTCGGCCTGGAGAGCGCGCTGGAGCTGCAGTTCGAAACCCATTTCAAGCGCTTCCTGATGCCGACCATTCGTGGCGCGGAGGAGGGCAGCAAGAAGCGCTACGCCGGCTTGGTGACCCGCGCTGACGGCAGCGACGAAATCATCTACAAGGGCCTGGAAACCGTGCGCACCGATTGGTCGCCGCTGGCCCGGCAGTTCCAGCAGGAGCTGTATGGACGGATCTTTCATCGCCAGCCCTATCAGGATTACGTGCGCGATTATGTGCGCCAGACGCTGGCCGGCGCGTTCGATGAGCGCCTGGTCTACCGCAAGCGCCTGCGCCGTCCCTTGGACGATTACGAACGCAACGTGCCGCCCCACGTACGGGCCGCGCGGCTTGCCGATGAGTTCAACGAACGCCAGGGCCGGCCACGGCAGTACCAGAATGGCGGCTGGATCAGCTACGTGATCACCGTCGCCGGCCCCGAGCCGCTGGAAACCCGCAGCGCGCCCATCGATTACGACCATTACGTGACCAAGCAGCTACAGCCGGTGGCGGACGCGATCCTGCCGTTTGTGGGGGACGACTTTTCGACCCTGGTTGGCGGGCAGATGGGCTTGTTCTGATGCCGCTGAGTAATGGGCTGGAGGGGGAGGCTCTTGTGGCGAGGGAGCTTGCTCCCGTTCGGTTGCGCAGCAGCCGCCTAAAAGCGAGGGCTGCTTCGCACCCCAGCGGGAGCAAGCTCCCTCGCCACAGAACCTTCGATTCCCCAGGCTAAACCATCGCCAACCGCTGCTTCCCCTGAGGCTGCGGAAACACCAGATCCAGCGCCGCCAGATCCTGAGGCTCAAGCCGCAGTTGCGCCGCTTCGGCATTCTGGCGCACATGTTCAGGCTGCACGGCCTTGGGAATGGCAATGACGTTGTCCTGGCGCAACAGCCAGGCCAGGGCAATCTGTGCCGGCGTTGCGCGGTGGCGCTCGGCGATCTGCTGCACGGTGTGATCCTTGAGCAAATGTCCGCCCTGGCCAACCGGGCAGTACGCCATGATCGGCATGCGTTGCCGTTGGCTCCAGGGGAGCAGGTCGAATTCGATGCCGCGTTCTTGCAAGTTGTACAGCACCTGGTTGGTGGCGCAGGCCGGCGCGGCCAGCTCCTCCATATCGTCGACGTCAAAGTTGGACACACCCCAGCGACCGATCTTGCCTTCTTCGCGCAGCCGCTCAAATGCTTCGACGGTTTCTTCCAACGGGTATTGGCCGCGCCAGTGCAGCAGATAGAGGTCGATGTAGTCGGTGTCGAGCCGCCGCAGGCTGCGTTCGCAGGCGAGCGGGATACCTTTTCGGCTGGCGTTGTGGGGGTAGACCTTGCTTACCAGGAACACTTGGTCGCGCAGCCCGGTAATCGCTTCGCCGACGATTTTTTCGGCGCCGCCCTCGGCATACATTTCCGCGGTGTCGATGAGGGTCATGCCCAGCTCGATGCCCAGGCGCAGGGCCGCCACTTCTTTCTTGTGATGGGACGGTTCTTCACCCAGTCGCCAAGTGCCCTGGCCGATCACCGGTACGGATACGCCGGCCAATTCCAGAGTTTTCATTCACATCTCCTGTTGTACGGGACGATAAAGTCTGTGGCAGCAGGATAGACCAGGTGTTCAGGTTTGATTCGTGCTGGAAAGCAGCCGGGGAGGCGCTGCGTCCCGAAAGCATGACGCAGAGCGTCACAGGAGGCGTTCCCACGCGTAGTGTGGGAACGCCTGGTCGATGGGATTACTCCGCCGAGAACTTCAGGACCATGGCCTGGGTGTAGGTCTGGCCCGGATTCAGTCGCGTGGTAGGGAAGTCCGGCTGGTTCGGCGAGTCGGGGAAGTGCTGGGTCTCCAGAGTGAACGCGCCCCAGTGCGGATAGACCTTGCCTTGCTTGCCCTTGACCGTGCCGTCGAGGAAGTTGCTGGTGTAGAACTGCACGCCGGGTTCGGTGGTAAAGAGCTGCAGGCGCCGCCCGGACTTCGGATCCTGGACGTCGGCGGCGAGCTTGCCCACATCACCCTTGGCATCGAGCACCCAGTTGAAATCGAAACCGCCCTGTTTCGGCTCGGCGAACTTCAACTGCTGATGGTCGGCCTTGATATGGGTGCCGATCGCGGTTGGCTTGGTGAAATCCATCGGCGTACCGGCCACGGGCGCGAGTTCGCCGGTGGGAATGAGCTTGGCGGTCACCGGCGTGTAGCGGGACGCGTGCAGGGTCGCGACTTGCTTGAGAATGTCGCCGTTGCCGGCACCTGCCAGGTTGAAATAGCTGTGGTTGGTCAGGTTCAGCACGGTCGGTTTGTCGGTGGTGGCGGTGTAGTCGATGCGCAGCTCGTTCTGGTCGTTGAGGCTGTAGGTGACATCGGTTTTCAGGTTGCCGGGAAAGCCCATCTCACCGTCCGCCGACACATACGTCAGGGTCACGCCGACCGAATCCTTGCCATTGTGAGGTTCGGCTTTCCAGACCCGCTTGTCGAAGCCTTGCGGTCCGCCGTGCAAGGAATTGTCCTTGTCGTTCTGCGGCACCTGGTAGCGCTTGCCGTCCAGCTCGAACGCGCCGCCTGCCAGGCGATTGCCGAAGCGGCCAATGGTGGCGCCGAAGTACACGGTGCCGTTCTTCTGGTAGCCCTGCACGTCGTCGAAGCCGAGCACGATGTCGTCGGTCATGCCGTTTTTGTCCGGCACGATCAGCGACTGGAGAATCCCGCCATAGGTGATGACGGTAGCCTCCATGCCGTTGCTGTTGCGCAGCACGTATTTTTCAACGGGCGTGCCGTCATTAGTCTTGCCGAAGGCAGCGCGTTCATTGGTCAGGCCGGCGGCCTGGGAAGAGGTGGCAATCATCAGAGAAACTCCGAGGGCCGTGAGCAGATGTCTGGATTCCAGCATGGTGTGACCTTCCTTTCCTGTTGTTTTGTTGTTGTTTTTAACGTGGTCGAGTCCGTTACTTGGTCGGACAGCGATGAAGGTTTTTCTGTTCAGTAGTCTTTCTATTTGAGGGTAGAGAAGGGATTTATAGCTATAAATCGGGATTTATCAATTAAAAAGTAAGACTAATTGATCGAGGCGAAGCTTGCCAAGGCGTGAGCGTCTGCGTGGGTCGCCGCACTTTTATGGTTTTTGCCGCTCTATCCATGGCCAGAAAGCGGCAACCCCGACCGCTTTCCCCATGTCCAGACCGAGATTCGATGGCCGGTGTTTTAAATCCCGTAATGAGGTCGCCATGTCGCTGCGGCTTGCTGTTGGCGGGGCTGTTACTGCTGCTTTGCGGCGGGTGCAGCCACCAGCAAGGCCAGGACATGGTCACGCAGTTCAGCAACGCCAGGCCCCAAGAGTTTTTGCAGACCAGCGTCGACCGCATGGCCACGCTCTCGATGCATGACAACCTGCAAAGTCTTTATTTGCTCATGCACAAGCTTTACCTGCGTAACCCCGAAGAGTTGCGCAAGTCAGGCTTTCTCGACGCCCGCACGGCCGTGAAGCAGGTTCGCCAAGCCATCGAACAGCAGCAGCCCTTGCCGGCCTTGGGCAACAAAAAAGACCTGGCCGCCCTGAGCTATGCCATGAGCCCGGAATTTCTTGGCGATCGTGTCGGCGCGTTCATCTATGCCATTGGCAGCATGCTGGTGACGGCCCATGGCAACCGCCTCGAGTTCTACATGACCGACACCATCGATCCGCGCTTCGTCAGCAACGCCGCGCGCAATATCGAGAAAGCCACGTGGCTGCTCGGTCAGCGACAGAACAAGGACGGCACGCCGATGCTGTTTTCCAATGAGATTTCGGAGGAGGGCAGCAACCTGAGTTTCGCTGTCGAGTTCGGCAAGATCGTCGCGCGCCTCGACCTGCTGACGCAGATGCTCGATGAGCGTTACCGGCGCATCGGGTTGAACTACGCCCAGAGCCTGTTGTTCCTCAATTTCCTGCCGGTCCAGTAACGATCGCAAAAAAGGAATAAACATAGATCACATCGATATAGGGAGTTATAAGAAAAATCGCTATGCTCGCGGCCAGATTTTTCATGCGGTTGCGCTGAGACGGGTTGATGGATTTCGGTAATGTCGGTTTAGTCGTAGCGGGCCTGGTGGTCGGTTTCATCGTCGGAATGACCGGTGTCGGGGGCGGATCGCTGATGACCCCCATTCTTTTATGGTTCGGTATCAACCCCGCAACGGCGGTGGGTACGGACCTGCTGTACGCGGCCATTACCAAATCCGGCGGCGTGCTGGTCCATGCGAAAAATCGCAATATCGATTGGGCCGTCACTGGTTGGCTGACTTTGGGCAGCGTGCCGGCGGTGGGGCTGACGCTGTGGTTTCTCAACAGCCTGCACAGCTCGCCTGACGCCATGAACGCGGTCATCAAGCAAGCCCTCGGCTTCGTGCTGTTTGCCACTGCCCTCGCGATTCTGTTCAAGAAACGCCTTCTGCAATTCGCCCACGACCGCGCCGGCGGTCACTACAACCCCAGCGGCTCGCGGCTCAACGTACTGACGGTCATTACCGGCCTGGTGCTGGGCACGATGGTCGCCTTGACCTCCATCGGCGCTGGCGCCCTGGGCACTGTCGCGTTGTTCATCCTTTATCCGTTCCTGGCCACCAAGCGCCTGGTGGGAACCGAAATCGCCCATGCCGTGCCGCTGACCCTGGTGGCGGGCCTGGGCCATGCGAGCATGGGCAACATGGACTGGCACATCCTGGGCTTCCTGCTGATCGGTTCGTTGCCGGGCATCTACTTGGGCAGCCATTTGTCGGGACGTATTTCCGATGAACTCCTGCGCCCTTGCCTGGCGGTGATGCTGGCGATGATCGGCTTCAAACTGGCCTTCTGATTTGCTCGGAGTCATGGATGCCTAGCCGGAGTCATACCTGTAAACCAGGTACTGATGAGGCCACGATCCATGAACAGCCCAGCCAGAGATCTGCTGCAACGCCTGCGCCGTCGTCGCGCCGAACCGCGCACCGACATCGCCGATATCCTGCGTCACCACGCCGAACCACTGCCGGCCGAGGACAGCCCGGCGTTTGGCGAGATGTTCGATCGCTTCGCCGATGCCAAGGTCGTGTTGATCGGTGAAGCGAGCCATGGCACCCACGACTTCTATCGCACCCGTGCCGCCATTACCCGGCACCTGATCCAGCACCACGGCTTCGGCATTATCGCCGTCGAAGCCGACTGGCCCGACGCCGGGCAAATCGACCGCTGTGTTCGCCACCTCGGGCCCTCGGCCTGGAAACAACAGGCCTTCGCACGGTTTCCGAGCTGGATGTGGCGCAACACGGAGGTGCAGTCCTTCGTCCGCTGGCTGCGCGATTACAACCTCGCTCAGCCTGACGCCCGGCGCGTGGAATTTCGCGGCCTGGATGTCTACAGCCTGCGGCACTCCATCGATGAGGTGCTCGGCTACCTCGACCAGTCATATCCTCACTTGGCCCGTGATGCCCGGCACCGTTATGGCTGCCTGACACCCTGGCACGACGACCCGGCGCTGTATGGTCACTTCACCGAACGCGGCAACCTGGCGACCTGCGAGGATGCGGTGGTCGAGCAGCTCAACACCTTGCTTGCCGAGCGTCTCGATCCGCTGATCAAGGATGACGAAGGTTTTTTCAGCGCCATCCAGAACGCCCGGGTGGTGCGCGCCGCCGAGCAGTACTACCGCGCCATGTATCGCGGCGGCAAGTCCTCCTGGAACCAGCGGGACCGGCATATGTTCGACACCTTGCAAAGCCTGCTGGAACATCGCGGGCCCGAGGCGAAAGCGGTGGTCTGGGCGCATAACTCCCACATCGGCAATGCCGCCGCGACACGCATGGGCTGGGAAGGCGAGTTCAATATTGGACAGCTGTGTCGCATGGCGTATGGCCGCGACGCGGTGCTGCTGGGCATGGGCACTGACCGTGGCAGCGTGGCGGCCGCTGATGACTGGGACGCGCCGATGAAAATCAAGCAAGTGGTTCCGGCGTTGGTCGGCAGTTGGGAGCGGGAATTTTTGCAAGCAGGCGTGCGCGCATCGCTGACCGACTGGCGAACGGCACCTGACGAAGCGCTGCTGGACGCGTTGTCCGAGCCGTTGCTCGAACGCGCCATCGGCGTGATCTACCGACCTGAAACCGAACGCCAGAGCCATTATTTCGAAGCGGTACTGGCCGAGCAGTTCGACGCCTGGCTCTGGTTCGAGCAGACCGAAGCGGTCACGCCGTTGCCAACGCCGCACACGCAGGAGCATGAAGAGGACACGTTCCCGTTCGGCCTCTGAACGCGCTGTATCGCGGTTGCGCTATGGGGCCGCTGGCCTAAGCTTCAAGGCAGGCCTATGTGGTAACGGGCGACTCTCGCGGAACAATCGCCGCCATGTGCAATCAGTACAGCGTAAATATCAAAAGGAGAGGCGCATGCTTATTCGGTCGTTGACCTTCGCTACCTTGCTGGCCTTCGTTGGGCCCCTGTTCGCCGCCGATGGCGACTCACCCCTGGTGGCGGAGGTGGGCAAGACCCGCCCCTTGATCGTCATCGCGCCCAGCACCGTCGACCCCGCCTGGGTCAGCTTGAAAAAAGCCCTGGATGAACCGGCGGGCAAGCAGGGCTTCTCCGAGCGCAACATGGTGCTCTACACCGTGCTCAACACCATCGGCCAACGGGATGGCAAAGACCTCGACCCGCAAAGCACCATGGCGCTGATCCGCTCCCTCAAGCTGGGAGCCGGTGCGCAGACCAAGATCATCCTGGTGGGCAAGGACGGGGAGAAGAAGCTTGAGCATTCAGGCGCGATCGAGCTGAAGGAGCTGTTCGACACGGTCGACAAACTGCCCGCCGCTGAAAAAGAAGCGGCAGCGCCAACTCCGCCACCCGCACCAGAACCGGCACCGACCAAGGATACGAAAGGTGCCAAGCCGGGCAAGGCGGCCAAGCCGGCGGCAGCGCCGCAGCCATTGGATGATTGAACTCCAACAGCACCGAGGTTCCGTGGCGAGGGAGCTTGCTCCCTCGCCACAAAAAGCGGACCTCATTGCTGTTCCAATGCCATCAGGATTTTGTGTGCGGCCTTCACCCGCTCTTCAATCGGGTAGTTTTTGTTCGCCAACATCACGATCCCCAGGTCCTTTCCCGATACGAACGCCGCATACGCGCCGAAACCATTGGTAGACCCGGTC
Source organism: Pseudomonas brassicacearum subsp. neoaurantiaca (assembly GCF_013608025.1). GTDB lineage: Bacteria > Pseudomonadota > Gammaproteobacteria > Pseudomonadales > Pseudomonadaceae > Aquipseudomonas. The sequence continues at coordinate 12,830 of NZ_VDLV01000004.1, read as the reverse complement.
TTGTTGATCCAGGCGCCGCCCGGGGCTGGCTGCGGCGGGGTGAGCGGTTCGGTCTTTTGTGGGGTCAGGGCCATTTGCGGCGTGTTGCCGGCGAGCAGGTCATTCACGGTGAATGGCGCAAGGTAGAACTCCCAGCCGAGTCCCTGATTCATTCCACCGACCTTGTAGAAACCTGTGTGGGTCGTGGTGATCGCTTGTTTCAAAACCTCGTCCAGCTTTTCGGGCCGCAGGTTGGCCTCGACGAAACGAATCAGGTCCGCTGAGCTGGTCTTCACCCCATACGCCTCGGAATCCAAGGCGCCAGGTCCGACTCGCACGGGCTTGCCATCCTTTGCATATCCCTGGGCGTATCGGCTCGATTGCTCCTGCGGCACCCGTACGTAACTGTGCTTGAGGCCCAGCCCCGGCATCAGCGTCTTTTCCATCAGATCATCAAAAGGTTGACCCAGTGCGCGGGCCGCCAGATGGCCAAACAGGCCGATGCTCGGGTTGGAATAGAGCCGTTGGGTGCCGGCCGGGTAGAGCGGTTTCCAGGAAGCGTAGTAACCGAACATCCGCTCGGGATAGTCTGCATCGTCGGGAAACTGCAAAGGTAGGCCGCCCGCCGTGTAGGTCGCGAGATCCAGCAGGCGGGTGTTTGCCAGCGCTGCTCCGTTCAGTTCGGGGGCGTAGCGGCCGGCGGGGTCTGACAATTGCAGCTTGCCCCGGGCCTGGGCGTAGGCGCCGAGCGTTGCGGTGAAGGTCTTGCTGATCGAGCCGATTTCGAACAGGGTCTGGTCGGTGACAGGCTTTTTCGTGTCCTTGGAGGCCACGCCATAATTGAAAAACTGGCGTTGGCCATTGCGGGTGATCGCCACCGCCATGCCCGCGATGTCCTGTTGTTTCATCAGCGGCTGGATAACGCCGTTGACCGTGTCTTCAATACGCTCCTGGGCGAAGCCAGGGGAAGTTCCGAGGATCAGGAAAAAGCTCCCGGCGAGTATCGATTTGGCAATATGCATCGTAAAGCGCTCTCGTTGCCTTCCTTGAGGGGCGGTCAATCTAGGGCGTTTTTGGCTGCCCGGCAATCCGAAGCCATCGGACCGAGGTGCGTTTGCGAGCCGTCCGGCAGAGCGGTGGGAACATTCCTATAAAACGACTGATGGCCAGAAGCGACCGGACCTCAAGCCAAACCACACAAAGCGGCAGTCGCCGGGTAAACTCGCGGCTCTTTCTGAAGGAGTTCACATGAGTTACTACCAGCCCGGCATTCTCGCCACCCCTGTTCCGCCTCAGGCTCGTCATTTGTTTTTTGCCCTGGAATCGGTCGAGGCGCTGCCGGCTGCGATCGATAAGTTGTTGCTGCAATTGGATGGCCGCGCGGTCGTCGGTTTCGGTGAGTCGCTGGTGCAGGCCTTGGGCGCCCAGGTTGAAGGCTTGCGGGCGTTTCCTGCGTTGGCCGGGGCCGGCGTGGATAACCCGTCGACCCAGCATTCACTGTGGTGCTGGTTGCACGGCGAGGACCGGGGCGAGTTGATGCACCGCAGTCGCGCCCTTGAAGCGGCGCTGGCACCGGCCCTGCGCCTGGTGCAGATGAACGAGACCTTCCGCCACATGACCGGCCATGACCTGACCGGCTACGAAGATGGCACCGAAAACCCCCACGATGAAGCGGCGGTCGCCGCCGCCCTGGCCCAGGGCACCGATGGATTGCGCGGCGGCAGCTTCGCCGCGATCCAGCAATGGCAACACGATCTGGACGGGTTTGCCGCGATGCAACCCCACGAGCGCGACAACATCATGGGTCGGCGCCTGAGCGACAACGAGGAAATCGAAGAGGCGCCGGAGTCGGCCCACGTCAAGCGCACCGCCCAGGAGAGCTTTGCCCCGGAGGCCTTCGTCGTGCGCCGTTCCATGCCGTGGATCGAAGGTGATCGTGCTGGCCTGATGTTCCTGGCGTTCGGCTTCTCCCTGGATGCGTTCGAGGCGCAACTGCGCCGCATGAGCGGCCTCGAGGACGGCATCACCGATGGCTTGTACCGCATGAGCCGACCGATCACCGGTGGTTATTACTGGTGCCCACCGCTGCTGGACGGGCGCCTGGACCTGCGCGCACTGGCCCGCTAGGGAGCAGCGCCGCCCCGGTAAGCGGGCCGCGTTGTGCAAATCGTCGGGTCAACGCTATTCTTGGGCCCGACGTGTTTGCGTGGAACGGGAGAGCAAGCGTGGATAAAGTCATCGTCATCACCGGTGGCGGGCGCGGGATCGGGGCGGCTACGGCGCTGTTGGCGGCCGACCTGGGCTATCGGATCTGCATCAATTACCAATCCGATGAAAACGCTGCCCAGGATGTCCTTGAACAGGTCCGGGCCAAGGGCGCGCAAGCCATCGCGGTGCGGGCCGATGTGAGCATCGAGGATGAAGTGGTCGGCCTGTTCAACCGTGTTGACGCCGAATTGGGGCGTGTCACCGCCCTGGTGAATAACGCCGGTACGGTCGCCCAAAAGTCCCGCCTCGATGAAATGTCCGAATTCCGCATCCTGAAAATCCTCAAAACCAACGTGCTGGGCCCGATCCTGTGTGCCAAGCATGCGGTGCTGCGCATGTCGCCCCGGCATGGCGGGCAGGGTGGCAGCATCGTCAACGTCTCGTCGATGGCTGCCCGCCTGGGCGCGCCGGCGGAGTATGTCGACTACGCGGCCTCGAAAGGCGCGCTGGATACTTTCACCGTGGGTCTGTCCAAGGAAGTGGCCGGCGAAGGCATTCGCGTCAACGCGGTACGCCCAGGCTACATCTACACCGATTTCCATGCTCTGAGCGGCGATCCGGACCGGGTCAGCAAGCTGGAGTCGGCGATTCCCATGGCCCGGGGCGGACGTCCCGATGAAGTGGCCGAAGCGATTATCTGGCTGCTGTCGGACAAGGCGTCGTATGCGACCGGGACGTTTGTCGACCTTGGGGGTGGGCGCTGAGAACTGGGCGGTCTGCCCTGGCCTCATCGCGAGCAAGCTCGCTCCCACAGGGATTGCGTTCCAAATGTGGGAGCGAGCTTGCTCGCGATGACGGTAGTGCTGGCAAACCAAATATTAGAACGACCGAATAATCCGCCCCAACGTCTCCATGGCCTTCTCCGAGACCTCGGTCCAAGGCCCGCCATAGTTCAGCCGAATGCAATTCCTGAAGCGCCGGGTCGGTGAAAAGATCGGCCCGGGGGCGATGCTGATGCCTTGGGCCAGCGCCATCTGGAACAACTTCAGCGAGTCGATCTGTTCCGGCAACTCCAGCCAGAGGAAGTAGCCGCCCGCCGGCTGGCTGACGCGGGTCTGGGCCGGGAAGTAACGGCCGATGGCCGCGAGCATCGCGCTTTGCTGTTCTTCCAGGGCATAGCGCAACTTGCGCAGGTGTCGGTCGTAGCCACCGTGTTGCAAGTAATCGGCAATGGCCGCCTGGGCCGGCATCGAGGCGCACAGGGACGTCATGAGCTTGAGTCGTTCAATCTTCTGGGCGTAACGCCCGGCGGCGACCCAGCCAATGCGATAACCCGGGGCCAGGCTCTTGGCGAACGAACCGCAATGCATCACCAGTCCTTCGGTATCGAACGCCTTGGCCGGTTTGGGTGCCTGTTGGCCGTAATAGAGTTCGGCATAGACGTCGTCCTCGATCAACGGCACCTGGTGTCGGCGCAACAACTCGACCAGTGCCTGTTTCCGGGCTTCGGGCATGGTCGCGCCCATGGGGTTCTGGAAGCTGGTCATGCACCAGCACGCCTTGATCGGATGGCGCGCCAGCGTCTGCTCCAGCACGTCGAGGTCGATGCCGTCACGTGGATGCACGGGAATTTCCACGGCCTTGAGTTTCAGCCGCTCCAGCACTTGCAGGCTGGCGTAGAACGCCGGGGCTTCGATCGCCACCAGGTCGCCCGGCTCGGTCACGGCTTGCAGGCACAGATTCAAGGCTTCCAGGGCGCCGTTGGTGACCAGCAATTCCTCCATGGGCAACATCAGCCCGCCGACCATGTAGCGCAAGGCAATCTGCCGGCGCAGTTGCGGATTGCCCGGTGACATGTCGGTGACCACCATGCGCGGGTCCATGTCCCGGGTGGCGCTGGCCAGCGAACGGGACAGTCGTTGCAACGGAAACAGCGTGGGGCTGGGGAAGGCCGAGCCGAATGGCACGGTGGCGGGATCCTTGATCGAGTCGAGCACCGAGAACACCAGTTCGCTGACGTCGACTTCGGTGGATTCATGCACCTGGGTGCTTATGACCGGTTCGCAGAACGGGCTCGGCGCATGATTGTTGACGAAGTAACCGGAACGCGGCCGCGCCCGGATCATGCCGCGTCGCTCGAGCAGGTAATAGGCCTGGAATACGGTGGATGGGCTGACGCCGTAAGTCTGGCTGGCGAAGCGCACCGACGGCACGCGCTGGCCGGGCCCGAGCATGCCGGAGCGGATCAGTTCAGCGATGTCATCGGCGAATTTTTCGTAGCGTTTCATGGCGGGGCCCAGTCTTGAGTGACATTTGCGGCACTTAACTATTTGTGGCACTTAACTGTGGGAGCGAGCTTGCTCGCGATAGCGGTGGTTCAGTTTGCATTCATATTGGATGTACCACCGCCAATCGCGAGCAAGCTCGCTCCACAGGGTGCCCGGCATCTTACGGGTTCACCGATTCATCGGTGCGACAAAACGGCTTTTTGCTTCGCTGTAGATATCAGGCTCGTCACTGTCGGCAACCTTGAAGGTCATTTCCTGGGAACCACTCCGGGGCCGTTCGCTGAGCATCGCCACCGATACCGGCACGTCGATGATTTCTCCCGGCGCCAGGCTCAGTTGCGTCTTGCCCTGCAGGACGAAGCCGTCAGCGTCCACCAGGGATAATTGATAGGCCTGGCGTTGCTGGGTCTTGTTGATGATCTTCAGGCTGTAGATATTCTCGATCTGGCCTTGGCTGTTTTCACGGAACAGGCCACGGTCCTTGCTCACGTCCAGCGACACCATGGGCCGCTGCACCAGCGCCACGGCCAGCGCACCGATCATCACCAGCAGCACGGCGGTATAGCCAATCAGGCGTGGCCGCAAAAGGTGAGTCTTGCCGCCTTGCAACTGGCGTTCGGAGGTGTATTTGATCAAGCCGCGGGCGTAGCCCATCTTGTCCATGATCGAGTCGCAGGCGTCGATGCATGCCGCACAACCGATGCACTCCATTTGCAAGCCATCGCGGATATCGATGCCGGTGGGGCAGACTTGCACGCACATCTGGCAATCGATGCAGTCACCCAGGCCAATTTCGGCGGGATTCACCTCGCGTTTGCGCGGCCCGCGAATTTCGCCACGGGCTACGTCGTAGGAGATGGTCAAGGTGTCCTTGTCGAACATCACGCTCTGGAATCGCGCATAAGGGCACATGTGCATGCACACCGCTTCACGCAACCAGCCGGCATTGAGGTAGGTGGCCCCGGTGAAAAACAGCACCCAGAACAGGCTGACGCCGCCGATTTGCAGGGTCAGCAGTTCCTCGGCCAGCGGACGGATCGGCGTGAAATAGCCCACGAATGTCAGGCCGGTGAGCAGGCTGATGACGAGCCACAACGTGTGCTTGGCCGAGCGCCGCAATAGTTTGTCCAAGCCCCACGGCGCGGCCTGCAGCTTGATTCGCTGGTTGCGTTCACCTTCGGTGATTTTTTCGACCCACATGAAGATCCAGGTCCACGAGCTCTGCGGGCAGGTGTAGCCGCACCACACGCGCCCGGCGAACACGGTGATCGCAAACAGGCCGAACGCGGCGATGATCAGTAGCGCCGACAGCAGGATGAAATCCTGGGGCCAGAAGGTCGCGCCAAAAATGTGGAATTTGCTTTCGGAAAGGTCCCAGAGTACCGCTTGGCGATCACCCCAGTTCAGCCACACCGTGCCGAAGAACAGCAGGAACAGGACGCCCGCACCGCTGATGCGCAAGGTGCGGAACAAACCGGTGAAGCTGCGGGTGTGGATCAGGTTGTCGGTGGTCCTGGATTTTATCTTTGTGGGTGTGGGGTCGAAGGTCTGAATCAACTGGACGGGGATTCTGTCGCTCATGGTCGGTCGCTCATCAGCCGCTATCTGGCCGGGGCACTATGACCATCGAACTGATTGCATAACAGACTCAGGTGGCTTGATAAAAACCGGATCAGATGGTGCGGAGGCCTTGTTCTGCGACACTTTGAAGCACTTGGGGCTTTGTGCTTGGGATGGCGTGTATATCCGTTTCTGCGGTCACGGCGGCTGGCGGTTCCGCTCTTACACCGGGGGGCAAGAGCAAGAGCGGGGCATCAGCCGGGATCTATTTAGCTGAACCACCGCTTTCGCGAGCAAGCCCACTCCTACATTGGATTTTCGCCAGCCATCCAATGCACATACGCCGCAAAACCCTGTGGGAGCGAGCTTGCTCGCGATGAGGCCAGTACACAAACATCACCGCAAACTGACACACCGCCTTCGCGAGCAAGCTCACTCCCACAGGAGATATGCGATACACCAGACACCAGGTCGGCCCGAAGGCCGGAGTGAAGGCATGCCGAGCCTTGGCGAGGCACCGAGTGGTGGGGCAAGGGCCCTTCGGTTACTTTCGACTGGGCCGGCTTCCGGGCTTTTCGAAAGTGACCCGCTATAAGAGCGGAACCATCAGTAGCCGTTACCGAAGAAACGGATATACACACCAATCCTAAACCTAGCAACAGCCTCAGTCAGATAACCGACCCCCCATCCGTCGCCTTCAAATTCTGCCGCCCATCAACCGCGCCAGCCACGGTCAGGGCATCGACCTCCGCTTCAGTCAGATAAACCCGCCCGCCATTGAGCTCCACGGCCGACATGGCCTTGTCCGGGTCGGTGATGATGGTCAGCTCGCTGGCCGGGCGTTGTTCCGAGCCGTTGGGCGTGTCGAAATGACAGGTCCGGTTGTCGTCGATACGTACGGTCATGGTAATGCTCCTTCCTGTATGCCTGAACGTTAGGCGCCACTCGATCCGCAGGGTTCTTCGCGGCTGATCAGCGGTCGCACGTCTCGCATCGCTCGCGGTCCATCGTTTATCGAGCGAAGAGAGGACGTTACATGGAAGCGTGGTGGCATGAAGTCTGGGTGACTCTGCAAGCGGAATTCGCCGACATCACCGACGCCCAGCAAATGACCCGGGTGACGGTGCGCCTGGTGATGGCTGCACTGTTGGGGGGCATCCTGGGGTTCGAGCGTGAGCACAAGGGCAAGGCCGCCGGTGTGCGTACCCATATGCTGGTGGCGCTGGGCGCCGCGCTGTTCGTGCTGGTGCCGCAGATGTCCGGGTCACAGGCTGACGCGATGAGTCGGGTGATACAGGGCGTGGTGGCCGGCATCGGTTTCCTCGGCGCCGGCACCATCTTGAAGAATACCGATGGCGATATGAGCCACGTAAAGGGACTGACCACCGCTGCCGGCCTGTGGATGACCGCTGCCATCGGCGTCGCCGCCGGGCTCGGTCGGGAGGCGACGGCGGTGCTCAGCACGGTGCTGGCGCTGGGGATTTTCAGTGTGATGCCGGTGATTGTCCGGGCGTTGGAGAAGGAGGATAAAGCTTGACATCAGTCAGTTAAAATTCATGAGTGCTCTGAATAGTCAAAATCCGTGGCGGCCTGGATGAATGCATCATCTAGTGTTTCGGTATTATATCTGTTCATGAACGCGGCGCCGTTATCAAAACGTTGGAACCGACGCTGGCTTATCATGTAAAAAAGGTCGCAATTATTTACAATTTCCTCTACTTGGTGAGATGAAACTAATATTGTGGTTCCCTCCCTGACCGCGCCCCGAAGACATCTCCAAATATAGTGCCGGAATTCTGGATCGACGCCAGCGGTGGGCTCATCCAGGATTACAAGATCGGATGGAATGCACAGCAACGTAAGGGCGAAAAACCAGCGAGTCTCTCCATAGCTGCATAGAGAGGACTTTTTATTCCATATTTCTTTATAGCGATTAACAATTTCGGGGCTCCATCTAGATAGTCTTTCCAGCGCTTTTGTTTGGCTGATAGGGTGATCGGATGAGAGGGTTGTTACCATTTTAAAAATATCGCGCATGCGGAGTGCAGGAGGTGTAGTGATTATTTGTGAAAGGTATAAGGTTTTTTTGAATGTATTCTCTATGGTGCCGTGTTTTATTTTTTTTAATTTGCAGATTATATCAAAGAGGCTGGTTTTTCCGGATCCGTTTGGGCCAAGTAAGCCGACGATTGAACCTCGTTGTATTTCCAGGTGTGCCTTGGATAGAATAAGTTTTTCGTCATAGGAAAGCTCGATGTTGTCGATGACTAAATAGCTCATTAATAGCGACTCCATACTGGATTGATTCTAAGGTGGTTTTTTGTGAGTTTGTAGGAGAGCCCGAAAGCCAAAATAATCAGTAACGAGCTGTATGGATTGCGCAGCCCGCCCTCAGTCATTATGCGATAGGCAAGTGCTAAAGGGTTGCCGATATTCATAATGCTAGTAATTTTATCGGTGTCGTTCGCTCCCATCATTCCCAGAACCAACATGCAGAAAGAGAGTATAGAGAAGGTGGTGTTTGAGTTCTGGAAATCAATAGGGAGTAATGTGAGTAGCAGGCCTATCACGCAAAATAACATGAAAGATAAATAGAATCGTGTGACGATGATTATGAGCTCATAGAACTCATAATCGCCAAAGGCTGGGCGTGTAATGAGATAAAATACTGTACAGTAAAGGATCGAGATAAGGGAGTAGGCTAGCAGGTGTGATCGAAGGAATAGGCTTTTAGCTTGTGCTGAGTAAATGAAGGATCTAATAAATCCGCTTTCCCTTCGGCCCACTATATAAAAAGAGAATCCGAACAGCGCAACACTGGAGGAAATATAAGCATAAAACCAGCTGGTCGTAAGGGTGTAGTCGCCCGTGAAGTAATTAAGATCCTGTCTTGTTGCAGCGAGCAAATAGAAGAGCGCGCAGGGCGATACCATGATCCAAAAAAACGCTATAGGTTCTTTTAGTTGTTCTTTGACGAAAAGTTGAGAAAGTATAAGTGTCCGGATGTGCATGGCGTTATCTCCTAAGGGAATGGAACCATTTTTTCTTTTCGGGATGGATCGATAATGTCAGAGAATCTTGAAGAGTAATTGTTGCTAATGTTTATATTTTTTGAATTGTCCATGTGCATAAATAATGAGGGGGATATGAATTTGCAACCTATATATGAACGGTTTTCTATTTGGATGGGGGCTGTGTAGAGGTAACCTTCTATGTTTTGGTCGGCTAGGGTTTGCAGTAGGCCGCTAAGATTAAAGGGATGAGGATTTATTTGTGCGCTTTGCGCTTTCCAGACTGAGCCCGAGGAGGTTATCTCTGTAAAGGTTTGATAATTGTTGCATTGCATGAAATGTCGTAGATAGGAGTCGTGTATATGATCGATACCTATGTTGAGTTCAGCAAGCAGATGCATGTATCTGAACGTTTGCCATAACTCATAGAGGGATTTCTCTATCGCCTGCGCCTTCGTTTCTGCGTACGACATACCTGTGCAGTACCTGACATTTTTATTCGGGTTGCTGTTTCCGTAAATGCTGATAATGCATGCGCCAGGGAAGCTGTCGTCGGAGATGTCGATTAGAGATAGTTCTCCTCGTGCTAATAATATATTGTATAGCTTGAGTGAAGTGCTGTTCTTGGTCTCTGCTATTACTTCAAGGGGGTTTAGTATTCTTCGGTATTTTTTTGTTAGCCAGAATCGAAGGAGAAACTGGCGTTCAAGTGTCTCCTTCACTGCGCCAAGAAGCGCGCTTTCATAGTTGCTGTGAAAACTGCAACCGCAGGTATCGCGGCTAGGGTAGATGTCATTGTCTCTATCATTGCCGTAGTAACTTAGCGAAATGCAGATTGTAGGAATTTTACATGCGGAGCAGTCAGAAATTCGAATAGCATCGCTCATGTTGAAAACATGGTTCGATAAGGCCGGCGTGGTGTTTCTTTTGGTGCGAGTTTGACCAAATGCCTTAATAAATTTTCTGGCTTCAACGGTGCCCACAGCTCTTTCAAGTGTCATGGTGGTATTGGAATTTACTTCAAGATAGAAGTGGCGTCGTTCAAAGTATTCGCCGATTGCGGTTGTTAAAGCGGCGGATGCGCCACCGATTCCTGAGCCGACAGTTAGCCAGTCGTCACTGACTTCGACACTAAAAGGAAAGTCGAAAATGCAGGGTGGTTGGTACCAAAGTTTCGTAGGGTAGGTTGGATTCTGGCTGTCATTGTTAATATTCATTATTTACCTATGAGATGGACGCAAGCGGGATAAAATAGCGTTGGGTTCAGACCGATGGATTTACACAGCATGTTGTCTGAGAAGCCTGACCACTGTCGGCTTTTAAGGTCTAATTTTTTACTGTGTAAGTCGACCAGCATGTACATTGATCCGGCTTCCATCATTGCCAGTCTGTATCCCCTGTAACGGTACTTAAATAGAATTTTTGGCATGTATATCACGTAAATTATTGCTAGGCTGGGAGTTCCAATTCCTTGCGCTAGCGGCAATATTGATTTTTTTAGCTTGTCCGTGTCGAAGTTATTTTGCACTACCTCAAATTTTTTCGAATTTGGAAGTAGGTGTAATATTTTGTCCCCGCTTGGCCAGTCGTTTTGAGTGTTTAATGAACAACAAAATACCTCCACGGGGTAGAGCGCCCCAGCACTAGGGTATCCGCGGTTGTGGGCGGTCGAGTTTCTACTAGTAAGAGGGCTCAAGAGCTCTAGCACTTTGTCAAAAGGCGTGGCAGCATCTTTGAAGTAATTACAGGAAGGGTTTCTGTGGAGTGGGCTGGTCTCGTCGAAAGAGCCAATCTCTATATCGTTAAGTGTGATGTCTAAATCTGGATAAAGTTGAAGTTCATTGCCGGTTAGGTTGCGGAGGTCCTGAACTGATAAATGGTGAAGCTGTGCGATGTTTTTTACGGAGTCATGAATAATAAAGTTGCCCTTGGTGTGGAAGTTTAATACCTCGTCGACGACCTCCGCATGGTTGAACTTTAAATAGTAATCATGAGGGATATTTTTCATGTCAGGTCCTCAAGCAATCGCAAGAGTGCCAATGTGAGACAATTTCTTCGGTAAGGGTCCCGGTGTCCAAATCGACAGAGGTCGTACTGACGGCATTGTCTTGGAAACGTCGGCCTACGTCGTACTCCGTGTGGAGGCTGATTTTACGTAAGATGGCGCCTGCAGCTAGGTTTCGCTGCAGTAAGTTAAGCTGCTGGGAAGGAGACGCGATATTTTGATCGTGGCAGAATCTCATTAACGCGGTCCAGCTGTTACGTGAAGGGTTACGTTGTTCGTAATTTAATTGACGGTCGATAATGCAGAAATGACATGGATTGCCCAGCTCATTTATATAGGGTTGCCCAACATGAAATATCTTGCCAGTCAGATAACTTACGGAGATTGCACTGGCTGGAGCTAGGCGAAGCAGCTTGAAGTATAAATTTTTGATTCTCGAGTAATCATATTGCATGTTAATAATTTTGATGAATTTAGCGCCGTTTTTTGATTCCTCGATTAATGCATTGTCGTTGTAGAAAAACGCGTGCTCGGCGTTTAGCTCTTGACTGGCTATTGCCTCCAGCTCACCCTTTACTGGCCAGTCGTGAAGAATTATTGTTTTTTCGTAGTATGGATTGTCTGGTGCGGCTTTTAGGTTTATAACGCTTTCTAAGAAGTGCTTGGTGTTTTTTGTTGGTAGTTTGTTGTTTGTGAATATCTGATTAAGTTCGTCAGTGTCTATTGATTTTTTTCCTGTGGCTTTGAGTTCGATTAAGGCTGCGTGTAATCTTTTTGAGGTTATTTTTGTGGCGCCGCAGTCGGATATCAGTAAGGTGTTGTTTTGAAGGCGAAGCAGGTTATAGTCTATGAAGGTCAGCTGCATTTTCTGTCCTCAAGGTTCCTCCACGTAATGGAAGGAACCTTTTCCTCTTAATAATATTTTAAAGAGTGCGCTTGTTTTTTAAATCTCACATCCCTCTTGAACCACCCGTGCCGCCGCCGCCAGTGCCGCCAGCTCCGCCACAGCCTCCATTACCACCACCGCTGCCGCCACTACATCCACCGCCACCACCACACCCGCCACTTCCACCACAACCTCCCGCACCCCCTGAGCCTCCGGCAACTTCAGGATTTGTTCCCGATTTAAAGTTGTTGTCGAAGTTGAAGATAAGTTGGCCTAGCGGGTTTCTTAAGCTTGTTTTCATTTTGGTTCTCCATAAGTAGTGCGCCACGTTTTTTCGTGACAGTTCATATGTAGAGCTATATGTGTGACAGCGCAAGAGCTTGATTTTTGTTCGCAAGAATTATCTCTCACAGTCCTAGGAAATGTCTGTCAAAAGAATGTAGGTATAGCGGGATGGGGAGGGCGCGGTTGATCAATCGTTTTTTTCTTATAAATAATAAAAAATAGAGGCCAAACAGCTGGTTAGCTGGTGACGGAATAGTTAGGTTCAATAAAAAGGATGTTTATAGATATAGGACGGTTCTTACCGGTTATTTCCCATGCCAGTAATGTTCTGTTACTAAGTTCTGGCGGCAAACTGTGGAGCTAGGCTCGGTTCACCGCCCGGTTCCGCATCTATCCTTAAAATCAAACCCGCTCCGGCGGCGCCTCGCTCGGTGGATCGCCATGGGGCGGCTGAGGATCCAGTGGCGGGTCTTTTTCCGGAATCGGCTCAGGATCGGGGCTGGGTGGCGGCAGGTTGGGGTCGTCGATGTTCGGATCGGGTGTTTCGGCCGGGATGGGAATGTTCATCGGGTCGGGCCTCCGGGACGCAAGTGGCTTGAGTCGTGCTT
>NZ_VDLV01000027.1:10412-134333 GCF_013608025.1 Pseudomonas brassicacearum subsp. neoaurantiaca | reverse complement strand
TGGGTCAGATGCGCCGCCAATCGCTCCACGGTAAACGCCGAAAAACTCGCCCGCTGATAGCTCATGTGCACCGACAACCGCCGCTCCAACCCCACCAACAGCGTCAACGGATAGCTGGTCTGTTCTTGAGTAATCGGCGAACCAAAGCGCAACCCGTCCGGTGCGCCCTGCTCCAAGGCCTCGGCAATCGGGTAGTTCTCGAACACCAGCAAACTGTCGAACAGCCCGTCGCCGCCCTGCCCGGCCCAGCGCTGGATGTCCAGCAAAGCGGTGTGCTCGAACTCGCGCAACGCGAGGTTCTGCGCCTGCACCGCTTGCAGCCAACTGTCCAGCGACTGCTCGGCCCGAGGGCTGGCGATCACCGGCAGGGTGTTGATGAACAAACCGACCTGCTGCTCGATACCGGGCAAGTCCGCTGGGCGACCAGCGACCGTTGCACCGAAGGCAACCGTTTCTCGACCGGTGTAGCGCTGCAACAGCAGCAGCCAAGCCGCCTGCACCAGCGTGTTCACCGTGACTTTCGAAGCGCGGGCGAAGGTTTCCAGGCGACGGGTCAGCGACTCATCCAGCACGTACACATGATCGCCATAACCAACACCAGCGTCCGTCGGCTTGCCCACCGCATCGGCCAGCCGCGTCGGCGCTTCCAGGCGTTGCAGCAAAGGTTTCCAGAACGCTTCGCTGGCCGTTAAATCCTGACGCTGCAACCAGGCGATGTAGTCCCGATAACGTCCACCCGATACAGCGACGGACCGCCCGCTGTAGCGTTGCAGCACCTCGCCGAGCAACTGCGAATTACTCCAGCCGTCCATGAGGATGTGATGGTGGCTGTAGATGAGGTGATAACGCTGTTCGTCGAGGCGCACGATCATCAGTCGCACCAGGGCCGGCGCACTCAGGTGAAGTTGCTGGCGCTCGGCATCGGCCAGGGCCTGCAAGGTCTGGTCGGGCGATAACCCATCGCGCAAGTCATGCACGCTGTAAGGCAGCTCCAGATACTTGCTGACCACTTGCACCGGCGCCGGTAAATCGCCCTGCCAGACAAACCGCGTGCGCAGGATGTCGTGGGCATCCACCGCTGCTTGCCAGGCCTGGCGGAAGCGTTCGGGGTCCAGCCCTTCGACGTCCAGCCGCAGTTGATTGATGTAGTCGCCGCTGGCGTCGCCGTACACGCCATGGAACAGCATGCCTTGTTGCATCGGCGACAACGGATACAGGTCGACGATCTGCGCGGGCGGCAGCGGCAGTCCATCCAGTTGTTGCTGGTTCAGGCTCGCCAGCGGGAAGTCCGACGGCGTCACGCCGCTGTGCTCGCCCCGGCAGCAATGCTCGATCAGCCGCTGCAACTCCAGCGCATAATCGTCGGCCAGCGCCTGGATGGTGGAGTCGTTGAACTGCTCGCGGCTGAAGGTCCAGCCCAGGTTCAGTTCGCCATTGAATACCTGGCCGTTCAAGGCCAGCGCATTGGACAGCGGTGCTTCGGCGTCCAGTTCATCGCCAGCGCCTTCGGCGGCCGGCACGAACAAGGCGCCGTCGGCTTCGTTGAAACTGGCGTCGAACTGGCCCAGGTAATTGAAGGTCAGGCTGGGTGTCGGCAACTCGGCCAGGATCGCCCGCGTCGCGTCATCTGCCAGATAAGCCAAGGCACCAAAGCCCAGGCCTTTGTCGGGGATCGCCCGCAATTGCTCCTTGATCTGCTTGAGGCAATCGCCCAAGTCCGCCCGTGGCGTGAGACGGGCCGGGTACAGGCTGGTGAACCAGCCGACGGTGCGGGTCAGGTCGACGTCATCGAACAACGCTTCGCGACCATGACCTTCGAGCTGGATCAGCGCGCTGTCGGCACCCGTCCAGCGCACCATTACCCGTGCCAGTGCCGTGAGCAGCAAGTCGTTGACCTGGGTGCGATAGGCCTTGGGCGCGTCTTGCAGCAGTTGCCGGGTCAACGCAGCGTCGAGTCGCGTACGCACCGTCACGGCCAGGCGGTTCTGCTGGCCGCCCGCGGGGTTATCCATCGGCAACGAGGCATCGACGTCTTCGAGCTGGGCCTGCCAGAACGCCAGTTCCTGCGCCAGCCGGTTGCTGCGGGCATGCGCTTGCAGGCGCTCGGCCCAGACCTGCGCGGAGGTGGTTTTCAGCGGCAATTGCACCGCCACGCCGCTGGACAACTGGCGATAAACGCTTTGCATATCCTCGAACAGGATTCGCCACGACACGCCATCGATCACCAAGTGATGCACCGCCAGCAACAACCGCTGGCTGCCATCCCCCAGTGATGCCAGGACCGCTCGCAGCAACGGCCCCTCTTGCAGATCCAGGCTGCGCTGGGCCTCGTTGGCGATGCCTTGCAAGGCCTGCGCATCAGGCACGTCCACGGCCCAGAGCAGGTCTTCGCATCGAGTGTCCGCAGAACGGTAAACCGCCCTCCAGTCTCCGCCCTGCTCGGTGAAGCTCAAGCGCAGGCCATCGTGATGTTGCAGCAGCGCGTTCAAAGCGTGGCTCAGGATCGATGCGTCCAGGCGTTGGATCGGCTTGAGCATCACCGCCTGGTTCCAGTGATGACGCTGCGGTATCGCCTGTTCGAAGAACACCCGCTGCACCGGCAACAGCGCCAGCTCACCCGTCACCGGCCCCTGGTCGACGACTTGAGCGGCTTCACCCTGGCGAACCACGGTCGCGAGCATTTCCAGGGTCTGGTGCTGGAAAAGGTCCTTGGGCGTGAAATGTATCCCGGCCTGGCGAGCGCGACTGACCATCTGGATCGAGACGATGGAATCGCCGCCCAGCTCGAAAAAATTATCCCGCAGGCCGACGCGTTCAAGCTTGAGCACGTCCTGCCAGATCGACGCCAGTTGCTGTTCCAGCCCGTTGCGCGGCGCCAGATAGGCATGCTGCGCTTGGCTCGCGTCGGGTTTGGGCAGGTTCTTGCGGTCGAGCTTGCCGTTGGGGGTCAGCGGCAGGCGTTCGAGCAGCAGCAGATAAGCCGGGATCATGTGCGCCGGCAGGGTCGCCTTGAGTTGTTCGCGCAGGTGCTCGGCAAAATCTTCGCGGGCAGGTTCTGCCGCCACCACATAAGCCACCAGGCGCTTGCCGCTGCCGGCAGTGCCTTGCTGGGCCACGACCACCGCTTCGCGCACGCCATCGAGGGCTTGCAGGCTGGCTTCGATCTCGCCCAGCTCAATGCGGAAGCCGCGGATTTTCACCTGATTGTCGATGCGATCCAGGTAATCGAACGTGCCGTCGACGCGCTGGCGGACCAGGTCGCCGGTGCGATACAGCAAGCCGCCAACGCTGAACGGGTCGGCGACAAAGCGCTCGGCGGTCAGCCCCGGCCGGTTCAGGTAACCCCGGGCCAATCCCGTGCCGCCCAGGTACAGCTCACCGGCCATGCCTTGGGGCAACAGGTTCAGGTCGGCATCGAGCACATAGGCGCTGCGGTCGCCGATGCGGCTGCCGATGGGCGCGTAGGCAGCGCCACACGACACCTCGCGACTGGCCTTCCAGATCAGCGGCGTGACCACCGTTTCGGTCGGGCCGTAGCCGTTGATGATGTACTCGGGACGCAAGGCACGCTTGACCCGTTCGAAACTGGCGTTGGGCACCGCGTCGCCGCCGAAGCAATAGATGCGTACCTTCGGCGGGTTGCCCTCGCGCTCGGCGTGTTCGGCCAGTTGTTGCAGGTACACCGGCGGGAACGCCACCACCGTCACGCCGTGCTCGTGCATGGCGTTGTAGGTCTGTTCCGGGGTCCACAGGCTGTCATCGCGGATCAGCAGCGACGCACCGTGGGTCAGACTGGTGAGCCAGCGTTCATGGGCACCGTCGAAAGCGAACGACATGAAATGGAATTCGCAATCGCTGTCGCGCATTTCATAACGCTCGCCGATGGCCTGGCAGTGCATCGCCAGCGGACCGTGGGCCACGCTGACGCCCTTGGGGTTGCCGGTGGAGCCGGAGGTGTAGATGACGTAGGCCAGGTTGTGCGGGTCGAGTTGAACATTCGGCGCGCGGGCCGGCAGTTCGCGCAGATCCACGCGGTCCAGTTCCAGCAGCGGCAACGATTCGGCGACCGGCAACAGCGCCGACACCGACGAGTCACTGATCAGCAAGGCCAGTCCGGCGTCATCCATCAGGTACGCCAACCGCTCACGGGGGTAGCTGACATCCAACGGCACGTAGGCACCGCCGGCCTTGAGCACCGCCAACAGCGTGACGATCACCTCTTCGCTGCGCGGCAGGGCCACGCCGACACGGGTTTCCGGGCCGACGCCGCGCGTGATCAAGGCGTGGGCCAGTTGGTTCGCGCGCCGGTCGATCTCGCCGTAGCCGAAGTGTTGGCCGTTGAAAATCACTGCCGTGCGCTGCGGGCGCTCGGCCGCCAGCGTGGCGATCCGCTGGTGCACGGGAATGTCCACCGGGTACGGCTGCGGGTGGTTGTCGGCGTGTTGTCGCGCATGTTCGGCGCCGTTGGCCAGGGCGATTTCACCGAGGCTACGTCCGGCGTCCTGGCTGAATTGCTCGAGCAGGTGCAGCAGATGGGCGCTGATGTGATGGATCATTTCGTCGGCAAATTGCCGGCGCTCGTAGCTGTAATGCAGCGCCAGTTGTTCACCGAGGGTGACCGCGACGCTCAGGGCATAGTGCGTCTGCTCAAGGTTGGCAACCTCACCGAACGTGACGTCGCTGCCGATGCCTTGCTGCAAGGCCTGGGCAATCGGGTAGTTCTCGAACACCAGGAGGTTGTCGAACAGCGCCTCGCCGCCCTGCCCGGCCCAACGCTGGATGTCCGCCAACGGCGTGTGCTCGAATTCCCGCAAGCTCAGGTTCTGTGCCTGCACCGTTTGCAGCCATTGGCCGACCGTCTGGTCCGGACGTGGGCTGCCGATCACCGGCAAGGTGTTGATGAACAGGCCGACCTGCTGCTCGATGCCCGGCAGATCCGCCGGCCGCCCGGCCACGGTCGCGCCAAACGCCACGGTCTGGTGCCCGGTATAGCGTTGCAGCAACAGCAGCCAGGCCGCTTGCACCAGCGTGTTGACGGTGATTTTCTGCTGGCGCGCAAACGCTTCCAGCGCTTGGGTGCGCTGCGCGTCGAGGGTCAGGAAATGATCGCCGTGGCCGCTCTCGCCGCCACCCGAGGCCGCGCGGGCGAGTCGGGTCGGCTCCTGCAACGGCGCCAGCTGTGCGCGCCAGAAGTCCTGACTGAGCTGGCCGTCCTGGCGTTGCAGCCAAGCGATGTAATCACGATAACGCCCACCAGTGCTGGCCGGGGCGCGACCGCTGTAGCGCTGCATCACCTCGCCGAGCAACTGCGAATTGCTCCAGCCATCCATCACAATGTGGTGATGGGTGTAGATCAGGTGCCATTGCGTCGCCCCGGTCTGCACCAGCACCAGGCGCAACAGTGGCGCCTGGCTCAAGTCGAACCCTTGCGCGCGTTCGGCATCAGCCAGCGCAGCGAGGGCCTGGGCCGGGTCGGCCTGCTCGCGCCAGTCCAGCACCGTGAAAGGCAATTGCACTTGCTTGTGGACGATCTGCAGCGGTTGCGACAGTTCTCCTTGCCAGACGAACCCGCTGCGCAAAATGTCCTGCACCGCGACGGTGGCCTGCCACGCCGCCCGGAATCGCTCGGCGTCCAAGCCTTGCACTTCCACCCGCAATTGGTTGACGTATTCGCCGGCCGCCTGCTCGTACAACGTATGGAATAACAGGCCCTGTTGCATCGGCGACAGCGGATAAACCTCGTCCAACTGACCGGCCGGCACGGGCAGATGATCAAGTTGCGTCTGGGTGATCTGCGCCAGCGGAAAATCCGATGGCGTAGCCTGCGGCTCAGCCAGGTTCACACAATGTTCGATCAGCGCCTTGAGCTCGACGGCGTATCGATCGACCAGTTGTTGCACGGTCGCGCTGTCGAACATCTCACGGCTGAAGCCCCAGCTCAGCGCCAGCTCGCCGCCGTGCACCTGGCCTTCCACCGTCAGCCAATTGGCCAACGGCGCCGTCGGGTCCTGGGCGACGCCACTGCCTTCGCCGGACGGCACGAACAGCGCCGCCTCATCGAACTGGCGATCGAACTGGCCGAGGTAGTTGAAGGTGATGCGCGCAGGCGCCAGATCGGCCCATTGCGCTTGCACCGAAGGCGCCGCCAGATGACGCAGCACGCCGTAGCCCAGGCCCTTCTCCGGGACGCTGCGAAGTTGCTCCTTGATGGTCTTGATCGAACCGCCGATGTCGTCGGTGGCGGTCAGCTTGACCGGGTACAGGCTGGTCAGCCAACCCACCGTGCGGGTCAGGTCGATGTCATCGAACAAGTCTTCGCGGCCATGACCTTCGAGCTCGATCAACGTACCGGGTTGCCCGGTCCAGCGGCTGATGGTGCGGGCCAGCGCGGTGAGCAGCAAGTCATTGACCTGGGTGCGATAGGCCGCAGGCGCCTGTTGCAGCAATTGCCGGGTCAGCCCGGCCTCCAGGCGCCATTCGATCTTCACGCCGTGGACGTTTGGCAGGCTGCCCTGCGGACGTTCGCACGGCAGGTCACGCGCGCCGTCGTGCTGGGCTTTCCAATAGGCCAACTGATCGTCGAAGCGCGAGGCTTCGGCATTCAACCGTGCGGTCCAGCTCTGGAACGCGCTGGTCTTGGCCGGCAACGTCACGCCGCCACCCGCCGCCAGTTGTTCATAGGCCTGCTGCAAATCTTCCAGCAGCACCCGCCATGACACACCGTCCACCACCAGATGATGGATGATCAGCGCCAACCGCTGGCTGCCGTCGGCCAGGTTTACCAGCATGGCGCGCACCAGCGGCCCGTCTTGCAAGTCCAGGCTGCGCTGCGCCTCGTCGCACAGCGCGTTCAACTGCTCGACGGATCGGGCATCGCGCTGCCACAGATCGGCGCTTTGCAAAAGCGCGGCATGGCTCTGCCGCCAGCCGTCGGCGTCTTCGACAAAGCGCAGGCGCAAGGCATCGTGATGATTGATGACGCAGGTCAGCGCCGCGTCGAGCCGCTGTGCATCCAGCGGTTCCCGTGGGGTCAGCAACAGCGACTGGTTCCAGTGCGCGCGGCCCTGCATCGCCATCGAGAAAAACTGCTGCTGGACCGGCCCGAGCACGGCATCGCCAGTGACCGGACCTTGGTCCACGGCGCTGTGGCTGTCACGGCGAGCCACCAACGCCAGGCTGCGCACGGTCTGGTATTGGAACAGGTCGCGGGGATGAAGATGGAGACCGGCCTGTCGCGCGCGGCTCACCACTTGAATCGAGATGATGGAATCGCCGCCCAACTCGAAGAAGTTGTCTTCAAGGCCGACGCGCTCCACTCCCAGCACGTCCTGCCAGATTTCAGCCAACGTGGTTTGCAGTGCATCTTGCGGGGCGACGAAGGCTTGCCGGGGCGCGGCATCCGGTTGTGGCAACGCCTTGCGATCGAGCTTGCCGTTGGCGGTCACCGGTAGGCTGGCCAACGGCATCAGGTAGGTCGGTACCATGTATTCCGGCAGGCCGGCCAGCAGCCACGCCTTGACGTCCTGTCGCCATTGCTCGTGCGGGTCGCTGTTTGCCAGCACCAGATAGCCCACCAGATGCTTGTCGTCCTGGACCAACACCACGGCCTCGCGCACCAGCGGATGCTGCGCGAGACGGGCTTCGATTTCGCCGAGCTCGATGCGCAGGCCGCGCAGCTTGACCTGATGATCGAGACGACCGAGGTATTCGATCACCCCGTCGGCGCGTTGGCGCACGCGGTCGCCGGTGCGGTACAGGCGTGCGCCGTCATGGAACGGGCACGGCACGAACCGCTCGGCGGTCAGCGCCGGACGCTGGTGATAACCGCGCGCCAGCCCCGCCCCGCCCAAGTACAACTCGCCCGCCACGCCCCACGGCACCGGCGACTGATCGGCATCGAGCACGTGGGTGCGCAGGTTGGCGATGGGCTGGCCGATCGGCACGCAATCGGCGCCTTCGTCGACGCACGTCCAATGGGTCACGTCGATGGCCGCTTCGGTCGGGCCGTACAGGTTGTAGAGCGCGGCGTCCGGCAGTTTGGCGAAGACCTGCTGCTGCGCATCCAGCGGCAAGGCTTCGCCACTGCAGACGATGCGCTTCAAGCCTTCGCAGGTGTTTACGCCCGGCTCATGGATGAATGCCTGCAGCATCGACGGCACGAAGTGCAGCGTGCTGACGCCATGACGGTTGATGGTGTCGATCAATTGCCGAGGATCGCGATGGGCACCCGGCGCGGCAACCACCAATCGCGCTCCGCTCATCAGCGGCCAGAAGAATTCCCACACCGAAACATCGAAACTGAACGGGGTTTTCTGCATCACCGCGTCGCTGCCGTCCAGGCCATACGCTTGTTGCATCCAGCACAAGCGATTGACCAGTGCCGCGTGGCTGTTGCCGGCGCCCTTGGGTTTGCCGGTGGAGCCGGAGGTGTAGATCACATAGGCGAGATTCAGCGGGTCGACCGTCACGTCGAGGCGACTGTCGTTGTAACCGTCGAGCCAACCGTCGGGCTGGTCGAGCGCAATCACCTCGACGCCATCGGTGGGCAGTCCCGCCGCCAGCGAGCATTGGGTCAGCAGCAAGCCGATGCCGCTGTCCTCGATCATGTAGGCCAGGCGATCCTGCGGATATTCCGGGTCCAGCGGCACGTAGGCGCCGCCGGCCTTGTGGATCGCCAGCAGGCCTACCACTATTTCCACTGAACGCTCGACGCAGATCCCCACCAGGCTGTCCGGCCGCACACCGCGCCCGCGCAGCAAATGCGCCAGTCGGTTGGCGCGGGTATCGAGCTGCGCATAACTCAGGCTTTGTTCGCCAAACACCAACGCCGGGGCGTCCGGGGTCCGCGCCACCTGGGCCTCGATCAACTGATGCATGCACAGCTCGGTCGGGTAGCGTTGGGCCGTGGCGTTCCAAGCGTGGACCAGCGTGGCATGCTCGTCGGCGTCGAGCAGCGGCAGCTCGCCGATACGTCGGGTCGGATCGGCAATCATCGCCGTAAGCAATCGCAGCCAATGCCGCGCCATGCGTGCGATGGTCGGCGCCTCGAACAAATCGTCGGCGTAAGTCAGCGCGGCGTGCAACGTGCCGGCCTTTTCATAGGTGTCGAGAGTCAGGTCGAATTGGGTGGTGCGGGTCTGCCACTCGATCATGCCGAGCTCCAGGCCGGACGCCGTTCGGATCATGGTGACATCAGCTACATGGGGCTGATGGTTGTACATCACCTGGTACAGCGGCGTGTGACTGAGGCTGCGTTCCAGCTTCAGCGCGTCGACCAGGCGTTCGAAGGGCAAGTCCTGATGCGCCTGAGCGCCGAGCGCGGTCTCCTTGACTCGGTGCAGCAACTCATCGACCCGGGTCTGGCCGTCCAGTTCGGTGCGCAGCACTTGGGTGTTGACGAAGAAACCGATCAGGCCTTCGATTTCGTCTCGATTGCGGTTGGCGATCGGCACGCCGACACGGATGTCCGATTGGCCGCTGTAGCGATGCAGCAGCACGTTGAACGCGCCGAGCAACAGCATGAACAGCGTGACGCCCTGCTGCTGGGCGGTGCTGCGCAGTTGCTCCGCCAACCCGGTGTCGATGGCGAACTCATAGCGGCTGCCGCGATAGCTGGGCATGGCCGGGCGCGAGTGGTCGGTGGGCAACTCAAGGACAGGATGCTCATCGCCCAATTGGGCCTGCCAATACGCCAGTTGCCGCGCCTGCTCGCCGGCCTCCAGCCAACGGCGCTGCCACAGCGCATAGTCGCTGTACTGGATCGGCAAGTCAGGCAGTTGCGGCGACACGCCGGCTTCGTGGGCGTCGTAGCAGCGGATGAACTCGTCGATCAGCACGTTCATCGACCAGCCATCGGAGACGATGTGGTGCAAGGTCAGCAGCAGCACGTGCTCCTGCGCATCGAGCTTGAGCAGTTCGACCCGCAGCAAGGGGCCGCTCGACAAATCAAAAGGCCGCATCGATTGTGCTTGCGCAGCCTGGCGCACCGCTTGCTCGCGCTCGCCTGTCGGCAAGCCGCTGAGGTCCTGTCGCTCGATCATCAGCGGCGCATCGGTGGGCACTTGCAGGAGGCTGTCGTCAGCCTGACGCTGGAACACCGTGCGCAAGGTTTCATGCCGGGCCACCAGGCTGGCGAAGGCCTGTTCCAGCGCCGACAGGCTCAATGCGCCCTTGAGCCGTACCGCCCCGGGCAGGTTGTAGGCGCCGCTTTCCGGGTCCAATTGCCAGAGAAACCACATGCGCCGCTGGGCATAGGACAGCGCCTGGCGATCCTCGGCTTCGACGCCCTGGGGAATAGGGAAACGGCTGAAGTCCACGCCCTCCTTGTCCAGCGCGGCGAGGAACATCTGGCGCTTGTCCAGGGGCAGCCCGATAAACCGGCGAGCAAGTTTCAAGGCGTCTTCAGCATTCATTTCTGGGTATCCGGAATCAGTGGGCACAAGGCACAAAGGCATGTCGTCCCTATGAAACGAACGCAAACCGGAAAAATTAGCGATTGGGAATAAGTGTCAGCAAGCGCTGACAGAACGGGATTCAGGCCCGCGCGCAGTGACCGCTTGCCTGCCATTACCAGGCCATCGGCCCGACGCTCCATTACTGGGCAATACGCTTTGATTCGGTGCAATAAATCTTCCTGCCACTCACCCAACCTGGGTATCGGCCAGTAGATCCAGGCGTCCGAGCCACTTGGCACAACCACTGCATAACGTCTATCAACATACATTTGGCAACGCCTTCAACGATGAGGGCGGTGCTTCCCGAGAGAACGGGACCAGGACAAAGGCGTCCTCGCTAGCTTGCTAGCGAGACGCCTTTTTTTGTTTTCGAAAAAATTGCCGAGCCAGCCTGACCGCCGTGATGAGACAGGCCTGAGCCCGCGGAGAACCCTGATGAAAAAACTCAAACTGGTGATGATCGGCAACGGTATGGCCGGGGTTCGAACCCTCGAGGAACTGCTCAAGCTGAGCAACGAGCTCTACGACATCACGGTGTTCGGTGCCGAGCCCCACACCAACTACAACCGCATCCTGCTCTCGCCCGTGCTGGCCGGTGAGCAAACCTTCGAAGAGATCGTGCTCAACGACCTGAGCTGGTACCTGGACAACAACATCAAGCTGCTGCTCAACCGCAAGGTCGTGGAGATCGACCGGGTCAAGCGCCGGGTCATCGCCGAAGACGGCAGCGAAGCCGAATACGACCGCTTGCTGATCGCCACCGGCTCCACGCCGTTCATCCTGCCGATCCCCGGCAACACCCTGGACGGCGTGATCGGCTACCGCGACATCGCCGACACCCAGGCGATGATCAACACCGCCAAGACCCACAAGCACGCCGTGGTAATCGGAGGTGGCCTGCTCGGCCTGGAAGCCGCCAACGGCTTGAAGCTTCGCGGCATGGACGTGACCGTCGTGCACATCGGCGAATGGCTTCTGGAACGGCAGCTGGACAAGACCAGCGGTCAGCTGCTGCAAACCGCGCTGGAAAACCGTGGCCTGAAATTCCGCCTCTGCGAACAGACCCAGGCCCTGCACGACGCCGGCAATGGCCGGGTCGGCTCGGTCCAGTTCAAGAACGGCGACATCATTCCTGCCGACCTGGTGGTGATGGCCGCCGGTATCCGCCCCAATACCGAACTGGCGGAAAAATCCGGCATCCCGTGCAACCGCGGGATCCTGGTCAACGACACCCTGCAAACCTACGACCCGCGCATCTACGCCATCGGCGAATGCGCCAGCCATCGCGGCACCGCCTACGGCCTGGTAGCGCCGTTGTTCGAACAGGCCAAGGTCTGCGCCAACCACCTCGCACAACTGGGCTTCGCAACTTACAAAGGCTCGGTCACGTCGACCAAATTGAAAGTCACCGGTATCGACCTGTTCTCCGCCGGCGACTTCATGGGCGGCGAAGGCACCGAGACCATCACCCTTTCCGACCCGATCGGCGGCGTCTACAAAAAACTGGTGATCAAGGATGACGTGCTGGTCGGTGCCTGTCTGTACGGCGATACGGCGGATGGCGGCTGGTATTTCCGTCAGATCCGTGAGAATCACGCCATCAGCGAGATCCGCGATCACCTGATGTTCGGGGAAAACGCCCTGGGCGACGTAGGACATCAAGGCCAGGACAAAGCCATGAGCATGGCCGACACCGCCGAAGTCTGCGGCTGCAACGGCGTGTGCAAGGGCACCATCGTCAAGGCGATCCAGGAACACGGACTGTTCAGCGTCGATGACGTGAAAAAACACACCAAGGCCGCCAGTTCCTGCGGCTCTTGCGCCGGGCTGGTGGAGCAGATCCTGATCAACACCGTCGGCGGCGCGGCGGATGTGAAGCCGAAAAGCGAGAAAGCCATCTGCGGTTGCAGCGACCTCAACCATGGCCAGATCCGTCAGGCGATCCGCGACGAGCACCTGCTGACCATCGCCGGGACCATGAGCTACCTGAACTGGCGCACCCCGAATGGCTGCGCCACTTGCCGCCCTGCGTTGAACTATTACTTGATTTCCACCTGGCCCGGCGAAGCCCACGATGATCCACAGTCGCGCCTGATCAACGAACGCGCCCACGCCAACATCCAGAAAGACGGCACCTATTCCGTGGTCCCGCGGATGTGGGGCGGCGTGACCAACCCGTCCGAACTGCGGCGCATTGCCGACGTCGCCGACAAATACAACGTGCCCATGGTCAAGGTCACCGGCGGCCAGCGCATCGACCTGCTGGGCATCAAGAAGCAAGACCTGCCCGGCGTGTGGAAAGACCTCGACATGCCGTCCGGCCACGCCTACGGCAAATCCATCCGCACCGTGAAAACCTGCGTGGGCAGCGAGTTCTGCCGCTTCGGCACGCAGAACTCCACTCAGTTGGGGATCGAACTGGAGCACGACCTGTTCAACATGTGGTCGCCGCACAAGGTGAAACTGGCCGTCTCCGGTTGCCCGCGCAACTGCTCGGAAGCGGGCATCAAGGACGTAGGAATCATCGGCGTCGATTCCGGCTGGGAGATGTACATCGGCGGCAACGGCGGGATCAAGACCGAGGTCGCCGAGTTCTTCGTCAAGCTCAAGACCGCTGAAGAAGTGCGCGAATACAACGGTGCTTTCCTGCAGCTCTACCGCGAGGAGGCCTTCTACCTTGAACGCACTGTGCATTACATGCAGCGGGTCGGCATGGAGCACATCAAGAAAGCCGTGCTGGAAGACCCGGAGCGGCGCAAAGCGCTCCATGAACGCTTGAAGTTTTCCCTGTCGCTGGAACAGGACCCTTGGAAACAGCGGTTGGAACAGCCCCAATTGAAGAAAGAGTTCGAGATCATCCCCGTCAAGAACCTGGAGGTGCCGGCATGAACTGGCTGGATATCTGCGCGCTGGAAGAAATCAACGCGCTGGGCTCGCGCATCATCAATGGCCCGAAAGGCGACATCGCAATTTTTCGTACCAGCGACGATGAAGTTTTCGCACTCGACGACCGTTGCCCGCACAAGGGCGGCCCGCTGTCCCAGGGTTTGATCTACGGTAAACGCGTGGCCTGTCCGCTGCATAACTGGCAGATCGACTTGGAAACCGGCCTGGCCCAGGCCCCGGACGTGGGTTGTGCCCATCACCATTCGGCACGGGTCGAGAACGGTCGCGTGTTGCTGGCCCTGCGGGACGCAAGCTGATGAGCCGCCAGACCACCGCCTCGACCTGCTGTTATTGCGGGGTCGGTTGCGGCGTGCTGATCGAGCATGACGGCGAGCGCATCCTCGGCGTCAGCGGCGATCCCGCCCATCCGGCCAACTTTGGCAAATTGTGCAGCAAGGGTTCGACGCTGCACTTGACCGGCGACCTCGCCGCACGCGCGCTCTACCCCGAGCTGCGCCTGGGCAAAGGCCTGGCTCGCAGCCGCACCGACTGGGACAGCGCCCTGGACCACGCCGCCAGCGTGTTCGCCGAGACCATCGCCGAGCACGGCCCGGACAGCGTGGCGTTCTACATCTCAGGCCAACTGCTGACCGAGGATTACTACGCTTTCAACAAACTCGCCCGGGCCTTGGTCGGCACCAACAACATCGACAGCAACTCGCGGCTTTGCATGTCCTCTGCCGTGGTGGGCTACAAGCGCAGCCTGGGCGCCGACGCCCCGCCGTGCAGCTATGAAGACCTTGAACTGAGCGACTGCGTGATGATCGTGGGCAGTAACATGGCCTACGCCCATCCGATCCTGTTTCGTCGCCTCGAAGAGGCGAAATCCCGCCGACCAGAGATGAAAATCATCGTCATCGACCCTCGGCGCACCGACACTTGCGACCTGGCGGACCTGCACCTGGCGATTCTGCCGGGCACCGATGTCGCGCTGTTCCATGGGATTTTGCATTTGTTGCTGTGGGAAGACTGGATCGACCGCAGCTTCATCAAGGCCCATACCGAAGGCCTCGCGGACCTGAAAAATCTGGTGCGCGACTACACACCCACCATGGTCGCTCAACTCTGCGGTATCAGTGTCGAGCAACTGCATCAATGCGCCGAATGGGTCGGCACATCGCCCAGTTTCCTGTCGTTGTGGTGCATGGGCCTGAACCAATCCACCTCCGGCAGCGCGAAAAACAGCGCGCTGATCAATCTGCACCTGGCCACCGGCCAAATCGGCCGGCCGGGCGCGGGGCCGTTCTCATTGACGGGCCAGCCCAACGCCATGGGCGGCCGGGAAACCGGCAGCCTGTCAAACTTGCTGCCGGGCCATCGCGAAGCCGCCAACCCGGAACATCGCGCTGAAGTGGCCGATTACTGGGGCGTCGACCAACTGCCCGCGACCACCGGATCAAGCGCCATCGAACTGTTCGAACAAGTGCGCAGCGGCAAGATCAAGGCCCTGTGGATCGCCTGCACCAACCCGGCACAGTCGATGCCTGACCAAGCCGCCGTACGCGAAGCCCTGCAAGCCTGCCCGTTCGTGGTTCTGCAGGAAGCTTTCCGCACCACCGAAACCGCCGCATTCGCCGACCTGCTGCTGCCGGCGGCCAGTTGGGGCGAAAAGGAAGGTTCGGTGACCAACTCCGAACGGCGCATTTCCCACGTTCGCCGGGCAATCAACGCACCGGGTGAAGCGCGACCTGACTGGGCGATCACAGTGGATTTCGCACAACGCCTGGAGAAACGTCTGCGCCCGGGGCAATCCAGCCTGTTCGCCTTCGACGCGCCGGCCCAGTTGTTCGATGAATACAAGCAACTGACCCGTGGTCGCGACTTGGACCTGTCCGGCATCAGCCATGCGCTGATCGATCAACTCGGCCCCCAGCAATGGCCTTTCCGCGAGGGTGCCACGGTCGGCACCGCCCGTTTGTACGTGGATGGGATTTTTCCTACCGAAAGCGGCCGTGCCCGATTCATCGCTGACCCTTATCGCGCCGCCAAGGAACTGCGTGACGCCCGCTACCCGTTGACCTTGAACACCGGTCGCTTGCGTGACCAGTGGCACGGCATGAGCCGAACCGGTACCGCCGCACAGTTGTTTGGCCATGTGAACGAAGCGGTGCTCAGCCTGCATCCCGATGAATTGATTCGCCATCGCCTGCAAGCCGGTGATCTGGTCAGCCTCAAGAGTCGTCGCGGCAGCCTGATCGTCGCCGTCGACAGCGACGAAAGCGTGCGTCCCGGCCAGGCGTTCCTGCCCATGCATTGGGGCGACCGGTTTCTCAAGGGTGGGGTCAATACCCTGACCCAGCCGGCATTCGATCCGCTATCCAAACAGCCAGAGCTCAAGCACAGCGGAGTACGCCTGGAAGCAGTCGACCTGCCCTGGCAACTTTTCGCCTTGGTCGAAGGCGATGTTCAACAGCATTTGGAGACGTTGCGCCCACTGTGCGAGGCGTTTGCCTACGTCAGCCTTAGCCTGACCGGTCGTGAACGTCCCGCGTTGCTGATTCGCGCCGCCAGTGCCGTTGCGCCCGAAACACAACTGTTGAAGGCGATTGACGAACAATTGGGACTGATCGAAGGGCCGGTATTGGCCTACGACGATCCGCGTCGCGCCATCGGTAAACGGGTGCGGATCGAAAACGGCCGTATCACCGCCATACGCCTGGCCGGCGAAACCGTGGCTCGGCATTGGCTGCAGAACCTGTGGCTGGAAGGTCGCGCCGACGAGCAACTGCGGCGTTGGCTGCTGGCGCCTTTGAGTGCACCACCGGGCAACGCCGGCGCCGCCGTGGGCGGCGGGAAGACGCTGTGCAACTGCATGAATGTCAGCCAGCGAGCGGTGTGCGCAGGCATCGAGCGTGGCCTGGATTTGCAGGGCCTGAAGAAGGAGCTGGGCTGCGGCACGCAGTGCGGCTCCTGTGTACCGGAAATCAAGCGTTTGCTGGTTGCCACCGCGCAACCGGTGGCCGCGATATCGTGAGGAAAACACTATGAACGCAAAAGTCTGGCTGGTAGGTGCGGGTCCCGGCGACCCTGAATTGCTGACCCTCAAAGCCGTGCGCGCCTTGCGCGAAGCCGACGTGGTGTTGATCGATGACCTGGTCAACGACGCGGTGCTGGAGCACTGCCCCGGTGCGCGCATCATTGCCGTGGGCAAGCGCGGCGGCTGCCGCTCGACCCCTCAGGCGTTCATTCACCGGTTGATGCTGCGTTATGCCCGCCAGGGCAAATGCGTGGTACGCCTCAAGGGCGGCGACCCGTGCATTTTCGGCCGGGGCGGTGAAGAAGCGCAGTGGCTGCGCGAGCATGGTGTTGAGGTGGAACTGGTCAACGGCATCACCGCTGGCCTCGCGGGGGCGACCCAGTGCGACATTCCCCTGACGTTGCGCGGCGTTGCGCGGGGCGTGACGCTGGTCACCGCCCACACCCAGGATGGCAGCAGCTTGAACTGGCAAGCGTTGGCAAAAGGCGGAACCACCTTGGTGGTGTACATGGGCGTGGCAAAACTCAGCGAAATCCGTGAGCAATTGCTGGCCGGCGGCCTCGCGGCGGATACGCCCGTGGCCATGATCGAAAACGCTTCCCTGCCTCATCAGCGCGACTGCCGCAGCGACCTGGCCTCGATGGAAATCGATGCCGGTGCGTTTCAACTCAAGAGTCCGGCGATCCTGGTGATTGGTGCGGTGGCCGCTGCTGCCGAATTGGCCGTCTCCCCACCTGCCTTCGCGCAGGCTTCAGCCCTCTAAAAGACAACTCCAAAACCTGTGGGAGCGAGCTTGCTCGCGATGGCGGTGGTTCAGTCACACATACAATGACTGACACACAGCCATCGCGAGCAAGCTCGCTCCCACAGTTGGATCTGCATACGCCGGGGGAGATAAGTCGGCAGTATGGTGGCCTTCGCGAGCAGGCTCGCTCCCACAGGTTCTATGCCCCCTGTACAAATCCCAGGCAAAGAAAAACCCGGCCTGGGCCGGGTTTTTCCAAAGCTTCGGGCTAATTACTTAGCTTGGGCTTCAACCTGCGCTTCTACGCGACGGTTAACTGCACGACCAGCTTCAGTGGCGTTGTCGGCAACTGGGCGGGATTCGCCGTAGCCAACAGACTGAACGCGGGACGATTCAACACCGTACTGGTTGGTCAGAACTTGCTTGACGGCGTTTGCACGACGCTCAGACAGCTTCTGGTTGTAAGCGTCAGGACCGACGGAGTCAGTGTGACCTTCAACAGTGGTGCTGGTGGATGGGTACTGCTTCATGAAATCAGCCAGGTTCTTGATGTCGCCGTAGCTGTTTTCTTTAACAACAGACTTGTCGAAGTCGAACTTGACGTCCAGCTCAACACGTACGACTTCAGCAACAGCTGGGCAGCCATCAGCGTCAACGGTTACGTTGGCTGGGGTGTCAGGGCACTTGTCGACGTTGTCGCACACGCCATCGTTGTCGCTGTCGGAGCAGACTTCAGCTGGTGCTGGAACTGGAGCAGCAGCAGGCTTGGAACCGCCACCGAAGTTCACACCGATACCGACGCTAGGAGCCCACTCGGTGTCGCCCTGGTCGATGTTGTACTGAGCTTCAACGCCGGCACGGGCGTAGAAGTTCTCGGTGAAGTACAGCTTGGCGCCGCCGCCAACGTTGGCGAAGGTAGAACGGTTACGACCGTTGCTGCCGTTCTGGTCGATGCTCTGGTCCGAGAAACCGGCAGAGACGTAAGGACGAACCATGTCACCTGGGTTGTTGAAGTGGTACAGAGCGTCCAGAGCGGTGTTGGCGCCCTTGACGTTGGTGCCGTCGTCAGTGCGTGCGTTGTGCACTTCGTCGTAAGCCAGACGCAGTTCTACGTCGTCGGTCAGGAAGTAACCAACCGAACCGCCGAACAGGTTGCCGTTGTTCTTGAAGTTACGAGCGCTGTCGAATTGCTCTTTCTTGGCGAAGCCTTCGATTTCAACTGCGCCTTGGCCTTGTGCCAGAGCGCCGAACGAAGTGGCGGCAATAAGAGAACCAATGGCAAAGCCCAAGGTGTTTTTCAGTTTCATCCGTTAAATCCCCATCTGGTGATTGTGAAGCAGTCCCGCAAACCGGGGGACAACTCGGCGGCAAGTCTATCAGAACTTGCCTACACGTAAGAGATATTTGCGCCGAACTAAGTTTCAGCAATGCCTGCAAATTTCTCACGCAGCTTGTCAAGAGCGCGCTTGTAACGCATTTTTGTCGCGCTCAAACCCATGTGCATTATGTCTGCGATCTCTTGGAATTCCAGTTCTGCGACAAATCGTAGCACCAGAATTTCCCTGTCGATCGGGTTCACATAAACTAACCAGCGATCCAGTCCGCCCTTTTCCTCAGGTTTGGGCGCCTTTTCTTCAGACGCTTCCTCGAGAGGGTCAAGGCTCAACGCGTCCATCAACCGACGCTTTCGCCGTTCCTTGCGATACTGTGTGATGCATTCGTTGTAGGTGATGCTATATAGCCACGTCTTGAACTTCGATTTCCCCTCGAAGTTCTTCAAGCCGTACAGCACCTTCAGCATCACCTCCTGACAGACATCGTCAGCATCGCGATCGTTCCCAAGATACCGTGCACAAACGTTAAATAATGTCCTCTGGTAACGCCGCATCAATTCTTCATAAGCGCGTGTTACGTGGAACAGCTCCGTATGCGCGCGCGCAACCAACTCCTCATCGGAGAGATCACGGGGGTCGTAGCGCGTGGATAGCGATTGGGGTTTGTTCAAAACAAGTCGGGCCGACAGTCTAGGTCAATGTGCGCCGCAATCTGCGATGACAGGCATTTTGCGGCGGCATACATTAGCAGGATTTGCCGGGTTAGCGGCTACTCACATGCTGTTCCAGCAGGATCCGATTGGAAAGCGACACCAACTCGCCCTCCTCGGTCAGCAATGTGGTTTTCACCGTGCCGATCTCTTCGATCTGGCCTTCGACCTCGCCAACACGCACTTGTTGCCCAACCTCATACAGTTCACGCACATAGATTCCCGCAAGAATCTGGCCGGCGATTTCCCGGCTTCCCAACCCCATTGCCAGCGCGACCGCCAGACCAACGGTAATCAAGACAATCACGATCACATGGTTGAGCAGGTCTGTCTTGACCTCCAACTGACTGATCGCGACCGAAATACTGATGATGATCACCAGGCCCTGGGCGATTCGCCCCACGCCGGCGGCGTAATCCAGACCGACGCCTTCGGCTGCGCCGCGTACCAACCCGTTGGCCAGTTGCGCCAGCAGCACGCCGACCAGCAGCACCAGCGCGGCACCGAAGACCTTCGGCAAATACAGCGCCAGCATGTCGAGGGTCGCCGAAACGCGTTCAAGACCAAGGGACTCAGCGGCGGAAACCAGGAATATAAGCAGCACGAACCAATAGACGATCTTGCCCACCAGCGTCGAGATTGGCACCTGGATGCCGCCACGGGACAACAGCTTGGTCAGGCCGGTGCCGCCCATCAGGCGATCAAGACCCAATTTGGCGAGCAGTTTGGACAGCAGCGTGTCCAGCAGCTTGGCCACGACGAAGCCCAACAACAGCACCACCAGGGCGCCGAACAGATTGGGAATGAAATTAGCCACCTTGGTCCACAACGCGGTCATTGCCGTGACGAGGCTCTGGGTCCAGAGATCGAGTTCCATATTCAGTCAGCCTTATCAGCGGTGCGAGTAACAGGTTTGCGACGGGAAACCGGCGAGACGTGGGCCGACCCGTTGTTCAGGGCGATCATCAGCGCGGGCAGCCAACGGCCCAGCAGACTGAACAGATCGCCAGCGCCGACCTGGCGGTTGGCGGTTTTGAGTACACGGCCCAGGCAAGCGTCATCGTCCCGGCTGGACGGCGAGGCCTTGAGCATGTCGCGCAGAGACTGTTCAAACGGATCGTGCATACGCACCTCTCGTGATGTCTGTGGAAGACGCGATCAAATTTCGTCGGGTCACATGAAATCCCATCACACCCAACGCAAACGGCGGAACAGCCACCATTGCCCCAGGGCCACGCAGACCATCAGCAGGCAGGCGACCACGAAGCCGTAGGGGCTCGCGGAAAACGGAATGCCGCCGACGTTGATGCCCAGCAGCCCGGTGAGAAAACTCATCGGCAGGAAAATTCCGGTGATGATGCCGAAGCGGTACATGGTGCGGTTCATGCGCACCGAAAGACGCCGGTCCTCCGCCTCCAGCACAAGCCCCACGCGCTCTCGGGTCAACTCCAGCTCCTCGAGATAACGGGTCAGGCTGTTGTTCAATTCATTCCAGTAATCGCCATCGTCCTCGACGAACCAGGGCAACTTTATCCGTGACATCTGCCCGAAAATGTCCCGCTGCGGCGCCAGGAATCGCTTCAGTCCGGCGGCCCTTCGGCGGATGTGCAAGATAGCGTCATGCTCGGGGGTGTACCGTTCGTCGGTGTCGAGTTTTTCTTCCTCGGTATCGACGATTTCGGACAGGCACGTCACCAGATCCTGCACTTTGTTGGTCAGGTATTGCGCCATATAAAGGATGAGTTCCGACGCCGTCCTCGGCCCCTTCCCTTCGGCCAATTCGGCCAACAGCTCATCGGTGGCCCGCAACGGACGCAGCCGCAGGGAAATCACCCGCTGGGCGGCGGCGAAGATGCGCACCGAGACCATGTCTTCCGGCTCGGCACCCGGGTTCAGGTTGATTCCGCGCAAAAACAGCAGCAGCTCGGCGTTGGGCAGCGGCAGCAGGCGCGGCCGGGTGTTCTCTTCCAGCAGCAGATCGCAATTGAACTCACTCAAGCCACTGGATTTGCGCAACCACGTATGAGTTTGCGGATGACTGCGATCCCAATGCAGCCACAGGCTTTCATGGGCCTGCAACTGCAGATCGTCAAGTTCGGTCCGGGCTATTGAACGCGCGCCGCCTTTACCGTCCAGCACCAGGGCATGCACCAGCCCCCATTGCGCGTTTTCTTCCTCGAACATCCTCATCCCTTATGGTCAAGACGCTTATTCAGGCATTTTCAGCGGGCTCGGCGAGACGATCACGCCGTTGTTGTCGGCATAGACATACTCGCCCGGACGGAACGTCACGCCAGCGAAGGTCACTGCCACATTGAGCTCGCCGACGCCACGCCGATCAGTCTTCATCGGGTGGCTGGCCAGTGCCTGGACGCCAAGGTCGGTCTGGGCAATGACGTCGACATCGCGGATGCAACCGTAGATCACCAGCCCTTCCCAGCCATTTTTCGCAGCCTTTTCAGCCAGCATGTCGCCCAGCAACGCCCGGCGCAGGGATCCACCGCCATCGACAACCAGCACCTTGCCCTTGCCGTCGAGTTCAACCTGTTCCTTGACCCGCGAATTGTCCTCGAAGCACTTGATGGTCACGATTTCACCGCCGAAGGAATCGCGGCCACCGAAATTGCTGAACATCGGCTCCAGGACTTGCACCAGGTCCGGGTAGGCATCGCACAGGTCGGGCGTGAGGTAATGGTTCATCGAACAACTCCTGCTGGGCTTGAACGTCTGGCTGAATGAACAACCGTTTGTGACCGGAACAACGTAGCGCGTCATATCTTAGCCGCAAGCCGGCCAGAGCGAAATGCCCCTGGCCAGAGCCTCGGTATCAGACCGCTTCGGCCAGCCTGGGCTGATCCGGCAGCAATGACGCCTGCTGGTCTTGCAGCCAGCGCGCCACCAGCGGCCAGACCTCCGTTTGCGCGGCCTTGCTGACGAGCATCTCGACATGGCCAAAATCACTGGTGAAACCCTGTTCCCGCCCCAGGCAGACAAACTGCTTGTGCTCGGAACCGATCTGTTCGAACAGTTTGCGGCAAGCCCAGGTGGGATCCTGATGATCGTTGGCAGCGCTCACCGCCAATACCGGCACCTGCACATCGGCCAGGCCTGCCCACCAGTTCTTCTCGGCATCGCCGAAACGCCCGAACAGGCCATACCAACGCATGCTCTCCAGGGCCAGGCCAATGGGTTCATCTTCCGGTCCGCGCTTGAGCCTTGAGCCGGACAATTGCGCGAAACGCTTGAGAATGAAGCGCCCGCTCCATTCCACCGGCGGGATTTTCAACGGCCAATAGGTGCGGCTGACCTGGGTACCGAAAAATGCCGCCGACGCCATGGCGGGCTCGCCCAGGTAATGGCCACCCAGGGCTGCCGCCAAGGTGATACCGCCCAAGGAATGGCCAACCCAGTGCGGCACTTGTCCACTTTGCTCGCGCACAAAGGCGCCGATCGCCGGCAGGT
The DNA here is from genome assembly GCF_013608025.1 of Pseudomonas brassicacearum subsp. neoaurantiaca. Lineage (GTDB taxonomy): Bacteria > Pseudomonadota > Gammaproteobacteria > Pseudomonadales > Pseudomonadaceae > Aquipseudomonas. The sequence goes on along the minus strand of NZ_VDLV01000027.1, from coordinate 111,705 downwards.
CATAACGGGCGTAGTCAGCCACGCGGTTGTTGCGATAGCCCTGGTTACGCTGGGACAACCCATGGCCACGCATCTCGGGAATCCAGACATCGAAGCCCAGGCGAGCCAGGTACGCTCCCAGGCCGAGGCCCTTGGGCGAGTACCAGAAGCGTCGGTTGGAAAAACTGCCGTGCAGCAGGATTACCGGGACACCACGGGTTTCGCCGGCATCGGCCATACCCAGCCGGGTGACGGCCAGCTCGACGCTGTAGTCCGGGCTGTTGCCAGGTTTGAGGCGATAGACATCTTCGCTCAGATCACCGCGCCGCTCGGCGCTGATCAGGGCGACGGGAAATAGATTGCTGCTGCTTTGCATGATCTTCTTGCACAAAAAAGGGCGGTTTCCTTGTGGAGCCCGCCCTATTTCAAATCAAAAGGGGCCATCTGACCGAATACTACTGAGAGGAAACGGTGGCGATGGAGCTTGCTCCCGCTGGGCTGCGCAGCAGACCTTCTATGAGTGCTTCGCACTCAAGCGGGAGCAAGCTCCCTCGCCACGGTGGATTCCACCAACCGATATTCCGGTGAGGCCCCTTCACTCGATCAGGCCGAAGCCTGACCCTCAGCCAGGAAAAACCAGGTTTCCAGGACGGAGTCCGGGTTCAATGAAACGCTTTCGATGCCCTGCTCCATCAGCCACTTGGCCAGGTCCGGGTGGTCCGAAGGGCCCTGGCCGCAGATGCCGATGTACTTGCCAGCCTTGTTGCAGGCGGCGATGGCATTGGCCAGCAGCTTCTTGACCGCCGGGTTACGCTCGTCGAACAGGTGGGCGATGATGCCGGAGTCTCGGTCCAGGCCCAAGGTCAGCTGGGTCAGGTCGTTGGAACCGATGGAGAAGCCGTCGAAGAATTCGAGGAATTCCTCGGCCAGGATTGCGTTGGACGGCAGCTCGCACATCATGATCACGCGCAAGCCGTTTTCACCACGGGCCAAGCCGTTTTCCGCCAGCAGGTCGACCACCTGGCTCGCTTCACCGAGGGTCCGCACGAACGGCACCATGATCTCGACGTTGTCCAGGCCCATCTCGTTGCGCACGCGCTTGAGGGCACGGCATTCGAGCTCGAAGCAATCGCGGAACGACTCGCTGATGTAGCGCGAAGCACCACGGAAGCCCAGCATCGGGTTCTCTTCTTCCGGCTCATAGAGCTTGCCGCCGATCAGGTTGGCGTATTCGTTGGACTTGAAGTCCGAGAGGCGCACGATGACTTTCTTCGGCCAGAACGCCGCCGCCAGGGTGCTGATACCTTCAACCAGTTTTTCGACATAGAAACCGACCGGATCGTCGTAGCCGGCAATGCGCTTGTCGACGCTGTCCTTGATTTCCTGCGGCAGGCCGTCGTAGTTCAGCAGTGCCTTGGGGTGCACGCCGATCATGCGGTTGATGATGAACTCCAGGCGGGCCAGGCCCACGCCGGCGTTCGGCAACTGCGCGAAGTCAAAGGCGCGGTCCGGGTTGCCGACGTTCATCATGATTTTGAACGGCAGCTCCGGCATGGCGTCCACGGAGTTTTTCTTGATGTCGAAGCCCAGCTCGCCTTCGAAGATGTAGCCGGTGTCGCCTTCGGCACAGGAAACGGTCACGCCCTGGCCATCCTTCAGCAACTCGGTGGCGTTGCCGCAACCGACCACGGCCGGAATACCCAGCTCACGGGCGATGATCGCCGCGTGGCAGGTGCGGCCGCCGCGGTTGGTGACGATGGCGCTGGCGCGCTTCATCACCGGTTCCCAGTCCGGGTCGGTCATGTCGGACACCAATACGTCGCCGGCCTGGACCTTGTCCATCTCCGAGACGTCCTTGATGATCCGCACCTTGCCGGCGCCGATGCGCTGGCCAATGGCGCGACCTTCCACCAGCACGGTGCCGGTTTCCTTGAGCAGGTAGCGCTCCATGACGTTGGCCTGGGTGCGGCTCTTCACGGTTTCCGGACGGGCCTGCACGATGTACAGCTTGCCGTCGTCACCGTCCTTGGCCCACTCGATGTCCATCGGGCACTTGTAGTGCTTCTCGATGATCATCGCCTGCTTGGCCAGCTCGCTGACTTCGGCGTCGGTCAGGCAGAAGCGCGCGCGGTCGGCCTTGTCGACGTCGACGGTCTTGACCGAACGACCGGCCTTGGCTTCGTCGCCGTAGACCATCTTGATCGCCTTGCTGCCCAGGTTGCGACGCAGGATGGCCGGGCGACCGGCTTCCAGCGTGCCTTTGTGGACATAGAACTCATCCGGGTTCACCGCGCCTTGTACGACGGTTTCACCCAGGCCGTAGGCGCCGGTGATGAACACGACGTCACGGAAGCCCGACTCGGTGTCGAGGGTGAACATCACGCCGGCAGTGCCGGTTTCGGAACGGACCATGCGCTGCACACCGGCGGACAGGGCGACCAGCTTGTGGTCGAAGCCCTGGTGCACGCGGTAGGAAATGGCACGGTCGTTGAAAAGGGAGGCGAAGACTTCCTTGGCGGCCCGGATGACGTTTTCCACGCCACGGATGTTCAGGAAGGTCTCCTGCTGGCCCGCGAACGAGGCGTCCGGCAAGTCTTCGGCGGTGGCCGAAGAGCGCACGGCGACGGCGATGTCGGGGTTGCCTTCGGAGAGCTTGGCGAAAGCGGTGCGGATCTCGGCGTTCAGTTTCTCGGGGAACTCGGCTTCCATGATCCATTGGCGGATCTGGGCACCGGTCTTGGCCAGGGCGTTGACGTCATCGACGTCCAGGGCATCGAGCGCATCGTGGATCTGCTTGTTCAGGCCGCTCAGTTCCAGGAAATCACGATAAGCCTGGGCGGTCGTGGCGAAGCCACCTGGCACCGAGACGCCAGCGCCGGCGAGGTTACTGATCATCTCGCCCAGGGATGCGTTCTTGCCCCCCACATGCTCTACATCATGGACGCCGAGCTTATCGAGGGAAACTACGTACTCTACCAAGGTGATCTCTCCACTAACTGTGTTGGAAAAGCTCAAGGCACCGGCGACTCCAGGGGAGCGCTTGCCGGCGATATGGCCTGGACCTGGAAAATAAGTGAGAATGCGGGCCAAGGGCGGCCGGCAAATCGCGCCTATCATATCCAAGAATCGTGACTAGCTCACTAGCTTAAGGCCCAAGGCGCAAATGAAACGATCTGCTTTCTTTATCTCCGACGGCACCGGCATCACGGCCGAAACGCTAGGCCAAAGCCTGTTGGCACAGTTCGAAAACATAACCTTCGCCAAATTCATACGTCCGTACATCGACAGCGTCGACAAGGCGCGGGCCATGGTACAGCAAATCAATAAAGCCGCCGAAACCGACGGTTTCCGGCCGATCATCTTCGACACCATCGTCAATCAAGACATCCGTGAGATTCTTGCAACGTCGAATGGTTTCATGATCGACATTTTTTCCACGTTCCTGGCGCCCCTGGAGCAGGAGCTGAGCGAGCATTCCTCCTACTCGGTCGGCAAGTCCCACTCCATTGGCCACAACTCCAACTACATGGAGCGGATCGAGGCGGTCAACTTCGCGCTGGACAACGACGACGGCGCCCGCACGCATTATTACGACAAGGCCGACCTGATCCTAGTGGGTGTGTCGCGGTGTGGTAAGACGCCGACGTGCCTGTATATGGCGATGCAATTCGGCATCCGCGCGGCCAACTATCCGCTGACCGAAGACGACATGGAGCGCCTGCAACTGCCCAGCGCCCTGCGCGCCCACCAGCACAAGCTGTTCGGCCTGACCATCGACCCGGACCGCCTCACCGCGATCCGCAACGAGCGCAAGCCCAACAGCCGCTATTCGAGCTACGCCCAGTGCGAATTCGAAGTGCGCGAGGTGGAAAACCTGTTCCGGCGGGAGAACATTCCCCACATCAACTCCACGCATTTTTCCGTGGAAGAGATATCGGCGAAGATCCTGGTGGAGAAAGGGGTGGAGCGGCGGTTCAAGTAAACCCGCGACACAACAAAACCCTGTGGGAGCGAGCTTGCTCGCGATAGCGGAGTGTCAGCCAACACTGATGCTGCTGACGAACCGCAATCGCGAGCAAGCTCGCTCCCACAGGTGAGTCTTCCACAGGGACTCGGTGGTGTTCTTGAATCAGCGTTTCAACCGCTTGACCAACGCCTGCCCCACCTCCAGCGCCGACGCCGGATTCTGGCCGGTGATCAACTCCCGATCCGTCACCACATGGGACGTCCACGGCGACGTATTGCTGCTGTATTGGCCGCCCGCCTGCTCCAATGCACTCTGTGGGTAGAATTTCATGGCCCCGCCGCCCAGCAGCCCCTTGGCCAATTCTTCTTCCTGGTTACTGATCACCGTCATTTTGTACCCGGCGTAGATCCAGCCGGACTGGGCCGAGGCCTGGCCCTTGGCGGTCAACTGGCCGACGAAGCCGCTGGCATCGGGTAGCGTCGACAACAAGGCTATCGGCCCGTGGCAAACCAGCGCGGTGGTCTTGCCTTTGCCATGGAAATACGTCAATACCCGGCCCAGCGGCGCGCTGGTGAGCAGATCCTGCATCGGCGCGTGCCCGCCGGGAATGTACAGCGCATCGAACCGATCCAGGCCCATTTGCTCGACACGGGCCAGGCTGATCACCGGCGACTCCTCGGAGGAGGTGATTTTTAGCTGGGCCAGCAATGCCTGGTAGCGCTCGAGCTCCGCCGCGTCGTTATTGAAATACATCTTGTCCACCGAGGAGCGGTCCAAGGTCGGCGCCCTGCCCTCGGGAGTGGCAAAGGTCACGTGGTGACCGGCGTCCAGCAACAGTTTCACCGGCTGTAGCAACTCGTTGAGGTAGAAGCCGGTGGAGAAGACCTGGCCATTTTTCAGATCCAGATGATCGGCGTCCGACAGAACCACGAGCACGTTGTCGGCACGGGCTGCGGCACTGATGCCTGCCAGAACGACAGACGTTGCCAAGGTAGTGAGCTTCTTCATGATGACTCCGCTTCGATAAAAGATGCGCTCACTGTATTGATGCGCCTGCCGGCGATAAACTGGCCGCCAGGAACATCACTTGGCCTCTGGAGGCAATAATGGCCCGTCGATTCGATCATTTGGCCGACGTGGAAGCCTTCGTCACCGTCGTGGAAAAAGGCACCCTCAGCGCCGGCGCCGTGGCGCTCGGGACCACGCCTTCGGTCTTGAGCCGCGCCATCTCGCGCCTCGAAGCCCGGCTCGGGGTGCAACTGTTGCGCCGCACGACGCGCCGGCTGAACCTGACCGATGCCGGAACGTTGTACCTGGAACAGTCCCGCTCGGCCTTTGCCCTGATTGACGATGCCGAACGGCGAATCCAGGGCCAGGATGGCGTGTTGACCGGTCGCGTGCGCCTGAGCGTGCCAACCACCTATGGCCATTACCGCCTGCCAGCGCTGCTCTCACGTTTCGCCCAGGCGTGCCCGCAGGTGCGGGTCGAGCTGAGCATCACCAACCGCAACGTCGACCTGGTGGCCGAAGGGTATGACCTGGCGATCCGCCTCGGGCCGCTGCCGGACAGCGGATTGGTCGGCCGCAAACTGGAAGACGCCCGCCTCTGCCTGGTGGCCGCGCCGCGCTACCTGGAGCATGCCGGCACGCCCAGGCACTTCGACGAACTGGCCGCCCACGCCTGCCTGCCCTTCGTGATGCCCAGCAGCGGACGCGTCGCCCCATGGCTGTTCCGTGACAATCAGGAAGACCGGGAATGGTTGCCGACAGGCAATGTTCAAGTGTCCGACGACGTGCTGGGCATCGTTTCCCTGGCACAGGCCGGACTGGGGATCTGCCAGACCTATGAATTCATCGTCCGGGAACGAGTCGAGCGAGGGGAACTGGTGGAATTGCTCGAGGACTTCGGTGGGCGCAGCCGACCGTTTTCAATCATCTACCCGCCCCATCGACAATTGCCAGCGGCGGCACGGGCGTTGATTGATTTTCTGGTAAAGCAGTAACGGGTAACGCCAGCCCCTGTGGGAGCGAGCTTGCTCGCGATTGGGGAGTGTCAGCCAGCGTTGATATTGCTGATCCGCCGCCATCGCGAGCAAGCTCGCTCCCACAGGGTTCTGATGTTACTGCAGGGTTTGTATTCCACATCCCTCCTGTGGAAGGCCTCCTTGCTGCCACAGGTTCTTCATTCAGTGAGCCGCCGCCTGCTCTTCCATCTTCTTGCGCAAGCTCAACGGCCGCATGTCGGTCCAGACCTCTTCGATGTAGGCCAGGCATTCCTTTTTGAAGCCGCTTTTGCCGACGGCGCGCCAGCCTTCCGGAACGGCCTTGTAGTCTGGCCAGATCGAATATTGTTCTTCGTGGTTGACCACGACCTGGAAGAGGATGTCCTCGCGGTCGAATACTGAAGTCATGGTGTTTCTCCGTCGTTGCTCAAGGTTTGCCGCGCCATCGGCGCTGCCAAGGTATGAAAAGGAACGTACCGGGCCGGCTCAAAATTAGGCATCGGCGACGGCGGCTTCCAGGGCGCGCCGGAAAATCTCGGCGACCCGGTCGATTTCCGCTGCGGTAATGATCAACGGCGGCAGGAAACGCACCACCCCGCCCTGTCGGCCACCCAGCTCGAGGATCAATCCGCGCTTGAGGCATTCACGCTGCAACCGTGGCGCCAGGCGTGCATGAACCGGCGGATGTCCCAGGGCGTCCGGCTTGCCGGTCGGGTCCACCAACTCGACGCCAAGCATCAGCCCGCGACCGCGAATGTCGCCCAACTGCGGGAAATCCCGCTGCAGGATGTGCAAGTGCTCGCTCAAGCGCTCACCCATGGCGGCGGCGTGGGCCGACAAGTTGTGCTCCACCAGGTAGCGCATCACCGCCGAACCGGCGGCCATGGCCATCTGGTTGCCGCGGAAAGTCCCGGCATGGGCTCCCGGCAGCCAGGTGTCGAGCCAGTCGCGATACACCACGACCGCCAGCGGCAGGCTGCCGCCAATCGCCTTGGACAGCACGACCACGTCCGGAATGATTCCGGCGTGCTCGAACGCGAACATCTTGCCGGTCCGGCCAAAGCCACTCTGGATTTCATCGACGATCAGCGCCACCCCGGCCTGCTCGGTGATTCGCCGCAGGCCGCGCAGCCAATCCAGGTCGGCCGGTATGACACCGCCCTCGCCCTGCACCACTTCGACGATGACCGCTGCTGGCAATTGCACGCCGGCCTCAGGATCGTTCAACAGGTTTTCCAGGTAATGCAGGTTGGCCTTGATCCCCTCCGCACCGCCCAGTCCGAACGGGCAGCGGTAATCGTAGGGATACGGCATGAACTGGACGCCATTGCTGAGCAAGGCCCCCAAAGGTTTCTTCGGCCCCAGGCTGCCCATCAGGCTCAACGCGCCCTGGCTCATCCCGTGATAACCGCCCTGGAACGACAACACCGTACTACGCCCCGTTGCGGTGCGGACCAGTTTGAGCGCCGCCTCCACCGCGTCGGTACCGGTGGGTCCGCAAAACTGGATTTTCGCTTCGGCGGCGAGGGCCGGCGGCAACAGGCCGAACAGGTCCTGGACAAAGCGGTCCTTGACTGGCGTGGTCAGGTCCAGGGTATGCAGGGGCAATTCATCGGCGAGCACTTGCTGGATCGCCTCGATCACCACCGGGTGGTTGTGCCCCAGCGCCAGCGTGCCGGCGCCGGCCAGGCAATCGATGAACGTGCGGCCCTCGACATCTTCTACGTACAGACCCTTGGCGCGCTTGAGGGCCAGGGGGATTCGCCGTGGATAGCTGCGGGCATTGGATTCCTGGCGGCTCTGACGAGCCAGCAAGGGTGATTCGTTGAATTGGTAAAGCGTCTCGACCGGCGCAGGGCTGACCCGTGCTGGCGGTGCTTGGACAGGACTGGTGACTGGCATGTTCTCGACCCCGGGATGAGTGACCAAAAGGCGCACCGGGCAGGTGCGCATTCCGAAGCGCACATGCAGGTTTCCTTGTTGTGGAAACGCATCAGCGAGGCAAGGATTTACTGCCGAGTGAAGACCGTGGCGAGGGAGCTTGCTCCCGCTGGGCTGCGGAGCAGCCCCTCAAGCCAGGACACGCGGACTGTCAGATGAATCAAGCCCACAGGTTTGGGCACGCTGCGCGGTCCAGCGGGCGCAAGCTCCCTCGCCACGGGTTATCTACGAACCGGGCGATAGTTGTACCGGCACGGTCAACTCGACCCGCAGCCCGTCCGGGCGGCTGTCGAATTGCAGGCCACAGCCGCAACGCTGGACGATGGCTTGGACAATTGCCAGCCCGAGCCCGCAGCCATTGCTCTGGCCATTGCGCCAGAAGCGCTGGGTCAGGTGTTGGATATCGTCGGCAGCGATGCCAGGGCCGTGATCGCGCACTTGGAAACGCACGCGCTGGCCAACCATTTCCAGGTTCAGCTCGACGTCAGTATCGTCCGGCGTATGGCGCAAGGCGTTTTCCAACAGGTTACGCAGCGCGGCGATGGACAGCACCGCCGGCATCTGCACAGGCGCATCGGTCAGTTGAGGCGACACCTGCAACCTGATCCGCTGGGGCGCGCCGCCGGTCGCGTCCTGGATGGCCAGCCGCGCAACCTGCTCGGCGTTGCATTGCACCCCGTCATCGAACGACAGGCTGCCCTCCACCCGGGCCAGCAGCAACAGTTGTTCCAGCGTGCGATGCAACCGGTCGGCGCCCTCTTCCGCCCGGGCCAGGGACTGGTCACGGGCGGCGCCGTCGGTCATGCGCGCCACTTGCAGGTGAGTCTTGATGGCCGTCAGCGGGCTGCGCAGTTCATGGGCGGCATCGCCGGTCAACCGTCGCTCGCGCTCGATGGTCTTGCCGATGCGCAGGAGCAACTGGTTCTGGGTTTCCAGCAAGGGCCGCAACTCGCTGGGCAGTGGATGAATCTGCAGCGGCTCGAGGGAATCGGCGTTGCGCCGCGTCAGTGCATCGCGCATGCGGTTGAGCGGCGCCAGGCCCTGGCCGATGCCCAGCCACAGCAGGCACAGGCAACCGAGCAAGGCCACGCCGACCGGCACCGAGGCCGCCAGCAGCACCGACAGGTTCAAGGCCTCGCGCTCGATCTGGCGGTCGGCGGTGGTGATGCGCAAGTCACCTCGGGCCAAGGTGAAGCTGCGCCATGGTGCGCCATCGATCATCTGGTCGTGGAAGCCCATTTTCTCGGCTTCCAGGGGCTGCCCCGGGGTGTCATGGCTGCGCGCGAGAATTTCCCCGCGCAGGGAGCTGACCTGGCAGGCCATGCCGCCCGGGACATTCAATTGCTCGGCGCTGAAATGGGTGCCTTCACCTTTGCTCGGAACCGGCGGCAACTGCTCCAGCAACCCGGCGACCATCCGCGCCGAGGCCACCAGGCGTTGGTCGAGGGAGAACATCATCTGGTTGCGCAGGTCGCTGAGCATCCATGCCGCAGCCAAGGCCCAGATCAGGGTAAAGGCCGCGCCGAGGGTCAGGCTCAAGCGCAGTCGCAGGCTGATCACTTGGAGGATTCCCCGCCATCGGCCGGCCCCAGGCGATAACCCAGGCCGCGCACCGTCTCGACAATCCCGTTGCCCAACTTGCGCCGCAGGTGATGGATATGGACGTTCAGGGCGTTGCTTTCCAGCTCGTCGTTGAAGCCATAGACGCTGTCCTTGAGCTGCTCGGTGGAGAGTACCCGGCCACGGCTGTGCAGCAACGCCTGCAACAACGACTGCTCGCGGCGGGACAAGTCCACCGGCTGGCCGGCCAATGTGGTTTCCCGGCTGCTCGGGTCATAGGTCAGGCGGCCATGTTCGATCAGGTTGACACTGCGCCCAGCCACGCGCCGCAGCAGCGTGTGCAAGCGCGCCGCCAGTTCGCGCAGGTCGAAAGGCTTGAGCAAGTAGTCATCGGCCCCGGCCTGCAAGCCATCGACACGGTCAGTCACCGAATCCCGCGCGGTGAGGATCAGCACAGGCATTTCCAGGCCTTGCTGGCGCAGTTGCTTGAGCAACTTGAGGCCGTCTTCATCCGGCAGGCCCAGGTCCAATACCATGACGTCGAACGTCGCCACGCCGACCATCGCGCGGGCCGCCGATGCGGTGGCGACGTGCTCGACGGTCAGGCCTTGAGCCGTGAGCCCGGCAACGATGCCGCTGGCAATCAACTCATCGTCTTCGCAGACCAGTACGTGCATGGTTAGCCCCACGGAAAAAGGTAGATTAGGCGGGCGGCCGATTAAGCCGACATTATGCGACGAGTCGGGCAAATATGGGCGATCATTGGCACTTGCCAGTATCGCTGGGTTAATCGACGGTTAATCGCCAGTCGCCACTGTGCCTCTCACTAGCTTCGTTCTAAGGCTTTGTCCATGCGTCGATTGTTTTTGCTGTGGCTGTTCGTGATCTCGGGCCTGGCCCAGGCCGCCAATCCTTTCGAAACCAAACCCGATTTCCTGCCGGTGGAGAAGGCATTCGTCTTCACTTCCGAACGCCTGGATTCTGGTGAAACTCAATTGTTCTGGCAGATCGCCGACGGGTATTACCTATATCAGCAGCGGCTCAAGTTCGATGGCCTGGCCGATGCGCAGAAACCGAAGCTGCCCGAGGGCGAAGCACACAGCGACGAATTCTTTGGCGACCAGCAAGTGTATCGCCAGGCCCTGGAGCTGAAGATTCCCGCCGGGGCGACCGGCAAGATCAAGGTCGGTTTCCAGGGCTGCGCCGATGCAGGCCTGTGCTATCCGCCCCAGACCCAAGTCGTCGATCTGGGCGGTGCCGCGCCGGCAACAGCCACGGGCGAGGCGCAGGACCAGGCCCTGGCCAGCGGCCTGCAACAGCGCGCATTGGGCTGGAGCCTGCTGGTGTTCTTTGGCCTGGGACTGTTGTTGGCGTTTACCCCCTGCTCACTGCCGATGCTGCCGATCCTGGCGGGATTGGTGGTGGGCAGCGGCGCCGGACCCCGTCGCGGCCTGGCATTGGCCGGCAGCTACGTGATCAGCATGGCCCTGGTGTACGCCGCCATGGGTGTGCTCGCGGCGGTGTTGGGGGCCAATCTCCAGGCATTGCTGCAGCAGCCCTGGCTGCTGGGAGCTTTCGCGGCGGTGTTCGTGGTGCTGGCGTTGCCGATGTTCGGATTCTTCGAGCTGCAGCTGCCGGCCGCGCTGCGCGATCGGCTGGAAAACGCCGGCCGTCAGCGCCGTGGCGGCAACCTGCTGGGCGCCGGCATTCTCGGGGCGTTGTCCGGTCTGTTGGTCGGCCCTTGCATGACCGCCCCCTTGGCCGGCGCGCTGCTGTACATCGCCCAGAGCGGCAATGCGCTGCACGGCGGCCTGATCCTGTTCACCATGGGCGTCGGCATGGGCCTGCCGCTGTTGCTGCTGGTGACTGTCGGCAATCGCTTCCTGCCCAAGCCCGGCGCCTGGATGAACCTGCTCAAAGGCGTGTTCGGCTTTCTGTTCCTGGGGACCGCGCTGCTGATGATCCGCCCGGTCATCGATGGCTCGCTGTGGATCGGCCTGTGGGGCGCGCTGCTGGTGATCGCCGCCTACTGCGCCTGGCGCCAGACCGAAGGGTTCGGTCGCGCCGCCTATCTGTGGGGCAGCGTATCGCTGCTGTTCGGGTTGTGGGGCAGCTTGCTGGTGATCGGGGCAGCGGGCGGCAGCGATGACCTGTTCAAACCGCTGGAGGTCTACGGCGGTGCCCGCACCACCGCGACCGCCGAGGCCCGGGACGCGTTCACCACCGTCAGCGAACCCGCCGCCCTGCAACGCGAACTGGACGCCGCCAAGGCCCAGGGCCAGTGGGTCATGCTGGATTACTACGCCGACTGGTGCGTGTCCTGCAAGATCATGGAAAAACAGGTATTCGGCCGCGCAGAGGTGCTCGACGCCCTGAAAGGCGTGCGCCTGCTGCGCCTCGACGTCACCGCCGACACGCCCGCCAGCCGCGAACTGCTCAACCGCTATCAGGTACCGGGACCACCCAGCCTGTTGTGGATCGGCACCGACGGTGAAGAACGTCGCAACCAGCGGATTACCGGCGAAGTCGACGCCAAGGGTTTCCTGGAGCGCTGGAACATGACCCGGAACGCGCCTTGATGCTGACGTTGACCTTGGGCACCTTTGCCATCGCCCTCAATCACTTGCTGCTGATCAGCGCATTGGCCTTGGCGACTTTCGTCGGCTGGAGGGTCGCAAGGCGCGGCGGCGAAAACCCCGAATCGGTGCTGTTCGGACTGTTCTTGCTGGGACTCCTGGCCGCAAGGATCGGGTTTGTCATCGCTTACTGGGCCCATTATCGGGATGACCCGTGGCAGATCGTCGACCTGCGCGACGGCGGCTTCCTGGCCTGGCCGGGCATCGTCGCGCTGCTGGTCGGCGCCCTGTTATGGGCGCGCCGCCGTCCGGGCCTGCGTCGACCGCTGGCTTTCAGTGTCACCGGCGGCCTGCTGTTCTGGCTCGTAGGAACAATGTCACTGACGATCTATGAACAAGGCACCCGCTTGCCGGAGATTGACCTGCGCACTGCCGACGGCGAAACCGTGAACCTCATCGATTATCAGGGCGGCCCGTTGGTGATCAATCTGTGGGCCACCTGGTGCCCGCCCTGCCGGCGCGAAATGCCTATATTGGAAGAAGCCCAGAAACAGCGCCCGGACCTGACGTTCCTGTTCGTCAACCAGGCCGAAAGCATGCAGAGCGTCAGCACCTACCTCGCCACGCAGGGCTTGAGCCTCACCAACGTGTTGTTCGACGGCAGCGGTCGCCTTGGCCAGGCTGTCGGCTCGATGGCGCTGCCAACGACGCTGTTCTACGGCGCCGATGGCCGCCTGCTCGGCAGTCATCTGGGCGAGTTATCCGAAGCGAGCCTGGCCCGGGCACTGGAATACTTCGAAACGCCGGGTTCGACCACGGCGGCCCACCCCGCGACAAGGAAACTGCCATGCCCCGCCTCCACCACCTGCTGACCCTGGCCTTCGCCGGCGCGCTGTTGCAAGCACCGCTGCTCCAGGCCGAAGAGTTGCCTGCGGCTATCAAGAAGATCGAAGCCAAGGGCGCGAAGATTGTCGGCACCTTCGAAGCACCGGACGGCTTGCGCGGTTACGCAGCGCAGTACCAGAACCGTGGCATGGCCTTGTACCTGACGCCGGATGGCCAGCACGTGCTGCTGGGCAACCTGTATGACACCGACGGCAAGGACCTGAGCGCCGAACCGCTGCAAAAGCTGGTCTACGCCCCGATGGCCAAGGCCATCTGGGCGAAGATGGAGACCAGCCACTGGATCGCCGACGGCAACAAGGACGCTCCGCGCACGGTGTACCTGTTCAGCGACCCGAACTGCCCTTATTGCAATATGTTCTGGGAACAGGCTCGGCCCTGGGTTAAGGCCGGCAAGGTGCAGTTGCGCCACATCATGGTGGGCATCATCCGCGAAGACAGCCCGGGTAAATCGGCCGCGCTGCTCGCCGCCAAGGAGCCGGAAAAAGCCCTGGCGGACCATGAGAAGGCCGGCAAGGCCAGTCCGCTCAAGCCGCTCAAGGAGATACCGCCGGCCATCCAGGCAAAACTGGACGCCAACCAGGCGTTGATGGACGAGCTGGAGCTCTCCGCCACGCCGGCGATCTTCTATCTGGATGACCAGGGCGAACTGCAACAGCAGCAAGGCGCGCCGTCGCCGGACAAACTGGTGAAGATTCTCGGGCCGAAGTGATCCGGTACACCGACCTGTGGCGAGGGAGCTTGCTCCCGCTGGGTTGCGCAGCAACCCCAAGAAAAGCGGATGCAATCAACCTGACGAACCGCAGCAACTGAACCAGGGGCTGCTGCGCAGCCCAGCGGGAGCAAGCTCCCTCGCCACAAAGTCAGTGCATCCGTTTCAGGAATTTCAACAACGCCTCGGTTACAAACTCCGGATTCTCCAGGTTGGAAATATGCCCCGCCTGCGGAATCATCACGTGGTCACACCCGATCAGCTCGGCCATTTCCAACGCTTCGGACGGTGGCCGCGGCTTGTCTTGGTCGCCGCACATCACCAGCGTGCGCTTGGCGTTCAATCCGGGCAGGCGCGGCAGGATGTCGTCCCGACCAAAAATGATCCGCCCCAGCGGCACGATGCTGTCGTGCAGGCGGTCGGTCGGCAGTGCGGCCAGGGTGGCACGGAATTGTTGATAGAGCGCCGACTGCGGATCGATGCCCGGCCGGAAGAAGATCGGCACAATGATGTCCAGCAAAGGCTCGGGAATCGCACCGCTGGCTTCGATCTTGTCGAACAGCGAGAAGTAATACAGCCGGGTCGGTTCCGGCTCGACGCCGACGTAGGTGTCCATCAGTACCAGCGACTTCACGCGCTCGGGCGCGGCCAGCGCCAACCGTGCGCCCCACATCCCGCCCACCGACAATCCGACCAGGTTGAAGCAATCGATTTCAAGGTGATCCATCAACGCCAGCGTTTGACGGGACAGGTCGTCCAGCGAGTTCATGCCCTCAGGCAAACGCCCGGACTGCCCATGGCCCCACAGTTCCGGGACGATGACTCGATAGTGCTCCGATAAAGCATCAATCTGCGGCGCCCACATGCTCTGGTCCCACAAATAACTGCTGCCCAATACCACCACCGGGCCATGGCCTTGATCCAGGTAATGGAGCGGTTGTCCGTCGATTGTTGCAAAGGGCATGGGTGACCTCCGTGATCGTCTGAAAAAACCTTGGGGAGACTGGGCCGCGAAGCGCCAGACGTCAACCTTGGGTCCTGAGGTGCTGTCAATGGCCTCATCGCGAGCAAGCTCGCTCCCACAGTGGATTTGTGAACACCGGTCCATTGTGGGAGCGAGCTTGCTCGCGATGGGGCCGCTACAGGCACCGCAGCACTACAACCCTTCCAACTCCGCCATCAAATCATTCAACCGATCCACCTTTTCCTCGGTGATTTCACTGGCCTCCAACCCACCGATATATTCAGCCAATTCCCGCACGGTGCTGCACTCGAACATCGCCCTGAGCGGTACGTCGCGTTGCAGGGCTTTTTGCACACGGGAGGCGATTTGTGTCGCCAGTAACGAATGCCCGCCCAGCTCGAAGAAATTGTCCCGTACGCCCACCCGCTCGACCTTCAATACCTCGGCCCAGATATCGGCCAGGGTTTGCTCAAGATCGCTGGTGGGCGCCTGGTAGTCCTGGCTCTGCAACTGACCGATCTCCAACACAGGCAAGGCCTTGCGGTCGAGTTTTCCATTGGCATTGAGGGGAAAACGGTCGAGCCACAGCCAGTGCGGCGGCACCATGTATTCCGGCAACTCGCTGCGCAAGCGCTGTTTGATTCGATCCAGGCGTTCGCTCGGGCTGAGCGTGGCGTCGGCGGCGACCAGATACCCCACCAGGTGCTTGCCATTGGCGCCTTCCTGCACGCCGACGGCCGCGTCGCGGACTTCGGGCTGCTCGTGCAGCCGTGCTTCGATTTCCCCCAGTTCGATGCGATAGCCACGAATCTTCACCTGATGGTCGACGCGCCCGACGTATTCCAGCACGCCATTACTGCGGCGGCGCGCCAGGTCGCCGGTGCGGTACAGCCGCTCGCCCGGTGCGCCGAACGGGTTGGGCACGAACACCGGCGCCGTACGCAGCGGATCACTGACATAGCCACGCCCCACTCCGGTGCCGGCGACGCACAGCTCGCCCACCGCGCCCACGGGCACCAGTTCCAGCGCGCCGTCGAGCAGGTACAAGCGGTTGTTGTCGGTCGGGGTGCCGATGGGCAGGTAGGTGCCACGGGTCGAGGCCATGTCAACTCGGAAGAACGCCACGTCATCGGAACATTCGGCCGGGCCGTAGGCATTCACCAGGCCAATGTCCGGGTAACGCGCCAGCCATTGATGGGCCAATTCCGGTGGCATCGCTTCGCCGGTGGGCAGCATCCAGCGCAAGCCATCCAGGCCAATGCGCTTCTGGGCGAGCAGGCCCTGGATCAGTGACGGCACGCTCTCCAGCACGGTAATGCCCTGACGTCCGACATGGTCCAGCAGTGCTTGCGGATCGTGGGCGATGGCATTGGGCACGATGTCCACCCGAGCGCCGAACAACGGCGCGGCCAGGAACTGCCAGACCGAAATATCGAAGCTCTGTGACGCGGTCTGGGCAATTACATCGGTTTCATCCAGCGCCAGGTACGGCACCTTGCTGAGCTGGTTGTTGAGCATGCCGCGCTGCTCGACCATCACACCTTTGGGCAACCCGGTGGAGCCTGAGGTGTAGATCACGTAGGCGAGGTTGTCCGGCCCGCTGTAGACGCCGGGATTGTCCACCGCCCTGTCACTGGCCTGGATGTCTTCCCAGACCAGCAGCTTCGGCCGCCCGGCGCAGGCGAATTCTTCCAGCAACGCCAATGCCTGCTCATGACAGGCCCGCGTGCACACCAGCAACGGCGTGCGACTCAATTCGATGATGCGACTCAGGCGTTGGCTCGGCAGGCCCGGATCCAGCGGCAGGTAACCGCCGCCGGCCTTGAAGCTGCCGACAATCATGCCGAGCAAGTGCAGGTCGCGCTCGGCCAACAGCGCCACTGGTTGGTCGAGACCGACGCCCGCCTCGATCAGCGCATGACCGAGGCGGTTGCTGCGCTCGTTCAACTCGGCATACGTCCAGGTGTCGTCCTGGCAACAAGCGACGATACGTTGCGGATGCGCCGCCACCTGGGCCTCGAACAGCTCGACGTAACTCTGCTCCAGCGGATAGCTACGCGCGCTCTGGTTGCAACCTTCGATGAGGAAATCTATCTCTTCAGATCCGATCAGCGCCAGCTCGGCCATGTCGCCGTGGAAACCTTCCATCAACGCCAGCAGCAATCGCTTGAACTCGCCCAGCAGCCCTTGGACCGTCGACTCATCGAAGTAACGCTGGTCGTAGGACAGATGCAGCCCCAGGTCGTCGCCCGGATAGCACACCGCCGTCAGCGGGAAGTTGGTGTGGGTGCGCCCTGAATCGGAGGTGGCATTGAGGCTCTGGGCGCGGTCCAGCACCGAGACCTCCACCGGTGCGTTCTCGAACACGAAAAGACTGTCGAACAACGGCTGGCCCTTGGGCAGCTCGCTGACCTCCTGGATGCTCACCAGCGGCAGGTATTCGTACTCGCGCAGTTGCATGTTGCTGTCCAGCAAGCCGTTGAGCCATTGGCGCACGCTGCAGCGCTGGTCATCCGCCGGGATCCGCACCCGCAAGGCAACGCTGTTGATGAACAGCCCCACCGTGCGCTGCATCTGCGGCAGCTCCACCGGACGCCCGGCCACGGTGACGCCGAACAATACGTCGCGATCACCGCTGATACGGCGCAACACCAGGGCCCACGCGGCCTGGGCGAAGGTGTTGACGGTCAATTGATGGGCCTGGGCCAGCTCCCGCAGGCGCGCACCGTCACGGGCATCGAGGCGGGTGTAGCAATCGCCGACAACCATGCCGCCGCTGTCGCCGGCGTGTTCGCGCAGGAACGGCCGGTCACCAGGGATCGGCGTGGTCCGCTCGAAGCCTTGCAGGTTCTGCTGCCACCACTGCCGGGCTTCGGCCAGGCCCTGGTGCTGCAGCCAGCCGATGTAGTCGCGATAGCGCGGCGGCACGGCCAGGCGAGGCTCGCGCTGTTCACCGAGGGCGGTGTAGATCTCGAAGAAATCATCCATCAGCAACGAACGGCACCACGCATCGATGAGGATGTGATGGTTGCTCATCATGAACCAGTAGCGCGTCGCGCCGACCCGGATCAAGCGCAAGTGGAACGGGGCCTCGTTCAACAGATCGAAACCGGCCTCGCGTTCGCTCTTGAGCAGCGCCTGGAGCTTGGGCTCCTGGGCGTCCTCGGGCACCTGCGTCCAGTCGAGGTATTCCATCGGCGAGCGGCCGGGCTTGTGGATAACCTGCAGCATGTCTTCGCCGACGTTCCAGCAGAACGAGGCGCGCAAGGCTTCGTGGCGGGCAATCACCGCTTGCCAGGCCTGGGCGAAACGTTGCGGGTCGAGCTCGCTGTTGATGCGGTAGCGGTCCTGCATGTAATACAGGCCCGTGCCTGGTTCCAGCAAGGTATGCAGCAGCATGCCCTCCTGCATCGGCGTCAGTGGGTAGACGTCTTCAATCTCCGCGGCCGGCACCGGCAGGTTGTCCAGCTGTGCCTGGGTCAGTTTCGCCAGCGGGAAGTCCGACGGCGTCAGGCCGCCCGCCTCGTCCGTGAGGCAGTGTTCGATCAGGTGCTGCAATTCCTTGAGGTAGGCGTCGGCCAGCGCGGCGATGGCCTGGCGGTCATGACGATCGGCGCTGAAGGTCCAGCGCAGGGCCAGTTCGCCGCCACTGACCTGGCAGTCGAGGCTCAGCTCGTTGGGCAGCGTCGCGTCGGGGTCATGGATTGTGCCAAGCGGTTCGTCCAGCGGGCGGAACAGCGCGTCCTGGCCGAGGGTATGGTCGAGCTGGCCGAGGTAGTTGAACGTGACGGGCGCTTGCGGCAGGCCGGCCATCGCCTCGCGGCTAACGGCGTCTGCGAGGTAACGCAGCACGCCATAGCCGAGGCCCTTGTGCGGCACGGCACGCAGCTGTTCCTTGATGGCTTTGATCGAGGTGCCGATATCAGCGACCGACGGGCTCAGGCGCAGCGGATAGACACCGGTGAACCAACCCACGGTGCGGGTCAGGTCGAGGTCATCGAACAATGCCTCGCGGCCATGACCTTCGAGCTGGACTAGCACCGATTCGTGTTGGCTCCAACGGCACAGCACCCGGGCCAGTGCGGTGAGCAACAAGTCATTGACTTGGGTGCGATAGGCACTTGGCGCCTGTTGCAGAAGCTGTCGGGTGCGCTCGGCATCCAGGCGCAGGCTGACGATGTCGGCATGACGTTCCTGTCGCCCGCCGTCGGGCCGCGCGCAAGGCAGCGTCATGACCGGGCCATTCAACTGGCCTTGCCACCAGCTCAACTCTTCGCGCAGGGACTCGCTGCCGGCGTAGGCCTGCAAACGCGCTGCCCAGTCACGGAACGGGCTGGTCTTGGCCGGCAGTTGCAACGTTTGCCCATCGACGCATTGGCGGTAGGCCGTCTGCAGGTCGTCCATCAATACTCGCCATGACACACCGTCCACCACCAAGTGATGAATCGCGATCAGCAAACGCTGCCGACCGTCAGGCAGCTCCGCCAGCACGGCCCGCAGCAGCGGCCCAGTCGTCAGTTCAAAGCCCTGCTGCGCCTGGGCAAACACGGCCTCGCAGGCTTGCGGCGAATCCACCGACACTGCCTCCAGCAGCGTTCCTTCGAACACTGGCTGATGCTCGGCGCGCCAGTGCCCGGCGCGGTTGCCGAAGCCCAGGCGCAAGGCATCGTGCTGCTCGAACACCGCGCGCAACGCTTGCTCCAGATAACCCGGTTCCAAGCGGGTGGTCGGCTCCAATAACAGTGCCTGGTTCCAGTGATGACGGTTGGGTATCTCGTTGGCAAAAAACCAATGCTGGATCGGCGTCAGCCCCGACTCACCGCTCAACAATCCTTGCTCGGCGCTCACCTGCACGCTGCGCGTGGCAACGGCCGCCAGGGCCTGCACGGTCTGGTGTTGGAACAAATCCCGCGGCCTGAAATGCAGGCCCTGTTGCCGGGCCCGGCTGACAACCTGGATCGACAGGATCGAGTCGCCGCCCAGCTCGAAGAAATTGTCGTCGAGGCCGACCTGCCGGATGTTCAGCACGTCGCACCAGATCGCCGCCAGCGCTTGCTCCAGGGCATTGCTCGGCGCCACGTACTGCTGACGATTGAGTTCCGGATCCGGCATCGGCAAGGCGCGGCGGTCGAGCTTGCCGTTGGCGGTCAGCGGCATGCTCGCCAGCAGGATCAAATGTGCGGGCACCATGTAGTCCGGTAGTTGCGCCTTGAGGTGATTTTTCAATGTTTCACGCAGGGACGCTTGCCCGGCGGCATCCTGTTCGGCGATGTCGCTGACCAGATACCCGGCCAATTGCTTGCCGCCCGGCATGTCCAGGGCGAGAACCACCGCCTCGCGCACGGCGTCGTGTTCCAACAGGCGGTTTTCGATTTCCCCCAGTTCAATACGGAAACCGCGAATTTTCACCTGGTGGTCGATCCGACCCAAATACTCCACCTGCCCGTCGGCGCGCTGGCGCACTAAGTCCCCAGTGCGATACAGCCGTGCGCCATCAGCGCTGAACGGGTCGGCGACGAAACGCTCGGCGGTCATGCCCGGGCGCTGGTGATAACCCTGGGCCAACCCGGCGCCGCCGACATACAACTCACCCGTCGCGCCTTGCGGCACCAATGCCAAATCGGCGTCAAGAATGTAGGCCACCCGAGCGCCGATCACGTTGCCGATCGGTACGCTGCCCGCGCCCTCTTCCAGTTGTTCCGGGGCCAGGCTCGCCAGAGGCATGACCACGGTTTCGGTCGGGCCGTAGGCGTTGAAGAACAGGTTCGGGCTGAACGCCGCGCGGATGCGCTGCAAATGTTCGCCGGTCAGCGCCTCGCCACCGGTGATGCACATGCGCACCGGCAGCGTCTGGCCCTGGGTCGCCAGCCATTGCGCCAATTGGCTGCCATAGCTGGGCGTGAAACCAAGAATATTGATGCGGTGCTGGCGAATCAGCCCGCACATCTCCTCGGCATCCCACTGGCCCTGGGCGCGCAGCACCACATGGGCACCACTGAGCAACGGCACCAGCAAGCGCTCGGTGGCGGCGTCGAAGTTGATCGAGTAGAAATGCAGTTCGCAGTCGTCCGGGCGCATGCCGAAACGCTGGATCACCGCTTGGCAATGCATGGCGATCTCACCGTGGGACACCACCACCCCCTTGGGTTTTCCGGTGGAGCCTGAGGTGTAGATCAAGTAGGCCTGGTGCTGCGGCAGGTTGATCAGCGGCGGCGACTGGTCGGGATAATCCGCCAGCGCCGCGCTGTCGTCTTCCAGGCACCAGCGCTGCACGCCTTCCGGCAGTTCGCCGAGGGCCTGGAACATGGCCCGATCGCTGAGTAGCAGGCCGATGCCGCTGTCCTCGATCATGTAGAGCAAGCGGTCCAGCGGATATTCCGGGTCCAGCGGCACGTAGGCGCCACCTGCCTTGAGGATCGCCAGCAGGCCGACGACCATGTCCAGCGAGCGCTCAAGAGCCAGCCCTACCCGGACCTGCGGCCCGACGCCACGCTCGCGCAACATCCAGGCCAGGCGATTGGCCCGTCGCTCGAGTTCGGCATAGGTCAGGGTCTGCCCGGCGAATGTCAGCGCCGGCGCGTCCGGGCGCACCCTGGCCTGTACTTCGAACAATGAATGAATGCATTGATCCAGGCGATGCTCGCCCGGCTCCTCGCCGAGGCTGTCGAGCAACTGCCGCTGTTCGTTGGCATCCAGCAACGGCAGTTCGCTCAACCGCCGAGCCGGATCCACCAGCAGCGCTTCCAACAGGTTGCGCCAGTGCCCGGCCATGCGGGCGATGCGCGGTTCATCGAACAGGTCGGTGCTGTAGGTCAAGCAGCAACCCAGGCGTTGGTCCAGGTCGGTGACTTCCAGGTTGAGGTCGAACTTGGTGGCTCGCGCATCGTTGACCAGATAGTCGACGCTCATACCGGCCAGCGTACGGCTCTGCTGGAATTCCCAACGCTGCACGTTGCACATCACTTGGAACAGCGGGTTGTACGCCGCGCTGCGCGGGGGCTGCAAAGCTTCCACCAGATGATCGAACGGCAGGTCCTGATGGGACTGCCCCTCGATCACCGTGTGGCGCACCTGCTCGAACAGCTCGCCCACCGACATCTGCCCGTCGAGCTGGCAACGCAGCACTTGGGTGTTGAGGAACGCGCCGATCAGTCCTTCGCTTTCCGGACGGATGCGGTTGGCCACCGGCGCGCCGATGCGCAGGTCGACCTGGCCGCTGTAGCGATAGAGCAGCACGGCCAGGGCGGCGGTCATGGTCATGAACAGGGTCAAGCCATGTTCGGCGTTGAAGGCACGGACCCGTGCGGCCAAATCATCGTTGAGGTCGAAACGGAACAGTTCGCCGCAGTGACTTTGCACCGGCGGACGCGGACGGTCCGCCGGCAATTCCAGCAAGGGATGTTCGCGGCCCAGTTGTGCCGTCCAGTAATCGAGCTGGCGCTGGCGCTCGCCGGATTCCAGCCAATGGCGCTGCCAGGCGCTGTAGTCCAGGTATTGCACCGGCAAGGGTTCCAGCGGCGACTCGCGGTCATCGATGAAGGCTTCGTACAGCGCACTGAGCTCGCGGGCAAAAATATCCATCGCCCAGCCTTCGGTGACGATGTGATGCAGCGTCAGCACCAGGTAATGCTCGCGCTCGGCGGTCTTGACCAGGCAGGCCCGTAGCAGCGGCCCGGTTTCGAGGTCGAAGGGCTCGTGGGCTTCGCTGTCCGCCAGTTGCTGCACGCGTTGTTGGCGAAGGTCGGCGTCGAGCATGGAAAAATCTTTCCAGTCCATGCGCAGGCCCGTCTCGTCGTGCACCTGTTGGCGAGGCACACCGTCGACGCTCGGGAACGTGGTGCGCAGGGTTTCATGACGCAAAATCAGCGCCTGCAACGCCGCTTCGAAGCTCCCGACATCCAGCACCCCACGCAAGCGCGCCATGCCGCCTACGTTATAGGCCGGGCTGTCCGGCTCCATTTGCCAGAGGAACCACATGCGTTGCTGGGAATAGGACAGCGGCACCGGTTGGCTGCGGTCGACTTTCTCGATCGGCGGCTGGCGGTTGGTCTGGCCGCTGGCCTGGATCAACCGCACCTGCTCGACAAAGGCGCCCAGCTCGCTGGCTTCGAACAACGCACGTAACGGCAGCTCGACGTCGCAGACCTGGCGCGTGCGGGAAATGATCTGAGTCGCCAGCAACGAATGGCCACCCAGGGCAAAAAAATCGTCCCGCAGGCCGATGCGGGCAAGGCCCAGCACGTCGCGCCAGATCGCAGCGATCTGCTGTTCGAGGGCGCTGGCCGGCTCGACGTGTTCGCGCACCTGCCATTGCGGCTCGGGCAAGGCGCGGCGGTCGAGCTTGCCGCTCGGGCTCAAGGGCATGGCGTCCAGGCGCAACAATTGCGCGGGCACCATGTAGTCAGGCAACTCGCTGGCGAGGGCGTTTTTCAGGCGCGCGGCCTGGGCAATCTCGTCTTCGTCGGCATCGGCCGAGGTGTAATAACCGATCAACTGCGGACCGGCCGCCGTGTCGCGCACCAGCACAGCGGCCTGCGGGACGCCGTCCTGAGCCAGCAAGCGCGCCTCGATTTCCTGCGGCTCGACGCGGAAACCCCGCAGCTTGACTTGCTGATCGAGGCGGCCGAGGTATTCGATCACGCCATTGGCATCCCAGCGCGCCAGGTCGCCAGTGCGGTACAGCCGCGCGCCAGCCGGTGCTTGAGGATCGGCGACGAAGCGTTCCGCCGTCAGCGCCGGACGCCCGAGATAACCCCGGGCCAGGCCCAGGCCACCGATGCACAGCTCGCCCGACACGCCGACCGGCACCGGATTGAGTTCGCTGTCGAGGATGCGGCACAGCACGTTGGCCAAGGGACGGCCGATGGGCGAGCGCTCGCCATCGTCTACGGTGCAATGCCAGTGGGTAACGTTAATGGCGGTTTCGGTCGGCCCGTAGCGATTGTGCAACTGCACCGTCGGCAGTTGCGCGAGCACGCGGCTGCGCAACTCGGCCGGCAAGGCTTCGCCACCGGAGAAAATCCGTCGCAGGCTCGTGCAACGGGCGCTCAAGGGCTCGTCGATGAACAGGCTCAGCAGCGGCGGGACGAAGTGCAGCGTGGTCACGCCAAACTGCTCGACCAACTGCGCAATGCGGTGCGGGTCGCGGTGTTCGCCCGGGCCGGCCAGAACCAATCGGCTGCCGGTAATCAGCGGCCAGAAGCATTCCCACACCGACACGTCGAAACTGATCGGCGCCTTTTGCATCAACGCGTCGGTTTCATCCAGGCCATAGCTGGCCTGCATCCATTGCAGGCGCTCAGCCAGGGCCGCGTGGGTATTGCCGACGCCCTTGGGTTGGCCGGTCGAACCGGAGGTGTAGATCACGTACGCCAGGTGATCGCCGTGCAAGTGCAGGCCCGGCGGATTGCTCGGCCATTGCTCCAGATGCAGCGCGTCCATGGCGATGACGCTGACGCCCTCGCAGGCCGGCAAGCGTTCGAGCAGCGCGGTTTGCGTCAGCAGCAGATCGACGCCGCTGTCGTGGAGCATGTAGGCCAGGCGTTCACTCGGGTAATCGACATCCAGCGGCACGTATGCGCCGCCGGCCTTGATGATCGCCAGCACGCCGATAAGCAACTGCGGCGAGCGCTCGGCGGCAATCGCCACGCACACGTCCGGGCCGACACCTTTGTCTCGAAGATAATGGGCCAGCCGATTGGCCTGGGCGTGCAGGTCGGCGTAGTCCAGCGAACCACCGTCCCACTGCAATGCAGTGCGTTGCGGGGTACGGCGGGCCTGTTCGTTGAGCAGTTCCGGCAGCCATTGCGTGGCGGGCGCGCAGGGTGCCGCCGCCCAACGCTGCTGCTGGGCGTATTCTTCGGCGCTCAATAACGGTAGATCGCCGAGGGCTCGCTGCGGATCAGCACAGACTGCCCGCAGCAAGCTGCAAAAATGCTCGGCCAGGCGTGCGATGGTTGCCGCCTCGAACAGCTCGTCCGCGTAGTCGAACGACAGTGTCAGCCGGCCATGGCGGTCTTCTTCGCTGTGCAATTGCAGATCGAACTTGGCTTCGCGGCTGTGCCATGGCAACTCTTCGGCCAACAGCCCCGGCAGACGCCGCAACGCGCCGAGGTCGCGCTGCTGGTGGTTGAACATCACCTGGAACAGACCTTGATCGCGCGCCTGGGGGAAGGCTTCCAGCAACTGCTCGAAGGGCAAGTCCTGATGGGCCTGGGCGCCGAGCGTCGCCTCTCGGGCCTGGGCCAGCAGCGCGGCGAAGGACTGACGCGAATCGGTTTGCGCGCGCAGCACCTGGGTGTTGATGAAAAAGCCGATCAACCCTTGGGTTTCCAGGCGCGGGCGGTTGGCGTTGGGCACGCCGATGCGCAGGTCGGACTGGCCGGTGTAGCGCTGCAACAAAGCCTGGAACGCCGCCAGCAATAGCATGAACACGGTGGCGTCATGGGCCTGGGCGACCTGGCGCAGGGCATCACCGAGCGTCTTGTCCAGACGCAGGCTATGGCGCGCGGCGCTGCGATGTTGCTGCGCACTGCGCGGATGATCGGTACTCAGCGCCAACGTCGGGTGCTCGTCGCCCAATTGCTGTTTCCAATACGCCAACTGGCGCTCGGCTTCGCCTTGGGCAAGCCATTGGCGCTGCCAACTGCCGTAGTCGGCGTATTGCAGCGGCAACGGCGCCAGTTCGGCGACCTGCCCTTGGGACGCTGCGGCGTACAGCCGCGAGAGTTCATCGATCAAGACGTTCATCGACCAGCCATCGGCGATGATGTGATGCATCGTCACCAACAACTGATGATCGTCCTCGGCCAGGCGCAACAAGGTGACCCACAGCAGCGGTCCCTGTTCCAGATCGAATTGAGTGGCCGCTTCGTCTTCGCGGATCTGCCGCGCCCGGGCTTCGCGCTGGTCGGCGGGCACGTCGCTGAGGTCGATCACCTGAAGGTTGAATTCGCCGGCCGGATCGATCCGTTGTAGGGCCACGCCATCACGTTCGAGGAAGCGTGTGCGCAAGGATTCGTGGCGCTCTATCAGTTGCTGGAAGCTCAGGCGCAGCGCTTGTTCGTCCAATTCACCGCGCAGGCGCAGGGCACCGGGAATGTTGTAGGCGCGGCTCGCTGGGTCCAGTTGCCAGGTCAGCCACAAACGGTTCTGGGCCAGGGACTGCGGCAGCGCTTCATCGCGCGCCAAGGAATTGATAACGCCCTGGGGCTGGCCGCCGTCTTGTTGCAGGGTTTCCACCGCCGCCGCGAAAGCGCCCAGAGTCGGCGCTTCGAAAAGCAGGCTCAGGTTGATTTCCAGGCCAAGAACTTCACGCAGTCGAGCGATGACTTGGGTGGCTGCGATGGAGTTGCCGCCCAGCAGGAAGAAATGATCGTCGCCCCGCACCCGATCGATCTGCAACTGCTCGCACCAGAGTTGGCCGATCAGATCTTGCAGCTCGGATGACGGCGCGAGCTCGTCGACAGCCTCGGCTTTGGCCGAAGGAAACAGTGCATAGCTGTCGAGGCTGCCGTCCGCCAATCGGGCGCGGCAAGCCGAACGTTGCAGTTTGCCGCTGGACGTCTTCGGCAGCGCCCCCGGGTTGAGCAGCACCACCACGCTCGGCGCTTGCTGGCAGGCATCGGCCACGGCTTGGCGAATCGCGTTGATCAGGGTTTCGGGAGGCAGGATCTTCTGCACGCTGCGGCTGATTTCAGCGGCGATGCCGATGCCTTCCTCACCTGCCTCATTGACGGCGAAAGCGGCAACCCGGCCTTTGCGCACCACCTCTACTTCACGCTCGATTGTTTGCTCGATGTCCTGCGGGTAAAGATTGTGTCCGCGCACGATCAGCATGTCCTTCAAGCGCCCGGTGATGAACAGTTCGCCTTCACGGACAAAACCCAGGTCGCCGGTGCGCAGCCAAGTGCGGCCGTCATGCTCGACGAAGGTCTTGGCGCTCGCCTCGGGGTTGCGCCAGTAACCGTGGGCGATGCTCGGCCCGGCGGCCCAGACTTCGCCGACCTGGCTGTCAGCCAGTGGTTGCAGGGTGTTGGGCTCGACGATCAGCACCGCATGGCCCGGCTGGCTTACACCACAGCTCATCACCGCGCTGCCCTGCCCCGGCTCGGCACGGTTTTGCGTCAAGGCTGCGTCGTCCATGCGCATCGAAGGAATGCCCTGGCCGCGCGGCGTGCCGGCCACGAACAACGTCGCTTCGGCCAGACCGTAAGAAGCCATGAAACTGTCCGCGGTGAAACCGCACGCCGCGAATTGCTCGGCGAAGCGCTCCAGGCTGTCGAGGCGGATCGGCTCGGAGCCGGAATAGGCCACGCGCCAGCCGCTCAGGTCGAGGCGGCACAAGGCAGTCTCACTGACCCGTTCGCTGCACAAGCGATAGGCGAAGTCCGGGCCGCCGCTGATAGTGCCGCCGTATTCGCTGATCGCTTCGAGCCAGCGCAACGGCCGGGCGAGGAAATAGGCCGGCGACATCAGCACGCAGGGCACGCCACTGAAAATCGGCTGCAGCAACCCACCGATCAGCCCCATGTCGTGGTACAGCGGCAGCCAACTGACGATGACATCGTCGGGATTCACGTCGATGCCGAAACCATGACGAATCAACAGCTCATTGGCGACGAGGTTGCCGTGGCTGACCTGCACGCCCTTCGGCAACGCGGTGGAGCCGGAGGTGTATTGCAGGAAAGCGATGTCATCGTCTTGCAGCTCCGGCGCCTGCCATTGCTCGGCGCAGGCCGGATCGAGGGTGTCGACGCACATCACCGGCGGCGCCGATTCGATGGCCTGCAGTGTGTCGAGAAATTCATCAGTGGTCAGCAACAGCCGGGGTTCAGCGTCGACGATGATCGACAGCAAGCGCTCTTGATGATGCCGACGGGTGGACTCCGGCGGGTAGGCCGGCACGGCGATCACGCCGGCGTACAGGCAGCCGAAGAACGCCGCGACATAATCCGGGCCGCTGGGAAACAGCAGCACCGCCCGATCGCCCATTTTCGCTTCGACCTGCAACGCCGCCGCGATGGTCCGGGCGCGCTGGTCCAAGTCGCGATAACTCAGTACCACGCCCTGCTGCGGACTGTCGGCAAGGAAGCGCAAGGCGACTCGATCCGGTGTCAACGCGGCGCGGCGCTGGAGGGCATGGGCCAGAGTGCTGGGGAGTTCGAACGCGTCGGTCATGGGGGGTTCCTGCCTGAAATTCGGCTTGCAAGTAGTCACCCATGGGGACGGATAACACCGCCAGATAATTAGTCGCAGCCCCCGGGCAACGCGTACGCAGCGGCGTCCAGGCCTGCCGCACCCCGTGACAACAAGTCGCAGCGCTCAGGCTGGACTTCCTTTCATCAATAATTCTTTTTCTCAATTGACAATAATTATCATTAAGCCTAATTTGGCCCCCGATGTGTAGGACGGATCCGCTGGCCCGACCGTCCTGCTAACTAATTGCAGCAAGGTGAATTCCATGACGGAACAAGTATCCACAAGCAGGTGCGACTCACCGCTACTTCAGGCATTCGTCGATAATCGAACCATCCTGGTCAAGATCGCAGCGCGCATCACCGGTTGCCGGTCCCGCGCGGAAGATGTGGTCCAAGACGCGTTTTTCCGGCTGCAATCGGCGCCGCAGATCACCTCCTCCATCAAGGCCCAGCTCAGCTATCTGTTCCAGATCGTGCGCAACCTGGCGATCGACCATTACCGTAAGCAAGCGCTGGAACAGAAATACTCGGGCCCTGAAGAGGAAGGCTTGAACGTGGTGATCCAGGGAGCTTCGCCGGAAACGTCGCATATCAACTTTTCCACGCTCGAGCACATCGCCGACGCGTTGACCGAGCTGCCCAGCCGTACTCGCTACGCCTTCGAGATGTACCGCCTGCACGGGGTGCCGCAGAAAGACATCGCCAAGGAATTGGGCGTCTCGCCAACCCTGGTGAACTTCATGATCCGCGACGCCCTGGTGCATTGCCGCAAGGTGTCGGGGGTACGCGGGGATACGTTTGCGCGGCGGTAATCCTGCGGTGGACTGACTGGCCTCATCGCGAGCAAGCTCGCTCCCACATGGACTGCTGCGATACTGGCGTGGGAGCGAGCTTGCTCGCGATGGGGCCCTGGGGATTACATCAACGAACACCGATCAAAAAACCGCTCCCGCCCCAGGATCATCAATGCTGCCCGTTTGTGCGGGAAATCGAATTCCTTTTCACAATGGAAGCTTTGGTTGTGCAGATGTCCGATCATCCGGGCGTTATCGGCCCGAGGCTCGGCCACCACGCGCTGGGTACGTGGATCGTCGAGAAACAAGTAGTGCACCAACGCTGACAGCCAGCTCGCGACTTTATGCGGGCCCCGGTGCTGCTCCTCGCCCACCAGCATGTGAATGCCGCGGTCGTAATCGTGGGCGTCATAGAACGGCGCGATTCGATCTTCCTTGGCCCAATAGGCTTCGAAATAGGCGAATGGCTGGTCGTCGAAACAGCCGATCAACGTCAAGACCCGAGGGTCGTGCTGCAGTTTGCCCAGATACTCGCGATGCTGGTCCAGGCTACCCTCCTCTTGCCAGAAGCTGGCAACCCGAGGGCTATTCTGCCAGCGATTGAAGCGCGTCAGGTCCTGCTCGATTTCGAGGGTTCGCAGGGACACCCAAGCCCCCAGCCGCGCATCGAAACGTCGATACACCTCACCGCGTGGCTTGATCGGGCGACGAGGATGGCGTTTGCCATCGGTGATGAGCATTTGCTGCGGATAACTGCCGTTGAATGATTCCCCCAGCCAGGGCTGCGGCAGTTGCCAGAACAAGACGCGCTCACAGACGTATTCGCTCACCTCTGACGTGCCCGCCAGAAGGCCACTGAGCAAGGCTTCGCCGGGACGTTCGTCAAGGTGCCAGACCAGTTGCTGGCAATCGGGATCCCTGGCGAACAACCAATAACAGGCGGCCCACAGCGCGGGCCCTACAGGCCGGTCGCTGGGTTCTTGAAGATGCACATGAAGTTGAGGGCCGCGCTCCAGGCGCAGGCGGATCAGGGGCGCGCCTTCGAGCATCAGGCTCAGATGACGCTCGGTTTCATCAGCGCCGAGGTTGCGGCCACCCGGCAAGGGCAACGTCGTTGAAGGCTTGAAGATGGGCATTGAAGCGGCTCACGTATTCGTCGATGGTCAACGTGTGACGTGAGCCAGAACAGGAAATTTAGTCCGGCTCAATGAACGTGGGGTGGCACCAACTCGATCCGGTAAGGCTGGAAAATCTGCAACATTTGCCCGCTGTCTCGCAGTTTCTGCAGCAACTGCTGGAACACTTCGGCAGTGATGGGCGCCTGGGGGCGGATCAGCGCGTAATGGTGGTAGATCTGATCGATGCGCTCGGAAACCAGCAACTGGGGGCCTACCTCAGGATTGCGCAACAGGTAGTCGCTGAGGTACGAGCGGGTCACCAAGGCAATGTCCGCGCGCCCGCGCACCACCATCTGCAAATTGCTGTCGTGGGAATAGGTCAGCGTGGCGTTGTACTGCCCGATGAGGAACTTGGGGTCGGGGTTGAACTCGGCAAAGGCGTAGTGATAACCGCTGAACAAGGCCAGGCGTTTGCCCCTCAGGTCGGCGAAATACGATTGCTGGCGATCTGGCTGGCGCTGGGTCACAAAGATCTCGGCGTCTTCCAGCCCCATGTCGACTGCGGTGTGCGGCACATCCTGCCAGCCCCAGTCCGGGTTCTCGAAAATCGCCATGTCGACCCGTCCCTGCTTGAAATCATTGAAGCGGCGCGGAATCGAAGTGGGCACCAGGATGAACTGGTAATCGGCTTGCGATCGGTTCAAGGCCTCTACCAGCTGTGGCAGCAGGCCGGTGTCGGCGCCGTTTTCTGGCCGAACGGTATAGGGTGGAAAATGTGCCGCGCCAATCCGCACCAACTGCGCCGCCTCAAGGGAAGACGTCAGGAAAAGGGTCAGAGCGGCCAGCAAAACACGCGAGGTCATCCCCATCGGCAATAACGTCAAGATAACCCACTCCCCAATAGACCCATCAATACAATGACGCTAGGCGGTTTCAGCCGCTTAGCCAGCCATGCGGCCAATTTTAAGCCGTCGCTTGCTTATTGTTTTTCTGCCAACACGAGGATCAGGGCCTGCTCGGCCAGTTCATCGAGACTCAGGCTGCCTTCCGTGCGAAACCAGGTGGTGCTCCAGGACAACGCACCAGTCAGGAAGCGCCGGGTAATGGACACATCCCCGCGAATATACCCGGCCTCCTTGGCCTGCCCCAAGACTTCAAGCCAGACATCTTCATAAATGTTGCGCAGGGCCAGTATTTGGCGCTGCCCCTCCACGGAAAGGGAACGCCACTCATAGAACAGCACCGCCATCGCCTCGCCGGTGCCGCCCATGATCGACTGCAATTCGCAGCGGATCAGCGCCAGCACCTGCTCACGCACGCCGCGCGCCTCGGCCAGGGCCGCGCGCATCAACGCAGTGTTGTAGCGGATGGTTTCCTCCATCACCGCTCGAAGGATCTCGTCCTTGCTCTTGAAGTGATGAAAAATGCTCCCCGACTGGATGCCCACGGCACTCGCCAGGTCGCGCACCGTGGTGCGCTCGAAGCCTTTGTTGCGAAACAGGTGAGCCGCCGTCTGAAGCAATTTGCCGCGCGCACTGTCCGGGTCGGTCAGTTGCCCGCTGTCGACCAGCTCGCGCATCACGCCCTGGGTTTTTTGCTCGTCCACCTGCGTTCTCCCACAGTCGATCAACCCATGCACGGCTATTTCATCAAGTCGGCGTGGCAATTTAAGCTGGCCGGGGCAACCTAGCAAGCGCTCGGGGCCAGGACTAGGCGGATGCGCCGGGTTTGACTACGCTCAAACCCATCAGCACGTCGATACCGGGAACCTTAGCGATGCCTCACTGGCTGGTGATTGATCTGGAGGCCACCACCGATGAAGGTGGCTGGCCGATAAGCGAAATGGAAATTATCGAAATCGGCGCCAGCCTGGTGAACCGAGACGGCCGGGAGGTGGATCATTTCCAGCGGTTTGTCCGGCCACTGCGGCGACCGCTGCTCACCCCTTTCTGTCGCCAGCTGACTCACATCAGCCAGGCCAACATCGACAGCGCCGCCCCGCTGACCGAGGTCTGGCCTGTGTTCGAGCGTTGGTTGGCGCCCTATCACACCAATTTAGAGGGCTGGATCAGCTGGGGTGACTACGATCGCAAGCAATTGCTGCAGGAATGGCAGCAACAACAACTTCAAAGCGTGCTTGGCCAGGTTCAGCACATGAATCTCAAGCAACGCTTCGCCAAGGCCCGCCGGCTGGAGCGTCCGTTGGGGCTCAATGCAGCGTTGCAATTGGCCGGGTTGCAGTTCTGTGGGCAACAGCACCGCGCACTGGAGGACGCCCGCAACACCGCGCGATTATTGCCTCTTGTGCTGACAGGCTGAGCGGCTTGCCGGGCGCGACAGATGACGGCTGTTGTGGCCTTGTGCATACTGGCCGGCCTTTTTCAGCCCTTTCTCGAGGAATCGCCCATGTTTAAAGTCAACGAGTACTTCGACGGCACCGTCAAGTCGATCGCCTTCGGCACTGCCGAAGGCCCTGCGACCATCGGCGTCATGGCACCGGGCGAATACGAATTCGGCACCGCCCAGCGGGAAATAATGCACGTCGTGTCCGGCGCCCTGACCGTAAAGCTGCCTGACAGCACCGATTGGGAAACCTTCGCCGCCGGCAGCCAGTTCAATGTCCCGGCCAACAGCAAGTTCCAGCTCAAGGTGGCCGTCGACACGGCTTATCTGTGTGAATATCGCGCCTGATATTCTCGTCGCGAAAACGGTAGCCTGGTAAATAAAAATGCCCGTGTCATTGGACACGGGCATTTTTGTTCTTGAGTGCTTTATTCCAGCACTTCGACCGGCATGCCCACTTCAAGCCTGCCATTGCCATCATTTACCAGATTCTGCCCGAACATCGCGCCGTCAGGCGTCGAACGGTACTGCTGCAACGTCGCGAACGGTTCACGATTCGGATCGCGTTCACCGGTTTGCGGATCGACGGTGGTCATGATGCATCTTGAGCATGGCTTGACCACCCGCAATTCCACGTCGCCGATACGAATCCGCTTCCAGCCGTCCTCGGCAAACGCCTCGCTGCCCTCGATCACCAGGTTGGGGCGGAAGCGCAGCATTTCCAAGGGGCGGCCGACCTTGCCAGACAGATCCTGCAAAGAGGCCTGTCCAATCAACAACAAAGGAAAACCATCGGCGAAAGCGACCTTGTCGTCGTCCCGGCCATAGCCCGCTGCCGTGGTACGCGCCAACTCCACCGGTACATGGACCAGCCGGGTGCGCTGGCCGATGAACTCACTGACCCAGGCAGCCGCCTCGTCTCCGGCGTCCGGCACCCGCAAGGTGTCGCGCCAGATGATTACACCGCGTCGTTGCTCTTCGATGACCGGCGGCAACGCCGCTTCGAAGGTGCCGTAGCCCGGCGCACTGAGCGTCAGGCCGCCCGCCTCGTTCCACAAGGCCGAGAGCTGGCTCATTTTCGCCACGGCGCGCTGGGTCAGGAATCGCCCACTGCCTTCATCGACGAGCATCCAGCGGCGATCGCCGTCCAGCCCCAGCTTATCCAGGCCAATCCCTTGCAGCGATTGGCCCTTGCCGGATTTCAACGGATAACGATACAGCGCGCTCAGCCGCAACATGGTCAGCTCCCCAGGCGAAAAAAAGCCACCTTATACGAGCCGGCCACCGAAGCAAACCGGGATCGGTATCAGTCGAGCATCAGCCGCTGGCGCACCACGTCTACCAGCTTGTCCGGCTGGAATTTGGAAAGGAAATTGTCGCAGCCGACCTTCTTGACCATCGACTCGTTGAAGCTGCCGGAGAGCGAGGTATGCAGCACCACATAGAGCCCACGCAAGCGCGGATCGTTGCGAATCTCGGTGGTCAGGCGATAACCGTCCATCTCCGGCATTTCGGCATCGGTGAAAATCATCAGCAACTTGTCAGTCATCACCTCGCCGAAGTCCGCCCAGGCCTTGAGCATGTTCAGCGCCTTCAGGCCGTCGCTGGCGATGTGCATCTTCACGCCCAACTGGCCCAGGGTGTCGCGCAATTGCGAGAGGGCGACGTTGGAGTCGTCCACCAGCAGGACCTCACGGCCACGTGCGCGCTCCAACACCGGGTCTTCAAGCTTGTCCCGGGATACCTTGGCGTTGTAAGGCACGATTTCGGCCAGGACTTTTTCCACGTCGATGATTTCCACCAACTGGTCGTCCACCTTGCTGATGGCCGTCAGGTAATGCTCGCGGCCGGCGCTGGTCGGAGGTGGCAGGATGGCTTCCCAGTTCATGTTGACGATGCGGTCTACGCCACCCACCAGGAACGCCTGGACGGAGCGATTGTACTCGGTGACGATGATGGTACTGTTCGGCCCCGGCACCAACGGACGCATGCCAATGGCCTGGGACAGGTCGATGACTGGCAGCGTCTGGCCACGCAGGTTGACCACGCCGCAGACGAATGGATGGCGCTGGGGCATCAAGGTCAGCTTCGGCAGTTGCAACACTTCCTGGACCTTGAATACGTTGATGGCGAACAATTGCCGCCCGGCCAGCCGAAACATGAGAATTTCCAGGCGATTCTCACCCACCAGTTGGGTTCGTTGATCTACTGTGTCGAGAATGCCGGCCATCGATGACTCCTGGGCTTGTTCGGATGAATCCTGTAATGGCGCTATCGGCGCCCCGCGCCAAATCTTGACCCTGAAATGAAATATCAAGGCGAGAGATTGATATCACATTAACATCATGCTTTACTGGCCTCTCTGCTTTTTTCAACCCTTATATTTGCCGCGCGACTTCGGTTTGCGGGCAAAGTTCCCCTGCCTAAGGGTTTCCCCTAGGCACAATCAGGTCCAACCTGATATTCCCGCTATTCAATAGCCATTAATGTGACGCCATTCTCATTGCTGAACGGAGTCAGGCTTTTGTGCGCGACGACTGGACATCGACCTTCCTGCCTTTTGGCCGACCCCGCCCGTGCAATCGTTTGCGTGCCGACCTCTGCCAAGCGGCGGGCAGGCGCGAGGCGCCGTCATTCATTCGCAGCCGTGAGATCCAGCGTTCGCCACACGCGATTTACTTTCGCCTGACATGATGTTGTGGAGATAAGCATGCCGAACGATCGCAAGAACTGGAGCCAGCGCCTTCCAGAGTTCCTGACTGAAGCCGAGACGCTCTTGGCCAAGTCGGAGGAATGCCTGAGCCACCTGCAACTGATCAACAACGACAAGGACGCCATTGATTGCATGCTCAGCACGTTGCTGAAACTGGCAAACAAGGCCGATGCCCTGGCGTTGGAGGCCGTTTCGGAGTTTTCCCTGCATATCCATGGCCTGCTCACCCATGCGCAAAATCACATGGAGTTGCACGACCAGGCGCTGGGCGCATTGAAGGATTGCTTCACACTGATGGCCTGGCAGCTTGAACTGGTTGACCACACCACCGGCAAATTGAGCCTGGACAGCAGCGAGCAGACCTCTCTGATCGAAGCGTTTGCGTTCCATGTGGGCCAGAATCCTTGCCAGGCGCTGCAAACCCCACGCCCGCTGGCGCTGGTTCCCTACGCTCAGAAACAAGCATGAAACCGCCTGTCGTGACTGCCAGCCAAGTGCCCGGCTCACCGAGCTTTGCTACCACCAAACCGAGCGCGACCAACGATATTTGAAGTGGTACTATGTCTTCCGTCAGTCACTTCGAACCGCCGCGCCAAAAGCCGCCAACCGAAGCCGTCCTCGACCTGAACCGTTTACCCGACCCGGCCCGTCAGATTCGCTGACTGGCCTGCCCGCAGCGAACATCCATTGGCTCCATCCGTCATGCACGCCAGCTTCAAGTCATTTACCACCTGGCCACCTTCCCGAGAAAACGCCCGTCGGTTCACACTTTTGCTGTGCATCTGCTCAACCCTCGGCTGCCTGTTGGTTTACTGGTCGTCCATGACGTTGCCGCTGGGCTTGCTGGCATTGAACATGGCGGCCTTGGCCTGCGTCTGGATCCAGTATCGGCTGTCGCGCAAGTCGATCAAGTTCCAGCCCCAGGAACTGGCCGACCGACTCCTGGAAGTCCAGGAAAACGAACGTCATCGACTCAGTCGCGAATTGCACGATGACATTGGCCAGTTATTGACCGCGGCCAAGCTGCAGAGCGAATGGCTCAAGCGCCGCATGCCGCAAGAACTCCAAGACCAATGCAACGTTCTCAGCGAAACGCTCGACGAGACCCTGAACAAAGTGCGTGATGTGTCGGCGATTCTAAACCCGAGGCAACTGACCAGCCTGGGCCTGGAAGCCAGCCTGCGCGCGCATTTGCTCAAGACACTGGCCAATACGCCGGTGAACTGGAGCCTGGATTGCCACCAGCGCATGACCGGCATACCGGAAGAAATGACCGTCGCCGCCTTTCGCATCACCCAGGAAGCGGTCACCAACATTCTGCGCCATGCCCAGGCAAAGAATCTCCTCGTGCGCCTGCAACGGCTGCCCGAGGGTTTGACATTAGTGATCAGCGACGACGGGCAGGGATTTGTTCCGGCGGACCACCCCGCCCGCGAAGGACAACGCGGCATGGCCGGCATGTCGGAGCGGGTCGAGCAACTGGGCGGTACGCTCAAAGTAGTCAGCGAGGCCGGCAAAGGCACGCATATCGAAGCTCGTTTTCCCTGGGCGCCTCGCGCCTTGGAACGGGCCAGCAAGAATAAGGTTCTCCATTGACTTGTAATTTGCTTCTGGTAGATGACCATTCGCTTATCCGTGCGGGTGTTCGCGCCCTGGTCCTGGACCTGCCTGGCTACGCCGTTGTCGGCGAAGCCAATGACGGCTCGCAGTTAGTGGAGCTGGTGGAACGGCTCAATCCCGACATCGTGCTGCTGGATATTTCCATGAAGGACACCAGCGGCCTGCAAGCCTTGCAGCAGCTCAAGCGAGTGCGCCCTCACAGCAAGGTCCTGATCCTGTCCATGCACACCGACCCCGCCCTCATCATGCAGGCGCTGGAATCAGGAGCACACGGCTACCTGCTCAAGGACACGACCCCCACCGAACTGGGCCACGCGTTGGAAGCCCTGCGCAACGACGAACGCTACCTGAGCCCGGCCATTGCCCACACCGTGATCAACCAGGCCCTGACCCGTGTTCAAAAATATCAGCCCGATCCTGCCCAGACCCACAACCTGACGGCACGCCAGCTGGAAATCCTGCGCCTGATCGTTCGCGGCAAGTCCACCCGGGAAATTGCCAACGGCCTGAGCCTGAGCATCAAGACGGTGGAAACCCATCGAGCTCAAATCATGAAGCGCCTGCAAATCCACGACGTGGCCGGTTTGGTCTTGTTTGCCGTGCGCGAGCAGATCATCAGCCTGGACGATTGAGCTTCGTCGAGCCTCCCAACAGAGGCGAATCGGCAGGCAGATGCACACGGAGCGCCTGAGGTCGAACCGTGAAACGCAGGTCATCTACTTGCAACGGTTCGCCGTCCAGATTGATATCGAGGCCTTGAGCCACCTTGATTTCCACCCACGGCAAGCGTGCTCGCACGAACATGTTGTCGATGCCCAGCCCACCGGCCAGCAAATCCTTGAGCGTACTCACCACTTCCTGGGGCGCCGGCAGAATGCTGATATCGAGCAGGCCATCGTCGGCCAGTGCTTCCGGACACAACAAATGCCCCCCTCCGGCCTGCCGGCCATTGCCAATGCCCAGCGCCAACAGATCGCCCCGCCAATGGAAACCGGGCCCCTGCAGTTCACCATAGGCTGCGCTCAACTCGCTGAAGCGCGATAAGCCGGTGAACAGATAGGCAGCGCCACCGAGGATTTTTTTCAGGTCCTCGGAGGTGTTCGCCGTCACCTGGCTACCGAAACCACCCGTGGCCATGTTCAGGAAGATCTGCCCGCCGACTTCCCCAAGATCGACCGCCCGCGGCGTGACATCCAGAAGATCCAAAGCGAGATCAGGCTCCAGCGGCACGCCGGCGGCCCGGGCAAAATCATTCGCAGTACCCAACGGCAGCAATACCAGGCTGGCATCACCGGATTGCTGGGCAATCGCTTCGGCAATATCGCGCAAGGTCCCGTCCCCGCCGCCAGCAACCAATCGGGTATAACCAGCGTTCAAGGCCTCGTCGACACACCGTCGGGCGTCGCCCGCTTCCCATGTCAGCCGTACTGCCAAGTCCCAGCCTTGTTTGCGCTTGAGCATCACTGCCGCGCGAACCTCTTCGTTGAGCGCTTGCTTGCCGTGCAGAATCAATAGCGCCTTGCCTTTGCTCATCGTTGTCTCCGTCATTGGAAGGTTCAGGAAATGGGACCGCTCATTCGCTCGAAATAGCCCGGACCTGGGCAATATCCGCAAAAAATCAGATCAAGTTCTCGATTCCAAGATTTTTCTTACAAGACCTGGCGAATCAGCTCAATTGACCCTCTGACTGTATTGAGACACCTTGACAGGGTGTCGTGCTGAACCGTTCAAACAATCAATCAATCGATCAATCAGACAAGGATTTGTTACCCATGGATGGATATGTCAAAGCTCCCAGGGGCCCGCTCATGCGCTCAAGAAATCATGGCAACTGGGAGGAAACGCTCCATGCATAGCCATGAATACAAGCTGTCGCCCCGCCACCTCGCGTCCTTCGGGAACGAACCGGCCGATATCAAAAGCGAATGCAAACGTTGCACTAATCCCGTTGGAGGAATTGATTTGGAACCGCGCGTCGTTGAATTGGAAACTCACCTCAAGTACATCCGAAAAGACGTGGATGAAATCCGTACCGACGTCAAGGCCGTACGATACCGCCTTGCCTATCTGGCCGGCGCGGCGGCAGTCGTGGTCGGGATGCTGGGGTGGGTCGCGAACAATCGTTTCGACCAGTTGGTGATGCTGCTGTCGCGATAAAGGCAACGGCGCGTAGAGGCCCGATACAAAATCGGGCCGCAGCACGTCGGCGATTGCCGGGCTAGCCCAAGACTTCGCTCAAGGGAATGAAACTGACGATATCGCCTTCAGCCAGCGTCCTTCCTTCAAGGACCTCCACCAGCCCTTCGGCCCAGGCGGCGCTACGCAGGACACCGGAGCTCTGGTTGCGATAAATAATGGCTCGACCATTTTCGATGCGCCCTCTCAAGAACTCTCGTCGATTGCCTGCCTTCGGCCAGACGAAACCGGCGGGCACCTGGAACTTGAGAGGCGATACCGCTTGCACACCTTGGCGACGCAATAGATAAGGCCGCGCCAACAGGGCGAAGGTCACCAGGGTCGAGGCTGGGTTTCCAGGCAGGCCGATTACCGGCACGCCGCGAAAATGCCCGAACGTCAGCGGTTTTCCCGGTTTGATGGCGAGTTTCCAAAGCGTCAGCTCGCCTTCTTCACGCAACGCAATGCCAAGGAAATCTGCCTCCCCCACCGATACACCGCCCGTGGAAAGAATCAGGTCGACATCCGATAGCTGAGCCAGGCATGTGCGAGTAGTGGCCAGGTCATCAGGCAGGATACCCGCATCGACCACCTCACAACCCAGGCGCCGCAACCAACCACAGAGCAATACGCGATTGCTGTTATAGATCTGTCCCGGCCCTAGCGGCTGGCCGGGCTCCACCAGCTCGTCACCAGTGGACAGCACAGCAACTCGCACCTTGCGTATCACGTCCAGCGATGCACAACCCAAGGATGCCGCAAGCCCCAACTCAATCGGCCCCAGGCGAGTGCCGGCGGCGAGAACCTGCTCTCCTACGGTTGTTTCCTGTCCCTGGGGACGGATGTTCTGCCCGCATACCATGGCCTGGCTGAATCGCACCCGCTGGTCGTCTTCGACGATGACGTTTTCCTGCATCTCGACGCAATCGGCGCCCATCGGGATCGGCGCCCCCGTAAAGATCCGCGCACACGTGCCTGCGGCAAGAGGGTCCGGAGATTGCCCGGCAAAAATCCGCTGGCTGATCACCAGCGGCGTTTCACCATCCCAGTCAGCCAGGCGTAAGGCGTAACCGTCCATGGCGCTGTTGGACCAGGGCGGGAGGTCGAGCGTCGAAACCAGATCCTCCGCCAGTACTCGTCCCTGCGCCTCGGCCAACGATACGCGCTCGTGCTGGACAATGGGCGTGGAGGCCGCCATCTCGAGCAAGCGCTCCAAGGCGACCTCGACGGCCATCAAGGCACCTGCCTTGCCCGGTTTACCCACGGGATTCACAAGGGGCCGCCTGTTTCAAATGGGCCACGAAATTGCACGGCCTGTGCCGCGCATCCAGCTGCTCGGCCAGGATCCCATCCCATCCCGTACGCACCGCGTTGGTCGACCCGGGCAGGCAACACACCAGCGTCCCGTTGGCCAGGCCGGCCAATGCCCGCGACTGGACCGTGGAAGTGCCGATGTCCGCCACGGAAATCTGCCGGAACAGCTCGCCGAAACCATCGACCTGCTTGTCCAACAGGCACGCAACGGCCTCCGGCGTGCTGTCGCGCCCGGTAAAGCCGGTACCGCCAGTGATCAACACCACTTGCACGACATCGTCGGCGATCCAGGCCGCAACTTGTGCTCTGATCTTGTACAAATCATCTTTGAGCAACACCCGTGCCGCGAGGTTGTGCCCTGCCTCCGTGAGGCGATCGACGAAGACCTGCCCCGAGGTGTCGGTTTCCAGGGTACGGGTATCACTGACAGTCAGCACCGCGACATTGAGCGGCACGAAAGGTACATCAGCCTTGGCTTTCATAGGCTCGTCCAGTTGTAGGGGAAACAGCCTGGTGTTATATCACAGCGTCCCATTTTTTCGCCCATGCGGAGACACCCGATGACCTCGAACAATCCCCTGCCACCTTGCTCCGTCCTGCTCCTCGCTGGCGGACGCGGCCAACGCATGGGTGGGCAGGACAAGGGCTTGCTGGAGTGGCGAGGTGAACCGCTGATTGCCCACCTTCATCGGCAAACCCGCACCCTGAGTGACGACTTGATCATTTCCTGCAACCGCAACCTGGAACGCTATGCAGCGTATGCCGACCAGTTGGTTCATGACGATGAAGGTGATTTTCCGGGCCCGCTGGCTGGAATCCGGGCAGGACTCAAGGCGGCGAAGCATCCCTATCTGCTGGTGTTACCGTGCGACGTACCGCAAATCGACTCGAGTCTTCTGGACAGCATGCGCGAAACCGCCAGCAGACATCCCGACAAACCATTGATGGTGCGTCACGGCGAACATTGGGAGCCGCTGCTGTGCATCATTCCTCGCGCCCTGTCAGCCACTTTCGAACGGGCCTGGAGCGACGGGGAACGCAGCCCGGGACGCATCATGCGCACACTGCAAGCAGTCGCCTTGCAATGTCCGTCCAACGATCCCCGGCTGGCCAATCTCAACACGCCGGAACTTCTCGCCCAGCACAAAGGCGTGTCAGATTGACACTAGCCAGGAACTTGCGCGCGATGTATACGTCTGAAGGTCAGTAACTTGAAGAATCCATTTCGGAGAAACACCATGAATCAACGGACCCTCGCTACTTTCATGCTCGCGCTGGGCCTCGCCACTCTCGCCGGGTGTGCATCGCCAACAGTGATCACCTTGAATGACGGTCGCGAAATCCAGGCCGTCGATACGCCTAAATACGATGAAGAGAGCGGCTTCTACGAATTTGAGCAACTGGACGGCAAGCAGACTCGCGTAAACAAGGACCAGGTTCGTACCGTTAAAGATCTGTAATCTTTAACGTCACAGCCCGATACAGAAAAGCCCGCATTGATTGCGGGCTTTTTGTTGCCTGTCCGAAAACGCAGTGGCTACCACTGCAGCACGATCCTGCTTTCAAAAACCCGATTCTGATTCGTGACCGGGTCGACGAAACGCAACCCTTGGGCCAACAACTTGAGCTGATTGCAGTAGTCATCCTGGGCATCCCGAATCACATCGGGGTAGAACGGATCGTTACAGATAGGTGCGCCCAAGGCATTCATATGCACGCGCAGCTGATGTTTTTTCCCGGTGACCGGATACAGGCCATAGCGCCACAGGTCACCGTTTTTTTCCAGCACGTCGATGGCCGTCTCGGTATTGGGTGTGCCCGGCCCTTCCTGCATTCGGAAGAACGGCTCGCCATCGACCAACCGGCTCTCATGCACCCGTGGGAAACTCATTCCAGGTAACGCGGGCGCAATCGCCTGATAGCACTTTTCGATTTGGCGCGTCGGAAACAAGGATTGATAGATCGAACGGGTCTGCGGGTTGGCTGAAAATAGCACCAGCCCGGCCGTGTGCCGATCGATACGGTGCAAGGGCACCAGATGGGGGTTATCCAGCCGACGGATCAACCGCCGCAACAAGGTCTGCTCGACATATTCGCCCGCCGGCGTGACAGGAAGAAAATGCGGCTTGTCTGCCACCACCAGATGCTCGTCGGCATAGAGAATCGACTCGAGCACCGGGATCGGTTTTTCATCGGGCACTTCACGAAAATAGTGGATACGGAGGCCTTCACGGTATGGCAGATCGGCACGGATCGCCTTGCCCTCCCCGTCCAGAACCCGGCCCCGCGCAATCCGGTCCAACCATTGCTCGCGGCTGATCGCACTGAAATGCTCGCAGAGGCATTCCAGCACCGTCTGCCAGGCACCGGGCGGCAGGTACAAAGTGCTGGCCTGCTGATGAGCTGGGGAAAACGATGAACCGGGCATTGAAGACTCTTTACTTTTTGCTGGGGCCTGCATTATCCGATAGTCATGCAAGCCAGCCCAGTGATGATTGGCTCAGGCAGAGACCGTTGTCCGCCTTGCAGCGGCTTCGGTGAATTCCTTCAACCAGCGCAGCACTTCGACCGCCTCCCAGCGCCCCGGATCGTACAAGGCATACAAGAGGCCCTGATATCCCACCACATCCAGTTGCCTGTGGTAGCCGGCGCGCTGAAACAACGCTTCTATCTCGGCGAAACAGGTATTGAAGTGCAGCTTGTTGAAAGGTGTCTTGCCCTCCGTGACCAGACCGTCCAGACGCAACTCCAGTACCGCTTCGCGTACAACGTCCGCGGACATCCGGTTCACGCTGTTTTTCAATTGCTCGACATTGACCAAGGGCTGCACTCCAGTAGCTGTATGGACATACAGTAACCGAAGAACACCCTTTCGCCAATGGCGGCATGCAGGTCCAACCGATGGAAGGCGTCAACGCAGAAAGGAAGCAACCCGGTCGGGATCATCGAACGGCCAATCCAGTTCCGCGCCCGTGTCAATCCTGCGCAACACGGGAATGCGCAGGCCGTAGGCTTCGGACAAGGCATCACTCTCGGCAATATCGACCAGTTCCACCAACAGTCCATGTTCGACGAAAGGCATCAGCACGCCCTCGGCGACTTCACACAAATGGCAACCCAGGGTGCCGAACAACTGGCATTCCGGCGTCATGGCAGGTACCCCAAAAAGACAGATCGCCATTCTAGGCCCGCCCCACGCAACCGTCGAGCCGAGTACCATGTCGCAGGATATTTCGGTAAAACGCTGACGCAAATCACTGAGTCCAAATGGTTTTCCAGTGATGCTCGATGTTTTTTCTGTTCTACGCTGGGTCTCGTAAACCTTGAAACGGAGTTTCTCTTGTTCGCCAACCTGCTGATCATTCTCGCCTCGTCCCTGGTGGTCATCGCCCTGTTCAGGCGCCTGCGCCTGCCACCGGTGCTGGGCTACCTGTGCGTCGGCCTGGCTGTCGGGCCCACCGCGCTGGACTGGGTGAATGACAGCGAAGAGCTGCCCGACCTGGCCGAGCTTGGGGTGGTTTTCCTGTTGTTTTCGTTGGGGCTGGAGTTTTCGCTGTCGAAGATGCTCGAACTGCGTCGGGTCGTGTTTGGCCTCGGAAGCCTGCAGGTCCTTTGCTCAGCCGCGCTGCTCGGGGTGCTGCTGGCAGGCAGCGGCGCTCCGCTGGCGGCGGCACTGCTGCTCGGCGCAGGACTGTCACTGTCTTCTACGGCCATTGTCAGCAAGGAACTGTCCAGCCAAGGAGAGATTTTCAGCAGCCACGGCCAGAACGCCATCGGAGTGCTGCTGTTCCAGGACGTCGTCGCGGTATTGCTTTTGACCTTGGTGCCAGTGTTTGCCGGTAACAGTGACGACGCCTGGTATTGGGCGTTGCCCTTGACCCTGGGCAAGACGCTGGTGCTGTTTGGCGGCCTGTTGCTGGCCAGCCGGCTCCTGCTGCCGCGCCTGTTCCATGAAGTGGCGGCATCCCGCTCCGCCGAGCTCTTCGTGTTGCTGGCCCTGGTGATTGTGTTGCTCACGGCCTGGCTTACCCACCTGCTCGGCCTGTCGCCGGCCCTGGGCGCGTTCCTGGCTGGGATGCTGCTGGGTGAAAGCCATTACCGGCACCAGATCGAGGCAGATATACGCCCGTTCCGCGATATCCTGCTCGGGCTGTTCTTCGTCAGCATCGGCATGCTGATCGACCTGCAACTGTTCATCGACGACGGCCTGCTGATCCTTGGATTGACCCTCGGCTTGATGGTCATCAAGGGCAGCGCGGTTGCCGCGCTGGTGAAATGGCGCGGCAGCGATGGCGAAACGGCCTGGCGCAGCGGCCTGGCCCTGGCCCAGGGTGGCGAGTTCTGTTTCGCCTTGATGGCACTGATGCAACAGAACCACTTCATGCCCGCCGATATCGGTGGCCTGCTACTGGCCGCGACATTCTGCTCGATGCTGCTGACCCCATTATTG
Organism: Pseudomonas brassicacearum subsp. neoaurantiaca; assembly: GCF_013608025.1. GTDB lineage: Bacteria > Pseudomonadota > Gammaproteobacteria > Pseudomonadales > Pseudomonadaceae > Aquipseudomonas. Next base: position 67,374 of record NZ_VDLV01000027.1, on the reverse strand, counting down.
CTCCGCGCCGCGCCGGGCATCGCTGCCCGCCTGCACCGCAAACCCAACGAAGAAGCGCAACTGGAGCAGATCAGCGAACTCAATGCAGGCCTGTCTGGCCACGTGGTCATTTGCGGGTATGGTCGCGTCGGCCAGTCCATTGGGCGTTTCCTACGCCGCGAGGGGTTGGAGTTCGTCGCCCTGGACGACGACCCGGTCATCATCCGGGAAGCCACCGCGGGCGAACATTGCGTGCATTATGGCGATTCACGCCGAGCGGACCTGCTGACCGCGGTCGGGCTCGGCCGCGCAAGATTGGTAGTGATCGCGGTGGACAAGACAGACATTGCGATGACGGTACTCAAGGAGGTCCGGCGGGTGAATTCGCACGTACCCGTCCTGGTGCGCACGCGCGACGACAGCCAGCTGGCCGAATTGCAGGCCGCCGGTGCCACCGAAGTGGTCCCGGAACTGCTGGAGTCCAGCCTGATGCTGGCGTCCCACGCGCTGATCATGCTCGGGTTGCCTGAACAGCGAGTCCGGCATCATGTCGATCAAGTCCGCCACGAGCGTTATGGGCTCCTGCACGGCTTTTATCCGGGTAACCAGGACAAGGAGCCGTGATACCGATCAGTCCAGGTTGAGCGCGCCGATCTTGTGGATCGACAGGTCGGCGCCGTAATACTCTTCTTCCTGGGTCAGGCGCAGCCCCAACAAAGCCTTGATCGTCCCGTACACCGCAAACCCGCCGACCAGCGCAATACCCACGCCGAACGCCGTACCGATCAGTTGGCTGGCCAGGCTCACCCCGCCCAAGCCGCCCAAGGCCTGCTGGCCGAAGATCCCGCAGGCGATACCGCCCCAGACACCGCATAGGCCATGCAACGGCCAGACACCCAGTACATCATCGATTTTCCATTTGCCCTGGGCCGCCGTGAAACACCAGACAAACAGCGCGCCAGCAATCGCGCCGGTCGCCAGTGCTCCAATCGGATGCATCAAGTCGGAGCCCGCGCAAACCGCCACCAAGCCAGCCAACGGTCCGTTGTGCAAGAAGCCGGGGTCATTGCGTCCGACAATCAACGCCGCCACGGTCCCGCCCACCATCGCCATCAAGGAGTTGACCGCCACCAACCCGCTCACACCGGGCAAGGTCTGGGCGCTCATCACGTTGAAGCCGAACCAGCCGACAATCAGGATCCACGAACCCAACGCCAGGAACGGAATGCTCGACGGGGCGAACGCCACCAGGCGCCCGTCCCGGTAACGCCCGTTACGCGGTCCGAGCAGAAGGACGGCGGCCAACGCCAGCCAGCCACCCATGGCGTGGACCACCACGGAACCGGCAAAGTCGTGGAAACTGGCGTCGAAATGGCTCTGCAGCCAAGCTTGCAGGCCGAAGTTGCCGTTCCAGACCACGCCTTCGAAAAAGGGATAGACAAACGCCACGATCAGCACCGTGGCGCACAGTTGCGGCGCGAATCGAGCTCGCTCGGCGATACCACCGGAAATAATGGCCGGGATCGCAGCGGCAAATGTCAGCAGGAAGAAAAATTTCACCAGGCCATAGCCGTGGTCAGCGCCAAGGGCCGCCGCCGGCTGCACAAACGTCACGCCGTAGGAAACCCAATAGCCGATGAAAAAATAGGCCAGGGTCGAGACGGCAAAATCGCTGAGGATCTTTGATAGTGCGTTGACCTGGTTTTTTTGCCGGACCGTTCCGACTTCCAGGAACGCAAACCCGGCATGCATGGCCAAGACCATGACGGCACCGAGCAGGATGAACAGCGTGTTGGAACTATGGACCAGACTGTCCACGGCGCTTTGCATATTTTCCATGGTGATTGGCAGACCTGAAAAAGTTGAAAAAGCACCGAAGCGGTTCATTTCGCGTCGTCAGCGCACCAAATTTAAACAATCCGCCAGCCTGCCGGAGGCATTCGAACCGTCTTGGTGCAAGACAATTGGCAAACCGAGGTCCTGCTTCGTCGTGCTTTGCGTTTTTTGATTTTTTGGATCAAGGTTTTAGGGCACTCGCCCAGCTTCAGCGCACTGGCACGGGCTCACGCACCAGTACATGGCAAAAAGCCGAGCAAAAGTTGTACCAGCCAGTTTCACTGAACCTTCCTGCATGGCTCATACTCGAACGCTTCAGACGTCACCTACGGAGATCCACCCATGGCCAGAACCCAGGCAAAGACTGCTCAAGAAACGCTGATGGAAGACTTTCAGACGCTGGTCAGCGATACCGAGCGACTGCTGGATCACACCGCGACGCTGGCGGGCGACCAGGCTGACGAACTGCGCAGCCAGATCCACGAAACCCTGCTGCGCGCCCGCGAAACGCTCAAGCTGACCGAAGAATCCGTGCGCGAGCGCGGCCAGGCCGCCGTAATCGCCACCGAAGAATATGTACAGGCCAATCCTTGGCAATCGGTTGGCATTGCCGCGGGCGTTGGCTTTTTGATCGGATTGCTGGCGACACGGCGCTAATGATGGGTATCGACGAATCCGGCTCGTCCGAGACGGGCACAAAACCTACAGCACGACGCCTGGGCGCAGCATTCCTCGGATTGCTGCACAGCCACGTCGAATTGTTCGGCATCGAATTGCAGGAACAGAAGGCCCGTACCGTCAGCCTGTTGCTATTTGCCGGCCTGGCGCTGGTTTTTGCCTTGTTGCTGCTGGTCGGCCTGTCGGCACTCGTGCTGATTCTGGTGTGGGACACCTACCGCCTGGCAGGGATCATCGGCCTTTGCCTGTTTTATCTGCTGGCGGCGTTGTTTTGCGGGCTTCGGCTCAAGGCAGCGATCTACGACGAATCCTCGCCGTTCCACGCCACCCTCGAAGAATTGGCCAATGACCGGGAGCGCCTGCTGCCATGAGCCTGCCCGATATTCCTCAAGCCCGTACCCGACAGGAGATGCGCAAGGCGCTGGTGCGTTTGCGCATGGAGATGCATCGCCAGGAAATTCGCCAGGAAACGCGGCAACTCCTGCACCCGCTGCAACGGGTGCGGGGGTTCACGCAAAGTTGGCATGAGGGCTTCGGGCTCAAGCATGCCTCGCTTTGGGGCGTGGCCGCAGTCACCTTGCTGGGCTTCCTCGGCGGCAAGCGAACCCGGCGCGGTCGCGCCGGGGGCTTGTCGCGCCTGATCCGGCTGGCAACAACGTTGCTTCCGCTGATCAAGCTGGCCAAGACTACGCGTAAACCCTGATGCTGCTCGACGGGCCCTTCTCCTCGAACGGCCCGATTCGACTACCTACGCAACACCCGGGCACAACTGATCGCAGCCCTCAGGCCTTGCAGGACACCGCGCGAACCGGGAAGCTAGGGCATCGACTCAACAAACGGAGCACCGGCCTTGGATTGGCACACCCTGCTGACTCGCGAACGCCTGGGAAAAACGCTGCACAGTCCGGAAGAACTGGGCCGCAGTCCATTTCACAAAGATCATGACCGCATTATCTTCTCCGGCGCATTCCGCCGCCTTGGGCGCAAGACCCAGGTGCACCCGGTCTCCAGCAACGATCATATCCATACGCGCCTGACCCACTCGCTGGAGGTCAGCTGCGTCGGCCGTTCGCTCGGCATGCGCGTCGGAGAGACCATTCGCAGCGCGCTGCCGGACTGGTGTGAACCCAGCGACCTGGGCATGGTCGTGCAATCGGCCTGCCTGGCCCACGATATCGGCAACCCGCCGTTCGGTCATTCCGGCGAGGACGCCATCCGCTATTGGTTCCAACAGGCCGCAGGGCGTGGCTGGCTTGATGCGATGAGCGAGGCCGAGCGTAACGACTTCCTGAACTTCGAAGGCAACGCCCAGGGATTCCGGGTTCTCACCCAGCTTGAATACCATCAGTTCGACGGTGGCACCCGGCTCACTTATGCGACCTTGGGCACTTATCTGAAATACCCTTGGACAGCCCGTCACGCCGACTCACTGGGCTACAAGAAGCACAAGTTCGGCTGCTACCAGAGCGAATTGCCGCTTCTGGAGCAAATCGCCCACAAACTGGGCCTGCCGCAAATCGAGGATCAGCGCTGGGCAAGGCATCCGCTGGTCTATTTGATGGAAGCCGCCGATGACATCTGTTATGCGCTGATCGACTTGGAAGACGGCGTGGAAATGGACCTGCTGGAATATTCGCAGGTGGAATCGCTGCTACTGGACCTGGTCGGAGACGATCTGCCGGAAACCTATCGCCAGCTCGGACCATTGGATTCGAGGCGGCGGAAGCTGGCTATCCTGCGCGGCAAAGCCATCGAACACCTGACCAACGCCGCCGCCCGTGCGTTCGTTGAACAGCAGGATGCGCTGCTTGCCGGCACGCTGCAGGGCGACCTCGTGGAACACATGCACGGGCCGGCCAAACGCTGCGTGTTGAACGCCAAGGACATGGCCCGCAAGAAAATATTCCAGGACAAGCGCAAGACGCTCAACGAGATCGGCGCCTACACCACGCTGGAAATCCTGCTCAACGGTTTCTGCGGCGCCGCCCTGGAACAACACGGTGGCCGAACGCCCTCATTCAAGAATCGCCGGATCCTCGATTTGCTGGGCAACAACGCCCCTGATCCTGACGGGCCGTTGCACGGCGCGTTCCTGCGGATGATTGATTTCATCGCTGGTATGACCGACAGCTACGCCAGCGAAATGGCCCAGGAAATGACGGGGCGCACCCGCCAATGAAATGACCCGGCCAACCACCGGGATCCTGCGGGAGCGAGCGGTCGCGCTCCCGCAATCTGTGGTTTAACTATTTTTCAATAAACATTTTCCAATGCCTTGGGAAGCGCTGGCGAGTGGCTGGAAATAGCCGAGAACTGTATCCCTGCTTAGTTTCACAACTTGAAAATACATACACAGGCCAGAACATAAACATCCCCTTCCCACGCTATCCACCTACTAATTGGCTAAGTACATCGTGGTATCTCGCGCCTTTTTTTGTAGGAAAGTTCTGAAATTGATCGCGCATGCCCCGTCTCCTCGTACGAGCTGACGTTAACTGGGCTAAGGTGCGCGCTTTATTTAAGCTTGCAGGGGACTTTATTCATGAACTCCGTTTTTATTGTCGACGATCATCCGGTCATCCGCCTCGCCGTTCGAATGCTGCTGGAGCATGAAGGTTATAAAGTCGTAGGGGAAACTGACAATGGCGTCGATGCGATGCAAATGGTGCGCGAATGTATGCCGGATCTGGTCATCCTGGATATCAGCATTCCCAAACTTGACGGACTGGAAATTCTTTCGCGCTTCAATGCCATGACCACGCCGCTCAAGACATTAGTGCTGACGGCTCAATCCCCAACGCTCTTCGGCATTCGCTGCATGCAATCCGGCGCTTCCGGCTACGTTTGCAAACAGGAAGATCTCAGCGAACTCGTCAGCGCAATAAAAGCCGTACTGTCCGGCTACAACTATTTTCCCAGCCAGGCACTCACGCCCGTCGCTCATGACGACCCGCGCAGTATCGAGCTGGATCTTTTCAAGAGCGTCAATGACCGCGAGTTGATGGTTCTGCAACTTTTTGCCCAAGGCCGCACCAACAAGGAAATAGCCAAGGGCATGTTTCTCAGCAATAAAACAGTCAGCACCTATAAAAAACGACTCATGCAGAAACTTAAAGTTAAGTCGTTGGTAGACCTTATTGAAATGGCAAAGCGAAACGCGCTGGTGTGAGAAACAATAGGATGTTCAATCGCATAAGCAAATTCCTTCTGCTGTTAGGCGCAGGGGTATTTGCGCAAAATCTCATGGCAACGCCGGATATGCCCCAGCGCTACGCGCTATTGAGTCGCGCGACGACGGATCCTATCGAAATCCGTCTCGATGAGCCCCAACGCGCCTGGCTGAAAGGCCGTCGGGAATTGGTCCTCGGAACCTCCGCGCCGGATTATCCCCCTTTCGACCTTTCCACCAGCGGGCGCGACTACGAAGGCATGACCGCCGATTATGCGGGCCTCATCGCCAAGGCGACCGGCCTGCCCATGAAAGTCCTGCGCTTCGCGTCCCGCGAGGCCGCGATTGTCGCGCTCAAGCATGGGCAAATCGACCTGCTCGGCAGTGCCAACGGTTTCGAAGCCCGGACCACCGGCATCATGTTGTCGGCCCCCTATGCCGTGGACCAACCGGTCCTGGTCACCCGAACGAGTGAAAACCGGCCCCTGACCGACGATCTCGAAGGGCTGCGGTTGAGCATGGTCTATCACTACCTGCCCCTGCACGAAATCGAAAAGCTGTACCCCAAGGCGTCTATCACCGCCTACCCCTCCTACCAGAACGCGATCAATGCAGTCGCCTTCGGGCAGGCCGATGTATTTCTCGGCGATACCATTTCCACCCATTACATGATCAACAAGGGGTACTTGAGCAACATCCGCATGGCCAGCTTCGCAAAACATGAATCGTCCGGATTCGCCTTCGCGCTGCGACACGACGACACCCGATTGCTCGACATCATCAACGCCACGCTCAACCAGATCCCAATCGCCGAACAAGCGGCCATTTCCAAGCGCTGGAGTGCGGGCAGCGATCTCTATCTCACGGATCACCAGATACAACTGACCGACCGCGAACAGCGCTGGCTGGCCCGGCACTCCACAATCCGAGTGGCAGTGAACGAAACGTTCGCCCCGTTTACCTTCTTCGATCCGGACGGCGATTTTCGCGGCATCAGTGCCGACTTGCTGGAACTGGTCAGGCTACGTACCGGCCTGCGGTTGGAGATCCAGCGCCACGGTACGGACAACGGCATGATCAGCGCAGTCCTGAACGGCCAGGCTGATGTCATTGCCGCGCTTTCGCCCAGCCGTGACCGACAACAAATGCTAAGACTAAGCCGTCCCTACATGGACAGCTCTTTCGTCCTGTTGACGCGCAAGAAGTCCAACACCCCGGCGACACTGGACCAGTTCGCGGGCAAGAGCCTGGCGATCGCCAAAGGCAACCCTGTTATCGATTGGCTGCGCGGCCAGTACCCAGGCCTGCGGATCATCGAAACCAACGACGCGCTGAACGCCGTCCAGTTGCTCGCCCAAGGACAAGCCGATGGCAGCGTGAACTCGCTGATCATGGCGAATTATTTCATGTCCTCCCACACCTTGCGGGACACCTTGCAAATCAGCAGCACCGTGGGCACCCAACAGGCGATGTTCTCCCTGGCCGTTGGAAAAAACGCCACGGAGCTCAGCTCCATCCTCGACAAGGCATTGACCAGCATCGACCCGGACGAGCTGGGCGTCATCAACAACCGTTGGCGTGGCTACGTCCCGGCGTCGGAAGCAGCCTGGCGCACCTATAACCGCGTGTTTCTGCAGGTCGCTGCGGGCGCTGGCCTGCTACTCCTGCTCTCCCTGGCCTGGAATGCCTACATGCGGCGCCAGATCAGGCAACGTCAACAGGCGGAGCTGGCGCTCAATGACCAGCTCGAGTTCATGCACGCCCTGCTCAACGGCACGCCCCATCCCATCTATGTGCGGGACCGCAACGGTTTCCTGCAAAGCTGCAACGACAGCTATCTTGAGACATTCAATGCAAGGCGCGAGGACATCATCGGCAAGGGTGTCATGCCCGGTTCCATGAGTAATGCCTTCGAGGCGCAGGAATATCAGGCGGACTATCAACGCGTGATGACCGAAGGCGTTCCCCTGATCGTTGATCGGCCGCTGCACATCGGTGACAGGAAGCTCACGGTCTATCACTGGATCCTTCCCTATCGTAATTCGGCGGCACAAGTGCAAGGCATCATCGGCGGTTGGATCGACATCAGCGATCGGCGGGAGCTGTTCGATGAACTGCGTGCCGCCAAGGAGCAGGCCGAGAACGCCAACCGCGCCAAAAGTACCTTCCTGGCGACCATGAGCCACGAAATCCGCACGCCGATGAACGCCGTGATCGGCATGCTCGAGCTCGCCCTCAAGCACGCCGACAAAGGCCATGTGGACCGCTCGGCGATAGAAGTCGCGTACGAATCGGCCTCCGGCATGCTGGAGCTGATCGGCGACATCCTCGATATCGCCCGGATCGAGTCAGGCCATCTGAGCCTGGCGCCCGAACGTGTCGACCTGAGAGCCCTTTTACAGTCGGTCATCCGGGTGTTTGCAGGATTGGCCCGGCAGAAGAGCGTGGTGTTGGCATTGCACTTCGAGCCTGCCGAAGGCAATCCGAACGTGTACATCGACCCGATGCGATTCAAGCAGGTCATCTCGAACCTGATCAGCAACGCCCTGAAATTCACCGAGCGAGGTGAGGTCAAGGTGAGCGTGAAACTGTCACCCACCGTCCAACAAGAGACGCTGCACCTGCAATTGGAGGTCAGCGACAGCGGTATCGGTATCAGCCCGGCGGACCTGCGGAGGTTGTTCGAGCCGTTTGCCCAGGCCGATAACAGCAGCCGGATGGCGCGCAAGGGCGCGGGCCTGGGCCTGGTTATCAGTCGTCACCTTTGCCGCATGATGGGAGGCGATCTGCGGATGAACAGCCAGCCGGGCGTTGGCACCCAGGTCCGGGTCTCCTTGCAATTGACCGCCCTGACCGGGGCCCCGCCGCGCCCTGACGCCGAAACCATGGTCGAAACCGCCGCCTGTGCATTGAGCGTCCTGGTCGTGGACGATCATCCGGCGAATCGTTTACTGATGTCCCAGCAATTGGACTACCTCGGTCATCGCCACCACCTCAGCCACGACGGCGCGCAAGGGCTCAAGGCCTGGCTGAGCGGGCATTTCGATCTGGTGATCGCTGATTGCAACATGCCCATCATGAGCGGCTACGAACTCGCCAGGGCGATCCGTCTGCACGAGATGGAACATCAACTACCGCCCTGCACCATTCTGGGATTCACCGCCAATGCACAACCCGAGGAGAGACAGCGCTGCAAGGATGCCGGCATGAACGATTGCCTGTTCAAGCCGATCAGTCTGAGTGCGCTGAATCAATGGATGAACCAGATCAAACCCGCCAAGCGTCCCAACGCATTCAACGTTCAATGCCTGCAAACCCTGACCGGAGGCGACCCCGTGTCGACGCGACGCCTGCTGGCGGAGCTGTTCAGCAGCAATCGTTCGGACCGGCAGGAGTTGCTTGACGCCGCTGAAAACGGAGACAGGCGAGCATTGGTCGAGACGGCACATAAAATCAAAGGCGTCGCCCGCATCGTACAGGCAACCACGTTGGTTCAACTTTGCGAGGCATTGGAGCAGGCCTGTCATCAAGCGCCAAGAAGAGTCGAAGAGCACACCCAGGCCCTCGAACAGGCAATGACAGAACTGGAGCAGGCCCTGCAAACGGAGATCATCAAGGCAGAATAACCCAGTGTTTACTATGCTGTTCGCTCAGCAGTGCGTAGCGGGGGCGATCCCCCCGAACACTTGGAGTGACGGAAATGCCCAGCGCACCGCGTCCGGAAAAACGCCGGTTTCCCCTGCATGTCCATATCAGCGTGATGTTCACGCTGCTCTTGCTCCTGACGAGCGTGGTGTTGGGCGTATTTAATTACCAGCAAACCACCCAGATCATCCTGTCCAGCAGCGAAAAACTGTTCAATCGCGTCGAACAGGACGTGCGCGTGGACCTGTACGACACCTACGCACCGATCCGTCACCTGCTGGGCCTGCTGGCTGATTATCCGGCAACCCGCGAGCCGCGGATGGCGGAACGATTGGCCTTGCTCGCGCCTTTCAGCCGGGCGCTGCGGGACAACCCGAACCTGGCGTCGTTGTACCTCGGCGATCGCAATGGCAACTTCCTGATGGTTCGGCCATTACGCACCGAGACCTTGAGAACCGCCCTCAAGGCCCCGGCCGACGCGACGTATCAGGTCTGGACCGTGGAACGCACGAGCGAGGGCCAGGTTCACTCCCGATCGCTGTTCTATGACCAGGCCCTGACGCTCATCGGCCAACAGGACAATCCTGACGAAACCTTTGATCCACGCGGCCGGGGCTGGTTTCGCAGCGCAATGGAAACAGCGGAGCAGATTACAACCGAGCCCTATGTGTTCTTTTCCACTCGAAACATCGGCACGACCCTCGCCCGACGCAGCGGCGAGCATGCGGTCATCGGTGCTGACCTGACCCTGGCCGCCCTGTCCCAGACGCTGGCAAAGCACAAGGTCACCGCCGGCACCGAGATCGTCCTGATCGACCCCCAAGGCAACACGGTGGGCTACCCCGACAGCAGCCGACTGATCGCTGATATCGAATCATCAAGGCTGATCAAGGCCCGCGACCTGAACCCGGCGATTGCCGCCGCGCTCGATGAAAACAGCGACACGCCGCGCCTGGAGGCGGCGGGTCGCCAATGGATCGTTTCCCGCAGCCACATGCAGGAAGGTGGGCCACAAGGCCTGGAACTGGCTTTGCTGGTGCCGGAAGACGAGTTACTCGCCGATGCCTATCGCATGCGCTGGCAAGGCGCCTTGATTACCCTCGCCACCTTGCTGCTGTGCCTGCCCTTGGGCTGGCTGACCTCCAGGATCCTGGTCAAGCCGTTACGATCCCTGGTTCAGGAGGCCGATGCGATTCGCAGCTTCGACTTCGATTATCCGGCGTCCCGTCGCTCCCCGGTGCTAGAGGTCGATCAGTTGGGCGTTTCCATGGCCCGCATGAAAGAGACCCTGGCGAGCTTTTTCGAGATCACCGCCAGTCTGCGTGCCGAAACCCGCTTCGCCCCGCTTTTGGAACGCGTGTTGTTCGAGACCGTGAAAATCGGCCAGGCCCAGGCCGGGCTGATCTATCTTCGCGAAAGCGATGGCGAGCAAATCAAGCCGTATGGACTGGTCATCGACGGAACCCCTCGGGATCTGCAAAGGTTCGAACTGCAAGGCTTTTCGCTGAATGCTCCGGGCGGCCCGCATTGGTTTCAACGATTGACCGTCGCGGAAACATTGGTGTTCTCCCTCGGCTTCGAACAGGCCGGCGATTTGCGTGGTGTCCTGCTGGCGATGGACGCGCCACGCGTCCACCTGATCGGCATCCACCTGCGTAACCGTCATCAGGAAACCGTCGGAGTGCTGGTGCTGTTGATCAGCGACAGCGGCACCGACGCCGATCTGGAAAAACTCCAGCCAGACCGCATCGCGTTCCTGCAGGCCGTGTCCGGCGCCGCGACGGTGAGCATCGAAAGCCAACGCTTGCAAGCCAGGCAGAAGCAACTGCTGGACTCGTTCATTCAACTGCTCGCCGGCGCGATCGATGCGAAGAGCCCTTACACCGGCGGCCATTGCCAGCGAGTGCCCGCGCTGACACTGATGCTCGCCCAAGCGGCAGCCGCCAGCCAAGCGCCTGCGTTCGAAGGGTATCGACCAACGGAAGACGAATGGGAGGCGCTGCACATAGCGGCCTGGCTGCACGACTGTGGCAAGGTCACTACACCTGAGTACGTGGTGGACAAAGCCACCAAGCTGGAAACCTTGAACGACCGCATCCATGAGGTCCGGACCCGCTTCGAAGTCCTCAAGCGCGATGCCTGGATCGATTACTGGCAGGCGGTGGCAAGCGGTGGCGAAGCGTCATCCCTGGCTCGGCAACGCGATGCGACATTGATCGCCCTGGATGATGACTTCGCCTTCGTCGCACATTGCAACCTGGGCTCCGAAGCCATGGCCGACGATGACTTGCAACGTCTGCAACACATCGCCCAGCGCACCTGGACCCGCACCCTGGATGATCGGCTGGGCGTCTCCTGGGAGGAAAACCGCCGCCAGGCACGCGCTCCCAAACCGACGCTGCCCGTCACCGAATCATTGCTGGCGGACAAACCCGAGCACCTGTTCGAGCGGCATGAGGCCGAGCTGATTCCGGCGGACAATCCGTGGGGCTTTCAGCTCGACGTGCCCACCTGGAAATACAACCGCGGCGAACTGTACAACCTCAGCGTCACGCGCGGCACGCTGACCCGTGAAGAGCGCTACGTGATCAATCACCACATGGTCCAGACCATCCTGATGCTCAGCCAGTTGCCCTTCCCCAGCCACTTGGAAAACGTCGCGGAGATCGCCGGCGGCCATCACGAGAAAATGGACGGCACCGGTTATCCCAAGCGACTCAAGCGCGAACAGATGAGCCTGCCGGCTCGAATGATGGCAATCGCCGACATCTTCGAAGCCCTGACCGCGGCGGACCGACCGTATAAGAAAGCCAAGAAACTGAGCGAGGCCCTGGGCATCATGGCCACCATGTGCCGTGACGCCCATATCGATTGCGAACTGTTCAAGCTGTTCATCGACGAGCGAATCTACATGCGCTACGCCGAGGAATATCTTGATCCGCGCCAGATCGACGAAATCGATCTGGGCAGCCTGTTGGCCAAGGCGGGGTTGAAAGCGTGATCAGCACTCGGTCAAACGCAGGAATATTGCTGCCAATTGCTCGATGCCGGCCTGGTCATGCTCGGTGAAGCGCGCCAGTTTCGGACTGTCCAGGTCCAGCACGCCGATAAGGCGTCCGTCCTTGACCAGCGGCACGACCAATTCGCTGTTCGAAGCACTGTCACAAGCGATGTGCCCGGGGAAGGCGTGGACATCTTCGACGCGCTGGGTCTGGAGTGTCGCCGCGGCGGCACCACAGACGCCGCGACCGAAGGGAATCCGTACACAGGCGATCTGCCCCTGGAATGGGCCCAGCACCAGTTCTTCGTTGCGATTGAGGTAAAAACCGGCCCAGTTCAGGTCCTCCAGCTGATTGAACAGGAACGCCGAAAACTGCGCCGCGTTGGCGATGAAATCGCGCTCATCCGCGAGCAGCGATTGCAGCTGTGCCGACAGCAGTCCGTAGCCTTCAAGACCGGCGCCGGTGTTCGTCAAATCGATCATGCGTTGTGCTCCAGAAGCTTGAGGCCCACCCAATAACGGGCAAATTGATAGGCGCAACGTCCATTGCGGTTGCCGCGCCCGGTCGCCCAGCGGACCGCCTGGATGTCCAGCGCTTCGTCACGTTGCCAGGCCAACCCGGCCTTGGCGGCGAGTGTGCCGATCCAATGCTCTACCACGTCGAGGAAATGCTCTTGGGTAAAGGGATAGAACGACAACCACAAGCCGAAACGGTCGGACAGGGCGATCTTGTCTTCGACGGCCTCGCTGGGGTGAAGCTCGCCGTCGACCCGCTTCCAGTTCTCGTTGTCGCTTTCCTTTTCCGGCACCAGGTGACGCCGATTGGAAGTCGCATACAGCAGCACGTTATCCGGCGCCTGTTCGAGGGAACCGTCCAATACGCTCTTGAGCACGCGATAATCGCCTTCACCGGACTCGAACGACAGATCGTCGCAGAACACCACGAAGCGCTGGGGCAGCTTGGCGACCTGTTCGACCACCCGGGGCAGATCGGCCAGGTGATCACGCTCGATCTCGATCAACCGCAGGCCATTCCCGGCGTGTTCAGCCAGCAAGGCTCGTATCAGGGAGGACTTGCCCGTGCCACGCGATCCCCAGAGCAGCGCATGGTTGGCTGGCATGCCGTCGATGAACTGCCGGGTATTGCGGCCCAACTGTTCAACCTGGCGATCCACGCCGATCAGGTCCGACAGCCGCATGTCGAGACTGACTTCAAGCGGCAGCAGGAAGCCGCTGCGCCCGTCACGTTGCCAGCGTGCGGCCAGGGTCTGCGTCCAGTCGACGGCAGGCCGTGGCGCAGGCAACAAGGGTTCTATGCGGGCCAACACCGCATCGGCGCGGTCAAGAAAAGCAATTAATCGAGCGTCCACGTCTTCTCCTCGGACAGGTTCACGGTAATGATGACGCTACAGCGACGAAACGACGAAGCCGATGGCGGGTCTGTTTCACACACTACACACCGGTCGCACCGGTATTCAGAGATGATCAGCTATGCTTGACCAGCGAAGGGAAACGTAAGTGGTTCACCATTCCATGGACATCAGGTTCACCCAACGGCTGTCGTACAAACAGGCCCGACTGACCGTCCTGGTGGGTTTCGTGCTGGGCACGTTGTTGAGCCTGGTGCAGATCGGCATCGATTATGCCAGCGAAGACGCGTCGATCAACCGTGAAATCCTGTCCCTGCTGGAAATCAGCCACAACCCGGCATCACGCATCGCCTACAACATCGACGCCGAACTCGCCCAGGAACTGGCCCTGGGCCTGTTGCGTTCCCCAGCCATCATCGGCGCCGAACTGATCGACAACAACAATACGGTGCTGGCGAGCGTCAAGCGCCCTGAACTGCAAAGCAGCTACCGGTTTATCAGCGACTTCCTTTTCGGCGCCCAACGCCAGTTCGAAGACCGGCTCTATTTGAACCATTTGCCTGACGAGTCCTTGGGTATCTTGCGACTGGAGGTCGATACGTACTCGTTCGGCAGTCGCTTCCTGCGCCGGGCCGAAGTCACCCTGCTCAACGGTTTCGCCCGCAGCCTGATCCTGACCGGCCTGCTGCTCGCCTTGTTCTACGTCATGCTGACCAAGCCGCTGGTACGGGTCATCCGCGAGCTGAGCAGCCGCGACCCGAGCAGCAGCGAGCAAAGTCCCCTGGAATGCCCCACCGGCCACCAATACGACGAAATTGGCGTGCTGGTGTCGGTTGCCAACCAGCAGTTTGAAAACATCTCGACCGAAATACAGCAACGGCGCACGGCTGAAAATCGCCTCACCGATTACCTGGCGCAGCTGGAAAACATCGTTTCAGCGCGCACCGCCGAACTCAAGGCCATCAATGCCCGCCTCAGCCAGTCCAACGATGAACTGGAGATTGCCCGGCGTACCGCCCTGGACATGGCCGAAGCCCGCTCCGCGTTCCTGGCCAACATGAGCCATGAAATCCGAACGCCACTCAACGGACTGCTCGGCATGATCGCGTTGTCCCTTGACGGTCCATTGACCGCCGAACAGCAGCAACAGCTGTCAATCGCCCATGACTCAGGCAAGGTATTGGTGGAGCTGCTCAACGATATCCTCGACCTGTCCAAGTTCGACGCCGGCCAACTGGAACTCGAACGGATACCGTTCGACCTCGGCTCGCTGATCGAGGACACCGCCAACCTGCTTTCCCAAAATGCCGCCCCAAGCGTCGAACTGGCGTGCCTGATCGAGCCGCAGTTCCCCGCCCAGGTATTGGGCGATCCGACCCGCGTTCGCCAAATCGTCAGCAACCTGCTGTCCAACGCCCTGAAATTCACCCGCTTCGGCCGGGTCGACGTGCGTTTGAGCCAACACGAAGGCGGCGTGCGGATCGAGGTCTGCGACACAGGCATTGGCATACCCCAGGAGGCCCAGGCCCGAATTCTCCAGCCGTTCACCCAGGCTGGCGCCGGCATCACGCGCCAGTTCGGCGGCACCGGGCTCGGGCTGGCACTGACCTACAACCTCTGCGAAGCCATGCAAGGCCGCTTGACGATCAGCTCCGAGGCTGGCTTCGGCAGCCAATTCTGCGCGGACCTGCCACTGCCTTGTCACACCCCCGCGCCCCCCATCGAACCCTTGCATGGCAATGTCGTCGCCATTACCACCGCTAATAGCGGATTGGCCGAATTGTTGGGCATGCTGGTGCCAGGCTGGGGATTGGACTACGTACAACGTTCCGTGGATGACGGATTGCTGGGGCTCAATCCCGACATCCTGATCACCGATTGCCCGGAATGCCTGTTCAATCTGCGGCCAACCTTCGCGGCGCCGATCCTGCTGGTGACGGCCTACGGCAGCTTCATGCCCAGCGAAGAGGCGGCCGCCCTCGCCCCCTTGCTGCAACAAGCCCGGCCGCTGGCGCGCCATGCGCTTTATCAGATCTTGCGGCGCGCCCTGCAAAGCGAGGCGACCACCATCAACGACGCGCAGATCGAAGCGCTGGCGCCTTCGCGCCGCGGGCGAGTGCTGCTCGTGGAAGACAACCCCGTCAACCAACTGGTGGCCAAGGGCATGCTGGTGAAGCTGGGCTGCGAAGTCGTCGTCGCGGCCCACGGCATCGAGGCCCTTGACCAGCTCGAACAGCAGGATTTCGATCTGGTGTTGATGGACTGCAACATGCCGGTCATGGACGGTTATGAAGCCAGCCGGCAAATTCGTCGCAGCGGGCGCTGGCCAAACCTGCCGATTGTCGCGCTGACCGCCAATGCGATGCCCGAGGAGCGCGAACGCTGCCGCGCCGCCGGCATGAGCGATTATCTGTCCAAGCCATTTCGTCGCGAAGAACTCGCGGCATTGCTGGATCAGTGGGTGCCCACTACGTCAGCGCTTTGATCTGAGCCAACAAATGATCCAGGCTGTCTCGCAGGTCACCCACGCGATCCAGGTCGATGCCGCTGTCGCAAAGCAGACGGGCCTTGAGCGGGCCGACCTGCTCGCGCAAGGCCTTTCCGCTGTCCGACAGGCTCAAATGCACCTCGCGTTCATCACGGGCTGAACGCTGGCGCTGGACCAACGCCAGTTGCTCCAAACGCTTGAGCAGCGGCGTCAGCGTGCCGGAATCAAGCAGTAGGCGCTCCCCCAGGGCCTTGACCGTGGGTTGCTCCGGAGCGTTTTCCTGCCATTCCCACAGCACCAGCATCGCCAGATACTGCGGGTAGGTCAGGCCGAGCTGATCCAGCATCGGCTTGTAGCCACGAATCACCGCCCGCGATGCGGCGTACAGCTTGAAGCACAACTGGCTGTCGAGCTTCAGCGAATCGACTGACAGATCATTCATTTGAGCAGGGCTTCGATCTCGGCGGTGAGGTCCTGGGGCTTGGTAGTCGGGGCAAAGCGCTTGACCACCTGGCCATCCTTGCCAATCAGGAACTTGGTGAAATTCCATTTGATGCCTTTGGACCCCAGCACGCCAGGCGCCCGCTGCTTGAGCTGGACGAACAGCGGATGGGCATTGGCGCCGTTGACTTCGACTTTCTTGAACAGTGGAAAGCTCACGCCGAAGTTGAGTTCGCAAAACTCGGAAATCGCCCCCTCATTCCCCGGCTCCTGCTTGCCAAATTGGTTGCAGGGAAAGCCCAGCACCACCAGTCCACGGTCCTTATAAGACTGCCACAACGCCTCGAGCCCCTTGTATTGCGGAGTGAAACCGCACTGGCTGGCGGTATTGACCACCAGCACAGCCTTGCCGGCGAAATCGGCAAGGGTCTTTTGCTCGCCCTTGATGGTGATACACGGGATGCTCAGTAGATTGTCGGTCATGGGGCAGCTCCTGAAGAAGTTAGGACGCTGAAGATAGCGAGCAATTAAATTGTGTGCAATTTAATTATCGGGACACACCGACGTGCCGAGAGGCTTTTGTGGCGAGAGAGCTTGCTCCCGCTCGACGGCGCAGCCGTCGTAACCCCGGCGGACGCGGTCTATCTGGCAAACTCCGGCAAATCGGTTTTGGGGCGGCTGCGCCGCCCAGCGGGAGCAAGCTCCCTCGCCACAAAGGACCGCGCAGAACTTTACTCGCGCGGTACGAGATCCAGGCACACCGAGTTGATGCAGTAACGCAGCCCGGTCGGCGGCGGGCCGTCCGGGAAGACATGACCCAAGTGCGCATCGCATTTGGCGCAGACCACCTCGGTGCGGATCATGCCATGGCTCACGTCCCGCACCTCCACCACCGCGCTGCCTTCGATCGGCGCGTAGAAACTCGGCCAGCCACAGCCCGAATCGAATTTGGTCTGCGAATCGAACAGCGGTTCGTTGCAGCAAATGCAGTGGTACACACCGTCGGTCTTGGTCGCGTTGTATTTCCCGGAGAACGGTCGCTCGGTGCCTTTGAGCCGGCAGACGTTGTATTGCTCCGGGTCGAGCATGTCACGCCATTCTTCAAGGGTTTTCTGCAACTTTTCCATCGTCCTACCTCGGCAATTGAAAAAGCCCGATCCGACGCTTTTCCGCAGATCGGGCGGCACGTATGATTGCGCCTCGTCAGGCGCCAGTCTGGCAGTCACGTCATGCGCATTCAAATGGATTGTGGCGCATCTACCGCGTCCGGCCCGGGCACAGACGCAGGATCCCCAGTACGGTAGTTCATATGCCGCCTGGATCGTTCATTTTCGGGAACACATCGCCATGCAGGTCAGCAAATCGAACAAGCTCGCCAACGTCTGCTACGACATTCGCGGCCCGGTGCTCAAGCACGCCAAACGCCTGGAAGAGGAAGGCCACCGTATCCTCAAGCTGAACATCGGCAACCCGGCACCCTTTGGTTTCGAAGCGCCCGATGAAATCCTCCAGGACGTCATCCGCAACCTGCCGACCGCCCAAGGCTACAGCGACTCCAAAGGCCTGTTCAGCGCGCGCAAGGCCGTGATGCAGTACTACCAGCAAAAGCAGGTAGAAGGCATCGGGATCGAAGACATCTACCTGGGCAACGGCGTGTCCGAGCTGATCGTCATGTCCATGCAGGCCTTGCTCAACAACGGCGACGAAGTCCTGGTGCCGGCACCTGACTACCCGCTCTGGACCGCTGCCGTGAGCCTGTCCGGCGGTAACCCGGTGCATTACCTGTGCGACGAGCAAGCCAACTGGTTCCCTGACCTGGCGGACATCAAGGCCAAGATCACCCCGAACACCAAGGCCCTGGTCATCATCAACCCGAACAACCCGACCGGCGCCGTCTATTCCCGGGAAGTGTTGCTGGGCATGCTGGAACTGGCCCGCCAGCACAATCTGGTGGTGTTCTCCGACGAGATCTACGACAAGATCCTGTACGACGACGCCGTTCACGTCTGCACCGCCTCCCTGGCGCCGGACTTGCTGTGCCTGACCTTCAATGGCTTGTCCAAATCCTACCGGGTGGCGGGTTTCCGTTCCGGCTGGATCGCCATCTCCGGGCCCAAGCATCACGCCCAAAGCTACATCGAAGGCATCGACATGCTGGCCAACATGCGTCTGTGCGCCAACGTGCCGAGCCAGCACGCGATCCAGACCGCTCTGGGCGGCTACCAGAGCATCAACGACCTGGTCCTGCCTCAGGGTCGACTGCTGGAACAACGCAATCGCACCTGGGAATTGCTCAACGACATTCCTGGCGTCAGCTGTGTCAAGCCGATGGGCGCCTTGTATGCCTTCCCACGGATCGACCCGAAAGTCTGCCCGATCCACAACGACGAAAAATTCGTCCTCGACCTGCTGCTCTCGGAAAAGCTGCTGGTCGTCCAGGGCACGGCGTTCAACTGGCCATGGCCGGACCATTTCCGTGTCGTGACCTTGCCGCGGGTCGATGACCTGGACCAGGCCATTGGCCGTATCGGCAACTTCCTCAAGTCCTACCGCCAGTAATCCAGCCCGCGTGCGAGGCCCCTCACCTCGCACGCTGTCTGATTCAGCAACATATCCGTCCGATCAGCGCCACCAGGCCTTCTACACTGGGATTCGAGAGCTGATAGTCGACGCAACTCAACGTTCGCGGGGCGCGGATGCCGAATCTCATTTCCATAGTCACTTTCAGAAAAGTCCTTCAAACATTTAGGACGGCTGTAGGACACAGTTTGAAATAGTAGGCGAGTTGAATAGCCCGCGGCAGCACCTTATATACCCCGCATAACGCTACATCTTTAGCATGAGGAGATTGCTACCACCATGATGCGCATCCTGCTGTTTTTGGCCACTAACCTGGCGGTCGTGCTGATTGCCAGCATCACCCTGAGCCTTTTTGGCTTCAACGGGTTCATGGCGGCCAACGGGGTTGATCTCAACCTCAATCAGCTGCTGATCTTCTGTGCGGTGTTCGGTTTCGCCGGTTCGCTGTTCTCGCTGTTCATCTCCAAGTGGATGGCGAAGATGAGCACCAGCACCCAGATCATCAGCCAGCCGCGCACTCGCCACGAACAATGGCTGTTGCAGACCGTCGAGCAGTTGTCTCGCGAAGCCGGGATCAAAATGCCCGAAGTCGGTATCTTCCCGGCCTACGAGGCGAACGCCTTCGCCACCGGCTGGAACAAGAACGATGCACTGGTCGCCGTCAGCCAGGGCCTGCTCGAGCGCTTCTCGCCGGATGAAGTCAAGGCCGTGCTGGCCCACGAGATTGGCCACGTTGCCAACGGCGACATGGTTACGCTGGCGCTGATCCAGGGCGTGGTGAACACCTTCGTGATGTTCTTTGCCCGCATCATCGGCAATTTCGTCGACAAGGTGATCTTCAAGAACGAAGAAGGCCAGGGCATCGCCTACTACGTGGCGACCATTTTCGCCGAACTGGTTCTGGGCATCCTCGCCAGCGCCATCGTCATGTGGTTCTCGCGCAAACGCGAGTTCCGCGCCGACGACGCCGGTGCACGCCTGGCCGGCACCAGCGCAATGATCGGCGCCTTGCAGCGCCTGCGCGCAGAACAAGGCCTGCCGGTGCACATGCCCGACACCTTGAACGCCTTTGGTATCAACGGTGGCATCAAGCAGGGCCTGGCTCGCATGTTCATGAGCCACCCGCCGCTGGAAGAGCGAATTGACGCACTGCGTCGCCGTGGTTGATCGCTAGAGTCTCAAATGGAAAGCCCGCAGCAATGCGGGCTTTTTTTGGCTGGCCATTCACATGCCGCCTCACCTGTTACAACCACAACAGATCAAAACCTGGAAATCAGATACACCCGCTCATCCAGCCGCTTCACCCCCGCCTGCAAGAATTTCCAGCTCTCCCCAAGCACATCCTGCTCCTGCAAGACCTCCAGACGCCAAGCGCCACCCAGCAGCCGCTGCACTTCCTCGTGCCCAACGGAAAACGGCGGCCCAGGCATTTCGTCCTGGTTGTAATCGAGGGTAATTAACAGCCCGACGCAGTCAGGCAATATTTTCAGTAGATGCGCCACGTACCGCTCGCGCATCGGCCCAGGCAAGGCGATCAATGCAGCGCGGTCATACAACGTCGCGCAATCGGCCACGTCCAAAGGCGTCAACGCAAAGAAATTACCGCAGCGGATTTCGATGGCACCGGAACGAAATATCTTGAAAGCGCCCTCCTCACTCACGTTCGGCTCAAGCTGATGTTCCTGAAAAAAATCAGTGACGGCTTTCTCTGACAGCTCAATCCCCAGCACGGAAAAACCTTGTTGCGCCAACCACAGCAGATCCAGAGTCTTGCCGCACAAGGGCACCAACACTCGAGTCTCTTCAGGCAATCCCAATTGGGGCCAGAAACGCTGCAGATAAGGGTTCACCTCCGGCAGATGAAAGCCGATCTGGTTGGTTGACCAACGCTTGTGCCAAAACTCGGGGTCCATGGGTTCGCTCCATAAATTCGATCAAAACAGGTTAAAACTTATATTAGATTTTGATCATTGACCTGACAGAAGATGGCACATCTTAACGCTCAGGAGCCCGTCCATGCTGCCCAGCCTGTTTATTTCCCATGGCTCACCGATGCTCGCCCTGGAGCCCGGCGAAAGCGGCCCAGCGTTGGCTCGCCTGGCCGCGCAATTGCCCAGGCCAAAGGCCATTGTCATTGTCTCGGCTCATTGGGAGAGCGACGAGCTCCTGGTCAGCGCCAACCCGCGACCACGCACCTGGCATGACTTCGGCGGGTTTCCACCGGACCTGTACAAGGTGCAATACCCCGCGCCAGGCGAACCCCAGCTGGCAGCACAGGTAGCCGAGTTACTCAACGCCGCGCATCTGCCAGCACGCCTCGACACGGGACGCCCTTCCGATCACGGCGTCTGGGTGCCGCTGTCCTTGATGTACCCCGAGGCCGATATCCCCGTGGTGCAGGTCTCCTTGCCCAGCCATCAAGGCCCGACACTGCAAACGCAAGTCGGCCGCGCATTGGCGGAGCTGCGGGAACAAGGCGTGCTGGTGATCGGTTCCGGAAGCATTACGCATAACCTGCGGGACCTGGACTGGAACGCCAGCCCTGAAAGCGTCGAACCCTGGGCCAAGGCGTTTCGCGATTGGATCGTCGAGCAACTGGTCGCCAACGACGAGGCGGCCCTGCACGATTATCGCCGCCAGGCGCCCAATGCCGTGCGCAGCCATCCTAGCGATGAACATTTGTT
Organism: Pseudomonas brassicacearum subsp. neoaurantiaca; assembly: GCF_013608025.1. Lineage (GTDB taxonomy): Bacteria > Pseudomonadota > Gammaproteobacteria > Pseudomonadales > Pseudomonadaceae > Aquipseudomonas. The sequence continues at coordinate 45,503 of NZ_VDLV01000027.1, read as the reverse complement.
GCCGCTGTATTTCGCCCGGGGGGCTGGCGGGACATTCAGCGTTGCCCATGCGGGGTTCACGATGGGGACGCTGGGGATGGACATCTATCGGTTCGACTAATCGCAAACCGAGTCGCGCCAATCGCGAGCAAGCTCGCTCCCACATTGGGTCTTCGGCGCTCACAAATCCCCTGTGGGAGCGAGCTTGCTCGCGATGGGTCTCCCCGCCGCTCGCACTGAAAAAACACCACACGACAGGCAAAAAAAATCCCCGAACCAGTCGGGGATTTTTCATGCTCGATCAATCAACCCGCAGGTCGATTAATCTTCGCGGTAGCGACGCAGCTTGAGCTGCTTGCCGGCCACGCGGGTGTCCTTGAGCTTGGTCAGCAACTTCTCCAGGCCATCTTCCGGCAGTTCCACCAGGCTGAAGCTGTCACGCACTTGGATGCGACCGATGGCTTCGCGGGCCAGGCCGCCTTCGTTGAGGATCGCGCCCAGCAGGTTCTTGGCGGCAATGCCGTCACGAGCGCCCAACGCGGTACGGCAACGGGCACGGCCTTCGGCCAACGGGATCGGCGCGCGACGCTCGCGATCACCACGGTCCGGACGATCGCCGGTGCGCTCAGGACGGTCGCCACGCGGTGCGTTGTTCGGCACCAGGGGACGTTCCTTCTCGATTGCAGCCAGGTTCAGCGCTTGGCCATTGGTGGCCTTGCGCAGCAGGGCAGCGGCCAGGGCACGCGGGGTGCATCCGATGTCGGCGGTCAGGCGATCGAGCAGATCACCGTGGGTCGATTCGGCGTCAGCCACCAGCGGCGACAGGCTGTTGGTCAATTTCTTGATGCGTGCATCGAGAACAGCCTGGGCGTCCGGCAGGCGAACTTCAGCCACCTTCTGGCCAGTCACACGCTCGATCACTTGCAGCATGCGGCGCTCACGCGGGGTAACCAGCAGCAGCGCGCGACCTTCGCGACCGGCGCGGCCAGTACGGCCGATACGGTGAACGTAGGATTCCGGATCGTACGGCATGTCCACGTTGAACACGTGGGTGATGCGCGGAACGTCCAGGCCACGGGCAGCGACGTCGGTCGCCACAACGATGTCCAGGCGGCCATCCTTGAGGGAATCGATCACGCGCTCACGCTGGTTCTGGGCGATGTCACCGTTCAGCGCAGCGGCTTTGTAGCCTTTGGCTTCCAGGGCGCTGGCCAGGTCCAGGGTCGCTTGCTTGGTGCGCACGAACATGATCAGGGCGTCGAAGTCTTCGACTTCCAGCAGGCTCAGGACAGCAGAGGTCTTCTGGTCGGCGTGAACCAGCAGGTGAGCCTGCTCGATCGCGGTGACGGTCTGGGTCTTGCTCTGGATCTTCACGTGCTTCGGATCGCGCAGATGGCGTTCGGCAATGGCACGGATCGATTGAGGCAAGGTGGCCGAGAACAGGACGGTCTGGCGAGTTTCAGGCATGGCCTTGAAGATGACTTCCAGGTCGTCCATGAAGCCCAGCTTGAGCATTTCGTCCGCTTCGTCGAGAACCAGGTGGTTCACGGTGGCGAGGACTTTCTCGTCGCGACGCAGGTGGTCGCACAGACGGCCCGGGGTGGCGACAACGATCTGTGCGCCATTACGGATTGCTTTCAGTTGTGGGCCCATCGGCGCGCCGCCGTAGACAGCCACAACAGTCACGCCTGGCATTTGCTTGGCGTAGGTTTCGAAAGCGGTTGCAACTTGTAGCGCCAACTCACGAGTTGGGGCCAGGATCAGAGCTTGCGGCTCGCGCTTGGACGGATCAATGCGGTGCAGGATCGGCAGTGCGAACGCGGCGGTCTTACCCGTACCGGTTTGCGCCTGACCAATCATATCGTGACCGGCGAGAATGATCGGGATCGACTGCTGCTGAATGGCCGAAGGCTCTTCATAGCCGGTAGCGACTACTGCAGCGACAATATTGGGATGAAGTTCAAGAGCGGCGAAGCCGCCGATTTCCTGGGTCATGGGTCTGCCTCTAAGTGCATCCGCAAAGACCCATGCTCCAAAGCTGCGCATGCCGTGTTGAGACTCAAGAGTCGCCCTGGCAGCTTTGTCGGCGGGGATTTGCGAAAACGAATGAATGAAAAAGAACGTCGCGGAAGCATCCGTTGTGCGGACATGCAACCGAAGCTGGCTTCGGGGAATTGCGCTACCTTGACGCGGCCCGGCTAAAGGCCGGCGCGCACTATACCGGAATTCGCCAAAAAAGGGAGATTTTTTTACTGAAAACACCGTTGTAGGGCTCGCCATCAAAAGCCTATGGGCGGCCGGCTAAAACGGTTCACTTGCGCTGGCGTCCCCTGTGGCGAGGGAGCTTGCTCCCGCTGGGTCGCGAAGCGGCCCCCATCGATTCCAGACTACTGACCCAGGCGTCTGCTTCGCAGCCGAGCGGGAGCAAGCTCCCTCGCCACAAAAACCCTTGCAGTCCTGATCACGTCGCCGGCCGGATCGCCTTGATCAACGACTGCAACGAATAACCCAACCGCGGTGCCAGCCCTTCGGCCCGGGCAACCAGGCCGTCCATATCCAGTTCCTGGTCGAGGTCCGCCGGCACAATCAGGATCACGTTGCCCTCTTTCACCGGCAGCTCCCAGTAATGCCGATGATAAAGACCGCGCAACAGCGCGGCGCCCAGGGGCTTGCCGTCATCGGTCGCCCATTGGTTGATCACCAGCCAGCCACCGGGATTGAGGCGCTTCTGGCAGTTTTCCAGGAAACCCCAGGCCAGATGGCCTACGCCGGGACCGACGTCGGTGTAGAGGTCGACAAAAATCAGGTCCGCCGGCTCCGCCGTTTCAAGCAATTCCAAGGCGTCGCCGACACGGATGTACAAACGCGGATCGTCGTCCAGCCCCAGGTATTCGATGGCCAGGCGCGGCACGTCGGGGCGCAGCTCGATCGCCTCGACGTCTTCCAACGGCAGGAACTTGAGGCAGGCCTGGGTCAAGGTGCCTGCGCCCAACCCCAGGAACAGCGCGCTTTCCGGCTGCTCATGACACAACGCACCGATGAGCATGGCACGGGTGTAGTCATATTCGAGCCAGCTCGGATCGGCTGTGAACACGCAGCTCTGCTCGATGGCATCGCCGAATTCGAGAAACCGGTAATCGGCCACTTCGAACACGCGAATCATCCCGAACTCGTCGTGCACCTCGGCGAGCAAATGCTCGACGCGCTCCTCTGTCATTTCATCTCCTGATGTTGCCGGGCGGGCATTAGCCTGCGTATACGGGGCAAAGGCGCGATTGTCCGCGAAGCAAGCGGAACAGGTCACGCACTAATTTGCTGATAACATGAGCGCCCGAGCGTAAACCACCTAGAGATCATGATGAGCCAACCCTGGAGCCCTGACAGCTGGCGCGCCCTGCCGATCCAGCAACAACCCCGCTACCCCGACACCGCGCACCTGTTGCAGGTGGAGCAGACCCTGGCCAGTTATCCGCCATTGGTGTTTGCCGGTGAAGCCCGGGAGTTGCGCCGTCAGTTCGCCGAGGTCACCCAGGGCCGGGCCTTCCTGCTGCAGGGTGGCGATTGCGCCGAAAGCTTTGCCGAATTCTCGGCTGCCAAGATCCGCGACACCTTCAAGGTGCTCTTGCAGATGGCGATCGTCATGACATTTGCCGCTGGTTGCCCGGTGGTCAAGGTCGGGCGAATGGCCGGGCAATTCGCCAAGCCACGCTCGGCCAATGATGAAACCATCGACGGCGTGACACTGCCGGCCTATCGCGGCGACATCGTCAACGGTATCGGTTTCGACGAAAAAAGCCGCGTACCGGATCCGGAGCGGTTGCTGCAGTCCTACCACCAGTCCACCGCGACCCTGAACCTGCTGCGCGCCTTCGCCCAGGGCGGCTTTGCCGATCTGCATCAGGTGCACAAGTGGAACCTGGATTTCATCGCCAATTCAGCCCTGGCGGAAAAATACAGCCATCTGGCCGACCGCATCGACGAAACCCTGGCATTCATGCGCGCCTGCGGCATGGACAGCTCGCCGCAACTGCGCGAAACCAGCTTCTTCACCGCCCATGAGGCGCTGCTGCTCAATTACGAAGAAGCGTTCGTGCGTCGCGACAGCCTGACCAATGATTATTACGACTGCTCGGCCCACATGCTGTGGATCGGCGACCGGACCCGTCAGCTGGACGGCGCCCATGTCGAGTTCCTGCGCGGGGTGAACAACCCGATCGGGGTCAAGGTCGGCCCGAGCATGAACCCTGACGACCTGATCCGCCTGATCGACGTACTCAACCCGGACAACGACCCGGGCCGACTGAACCTGATCGCGCGCATGGGCGCCAACAAGGTCGGCGATCACCTGCCGCAACTGCTGCGCGCGGTGCAGCGCGAGGGCAAGCAGGTGCTGTGGAGCTCCGATCCGATGCATGGCAACACCATCAAGGCCAGCAGCGGCTACAAGACCCGGGACTTTGCGCAGATCCTTGGCGAAGTGAAGCAGTTCTTCCAGGTCCACGAAGCCGAAGGCACCTATGCCGGCGGTATCCACATCGAGATGACCGGGCAGAATGTCACCGAATGCATCGGCGGCGCCCGGCCGATTACCGAGGACGGCCTGTCGGATCGCTACCACACCCATTGCGACCCACGGATGAATGCCGACCAGTCGCTGGAGCTGGCGTTCTTGATTGCCGAGACGTTGAAGCAACTCCGGCGGTAGGTTCTTCTTCGCCGGTTAGAATGCTATCGCGAGCAAGCTCGCTCCCACATTGGATCTATTCTGGACACAAATCCGTGGTCACCGAAGCCCCTGTGGGAGCGAGCTTGCTCGCGAAGGGCCAGCTCAGTCACTATCGATTCGCGCCAATGCCGCCGCCAACCGAACCCCACTCGCCCTCCCACAGTTGAGCTGAACCCGCTCCAACCCCAACCACCGGGCCATGCGCCCGAGACTCACCGCCAACGCTTGCATCCCCTCTTCGTCCAACCCCGGCGATTCCTCGTGCACTGCATGCACGGCCAATTGCCCCAACGCCCGCTCCGCACGCAAGTCCACCCGCGCCGCAATCCGCTCGTTGTGCAGAAACGGCAAGACGTAATAGCCATACACCCGCTTGTGCACCGGCGTGTAGATCTCCAGCCGATAGCGAAAATCGAACAGCCGCTCGGTACGACTGCGCTCCCAGACCAGCGAATCGAAGGGCGACAGCAGCGCACTGGCGGCGACCTTACGGGGAATTTTCACGCCAGGTCGGCACCAGGCTGGCTGCTTCCAGTCCTGAATCTCGCAACGGAGCAATTCGCCCGCCTCCTCAAGTTCGGCGAGCCGCTCACGGGAGTCCGCCGGACTCAGGCGAAAGTAGTCGCGCAGGTCCTTTTCAGTAGCGACACCCAAGGCTTCGGCGGCGTGGATCAGTAAAGCGCGCTGGGCCTGGGCTTCGTCCGGCAGAGGTTGTTGCAGCACGGAGTTGGGCAGGACCCGTTCCGGCAGATCGTAAAGCCGCTCGAAGCCCCGCCGTCCCGCCACCGTCACTTCACCCGCAGCGAACAGCCATTCCAGCGCATGTTTTTCCGCGCTCCAGTCCCACCACGGGCCGGCCTTTTCCTGGCGGGTGGACAAACTGCCCGCGCCAATTGCGCCCTGGTCCCGGACCGCCTGCAGGACGCGGTGAATCACGTCTTGCTGCTCCTGGCCGAAACGCGCCAATTGCTGATAGATACCTTCGCCGCGCGCTGCACGGGCCATGCGCCAGCGCATCAACGGGTACATCGCCACCGGCAGCAGCGAGGCTTCATGGCCCCAATATTCAAATAGCGTGCGACGGCGGCCCTGGCTCCAGGCGGCTTGATCGAGCAAATCGCGGTTGTAATGACCGAGGCGGGAAAACAGCGGGAGATAATGCGAGCGCACCAGCGCGTTGACGGAGTCGATCTGCAGGACGCCGAGGCGTTCAATCAAGCGGTTGAGACGCGAGGGTTGCACCGAAGCTGGCGATAGCCGCCCATCGAATCCTTGGGCGGCCAACGCCAGACGCCGGGCCTGTTTGAGGGTAAAGGATACAGTCGCGGGCATGGAGATCTCCTTGTCTGCTCGCAACCTACCTCACCATTGGACGGTTTGTGTAGGGAAGGATGGCTCATTTGTGCATCGGGTCATCCCAGAATGGCCGAACCACTTCCTGTTCCACATCAGCACGACTCACGCCGATGTCCTTGAGCGCCTCGTCGCTCATCGAAGCCAGCAATTCACGTTCATGGTGCAATTCGTACCAGCGGCTAAACTTGTGCAACAGCGCGCCGAGCGAAAAACCATGGGATGAGAATTTGTCGATCAGTAAATACCCTTTTTGACCTTTCATCGTGATGTCCTCCGTTGGGGATGGCTCTAGTCTCGCGCCGAGGCTAAGATCAATCCAACGAATGTTTCTTATGCAATACATCTCGGAGATTGATCAATTGTCGAGTTACCCGAGCATCGATACCGAAGTGCTGCGCACCTTTGTCGCCATTGCCGACCAAGGGGGGTTCACCCGCGCCGGGGAACTGGTCAACCGCACGCAATCCGCCGTCAGCATGCAGATGAAGCGCCTGGAGGAGGACGTGCTGCAGCGCCGGCTGTTCGAACGCGACGGGCGCCAGGTCAAGCTCACCGCCGAGGGCCAGGTATTGCTGGGTTATGCCCGGCGGATCCTCAAGCTGCACAGCGAAGTGTTCAATACGTTGCGTGAACCGCACATGGTCGGCACGGTACGCATCGGCACGCCGGATGATTACGTGATGCGGTTCCTGCCGGGCATCCTGCAGCGCTTCGCCCAGTTCTATCCATTGATCGAAATCGAAGTGCACTGCGAATCGTCCAAGCAGTTGCTGTTGCGCCAGGATCTGGACTTGTCCATCGTCACCCGCAAGCCGGGGGATGAGATTGGCCAATTGCTGCGCAAGGAGCGCTTTGTCTGGGCCGAAGCCGCCTGCTTCAATGTCCATGAACAAACACCGCTGCCGCTGGCGATGTTCAACAGCGATTGTTTCTGTCGGCAATGGGCGTGCAATGCGTTGGATGCCATGGGCCGCGATTATCGCGTGGCCTACAACAGCTCGAGCCTGTCGGCGCTGATGGCCGTGGTGGGCGCGGGCCTGGCGATCACCGCGCAGCTGGAAAGCCTGCTGACCCCGGACATGCGTGTCCTCGGTGAGGCGGAGAACCTGCCGGAGCTGCCCGAGGCCAGCATTATGTTGATCCGCAACTTGCACAACCCGTCGCCGATCACCGAATGCCTGGCCGAACACATTATCGAAGGCTTCAAGCTTTAAAGATAAGCAACACCGCGCACAGCACCAGGAAACCGCAGAACAGCCCGCGCAGCAGTCGCTCCGGCAAGGCGTAGGCGACTTTTACGCCCCAACTGATGCTCATCAGGCCACCGAGGGCCAGCGGCAGGCCGATCCACCAATCCACCTCATGGTGAAACGCATAGGTGGCGAGGGTCACGCCGGTGCTGGGCAAGGCCAGCGACAGCGACAATCCCTGGGCAACGACCTGAGTGGTGCCGAATACACTGGTGAGGATCGGCGTGGCGACAACCGCCCCGCCGACACCAAACAAACCGCCCATCGTTCCTGACGCCGCCCCCAACACGCCGAGCCATGGCCAGCCGTGGCGCATCTGCGCCGAAGCGGGCGCCGTCGCGGCGAACATTCGGATGAGGTTGTAGGCCGCCAGCACCACCAGGAACACCACGAAGCCGATTCGCATGCTTTGCGCGTCAATGCCCACGGCCCAGATGGAACCGAGCCACGCGAAGCAGAACCCCATGGAGGCCAACGGCAGGACATGTCGCATCTCGATGCGATTGCGTTGGTGATAACGCCACAGCGCCAGCATCACGTTGGGAACCACCATCACCAGCGCCGTGCCTTGGGCGATCTGCTGGTCCAGACCGAACCATACGCCCAACACTGGTATCGCGATCAATCCGCCACCAATGCCAAACAATCCCCCCAAGGTGCCCAGCGCGGCGCCCAACAGCAAATACAGCACGACCTCGACCACAGACGATTCTCCCTTTATCAGGGCGCCTATCCTACGCAGTTGGCGACAACGAGGAAACGCAACAGCTGATCAGGTCGTCAGAATTATCTGGTGCATTAAAGATTCGTCCGCTAGATTTGTAGCCATTATTGATTGAAAGGTTTCGCCATGAGCACCCAACACGACAGCCCCGACCCTTGCGACGCCCTGTTACTGGACAACCAGGTCTGTTTCGCCCTCCACTCCACGTCGCTGCTGATGACCAAAGTCTACAAACCGCTGCTTCAAGCGTTGGGCCTGACCTATCCGCAATACCTGGCGATGATGGTGCTGTGGGAAAAAGACGGTTTGACCGTCGGTGAAATCAGCAATCGGCTGCTCACCGACCCAGGTTCGCTGACGCCACTGCTCAAACGCCTGGAGGCAGAAGGTTTGCTGAGCCGCACCCGCAGCCGGGAAGACGAACGCGTGGTGATCGTCGAGCTCACTGAGCAAGGCCGCGCCCTGCAGAAAAAAGCCCTCGATATCCCGCAATGCATCCTTGCCGCCAGCGGCCAGACACTGGAGCAATTGAAGAAGCTGCAACTTGACCTGCAAGAGCTGCGCGGGCATTTGCAAGACAGCCTCTAAATCACCGAAACACCGCTAATTCCTGTGGGAGCGAGCCTGCTCGCGAAAGCGGTGGATCAGCTTGCAATGATGTTGGATATGCCGACGTCTTCGCGAGCAAGCTCGCTCCCACAATAGTCCTGCGCTGAATGCAAAGCTCATGGAAACCCAAGATCCCTGTGGGAGCGAGCCTGCTCGCGAAAGCGGCGGCAGATCCGACATCCTCTGTTCAGATCCACCGCTATCGCGAGCAAGCTCGCTCCCACATTGGATTTCTGATGTGAGCAAGGTCTCGTCATCCAGCAACCTCTGTGGAACGAGCCTGCTCGCGATAGCGGCAGCCCTGTCTACCCTCCCCCCTCGAAAAATTTCTACTCTCAAAAACCGCTCTAGCTAAAGGCTTTCAGGCCTTTTCAGCTTGCCGACTCCATCTTGTCCCGAAAATTTATCTTGCGTACAAACTATTAGCGCATTACATTCTCTCCACGCCTACTTAGCGCGCAAACATTTAGCGCAAAAAAACTCAACCTGAAACGAGGCCTCCACCATGAAAACTCTCTATATCGCAATCGCAACCTCCACCGGCGGCCGTGACGGTCGTGCCATCTCCAGCGACAACATCCTCGACGTCAAGCTCGCCACGCCCAAGGAACTCGGTGGTGCAGGCGGTGCAGCGACCAACCCTGAGCAACTCTTCGCCGCGGGCTACTCGGCCTGCTTCATCGGCGCGCTGAAATTCGTCGCCAGCCAGACCAAACGCAAAATCCCTGACGACGCCTCGATCACTGCCCATGTCGGCATCGGCCAGATCCCTGGTGGTTTCGGCCTCGACATCGACTTGCACATCAGCTTGCCGGGCCTGGATCAAGCCGAAGCCCAGAGCCTCGTGGACGCCGCTCACCAGGTTTGCCCGTACTCCAACGCCACCCGCGGCAACGTTGATGTGCGCCTGCACGTAGCCGTTTAACCCCCACCCCCCGACCGAATTTCAAGGAGATAGACATGAACATCAGCAAAACCCTGACCGGCGCCCTTCTCGCCCTGAGCATCAGCAATGCCTTCGCCGGCGATATCGTCGAACACAACACCCAGGCATTTCTCGACGCACTGAACGCCGGCACCGGCAAGCCCCTGGAGCAGTTGTCGCCCAAGGATGCCCGCGCCGTACTGGTCGGCGCCCAGGCAGGTGTGAAATTGACACTGCCCAAAGCGGATGTCAGCGAGAAGACCATCAAGGTCGACGGCCAATCGATCAGCCTGACCATCGTTCGTCCGGCCGGGGTCAAGGGTGAGCTGCCCGTGTTCATGTTCTTCCACGGTGGCGGTTGGGTGCTGGGGGATTTCCCGACTCACGAACGACTGGTTCGGGATCTGGTAGCGGGTTCGGGCGCCGTCGCGGTGTTCGTCAACTACACGCCGTCACCCGAAGCGCATTACCCAGTGGCGATCAACCAGGCTTACGCCGCGACCAAATGGGTGGCCGAGCACGGCAAGGAAATCGATGTCGATGGCAAGCGCCTGGCCGTAGCGGGTAACAGCGTGGGTGGCAACATGGCGGCGGTCGTGGCGCTGATGGCCAAGGACAAGGGCACCCCGGCAATCCGCTTCCAGGCCTTGTTGTGGCCGGTGACCGATGCCAGCTTCGAGACGGCGTCCTACAACCAGTTTGCCGAAGGACATTTCCTCAGCAAGAACATGATGAAGTGGTTCTGGGACAACTACACCACCGATGCCGGGCAGCGTAACGAGATCTATGCCTCGCCATTGCGGGCAACCACCGCGCAACTCAAGGGCCTGCCGCCCGCGCTGGTGCAGACTGCCGAGGCCGACGTACTGCGCGACGAAGGCGAAGCGTACGCTCGCAAGCTGGACGCGGCCGGCGTCCCCGTCACAGCGGTTCGCTACAACGGCATGATCCACGACTATGGTTTGCTCAACGTCGTGAGCCAGGTGCCAGCGGTGCGTTCGGCGATGTTGCAAGCGTCGCAAGAGCTCAAGGAACACCTGAAGTAACAGGGCCTCAAGTAGGCAGAAATAAAAAAGCCCGACTCAATGGTCGGGCTTTTTCATACAGAAGACTTCGCTTATTTAGCGCGGCCTTTGTAGGAACCGCCTTCGCGGGTATCGATCTCGATCATGTCGCCGATTTCGATGAAGTCAGCAACCGACAGCTCGGTACCGTTCTTCAGTTTGGCAGGCTTCATCACCTTGCCGGAAGTATCACCGCGAGCGGAGCCTTCGGTGTAGTCAACCTGACGCACGATGGTGGTCGGCAGCTCTACGGAAACCAGGCGGCCTTCGAAGAATACGGCTTCGCAGACGTCGGTCATGCCTTCTTCAACGAATGGCAGAACGCTTTCGATGTCTTCGGCGTTCAGCTCGTACATGGTGTAGTCAGTGGTGTCCATGAACGTGTAGGAGTCGCCGCTGATGAAGGACAGGGTCGCTTCTTTGCGGTCGAGGATCACGTCGTCCAGCTTGTCGTCCGCACCGTAGACGGTTTCGGTCTTGTAGCCGGTCAGCAGGTTTTTCAGCTTGGTCTTCATGATCGCGCTGTTGCGACCCGACTTGGTGAATTCAGCTTTCTGAACCAGCCAAGGATCGTTGTCGATACGAATCACGGTACCGGGTTTGAGTTCTTTACCAGTTTTCATTGCGAATATCCGAATTTGGATGGGATTTACAAAAATCTAGGCCGCGTATCATATCCAATTTCGGTAAAACTTCACCAGCGCCGTGGCAAGATCGGCTCGTGACGCCTGTTCCAGGCACCACGACTGGGCATGTTCGGCCAACTCCCGATCCGTCTCGCAGGCGGCTTTCCAGTGTTCGGCCATGTCTTGACCGGCATTCCAGGCCCGCCATAGACCGCTGATCGCTTTTTCCGCTGGTTCGGAAAGTCCTTCGGTGTACAGCTTGAGAAATGCCTCGAGTTTCTCCAGGTGGACATCTTCTTCCTGTTGATAAATGTGCCAGAGCAGCGGCCGACCCGCCCATTGTGCCCGCACGAAGGAGTCTTCGCCGCGCACGGCGTTGAAATCACAGCACCATAACAAGTGGTCGTATTCATCCTGACGGACGAAAGGCAATACCTGCACCGTCAGGGCGCCACGGCGATGCGAGGCACCAGCCCCAAGGCCGTCGATGCCCGCCCAACGCTCGACATCCCCCAGGATGCGACCTTCCGGAACCAGTACCTGCCACGGACGGGTATCCGTCGCCATCGCGTCAAACCAGCTCGCCAGTCCCGCATTCTCATAGGCGAACAACGAAATCAGACGTGCCCCGGGCTCCCGCTCGACGCCCAGCCCTCGCAGGAACGCCTGTTGCGCCGCGCCGTCCTGCTGGAATTGTCGACGACGCTCCAACAGCCCAGCTTCGCGCAGCAAGCCTCCGGTGCCCTCTTGGAAGCCTGGAAAGAAGAAATACTTCTGCACATGCTTGTATTTCACCGACGGCAGACCGTGACAACCGATCACCCAGCCCTCGGCGCTCAGGTAATCGAGGTTCATCCACAACGGCGTTACCTGACGCTCGGCCATGGCATCCATGTAGGCGCTGGGCAACTGGCAGGCAAACGCAGCGATCACCACATCGGCAGCCTCGGTAGACGGCCAGTCCTTGGGCCAATGACGCACCTGTACGCCCTGCTGCCACTGTTCGCAGAGCGCCGTGTCTATTTCCGGACACAACCGTTCAAACGCACGCAGGTCATCGACCCAAAGCCGAACCGCGACCCCATGCTCGGCCACCAGTTGCCGAGCCAGGCGCCAGGTGACGCCGATGTCGCCGAAGTTATCCACGACGGTGCAAAAAATATCCCAACGCACGGTCATTCCCGACTCCCTGTGGCAAAGCCTGATTGTCCCGTATTCAACCCATGATGCAGAAGGGCCGACGGCGATTAATCTTCATGCGACAATCAGCGCCTAACCGTGCCCCTGCCAGGAAGCAGTCATGCCTGAACATCCAGCCCCGCGCCTCGGCGCCTTGCAATTGACCGTCAGTATTGCCCTGGGCCTGTGGCTGGGGTTTGTCGCCATCGTTCTGACGAGTTGGTTGTTGTCCAGGTTCCTCTTCGCTGAGCAACTGGCCCCGGTGGCCGCCGCGGTTCATCAACTGGCGCAACCGCCAGCGGTGCAACCGGCGCCCGAGCCGCCCACGCCGATGTTCGAGCAATACCAGCAGAATCTACAGAAGAACGAGCAGCGCCAGGCGCTGGACCAGGTGCGCAGCAACCCGCGCAACCTGTCGAACCCCAAATGCCAGTTCTGGCTGCAACAGGACCAGAACGCGCCGAGCGAGAAAAGCCGCGCCAACGTCCTGCAATTCTGCGAGTGATCATGAATAAACAGACTGTCCACCAGTTGATCCTCGACAAACTCAAGATTGACCTCGACATTGCCGAGCGCGCCGCGCAGACCGCGTACGAAACCGCGACCCACGAAGAAAATATCGCCGAGAACAAATACGACACCCTTGGCCTGGAAGCCTCGTACCTTGCCGCAGGGCAAGCCCGGCGCGTCGAAGAAATCCGCCAGGCGCTCGCGCTTTGCCAGAACCTGACACTAAGACCTTACGATGAAGAGCGCGGTATCCAGGTCGGCACCTTGATCGGGCTGGAAGATGAGGACGGTCGCCAACAGTGGCTATTCCTTGGGCCGGACGCAGCGGGGCTGAAGGTCTCGCTGGTGGGTCAGCCGATCACCGTCATCACCCCTCGCTCACCGCTGGGCCGAAGCCTGTTGGGCAAGTTCGAAGGGGATGAAGTGGAAATCGTCGTGGCGGGTGCCCGGCAACAGTTCGCAGTCACCGAGGCTATTTAGCGATCGGTCAGTGCACCGGCAATTCGACGCCGTCGAACAGCTCTTCGAGTTCCTGCTTGTTGTGGCACTGGATGGCCTTGGCCATGACTTCGCGCGTCAGGTGCGGTGCGAACTTCTCGATGAAGTCGCACATGAAGCCCCGCAGGAAGGTGCCACGACGGAAGCCGATCTTGGTCACGCTGGACTCGAACAACTCACTGGCGTCCAACACCACCAGATCATTGTCGAGCTTGGTATCGACGGCCATTTTCGCGACGATGCCCACGCCCAGGCCCAGGCGAACGTAGGTCTTGATCACGTCGGCGTCGGCGGCGGTGAACACTACTTTCGGGGTCAGGCCGCGATGGCTGAAGGCTTCGTCGAGTTTCGAACGACCGGTGAAACCGAACACGTACGTCACGATCGGATATTCAGCCAACGCTTCGAGCGTCAACTTCGGCAGCTTGGTCAAAGGATGGCCCTGGGGCACCACCACGCAGCGGTTCCAGCGGTAGCACGGCATCATCACCAAGTCGCCGAACAGCTCTAGGGCTTCGGTGGCAATGGCGAAGTCCACGGTGCCATCTGCGGCCATCTCGGCGATCTGCATCGGCGAGCCCTGGTGCATGTGCAGCGCGACATCCGGGTATTGCTTGATGAAATTGCTGATCACCGGCGGCAGGGCATAACGGGCCTGGGTGTGAGTGGTCGCGATGGACAGCGTGCCTTTTTTCTCGTTGGAAAATTCCTGGGCAATCTGCTTGATGCTCTCGACCTTGCGCAGGATCTCGCCAGCCGTGGTGATGATGCGTTCACCGGCCGGGGTCACGCGGGTCAGGTGCTTGCCGCTGCGGGCGAAGACTTCGACGCCCAGTTCGTCTTCCAACAGGCGGATCTGCTTGCTGATGCCAGGTTGCGACGTGTAGAGGCTTTGTGCGGTAGCGGAAACGTTGAGGTCGTGGTGCGCCACTTCCCAGATGTAGCGCAATTGTTGAAGCTTCATATGAATCCCTCAAAGCAGTTGGATGCGACGGGCATCAGCGACGGCATATAACTATATGAATGGTCGCAGCAATAAATCTAGAACTTTTTATAAAAAAGCCATCATTTAGCCTTAGGCCTCTCCTTGCCGCCGGCGCTGGACCAGCGGCACCAGGTAGACCGGCACCCGGGATAACTGCAATACCCGTGCGGCGGTCCTGCCCAAAGGAGTCTCTCCATTCGCCCCCTGGCAGTGACTGCCTACGATCAACAAATCGACGGAGAGTTTCGCAGCCTGCTCAAGAATGACCTGGGAAGGATCACCCTGGAACACCCTCACCGACTTGATCAACTGCAAGTCTTGCTGCCCCTCCCCCAGCTCCTCGCGAAAGCTGTCCAACACGCGCTGCTCGATATTGGCCATCACCGTATTCAGACCCTGGCGATGAAATTCGTTCAGCGCGTGCTCGTCCAGATAGCTTTGCAACACCGACTCGGCGAACAGCCCCATCGGTTCCACCGCATGCACCACATACAACTCGGCTTCAAACGTCCGTGCCAACGCCAAGGCATGCTGCATCACATAAGGGGCATAAAGCCCCAGGTCTGTGGCGTACAGCATCGAACGAATCATGTGACCTCCTCGAATGCCAGAATGGCGGAGATTGATTCAGCTTAGCAGCGCGCCAACGAGCGTGACGTGTGGCGTAACGCCTCAAAGTACGGGCGGTCAGAGCTTCACTTCGTTGCTGATGCCGTGGGGTACGTGGCCAGTGGCGACCACCTCGCGGGCGAGCTCGCAGTGGCCGGTCTGGTCATCGAAAAACACGTCGGCGGCAAAGGCTTCGAGGAATGCCGACTTGGTCAGGCCGCCCAGGAACAACGACTCGTCCAGACGAATATCCCATTCACGCAGCGTACGGATGACCCGTTCATGGGCCGGCGCCGACCGAGCCGTGACCAGCGCCGTGCGGATCGGGCAGGCATCCTCTGGAAATTCACGCTGCAGGGCATTGAGCGCCGCCAGGAACCCCTTGAACGGCCCGCCTCGCAGTGGCTCGCGCGCGGCCTGGCGTTCACTGGCCTGGAAGGCTTCGAGGCCACCGCTCTGATAGATGCGCTCCGACTCATCGGAAAACAGCACCGCATCACCGTCAAACGCAATGCGCAGCTCCTCGCTGGCGGCACGGCTGGCCCCGCCCGACAGAATCGTTGCCGCCGCAAATCCGGCGTCCAAAGCGCTGCGCACGTCTTCGGCATGGGTGGAGAGGAACAGGTCGCAGCCGAACGCCTTGAGGTACGGATAAGGACTTCGACCGCCAACGAACGCGGCGCGGGAAATCGCCAGGCCGTAATGATGAATCGAGTTGAACACCCGCAGGCCAGTGTCGGCGCTGTTGCGCGACACCAGGATCACCTCGACACGGGCTCGCCCCAGGTGCTGGTTTAGGTTGAGCAATTTCTGCACGAGGGCGAAAGCATCCCCGGGTTCCAGCACCTCGTCTTCATGCTCGATCTGGTATTGCCGATAGGCCTCGACACCACTGGAAAGATAGACCTTGTGGCTTTCCCTCAGGTCGAACAAGGCACGCGATGAAATCGCCAGCACCAGTTTGTCGTCGATGTTGTTCGCCATGCTGTCCCCCTTCATCCATCAACGATTGCGGCGGTCCAGGAACGCCAGCGCCTGATACAAGGCTTCGATCTTCGGCAAATCGCAGCCCGCCGCCTTCGCCGCTGCCAGTGGCCGGCCGTAGATCGCATCCAGCTCCAACGGCCGTTCATGGGAATAATCGTGATACATGCTCGGCCAATAGTCGGGCATCTTTTCGGTCATCGTAAAGAGATAGTCGGCATACCCTGGTGCGATTTGATGCCCGCAGGCTTGCGCACCGCGTACCACCTCCGCCATCAACGCCTGGATCAGACCGCGACTGTGGTCGTTGGCCATCAACGGCGTGGTGCTCGCGCCCAGCAGCACCGAGAGGCCGTTGTACGGTACGTTCCATACCAGCTTTTGCCAGCGAGCCTTTTGCAGGTCGGGCATGGGCTGGGAGTCGATACCGGCGGCACGAAACAACCCAGCCCCCTCTTCGACAATCGCCATGCGCTCGGCCTGGTCCTGACAAGGACCGCTGTGATAACCGATATTGACCGCGCCGAGGGCCTGATGGGCAACGATGCCCGGCCCGACGCGATGAACGCAGACCAGGCACAGGCCGCCCAACAAGTGCAGTGAGTCGGGCAGTAGCGGCCGCAGGTCGTCCTCGACATCGAGCCCGTTCTGCAGCAACAGGACTTTCGCGCCATTGGCGGCAGCCTGGATGATGGCCGGGGCCAGGTCGGCATTGCTGGTGGTCTTGGCGCCCACCAGCAGCCAGTCGCAAGGCGGCATTTCGTTCGCCGAACGGTAGGCCTGGACCGGGTTGAGGGCCAGCGTGCCATGGACTGCGCTGTCGACTCGCAGGCCGCCTTCGGCCACAGCGGCAAATTCACTGCGCAGCAAGAAGTGCACATCGAAGCCGGCACGAGCCAGCATCACGCCGTAGAAGCCGCCAATCGCCCCGGTGCCGATCATTCCTATCCGCGCTTTTACGCCTGCCTGCATGACCGTAGTCCTCTTGAAAACAATCCGTGCACACTATCAACGGGGGCCAAGTGGCATGCAATCCTCATTGCAAGCAGCCGTGAAATCAATCCCCGGCCTGCCTTCGTAATCAAGGTCATCCAAACACCTGTGGCGAGGAGCTTGCTCCCGCTGGGCTGCGGAGCGGCCCCAAGACTTTGCGGTCGCTGCGCAACCGAGCGGGGGCAAGCTCCCTCGCCACAGGTCCATCGTTTTTCTTATGAGCACCTCATTACAGCCAGCCTTCGGGCTCGATGGCCAGACAAATAGGGGATTAAACCCATGCCTGCCCATTGTCGAGCCACCTCCTAACGCGCTAAGGTTCGGCTCCCCGACGCGCTTAAATCCGCTGTGCACCGCCGCGCGGGGATCGCTGGCGGCCGGCACCCGTGACCTGACGAGTAACACGATGGCTGATTTACCGATCAACGACCTTAACGTCGCCTCCAACGAGACCCTCATCACGCCTGACCAGCTCAAGCGCGACATTCCCTTGAGCGACGCTGCCCTGCGCACCGTGACCAAGGGCCGGGAAGTCATCCGCAACATCCTCGACGGCACCGACCATCGCCTGTTCGTGGTCATCGGGCCTTGCTCGATCCATGACATCAAGGCTGCCCACGAATATGCCGAGCGCTTGAAAGTGCTCGCCGCGGAAGTCTCCGACACCCTGTACCTGGTGATGCGGGTGTATTTCGAGAAACCTCGGACGACCGTGGGTTGGAAAGGCCTGATCAACGACCCGTACCTGGACGACTCCTTCAAGATCCAGGACGGCCTGCACATCGGCCGTCAGCTGTTGCTGGACCTGGCCGAAATGGGCCTGCCCACCGCCACCGAAGCGCTGGACCCGATCTCCCCGCAATATCTGCAGGACCTGATCAGCTGGTCGGCCATCGGCGCGCGCACCACCGAATCCCAGACTCACCGCGAAATGGCCTCCGGCCTGTCGTCGGCCGTCGGCTTCAAGAATGGCACTGACGGCGGCCTCACTGTCGCCATCAACGCCTTGCAGTCGGTTTCCAGCCCCCACCGTTTCCTGGGTATCAACCAGGAAGGCGGCGTGTCGATCGTGACCACCAAGGGCAACGCCTATGGCCACGTCGTGCTGCGCGGTGGCAATGGCAAGCCGAACTACGACTCGGTCAGCGTCGCGCTATGCGAACAGGCGCTGAACAAAGCGAAGATCAAGCCGAACATCATGGTCGATTGCAGCCACGCCAACTCCAACAAGGACCCGGCGCTGCAACCGCTGGTAATGGAAAACGTCGCCAACCAGATCCTGGAAGGCAACCAGTCGATCATCGGCCTGATGGTGGAAAGTCATCTGAACTGGGGCTGCCAGGCGATTCCGAAAGACCTCGCTGATTTGCAGTATGGCGTCTCCATCACCGATGCCTGCATCGATTGGAGCGCGACCGAGAAGACCTTGCGCGGCATGCATGCCAAGCTCAAGGATGTATTGCCTAAGCGTCAGCGTGGCTGAAAAGATCGCAGCCTCGTTGCACTCGGCAGCTCCTGCATAGCTCATACACTTTGGAGCGGGGGATGTAGGAGCTGGCGAAGCGTGCGATCTTTTGCTTCCTTCAGACACAAAAAAACGCCGGGCTTTGCAGTCCGGCGTTTTTTATTGGGGAATCCGTTTTCTCAGAGTTTCGCCGCGTGGCGCTGGTGGCGCTCCATGTAGCGCTCTACATAGGAGCAGGACGGGATCACCGTATAGCCCATTTCTTCAGCGAACCGCAGCGCTTCTTCGGTCAATTTCGCCGCTATCCCCCTGCCACGCAACGCGTTGGGCACGAAGGTGCGATAGATGTCCAAGGTCTGCTTGCCCAGGTCCATATAGGTCAGATAGGCACGATGACCGTCCACAATGGTCTCGAACTGATGACCAGCCTGGTCATGGTGGATGGAAACCGCCTCGCTCATCACTACTCCTCGCGGGTCTGAATGCCGACCCCTACCTTACCGATGTTTTTCCGGCGAAGGAACATCTACGCCACCCCGTGCCAATCCGGTCACCGAGGGCAAAAAACCAGCCGCCCAAACCTGAGCACGTCGTGAATAGTAGGCACCAATGACGCAAATGCTCAAGATACGCCTGTCACTGAAGTGGTAAACCTCGACGGGTTTATCGGTTGAGCTGCACTTTCAAGCGCTAGTCGGTCCAGACGCTATAGCTGAACATCGCCAGTTGTTGAGTCTTGAGACGAGCGCCCGCAGTTAAAGTCACCGCCATAAGCAATAAAAGATGCCTGGTGGGCTGCACAAAAAATGAACAAAAGTCTAGGAGAATCAATAAGCAGCGACTTTTAGCGCCTTCGGTTGAGTTGACAGGTCCGCGGAACTTTTTTTCAGCGGCACGCTCCATTCCCACGGTTGAGGCTGTGTATTTTTTAAACAACCAACAGAAAAGTTGCCTGAAAAAGAATCACCGCCTACAATTTTTTTGCTTCTTGCGCTACGTCAGTTTACTTACTACAAGTAATGAGTAGTATGTACGCCGGCTAACTCCTCACTCTGGGGAGACAGTCACTAAATAGAAAGTCCTTGAAGGGGAACACGATGAACAACGTTCTGAAATTCTCTGCTCTGGCCTTGGCCGCAGTTCTGGCTACCGGTTGCAGCAGCGCATCGAAAGAAACCGAAGCACGTCTGACTGCCACCGAAGACGCAGCAGCTCGCGCCCAAGCTCGTGCAGACGAAGCCTACCGTAAAGCTGATGAAGCTCTGGCTGCTGCTCAAAAAGCACAACAGACTGCTGACGAAGCTAACGAGCGTGCTCTGCGCATGCTGGAAAAAGCTAGCCGCAAGTAATAGTCCTTCGGGATTGTTATCGAGCCGACCCACTAGTGGGTCGGCTTTTTTATTGCCCGGTATTCTCCAGGCGATAAAAAACCCGCCGACATCGTGGATGTGGGCGGGTTGTCGTAGAGGGGCTTATTGGGTCAGATCGACCGGCGCGCTCGATACCATCGGTGCAGAAGTATTCGGAACGGCAACCTCTACCGGTAGGCCGTCTTCGGCAGCCACAACGTCACGCACCACGTCCCAGTTCATGCGCAAGTTGCTGGTGATGTCTTCACGCTTGAGCATCGCGTTGATGACCGCGGTGTGCTTGTCCACCACGGACGGGTTGCCCTTGTCGTCCAACGGTGTATGGGCTTCCAGGTAAACCTTGCCGCCGCTTACGCCCAACTTGTACGGGTCGTTGATGATTCGCACCGAAGTACCCACCGGCACCATGCTCGCCATTTCCAATACATTGTTGTTGAACATCCGGAAGCAGCCGTGGCTGGTACGCATGCCGATACCGAACTTCTTGTTCGAACCATGGATCAGGTAACCCGGGGTGCCCAGGGTGAACTTGAACGGGCCCAGCGGGTTGTCGGGGCCGGCCGGTACGACATTCGGCAGCGGATCGCCATCGGCGGCGTGTTCAGCCTTGATCGAAGCTGGAGGGGTCCAGGTCGGGTTCGGCGTCTTGGCGATAATGCTGGTGTGGGCGATAGGCGAGCCCCAGCCTTCACGGCCGATCCCCAGCGGGAAGGTGTAGACCACGTTCCGCCCCTTTGGGAAATAGTAAAGACGGTATTCGGCGAGGTTGATCACGATTCCTTCGCGCGGGCCCGGCGGCAGAATGAAACGGGTCGGCAGGACGATTTCAGTGCCTGCGCCCGGCAACCACGGATCGACGCCGGGGTTGGCCGCGACCATCTCGCTGTAGCCCAGGTCATAGGTGGTACCCAGGTCGGCGAAGGTATCTTCGTATTTGGCCTTGATGACCTGCACCTGGCCGACGATGTCTTCACCCGGCGGTGGCAGAGGCAGCTCCAGGGCGGCAACGGGACCAGCCATACACAGGGCGGCAAGAGACAGGCAGCGGGCGACGGCAGGCAAACGCGGCAACATCCGGGAAATCCTTCGCAGATCGAACAGAGGGTGTGGAAGCGGCGATTGTACACTGCCACCCGTTATTTCGGGGAGAGCGGCGCTGAAGCGCCCGATGCGCAGCATCTTTCAGACGAGAACAGGCCCGTGTGGGAGCGAGCCTGCTCGCGAAAGCGGCGGATCAGCTTGTATCGATGCCGTATGTGCAGGCGCCTTCGCGAGCAGGCTCGCTCCCACACAGGTCATGTTCAGAGCCTTGCGGATCACAACTCGAACCGCAACTCAGGCCAGATCGGCGACGTCCCGCGTTTCTGGGATTCCAGGATTGCTCGGCACAGCGAGCACAGGCGATGATCCTGGAAAATCTTGCGATCGACGCTCGACCAGCGCGGCTGGGCCGGCAGCAGGCTGCCACACAGGGTCCGGTCGGCCGAACCGCCAAGCTCCAACTGCCGGGTCACCAAGTGCACCCGTACTTCCTGACAGGCGAACAGATCCAACTGCTCGTCGGGCTCGATCAGTTGGTAGGCAAACAGGGACCAGGCTGGACGCGGCATCGGGGGCTCCAAATCGGGGGCGCCACATTAGCCGAAACACCGCCTGTAGAAAAGCGTCAAAGCAGCGGTTTCAGCGTCGGCCAGACATTTTCCAGCAACTTGCCCTGGGCCGCGACGGACGGGTGCAATCCGTCGCCTTGCATCATCCCGGGTACACCCCCGACTTCCTTGAGAAAAAACGGCACCAGCGGCACGTTTTTCTCCTCTGCCAACGTGCTGTAGACCCGCGCGAAAGCATCGGTATAGCGGCGTCCATAATTGGGGGGCAGTTGCATCCCCAGCAAAAGCACTTTCGCACCACTGGCGCGGGAGCTGTCGATCATCGCTGCAAGGTTTTGTTGCAATTGTGTTGGCGGTTGTCCACGCAAGCCATCGTTGCCTCCCAGTTCCAGGATGACCAGCTCCGGCTTATGGGCTGAAAGCAGCGCCGGCAGCCGCGCCAGCCCTCCTGCGCTGGTATCGCCACTGATCGATGCATTGATCACTTTATCGTCGAAACCCTCGGTCTTGAGCCGTTGTTCGAGCAACGACACCCAGCCTTGCCGGGTATCCAGGCCGAAAGCCGCGCTGATACTATCGCCAACGATCAGGACTGTACCCGCCGCTGCGTTCTGGGCCATGCACATCAAGGCCAGGCCGGCACTCAAAAACCACACTCGCATCGGATTCTCCATGGGCTCAAGCATTCTCACCGCGACGGACCTTAGCAAAGTGGTTCCCAGCGCGGAAGGTGAACTGACCATCCTGCACGAACTCAGCCTGGAACTGAACAAAGGCGACAGCCTCGCCATTGTCGGCGCGTCCGGTTCCGGCAAATCCACCCTCCTCGGCCTGCTCGCCGGCCTCGACCTGCCCAGCGGCGGTGAAGTCACCCTTGCCGGCCAAGCCCTCAGTACACTGGATGAAGATCAACGGGCCCGCGTGCGCGCCGAACACGTCGGCTTCGTCTTCCAATCGTTCCAGTTGCTCGACAGCCTCAACGCGCTGGAGAACGTCATGCTGCCGCTGGAGCTGGACGGCCGAAAGGACGCCCGCGAGCGCGCCACGCAATTGCTGCAACGGGTGGGGCTTGGCCAGCGGCTGACCCATTCGCCACGCCAGCTCTCCGGCGGTGAACAGCAGCGCGTCGCGATTGCCCGTGCGTTTGCCGCCGAACCCGACGTGCTGTTTGCCGACGAACCCACCGGCAACCTCGACAGCCATACCGGCGAACGCATCAGCGATCTGCTGTTCGAGCTGAACAAGGAACGCGGCACCACCCTGGTGCTGGTCACCCACGACGAACGCCTGGCCCATCGCTGCCGGCGCCTGATCCGACTTGAAGCCGGCCAGATGGTCGCGCCCCTGGAGCCTTGATGGCACGCTTGCCCCTGTTGCGCCTGTTCAGTCTTGCCATCCGCCAGTTGCTGCGCGATGCCCGCGCCGGTGAGCTGCGCGTGCTGTTCTTTGCCCTGTTGGTGGCCGTGGCGGCGAGCACCGCCATCGGTTATTTCGGCGCCCGGCTCAACGGCGCGATGATGATGCGCGCCACCGAATTTCTCGGCGCCGACCTTTTGCTCGAAGGCAGTTCCCCTGCCCGCCCGGAACAGATCCGCAGCGGCACCGACCTGGGCCTGGAACATGCTCGTGTGGTCGAGTTTTCCAGCGTGGTCGCCACCGACAACGGCATCCAGCTGTCCAGCGTCAAGGCAGCCGATGACATCTACCCCTTGCGTGGCGAGCTGAAAAGCGCCCCGGCCCCTTTCGCCCCGGAAGAAACCGGTGGACGACCGGCCCCGGGGGAAGCCTGGGTAGAAGCACGCCTGTTGACGGCACTGGACCTGAAGATTGGCGACAGCATTGATGTCGGCAACAAGACACTGCGCCTGAGCCGGGTGCTGACCTATGAACCGGATCGCGCCGGTAATTTCTACAGCCTGACGCCTCGGGTCATGATCAACCTGCAGGACCTGGATGCCACAGGCGTGGTGCAACCGGGTAGCCGAGTCAGCTATCGCGACCTGTGGCGCGGTCCGGCGCCAGCGCTGCAAACCTATCGCGACCTGGTCAAGCCGGGCCTGGAACCCAACCAGCGCCTGCAAGACGCCCGGGATGGCAACCGACAGATTGGCGGCGCCCTCGGCAAGGCCGAGCGCTACCTGAACATGGCCAGCCTGGTGGCGGTGTTGCTGTCCGGCGTCGCCGTCGCCCTCTCGGCCAACCGCTTCGCCACCCGCCGCTTCGATGCGAGTGCGCTGTTGCGCTGCCTGGGCCTGTCCCGCCGCGAAACCATGGTGTTGTTCAGCCTGCAACTGGCAATGCTGGGCCTGTTGGCGAGCATCAGCGGCGCGCTGCTTGGCTGGATCGCCCAGTTGGGGTTGTTCGCCTTGCTGCATGACCTGTTGCCCACCACGGTGCCGCCGGGCGGAATGTTGCCGGCCATTGCCGGCATCGGCACCGGGCTTGTGGCCTTGGCGGGGTTCGCCTTGCCCCCACTCGCCGCCCTGGGTCGGGTACCACCGCTGCGCGTATTGCGACGGGACATGCTGCCGATACCGTCCAGCAGTTGGGTCGTTTATGGCGCCGCATTGGGCGCGCTGGGGCTGATCATGTGGCGCCTGAGCCTGGACCTCGTGCTCACCTTCGCCTTGCTCGGTGGTGGCGTGATTGCTGCGCTGGTGCTCGGCGGCCTGCTATTGCTGGCGTTGCAAAGCCTGCGCAGGATGCTGGCCCGTGCCTCGCTGCCCTGGCGGCTGGGACTCGGCCAACTGCTGCGTCATCCCCTGGCGGCTGCCGGCCAAGCGCTGGCGTTCGGCCTGATCCTGCTGTCCATGGCCTTGATTGCGCTGCTGCGCGGCGAGTTGCTGGACACCTGGCAAAACCAGCTGCCGAAAAACGCGCCGAACTATTTCGCCCTGAACATCCTGCCCAACGACAAGCAGGCGTTCACCGACAAACTGATCGCTCTGTCGGCGCAGTCGGCCCCTCTCTATCCCGTGGTACCCGGGCGCCTGATCAGCATCAATGGCGAGCCGGCCACGGAGTTTGTCACCAAGGACTCGGCAGGTGACCGGGCACTGCAGCGAGACCTGAGCCTGACCTGGGCTGAGGACTTGCCGGCGGGCAACGTCGTGACCGCAGGGACCTGGTGGTCGCAGCAACCTGCCGACGATATCCCGGGGGTTTCGGTCGAAGGCAAGGTTGCCGAAAACCTCAAGATCAAGTTGGGCGACCGCCTGGTGTTCAGCGTTGGCGGCGTCAATCGGGAGGCGAAGGTCACCAGCTTGCGGGAGATCAACTGGGACAACTTCCAGCCGAACTTCTTCATGATCTTCCAGCCCGGTACCTTGAAGGATCTGCCGGCCACCTATCTCACCAGTTTTTACCTGGCTCCCGGTCACGATCAACAGATCGTCGACCTGTCCCGGGCCTTTCCGGCGGTAACGATCCTGCAAGTCGAAGCGCTGCTGGAACAGCTGCGCAGTATCCTGGCCCAAGTGACGCTGGCCGTGGAGTATGTATTGCTGTTTGTGCTGGCGGCGGGGATGGCCGTGCTGTTCTCGGGTTTGCAGGCAACCCTCGACGAAAGGATCCGGCAAGGCGCATTGCTACGTGCGCTGGGCGCCGAGCGGCCGCTGCTGACCAAGGCCCGGCGTATCGAGTTCGGATTGCTGGGTGCGGTCAGCGGCTTGCTGGCCGCCTTGGGCTCGGAACTGGTGAGCCTGGTCCTCTACCGATATGCCCTCGACTTGCCTTGGCACCCACACCCGTGGCTGCTGGTGCTGCCGTTGGTGGGTGCATTGCTGATCGGTGGCGCAGGTGTATTCGGTACCCGTCGAGCGCTCAACGCCAGCCCGCTGACAGTGTTGCGCGAGGGTTGATAGACTTCGGGCCTCGTCATCACAAGAAGCTGCCATGAGTCGCTATCGCCCTCCCCGCACCGCTGGCACCGCGCTGATCACCCCCGAGGGTGAAGCGCGGATGCGCGCCGAACTTCATGAACTCTGGCACGTACGTCGTCCCCAGGTGACTCAGTCCGTCAGCGAAGCGGCAGCCCAGGGCGATCGCTCGGAGAACGCCGAGTACACCTACGGCAAAAAAATGCTCCGGGAAATCGACAGTCGCGTGCGTTTCCTCACCAAACGCCTCGAAGCGCTGAAAGTCGTCAGTGAAAAGCCCAGTGACCCAAACAAGGTTTATTTCGGCGCCTGGGTCACTGTGGAGGACGAGGATGGCAACGAATCGCGCTATCGCATCGTCGGGCCCGATGAACTGGATTTGAAACAGAACCTGATCAGCATCGACTCGCCGCTGGCACGGGCCCTGATTGGCAAGGCCCTGGACGCCGAAGTCAGGGTCCAGGCACCGACGGGAGAAAAGCTGCTCTACATCGTGGACATCAGTTACCCCTAGGCCGACTCCCTTCAACGGCGGGTGATCAGTCCCTGCCGGGCCACACGAGTCAGTTGCCGGATCATTTCAGGGGCATCCGTCTTGGTCGGCGACTGGATGACCGCCAGATCGAAGCTGTCGTTGGCGAAACGCGCCAGGGATTCGCCGTCCTCGACAAACTGGATGAGGAAAGCCGCCGGGCCATGGCTACGCCGCGGCCAGCCGTCGAGATAACGCAACAGCGTTGGCTGGTGAGTACCGCCGAGGAGAATTTTTGGATTGCGTCGGACAAGATTCGCCGTGATTGGCGCAAGACGTACAAGGGGGCTGGGTGTGTTCATCGTGTCGTGTCTCTGCCTCAAAAGTCTGCATGGCAGGTGAGAGGCAACACCGAACCAGCGCTTTAGCGGTATTTCGAAGCCGTGTTTCCTGGCTTCTATCGGCAACTGGATAAGTCACCTGGCGCCCCGCAAGTAGCTGTTTAAATCGGCGCATGAGCGGCATCCTAGAGAAGCCAAGCGGGCAGTGTCAAGAATCGCCGCTCACAAAAAAGGCCCGTACTGGACGGGCCTCGATGATTCAAGCAAGCGATCAGCCAGCGATGGAGCGATCCACGGACAGCTTGCCTGCGCCTTCGATCAGCACCGCGACACTGCCCGCCAGCAAGGCCAAGGCAAACTCGTAACCGTTGTTGGCCATGAACAGGCCATTACCGATGTGCACGGAGAAGATCGCGACCACCGACAAGATCGCCAGCCCCAGCGCCGCCGGGCGCACCAACAGACCGATGATCAAGGCCAGCCCGGCAAAGAACTCAGTGCCGCCAGCCAAGGTTGCCATCAGGTAACCTGGAGCCAGGCCAATGCTTTCCATCCATTGCGCCGTCCCTGCCAGACCATATCCGCCAAACAGACCGAACAGCTTTTGCGAACCGTGGGCAGCGAAGATGATCCCAACGACGATGCGCAAAACAGTCAGGCCGTAGCCAGCACGGGAGGACAGTACTTTATTGATGAGAGTGCTCATGGATGCATTCCTTGGTGTGTATGTGGTTGGACGCCATATTAATCAAATAATCTTATCGGAATAGCGCAAAATATCCGCTATAACAATCAGTTTATTTGATTACTTCCGTAAAACCACCTCTCGTTCCTGGGACTCCAGCGACTCTCGCTCCCGGTCAAACGCCAGATAGTATTTATTCACACTATTAACGTAGCTGACGGCGCCCATTCCCACCTGCTCCATGGCGATTCGCTCGACTTGGAAAAACCACTGGTCAGGATTCAGGCCTCGCCGCCGTGCCTCGGCACGCATGCCTTGCACGCGCTCGGGGCCCATGTTGTAGGCGGCGAGGACAAACGCCATCCGCTCGCGCTCGTTGAGCTTGGAGCTGGCGAAGAATTTGCGGCGGATCATGGCCAAGTACTTGGCGCCGGCCTGCACATTGGCGTCCAGGTCCTGGATGTTATCGACCCCAACACGTTGGGCCGCGGACGGCGTGATCTGCATCAGGCCCGTTGGGGCGCCACCGCTGCGCGCCTTGGGTTGCAGGGCTGATTCCTTGAACGCCAGGGCCGCCAGGTTGAGCCAGTCCATGCCTTGGGCCTGGGCGTGCTTTTGCAGGACCGGACGCAGTTTTTCCAGGCGCTGGCGATCGGCCCGGGCCAGCGGATAGTGGACCTGATACAAGCGGCGGTAGATGCGCAGAAATGCAGCATCTTCATTGGAGGGGACTTTATAGGTTGCCAGGAACCGGTCGATGCTCGCTCGCAACATCGCGGCGTCGCGGCGAACGAACCAATACTCGTCACTTGGCTCGCCGATGACCACTTGGCGATCAAAGCGCAGCTTAGGGAGGATCTTGCCCCAGCGTTCGGCGATCGGCTGCTCGACGATGGTCAGGTGGAAAATTCCGCCCTGGACCATTTCCAGCACATCCTCCACTGCCAGCGTGGGATCGACCCATTCGATCTTCACCGCAGGCAACTTCAGCAACGCCAGCTTCTGGTTGATCTGGCTGACCGCGTCACCCGCCGCGCTGCCGTTGGGCAAGGCCAGGGTCTTGCCAGACAATTGTTCGACGCGGGTATAACGCTTCTCGCCCTTGATGCCCACCAGCAGCAGGGGCACATCGGTGCGGATCGGATCACTGGCGCTGACCGCATGGCCCGCTTGTGGCTCAAGCAATTCGCCGGGGGCGACCAGGTCGCCTTCCCCACGCTGCAAGGCACCGAGCAACTGATCCTTGGCCTTGGGAATGATCTTGAGGGTAATTTCCTGGCCATCCCGGGCATGGCCATTGAGGTATTGCTCGAAAGCACGCAACCGATGATATTCGACGCCGATGGGTTGGCCCTGGACTTCGCCGGAACTGTTGCGGCTCTGATTGACCAATACTCTCAATACCCGGCTGCTGCGAATTTGCGCCAGGTCGCGCGCCGTCCCCGGCGCAACGGCCTGCACCGGCCCAGGCAGCCGGGCGTCGGCCGGCATCGGCAACAGCAGCGAACAACACAACAGTAGCAACACCTGGGGACGTGTCATCCACTCTCCGGAACGATACTGGCGAGCCGATTGCCTCGGAAAAGCGAGACTGGGTCGACAGAAGCAGAGCACCTTGGGGCCTGAAAAGTGCGAAAGACTGGCACAGCGATGGCGTTTGCACCACCCCGACCTGTCTCGTGGCCTCAACAGACAGCTCCAACTTGTTGTAGTTCTTGGCTTTTCTTGTATATCCACAGCTCTGATATGCTTTCCGCCCTTTGGGCCGAGGTAGCACCATGCAACTCATCGATATCGGCGTCAACCTGACCAACCCCAGTTTTGCCGACAAACACCAGGCGGTGCTTGAGCGCGCGTATGAAGCCGGGGTCTGTCAATTGGTGCTGACCGGCACCAGCATCGAGGGCAGCGAACAGGCGCTCGAACTGTGCCATCACCTCGATGAAGACGGGCAACGACTGTTTTCCACCGCCGGTATCCATCCCCACAGCGCCAGCGACTGGACGGCCGACAGTGCCCGGCACCTGAAGGATCTGCTCAAGCAGGACCGCGTCCGCGCGGTGGGCGAATGCGGATTGGACTTCAACCGTGATTTTTCTCCGCGCCCCCAGCAGGAAAAAGTCCTGGAGGAGCACCTTGCCCTGGCCGTCGAGTTGCAATTGCCAGTCTTCCTTCATGAGCGCGACGCCGACCAGCGCCTGCTGGAAATCCTCCGGGATTTCCGTGACCGATTGCCCGCCGCGGTGGTGCATTGCTTTACCGGCGAGAAAAAAGCGCTGTTCAGCTACCTCGACCTGGATCTGCACATCGGTATCACCGGATGGATCTGCGATGAGCGCCGGGGCACGCATTTGCACCCCTTGGTGCGCGAGATTCCCCGCGGCCGGCTGATGCTCGAAAGCGATGCTCCGTATTTGCTGCCACGCACCCTGCGGCCCAAACCGAAGAACGGTCGCAACGAACCGGCCTACCTGACGGAGGTGTTGCGCGAAGTGGCCTTGCACCGAGGCGAAACCCACGAAGACCTGGCGGCCCACAGCACGGCCTGCGCCCGGGCGTTTTTTGGGTTGCCGACCCTCTCCAATTGAATGGAGGGTCCCTTGTGGGAGCGAGCTTGCTCGCGATGGCGGTGCATCAGTTGCATGCATGTGACTGACCTACCGCTATCGCGAGCAAGCTCGCTCCCACAAGGGTTCGTTGACCCACATCAAAAGCCGGTCCTCTGAATAGCAGCAAAATAATGGCACCTTGCCAAAACTGTTTCCGCTATCAGAGAAGACCTTCCATGGGTGCCTGGCTTAGCAATATTTCGCTGAAATACAAATTCTGGGCGGTCAACGCCGTCGCCTTCGCCACCACGTTGCTGTTGGTGCTCTATGCCATGCACCTTGAACAGCAGGTCCGAGGCGTGAGCCTGGGCCAGGTCTTTGGCGAGCGCTTCGGCCAATACGCCATGGCCGTGTTCGTGCTGATGCTGGCGATGCTCGGCGCGTCGCAATTGCTGATCCGCTTTCTGCTCAGCCAGCTCAACACCTTGAAAGACGTAATGCTGCACGTAGAGAAAACCGGTGACCTGTCTGCCCGCGTGCCGTTGGCCTGCAAGGACGAAGTGGGCCAGATGGCCGCTGCGTTCAATGCAATGCAGGCCGGTTATCAACGTGTGGTCGATACCGTTGCCAGCACCGCGCGGCAACTGGACAGTGGCGCGGCGCGACTGGCGTCGAGCATGAACGAAGTGCGTCATGGCATGCTCGGCCAGCAGAGCGAAACCGATCAGGCCGCCACGGCGATCAACGAGATGTCCGCCACGGTTTACCACATCGCCCAGCACGCCGGCGCCACCCGCGACCTGTCGAAAACCACCGACACCTTGGCCGGAAATGGCCGCGAAGTGGTCAGCCGCGTACAGCAATCGATCACTGGGCTGTCGACCGGCGTCCAGCAAACCGCCGAAATGATCCAGCGCCTTGCCGAAGACAGCCAGAAGATCAACGGCGTGGTCAGTGTGATCCATAGCATCGCCGAGCAAACCAACCTGCTGGCGCTCAATGCAGCCATCGAAGCCGCACGTGCCGGCGAGATGGGACGGGGCTTTGCGGTGGTGGCCGACGAGGTACGCAACCTGGCCAAGCGGGTCCAGGCCTCGACGGATGAGATCACTACCATGGTCTCGGCCCTGCAGGCGGGAACCCGCGACGCGGTGGATTTTATGCAGGAAAGTTCGCACAAGGCCGACGACTGCGTGCAACAGGCATGCGAGGCCGGCGACGCCTTGGCGCAGATCACCGAGGCGGTGGCGCAGATGCGCGAGAGCAACACCCAGATCGCCGTCGCGGCCGAACAGCAGAGCCATGTCGCCGAAGAAATGAACCGGGCGGTGGTGAGCATTCGCGACGTGACCGAAAACACTGTGCGCCAGACCGTGGAGTCGGCGGCCACCAGTCACGAGCTGGCGACGTTGGCGGGTGAATTGAACAAAGCGATCGGGCAGCTCAAGCTTTAAACCTCGATGAACCTCCTGTGGCTTGAATACCCTTGTGGCTGAACACCCTTGTGGCTGTGAATATTCTTGTGACTGTGAATATTCTTGTGACTGTGAATATTCTTGTGGCGAGGGAGCTTGCTCCCGCTGGGCTGCGCAGCAGCCCCTTGAGGCCTCTCTAATCATCCCCGGCAGGCTGGGCCGGCAGTTTTTGGGTCCGCTTCGCGGCCCAGCGGGAGCAAGCTCCCTCGCCACAAGGGCAGGTCACATAACCAGAGCAACCTTCACCACAAAAGCCCTTATGGCTATGGCCACTATCGCCACGATAGCCAACCGCGATTCGCCGCCCTGCCCGGCCCGACCTATCCTTGAGTTATTCGGTTTCACGGACTCAAGGAATAGCATCATGGGCAAACGTCACCCCAACCTCCCGGCCTGGCAATGGCGCGCCTACCCTGAAAATCATCGGCACCCGACCAACCTGGTCTTGCACCTGATTGCGGTGCCGCTGTTCATCGTTGCGTTTCTGCTGATCGTGTCGGGGGTGTTCAGCCTGAGCCTGGGCGATGTCGCCATCGGTGTAATCGGCGTACTCGCCGCGCTCGGCTTGCAACGCCACGGCCATAGCCTGGAAACGCAGGCTTCCGAGCCGTTCAGTGATCGCAAAGACGCGGCATCGCGCCTGCTCGTGGAGCAATTCCTGACCTTTCCCCGGTTCTTCCTCAGCGGCGGATGGTGGCGCGCCTGGCGCGATCGCCACCGTCACTGAAGGACCGCCTGATCAGCCGAAAATCGTCACTGTCTGCCGGCTCATGGCGATCAACCGGCCATCCGCGCTCCAGAATTTCGCCGCGACATGGCCATAGCCGTCCTGGGCATGTTCGATCTCGGCGAGATACTGGCACCAATCCAATGTCGAGAGTTCCAGCAATGGCTGGACGAATTCGATAGTCCAGGTAAGCGTGCTGCCCGGCGCCATCTGGGTGAGGTGTGGCAGCAGCGCCGGCGGCCAGGCGTCCACCAATGCCAGGATGTGACCTTCGTCCAACGGCTCTTCCTTGACATCCCCGCGCAAGCGCACCCAGCCTCCCATGCTGCGGGATTTGTTGCCGGTGAACGGCAGTCCGCCAACGCTCCAACGCATCGCCAGGTGACGCATGAACTCCGGGGTTCCGCCCTTGATGTAAGGCAATTCCTGGCACTGCTCGACATCCTTGAATTCAGGCGCGGGGTCGGCCTGCACCGCCACGACGGAAGATCGCGACGCGCCGAAGCTGCCTTGCACCACCGTCACGACTTGACCGTTCTGTACGGCACGGCCCAACACCTGGCTGACGGCCTTGCCTTCGCGCAACACGTCGACTTGAAAACTGACGGGCACGTCGGGCTCGACCGGGCCGACGAACGTGATCGCCAGCGAACGCACCGGGCGATCAGCCGGGACGCATGCACGCATCGCGTCGTATTGCAGCGCCGCGACCAAGCCACCAAAACTGGCACGCCCCTGGCCCCATTCAGGCGGGATTACCACGGCGTCTGGCTGATTGCGCACGGCATCGATCAAATCGGAAAAGCGCATGTCGACCTCGGAAACAGGAAAAAAGATGAAGGGATCTTAACCAGCCCGGACGGGCAGTACAGCGCTCATTCCGGCCAAAGAGACTGACAGAAAAGCCGCGGGCCACGAATCCACCGCTAATATCCTGTGGGAGCGGGCTTGCTCCGGGCGGCGATCCGACGATCGCGGTGTATCAGCCTGGACATTGATTGACTGATATTCCGCCATCGCGAGCAAGCTCGCTCCCACACAGGCTCGCTCCCACAGGGGAAAGAGTGACGTCAGGATTTATCGAAGCAACTGGCAATCAGTTTATCCAGCACCCGATCGGACTTGGCCTCGGCTTTTTCCATGGTGATTTTCCAGACCGGTACACAGGGCTTCAGGTCGGTTTCCTGATCGGCCCGCGCCAGCCACTGCCAGCAATCGTGCCAATCGCCCAATGCGCCCTGGGCGGATTTGAGCCTTGGCATGGCCGCTTCCGGCAAGCGATCGAGTTCAGGGTAGGCTTCGATGGCGTAGCGCACGCGCTTGATCAACAGGCGTAGGCGATGACGATCATGGGCCGGATCACGCAAGGCCTCGCCGAGTGTTTTCCATTGCTTGTCGAGGCGTTTTTCGATGCGTTTGCGCAGCCCGTCGAGCAAGCCCTGGCGCTGGGCTGCACGGATGAAGCGAGGGAACGCGTCGAGAATCATCAACAGCTGCGCCAGCTCAGGGCTGCCGGCCACGGCGGGATACGCCTCGGCCATTTGCACCTGGCGCCGCTGCGCCGCCTCGGTCTTGCCGTGCTTCTCGAGATAGGCCGCCAGCACCTCACGGTCGCGCAAGGGCGTGGTCAGGGTACCGACTGCCGACGCGGCCGCTTCCAACTGCTCGACGCCGGGCAATCCGCGCAACGGACGAAGCAGGCTGCGCAACCGACGGACCGTGGTCCGCAGGTCATGCAATGCTTCACTGTCGGTTTGGGCATTCAAGCGGGCCTGGCAGGCCAGCAGGCGGAC
Organism: Pseudomonas brassicacearum subsp. neoaurantiaca; assembly: GCF_013608025.1. Classification (GTDB taxonomy): domain Bacteria; phylum Pseudomonadota; class Gammaproteobacteria; order Pseudomonadales; family Pseudomonadaceae; genus Aquipseudomonas. The sequence continues at coordinate 12,121 of NZ_VDLV01000027.1, read as the reverse complement.
TTCCAGGCCCAGTATCCGGGCCATCAGCCGATCGATCATGGGAGCTTACTCCGTGCGCAGCGTCGAGTTGCAAGCTTCAAGCTTCAAGTAAGAAGCGACGTGGATTGCCTCTTGCCGCTTGAAGCTTAAAGCTTGCAACTGCCTTTATCATCTTCCTGCGCGGGATTCACGAATGTAGAAGCGGGCCTTCTCGGCTTTTTTGGTGCAGCCTTCATACGCTTCGAATTGCTGCTGGGTCTTGGCACCGGTCAGCAACGACAGGGCCTTGGAGTAGCTGACGGTACCGGCGAATCCTTCGGCCTTGGCCAGGTCAAGTTCTCGCCATGCACTGTCGAGCTGGCTGCCGCAACTGTCGCGGTAGGCGGTCTTGCCGGCGCAACCGGCCAAGGCCAGAACCATCAGGGATGCCATCAGGGGCAGGCAGATCCGGGCTTTCATCGATAACACCTCAAGTCAGGTAAACAGTCGTGCTGGTATGACGGCTTTGCCGATAAAAAGTGCCTCGGCTCGACCGGTATATTCAAGTGTGGACGAGAATACGCAAATGCCGTCGTGGCGTGTCAAAAAACGACGTCCAAGCCACAACGATTTGAGCCGGGCCGTCGATCAGTGCATTGTTGACGTCTGTTCGACGAGAGGCCTGCTCATGACAAAACGTGTCGCATTGGTATTGGGCTCGGGCGGCGCCCGGGGCTACGCCCATATCGGAGTGATCGAGGAGATCGAACGGCGCGGCTACGACATTGCCTGTATCGCCGGCTGTTCGATGGGCGCTGTCGTGGGCGGAATCTACGCCGCCGGCAAGCTCGAGGAATACCGCAACTGGATCGAAAGCCTCGACTACCTGGACGTGTTGCGGTTGGTGGACGTCAGTTTTCGTCTGGGGGCGATTCGTGGTGAGAAGGTGTTCGGACAGATCCGCAAGATCGTCGGTGAACTCAATATCGAAGACCTGCGCATTCCCTATACGGCAGTCGCCACCGACCTGACCAACCAGCAGGAAATCTGGTTCCAGGAAGGTTGCCTGCACCAGGCGATGCGCGCCTCGGCGGCCATTCCCAGCCTCTTCACACCGGTCATGCAGGGCAACCGCATGCTGGTGGACGGCGGTCTCCTCAATCCGTTGCCGATCGTGCCGGTGGTGTCGAGCCATTGCGACTTGATCATCGCGGTCAACCTCAACGCCACCAACCAGAAACAATACAGCCTGCCTGTGATCCAGCGCCCCGCGGCGTTCCGGCGTCGCTTCGATACTTTGGTCAGTTCCCTGGGTTCACGGCTGCCGTTTCGCCGCAAACAGGCCGAGCAGTTGCTGCTGTTGGAACAGGAAGCGCTGAAGGCCGAAGCGGCCGATATCAATCCGTGGATCGACTCCGCCGAGCCCGAAGGCCAGCAGCCTGCCGCCGCGCCGGAAACCGAAGGCGCACCGAGATCCGCCACCGGCTCGTTCATCATCGACAACGTCGGGCCGGCGTCCTTGCTGGACTTGATCAACCAGAGTTTCGAGGTGATGCAGACGTCGTTGGCCCAGTACAAGATCGCCGGTTATCCGCCGGATGTGCTGATCAACGTGCCGAAGCGAGTGTGCCGGTTCTTCGAGTTCTACAAGGCGCCCGAGCTGATCGCCCTGGGTCGGGAGATTGCCCGGGATACGCTGGATCGGTATGAGAGTGAGCAGAGCTGAAGGACCGCGAAATCTCCGTGGCGAG
>NZ_VDLV01000027.1:0-10402 GCF_013608025.1 Pseudomonas brassicacearum subsp. neoaurantiaca | reverse complement strand
TGATCGCCATAACCAACACCAGCGTCCGTCGGCTTGCCCACCGCATCGGCCAGCCGCGTCGGTGCTTCCAGGCGTTGCAAGGCAGGCTTCCAGAACGCCTCGCTGACTTCCGCGTCCTGGCGTTGCAGCCAGGCGATGTAGTCCCGATAACGTCCGCCGGACAAAGCAACGGATTGCCCGCTGTAGCGCTGCAACACCTCGCCAAGCAGCTGCGAATTGCTCCAGCCGTCCATCAAGATGTGATGGCTGGTGTAGATCAAGTGATAGCGATCGTCCGCCACCCGCACGACCACCAACCGCAACAACGGCGCCGCTTCCAGGGCAAACCCTTGCTGGCGTTGGGCCGTTGCGAGGGTTGCCAGGTATTGAGTTGAATCAGCCTGTGCGCGTCCATCCTCAAGCTGCAACGCAACCTCCACGCGCTTGTACACCACCTGCAACGCACGCTTGAAATCACCGTCCCAGACAAAACCGCTGCGCAGCACGTCGTGGGCATCCGTCGCCGCTTGCCAGGCCTGGCGGAAGCGTTCGACATCCAGGCCTTCGACCTCCACGCGCATCTGGTTGATGTAGTGGCCGGCCTGTTGCTCATACAACGTGTGGAACAACATGCCCTGCTGCATCGGCGACAGCGGATAGAGGTCTTCCACCTCCCGCGCCACCAACGGCAACGCGTCCAGTTGCGCCTGGTTCAACCCCGCCAGAGGGAAGTCCGACGGCGTGAAGCCGTGGCGTTCGGTTTCGCAACAGTGCTCGATCAACCCCTCCAATTCCCGAGCGTAATCCACGGCCAGTGCCTGGATCGTCGCTTCGTCGAACATCTGCGTGCTGAAGGTCCAGTCGATGCTCAACTCGCCGGCATAGACGCTGCCGTTGAGGGTCAACCAGTTATCCAGCGGCGCCAACGGGCTCTGCGCCGCGCCCGCCGACTCGCTGGCTGGGACAAACAACCCGTCGGCCTCTGCGCTGAAGCCGCTGTCGAACTGCCCCAGGTAATTGAAGGTGATGCGCGGCACCGGCAGTGCCGCGAGGGCACGACGCGTCGGTTCATCGCCCAGGTAGCGCAACACGCCGAAACCAAGCCCTTTGTCGGGGATGGCCCGCAGTTGTTCCTTGATCGCCTTGATCGAGCCTTCGGCGGTCGCCGTCGGGGTCAGGCGCACCGGGAACAGGCTGGTGAACCAACCGACGCTGCGGCTCAGGTCCACATCATCGAACAACGCTTCGCGGCCATGGCCTTCCAACTGGATCAACGTCGATGTGTGAGAGTTCCAGCGGCCGATCACCCGGGCCAGCGCCGCCAACAGCAGATCGTTGACCTGGGTGCGATAGGTCGCCGGCGCTTGCTGCAACAGTCGTCGGGTCAGTTCCCTATCCAGCCGCGTCTGGACTTGCGTGGCGTGGCACCTGCGCAAATCACCCCCGGGGTGGTCGCAAGGCAGATCGTGGCAAGCGCCTTCCAGTTGCGCCTGCCAATACGCCACCTGGCCTTGCAACGCCGCGCTGCGAGCATGAATCTGCAACCGTTGCGCCCAAGTCCGTGCAGACGTGGTCTTGGCCAGCAATGTCGGCGTCTGGCCGGCCTGCAACTGCTCGTAGGCCCGTTGCAAATCTTCCAGCAGTACCCGCCAGGACACGCCGTCGACCACCAGGTGGTGAATCACCAGCAACAGCCGCTGGCTGCCATCAGCCAGGGTCGCCAGAACACCGCGTAGCAGCGCGCCACTGTCCAGTTCAAGGCTGCGCTGGGCGTGTTCGGCCAGGCGTTCGAGGGCCGCCGCGTCGGGAACCTCGGCGGTCCACAACATCGGCGAGCTTTGCCACAACGCACGTTGATCGGCCAAGGTGTTATGGCGTGCGATCCAGGCGCCGTCCTCATTGGCGAAGGCCAGGCGCAACGCATCGTGATGTTCGACCAAGGCTTGCAACGCCTGCTCCAGATGCCCGGCGTGCACCGGTCGCATACTTCTGAGGAGCACCGACTGGTTCCAATGATGAGGCTCGGCCATGGCCTGTTCAAAGAACAACTGTTGGAACGGCAGCAATAGCGCCTCCCCTGTCACCGGGCCTTGGTCGATGACCGGCCCGCCGTCTCCCGTCGTCGCCACGCCGGCCAAACCTTGGATGGTCTGGTACAGGAAGAGGTCTTTGGGACTGAAATGGATCCCGGCCTGACGGGCCCGGCTCACCACCTGGATGGAGATGATCGAATCGCCGCCCAGCTCGAAGAAATTGTCGGTCACACCCACGCGCTCGCGTCCGAGCACGCTTTGCCAGATATCCACCAGCGTCTGTTCCTGCGCGGTCATGGCCGCGATATAGGCCTGGGGATGGGCACCCGGCTCGGCTTTGGGCAACGCCTTGCGCTCGAACTTGCCGTTGGGGCTGACCGGCATTTTTTCCAGCCACACCCAGTGTTGCGGCACCATGTAGTCGGGCAAGGATTGGCTCAGATGTTCCCTGAGGCGCGCTTGCAGCGCCTGGCGAACGGTGTCATCGGCGATCAGCAGCTCGGCGCGCGCCGGCACCAGGTAGGCCACCAGCAGCGTGCCATCCTGGGCCAGGACCACGGTTTCGCGCACAGCGTCGTGCTCGGCCAGGCGCGCTTCGATCTCGCCCAGCTCGATGCGCAGGCCACGGATTTTTACCTGATGGTCGATTCGCCCGGCGTACTCGATCACGCCATCGACGCGATAGCGCGCCAGGTCGCCGGTCCGATACAAGCGCTGGCCATGGCCGAACGGCCCCGTGACGAAGCGCTCGGCGGTCAACGCCGCGCGCCGGTGGTAACCCCGCGCCAGCCCCTCGCCAGCCAGATACAGTTCACCAATCACCCCAACCGGCACGGGCGACAACTCATCGTCGAGAATGTAGGTGCCGAGATTGGCGATCGGCTGGCCGATCGGCACGCTGTCGCGCCCCTCTTCGACACAGGTCCAGTGGGTCACGTCGATGGCCGCCTCGGTCGGGCCGTAGAGGTTGTACAGGTTGGCGTTTGGCAGTTTGGCGAACACTTGCTGCTGGGCATCCACCGGCAGTGCTTCGCCGCTGCACACGATTCGCTTTAGGCTGGTGCATTCGGCCACGCGCGGGTCCTGCACAAACGCCTGGAGCATCGACGGCACGAAGTGCAGCGTGGTGATGCCCTGGGCCGTGATCAACTCGATCAACTGCGCCGGGTCGCGATGGGCGCCCGGTGCCGCCACCACCAACGTCGAGCCGGTCAGCAGCGGCCAGAAGAATTCCCACACCGACACGTCGAAACTGAATGGGGTCTTTTGTAGCACGCTGTCCGTGGCATCGAGGCCATACGCCTGTTGCATCCAACACAGCCGGTTGACCAGGGCGCTATGGCGATTGCCGGCGCCCTTGGGTTTGCCGGTGGAACCGGAGGTGTAGATCACGTAAGCCAGGTTTTCGCCGTGGACTTCGACGCCGGGATTGCCGTCGCGGCTTGCGTACAAGCCATCATCGGGCGAGTCCAGCACCAGGCTGCGCAGCCCATCCGGAATCGGTAAGGAATCGATGAGATGTTGCTGGGTCAGCAGCAAGCCGATGCCGCTGTCTTCAAACATATAGGCCAGGCGATCGCGCGGGTATTCGGGGTCCAGCGGCACGTAGGCGCCGCCGGCCTTGAGGATCGCCAGCAGCCCCAGCACCATCTCCACGGAACGCTCCACGGCGATGCCCACCAGCACGTCGGGGCCGACGCCCTGGTCGATCAGGCGATGGGCCAGACGGTTGGCCCGGGCATTGAGTTCGCGGTAGCTCAAGCGCTGCTCGCCGAAGACCAGCGCAGGCGCGTCCGGGGTCCGGCGCACCTGTTCCTCGATCAGCGCCTGGACGCTGCGGTCGAGCGGGTAATGCTGCGCCGTCGCGTTCCAGTCGATGAGCATGTGTCGGCGCTCGTCCTCATCCAGCAGCGTCCACTGCGCCACCGGGCGATGCAGGTCGTGCGTCATGTCATGCAACAGGTTGAGCCAATGCCGGGCCATGCGCTCGATGGTCGCCGGCTCAAACGGATCCGTTGCGTAGGTCAGGGCCGCGTGCAGGCCCTGCGGGCCATCGACCGTATCCAGGCTCAGGTCGAATTGCGCGGTGCGCTGCGTCCAGCCAAGGGGTTCGACGCGAAGGTCCGGCAAGGCATTGGCGAACGCCGAATCGGCTTCATTGCGGTGGTTGAACATCGCCTGGAACAACGGGCTGTGGCTGAGGTTTCGCTGCGGTTGCAAGGCATCCACCAATTGCTCGAAAGGCAAGTCCTGGTGCATCTGCGCGGCCATGGCCGTCTGCTTGAGCTGTTGCAAGAGGGCGGTGCCGGTCAGCTCACTGTGGAACTCGCTGCGCAGGACCTGGGTGTTGACGAAGAAACCAATCAGTCGCTCGGTTTCCAGCCGTTGTCGGTTGGCGATCGGCACGCCGACGCGGATGTCGGCCTGGCCGCTGTAGCGGTGCAGCAGCGCCTGGAACGAACCGAGCAACAGCACGAACAACGTGACGTTCTCCCGTCGGGCCAGGGCCTTGAGATCAGTGCTCAAGGCAGCGTCCAACACGATAGGCAGGCGTGCGCCGCGCAAGCTTTGCTGCGCCGGGCGCGGATGGTCGGTGGGCAGTTCCAGCAACGGTTGCTCGCCACCCAGTTGCCCGGACCAATAGGCCAGTTGACGATCCCGCTCACCGGCTGCCATCCATTGCCGCTGCCAGACGGCGTAATCGGCGTATTGCACCGCCAACGGTGGCAGATGCGCTTGCTGGCCTTGGACGAACGCCGAATACAGGCTCATCAGGTCATCGACCATCACCTGCAAGGACCAGCCATCGGAGACGATGTGATGCAGCGTCAGCACCAGGATGTGCTCCTGTTCGTCCACTTCCAGCAGCGCCACGCGCAGCAACGAATCAGTCAGCAGATCGAACGGGCGGTGGGTCTGCTGTTCGATCAAGACCTGGATGTCACGCCCTGCCAGACGCTGCTCGACGAAATCGGCCTCCCCCTGCCCGCGAATGACCTGGCAGGTGCGCCCGTCCTCTTCGACGAACAAGGTGCGCAAGCTTTCGTGACGCGCCACCAGCGCAGCGAAACTCTTGCGCAACGCGTCCTTGTCCAGCGTGCCGCGCATCCGCAGGGCCGTGGGGATGTTATAGGCGGCGCTGTCCGGGTCCATTTTCCAGAGGAACCACTGGCGTTCCTGGGCAAACGACAGCGGCAGTGGCGCATCGCGAGGCACCGGCACCAGCGCCGGAACCTGTTCGCCGGGCGCGGCCTCGAACGCCGCGACGAACGCCTGCAAGGTGCTGTGTTCGAACAGGCTGCGCAGCGGCACCTCGATGCCCAGCACTCGGCGGATCCGCGAAACTACTTGGGTCACCAGCAGCGAATGCCCGCCCAACTCGAAGAAATTGTCCTCCAGGCCCACGCGCTCAAGCTTGAGCACGTCCTGCCAGATCGCCGCGACTTGTTGCTCGGCCTCACTACGAGGCGCCACGTAGGCCTGTTGCACGTCGCTGGCGTCGGGCGCCGGCAAGGCCTTGCGATCGATCTTGCCGTTGGGCGTCAGCGGCAGCCAAGCCAGGAACAACAGGTGCGCCGGGACCATGTAGTCCGGCAACTGCGCCTTGAGGGCGGCCTTGAGCGTGGCGCGCAGCGACGCATCGGGCTCCGGCACTTCGCCGCTGGCAGGCACGACGTAGCCCACCAGTTGCGCACCGGTCGGGCCGTCGTGGGCGACCACCACGGTTTCGCGCACACTGTCCAGGGCCAGCAAAGCGGCTTCGATTTCGCCGAGCTCGATGCGCAGGCCACGGATCTTCACTTGATGGTCGATGCGGCCGAGGTACTCGACCACGCCTTCGGCGCGATAACGGGTCAAGTCGCCGGTGCGATACAGCCGTCCACCGACCGTGGAAAACGGATCGGGCACGAAGCGTTCGGCGGTCAATCCAGGGCGCTGGAAATAACCACGGGCCAGGCCGGCGCCACCGATCAGCAGCTCACCCGGCGCGCCGGGCGGGTTGAGCGTCAGGTCGCTGCCGACGATGTACAGCGCCGTGTTGTCCAGCGGCAGGCCAAGGAGAGGCCGGTCGCGCTCGGGGCTCAACGGGTGCACCGCCGACCAGATGGTGGTTTCGGTCGGCCCGTAGAGGTTCCAGAGCTTCGGCGAAAGTGCCAGCAGTCGCTGCGCCAGTTCCTGGGGCAAGGCTTCGCCGCCGCAGAGAAAGGTCCGGCCGGTGAGCACCGATGCGTGTTCATGGTCAAGCAGCATGCGCCAGCTCGACGGCGTCGCTTGCAGCAGGGTGACGTCGTGTCGTTCGATCAGCGCCAGCACCGCTTGCGGATCCTGGTGTACGTTCTGGCCGGTGAGCACGATGCTGGCCCCGGCGCAGAGTGGCCCGTAGATTTCCAGGCCGAAAATATCGAAGGAAAAGGTTGTCAGCGACAGCATGCGGTCGCTCGCCGCGAGGCCCGGCTGGGCGATCATGCTGGTGATGAAATTACCCAGTGCGCCATGGCGAACCATCACGCCCTTGGGCTTGCCCGTGGAGCCGGAGGTGTAGATGACGTAGGCCAGGTGCTCGCCGGTCAGCGGCACAACCGGGCAGGTTTTCGGAGCGTCTTGCAGTGCAGCGTCCGGCTGATCCAGCAGCAGGGTCCGGAGGGTGGTCGGGATTGGCAATCGCGCCTGCAAACGGGCCTGGGTCAGCAGCAACCCGATGCCGCTGTCTTCGATCATGTAGGCCAGGCGATCCTCGGGATACGCCGGGTCCAGCGGCACGTAGGCGGCGCCGGCCTTGAGGATCGCCAGCAGGCCGACAATCATCTCGGCGCTGCGCTCCACCGCGATGCCCACCAACTGGCTGGGCGACACGCCCAGATCGATCAAGCGGTGAGCCAGTTGATTGGCGCGGGCGTCCAGTTGCCGATAGCTCAGTGATTGTCCGTCAATGGTCAGCGCCAGTGCGTCGGGCACCCGATGCGCCTGTTCGGCAATGCGCTGGTGGACGCACACGGCCTCGGCGCCGTGATCGGCGACGCGCAGCCATTGCTGTTGCGTGAGGCGCTGTTGCGCCGGGTCGAGCAGCGGCAGTTCGCCAACCCGTTGGCGGGGCGCATCGATGATGCCTTGCAGCAGGTTTTGCCAGTGCCCGGCCAAGCGCTCGATGGTCTGCGGTTCGAAGAGGTCGGTGGCGTAGGTCAGCTCGGCGGCGATGCCTTGCTCGGTTTCGTAGGTGCTCAGGGTCAAATCGAACTGGGCGGTGCGCCCTTCCCATGTCAGGTCCTCGACCCGCAGTTGCGACAGCTGCATCTGTCGACGGCCTGCAGCATCGGCATTCTGGTGGTTGAACATGACTTGGAAAATCGGACTGTGGCTGAGGCTGCGCTCCGGTTGCAGGGCTTCGATCAGTTGCTCGAACGGCAAATCCTGATGGGCCTGGGCCGCCATGGCCGCTTGCTTGACCTGGGCGAGCAATTGATCGAATGGCATCTGCCCATTGACGTGGGCATTGAGCACCTGGGTATTGACGAAAAATCCGATCAGCCCCTCAGTCTCGACCCGATTGCGGTTGGCTGTCGGCACGCCGACGCGGATCTGCGGTTGGCCGCTGTAGCGGTGCAGCAATGCCTGGAACGAGGCGAGCAGGACCATAAACAGGCTGGCCCCTTCACGCTGGGCCAATTGCTTGAGCGCGGTGGCCAGTTCCGGCGCCAGCTTCACGTCCAGCCGTGCGCCACGAAGGCTTTGCACCGGCGGGCGCGGATGATCGAACGGCAGCTCCAGCACCGGTTGCTCATCGCCCAGGGTCTGGACCCAATAAGCCAACTGGCGTTCGCGCTCGCCAGCTTCCAGCCAATGGCGCTGCCAGATGGCGTAATCGGCGTATTGCACCGGCAGCTCCGGCAGTGCCAGCGACTGGCCGCCGGTGTCGGCGGCGTAACAGCGCACCAATTCATCCACCAGCACGCGCATCGACCAGCCATCGGCAATGATGTGGTGCTGGATCAGCACCAGCACGTGGTCGTCCTCGGCGATTTTCAACAGCGAAACCCGCAGCAACGGCCCCTGGCGCAAATCGAACGGACGCGCGGTTTCGCCTTCGACGTAAGCCTTGATGCGCGCGTCCTTGCTGATCGTTGAACCAGCCGGCAGTGCCTCGATAGCGATGCTCAGGGGCATGTGCCGGTGGATGACCTGAACGGCTTGCTCGCCGTGCTCGCTGAAGGTGGTGCGCAGACTTTCGTGACGCTCGACCAGGGCATTGAAGCTGCGCTCCAGGGCCGGCACGTCCAGTTGACCTTTGAGGCGCAGGGCGCTGGGAATGTGATAGGCCGAACTGTGGGGGTCCATTTGCCAGAGGAACCACTGACGCTCCTGGGCGTAGGACAGCGGGATGTGCTCAAACCCGGAACGTACCTCGGGGATCGGCAGGTTGGCCGGCGAGACGCCCTCTTCCTGCATCTTCTCCAGGTACAGCCTACGTTTGTCCAGCGGCAGAGTGATAAAGCGCTTGGCAACCCTCAAAGCAACACTCTTGTCCATCAGACTTCCTCCATTTCATCAAGCAGGGCGTCCAGCTTGTTCAGTTTCTCTTCATTGATTGGCCCGTCCGTGCTGTCGAGTCGGGCGACAAAATCCTCCAGGACGGGGTGCTGGAACAGCAGTTGCGGGGTCAGGCTCAACCCCAGTTCGAGGGCCATGCGCGAGACGGCGGTGACCGCCAGCAGCGAGTGGCCGCCCAGCTCGAAGAAGTGATCGTTCAGGCCCACGCGTTCAACGGTCAGCACCTGGGCCCAGATCGCCGCGATTTGCTGTTCCAGTTCGCTGACCGGTGCTTCATATGTGTTTTGCGAACGCCCGGCCTCGATGCCCGGCAGGGCCTTGCGATCGAGCTTGCCGTTGGGCGTGAGCGGCAATTGGTCGAGGAACAACCAATGCACCGGGATCATGTAGTCCGGCAGGTGCTCTTTGAGTCGGGCCTTGAGTGGATCGCGCAGGGTGTCGGCGTCCGACGAGGCCACCACATAGGCGACGAGTTGCTGTCCGCCCGGCCCTTCCTGGGCGAGCACGGCGACTTCGTTGACCTCGGGCTGTTGCAGCAGTCGCGCTTCGATTTCCCCCAGCTCGATACGGAAGCCGCGGATCTTCACCTGATGGTCGATACGGCCCTGGTATTCGAGCACGCCGTCGGCGCGATAACGGCACAGGTCGCCGGTGCGGTACAGGCGTTCGCCGGTGGTGGAGAACGGATTCGGTACGTACTTCTCGGCGGTCATGGCGGCGCGGCCGAGGTAGCCCCGAGTGATGCCGGCGCCGCTCAGGTACAGCTCCGCCGAGACGCCTTGGGGGACGGGTTGCAGGTTCGCGTCGAGCAGGTAGCTGGCGGTGTGTTTGAGTGGGCGGCCGATGTTGGCCGTGCCATCGGGGGTGCGGCGGGTCCAGGTGGAGTAAGTGGTGTCTTCGGAGGGGCCGTACAAATCGTAGACATGCTCGACACCACCGCCCCCCTGTTCACCCAACTCCTGTGGGAGCGAGCCTGCTCGCGATAGCGGTGGGTCAATCAATGATGGGCTAACTGACAGGACGCCATCGCGAGCAAGCTCGCTCCCACAGGTTTTGGTTGGGTAGAGGGTATCCACCAGGCTCTGCTTCAGCGGCTCACCGGCCAGGTTGACGATGCCATGGACATGCTCAACCCCCTGTGGGAGCGAGCTTGCTCGCGATAGCGGTGGGTCAATCAATGATGGGCTGACTGACAGGACGCCATCGCGAGCAAGCTCGCTCCCACAGATTTTGGTTGGGTAGAGAGTATCCACCAGGCTCTGCTTCAGCGGCTCACCGGCCAGGTTGATGATGCGCACGCTTTGCGGAATCTCCCCGCTGCGCTGCAACGCGGCGATGGCCGAGGGCACGGTGTTGATCAGGCGCACCTGGTCGCGGGCCGGCAGGTGCGGCAGTTCCAAGGCGTTGCGGGCGATGATCAGTGAACCGCCGTTGGCCAGCGTGACGAAGAGCTCCCACACCGACAGGTCGAAACACACCGAAGTGGACGCAAGTACGCCTTGGATGTCGTCGCAGCTGTAGACGGATTTGGACCAGTCGATCAGCGCCAGCACGTTACGGTGGGCGATGGCCACGCCCTTCGGTTTCCCGGTGGAACCGGAGGTGTAGATGACGTAGGCGAGGTTGTCCGGTGTGACCGCTGTGGCCGGTGCGGTGAAGGGATATGAGTTCAACTCAATCCGGTCGAGCATCAACACTTCCGTCTCGGCTGGAACCGTCAAAGCCACCGCCTGCTCGGTCAGCAACACTTTCGCCCGACTGTCATCAAGCATGTACGCCACCCGCTCGGCCGGGTAATCCGGGTCCAGCGGCACATACGCGCCACCCGCCTTGAGCACCGCCAG
>NZ_VDLV01000003.1:253130-254002 GCF_013608025.1 Pseudomonas brassicacearum subsp. neoaurantiaca | reverse complement strand
GATCAGCAAGGGCTGAGGTCAGGAAGAATGGACACCCGAAGAAGGTTAAGTAAGTGCCATTCGGGACGGATTTATTTTTCCGCTCTCCCCCTTGGCCGCCCCTGACCTCGTTGTTCTACCCGGATACCAACTATCCGCTCTACCTCATCAACGAAGCGTCCTGTCCCAGTCAACTGACCTCGTTGCAACGCGTCACGGATCAAACGGACCTGCTCTGCAGGTATGGCCTCGCACACGAAAGCCTCATACCTACGACGCCGTTCCAAAGCCGTAGCGCCTAGAGCAACGAAGCAGGGATCGACATCCAGCCATTCGCTATCAGGACAATCACCTATCCGGCTTCGGTAGCTCGACCAACGGTAGTCTGCTATGTCAGCCACCATCTGAGCGCGTACAGGATTCAATTCTATGTAACGGCAACAGGCGAGGAGATAAGCATCTGACTGCACGACACTGGATTTGTAACGACTTCCCATAGCGTACCGGAGCGCCCTTCCAGCCGATTGCGGTAACGCGTGGCACGCGCCGCTAAAGCCTTCATCATCTGCCCCAACCCAGTGATCGACTCACCCGGAGCGAGTAACAGGTGGACGTGATTGGTCATCAGACAATAGGCGAAGACCCTAACCCCAAACGCATCCTTGAGCTCGCGCAGATCCGTTAGGTAGCGTTGATAATCCTCGGGAACCGCAAAAACTACCTGACGGTTATGACCGCGTTGCACGATATGGTGTGGGTAATTCGGCAAAACAATACGTCCCATCCTGGGCATATTTGACCTCTCCTCCGTGGAAGCTTTCAGCGTAGCAAAGACTCAGAAAATAAATCTGTCCCCTTTTCTCTCTATAAATAATCCAACCAGTCATCCGACT
>NZ_VDLV01000003.1:0-253120 GCF_013608025.1 Pseudomonas brassicacearum subsp. neoaurantiaca | reverse complement strand
AAATAAATCTGTCCCCTTTTCTCTCTATAAATAATCCAACCAGTCATCCGACTCCCCCCCCCCAACGGCGTTAAGAAAGTCTCTATACCTAGCCTTATATTTTTCAATCGTATGATCATCAACGTCTATAGCTACGAAGTCCCCTCCCCTTTCCTCGACAGATAACTCAAAGGGCTTAATTTTTTTTGACACCCCCTCTATTAAAGCCCCTGAAATTTTTGACCTATGAAATATAAAGCTTTTTCCTCCAGCCAAAGGAAGAATTTTGTCCACTACCGAAAATATTATTTCAGGATTGGACACTTCAATTTTTTCACCAACTTCGTAATCATCTGAGTACGACTCCGGTATGAGAAACAGCCTGTAGTCGATGATAACCAGCCATCCTTCCAGATCAACAACCCCTTCGATATTCATTATTACTTACCGATCACGATAGCGTTAACTCCGTTTGACATCGCTCCATCCAACAAACCTTGCTGGACGCCCCTTGGTCCGGCATGCGGATCTCGGGTCATATAATAATTCACACCATCAACCGATTTGACACTATCAACAATTATGAAATGCCTCCCCTGCCCAGCTGGAACTTGCACAATGACACTTGATCCTTTTTGCAGCGCCTTATTTAACTCCTCCGGTAGCATGGTCGTGTACATTGTATTTTTAACTCCCGCCTTAGATATTACATCCGACAATTCCAAAGTGTTCACTCCGGTCGGCCTGATCCCGTTTACAAAGCTTCCAATTGCACCCTCGAGGTTGATAGATACACCCGTTTCATCAGTAATTGTCATTGCAGCACAAGCGGGGCCGCAAACAGGGGCATCCCCCTGTAGAACAACCGTCCCCTTTGGTTCATACGGAATAGATTTAGGCGCAATAGCAATGCCACCTGCGCCATCAACACCAGCCGCAGCAAGCCGCCTAGCCAGCAAGGCCCTTAATACCGCAGGCGCGCCCGTAACTGCAAGCGCAGCATCCAAATCCCAGGTAACCCTTTCGATCCCACCGCCGACTATAGTTGAAACCCTTTGCACCAAGTCGTCGAACTCTTGTCGGCTACTGGAAACTCCAGCGATTTCCCTAAGATAAGTGACGGCGTCTCCACCGAATTGCTCCCTCCAAGCCGTGGGAACAATCTCGGGGTCATTGGCCCAGTTGTTGTTGCTGGACCATTGGGAAGCGGTATTGAACAAGGCGGAGTCAACGAACTGAGTAGTCGTCGCCTGAAACGCATGCACCTCGGCACCATTGGCGACGATTGTGCGGCCATCACTCCACGTGAGTGCAATGTTCTGAGCAGCCAATCCTTGAATGCTCTCGGTCGCCTTCAGCACGTCTTGCGCAAGGTGCTGGCCTTCAGGGTTGCCGGGGGGGAAACTGTCTACAAGTGCCTTCAGCCGTGCGTTTTCGGTGGCATCCACTTGAGCATTGGCGGCAAGAAGCAGTACTTCTTCCCAAGACATATCCGACTGAGGCTTGCCCTGCTCTTCAAGAGCCTTGGCCTCGTCGGCGAGCGCTTTCTTCTCCGCCGAATGCAACAGGCGATTATAGGAAGTTGCACTGCCCGCTACCCATGACCCGGTCTGAAGGCTCTTCGCATCCCCTCCCTGCGCGGCGGCTGCAAGCACACCAACTATTTGGGAGTTCATCACCAGAAGCCTGTCCTTTTGCTCCTTGGTCATCCCGGTGTACTGCTCGGCCAAGCTATCAATCAACAACTCGTTGGCACCCGCAGCCAGCGCGCCGGTTTTAAAGTCACCGCCAGCCGCCTCAGCGGCCAGTCCGCCCATGACCGCGTGCAAACTAACCTTGGCGAGTCCCCCCTCTTTCAAATCGAATTTCTTGCCAAGATCCCCAACGAGATTGAATCCCGCCGCAGCAAAGGTATTAGCCAAACTGCTACGCAGGGCGTTATCGAACTGGCTGTCACCACCAAGCGCCCGGTCCAACAAGGTTGAGGTACCGTTCTGCAACAGTTGGTTGGCGCCGAACCGACCTATGCCTTCCAAACTCGATAAACCACCTTGGGCAACAACTTTGCCCGCGTTTGGCAAGGCTCCTTCCACCGATGTGGTGGTATTGGTCATCTTGTCGAAGATTCCGGCCGTCAATCCCGCCGTTACTCCAGACACGACATAACCGCGCAAGGCATCCGAAGAAGTGACATCCTTGAATACGGCACCCAGATTTCCACCGTTATTGATAAAGCTGGTGGTGGCGTTGCTCGCAGCCCCCGTTGCGATAGCCGTGAGCGCCACGTTCGCCCAACCGGCGGCCACGGTTGACCCAGCTGCCGCGCCACCGGCCACCGCTGATGCGGTGGCTGTTCCGGCTGCGGCAAAGGCTGTACCTGAACCAGCAGCAGCGGTGCTTCCGGCCATAGTGCCAATCAAGCCACTGGCAGCACCCGCGGTGAAATAGACGACAAGGATCGCGATGATCATCTGCACAGCCGGCCCCATGCCGGAGTGGCTGTATTTATAAGAGTCGTGGACTTCCTTGACCTTGCGCCAATCCACATCGCCGCGCTTCTCGGCTTCGGCCAACCACGCCAGTTGCGGGTCCGCATCGACCATGGCTTTGATCGATTGATGGACGCTTTCTTGATTGACCTGCTTGATGTCGATGTTCAACCCGTCGACAGCTTTGATCGCAATGGCACCGGCAGCAACCATCTGCGTCTGGCGCAGTGTTTCGTCGGTATTGCCTTTGCCCGACATCGAGCTCCAGGCCATGCTGCTTTTGCTTTTTGCGTGGTCCTCTTTATGCAAATCCTTCACGGCTTCGAAGGTAATCGAACCGCCACTGTCCAGCGTGATGTCCTTGCCACTTTCAAGCTTCGCCACCTGATATCGCTGGTCATCCCCGCTCTTGATGACCAGATCGCCCCCAGTCGTGATCTCACTCCCAATGTTCTTCACATCAGTCACTTCATCACGCTGAGTCTTCTTGCTCCCCCAACTCCCCTTTTTCTTTTCGTCATACAGCGAATAATCGCTGTCTTGTGCCGCCAGCAACCCCAGCTTGCCCCCCGCCACCAGATAGGCCTCGTCACCAGCAGCGATCCGGCTCGACACCATCGTCAGGTTCTTGCCGGCGTCCACGGCGACGTTTCCACCGGCGGTAATTTCAGCCTTGACCTGCTGGACATGGTCTTCCTGGATCGTCAGCTTCTTGCTCTTGTACAAGAAGTGTTCTTCATCCGCCGCCGAGCTGATGTTGACGTTCTCGGTGGCGCTCATGCCGACGTCACGCTTGGCATCGATCTGGCTGGCAACGACGTTGAGGTCACGACCGGCCACCGCCGAGACGTCCCGCCCGGCAGTGACGCTGGCGCCGTACTGGGTGATGGTGCTGCTGTTGCGGTTGACGTCGCGGATCAGGTTGTCGACGGTCTGCGCAGCGACGATGTTGACGTCGTTTGCGGCATTCAAGCGGATGGCGCGCCCACTTTGCAGTGCGCCGCCGATGTTGTTGATGTTGCCGCCCGCCGAGAGGCTCAGGTCGTTGGCGGCTTCGATGCGCGCGGCGCTGTCGGCGAAATCCTTGCGATCCTGAACCTGGCCGTAGGCGATTTGTGACGACGTCACCGTGCGCTCGTTGACCACGTCCCCCATCAGCGCGGTCACCGAGACATCCCGACCGGTGATGATGCCGCCCGCCCTGTTGATGACATTGTTTCCGGCCAGCAGGTCGAGACGTTCACCGGCTTGCATCAGGCCGCTGTTGACCAGGTTCTCGCCCGCCGAAGCCGACAAGTTGCTGGTCGCCTTCAGCGTTCCGACGTTCTCCAGGTTCTTGCCGGCCACCAGGTTGAGGTTGTTGCCTTGAATCAAGGCACCATTGGGCGAGAGGCGGTTGTTGGCGTTGGCCAGGTACAGGACCGGCGTCAGGACTTGCTCGCCATTGACCTCGACATTTTCCATCCAGACGATGTCGTGGGTCAGGGCCGCTACTTGTTCGGAGGTGAGGCTGACGCCCAGGGACAGATCGAGCTCTGTTTTGCTGGCGATGGCGTTGTTCATCAGGTACTTGAACATGTCCTCGTTGGAGGTCTGTCCGTCGATGAAACGCTGGCCGGTGCGGGCAATCACCGCCTCTTGAATCAGCTTCTGTTCGTAGAAGCCGTCACCCAGGCGCTTGGCGCTTTCGTCCGGGTCGTAGCCGAGGTTCTGCAGCAGATAATCCGAACTCATGAACTGCTTGAGGTCAGTGAGCAACGGATTGGTTTCAACCAGATATTTGTGTGGGTTGGCCGTCACGGTGCGGGTGGGCAGGCCTTGGACCCGATTAACCGTGAGGTCGGTTGTTCGTCCGCCCGCCGTGTCGATATCGATTGCCAGGTCCATGTTGCTGGCGGACGGTTGCGTGGTGCTGCCCAGCGCGAGATCTCGCACTTGGCCGACGGGCAGCGCTTGCTGGCGCTGGGCCGGGTTCAGGCTCGCGTTGCCCAAGGACCAGTTCTGCGGTCCGCTGGCAGCCGACGTGTTACCGCCCTGCCCGCTCAGCCGGAACAGGCCATTCTGCCCGCTCGGCAAGCTGAATCCGGGCAGGCTTACGGGGTTGACCTGCTGTTGAGACAGGTCGGGGGGCAACTGGCGATTAAGCAGCACAACGGAGGGTTGAGTCGCGCTGTAGACATTCGTATTCGTGGAGCGCCCGCTCACGGACGCGGAGGTGTTCTGCACGACCACGCTGCTGATGTCGTTGGAGGCGGTGAGCTTGGCCGTTCCGCCCGCCTGGATGATGGCTGCGGCGACCGATTGCCCATCGGCCTGGACCGCGATGGGATCGTTGATGCCATAGAACAGGGAGGGATCGAACTTGCCTACCAGCTCGTTGAACGCCACGGGATCGAACGGTCCGGAGCGCGGGTGTTTCCTGTCGTAATCGCGCACCTCATCAATGAGTCGATAGAAATACTCGCCAGTGATCCAGGTACCTGCGCCCACTTCATGGCCGGACGTTCCGGAAGCCGAGAGCGCAGCCTGATTAGTGATGTTGGTACTGGTGATGGACAGATCATTGGCTGCCGACATCACGCTGTACTGATTGCGGAAGTCCGTGCTGTTAACGGTCAGGTTGTGTCCGGCAACCAGTGTCGCGGTCGGCGAGTCCTCGCTGACTACGCTTTCAACGGTGTTGTAGATAAATACGGGGCCACGTACCCGTGGCGAATCCGGCCCGTCGCAATGCTGGACGCACCAGATCGTCATGTAACCGCTTGTGATCTGCTGCGCCATGCTGAACTTGTCGCGCTGGTTCACGATATTGTCAGCAGCAATGCTGATATCCCCGCCGGCTTCAATGCTGGCGGAGCTGTTCAGTACGTTTTGAGCCGAAGTACCCGACGCGACTCCGCTGACCAGAAGATTGCCCAGGCTGTAAACATCGGCATAACGGTTGGTAAAGGACGTCGTCCGCAGGCCCATATTCCGCCCGCTGAAGAGCAAACCACGGCTGCCATCCGCAGCCTGCGCGTTAAGCAGGGCCTGGGTTGTAACCGTTAGATCTCTAGAGGCCGCTATAGCCCCATAGTTGCTGACGCCAGCGGCCGTCACGCTTAAATCATTGGCTGATGACAACTGCCCGTAGTTGGTCAATTGCCCGCCAACGTTGATAACAGTTGTCGCACCGCCCGCGATGCTTGCGGCGTCAGCCAACTCTAACTGTCCGGCTCCAGCGGTCAGGTTACCGAGACTGGTCATTCGACCGCTTCCGGAGTACGTCCCGCCGAGCGTCAACACCAACGTACCGTCACTGGCGAGCAGCCCGTCGTTGCGCCAGTTGACTCCGCTGCCCACAAACGCCGTTGTCGCCAGCAATTGGCCGGTCGCGGTCTGAGTGAAGTTATTGACATTGACGTTCAGCGTGCCGGCTTGCAGGACGCTGGTGTTGGTCCAGCTATCAGCATTGAGGGTCAAGGCACCGCGCGTGACAAAACTGCCCCCCGCATTGACGACGTTGTTAGTGGCAATGCCGAAGTTGCCGCTGCCGACGTGCAGGATGCTCCCTCCCGCGTTGAGCAAGTTGCCCACTCCCAGGCTCAGATCGGTGTTGGCACTTTCCAGCACACCACTGCGGTTATCGAACAACCCGCCGATCTGGAAGTTGGTCTTGCCACCCGTACCCAACGCACGGATCTGACCCGTCTGGTTATCCAGGCTCGCGGCCTTGATCGCCAGGGTACTGTCGCTTTCGATGATGCCCAGGCGATTGTTCAAGGCGCCGGTCAGGTTCAGGTCGATCTGGCTGCCGGCGATCTGGCCGTCGTTGTCGCCGCTGTTGTCGAAATTGTTGGCCGTGACGTTGACCTTGCCTTTGGCGTATAGGCCGCCGTTGCGGTTGTCGATGTTGCCGCTGGTGATGACGGCATCGCCAGTTTGCGCGGAGATGCGTCCGCCATAGTTATCCAGACCGCCGAGTGCGATCAGGTTCAGGTGCTGGGCCTGGGTGATGCCGCCCTGGCGGTTGTTGTTCAGGTCGTAGCCGTTTCTCAGCACGCCGGTCAGGTCGGTTTTCAGCAGGCCTTGGAGGCTGGCGAGTACGCCGCCACGGTTGTCGAGGTGGCGCGCTTCAACGCTCAGGTCACCGGCCTTGGCCTGGATGCGGCCGCTCTGGTTGTCGACGTCTTGATTGACGACCAGGGTCAGGTTGCCCTGGCTCTGCACGGTGCCCTTGCCGTTGACGAGGTTGGCCGCGTCGATTTGCACATTACCGTTCTGGCTGTAGATCAGGCCGTCGGCGCTGTTTTGCACCGCACCGGAAGTGGTCAAGATAAGCGCGTCATTGGCCGCGACGGTGCCGCGATTGCGGTTGTCCAGACCGCCGATGAGCAAGGTCAGCAGGCCTTGGCTGGCGATCTGGCCGCCCTGATTGTCGACCTGCGTGGCGCGTTCGACCCGCAGCGGGCCGGCGCTGGCGAGTTTGCCGTTGGTGTTGGTCAGGGCGCCGAGCAGATCAAAGGTCACGGCGGCATTGCCGCTCAGGTTGCCGCCTGTGTTGTCCAGGGTGGTGCCCGTGAACGTCAACGCTTGTTGTGCGTTGACCGTGCCGCCAACGTTGCCCAGGGCCATGGCGGTCATGACCAGCGCGGCGCCGCTGTCGATCAAGCCGCCCTGGGCGTTGTTCAGCACACCGCCGGTGACGGTCAGGGTCTGGTCGGTGCCGCTGGAGAGAATCCCGCCGCGGTTGTCGAGGCTGGCCGCGGTGACGGTGAGTTTTTTCTTGCTCGCCAATGCGCCGTCAGCACTGTTGAGCAGCGCGCCGCTCAAGGTCACGCTGACGTCTTCGTCGCGGCTCGACAGGGTGCCGGCGTTGCGGTTATCCAGGCTTGCGGCGGTCAGGTCGATGCCTTTGAAACCGGACACCAGGCCGCCCTGGTTGATGACGTCGCGGGCGTTGACGGTCAGCAGGCCGTTGCTGATGAGCTTGCCGGCGCTGTTGTTGAGATCGCGAGCCGTCAGGTCGAGGTTCTGGCTGCTGGAGATTTCGCCGCCCTGGTTGTCCAGGTCCCGCAGGTGCTTGAGGCTGAGTACACCGGCGGTGGTGATCAGGCCGGCGCTGTTGTTCAGATCGCCAGTGGCGGCACCGAAGTCGATGGCGATGGCGCTGCCCAGCAACGAACCTTGACGGTTATTCAGATCGCTGGCGCTGATGGTCAAGGCGTTAGCGGCGTTGATCAGGCCCTGGCTCTGGTTGATCAGCGGTCCGGACACGTTCAGGTCGAGGTTGGCGCGGCTGGTCAGGGTGCCGGCGCTGTTGTCCAGGCTGGCGGCCTCGACGTCCAGCGCGGCGGCGGCGATCAGGCCCTTTAGGTTGGTCAGCGCGTTATCGACGCGCAGGGTCAGGGCCTGGTTGCTCAACAACTTGCCGTTGTCGTTGTTCAGGTCTTGCGCGGCCAGGGTGAACGCCTGGGCGCTGGAAATTTCGCCCCCGGCGTTGTTGACGCCCTTGAGGTTTTTCAGCATCAGCAAGGGTGCGTTGATCAAGCCGTTCTGGTTGTTCAGTTGCCCTTGGTTCAGATCAAGGCTCAGCGACGCGTTGCTGAAAAGCTTGCCGCCCTGCTGATCGAGGCCCGTGACGCTGGCGGTCAGCGCACCGCTGCTGGCGATGCGGCCGCCGTCCTGGTTGGTCAATTGTTTTGCGGTGAGATCGAGGTGCGTGCCGCTGCTGAGCTGTCCGGCCTGGCTGTTGTCGAACGCGCCGGTTTCAACGACGACCGCTTGCTTGGCGCTGATGCTGCCCAGGTTGCGGTTGTCCAGGCTCGCGCTTTTAAGGGTGAGGCCGGCATCGGTGACGATTTGACCGCCCTGGTTAAGGAGGGCGTTATCGAGGGTGAGAGCCAACACTCCCGCACTGGAAACGCTGCCCAAGGTGTTGGTGAGGCTCGCAGCAGTGACGTCAAGCGTACCTTCGGCGCTCAATGTGCCCTTGATGTTGCTCAAGTCCCCGTCGAGGTGAGCGCCGAGGTTCTTCTGGGTCAGCAGCGCGCCGCCGCTGTTATCCAGCGTCGCGCCGGTCAGGGTCAGGCCGGTCTTGCCGGACAGCAGGCCCTTGGTGCGGTTGAGTACTTCTTTAACCGTCAGGGCCAACGCGCCGTTGGCGATGACTTGGCCGCCGTCACTGTTGTCCAGCGCGTCGCCTGTCAAAGCAACATCGCCGTGGCCGGACAATTCGCCGCCACGGTTGTCGATCGAGCCGACGTTCAACGTCAGCGTGTCGGTCGCACCGATCAGCCCTGCGCTGCGGTTGTCCAGGGAGGCGCCCGTCAGCGTCAATCCGCCGAGGGCGATCATCTGGCCGCCCTGGTTGTTCACACTGTCGATAGTGGCCGTGACGTTGGTTTTGCCGGCGATCTGGCCGGCGCCGTTGTCCAGGTCCGCGGCCTCGATGTGCAGGTCACCGTCGGCAATGATCGCGGCGTCCCGATTGGTCAGTTGGCCGTCCACGGTCATGACCAGCGCGCCACGGCTGCTGATCAGGCCACCGGTGTTGTCCAGGCTGGCGCTATGGGTGTCGATGGACTGGGCGGAAACCAGCCCCTTGATATTGTTGAGCGCCTGGTCGATCCGCAGGGTCAGCGCCTGGTTGCTGATCAGCTTGCCGTCGCGGTTGTCGAGGTTGCGGGCCGCCAGCGTGAAGGCCTGGGCACTGGACATTTCGCCGCCACGGTTGTCCACGTCCTTTAGGTTCTTCAGCACCAGGACCGGTGCGTTGATCACGCCCTTGAGGTTGTTCAACTGGCCGTTGTTCAGGTCCAGGGTCAAGGCGGTCTTGCTGAACAGTTCGCCGCCCTGCTGATCCAGACCGGTGACGCTGGCGGTCAGCGCCTTGTCGCTGGCAATGCGGCTGGCGGCGCCGTTGTTGACTTGGGTGGCAGTCAGGTCAAGGGTGTCGCCACTGACCAGGTAACCGCCGGCGGTGTTGTCGAACACGCCGGTGGTGACGCGAGTGGTGCCCTTGGCGCTGAGCAGGCCGTTGCTGTTGTCCAGGGCGACGCTGGTAACTGTCAGGGTGGCGGCGCTGGAGACTTCGCCGTCGTGGTTATTCAACTGCCCGACATCAGCCGTCAGATTGCCGTTGCTATTGACGATGCCTTGGGTGTTGAGCAGCTTGTCGGCGGTGACGTTCAGCGCGCCGCTGCTCAGCACCCGGCCCTTGTTCTGGTTATCCAGCGTCCCGGCTTTGACCGTGGCGGTTTGCCCGGCGCTGAGCGTGCCGCCCTGGTTGCTCAGCGTTTGCGCAACGTTCGCCGTGAGGTGACGACTGGCAACGATGCTCTTGCCGCTGTTATTCAGGCTCTGCGCCGTAACGCTCACATCCCCCGAGGCATTACGCGTGTTATCCGCATTCACCCCGGCTTCAATAATCCCGTTGTTGCTCAACTGCCCACCGGCACTGAGGCTGATGCCATCGCGCGCAGCCAACGTCTGCCGGTTGGTTAAATCCCCTTGGGTCTGCACGTTCAACGTCGTCCCGGCATAAACCGGTCCCTGCACATCAACGCTCGCAGCCTTGACGCTCACCGCCCCCGTGGCCGAGGTATCGACCATGCTCAAATGCCCATTGGCATCGAGCTGAATATCCCCGCCACTGGCAATCAACTTGCCGTCCAGCTTCACCCCAACCCCAGCTTCTGTGCCGACCAACTTGATCGCCCCGGCGTACATGCCACCCAGCGCCGACGAGTCGATCGCCAGTTCCGGCTTCACACTACCGTCATCGGCGCGAGCGGTGGCGCTCAAAGTCTCTGCATTGACATCGTTGCGACCGGCGACAATCGTCAGGTTCTTGGCCTGGATTTCGGCATTGATCTTGGCGCTGCGAGTGATGATTTCGAAATGGTCGACGTTGTTCGCGTTGAGCCCCGCGCCTTCGATGGAGACGCTGCCCTGGTCCACCTGGTAGCGATCCAACCGACCATTTTCCACCACCGGTTTGCCGGTGCTCAGGGTCACTTTCGGGCTGTTGATGAAGCCGCAGCCGTTGCAGGTGATGCCATACGGGTTGGCGACGATGACGTGGGCCGACTGCCCCGCCACTTCGGTGTAGCCGCGCAGTTGGCTGGGGTTGCCGCCGTTGACTTCGTTGAGGATGGTCGTGGCGGCCGTGCCGTTGAGATTCGGGTTGCCGAGAATGATCCCGCCCAGTTGCGTGGACTGGGTCCGGGATGTGGCGTTGTTGAGAATGATGCCGTTGCTGCCGACGTTGTAGTCGGTGAATTTGTTGTGGGACAGGCCGCTGCCATTGGGCTTGGCGATGTTGACGATGGGCACGCCGTTGCCCGCCCGGTCCAGTCCGGTGCCCGGCGCGCTGACCACGATGCCGTCCGCCTGGGCCCACATCGGTTGCCAGAACATGACGTTGGCCAACAGGAACGCCAGGCCGCGTTTGGGCATGCCTAGAAACCGCTCACGGCTCTCCACGACAGCAGAGGGTTGGCGGGTCAGGAAGGCGTAATGGCGGTCGTCCATGATCGGGTCTCGTTGCAGCGGATTAAATGGATAGGTCGAGGCGGAAGTAGATCGGCGCTTCGCGCTCGGTCAGGGCATCCGGGCGTTCCAGGGAATGGGCGAAGGTCATGCTGGCGCTCAGGTGTTGACCGCGGGCAAACAACTCCAGGGAATTGCTCGACATGCGCCCATGCTGGTCGCCGTTGTAGCGATCGCCCCGGATCACGCCCTGGTCGTAACCCAGGCTGGTGCCGTACTCGGCGAACACCGGACGCAGCCATTCCAGGGTCACCGGACGGCTCCAGCGCAGGTCGTTGCGCCAGTAGCCACCACTGTCCCCCGCCAAGGATTGATCCTTGTAGCCACGAATCGATGATTCCCCGCCCAGGCTCATGCGCTGGGGGCTGAACAGCACGTCCTCGCTGCGCTGGCCGGTCATCAGGCTGCTGAAGCTGAAGGACTCGCCCCACACTTGAAACGGTTGCAGGTAGCTCACGGTGGCGGTGTATTTGCGGTAACGGGAGTTGGCCTGACCAGGGCTTGGGTCGTCGTCACCTTGGGCATCGAAGGCGCCGATGCCTTGCTGCATGCCCAAATCCAGGTTGACGAAAGCGTTGCCGACCCGACGACCGTGGTTGATGCCGAACTGGCCTTCGCTGAGGCGATTGCTGCTGACATCGAGTTTGCTGTCTTCGATGTAGCTGTTGGTACGCAGGTAGGCCAGGCCAGTGTTGAGAGAGGTTTTGCTCACCGCGTCGCGGTGGATCACCCGTTCGACACGCAACTGATGGTTCTGGCTGTCGCCGGTCTGCTTGAAATTGAAACCGTTGGCCGGGATCTGTGAGCGGTATTCGCTCTGGCTGTAGGTGTAGCTGACGTTCCACCAGCCCCAAGGCAAGTTGTAATAGAGCATGGCGTTGTTCGAGGTGTGCTGGTGGTCGGTCATCGCGTCGTGGCCGCCACGCAACATCAACTGATCGGCTAATCCCAGCGGACTGTCCCACTCGAAACGAGTGCCCCACTGTTGTTCGCCGGTGCTGCGCTGGCCGTCGTTGCTGCGGGACAGGCCGGCGCGCCAAGGCTTTTGTGGATCGTTGGTGACGCGTACTTCACTGCCTCCAACGTTCTGGCCAGGGGTCAGCTCCATTTTGGCCTGGTTCGAAGGGAGGCGATTGAGCTGGTCCACCAGTTGCTCGATTTCCCGCAGGTTGACCAGGTCGCCGGTCTTGCCGGGAAACGCCATCGCCAATTCCCGCTCGGACAACCCGCTGTTCTCGGCCCCCTTCAGGCCTTCCAGTCGTCCCTCCACCACCAACACACTCAGATGCCCGGTGGACAAATCCTGCTGCGGCAAATAGGCACGACTGGTGACCAGACCTTTCTCGATGTAGTGGTCGGTAATGACTTTGAGCAACTCGTTGAGCTGCGGCACGCCCAGGCAGTGGCCGATGTAGGGCTTGAGCAAACGCTCCTGATCGCTGGCGGACAAACTGTCGGCGCCTTTGAGTTCGACGGTCTTGATGGGAAAGCAACGGGTATCGGCAGGGACTGTCTGTTGGGTTGGCTTCGCCTCCTTGCCCGGCAGGTCCTTGAGTTCTTCCAGACGCCGGCGCTGCTCTTCGAGCAAGCGATTCTGGCGTTCGCGGATCAGGTCGGTGTCACCGGGAGTCGGCGCGGCATGAGCCAGGGAAAGCGGAGAAAGGCACAGCAAAGCCACGCACAACCTCGCCCAAGGGGCGGGTGAGAACATGTTCGATCCCTCGAAAAAAACGATATCAAAATAGTGGCGCAATATTAATGAGCCATCATTTTGGCGTCAACTAACCGCCCACCTTCAAAGCCACCAGACGTAGCCGCTCATCGGAAATCAGTGGGTCAACAGTCCCTCGCCTGAGACCGGAAACCCCGTCGTTTAAATGAACTTTCCCTTCGAAGCCAGCCTCCACCCTTTACCCGCCCAACAAAGGAATACGAGGCCCGAGCCATGAAAACCCTCCTCAAACTCACCCTCGCCGCCACCGTCGCCTGCGCCCTGCCCGCCTGGGCCACCTGCACGCCTGAAGAAGCCACCCTCAAGCGCGAGCAACTGGCGGATAAAGTGGCCAAGCTCACCGAGCAGGATCCGTCCAAGGCCAAGGAAATGAATGACGAATTGCAAGCCATGGATCTGGGGACTTCCAGCAAGGATCTGCCGGACAAGTGCCAATTGATCGACAAGCGCCTGCAGGAGTTGGAAGAGGCGCAGAAGAAGGCGGAGTGATCAGTCGGGCACGACCCGCTTTTGTGGCGAGGGAGCTTGCTCCCGCTGGGGTGCGCAGCAGCCCTGAAGCCAGCGGCTCGGTGTGCCAGGAGCTACGGGATGCTTTTTTGGGGCTGCTGCGCAGCCCAGCGGGAGCAAGCTCCCTCGCCACGGGATTGGGAATTCGCCCAATAAAAAACCGGACCCAAGGTCCGGTTTTTTCATGAAGCGTTAACGCCAACTCACTCAGCCGCCGGCGCCTCTGGCTTGCGGCGCTTGAGTGGGGCCATGCCGTCCTTGCTGACCAGCGACGGAGCGTCGGTCTT
Source organism: Pseudomonas brassicacearum subsp. neoaurantiaca (assembly GCF_013608025.1). Classification (GTDB taxonomy): domain Bacteria; phylum Pseudomonadota; class Gammaproteobacteria; order Pseudomonadales; family Pseudomonadaceae; genus Aquipseudomonas. The sequence goes on along the minus strand of NZ_VDLV01000003.1, from coordinate 239,594 downwards.
CGGGCGGTTGGCGGTCTTGCGCTTGGTCGGGGCCTTGGCGCCGGTTTTCTTCTTGTCGCCCTTGGCGTCGACCTTTTTCTTCTTCACGCCAACGGCCTTGCCCGACGCCTTGACCTTTTTCGGTCCGCCGTAGGTGCCTTTGACTTCCTTGATGGTGCGGCGCTCGAAGCTCTGCTTGAGGTAGCGCTCGATGCTCGACATCAGGTTCCAGTCGCCGTGGCAGATCAGCGAGATCGCCAGGCCGTCGTTGCCGGCACGACCGGTACGACCGATGCGGTGCACATATTCATCGCCGCTGCGGGGCATGTCGAAGTTGATGACCATGTCCAGGCCATCCACGTCCAGGCCACGGGCAGCGACGTCGGTGGCGACGAGGATTTTCACGCCGCCCTGCTTCAGGCGGTCGATGGCCAGCTTGCGGTCCTTCTGGTCTTTCTCGCCGTGCAGCACGAACGCCTTGTATTCCTGGGCAACGAGACGGCCGTAGATGCGGTCGGCCATGGCCCGGGTGTTGGTGAAGACGATGGCTTTTTCGTAGGTCTCGTTGGCCAGCAACCAGTTGACGATCTGCTCTTTGTGCTGGTTATGGTCAGCAGTGATGATCTGCTGGCGAGTGGTGGAATTCAGTTGGCTGACCGCGTTGAGCTGCAGGTGCTCAGGGTTGTTCAGCACCTTGGCGATCATCTCGCGCAGGCCCGAACCGCCGGTGGTGGCGGAAAACAGCATGGTCTGCTGACGGTTGACGCACTCATCCACCAAACGCTGCACGTCTTCGGCAAAGCCCATGTCCAGCATGCGGTCGGCTTCGTCGAGCACCAGCACTTCGACTTCCTTGAGGTCGAGGTTGCCGGCATTCAGTTGCTCGATCATCCGTCCCGGTGTACCGATCAGAATGTCCGGCACCTTGCGCAGCATGGCGGCCTGGACCTTGAAGTCTTCACCGCCGGTGATCAGGCCGGACTTGATGAAGGTGAATTGCGAGAAGCGCTCCACTTCCTTCAAGGTCTGCTGGGCCAGTTCACGGGTCGGCAGCAGGATCAGGGTCTTGATGCTGACGCGGACCTTGGCCGGGCCGATCAGGCGATTGAGGATCGGCAGCACGAACGCGGCGGTCTTGCCGCTGCCGGTTTGCGCCGTCACCCGCAGGTCACGCCCTTGGAGCGCGAGCGGAATAGCCGCTGCCTGCACCGGCGTTGGCTCGACAAATTTAAGCTCGGCCACGGCTTTGAGCAGGCGTTCGTGCAGGGCGAATTGGGAAAACACGGGTGCTACCTCGAAGAAATGCAAAAAAACAGCTGCATAGGGTAACGGTTTCGAGCGCGAAGGCCGAGTTTCTTTATGCAAACGGCCGCAAATCAGCGTGTTTTGACGACTGGATTCACGATCAACGGTCACTTCGCGCCGCTTAAATGCTCTAATTCGCCCCATCGCGCTCACAGAAGAACCGCCTCGCCCATGGATATCAAACAACTCTGGCTCAACCTCCAGGATTTCTGGGGCGCCCTGGATCAACATCCACTGCTGCATTCGAGCCTTGCGCTGATGTTGCTGCTGGCGATCGCATTGGTGCTCGGGCGCGTGGCGCGTTACCTGATCCTGCACGGCGCCAAGCTGATCGGCCGGCAACCGGCCCTGCATTGGATCAATGACCTGCGCCAGAACAAGGTCTTTCATCGGCTGGCGCAGACGACACCGTCGCTGATCATTCAGTTCGGCTTGCACCTGGTGCCGGGCTTGAGCAAGACCAGCACGATTTTCCTCGGCAATGTCGCGCTGTCCTTCACCATCCTGTTCATGTTGCTCGCCATCAGTGCGCTGCTCAGTGCCCTGCTGGACGTCTACGCCCGCACCGAACACGCGCGCACCCGCTCGATCAAGGGCTATGTGCAACTGACGAAAATGGTGCTGTATGTGTTCGGCGCGATCATCATCGTCGCCACGCTGATTGATCGTTCGCCGTTGCTGCTGCTGTCAGGCCTGGGCGCGATGTCGGCGGTGATCCTGTTGGTCTACAAGGACACGCTGTTGTCGTTTGTTGCCAGCGTGCAGTTGACCAGCAACGACATGCTGCGGGTCGGCGACTGGATCGAGATGCCGCAGGTGGGCGCCGACGGCGATGTGGTGGACATCACGCTGCACACGGTCAAAGTGCAGAACTACGTGTGAACTCCGGTGATTTGACGTTACCCCGGAGCTGAGCTTCAATGGACAGACACCTCTTCTGTAAGAGCCTGCCATGCCAGCCCAGAGCCCCCAGAAACCACAAACGCCTCCCCGCTACCGCAAGATAGCCCTCAAGAACGTCAGGCTATGGGAGCCCTGTAGGCCCGAAGAGGCCTTTGACTGGATGGCTGCTTACGATGCTGATGATGGCCAGCCCGAACCCTATCCCACCAGGCCAATCCGGCTCTCCGACGAGTACGCCCCCCATCTATATGTAATCCTGCGCCCTGATGGCGCGTTGTGGCAGGAAGGGAGCCTCTATCTATTCGAGGCAATTACAGAACAGGGCATGAGCGAATCCTCGGCAGCGAACGCTGCGGGTGACCTTGCTGACTTCATGAACAAAATGGATGACAGCGGCTTAGACTTTCTAAACTTTGACGGCCCCCAATCCCTTCGCCCCACGTACCGATATAGGGCGACACTCAAAAGCGAAATCATGAGCGGTGCCCGCAGCAAAGGGTATTGCAACCGTAAGATTTACAGTGTCCAAGGACTGTATCGCTGGCTTACCACCACCCGAAACTTCAAGCCGAAGCAGGTGATGTGGGTAAGTACGACTCGGCAGATTCCATACACTGACAGGCATGGCAACACCCACATAAAGGAAGTCATCTCAACTGACTTGACCTTCAAAAAAAGCAAGTCCATACCGGTAGGAAAATACATTGTTGACGGTGGAAAACTCTGCCCAATATCTCGCGAAAACCAGGATCGCGTTATGCGGGCACTGTTTGAATTGGGAAACCCAGAAATGCTGCTAGTGCACATTATTGGGCTGACAACCGGAATGCGGGTTCAGACCAACCTTACACTACGACACGACTCTATCACGCAAGGGGTGGGGGATGAAGATGATCCCGAAAAATATGCCTTGTACGGAATCTACGTAGCCTTCGAAGATAGCCCGGTGGAGGCAAAGAACAGTAAAGAGCAAGTGGTCATGATGCCCGCATGGGTTCACCATATGCTGCACGTTTATATCAATTCCGACAGACACAAACAACGCGAGGCCAAGTCCCCAATAACGGAAGACTCTCAGCAGTATATTTTCCTGACTCGCACAGGAAAACCTTATTACGTGGCTAAGGCAGACGAGCATTTATTCGATTTCAGCACCGAAAAAGGTTCAGCACTACGCCACTTCTGCAAGAAGGTCATAGAGGTAGTGAAGCGAGAAAATAAAAGCTTCAACTACCAGCTTCATGACCTAAGGGCCACTTTTGGCATGAACCTTATCGAAGATAATAGCGGCGACATGGAGAACGGAAAGATGAACCAACTCGAACTTTTAGACATTTTGAAAAATAGATTAAACCAAGAGGATATAAACGTGACTATGCGCTACCTCAAATACTACCAGGATCATCCGCGCCTGGCCCAAGCACAATCAGGCTTCGAAGTTCACCTCGAAAGCCTCGTCCGAACGGAAATGACGAAGAATGAACAGCGCCGAGCAAACCGTCCACCTCCTCAACCTGGAGTCACTGACGAATGACCAATACCAAACTGTCATCTCCACTTGCGCGATTGAGCGCCTTGTAATTCGCTGCACCAGTGACCGACAAATCAGTATCGGTTCACTCTGCTATGGCAGCCGCGACGCCAACAGCCGAAAGATCCCAAAACCGGTAGATGAGTCATCTCTCTGCCCTGAACGTGCACGCGCTGTTCGTGCATGGTGCGCAGAAACGGGCAACCGACACATCGGCAGTGGGTATACTTTTTATACCAACGCGACCGAATTTGTGAATTTCAGCGACTGGTGTGATGCCAATCACCACTGCGATTTCCTAGCCAACGCAGAAGCATACAAAACTGCCTTGGACGAGTTCTCTATTCACTTGCAATTACAAGTTCGGAGTCCTGAAGGTATCGGTACCTTCACTGCCAATCGCCTTCAGAGTCAGGCGATCAAAAGCGCCTACATTTTTTTCCCAGGCTCCCCTCTTAACTTCCTCACTGACCTGCCCATCATCTCTCACAGCAGCCTCAATAAGGAGACAACTGAAACACCCTCAATGGGGGAAATGACCGACCACCTCACTCCCTACCGCTATCTATTCGAAGGCTTAACAGACTTCGTGCTCAAAGGACGGGCGTTTCCATACCGTATTCCTTACATGGACACTGAAGCCACTCTCCTTCCAGCAGAGTACGCGATTACCACTCCGGCAGTTCATCACACAGCTAAAGTCGGAAATCATATTTTTTGGAATTACCGCGATGGCAGGGTCAATTCCTTAGAAGAGTGCAAGACCAGGTCATCACAGACTGAACGTCATCTAAACAGGCAGAGGCACGAAGCGTTACGCGAGCTGGAAGATGCAAACTTTAACCTTCGCCACCGGAAGCGGATTTGGCTAGCCGCGTTGGCCCAAGATGCATTTATTTCTCATTTTGTAGCCAATACTGGAATTAATGAAGCTCCATTACGCGAGCTGGTGTGGTCAAATGATTACACTGTAGAAAATAGTGAAAATGCTGGTTTCGTCGTTATCAAGCAGCGCGCTGGTGGCATGGAGCAGTATTTTGAAATCCAGAAGGTATTTCTGAAAGACTTCAAAAAGTTCCTGGAGCTGCGCGAGTACCTCACCAATGGTCTGCCTCACCCATACCTATTCATAAACATCACTAAGGACGCGGCCAAACCAACCCCTATTAAATCCTCATGCATACATTTCGCAAACGGTAAAATCAGGAGCTTTCTGGAACCAGAGTTTTCCGGCCTAGGATATCAGAAACTGCGTAAGTACAAGTCCGTTTACTTGCTCAGTACTGGCCATCCTGTAGAAGTAGTCTCGGCCCTTATGCAAACAAGCGGTAAAACTGTTCTCAGGCATTATGCTGGCGCAGAAGAAAAAAACGCAATCGACGAGATCTCCGAGGTTATGACACTCGCGCGCGAGATCTTCGAAAGCTACTACGCTCTGCCTACCCCAGCATCAGGGTGCGGGGGTGGGGAACCCAAGGAGACCGTAGAGCCCCCCACGGCCTACCAGCCAAACTGCCGAAACTTCGTGGGATGTATTTTTTGCAGCAAATTCCGTCTGCATGCTGACGAGAACTCTATCCGGAAGGTATTGAGTATGCGCTGGGTGACCTCGGAGTTCTTGAATGCCTGCACCGACGTACATCAGTTCCACACCGTTCACGGCAATGCGATTCTCCGCATCGATGCTGTAATGGCCGAACTTATCCAATTCCGACCGGAGGCCAGGGCCTTAATTGAACGAATCACACAGGAGATCACAGACAACTTTCAGCTTACCGACTACTGGGAGCGACTCTATAGCCGACTCATCCGAACCAAGGTGATCCAATGAGCAAAGCCACTAACGATACCCGACGCGATAGCCTGCGCCACGCAAAAGACCTGCACACCCGCATTTATTACGGCATGGATTTTCGCCGTCTTAGTGAGCAGACCGTGATTTCTAGCGATGAAGTTGGTATCACCCTTCTCGCTGACGATGAGTGGAAACTGGCTGATTTTGCTTTCCACGTGGGCGACAACCCTTATTTCAGCTTCTTGCCGTTCTATACCCCCAACCCGCACTCCCTGTCCAATACATTGTTGTGTAAAAAAATATTCATTACCAAGATGTTTGCCACGAACAATAAAACGGGGCTCCCCCTTCGCCTCTCTACGATGCACAAGATGAGACAATTACTGCAGAAAGTTTGCAATTATTGCGCAGGAGCAAACATTGCTGCTGAAACCGTCTTTTCATCATTCGCAACATTCAAGGACTTCCAGCAGTCCATCCCCCAGACCTTGAATCGAGATCTTGTAGCTTTGGTCAGAACGCTAAATCAGCTTGATAGCAGTCAGAGGGGCCTGATGCTGGATGGGAAGATATTTCCCTACATGCAAAAAATCGCGCGATCTTCCCGTAACGAGGGGCAGCAGACCCCAATCATTCCGAGTCGAATCCTGCTGGAAAAGTACAATCAATACTCTAACTGCCTGGACGACTATATCCAGAATCACTACAAGATCGATATTTTCTTACGGCGATCAGTAGAAAACCCCTATTTCGCCAAAAACGAAAACACTCACTACAGAGAGCTAAGTCGCCCTGGCACCCAAGCTCAAAAAGTCTCGCACATGCAGAGTCCGATTACTTTCGAGCAGGCTGTCGCAGATTTGAACTTGACGGACTTATGCCAGAGATACAACTTGGTCAGCGCTCCTTCGCTTCTGAGTTTCCTTTCGCTAGCCGCACATTGCGCAAAAAACCTCATTCACCTCTTCACCTTGATGCGCGATCATGAAGTGACGGGGCTGTGCAAAGGTTGCTTGGAACCGGTGGAGGGGTGGAACAAAAAAGCTCTGTACGTGATCGGCATCAGTACCAAGCTGCACAGCAAACCCAAGCCAACAAAGTGGATCACAACAGATGCCATTTTGAAGCCCATCGAAGTACTCACCAAGGTCAATTCCATTCTTTCCCCCTTCTCCCCCCACAAGGATTCACTCTTTTTAAGCACCTCAGTACACCCTGTCAGCAATGGTAGAAAAGACGCCAAAGCCGGGCACTTCAAGAAGCGGAACCTTGAATTCCGCCTGGATCCTATCCTCATAACAAATGAAGATATCCTGGAGTTGGAGACGATCGACCCACTAAGAGACTGGCGGAGCGACAAAAAATACCAGATTGGAAAGCCTTGGCTCGCTTCCAGTCATCAGTTCCGCCGGTCAATGGCGGTATTTGCGGCTCAAAGCGGATTGATCACATTGCCCTCGCTGAAGCGACTCTTGACGCACCTCACCAGGGTCATGTCTCAGTACTACACGAAAGGTTGCTCAGCGAAAAACTACTACTTTGCGCTCATTAATCCCGAACTCGCCCAGGAGCTCAGGAAGGCCAAGCAAGAAGCCGATGGGGCTATGTTCATTCGGGATGTCTACAAGTCCTCGGAACGCCTCTATGGCGCTCGGGGGCGGCAACTTATGAAGGAACGTAACGATTCTGTCTGGCTGAGTGAGACTGAGGAAGAAATGCAGCGCATGGCAAGGCTGGGGCTCAGGTCACACAAGGAAAGCCCGCTCGGAATTTGTACGTCTGCAGAACCTTGTGACAAGCGTGCTCACGGCAATTACGAGACATGTCCAGGGTGCTCAGCGTTATTAGCCAAGGAATCGGTCATGCAGGAAACCATCAACATCATGAGGTTCGACCTTGAGCAGCTTGATCCCGAAAGCATAGAGTACCGAGCAGAGCAGCAAAACCTGATCGATTTCATGGAGATACGAGACCGGATCATAGCGAAGGGGTAGAGCTGCATTATCGACCCATGCCATGTCATCTGGGATATGAGCGGCATCAGGTGCGACCCGCCTGCACGCGCGGATCCCCTAATGCCCTCAGCCAAGCTGTACCAAGGATCGACCATGGTCAGCTACCATCACCACCACAGCCAACACTGGATTTCAAAGGAGTCACCGATGCCGGACAGCCCTGAAGAATCGAGTACCCTGAAGCCTTATTACGCTGCCCTAAATCGCCTGGTGGCAGGCAAGAGCGAAGTGGTTCCACCCGGTACGAAGATCACACTCAACGCGGTGGCCATGGAGGCAGGTAAGAGCGCGGGCAGCATCAAGAAACAGCGCTCCGTTTATGCAGCGTTGATTCGCGAGATCAAGCAGCGCGCCAAGGAGCAGGAGGAGCAAAGTCTTCCTGGTGCGTTGAAGATACGTGAGGCCAAGGCCAAGACAGCAAAAGCCAAAGCTGAAGCAGAATCTTTTGAGGACAAGTACAAAGCGGCGCTGGGCCGGGAGCTTATGCTACTGCGTGCCTGGGAAAAATCGGAGCGCCGTCTGCGCCAGCTTGACAATGTAGTCCCCATTCATCCGCCGAACCGACCTTGAGCCATACGTGGTGAGGGTAAGGGCAGGCCGCAGCAGCCTACCTTGCTCCATCATCGTCGACGACCTCTCATACACCCCCGAGCCACGGAGCAACCCACCTGCAGCTGGCTCGCCGGTTCGTCGGCTACCAACGCCCACTCACTCAACACATAGTGATGCTTAAAATGAGCCGATCAAAGCGAAATCTGGGTTTTCTGTCTTTCTTTAGGGCTCTGGGCTATGGTGCAAGATGACCTACATCCATGAGTTGCAAAGGGATTGACCATGCGTTTGAGTAAGGTACGAGTCCAGAATTATCGAAGCATTATCGATACCGGCGAATTTGAGATCGAACGGTTGAAAACGATATTGGTTGGCCCAAACGAAGCAGGAAAAACTGCGATCCTACAAGCGGTTCAACAAATCAATCCGCCAGAGGGTGTTAAGGGCTTCAACCCACTTCGCGACTATCCGAGGGCAAACTACACGCAGATCAGTAGAGGCGAACTGAAGCCTGCAGATATTGAAGTGGTATCAGCAACATTTGCGTTAGATAAGTCAGAAATGGAGCTCGCGCCTGAAAAAATAAAAAAGCTTAAACTAAGCTACATTTTCACTCGACATTTGGATAATAGCTGGCGCCATCATTTAGCTGGAGTCGAAACGCCTTACTTTAAAGACATCAAGAATGATCTATTAAGGCTGGCCGCCCATCTCGATCGGGGGGTTGCGGAAGGGGCTTCCAAACCTCGCACTGATCACTTCAACAAACTAACTAGCAATTTCTCCCAATATAGATACTTATGGGCTGTGGCGGAAACCGTGAGGCCTTGGCTCGACGAGATGCTTCCCTACGTGGATGAGGACAACGCGAAAGAGGTTGCTCGATGGGAAAGCATCGTCACCGCCTTGGATGATGACGTTGAAATTAATAAATTTCGATTACACCTCAACAAAAACCGACCAGTTTTTGTCCTATACAGCAACTACTTCCGCGTTAAGCCTATCATTCACCTCGGGAATTTAGCTAAGCGTTTGGAAGCCAATAGCTTAGATGACGACGCTTATGACTATGGCAATATGTGCTTGCTTAAGCTGCTTGGATTTACGGCCCAGGAGCTTTCTGACCTTGGAAAAGCGTCTGACCCAAGCCACACCACGACTGACCTTGAAAATTACCGAGCAAAGCTGGATCAGAGGGGGTACGAGCTGAATGCTGCCAGCGTTGAACTGACCCAGCAGATCATTAAGGTCTGGAATCCCGATGATACGAAAGCTGAAGCCAGCAGGCTTAAGCTGAATGCAGATGGCCAGTACCTGAAGGTGGTGGTAGAAGACAATATCGGGGTGGAGGTGGAGCTTGATCAGCGTTCGGAGGGGTTCCAGTGGCTGGTCTCGTTCTTCATCGTTTTCTTTGCTGAAGCGAAAGGTAAGCACAAGAACACCGTCTTACTCTTAGACGAGCCAGGGGTAAGCCTTCACGCCCTGAAGCAGCGAGAATTCAGAAAAACCATTTCGATGCTTGCAGATGAAAACCAAACTATTTACTCGACCCACTCTCCATTCCTAGTTGGCCCGGATGAACTCGACTTGGTCAGAGTAATAGAGCTGACGGATAGAGCAGTCGGTACCAAGGTTCACACAACCGTATCCTCCAGCGATCCTGCGGCGCTGCTGCCCCTTCAAGAAGCGTTGGGTTATGACCTGGCTCAGAGTCTTTTTGCCAGTCAGCGGAACCTAATTCTGGAGGGACTAACTGATTACTGGTATGTCGAGGCAATTGCCAACTTGCTCAAGGAAGGAGGAAAAGCGGCGCTACACGAGAAAATTGCGCTAGTCCCAGCCAACACCGCGAGCAAGATCGTTTATTTTGCAACTATCCTAACTTCCCATAACCTCAAGGTTGCAGCGCTACTCGATTCGGATAATGCCGGAGACCAAGCTGCCCGCCAGGAAACTTTGGTACATCGCCTTGGCAACAAGCGAATCCTTCGCACGTCAGACTATGTAGTTCCCGCGATCAAGCACGCAGAGGTCGAGGACTTGTTACGAAACACATTGGCAAAAGTAGCTAAAACTGATCTCAATTGGGATATCGACACCGCACTTGCCAATGCCCCCGATATGCCTATAATCGAAATTCTTCTGAAAACAGTCGGTAAGGAGTTTTCGAAGTACAAGCTGGCAAAAGCCTTTCTCAGGTGGTCGCGCGACCACTCAGTCTCTGAACTGGCGGCACATGAGATCGTAGGCTGTTCGAATCTCATTAACGCAATCAACGCTGCTTTGAAGTGACCAATTTTATCGAGTGAAGAACCGACCATGCGCGCCCGACAACCGTGCGCCCTTGATCGGTACTTCATCGGCGGATGAATCCGATCTCAAGCCCCTCCCCTCTCTATCGCAACTCCAAAAACAGGGCCGCTCCTGGCCTCAAGTATCCAGATCCTCGCAACGTAAGCGTCCTGTGAACGCGACGTTAAGCGTCTTGTTAAGTCGCCTTCATGTAAAGGATTGGCGGTGGCAAGTCCAACGAAGCTGACGTGATCCTTGCCCCGGTCACTAACGCAGGTTTGCCTCTGAAACAATTGCTGGCGCTGCATTGTTTCTGCAGCAATCGTAACTGGGGGATAGCCATCGGATAGTTCCCTGACCTCTTTCATGCAGGCGACTCACTAAGGCTCGCGTGCGAGGATGAAGCACATAATCCAAGTCTGAAAGCGACAAGAAGCTCGCAGTAGGTTGGCATCTTCCTAACATTGAACTCACCTACACCATCGTTCAGTCATTGTTGATCAGCCATTGCGTTGCATCTTTCCATGCGCCAGTGGTGACCAACTCCTCCAATGTCTCCAAGAGAAGGCTTTCCCAGCTTAAGGCAAGACGATTGGTTCTGCGATCCTTCAGGGTCGTCAAAGACACCGTCGAGCGGATCCCAGGCCTATCGATTGAATGGCCAACTAGCAGGCCACGAGCGATGTCTTCTTGAACGGCTGCGTGAGCAAGGATCGAGTAACCCAACCCTTCGGAAACTAGACGCTTGGTTAAGCTAACGCTGTCGACTTCAAAGGCCACATTGAGGCGAAAACCATTCTGCGCTGCCACCTGATCAACCAAGCGCCGGTTACTGTGAGGTAATCCAGGAAGTATCAGCGGGAAATCTCCAAGCCCGGCCATCCGCACCGATCGGGGGGGCTCACCCGGAGGCCCGACAAGCACCATCTTTTCGCTGAACAGAGGCCTAACGTCGAAAGCCTCTAGCAGCGGCTGGTTGTAGACAACCGCGACTTGGATACGCCCATCCAGGAGCCACTCCTGGAGCGACGTACTCAATCCCTCCAGGGCATGGAAAGAAGCTTTAGGCCATTTTTCTCTGAACCTGCGGATCAGTTGTGGCCCCACGATCATTCCGATGGCTGGAGGGAGCCCAATGGCGAGGTGGCCACGCTCCTCGGCTGCGCTATTGCGCACATGGTCGCTGGTTTCTTCCATGTACCGAAGCATCATCTCGGCGCGCTCAAGCAGCCGTGAACCAGCTGCTGTCAACTGCACGCCTCGGCCATGTCGGACAAAAAGCTCAACCTGGAGTTGCTCCTCAAGCTTCGCAATCTGTCGGCTCAGAGCAGGCTGCGCGATGAATAGCTCACGGGCAGCGCGGCTAAACCCACCGCACTGTGCGACCTTTACGAACGAACGAAGCTCTCTGATATCCATGGTTAATCCTATGCCGGTGCAGCATGGCTTTGTATCAAAATAAGGTTTTTGTGCATAGCCTTAGATTTTTCTATGCTCCAAACAGATAGCTGAAAACTGCTGGCTGGCCATTTTCACTTTGCCTCAACACAAGAATAATTACGCCCGATCCGGGCTAGGAACTGCCATGAATCAGTTAAAAAAGCTCCACGTGCAGGTTCTCATCGCACTTGCCGCTGCCGTAATCCTGGGCTTCGCAGCACCTGAGTGGGCGGTTGCGATGAAGCCTCTTGGTCAAGCATTCATTGCGTTGCTGAAAATGATGCTGGCACCTATCGTTTTCGTCACCCTCGTCCATGGCCTTACGCACGTTCAAGACATGCGCAAGCTCGGTCGCCTCGGCCTCAAATCCCTCCTTTACTTCGAAGTGGTAAGCACCATCGCGATGCTTGTGGGCTTCGTCCTGGTCAATGTCATCGAACCTGGTGTTGGTATGCACGCTGGCGGCATGGCGGAGTCCAGCGATGCCATCAAGGCCACCTCGGCGGCTGGTAGCGTTTCGATGGTGAGCTACCTTCTGAGCCTTATCCCCCACACGCTCGTGGATGCGTTTGCAAAAGGCGACATCATTCAAGTACTGCTGATTTCCATGTTGGCGGGTATCGCAATTAACCGGGTCTGTTCCCCCGACTCCGTGGCCATCAAAGCGATCAACGAAGCACAAAACATTCTCTTCAAAATGCTCAGCTTCATCATGAAACTCGCCCCAATCGGTGCATTCGGCGCTATGGCTGCTGCCATTGGTAGCTACGGTGGAGACACACTGGTTTATCTGCTGAAGCTGATCGGGGTCTACTACGCCGCCTCTATCTTCTTCGTATGCGGTGTGTTGGGCACCATCAGCTGGGCGATCGGCCTGCCGTTCGGCAGCGTGCTTCGACTGATCCGTGACGAAATCCTGCTGGTATTCGGTACTGCGTCCGGAGAGGTTGCATTCCCCCGCCTGATTGAAAAACTGAAGCGCAGTGGCTGTGACGAAGTCGTGGTCGGTTTTGTGCTTCCTGCTGGCTACAGCTTCAACCTTGATGGCACCGCGATCTATATGGCCATCGCAATCGGATTCATCGCTCAGGCGACTGACACACCATTCTCCCTGCTCCAGCAACTCGGCTTGCTGGCCATCCTCAGCATCACCTCAAAGGGTGGTACGACCGTGGCGGGCGGCGCCTTCATCAAGCTCGCGGCAACCCTGCAGTCCGTTCAAACCCTTCCACTGAGTGGACTGGGCTTGCTGTTCGGTATTGACCGGATCATGGCTGTGGCCACGGCGCTGACCAACATTGTTGGCAACACCATTGCAGTCTTCGCTATCGCTCGCTGGGAAGGTGCGTTCAACCCTGAAGACTTCAAGCGAGAAACAGGCCGTACTCCGGGCCGCAGCCTCCTGAAGCCACCAGCGAATGCCGAAGCGCAGACGGAAGTCGATCAGTCTGCCCAGAAAAACCAGCCGCACACCCAGCGTACCTGACAGGAATCTCTACCCATGAACCGTCTGCCTCCAATCGACCCTAACAATTTGAGCGAAGCACAGCGCGAAGTTTATGACCGCATCGCTAACGGCCCGCGCAAAGGGGTACGAGGCCCACTGGCTATCTGGCTGCACCGCCCTGAACTCGCTGAATGCGCGCAGGCTCTGGGCCGCTATTGCCGCTACGACACGTGCCTCGAACCACGCCTTTCTGAGCTCGCAATCTTGCTCATGGGCCGCCACTGGCTCGCAGAATATGAATGGGCGGCTCATAAACCGTTCGCTCTGGAAGCGGGGCTTGCGCCTGAAATCATCGACGCCATTCGTGATGACGATGAACCAGCTTTTGCCCAAAAAGACGAGGCGCTCGTCTACAAATTCGTACGCGAACTGCACGCTCAACGTGGCATCAGCGACGACCTGTACAGCGAAATTGTCGCGCTGATGGGTACCGACGCTGCAGTCGATCTGGTGGGCATCGCCGGCTACTACACGCTGATCTCCATGACCATCAAGGTGTTCGAGGTTCCGCCACCTGCCGGTGCGATCCCTGAACTGCCGACCACCCTTAGCTGAGGATTCAACCATGACCGATATTCTTCCAACCAGCGATCGCCTGAAAGGCAAAGTAGCCATCGTCACCGGCGCTGGCTGTGTCGGCACAGGCTGGGGAAATGGCCGTGCAGTGGCTGTATTGTTTGCCTTGGCCGGCGCCAAAGTCTTCGCCGTTGACCGCGACCTGAATGCCATGGAGGAGACTCTGGGCCGCATTCGCGAAGCCGGCGGTGAAGTCACCGCTCATACCTGCGACGTGACGGACAGCGCTGCAGTCGAAGCCATGGTGGCTGCATGCAAAGCTACCTACGGTACTGTCGACATTCTAGTGAACAACGTGGGCGGTTCAGCTGCTGGCGGCGCAGTGGCATTGTCTGAGGAAAAGTTCGACGCACAGATCGCGCTCAACCTCAAAAGCGTTTTCCTGTCTTGCAAGCACGTACTGCCCATCATGGAAGCCCAAGGAAGCGGGTCGATCATCAATACCGCTTCCACTTCCGGGATTCGCTTCACGGGATCAGCTCAGGTCGCCTATGCCGCAAGCAAGGCCGGCGTCATTCATCTGGGTCGAGTGACCGCTGTCGAATATGCCCCTAAAGGCATTCGAGTGAACACGATCATACCCGGCCAGCTGCACACGCCAATGGTAGAGGTTCGCCTCGCAGGACAACGCACGGGGGGCGACGTGAACAAGCTCCTGGACTCGCGCCTGGCTCGTATCCCAATCGGCTTCATGGGAGATGGCCGCGATACCGCCTACGCGGCCCTTTACTTGGCCAGCGATGAATCTCGCTTCGTCACCGGCACTGAAATCGTAGTCGATGGCGGCATGACGGCTCGCTGCGACTGATTTCTTCGGGGGCCTCTCATCATGGGGCCCCAGTTCTAAAAATAAGAAGAGCCAGGTGACTATGGACGACCTTTCACTCGAACAGGCGGCACGCCGTCTTTTCCTCAAGCAAAGCGCAGTCGCGTCAATCGGCATAGGTTTAGCCGGCGGCGCGTTTGAACAGACTCTTGGAGCTACCGTGTCGACATCCTCTAACCCCTCGGGAGTGTGGGATTGCCACACTCATATCTACGGCCCATGGAGTCAGTTTCCCCTCCCAGCCAATGCCGCGTATACACCTGCCCCGGCTCCGTTTACAGAGCTCCTCGCTCTTCATCAACGTTTGGGTATCAGCAACGGTGTCCTGGTGCAGGCAGCCCCGTATGGCACTGATCACTCGGCCATCCTTGGCGCAATCGCAAGCACTGGGGGGCGTTATCGCGGGGTGGGAATCATTGACGAAAGTACCACTGACGATGAGCTCCAAGCGCTTCACAAAGGTGGCTTGCGTGGTATCCGCTTTAACCTGATGGGCCACCTGCCAGGTGCCCGCGACCCAATAAAGCTTCGGCACATGGCTGAGCGCGTCGGGCCCCTGGGATGGCATGTGCTGGTGCATGGTGAGCTATCTGACTTGCTGCCATTTCTGAAGGAATGGGAAGACCTTGCAACCCCTTTGGTCATTGATCACATGGCACGCCCGGACTTCACTAAACCCATAGACGCGAACCAATTGGCAGAGCTGCGTACTCACCTGAGTCACCCACATCGGTGGATCAAACTGTCGGGAGTAGATCGGGCAATGCAAGGCGCTCCTGGGCCTTGGCCACAAGCTCTTGATCAGGCTCGTGGATTGCTCGAATGCGCACCACAACGCGCAATTTGGGGATCGGACTGGCCTCATCCGAACATCAAAGGCCCTGTTCCTGATGACGCGCAGCTGCTCAGCTTCATTCGTCAGGTATGCAGTACTTCTGCGCTGCAGCAGGCAGTTCTTATCGACAACCCAGCCCGCCTCTACGCCTGAACTTAGATCAACTAGGAGACAAAAAAATGGACGAGTCAACATGGCGTCCAAGCACTCGCGTACCCGATCCGGCAGTGCGAGAGTTGGATCCTCGGTTTGCGCATTACCGCCTTGCCCATGCAAAAGTCGAACGCCTTGGCGGCGGCCTTCGCTGGGCTGAGGGCCCCGCCTGGTTTGCCGACGGCAGATTTCTGCTCTTCACGGATCTGCCAAACGACCGAATCATGCGCTGGGACGAGGCGACTGGAGTACTCGGTGTTTTCCGCCAGCCATCGGATCAAGCCAATGGTATGACGCGAGACCGCCAAGGGCGCCTACTGGTCTGTGAGCACGGCGGTAGGAGAGTCACGCGCACTGATTATGATGGAAGCATCACGGTGCTCGCTGACAGCTACGCAGGCAAGCCATTGAACTCGCCGAATGACATCGTCGTGAAATCGGACGACAGCATTTGGTTCACAGACCCACCCTTTGGCCTGGTAAGTGATTACATGGGGCGCCAAGGCACACCGTCCCTGCCTGCAAACCTCTACCGCTTAGACCGCGACGGCACGCTCAACTGTGTTGCCGAAGATATTGAAGGCCCAAACGGACTCGCGTTCTCGCCCGATGAAACAACGCTGTATCTGGTTGAGTCCCGCGCGCGCCCTCGCCGCATCGTTGCTTACGACGTCAATGAACAAGGCGACATCAGCAATCGCCGATTGCTGATCGATGCGGGTACCGGCCTGCCCGATGGACTTCGCGTCGATGTCGACGGGAATCTTTGGTGTGGCTGGGGTGCGCCGGAGCCAGGTCTGGATGGCGTACGAATATTTGCGCCCGATGGCACTGCAATCGGCCACATAGACCTGCCGGAGCGCTGCGCAAATCTGTGTTTCGGAGGCCCTCGGGGCAACCGTTTGCTCATGGCATCTACCACATCCTTGTATTCGCTGTTCGTAAACACTCGCGGCGCTTAAGCACGCTGCACCTATCGAAGGAAGCACCATGAAAAAAACAAAAACTGCTCCGCTACTAGTGACGACAGGGCTCGCTAGCTTGTTGTCCTTTACCCAACTGTCAGAAGCTGCCGAGCTCAAAGTCATCGCAAGCGGTGCACTCAAAGGGGCAATGCAATACCTGCAGCCCGCATATGAAAAGGCCAGCGGCAATACTCTAAACATCAGTTGGGGCCCTTCGATGGGCGACTCGCTTGAATCGATTCCTCAACGGATCAAGCACAAAGAACCGATGGACTTGGCCATTATGGCTGACGAAACGCTCGACCTGCTCTCGCCGACCGGTGTTTTTGATCTCTCAACCCGGCGCGAAATCGCTGACTCTCGAATAGGTGTCGGGGTACCCGCTGGAAAGTCACACCCGGACATCTCAAGTGTTGAAACGCTGAAATCGGCGCTTCTAAAAAGCGACAGGATTGCCTATTCGCAGGGTGCCAGTGGTGTGTATGTCCGCACTCAGTTGTTCCAGCACCTCGGCATCAGCGATCAGGTGAAAGGTAAGACCGTAGAGATTGAGGGCAAAGAGCTCGTGGGCACAGCGCTCGCCCGGGGCGAAGCCGACATCGGCATGCAGCAAGTGAGCGAGCTGAAAGTAACCCCAGGCGTGGATTACCTAGGCCCACTGCCCGATGAGGTGCAAAAGATCAGTCGCTTCTGTGCTGCCGTCGCCAAGGACACCAACAACGCCCTGCCAGCTCAAGAATTCATCGCGTTTTTGAACAGCCCGGCTGCACGTCAGCTGCTGGAAAAAAGCGGCCTTGAACCAGCACGCAACCAATAACTCTCAGGACAAAAAAAATGACAAAAATTTCCTCTTTCATGCTGGGCGCAGTGCTGACACTTAGTTCGGCTGTTTCCATGGCGAGCAGCACGCTTGAGCACAACGTTGTGAGCTACGATAACGTGCAAATTGAAGTGCTCTCCCAAGGCAAAGGGCCAATCATCGTAATGCTGCCCTCCCTAGGCCGTTCCGGACGGGATTACGACAAGGTTGCCGACTATCTGCAGACATCGGGCTTTCGTGTAGTGAGACCTGAGCCTCGTGGGGTCGGCAAAAGCAAAGGGCCCATGGAAAACCTGTCAGTACACGACTTCGCTCGTGACGTAGCAGCAGTAGTCGAACACGAGAATAAGGGCCCTGTAGTCGTGGTCGGCCATGCTTGGGGCAACTTTCCAGCACGCATGCTAGCTGCCGATCGACCTGACCTGGTGCGCGGGGTCGTTCTAGCCGCTGCATCAGCTGGCAAGGTTCCGCCTGGCTCGACAGAGAAGCCTATCAACGCTGAAATGCGCCAAGCGATCGATGGCGCAGGTGATATGTCTCTGTCTGAAGAGCAGCGCCTAACCTATCTGCGCAAGGCCTTCTTCGCGCCTGGCAATGACCCGACCGTATGGCTTGGTGGTTGGCATGAGGAAACTCACGACGCCGAAGGGCATGCTCGCAACACCACACCTGTTGATGACTACTTCGCTGCTGGTAAAGCCCCTATTCTAGATCTCCAAGGCGAAGCCGATGCGGTTGCACCACGCCGTTTCTCCGGTGTCCTGAAAAGCATGCTTGGTGACCGAGTTCAGGTAGTGGTGCTGAAAAATGCGGGCCATGCAATGGCGCCAGAACAGCCCAAGGCCATGGCTGAGGCAATCTCTAAGTTCGCTCATACGCAGTACAAGCAGTAAAGATAAGCTCAACGAAAAAGGCGCACATAGTGCGCCTTTTTCATTTCTGTGTTGGATCACAGAAACGTCGAACGCTCGCCAAGATAACTAGCAAGTTCGGCGCCGGCGTCTCGGTTGTATGATCGAAGCGACTTCAAAATGTGCTTCAAGCCGAGTTGATCGGCGTAGTAGGTCAATCCTCCACGATGCCTCGGAAATCCGTACCCTTTGAGCCACACCAGATCAATGTCACTCGCTTTTTCGACGATGTTGTTGTCCAGCAACCAAGCCGCCTCGTTGATCATCGCGAAGAGACAGCGTTCCTCGATCTCCTTGTCTGTGATGTGGCGCACCTGGATACCCAAGGCATGGCGATGCTGATTCAATACATCCTCGATCCAGGCGTCGGGCTGGGCACGGCGGCTTCCATCCTCGTAGCGGTAGAAACCCGCTGATGCTTTCTGCCCCAAGCGCCCAGCGGCGTAAAGTTTGTCTACCCAGTCGCAGCGGCGCTCTCGCTCCGTAAGCTGAGCAAGCCGTCCCTGACGATTACGCCAGGCGACATCTACCCCAGCCATATCACGAAGCTCGAATGGCCCGATTGGGAAACCGAAGTCCCGCATCACGCGATCCACGCGCTCGGGTGTTGCGCCCTCCTCCAGAAGGAACATCGCCTCACGCTCGCGAGCAGCAAGAAGGCGATTGCCTACAAAGCCGTCGCAAACGCCAACCGCGACGGTGACCTTCCCCAAGCGTTGACCCAAGACAAGCACTGAAGCTAACACGCCCTTATCGGTCGCAGGCGTGCGCACCACCTCCAAAAGCTTCATCACTGGCGCAGGGCTAAAGAAGTGCATACCGAGTACATACTGGGGCCGATTCGTGCAGTTTGCGATTGCCTCCACATCCAGATAGGACGTGTTGGTTGCAAGCACCGCCCCAGGTTTGCAGAGGTCATCCAGGTGACGGAATACATCACGCTTGACGGACATGTCCTCGAAAACCGCCTCGATGACAAGATCAGCAGAGGCTACCGACGCCAGAACATTACTGGGTTTGATGAGCGCACAAAGAGCAGCAGCGTCTTCTTCACTCAGGCGGCCTTTGAGTTGGGCATCGCGGTAGTACTCCTGAACAACCTGCATTCCCTTGTTCAAGGCGGCGTCCTGGACATCGATGAGTTGGACGCTGATTCCTGCATTGGCAAGGCAGATGGCGATGCCGGTACCCATCGTACCGGAGCCGATGACCGCGACCTCCTGAACCGACGGAGCGTCACTAACGCTTGCGAGCTTACGAACACGACCTGCCAATTCTCGTTCGGCAAAAAAAGCATAGCGAAGAGCCTTGGCTTGAGCGGACTGCCGCAACTCAACAAACATGGCGCGTTCGAGTGCCATCGCGTCATCAAATGGGAGAGAAAGCGCAGCGTTAATGGCCTCAAGCGCTTTCGCCGGAGCGTGCTCACCCTTCTTTTTGCTGAGCAGAGCTGACACCCTTTGCTGAAGTTGATCAGCATCGTTCTCAGGTGGCACACGATCCCGTGTACGAGACCACTCTTTGCTTGCGGCAGTCATGGCCTTGGCTTCGTAGATGGCCGCCGCCAAAACATCCGCAGACACAACCGAGTCCACCAGGCCAGCATTTCGAGCCTGAGTGGCGTTGAGACGGTCACCCCCGATCACCATATCCACGGCGACCCGGTGCCCACACAACCGGGTCAATCGTTGTGTACCGCCCGCACCTGGTATCAACCCCAGACTGACCTCTGGCAGCCCCAGTATTGAGGTATCCAGAGCGACGCGCATATGGCAAGCCAAGGCGAGCTCCAATCCTCCCCCCAATACCGAACCGTGGAGGGCTGCGACAACAGGCTTGATACAGTCCTCAATAACTCGCAGAACATCGGGCAAATGAGGAGGGCCCAATGGAAGGTCAAATTCCTTGAGATCTGCGCCGGCCACAAAGGTACTCCCGGTACACGCCACTACGATGGCTTTGATCTGAGAATCAGCCTGAGCGCGGATGGTGCAATCCAACAACTGCTCTCGTACACGCTGAGACAAGGCGTTGACGGGAGGATTACTGATTTCGATGACGCCGACTTCATCGACAGTTCTAAGGTTTACCGAAAATTCCATGGAGGCTTCCTCATGTGTCAAACATGCGGCCAGCAGCGATCCCTCGACGCCAGCCAAGGTATCAAAGGATCGAGAAGGGATAACTCACGATTACCCGCGTATCGTTGGTGTCGCGGGTAAAATCTGCTCGGTAGATCGCGTTACGAAGACGGATATCAAGAGCCTTGAAGGGCCCGGACTGGACGCGGTATTGCAACTCGATGTCCAGCTCGTGCTCGCGACCGTCATCTGTCGCTAGAACCTCAGCGTTGGAGCCTTTCAGGTAACGAGTCATGAACGTCATTCCCGGCAGGCCCCAAGGAGCGAGGTCACGCTGGTAACGTACCTGCCAGGAACGCTCGTTCTTTTCAGCGAAATCCCCAACCTGCACAAAATTCACCAGGTAGGGATCGGTACCGTCAACATAGGGGAACGCGGAGCTGCCGAACATTTGCTGATACCCTAGGCTGAAGGCGTGGCCCTTCCATTCGTAGGTGGCCATCGCGCTCAATGCCCGGTTGTCGATATCGCCACCATTAGCGTGACCCGTGTCGTCGCTGACGAAGAAGCGAACATCAGATTTGAATCGTCCCCAGCTACCCTCCTGTGAGGTCTGCAAGCCGAAGAAATGCTGCTGGTAAACGTCCTCCAGCCGAGCCAGTTGATAGGTGAGCTGAGCTTTATCCCAGCGGTAAGCCGCGCCACCAACGTCGAACGAACCAGCATCCAGCGTTCCTGAAAACCGCCGATTTTTGTTGTTCAACGATAGCCCTGTGGCTGCCGTCTGATCTCGATCAGTGACTCGATCGAGGTGCCCGCCGACCAGCTCTAACCCACTCCACTCTCGCGACTCAACCATTCCCCCCTGGAACGTTTGAGGAAGCAAGCGCCCAAAATTCGGTTGCAACGTCGGGAGCTTGGGGATCAGCGTTCCGAATCTGAGCACGGTTTTCGAGGCGCGTATTTTTGCGGTCAATCCGGCCTTGGAGTATTCATCCGGAGCGCGTCCGTCGTCGTGGACGGGCAAGATACCGGTGCCTGTCCGATCCGGACTAGAGTCCAGCTTTAGCCCAACCATTGCGATTGCATCAAGACCAAACCCTATCGTGCCTGGGGTGAAGCCCGACTGCGCTCGGAGGATAAAGCCCTGGGCCCACTCGTCGCGCTTTGATTGACCCGACCCGTCTCGAAAATCGCGGTTCATGTAGAAATTTCGGGCCTCCACATCTACCTTGGCATCTTCAAGAAAGCCTGCTGCTTGAGGCGTGCCAAACCAAGGGCAGATCACGCCAACGAGTCCCCATGCCCCAACACAATTCTTATTATTCATACGTTATTCCAGGCAGCACTTCACCTCGCCGCCTTTAGCTGGGCGGCGTGGCTAAGCTTCATTCAGGTAGTTTGGGTTCGACTAACGCATCGAGGTCATGTAGTCAGTTGCGGTACCAGGTATCGACTGGCCTTGCACGTTTCCGAGGAAGCGGATCGCCCTGGCGACATCCTCTTCGCTCAGATAGGGAGTCTGAGGGAATGAGTGCTTGTTGGACTTCCAAGCGGCGGCGTAGACATCGTCCGGAGTACCTTCGAAGCGACTCCGTACAAGCTTCATGGCCTGATCAGGGTGCTCGTTAATCAGTGTGGTTGCCTGGGATAAGGCGCCCATGAAGGCTTTAACGGTTTGCGAATTGTCTGTTGCCCAATCCGTGCGAGCGCTCAGCGCAATGGACGGATACCCATCCAGCTCTTTCACTTGCCCATCGGCCATGTCCAGCAGCGTGAAACCTCGGTGCTCCAAGATGGCGCTATCAGAGGTTGGCGACGACAACGCAAAACCGTCGATCCGACCTTGAGAGAAAGCAGTGAGAATGGCGCTCGCACTGTTCAGATACAGAAGGGTGAAGTCTTTCTCCGCTGATAGCCCGGCTTTCTCGCCGAGGAATCGGACAAGAAAATCCGCGCTTCCACCGGCGCCACTTACCGCGATTTTGAGCCCTTTCATCGCTTTCAAGCGCTGGTCAATCGGCGTGTCAGAGGTGATCCCAAGAGCCGCAGCTTTTTCCTGGCTGATAACCACGTTGCTAGCGTATTGACCGACCATTCGCGCCAAGAGGGTTAGGTCGGCGCCCTTAACTTTTGCGTTGATTGAGTTCTGAATGGCGCAGGAGCAAAACTCGACACTGCGACTCGCCAGACCTGAGGTCGCAGCGCCTCCGCCTTTGAATTTTATGAGCTCAACTTCCAGACCCTTGGCCTTGAAGAAGCCCCCATCAACGGCCACGAACAACGGCATGTGAACAAAACCGTCGGTACCCAGAGCAACCTTGATCTCTTGCGCATGAGCTACCACGGAAGACAGTGCTAGGGCTGCAGAAAGACCGGCGCTGGCTACGATTTTTTTGAAAAACATAAATTCACCTGTTTCTTGTTGTGGTTTATGGACAGGTCATACTGAAGCTTCGCGTTCGTTGAGATCCTTCTTCCAGGGCATCAACCGTGCTTCCACCCATCGCACGACTGCCTGAAGAATCAGGGCAAGCGCGATGATGGCGACCAAGGCCGCAAACACTCCCGCTGTATCCAATTGGCCTGCTGCGTCTTGGAGCAGATAGCCGAGCCCTCTATTGGCGGCCATGATTTCACCGACAATGGCTCCGATCAGTGCGTAAGGAACCGACAACTTAAGGCCGGTGAACACCCACTGGATGGCAGAGGGGAAGACCACCTTGCTAATCAGGTGATGCTCCTTGGCACCCATCAGACGCAAGATCTCCAGCTGCTCGCGGTCAACGGCACGGACTCCGCTGTAGGTATTGAGGAATACCAAGAAAAACACGATCGTCGCCGTCAGGATGATTTTCATCTCGATGCCAATGCCGAACCACATAATGAACAGCGGCGCCAAGGCGACTTTCGGAAGGCTGTAGATCGATATGAGGATGGGGTCGAGCAGTTTCGCCAGTAGTTCGTTGCGACCAAGCAGGAGCCCAACTGAAATACCGGCAAACGCACCGAGAACGAAGCCGGCCAGCGTTTCAACGACAGTAATCCAGCCATGAGCGACCAGCCTGCCGCTAGCAACCAAATCGTAAAATCTAGAGGCAATTTCAACAGGTGAGCTGACAAAGAATGGGTCGATCAATGGGCCAGATGCAACCTGCCAAGAGGTGAAAAGCACGATAAAAATCGCTAAACGGCCAAGGAATATTTTCATTGTTCTATCCTTCACAAAGGGTTGAATCAGTCCTGAAGCGATGGCGACATGAAGTCCCACAGGTCTCCGCAGAGCTGGTGGTATCGTGGGTCTTTACGAAGCTGGAGGATGTTTCGCTCATCCCCCAGAGGAATCGGAACGTCCTTCACGACCGTTCCTGGTCGACCAGCGAAAATCAGGCAACGGTCGCCAAGGGCAACGGCCTCATCCAGGTCGTGGGTAACGAAGATGACTGTCTTGTTCAGCCGTCGACTGAGTCGGAACAGCTCCGTCTGCATCCGCATACGCAACTGAGCATCGAGGGCGGCAAAAGGCTCATCCATTAGCAGTGTTTCCGGATCGTAGGCCAGCAACCTGGCCAGCGCCGCACGCTTGCGCATCCCGCCTGACAGTTGGCTTGGGTACGACCGTTCGAAACCTTCAAGCCCTACTAGCTTCACCAACTCCTGCACTCGGGACTGGCGTTCTGCTTTAGACAGACCACGGATTTCGAGAGGGACAGCGATATTGCTTGCCACGTCGCGCCAAGGGAGCAGATGGTCACTTTGAGTCATGTACCCGGTGCGCCCGTTGATTCCGGTAACCGGCTTGCCGTCGTAAATCACTTGCCCAGTGGTAGGGGTAAACAATCCCGCAACCATGTTCAGTAACGTCGATTTGCCGCAGCCTGATGGGCCCACTACCGTGACGACTTCACCTTTGCGAATGGCGAGGTTAATACTGTGAGATGCCTGCTTGGGCACGCCCTTGACGGTGAACGACTTGGAGACATCGGCGAACTGAATAAGCGAGGTGGCACCGTCGACGCGGTCAGCCCCCATTGGATGAGAAACAGCTTTGAGTGCGACTGACATGGTTAACCCCCGACCTGAGAACGATGAATCGACACACCAGCATCGATGCCAAAATTACTACTCAGCGAAGTCACCCAACCTGCTTGAAATCTCGTGTTCATAGCGACCTACTTGTTTTTATGAGTCGTTGATGAAGCTGATTTGATTATGAGACGACGACCACGAGGGTCAATCAGCCTGTTCCACAGAATGGAACAGGCGAGTTTCAGTTGAGGACGGTTAGGCCATCCACAGCTCTTACGCCTAGGCCCTCGTCAAACACCCGCAAAGGATTGATTTCAGCTTCTTGAAGTTTTTCACCCAGCACCTCAGCCATGTTGGAGAAGGCAAGGATGCAGTCCACTACCGCGCTGACATCTGCCTTCGGTGCGCCCCGATAGCCGTCCAGCAGCGCGAATGTCTTCAACTCCTTAAGCATTGCTGTGGCCTGCTGCCGATCGATGGGCAGCAAACGCATGGTCGTATCCCGGATCAACTCCGCCGCGACGCCTCCCATACCTAAGAGCAACGCTGGGCCAAGTTGAGGATCACGATGGAAGCCCAAGATGAGTTCATGGCCACTGCCGACCATCTCCTGAATTAGGAAGCGGTCGGGTACGATCCCCGCCTTGGAGGAAACAGTTAGCCGCATTTCATCAAGGGCTTGGGCGATCGTGTCTTCGGTCAAACCGAGGGCGACTCCACCGACCTCGGTTTTATGCGTGATCTGATCAGACAGAACTTTCAGGGCAACCGAGCCACCGAAGTCGCGCGCCACCCCAATCGCTTGCTCAGCGTTTTCGACTGCGACCTCCCGCGTCACCGGTACGCCAAATCGAGCGTACAAGGTCTTACTCTGCAGCTCGTTCAAGGTGCCAGGAGGAAGGCTATCGACCTCAGCTGCATTCATTGCAACGACACCAGCCGCTATCTGCTCTTCGACGTGGGACTCCACGGCATTGGTGATTTGAAGAGCCAGCAATGCGCTTGCACAGGATTCTGGTGCGGTGAAGGCGACGCCACCGTTACTGTTGATGCGGAGCAACGCATCGGGGGCATGCGGACTGACATAGGCCAGGACTGGCTTGGCGCTGTCTCGCTGACTTTCCCGTATGGCGTCAGCCATGAGCGATGGACGAGCTACACCAGAGGAACCAACGACGCTCACCACTGCATCGTAGTCCTCGCTCTCCAAGAGGATACGCATAGCCTGCTGCATAATTTCTGGCTGCAAGCCTGCGAGCGTCAGGTCAATCGGGTTGCGATCCAGCACTGCTTGATCCCCGATATCGAGATCCCGCAGTCGTCCCGCCGTGAATTGGCCTGGCGGCGGAGTATCAAAACCACTGACGCCCAAGGCGTCGGCGATCAACGTCCCAGCCCCGCCTGTCGATGTGAGAATCGCAACTCGCTTCCCTGGCATTCTTCGCCGACTGGCAAGGGCGAACGGAAGGTCGAGAAGATCAGCAAAATTTTGCGCTCGGATGATGCCCAATTGATGGAAGTACACATCATAGAGAGCGTCAGCTCCGGCCAGGGCCCCTGTGTGCGATGCCGCTGAACGCGCACCTGCTTCTGACCGGCCCACTTTGAAGACCACAATAGGTTTACCGGCAGCCCGAGCCTTGAGCGCTGCACGGCTGAATTTTTCAGTATCGCGCAGCCCCTCAAGGTACAACGCGATGACTTCAGTGGCCTCGTCTTCAACCAGATGTTCCACAAAGTCGGCGACATCAAGGTCGACTTCGTTGCTCGTCGCAACAAGCTTTGAAAAACCAATACCCGCCGCTGCACCTCGTGACAGGATTGAACCCAGGATGCCGCCGCTTTGAGAGATGACGGCAATATTGCCAGCCCGCAAAGCATCCTGATCCAGTGCTCCGCTCGCGGATAACGTGATTCCCTCGGTCAGGTTGATCAGACCGATTGTATTGGGCCCAAGGATGCGCATTGACCCACGTGCATCCTGGAGAGCTTGCTGACGCACCACTCCACTCACACCGGCTTCACTGTAACCACCGGCCAAAACGATTGCTGCGCGCGTGCCTCGTGCGGCGAGTTCCGCAACAGCTTGGTTGGCACGATCAGGGCCCAGCAAAATGATCGCCGTATCCGGTGCTTCTGGAAGAGCCGAAATGCTCGGGTAGCAAATCGTCCCATCAATGTTTTCGTAGCGTGGATTGACCGGGTACAGACGCCCCTTGAACCCATGCTTTTTGAGAAAGGTAATAGGACGGCCTGCGGTTTTAGATGGATCACCAGAAGCACCAATCACCGCAACGCTTCCTGGGTTAAACAGGAGAGAAATGCTGTCCATGGTCATACCTTCTTCGCTTTAGTGGCCAGGAACGCAGCGACAGATGTCTGATGCTCAGACGAGGTGTAGCAAATACCCTGCGCCTGGCTACCCATTGCCAGAACCTGAGCTTGGGTCAGCTCAAAGGTGTTGTTGAGAATCGACTTACTCAACCCTAGAGCGGTCGCTGACCCCTTGGAGAGTTCCTTCGCCCAACTTGCCGCCTCTGGCAAAAGATTGTCGTGAGCGACCACTCGATCGACCATCCCGATCGCAAGCCCCTCCTCGGCTTCAACCTTGCGCCCAGTGAAGATGAGCTCCTTGGCCTTGGTAAGCCCCACACGACGTGGCAGGACGTAGAGGCCACCACCGTCAGGGATCAGACCGCGAGCGATGTAGCTCATCGCGAAAGTGGCCTGTTGCGATGAAAAAACGAAGTCGCAACTGAGCGCCATGTCGCACCCCAAGCCAGTCGCAGCTCCATTGACCGCAGCAATGGTGGGTTTGGGTAGGTTCATCAACAAGGAAACCGCATGGTGGACGCGCTGCTGACGCCGCCAACCATTGAACGCCACCTCGCCAGCAGGTGCGCTCATCCGCTTCTCCATGCCCTTGATGTCGCCGCCAGCACAGAAGCCTTTGCCTGCACCGGTGATGACCAGCGCACGGATCTCGCTGTTCGCTGCGACTTCTTCGAGGCGCTCAATCAACAGGGTGCGCATCTCGTCGCTAATAGCGTTGCGAGCTTCTGGGCGATTAAGGGTCAGGATGGCAATGCCGTCAGCATCGACGGACATTTCGATGGGCGAGGTAACACTTTGCAACATCGTCATGGCGATTTTCTCTCTTGTTGTAGGCAATGTGTGAAGCTCCTTCGGCTACCTCACACTTGACCCCAGTCTATGGAGAGGCCAGTGTTTAACAATCCAGCTATTCCACAGGGTGGAACAGATGTCTCGTAACGTTGCAGACACGCCAGGCTCCGGCAAAGCCACTCTCAACAGGTCACTGGAGAGAGGCCTAGAGATACTCAGGGCATTCCGAGCGGGCACCGAATACTTGGGGAATGGGGATATCAGCGAGCGTACGGGACTATCGAAATCCACAGTCAGTCGCCTCACGCAGACGCTGATCCACAGCGGCATGCTCGTATATGACGGACAACGAAGTGCATACAGACTTGCGCCGGCGGCGCTGTGCTTTGGCCACGCGATGTACAACAGCAGCTCGTTGCTGCAAATAGCCGCTCCACTGATGAAGGAAGCGGCATCGGAATTGAAGGTCAACGTGGGCTTGGCAGCCGCTGACCGAGACGAGATGATCTATTTGGAGTCCATTCGATTAAGTCGTAAACACACTCCCCGCACGGTCTTGTCGGGCCAGCGTGTGCCCATGGAGTTCACCTCCTTAGGCCGAGCCTATTTGGCAACCCTTTCTGAAGAGAAGAGACAGCCATTGATGGATGTATTCAAATCGCGACGCTGCGAGTCACGATGGTTCACTCTTGAGTCAGAAATATTGAGCGGCATTGAAAGTGTCCGACAGGTCGGATTTTGTGCAGCGTCATGGCAGGCAGAAGTCGTGGCGATATCGACACCCCTTAACATTCATACCTGCAATGATCACGTGCTGAATATCAGCCTGTCGACGCCAGATAGGATCGAAGATGTAGTGAGGTTGTATTCCGACAATCTATTAAAGCTCGCCGATAAAATTCGCACTGCATCGATATCCGCCATCGAACTTTAAGCGGTCACTCCCTGCGCTTGAGTTTTACCAGCATTCGTATTTTTGACAACAACCATCAACACCAATGTCAGCAAAGTAGCCAGACAAAGCATACCAGCCATTGCAATCAACCCCGAATTAAAAGACTGAGTATAGTCTTTGAGCAACCCTACCGCGTAAGGCCCTACTAGTCCGCCCAAACTACCCACTGCATTGATAAATGCAATCCCGCCTGCTGCCGCCTGCTTACTCAGAAATGTACTAGGGATACTATAGAAACACGTTCGTACAGAACTCAATCCGATAAGCGCAACGGTCAAACCAACCATAGCCAGCATGAAGTCGCTATAGATCACGGAAAATATAAAGCCCGCAGCTCCTGTGGCACAAGTAATAGCCAGATGCAGCATGTATCGCCGCTTACGTGCCAGTACTTTCGCCCAAATCAGCATCGCCACACTGGCGATGAGATACGGTATTGCAGAAACCCATCCAATTTGAGTGGTGGTCAGGTCATGAGACTTGAGAATCTGAGGCAACCAGACGCCAATACCCAGAATACCAATGATGTAGCTAAACAGGATTGCAGCCAGCAGCCACACCCGAGCGTCCTTTATAGACTGACGGAAGCTATGTGACTCTTTTGCTTCGTGCTCAGCGTCAATCGCAGACTGCAAAGCCAAACGCTCCTGAGCTGTGAGCCAGGACGCGTCAGCAGGTTTATCCGCAAGGACTTTCAAACACAGAATTCCGAGGAAACAAGCTGGAAGGCCTTGAAGGACTAGCAGCCACTGCCATCCCGCAAAACCAAACAGACCATCCATTCCCAGCATAGCGGCGGACAAAGGCCCACCTAAAACTGATGACACAGGGATGGCGAAAAGGAACCACGCCATTACACGGGTTCGGTAACGAGCAGGAAACCACAGCGAAAGGAAGAAAATGACACCTGGAAAGAAACCAGCCTCAGCAATACCAGCAAACAACCGGATCACGGCATAACTGGTTGCGCCTTGAGCCAGAGCAGTAGCAGCTGAGAACAATCCCCAAGTGATCATTATCCTGGCCAACCAGCGTCGAGCACCGAAACGATAAAGTGCTAGATTGCTCGGAACTTCAAATAAGCAGTACCCTATATAAAAGATACCAGCAGCGAAACCGAATTGAGAGGCTGTTAGCCCCAGGTCTTCGTTCATTGTCAACGAAGCAAAACCCACGTTAGTTCTGTCAAGATAGTTAAAAAAATACGCAATCGCTAACAATGGCACTAGCCGAATTGCAGCCTTTCGACACGCACTAGCTTCTGCGGCCTCATTACTCAACAAGTTTTCAGACGTTACCATACTGACAACTACCCTTTATTTTTGTATTAGAGATATTTCAGGCTATAGGAGATCGGTACGTGCTCGCCAACACCTTTGCGCCATAGCAACTCATAACATCTGAGCATGAGTCGCGCCGCTAGACGACTATGCCGCAATGACATGGCTTTCTATGTCAACAAGGCATTTGATGTTTTCTCGCATATCAATAACCTCGCATTGCTGGCCGCTTCGAGCCCAGCTAAAAAAACAAGAGGTGTACATGCGCTATTTGACTTATCTTGCCCCTGCAATGCTTGCAGCACTATTCAGTTGCTGGGCCGCAGCGTCCGACGCTGTGCAGGTCGTCACTGCCAAAAAAGGTGATGTGCAAATCGAAGCTCTCGTTCAGGGTGACGGCAAATCCATCGTGATCTTGCCTTCCAAGGGACGTGGAGCTCATGACTACGATGAGGTGGCGAGATATCTTGCTGCAGACGGGTATCGTGTGATTCGCCCAGAGCCGCGCGGCGTGAACGGTAGCCGGGCGCCCATGGACACGCCGACGCTTCACGACTTTGCGTCGGATGTGGCGTTGATCATGGATAAAGAGCACACGGGCGCGGCAGTGGTTGTAGGCCACGCGTGGGGCAGCATGCCCGCTCGCGTACTAGCAGTAGACCGCCCAGATCTGGTTAAGGGCGTTGTCTTGGCAGCAGCATCGATCGGTAAACTGCCACCAGGTTCGTCAGAAAAGCCCTATGGCAGGATGATCGAAGCCATCAAAGGCGCTGGTAACTATTCACTGCCAGAGGCACAACGAATCAGCTACCTCCGTGAGGCATTCTTCGCACCAGGCAACGACCCTCGCCCTTGGCTGACCGGGTGGTACGAAGCCACTCATAAGGCGCAAGATCATGCACGGGACACGACTCCGATAGAGAGCTACTGGTCGGCGGGCGATACTGTGCCCATCCTTGACCTTCAAGGCGAAAGCGATGCCGTAGTAATCCCCAACATCCTGAAAGGTATGCTAGGTGAACGGGTAGAACACAAAACCATTGCAGGCTCAGGTCATGCCATGGCTCCTGAGCGTCCCCGGGAAATGGCGGACTCGATTGCGAGTTTTGCTGCCAAAGTGTACGGCGCGAAATAGCGCCCCCAACGAACCGCCTCCAGGGCTATCGCTCTGAGAGGCGAGTATTGATGAACAGCGAAGGTCTAGGTGTCCTTTCAGGCCTTGGCTGAGCGGCACTCTCGCTGCTCTGTCCGCATAACGAGACGACGATTACCGTTCAACCAGCTAAACCCCGTCCCCAACGATCATCATGTATTGGAAGGTCTCTGAACCTATATCGTTTGCGGCGCTGATCAGTTCGAAAAGCGTAATCGTGAACCAGAGCGACCTCGCTTGAAGGATGAACAAGGCGAACCGGAGCAAGGGAGGTAAAGCGATCCGCAAGCCTGCAGAAATCACGGTGATGGGCAACGCATCAGCAGGACTGATTCACAGGGGCTGCGACGCTTCGCGTAGGCCAACGGCGGCAGCATCCAAGCTCGCGCGAATATCCGATCAACGACGTGAGGCTGACGACGAAGGCTGCGACCGAAGCGGTCAATCACCTCTCCCGATCGGGCTACAAATACAGCAAAGCCGAGGTTTTGCTGATGGATCTGCGACAGCCTAGCGAATTCACTGATGACCTCTTTGCGCATTCGCAGCCTGTAATTGCGGACAAAGTGATGCGTGTCCTGGATGAGATCAATATTCGCTGGGGACAGGGAGTGCTGCGTTTAGCCAGCGTGCCTGCCGCGCCTGGTTGGGCGATGCGCAGAGAACTGATGAGCCAGAGCTATACGACGAAGATTAACCAGCTGTGGACTGTCATTGCTAAGTAATGAGCGAATGTTTCAGCCTCACACGCCCAAATCAGCAGCAAACAGCGCATCTCGGAGCGCCGGTGCGACCTGATTACCTAGAACGAGGCGGCGAAGTAAGTACTGCTCAACGTGCTCTTTGAGGCGACCATGCAATTCAACATAAGCGTGCGAGCTCTCACCATTGCCCTTGGGCCACTGCTGGATTAGCGCTTGTCTCAAAGCTTGAAAAGCCTCGTCACCTACCGCGCTCGGGTACAAGCGCTGCATCTCATCGTAGCCGGCGCTGCGCTTGAGCTAGCAAAAGGCCTCACTTAATACCTTGCTCAGAGATTCTCCGAAGACCTGCCACGACTGTTCCCAAAGCAGATTCGCTACCTCATCCTGCACGCTAACCTCTTTAATTTCCTCGGGCACTGCCTAGCTTTCAACCCGTCGCCCTTCACTTACAGAGAGCAAGCTGATGCAAATCGAATTCGACCTTAACCAAAACGACCTAGAGGCCCTGTTACATCACCGTCAATCGCACAAGCCTGTAAGCGGCAACCCTCGGGAAGATCGCCGTTTGGAGTGCGCTCTCGCAGCTCTAAAAGAAGCGCTACTCGAAGCTAACGCACCGACGTGACTAAGAATCGCTCCCAATATATCGATTACCAGAGCTATGACAATTTGCGCTTTATGAATCGCACGACACGCTGCACGTTGCCCTACACGGGAAAGTTAAGGCCTGTACTTCGGCATCGGACAGCCCCTAAGATCTAAGCCGTCACCAATCCATGGAGCGCCGATCTTGCCAAGCGTATTTTTTTCATACTGCCATGCCGATGAGGCGCTTCGTGATCAGCTGGAAAAGCAGCTATCGATGCTCAAGCGCCAGGGCGTTATCGACACTTGGCATGACCGCAGGATCGGCGCTGGTCAAGAAATCGATGCAGCCATCGACGACCACATCAACAGCGACGAAATCATCCTTCTCTTGGTCAGCCCCGACTTCATCGCCTCTGATTATTGCTACAACATCGAGATGGCTCGCGCCATGGAGCGCCACGCCGCGAAGGAAGCGATCGTCATCCCTGTGATTTTGCGCGCGTGTGATTGGCATCATGCTCCGTTCGGTAAGCTGCTTGCCACGCCTGAGGATGGTAAACCCGTCACCCTGTGGCCTGACCGCGATGTAGCTTTCCTGCAAGTAGCGCAGGCAGTACGCAAAGCTGTAGAACGATGCCGCAAGGATGTGCCCATTCCTGCATCGCAAATCGCGCGCTCGGCGCCAGCTATTCCACAGCCGCCCTCCCCGCTACCGGCCACTGGCCCCCGGTCAAGTAACCTTAGAGTTGCCAAGAGCTTCACCCAGCGGGACAAAGATCAGTTCTTGCTGGACACCTTCGAATACATCGCTCGCTACTTCGAGAACTCCCTGCAAGAGCTTCAAGCTCGTAATCCTGGCTATGAAGGTGTTTATCGTAGAATCGACGCCAATCGCTTTTCTGCGGTCATCTACAAGGACGGACGGGACGTTGCTAGGGGGACGGTGTTTACGGGAGGTCAGCTGGGTGCCGGGATTTATTACAGTCAAGGCGATTCGTTCGCGGGCAACAGCTATAACGAGTCACTTTCGGTAAACGCTGATGATCAGACCCTGTACTTGAAAACTCTGGGCATGTCCCACTTTTCCGGACACGACCAGAAGCTGTCTCAAGAAGGTGCTGCGGAGGCGCTCTGGGGAATCGTCATCACGCCATTGCAACGCGAGAGATAAGCTTTCCTGATCAACCACAGGGACTTCGTGATGGAGTGGAGGCGAGACGCGCATCGGGTGCTTATCGCCTGGAGTCAATGTCTGCCACTACTTGGGGCGCTTCGAAGCAATAAGGGCATCGAAGGCCTCCTTGCTCGAACGTCCCTCCCGCATCCTCGCGACCAAAAAATCCGCATCCAACCCTGCTGGGTCAAAATTCTCTCTAGCATGCCGGACGATAGCCAACCAGAGCTCGAAAGGGACTGCAGTAGTATCACCATTTCTGCACCGGTAACTTGGGCGCTGAAGCAACGCCGGCGCTCGTAACACTAGTTCGTCACACAGCCGTTGGAAAATTCGGAAGGGTGTCTCGCTCATCCCGATTAGGGAGGGATGGGTGAGGCGGCTGATCGATTGGATAGCTGACTCGGTATCGACGGTGTGCAGGCTCGATAAAAAACGTACATCGGCCTCGAACGCCGCTGGCCCGATTGACGCTACTAGTCGTTCAACAGATCCGAGTTCTGACAGGTTGTCACGGCCCAGCGTTCTTACGTGCTGCTCCATCATTCTCCTCCTGCGGACTAATTCCCTGCTTCCCACGTTCAAGATGCCACTCTGATCCACTGGAGTAATATCGCGGGCATTCGGGAAATTGCTGTTACTCGTCATCGAGTGCCAATCGATGTTGTTCCACGTGCGCGTCGTCGCGCTCCCAAGCCTCTAGAAAATCAGTCCAGTCATGCCAGTAGAATCCTGCCTCCACGCGACCTGCTGGCCCCAGAGCCACCGCGAAGCGGGATCTCCAAGGTTCTGGGATATCTGCCTCCCGGATAATCCAGCACCCTACGGGATGAGCCTCCCTAGGCAGCCGAACCAGTTCAGCGTGGTCAAGATGGCAGGGGCTCAATGGAACTTCATGATCAAGTCGTTCAAGCTCATCCAATCGTTCCAGGATCGTTCGTGCGCTTTGATCGCCTGGTACCAGTTCAGCGAGCTGCCATAGCGCCTTCCTTCGTTCTCGTTCTCGTAACCAGATATCACTCATTACGACGCCCTGAGAGCACGTAAGTACTCATGGTTAGTTGAGTGGGTGCTGCGCAGTTGTCCGTTAGCTTTATCCATGGATTGCAAGCCCAGCTACGCCACACAAGCGAAGGTCGGACGGGAGACAGGGAGGTCAGCTTCATAAGTTGCGGCCTCTCGACTACCGCAGCCGAAACGCATATCCAAACGACACTTGCGGAAATTAACGAACTTTGATTCCGTGCTGCGCAAAATCGTTAAGGAGTGTCTTGCGACTCAGCATCGCTGGAAGCTTGAAAATGTTCCTGTAGCCGTACCAGAGGCCCATAGGCATGATCACTAACCCAAGCCCAAATGTGGCCGTAGCTGCAATAATGGCCGCTGGGATGGAGCCGAGCGAGAACACCACGCCTTTCAATATTGTCGATCTAGCGATCAATCGGATGTCATCCAGATCGTATTCAGCTTTTCCATTTTTGTTTTCAAAAGCCAGCACCACAATGGTCTTTTTGGAGATTCTCTTGAAATACCAGGTTCGTGGAGTTTCGGTCGCCATCGCACCATGAATTTTTAGGTATTTCGGAACGACCACCTGTTTGAAATAGAATGTTTCTCCTTTTTCATCTTCAAGTCTCACTCGACCGTAAAGAGCATCAAGATCGCCTTGCGCTTGAATGTCATAATTTTTGATCGTCACGGTTATTTTTTCGAGGTCAGCCATTTTTCATCCTTAAGCGCTTCGGTTTTCGGAAGGCGCGGCTATCTGAATACCCATCAAACCCCTCCTAGTGGCGTCGTTCATGCCGTACACGTTTGAAAACGAAGTTGGGGTTATTGTCCTTTCGTCTCCCAATGGGGCTGAAAGACAGTCGGAGCCTTAAGGCTTTCAACAATCGTGCTCGCTTGTGATCACGTAGTGATCTCCTCCGACACTGCGAACCAGCTTGAAGCCGTCTTTCTCGGCGATGCACCGCACGGGAGGTGTCGCGATTGTCATACCGTTTTTCGACACTCCCGACTGGTCGCTGAAGACAAGCGCGACATAGCGCGCGCCCACTCTCGCGGCGCCGAAAAGGAATGCGTCGACACCGACCGACCAGTCGACGTGCTGAGCCCGAACGACTTCTGGAGGCAAGCCTTGTAAGGCGCCCTGGTGTTCCTCAGCCATCTGGCGGTCTCGCGCACAATCACAATTGAACATCTGCTTGGTTCTCGACAATTGGTGAAACTATTACGAACGAGGAGCGATTACGCCGCCCATCTTCCAGTAGGCTCCCAGTACGCGGTGCGATTTAGTAAATAATTGGAGGAATTTAGTGAGCCTCCAACCGCAGTCACGCTGCGTACGCAAACCGTACCCTGGGCTGTGCATGCTGAGCTCGCCGTGTCCTACCACGCCGCTGATTGGTGCGCCGGCCAGCGCAAGCGAGATCACCGACAGCAAGCTGTACGGTTTTATACATCATATGACGTGTAACTGTACACGGCAACATGGCTACATCCTCTCTTTTGAGGACATCATCTTGTTGAAGCCAGCACTGGCAGCGGTCGTTCGAGCAGTTCGAGGGAATCTAGGCTTCACTCAGGAAAACCTTGCCCACGCAGCATCGCGCACATACCTGAGCAAAATCGAGAACGCCGAAAGCAGCCCCACTATTGATAAATTCGTAGAACTTGCCGAGGCTCTTGGCATGAGCCCCTTGGCTTTCATGGCGCTAATTCTCTCAACTCATAAAATGACGCCCTCCTCCACTTTGCTCGCAAAAGCCGCCGAGGAATTGGAGGCCCTCCAAGAACGCGTCAGCGACGCTGACATCGCCGCGCATCTTGCTGGATTTGATCTAGTGAAGCGGCCTGCCGCTCGACCAGTGAATCTGATCAAGCTAAAAAATGTGCTGGAGTGCAAAGAGATTGGCTTGAGCAAGGCAGAGACCGCCAGGCGGCTCGGGATAAGTCGATCAACCGTGGGTTTTCTTTGGGAACGGTCGGTACCGACTGAAGACTGACTGACTCAGAGAGAAGCTTGCAGCATGCTAGGACATGCCAAGCCTAAGGAGTAAGCCACCGTTAACTCCTCGCCTCCCTTACAGAATCCACACCGTCTGCTGCCCCCCGAAAACTATGGCAAAATGACATCTTCGCCGGTACATTTCTGTTTCCATTACGCCATGGATCAAGGATTGGGGGGCATGGGCCCGCCGTTATAAGGGTGGACTGAGAGATGGAAGGATGAAAGATCCAGACGCTAGCCCCAGTGCAGCGGGGTACGGATACCAGTACGAACGCGCGTTGTACCGTATTTTCACAGCACCCAACACGCAGACTAGGTTTGGGATTGAAACGGCTGATGATGTGGAAGAAATCAGCCAGACGGCGACAGGTTCTCGGCGCGTTTCAGAACAAGCAAAACTCTCCGTACAACCTAGCAAAAACCCCCTACAGGACAGCAGTAAGAACCTGTGGAAGACACTCCGCATCTGGCTGAACGGGCTAGCGGCTGCTCGGAAAGAGTATCAGGAGCTGCAATTTCTCCTCGTCACCAATCGGCTGGTGAAGAAGGGAACGCTTGCCATGCGACTTTCTGATGCCGCCTCAGAGCAGGAAGTTGCAGACGCAGTCGTTGCACTTCGAACCCATGCTAGCGGCATGAAAGGCAAGCCTGGCGTAATCGCTCAGGATGTCCTCTCGTACTCGGACGCCGACTTGGCATTTTTGATCGAGCGGATGCACATCGAGGATGGCCAACTCAACGCCCAGATGAAACAGCGCGTAATCGCCTCTCTTCATCTTCCAGAGGATGCAATCGCGAATGCTCAGGACATTTACTACGGCCTTGTCGGCTTTTTGTTTGATAGTTGCCAGGAGAGCTGGGTAGCGCGCAAGCCCTTCTGGACGACCTCACAGCCTTACTTCAACAAACGACAAACGCTCGTTGATGCGTTCATGCACGGCCCATGGGAACCTCTGCCTTTCGAGAGAACCGAGTTCGCACAGTGGGCGGAGAATATCAATCCCACGGACATGCTTTTCGTGGAGCAGCTCAACAAAATCAATATGCCAAAAGACCTGCTGATGCAGCAGTTCAGCTTTTTCTGTGCCGCCTATTCCGAACGTATTCGCCTACTAGATTCAGGTCGAGTTTTGCTCAACGACTTCGATTCAGCTGAGCGGGCGCTGGGTGATCGCTGGGGATCGATCAACAGCCGCCACCGGCTAACAAACTTGAAGGCGGCGGATCAATTCGACATCGCCGATTACAACGCTGTGATGGTCAGCACGCTGTTTCCAGACACCTTTTCAATGAAGGTTGGACGGGTGAACTCTTCGGCGCAATACCTCTTCAGCGGTACCTATCACCGAATGGCCAATGGAGATGGTACGCATTCGCCCATCTATTGGCACCGTGATGCTCCATCCTCAGAGGACGAGTCATGAGTGATGCGTACCTGGATCGTCAACTGATACATAACTCGTCACTGGCTTGCTTCCTCTTGACGCATTTTATCGGCGAATACCAAGAAGCAGGCCTAGGGCAAACCCCAGACTTGCCAAAACTGATGTTAGTACTTCCTCTGGTATGGAGCCAGAGCTCGCGTGAAGCCTTAAGCAGGCGAACCAGCCGCTCCACAATTGCAGCTGTGCTACGCGAGACACCTTTGTTGAAAATTGATCTGCAGCGCAGGGTATCCGCTCATGCGGGTACAACACTTCAGGGTCTCAATCTCGCCATGTCTTCTCGTCTAATTGGAAAAGTTGGGGCGAGAGGGAGTGAGGTGAGCTTTCAAGTCGTGGTCGACCGATGGCCACGAGGCATTAAGAACACCATCCCTGCCTCCATGCTTCAAACCGCTGAAAGATTGGCGAAGTGGTTTGCCACTGACACTACAGAAAATCTGTACAAACTCTTGTTTGGGATACCCCATGAAATTCACGATTGACGCTGTCATCCTCTGGGCTAGATGCCCTGGCTTGGAGCCTCGGGTCATTCCCTTTCAAGAGGGGAAGATCAACATCATTTACGGACTGAGCGGCACCGGCAAATCGTCGATTATTCACATCATTGACTATGTATTGGGCGCGACCAAATGTCAGATCCCTATCGGCATCATCCGTGACACTGTTGAGTGGTTCGGGATGAAAATTCGTCTTCTCGATACGACTTACATCGTAGCGCGACGCACTCCTGGAAACTCGCAAGGCTCGAACGATCTTTGCATGATTGAGGCGGATGATGACGGTATTCCCGATTCCATTTCCCGAACCCACTCATTGATTCAGTACAAAGCCGCGTTTGACGGCATGGTACGTGTAAGTGACCTGCCCCACTCCGACGAGGATGAGCCAGCGAGTTTTGATCGCCGTAGTTCGTACCGGGACATGGCTGCCTTTAACTTCTTGCCACAGCACATCGTGGCCAACCCCAACACGCTGTTCTTCAAAACAGACTCTTTTGCTCACAAGGAACGCCTAACGAGGGCGATGCCGTATGCACTTGGCATGGTGGATGCGAACTACATTATGAATGAGCGCCGTCGGGACGAGGCGCAGCGCGAACAGGATCGACTGCGTAAGCAGATGGCGGTACATGAAGCGGCCAAGGCAAGCCTC
Organism: Pseudomonas brassicacearum subsp. neoaurantiaca; assembly: GCF_013608025.1. Taxonomy (GTDB): domain Bacteria; phylum Pseudomonadota; class Gammaproteobacteria; order Pseudomonadales; family Pseudomonadaceae; genus Aquipseudomonas. The sequence goes on along the minus strand of NZ_VDLV01000003.1, from coordinate 200,489 downwards.
CATACTGATGTCGACCAATTGTTTGATCGCTGCATTCAACTAGGCTTACTGGAACGCACTAGCGTCCGAGGCGCTCAGAAAGTTGAGTTGCTAAAAAGCGTCGTGATCGCCACCCATGAGGGACGGCTTGAGCAAACACTTCTGGAACCGCAACGACTGCATATCTCTGAAAAGCTGAAGATGGCCATCGAAGAGGTAGGAAAACAGCAACGTATCCTAGATGACTTTGACGCCCAGATTGACGGCTTCGATCATCTGGCACGTAACAGCAAACAATTCGTCGCCGCGATAGACACTGAGAAGTCTCATGTCATCGGTCTCGATTGGCTGAAACAAAGTGTCTCTGACGGTGGACATTGCGTGGCCTGTGGCTCGTTCACAAATGCCCTGCCCTTGGTGATTGAGAACTTGGAAGAAAGGGTCAACAAGGTTACTCGGATTTCGGACGCGCTTAAGGACAATCCCGTCGTCGACAGGCAACTGGCTACTCTAAAACGTCAGCGCACCAAGGAAGAGCGTGAACTGTCTCGTCTCAAGCGTGAGCAGATTCGTTTGATCCAGGAAGATGCACGTACCCGCAATGCCATTGGTCAAATTTATTACGTTGCAGGCGAAATCAGCCGGCTTCTCAAGCAACTAGATGGTTCTGTTGCCGACGGTAGTCTGGTGCAACGTCTGAACGAGCTTGAGAGCCTAATTAGGCATTACAACTATCAAATATCGTTGACTGACATGGCTGAGCAGGAACGAAAGGTAGACGCGCAACTGGCACCAATGTTTGAGGACTACGCTGACCAGTTTGCCTTGAACGGCACCCCTGGCGCTCAAATTTATCTTGATAGAAAAGAGCTCACGCTTCGCTTCGAGTCGCACGGACAGCGAGACTATTTGTGGGAAATCGGCAGCGGCGCTAACTGGATGGGATACCACATCGCGGCGTTTCTAGGCATCCATGAATACCTGTCAAAAGAGGAAAATCGCAAGCTCCCACCGTTCAGTTTCATCGTGATCGACCAGCCTAGCCAAGTCTACTTTCCAAGCAGCACCGGCGGCGTGAATGCACTAGATGCTGGTTTCAAAGCTGTCAATCAAGCTAGGCCAGCGGACGTTATTGCCACCCGCCGAATCTTTGAAGTATTGGCTGAGGGACTGAAACGAGCAGGTCACTTTATCCAGATTATCGTATTGGAGCACGCAGGCCCCGACATCTGGGGGAATGTGGCTGACACCGTGCCCGTCGCTGCTTGGGAAGGCAAAGACGATGGGCTCATCCCAGCTCAATGGATTCATTCACACATTGATTAACGCAGACTCCCTTGGCCAGTTGTACTTTCGGGGCACAGCTGGCCGAACACCTGAACCTTGTTCCTCCGCGTATTGGCCGCAGCCGTAGGAAGGTGGGGGCTGTTCAACAGGGAAGCGCTACACAGCATCTTGTTTTGCGCCACAAATGAGTCGAGTAACTCCTATGCTGGTAGGAGAGATTCAAAAAAGACAGTCCCGCGCACTCGGGGGCTACAGAAATGGGAAGATATTTCCATATTCCACAGCTTGAGTAAAAATGTTCCTCTCTTCTCGATAATGACCGATCAGCCAGGTAACCCATGCATCTCACGGAAGACGCTCTTGAGTTCGCTCGGCGCCACATCAGCGCTTATTACGATACGGACTTCTTCCCAAAGCCGTTCGAATTTTCTGCCCTGTGGCATTGCTGGGAAGAGGTCAAAGCCTACCTGCTAAATACCCCGTTAAAAGATGTTTTGAGCACTCAACCAAAAGTGGTTGCTTGGCATAAAGCACGCGGTGGGTATCGGGTAGTGCATCAGCTCGATCCAGTAGACGCAATCATCTACACCGCTTTGGCTTTTCTGATCGCAGGCAAAGTGGAGGCTGCTAGAATGGGGCCTCACGTATCGTGCGCTTACCGCATTGAGGTCAGCTCAAATAGCTTCTTCTCGCGCGGCTCAGGATTCGATATCTACCGAAAAAATTGCGAACGTCTCGCAGAGGAATACGACTACGTCCTGGCAACTGACATCAGCGATTTCTACAACCAAATCTACCTCCATCGCGTCCGTAACGCTCTGGAGGACATTGGAGCCGAGCCGGATCTAGCTCAAGAAATCGAAAGCTTCCTGATGAGGCTCAATCATAAGGCATCGCAAGGACTGCCCATCGGGCCAGCGGCCTCCATCATCCTGGCGGAAGCTGCACTCATTGATGTTGACCAATTTATTTACCAGCACGGTTTGGAACATGTTCGGTATGTCGACGACTTCCGTATTTTTGCTAAAAGTGAAGATAAGCTCAAAGCAGTGCTGGAGGAGCTAGTCGTTTACCTGCACCAACAGCATCGCCTGGGCCTCGTTTCGGAAAAGACAAAGATTCACGAATCCCAGACCTTCATTCATGAAGAGCTGAAGAACGCCTATCAACTCGAAAAACTTGATCTCATGCGCAGCATTGAGGCCGGCAATCAATATGGCGAATTCGCCTCCGACGATGATGACGGTCAATTCGAAGATGGAGGGTTCGACGACGATGAGGAAGACGACCCGACTCCACTCGGCGACCGCTTGGCGGAAGCGCTCAGTCGAGCACGCGATTCAGGAGTACTTGACCTGGGAGTAATCCGCGCAATTATTCGCCGTGCAAAGCACGCTCATGATAGTACGATTGTTTCTCTGCTCTGCAAGGATTTGCCATTTTATCTGCCGGTGATAAACGACGTCGCGCTTTACTTCGATTCATTATTTTCTTTCGATCATGATGAAGTGTGCGATGAACTATCGGAAGCCTGCGATAAAGGTGACCTCGCCAGCCAGGGAGCCAAGGTCTGGATAGGTTGGTACCTTGCACGTCATGTTGAAAAGCTCGACATTACCCTTCGAACCTACCTCCAAAGCTGTGACGTACCAACGATCACTATTGCGGAGCTCGGCAAAAAAAATCTGTCTTGGTCGAAAGCAGCGAAGCACAAAGTGTCGAGCTCTGCGTCATGGGATCGAAGAGCCTACATTTACTCTCTGAGCGGATTGTCCACCGACGAGCGTAAGGTAAGTCTCCACACCATCAGACGAACCGTCGCGTTGTCACAGATTGACAACTGGGTACTCAACTGGGTGAGCAATGGAGCTCCGGATCCGAAGCCTGCTCCTCACTGAATTTCCCACATTTGAAAGAGGATGGCCTCTGAAAGATCTCCCCTATCGCCTCAACCGTTTCGCAACGCTTCAAGCCCCCGATCCATCGACATGGCTGCAGCCACGATTGCACTCACAGCGGCTCGGTCAAACTCATGGTCTTGCTGCCCGTCATGAGTACCGCTATTCAGGCAGCCCCATTCTATAGAAGCCCCGTTTATCCCGACCAACGCATCGAGCCCAGCAAGGATCTGGTCAACGCCCTGAGGAGGGTTTTGAAGCCTGGCGAGTCCGCCTCGAAGCTTGACGCACTTATTGTTGAGTTCGAACTTGGCCCGAGGGCCTCCAAGTTTCAACTCTAAAACCCCACCGTGCCTCCGGCCAAACCACGTCCACGCCCGATCTGTCAGACTCTCAATTGCCGCCCTGGAGTGGCGCAATGCATCGCGTTTTTGCTCTGCCTGCAATGAAGCCTGCGCTAACAAAACGTAGTTTTTCGTGGGAGGGTCAGTGTCGATACGTAAATGGTGCTCTCCGTGGTGTGGAAGAAACGAATACTTGCGAATTTGAGCAGCCCGCTTCGCACCAAGCTCCTGCTGGATCCGATGCAGGAACTCCTCAGCGTGAGAGGTCAGAACCACTTGCTTGGCATCAAGCAGGCCGCTTTCAAAGAAGGTACGCCAGATGCCATCTCGATGCTCGTCATCGATCGCGTTGACGACGTCGTCAAAGATCACAATCGGACAATTTTCGGCAAGATTCTTTGCGAGTAGAATAGCTAGGCCGAGGCACCGGATATGCCCCTCGCTCAAGATCATTAGTGCATCGAAGACTTCACCTGGTTGGCCTATGAACTCGATCTCGATTCTTCCGTTTTCAGCCAGGGGCAACCTGAGTGCATAGATCTGTGCAGGCAGAGGATCCTCCCGGTTAAACAGGTTGTAGAGATCTCGGGCACTATCACCTAATCCTTGCAGCAATTGGGCAGGCAATGCAGCGAGGTACGCCTGCAGCTGGGGGAGATAGGCGTCGTAGGCAGCCTTCACCCGCCTATGATGCTCTACCGTCTGTGCTTCAATACGCACCTCTTCGATGAGTTGCTGGTTATCAATTTCGAATTGAGCAATTATTGCCTGCGCTTGCGTGAATGCATCCAACGCTTGTGACCGTAGAAGCTTGCAGCGCTCGATTTCGAGTCTGAACCCATCAACCCTCGTGCGTTGCTCGGCAATCCCTTTTCTTTCCTCGATGGTCTGACGACTAGCCGCATCTGCCTGTTCAATGCGACCTGCTAGCTGCACCAGACCTTGCCACGCTCTCTCGTTGTAATCCATCCAAGGCTGAAGCCATTGGCCCGCTGAAGCAAGCGGTAGAAGCGGTAGATGAGCTGCCTGCAGTTCATCGGGACAGACCTGCGCGGCGACTACAGTCACACGTTGCATCTCAGCCAAGAGCGAACGCAGGGCCTCGTCGCAGTTATTCTTAGTCTCCTCGGACTGTAGCTGTAGCGCTTTGAGTTCAGCGAGTTGCGCTAGGCCTATCCGCGCGCGTTGAAATGGGTCGTACCCAACGCGATCCAGCTGCGTACCACAAGCAGGGCACGTTGTTGCACCCTGCGCCAACTTCAGAACAGCGTCGTAGAGGTTTGAATAGGAAACGTCAGCGGCCCGAGCACTGAGTGCCTGCTGTGCTACCTGGCTTGCCGCGTACAGGTTGTAAACCTGCGCGCGTTTCTCCTCCAGGCCTGCAGCGGTACATCCATGAATCACCGGCAACGGTGATTCCAGGACTCCTTGCAAATACGCCAATAATCCCTGAGTTCCCGGTGTACCCAGAATCCAATCAACACATGCTTGGTAAGGACTGCCCGCATGGATTCTTGTGGCTAAGGCCTCTTCTTCATTAGCAAGCCCAACAAGCCGCTGTGGGTAGCTGTCCACATTCTGCTGCGATGCGGCGACTTGGTTACGCCTCGCCTCCAGCTGAAAAGCTTTGACGCCAGAGACATTCAGGCTTTCGTCAAGCGAGGCATTGAAGCCTCGGACGAACTCGCTGAATTGATCAACGCCGAACAAGGTAGCGATCAATTGCCGCTGGTCGCCTGGAGTCCTGGCAGCTATCCTGCCGAAGTCGTCGAGCCGGTTTTTCTCGACGAAGCAGAACCGAAAGCTTTCTTCATTCGCGAGTACCTCAGCTTCTGGCCCTCCGTTCAGAGAACCCAGTAGCCGTGGCAGCACGTGTCGGCGCAAGCGTGCGTTATTGCAATAGGCACGATGGTCAAAACGCTTCGCATCAGCTTCACTGATCAAACCCACCATCGCCAATTCTAGCGCTTCGAAAAAGCTGCTTTTCCCCGTCCCGTTCGGCCCGTAGACCAGGGTGATGTCATGGCTGAGATCGAAGACCTCAGGCTGCATAAACCCGCGAAACGGGCCGACCTCCAGCCGATTCAATCTCAAATGACTACGGGGCGCCTGAGCGAATTGGGCAGCTTCAGGCAATTCTATAGGTGCACAAGGTAATTGCTGGAGTGCGATCGGAGCCAACCTGATAGAGCGTCCTCGCCGATGAGTGCCAACCTCGGACAAAGTTTGCAGATTGGCCATGACTAGATTAGCCAAGCGTCGCACATCCGCATCAACTTGTTGCGCAGCCAGATAGACCAAAAAACGCTGATATTCCGCGTGTAAACTCGACATAGACGCTCCATGTGTTAACCAACTGGCGGCATCACCTCTTTGGGTAGCTCGGCATTGAGCGTAGTCGCAGTTTTGGATAGCGGCATGACGCCATCAGATACGCTGGAAGAGTGTCTCTGTTAATCGACCATCACCAAGTCTTTCTAGTTGCCGCTTTAAGCACCGAACTGCTCTCGCAGAAATGTCGAGGGGGGAGGAGCTGTGAAACGCTCCGCCGCGTACTGCCGAGGCAAGGGAATGGCAGCTAGGCGCAAAAGCCGTGCGCAAGGCGCTCGATCACTTCCAATGCTTCTTGGGTGTCAGCATCAACTGGACATTTGTGACCTAGGGCGCGAACAGGTGTATTCAGCCACTTTATTGCCTGCGTCTCGTTGCCAAATAAACCAACTGCAGCAGCCAACAGCACGGCATCAATGCCTTCCACTGATCCAGTTGGTTCGGTCTGTCGATTTTCTGCACCGAGGTGCTCGGCCTGAGCGATAGCTTCCAGTAGTGCTTGCTCCAAGGTATCGCCGAGGTTCACATTCAATTCCGCCGCCCTGGCAAGCAGATCAGCATCGATGCTTAGGCTGACGGACTTCTTGGTGGCTCTAGGGTCGTAAACTGCGGGCATGCTTACCTCCTGAATCACCTTGATTTAAGACTATACATCAGTCTTCGAAACGGTCTCAGCCATTGTCAGCATGTGGCCAGGGAGGCGATGCTCCCTTGGCGCTCAGAGCCCCGCTGCGACCAGCTCTCGCGCTTCATCTTGCACGAGAACCTCTCAGTTGCGACGTCGCGTTGCAGCAACAGCTTGTCGACACAGTCAATCACACGAGTCGCAGTCTGACCAACGATCCTGACCAGGAAAATCAAACTCAGATCGCTGATCAAACCGTCCTACAAGCTCAAGCGGGCTGATGCTTACATACGTCAGTTCGACGCCGCTACACGAAGCGTCGGGAGCCCGCGCGACGACCAGCTTTCGCCTTCCAAGGCGCCCTCTGCTGGGCAGCGGCAGAGGGCACTACGTCCCAGCAGTCCAACAGCGGATCAACGTGCCGACTCGCCTTCTCAAATGCTCGGGTTTTGCCTTCCTTACGATCAACATACCAATAGCAATAGGTGACGGCGCGAGTAATGGCGACGTAGGCCGTGCGAAGAGCTTCCTGACGTTGCGACGTATCGTACCCGCACGGATCGCTACCCCCCATCTGAGCTTGACGGAAGACGTCGTTCTTGGAAGGTGAGGTGGTGGTCATTTCGCAATCTCCCAGCAGAAAAACTGCGTCCGCTTGCAGACCTTTGGAGGCATGGTAAGTCAACAGCTTCAAATCCGCTTCGCGCCCTTCTTCCTCCGCTTGGCGGATCAGCCCACTCAGGTATTTCTCCACTGCAGCTTTGGTTCGACCGATTCGGTATAGCACCAAAATCTTCTGGCCAGATTCATAATGGAACGTGGCTTTCTCCCGCAGATGCGTGAAATCCAGATCACGCATCTGCACTGGCACCCTGTTGCCTGTCACCCGAGGGTTTGCCGCTTTACCATTTTTGTTATCAAAGCCCCCAGTACGCTTGACGATGGCTTCCGCTGCATCAATCACCCACTGATGGGAGCGGTGGTTTTCTTGCATGAATACGCGAGTGGTAGCCGGCGCAGGGAAGTACTTGTTGAATTCCACAAAGAACTGCGGAGAGCTGCCGCGCCAACCATATATGCTTTGCCAGTCGTCTCCGACGGCCATCAGAGACGCGTAGCAGCCGGGCCCATCGGTAAGCACGGGTAGGTTTCTGCGCTCGATTTCAGCGAAAGTAGCTCTTACCCAGGAAATCGTGTTTGCCCCGACGTCTTGAAATTCGTCAATCAGTAGGGTCGTCATGGGTTGTAATACGCCGCTGGGTATCGCCCTCAAGTTGGCAGCTCCACGCTCGCCAAACATTGCGAACATCTTGTTGAAGGTCAACACAGGCGGATTCATCGACTCCAATTGCGTGTCTAAAGCACTCCAAAAGATTGCCAACGCGTTAAAGAAATCGACGTCAGGATCGTCGTCCGGTAGATCCATCTGCTTGATCGCGTGGATTACATCGAGGCCAAGGTTTTCGATGAAAGACGCAGCAGAATAGAATGCCTCCAAGATGTATCGCGCAGAGATCTCCCCAGTGACTTTGTACCGGAACTTTGGGCAGGAATTGGCAAGGTTGATCATGGCGTCCACCGACGCACTAGCGTCGGTATAGGCGTTCAAAAAGATGACGGGTTTCGAGCAGAACGCCTGGAACAGAATGCGCTTGTCAGCCACGTCCAAGGTGAGATATGGCCATCGATCAGGATCTAACTTCAGGCTCTTCGGTTCGTCCCCATCCACACCGAGAATCACGTAGGCGCCAATTTGAGGAATGAAGCCATTAGAGTGGAAGGTCTTTCCGAGCAACGTAACGGGCATTCGACTCGGCTGCACGCCTGGAATAGGCCACTTGCCTGCGGCACGCCAAAGCTCTTCGAGTTTTCCGCAAAGGGCGTCATCGATGCCCTCCATCTCTGTGACCTTGTCTTTGCGAGCTTTGGCATCAGGGCTGTCTGCTTCCATGGACTCCAGCATGATGGCGCGCCGCGCAAGCTTAGCGATTAAGTCCTTGAAAACCGGATCACCTTCATACAACGACTGGTAGCATTTGTTCATGAGCGTCAACTGCTCGGGCTTGAGCTTGACCTGAAACATGGAGCCGGCCTTCTCATCATCCTCGCTCTTGAGATCTAGAAACTCAAAAGCCTGTGCCCTTTCGAGGCCAGGAAGGCTTCGAGTAAAGGACAGGATGCGCGAGTGAAACGTCCTGACGATATCCAGCGACTCTTCTTTGGTAATGTCATATTGCCAAAGCTTGAAGACTTCGCGCACCTTGTGCGCGAAGTCCAGTTTCGATTCTCGGGTGAAAGTGATCACCGTAAGACTCTCGAAGCGTATCCCAAGATAGTGATGAAGCACCAAGAGCCTCAGCACCATCGTGGTTGATTTCCCACTCCCCGCCCCCGCGACAACTGAAGTCGTCGGGGTCTTGGAGAGGATCATTTTCCACTGATCTTTTGACGGCTGATGTTCTAACAGCTGGGCAAAGTCATTCCTGATTTCTTGTTCAAGTTCGTCGGTAATTTCAAATGACCAGTTCTTGAAAAGCGTCGGCGGATGCGTCTTCGGCCCACCCGGTTCCTGGCTTGGCCCAGGACGCAACTCAACGATCAGCTTGCCATCCTCAAGCCCTTGTTCATGCCCGTCAGCGTACCCTTTTTTAAAGCCTTCCTTTCGACCCTGGGAGCGCCCAGCACGCCAGGACGAGGCTTGTTCAACACCCACCTTGTCTAAGAACCAGTCGACGATTTTGAATATCAAGCCCTTGGATACATGCGGATCCGCATCATCCGGCGCAAAGGTGGGCGCGGGTATGGATTTGCTGTTTGATTTCACTGCGAAAAAAGCTCCTGCTCATCAAGCCAGGCCCCAATGGCGGGGCTGCTGGAGGATCCGAAACAAGAGAGCCTACCACCGAGGTGGAAAATTCCTACAACCAAACGCAGAAGCTGATGACCCTCGCCTCTCCCGCCCGAGATCGGGATTGTCGTTTTGACTTGTCATCGACCACAGCAAACTGGAGGTGTCGGTAGCCCACGCGAACGAAAAAGCCACTCAAAACGTCGTTCGAAGCATCCATGGCGAGCCTATTTTTTCCGCCAACACGAATTTCGATCATCGAATTATATTCATATTGCGGATAGCAGCCAGTGGCTATTATTGGTAGCGTAACGGGATTCACGAGCTTGCTGTCCATGGCACGACCTGCCTAAGTTGGTGTGCTTGCTTCGGTTATCAGCATGTCTAGCGATACAGGGACGTCATGATGCGTATAAATAGCCCATCCAACAAAGGTGGGCCTGCGGCAAGGCAGGGCTTCAAGTATCAAGACCACGTGGCCGTCAGCTTCATTTTCAAGATGCTGCGTGATAGCAACTATATCCAAGTAGAGTGCGAAACCGCCGACGATATCGTGGTCGTATTCCAGTGCGGGGGTCAGCTCGTCAACGAGTACATTCAGGTCAAGACGACTGAGGGTGACCACAAATGGAATATGGACGAGGTGACCGAGCTGGATGGCACCAAAGCAAACTCGTCCTTGCTTCACAAATCGCTGAAGTGCGATGTGCGCCCAGGCCTTGCTCGCTTCCGAATCGTGACCAAGCGCGACGTCGCTAAGATTCTCGACGGTTTCAAAACGGAGCTGGACAAGAGGGTTCTGCCTGACACCACCACAGCCCGAGGCAAAGTTCTGCTGCGGAAATTCAAGACATTCATCTCCCCACAAAATCGGAATTTCGCCTATTGGGCAGAGAACTCCGTCTGGCAGGTCTACGGTGATATGGAAGCACTGGAAGCGGTCAACATCAAGGCCCTTTCCAAGCTTGCTGAGGATTTCGGGAACCGTCCCAACAATACCCAGATGCAGGCAATTTACGATGATTTCTTGGAGATGGCTGACAAGGCTGCCACGGCCAACGTGAAAACTGGAGCATCGACGAAGATCATTCTGCGGGAACCGGCCCTGGCCCACCTGAAGCAGCTATTAGAGTCGGCTGATGACAAGTCAACGGCTACAGCCAAACCCTATAAAAAGCGTCCAGATCCCTTCCTTGTCGAGTTTCATGCAAGCACCGAAGAAGGTCTGCTGCACTCATTTTCCGGCTTTGACGTACGCTATGCGCTGAAGGCGTGGCGGCATGATGGTTTTGCTAAACATCTCGTCGAATGGCTCCCGGAATTTTCCCTCAAGGCGAGCGAGATCGTGAACATCCTCGCGCACAATGCCGAAGCCATCTTGGCACGATCCATCAATGCGTTCACCGACAGCGAACTGCCTCGCGATAGGCTGATCGCCGAACTGATCCTCCACGCCATCCTGCGTAGCCGCCAAAACAGCGAGCCTGTCGCGTGCAAGGTCTTCTACAAATCCTCAGGCAAGCTTTCCGAGTTTGGCAACGCTCACATCGTGCAGATACCTGGCCAGGACGATCAGTTATGGCTCGGGCTCGCGCGCCTGATTCAGGCAGGTGCCATGGACGCGACCCTGGCACAGATCTGCGGCGTCCTAGACGCCACCATATCGGAGACGGTGTTGTCGTCGGAACGCGAAATCATTATCAACCTGCGCGAGCCCCTCCACCATCAACCGAAAGCGGACGCCTTCAATCAGGCACTGCACAAAAACTCGCCAGTCGATGACATGATGAATGTCCTCTGCTTTCCCATCCTGTTGACCTACGACAGTCACGCACTCTCGTCAGGTTGGCTCGCTGATTACGTGAACCATCTTAGAAAGGAGATCGAGGCCCACTTCAGCACCTTCACCAAACAGCTGCCACAGAACATCAAGCAAGTGAAGGTCATGGTCTTCCTCGTGCCGATGGAAAGCATCGAGAAGCTGATCAATGAATTCAATACCCGGTGCAAAACACTTGGAGACCTGCAGGCATAAGCTGAGGCCTGTGTTCGATCTGCACGGCTGAAAACACTACAGGGTGAAGTCATGCCGAGCTGGTTAAGCCGGCTTCGGTGAACTCAAGGAACGATGCGGTAATGAACTACGAAACGATCAAGAACAGCCTGGCGAACCTCAGTGAAGAAGGCGCTTCGACAGTCGATGTGCTGCTTGCCGTCAACGCCATCGTCAACAGAAGCAACGCTGAGTGGGAAGGACGCGACCTGGTGATCCGCGCGCTCGACAAGTTCGCGCTTTTTGACGTAGTCGAACAATCGCTCTTGCTCAACATGGTGCGAGCCGTTGGGCTCTTTCCTTACATCACGCCACATCTGAGCAACATGGCCCTGTCTGACCGCTTGGCTTACGAGGCTCACAGGGTTGAGGGTGTGGAACCAGGCATGGTGTTTCATCACCTTCAGGCCCACGTTTTCAGCTTGATCATGCAGGGCCGAAACGTCGTCTTGAGCGCCTCCACCAGCGTCGGTAAAAGCTTGGTTATCGACGCGGTACTTGCCCAGCGCCGGTTCAAGAAGGTAGTGGTGATCGTTCCTACCATCGCGCTGATTGACGAAACCCGGCGCCGCTTGGTCAAACGCTTCAGAGACTTCAACCTGATCACACACCCCAGCCAGGAAGCCGTGCTCGACGTCACCAACGTCTACCTCCTGACGCAGGAGCGCGTTATTCAGCGTCCTGATCTGGATGATGTGGAGTTCTTCGTGCTGGATGAATTTTACAAAATCGATTTGGGGGGCGATAAGGATAAGAGCACACGCGCCGTCGATCTGAGCTTGGCATTCCACAAGCTCGCAAAGACCGGAGCGCAGTTCTACATGCTCGGGCCGCACATTCAGAAGATCTCCGGGTTGGACGGTTACGAGTACCATTTCATCCCGTCCGACTACAGCACCGTCGCGGTCGATATCCAGAATTTCAATCTGGGCATGCGCTCAGAGGAGCGAACACAGAAACTCCTGGAACTGGTCAGGACGCTAGAGTCCCCTACCCTGATCTACTGTCAGGCGCCGGCAAGCGCAAACAGGGTTGCAGAGTATCTGATCCAGGATGCCGGGTTGACCCCGGTGCCAGAGACGCAGGAAATCGCTGCATGGATCTCCAAGCATTACCACCCAGAATGGAACGTTGCCAAGGCGATCGCCCTAGGTATCGGAATACACCATGGCGGGGTGCCTCGCGCGCTGCAGCAATACATCGTCAAGCTGTTCAACGAAGGCGTCATCAAGCGAATCATCTGCACATCGACGATGATCGAGGGCGTCAATACCTCGGCTGAGAACGTCATCATTTACGACCGCCGCCTCAAAACGTCGACGTTCGACTACTTTACCTACAAGAACATTTCCGGGCGCGCTGGCCGCATGAACAAATACTTCATCGGCAAAGTGTTTATGCTCGAAGCCCCGCCTATTGAGCAGGGACTGACAGTCGAGTACCCGATCGGCCACCAGGATGAAACCTCACCTATCGGCCTATTAATGCAACTGGAAAACGAATATCTCACGGACATGTCGAGAGGCCGTCTCCAGGAAGCGTATGCCAACCCGGTGCTGTCCCCGGCCACCTTGATCGAAAACCGCCACATCCCTATCGAGCGTCAGGTCGAGGTCGCGAAAACGATCATCACTGACCTTCCTGACAGCCATGAGTTGTTAGGCTGGAAAGGCATTCCTGAGCCGAACCAACTGAATTACTTATGTGAGCTGGTCTACATCTTGGAAGGTAAGAACCTGATGGATTACCTGATCTCGTCCAGTTCTCAGTTGGCTTGGCACATCAATGAACTTCGTAATCAGAAAAACTTGCCGGACTATCTGAGCGAAGCGGTAGAAAATCGGTGGGAGAATGTCTCGGCGAGTGAATCCATTAACCTGCGCTTGAAATTCATCAGGAACATGGTGTGCTTCAGATTACCTCAGGACATCATGGCGATTCACAAAATTCAGCTCGACGTGCTGGAGCAACACGGATACGAGCTTGGAGACTTCAGCTTCTTCGCTGAGCAACTGGAAAACATGTTCCTTGACCCCCTACTCACCGCACTGGACGAGTACGGAATTCCCACTCAGATCTCAACCAAGATCAAGCACCTGATTTTGCCATCAGAGCACCTGAACGATTTGCTGGCAAAACTACGATCGCTTGCCCCTCGGGTGGAGAGCCTTCAGCTCACCGCCTTTGAAAAAGGCCTGATGCAATGGGCGGTCGCTGAAATGTAATGATGGAAGTCAATGGACGTGCGCGGTGTAGTAATGCTCGCGGAGAGTTTGGTCTTCCAGCGTTTGACGAGTTTGCCGAATAACCCTAGAAGCGGAACGACAATGCCAAACCAAGTGGTCATCAAAGGTCAACGTTTTTCATCCCAGACGGAGGCGGAGCGCTTTTTTTATGCAATGCGTGACAAAAATCTCGTTAGCGGTGGAGATATTCAAGGCTCCTCTGAATTCGATCTGCTCGAAGACCTGTACGTCCGATATTGCCAAGCGACCAACTGGCTAACACCAGGACATCCTATTGCCTTTTACGCGCGCACTATAGCGCGTGGGGTTGGCCCCCACGGTGGCACTACGCAAGGCTTTGTCGTGAAGTTCGATGATGGTAGCGAGCAGGAGTTTTCCATAAAGAAGGCCGTTAGGGCTGTGGCAACGTAATTACTATCAACGATCCGAAATTGAAAAGTATAAATTACGAGCGCCGCTCCTCAACAGTCTTCTATAAAATATGAGCTCGTGGACATGATAAGCAAGATCGAAGTAGATGAAAGAGTAATTAGCCTAAACCTTGCACCTGAAGGCACACCAAATATCTTTGACGTCGATTCAATATCGCTAATTATCGGAAATAACGGTTCTGGCAAAACATCCATATTCAGAAAAATAATTAGACAATTTCTTCCCTCATCCAGAAGAGACCCTTATTGCTGCGACATCTATCTCGATAACGGAAAAAGCTTGTCGTTTGCAGAAATGCGCAGCAAGTGGGGAGTAATTTATTACGCACCAATACAATCAGGTCGCCGCCCTCATGCAACTAGAAACTTCGTGGATATATCGCCAAAATGGGGCGAATCACTTTCAGCATTTGATTTACGCCCTCACGCAGACATTCTCGCAGAATTCAATATTTCCCCTAAGATATATGCTGTAAGCAGAATAAATGTAAGGGAAGTATGCAAATCCCTTGTGGACGTTCTGCTGGTGCGACCTTACCCGAATAAAGAGGACATTCCCACTTCGTTTATGGATATATTTCCCGAGCTATTTAACCTTCTAGACGAGAGTCGTCCAATCAAATCGCTCATGACATTAGAATCCATCACCTCAATTGAGTCAATGGAAGCCCAAGAGCAACACCAACTAGAACAAGAAAAATCTAAAAAAAAGGTTATTGACGATTCCGCAGGCAAGCTTTATCGCCGACTTGCTTCGCAAGCCACAACCGAACATAAACTATTTGCCCTACTTGCTGTAATCAACCATCTAATTAAAAACATCCGAAAAAATGAAAAAGTCATACGCTTCATAATTTTTGATGCCATGGGATTACGTGACCGGTGGTTCTTGGGTGATCAGCCCCCAAGGACAGCAGAGTGTCTAGGCGACATAGAATCCCTTGAATTTTTCATGAAACAACGCTCTGCAGAAATCAAACTTGGCAGTTTAGCGTATTCGGAAATCGCCCTAGAGCCATTTGAAGACTCATCCATTTTAAAACCATCAAATCTTGATCGTTTTTTCGATGTTGGCTTCCAAAATATGAGCTCCGGACAATTTGCTGTTATTGCGCAACTTGCACTCATTTCTGAGACAGTAGCATCATATTCAAAAAAAGGACTGAAGAAAATTCTACTCTTGATTGACGAAGGGGATGCGTTCTTGCATCTAGAATGGCAGCGCAAGTACATAGAGCAACTAAATCGAATGTTATCAAGCTTAAAAAAACGAGAAGGAATTGTGTCTCTTCAGTTGATCATTGCCACACACTCACCCTTGCTTGCAACTGATATTCCTAAGCAATTCGTTTGCCGAATGGAATGTCTTGGTGAGAGTGATGCACCCAGCGCATTTGCGGCTCCTTTACACACGTTGCTTACTCATTCCTTCGGCGCCAAAACCATTGGAGAATTCGCATCTGCAAAGATAAAGTCCGCAGTCGAATCCATAAAATCAGGGCATGTAAGTGAAATTGATAGATTCGTGATTGAAAGCATCGACAACCCCATCATTAAGGCCGAGGTGCTCAATATAACAAATCGTCATGGAGGTGGAAATTGATAGCTGCTATACGTGATAACTGGAAAGCAGCAGAAGATGACCACGCCAAATATCACAACAAGATCATTCAGGACTTTATTGATTCTCAATTCAATGAGTGCGGGCCCAAAAAACCGGCATTTTATTTTGTATATAGCACAAGAGAGCTCGTAGTTTCCTCCAAGCTTTCAGACTTGCTGAAAAGCATTGAAATTCTAGAATCTTACTCTAAAGAATTAGGTGATCGTAAAACTCTCTTCATGGAAGAGCTTGAGCAAATATTTAATTACGACAAATTTATCAGCAAATATGGGCAATGGAATGCTTATGCATTATGCAAAAAATCCAAGACAAGAATCTGTCCATATTGCAACCATGCCTATGCGTTCACCATAAAAACTAAGGGAGGCTCATTCCGACCTACGCTGGATCACTTCTTTTATAAGGATCAATATCCGCACCTTGCGTTAACCCTATACAATCTCGTTCCAAGCTGCTCAAGTTGCAACTCCAGCCTAAAAGGAAAGAAAGACTTTTTCAAGAGCCCGCACCTGAACCCGCTATTTGATGACGAACAAATTAAATTCCAACTCTCCAACTCAGGAAACCCTGCTGGTCTTTCTGATGCTATCACTGGCGACAGCGATAAAGTAAAAATCATTGCATGCGCCCCGGACGAGTGTGAAAAATCTCAGAATTCTCTCAAGACGTTCATAGTGAATGAACGGTATGACATACTGTTGATGGAAGCCATTGACTTCTTCATCGCGAAAAGAAATCTTGAAGAAGCCAAGATAAACACGCAACTTGGCCTTTCGTTTAATGAATCCGAACTATTGAGATTTGATCGCACCAACTACAACAAATATCTACTCGGAAAAATGTTTGCTGATATCTATGATTCATTCTGACTCTATAAATGCTTTGATATTTTTAAAGTTCAAGCTTTACGACATCCCCGATATCGTCAAGCCGGAGCTCGGCGTTCGATCACCGAGAGCAGCAGAACGAAGGTCGCTCGGGAATGCAACCAGCTGCCATAACTCGCCCCGTCACCACCTACTGCAGCGGTAGGCGTGGACAGGGCTCTGAGGCTGGTGGGATATGAGATTTTCCGTTTCGGTGCTTCCGAGCTCCTGGAGCCCAATGCCGAAGAGGTGCTGATTGGGTTCTATCGCTCGCTGTTTGAGCGGTACTCGTTGCACGGCGCCATGACTCAGGGCTTTCCCCGCACTAGCGCGGGCGCGATCAGACGCTTGTCTGGACTGCTAGCCAGGCACAGGCACAGGTCATCATGGGAGGGGGGTAAACCAAAAAAATGATCTGTAAAGCATGGAGGTTTACAGTGCATTTTTTGAGTTTACAGCTTGATCTTACTGGGCCCGATGGGCGTCCTGATTGACCGTTATGAATGACGTAAAGCCATGCCGTGCGAACTAGCGCACATAGGCATCAGCCGATACCGTTCGAACCGGCCAGAGACTACGCTGCAGCAGGCCAAACGGTGAAAACGCCGATCACCACGCCATGGGCGGGTGACCGACAATTCACACGATCAAATCAGCCTCTTGGTGAAACCATATCTCCCAATCTTTTTGCTTTTCGTGAAATGCTGATAATTCATATGAGGGATGAGTGCCATATCAGGCTCCTTGTTCTCAAATATAATTACTTGGGAATCTTTGATGGAGCAGCAGCTCTGGGTCTACCTGCAAGGGTCGTGAGGGGCCTGGTGGGATCGAGGATTATGGGACTGCGTGGGTTGCGGGATGGCAGGCTGTCCATCGTCTTGAGGAAAAATGGACAATGGACAAAAAATCTCAAACAGCTGATTTGTATAGGTTTTGCATGTCCATTCAGAGTCTAAGTTCACACGTGCAGAATTTCGACAAGACCATCGTCTCGATCCCGACCTGGCGCTTGATGTCCGAGTCGTTCAAGAACTGGCGCGGAATGCAGCAATCCGGTGGACGGCGGATCAAGCGCAGCCTGTTCATCGACGCCAGTGGCGTGCGTTTCCTGCACGACGAGGAAGAACAGCGCCTGTCCCAGGTTCGCCTGCTGACTGACTATATGGGCCGCAAACAGGCCGAGCTCAAGGCCTGGAACGAGGCCCAGGGCAACGTCGCGGCCATGTCGGCCAACCGTCGGCGCATGACCAACCTGGGCACGTTCCGCGCCTATGCCCTGGCCTATCTGAAAAGCCATCCCGAGATCCAGCCGAACATGACCTGCATGGTCCGCCAGCTACAAACCACCGCCCAAGGCATTCCTCTGGAAATCTACTGCTTCACCGGCACCACCGTGTGGGCCGACTACGAGCGCATCCAAGGGGATATTTTCGATTACCTGCTGGCGGTGATGCCGGAATTCGGCTTGGGCCTGTACCAGCAGCCGAGCGGCACGGATCTGCGGGCGGGGTTGCTGCCGGCGGTGCTGGGGGCGAGTCACCTGCCGGAGCCGCAGAAGCAGGTGGTCTGAAGCCAACCCGATTCCCCTGTGGGAGCGAGCTTGCTCGCGATAGCGGTGTGTCAGAAACATAGATGCTGACTGATAGTGCGCCATCGCGAGCAAGCTCGCTCCCACAGGGGTTAGGGTGAAGGCTGAGATTGGCGTACCCCCAACCGACTGATCCACACCGCCGCCAAAATCACCGACCCACCCAGCAGCAACCGCCCCAGCGCCTCGTGCTGGTTCCAGATCAGCAGGTTCACCAGCAGCCCCACCGGCACGTGCAGGTTGTTCATCACTGCCAGCGTGCCGCCGTTGACCAGGCAGGCACCTTTGTTCCACCAGTACAGCCCCAACGCGGTGGAGACCAGCCCGAGGAAGACCAGCACGCCCCATTGCAACGGCGCCTCCGGCCAGAAATCAGCCTTGCCGAACAGCAGGAACGCCGGCAACGCCACCATCAGCGCGCCGAGGTAGAAATAACCGAAACGCCGATAATGCGGCAGGTCGCTTGGGTGACGCGCCACCAAGTGCTTGTACAACACCTGCCCGGCCGCGTAGGTGAAGTTGGCGAGTTGCAGCAGCAAGAAGCCCATGAAGAAATCCGGGTTGATCCGGTCGTAGCGAATCACCGCCGCGCCAGCCACTGCCACCAGCGCCGCGATCAAGGCCCACGGATTGAAGCGACGATTGAGGGCGTCTTCGATCAAGGTCACGTGCAGCGGCGTAAGGATGGTAAACAGCAGCACTTCCGGCACGGTCAGCACTCGGAAACTCAGATAGAGGCAGACGTAGGTCACGCCAAACTGCAGAGCGCCGATCAGCAACATGCCACGCATGAACGATGGCTCGACCTGACGCCAGCGCGTCAGGGGAATGAACACCAGTCCCGCCAGCACGACGCGCACCAGCACCGCGAAATAACTGTCGACATGCCCCGCCAGGTACTCGCCGATCAGGCTGAAGGAAAATGCCTGGATCAAGGTCACAAAAAGTAGATAGCCCATACCGCCCCTCGTTTTGAATGGCGGCGAAGATAGCGGGTTTTGGTGGTTGTCGCTAATTACCTCCATACACAGACCCTGTGGGAGCGAGCTTGCTCGCGATGGCGGCAGGCCAGTCAACATCTACGTAGCTGATCCACCGCTATCGCGAGCAAGCTGAACTGGCCTAATGATTTTGGACACCTCAATCGGGCGCTATGATGGCGCCCAAATCTGAGGTGTTTGGATATGCGTAAATCTTATTCCAGAGAGTTCAAGCTCAAGGCGGCGAGCTTGGTGTTGGACGAGGGCCAATCGGTCCCTGAGGTCTGTGCCAGTTTGGATATTGGCCCTACGGCCCTGCGCCGTTGGGTTGATCAGGTGCGTCAGGAACGCTTGGGCTCGACCCCGCAAGGAGCCAAGGCAATTACCGCCGATCAGCGAGAAATCCAGCAGCTCAAGGCATTGCTCAGGCAAAAAGACCTGGACATTGAAATCTTAAAAAAGGCCAGTGCTCTCCTGCTTTTGGACTCCAAAGATCGTTCTCGTTGATCAGCGAGCTGGACGAGCATTACGGCGTTAACAATTGCTGCCGGGCGTTTGGAGTCAACCGCAGCAGCTTTTACGCCTGGCGTCAGCGCCAAGGCAAGGTGAAGCCTGCGCGCGAGAGATTGAAAACCATGCTGGTCGAACATCACAAGGAATCCAGAGCGTCCGCGGGATCTCGCACCCTTTCAAAGGAGCTACAAGCAAAGGGACATCGTGTTGGGCGGCACATGGCTCGCAGTTTGATGCGTGAAGCCGGTGTTGTTAGTCGTCAGCGTCGGCGGCACAAGTACAAATCCTCCGGCGTAGAAGCCTTGGTGGTGCCGCACCTCCTCAAGCGCAAGTTTGATGTCTCGGCGATAAATCAGGTCTGGTGCGGGGACGTGACATATATCAAGGTCGGCAAGCGGTGGCTGTATTTTGCGGCGGTTTTGGATTTGTATGCTCGTCGGATTGTCGGGTGGTCGTTCTCGATGATTTCCGACGCCACGCTGACCTGCGAAGCGCTGCGGATGGCGGTCGAGTTGCGAGGCCGCCCAAAAGAGGTGCTATTTCATTCAGATCAAGGCTGCCAATACACCAGCCATAAATTCAAAAATGAAATACGCAAGCATGGACTTGTGCACAGCATGAGTCGTAAAGGTGAATGCTGGGACAACGCCCCGATGGAGCGTTTCTTTGGAAGCTTGAAGTCAGAATGGGTGCCGGAGGATGGCTACAGCTCGGAGCATGAAGCCCGTGTAGATTTGCAGGGTTATGTACTGCGGTACAACAATATCAGGCTCCATAGCTACAACGACTACCGGTCGCCGATAGCTATGGAGAAACTGGCAGCGTGAAACCTTAACTGGTGTCCAGAATTACTTGACCAGTTCAAGCTCGCTCCCACAGGGTCCTTGGCGCCCATCAAATCCCAGGCAAAAAAAAGCCCGATCTCGCTAAAGCGTTCAATCGGGCTGATGCACTCAGGAGCAATAAGTGCAAAGGGAGGTTCGATGCGCAAAACGGTTTGAAGGGAAGCGCCGAGTCACTAGACCACTCGGCGATTACCCGAGGATTAACGCCTCAGGCGACCTGGGACAGCTTGGCGTTGGCCTGATTCAGCCCCTTCTCCTGGAAATCACCACCCAGGTTCATGCCCTCGGCATGGATGAAGGTCACGTCATGGATACCGATGAAACCCATGACTTGGCGCAGGTACGGTTCCTGGTGATCGGAGGCGCCACCGGCGTGAATGCCGCCGCGGGCGGTGAGCACGAAGGCGCGTTTGCCGGTCAACAAACCCTGGGGGCCGGTGGGGGTGTACTTGAAGGTCACACCGGCACGCAGTACGTGGTCGAGCCAGGCTTTCAAAGTGCTGGGGATCGCGAAGTTGTACATCGGCGCGGCCATCACCAGTACGTCGGCGGCCAGCAGTTCGTCGGTCAGTTGGTTGGAGCGCTCCAGCGAAGCATTTTCGATGTCGTTGCGCTGCTCGACCGGCTTCATCCAGCCGCCCAGCAGATTGGCGTCGAGGTGCGGAACCGGATTGACGGCCAAGTCGCGAACGCTGATTTCGTCGGCCGGATGCGCAGCTTTCCATTGGCTGATGAAGGTCTGGGTCAGTTGACGGGAAACCGAATCTTGCTGGCGGGCACTGCTTTCGATGATCAGGACGCGGGACATGGCTTGTAGGCTCCATCTGAAAATGTTGTCAGTCGATGGAGTGAAGGTTAAGCGCGACCATATCGATGGAAAAGCGCAAATAATTGCTGCAACACATCGATATTTTCGTTTATAAGCGGAGCAAGCTTATGGCGCTGCCCCGCCGCCGGCTATTTCGGCTTGCAGGTCAGCTCGATGCGCAGCTTGATGATGTTGCGGTTGAACTTGGCGGTGGCGTTCTTGAACTTACCGGCGGCGACTTCGATGTTGCGGGTGCGCGGCGCTTCCGGGCCGTTGCGAAACACCACCTTGCAGGCCGCATCGGTGCTGCCGTAGTTGTTGACCTGGATCGAGCCGATGTCGGCATCGGTGTCGTAGGCGTTGTAGTCGATGCTCAGGCCGTTGAGGTGTTTTTCCACGTCGATCGGGTAGGCAAAGGCAGTCAGCGGCAACAGGGCCAGCAGCGCACAACAGATTTTTTTCATTCGGCAGTCTCCACCAAGGGACCGCCAGCTTAGGACAAGAGGAGCTCAATATGAAAGCGCCCCGCGTGACCCTTGATCAATGGCGAACGTTGCAGGCGGTGGTGGACCACGGTGGTTTCGCCCAGGCCGCCGAAGTGCTGCACCGCTCCCAATCCTCGGTGAGCTACACCGTCGCCCGCATGCAGGACCAACTCGGCGTGCCGCTGCTGCGCATCGACGGACGCAAGGCCGTGCTGACCGAAGCCGGGGGCGTGCTGTTGCGCCGTTCCCGCCAACTGGTGAAGCAGGCCAGCCAACTCGAAGACCTGGCCCACCACATGGAGCAAGGTTGGGAAGCGGAGGTGCGCCTGGTGGTCGACGCGGCCTACCCGAGTGCCCGCCTCGTCCGGGCGCTGACGGCGTTCATGCCGCAGAGCCGAGGCTGCCGCGTGCGCCTGCGCGAAGAGGTGTTGTCGGGCGTCGAAGAAGTGCTGCTCGAAGGCGTGGCCGACCTGGCCATCAGCGGCTTCAGCATTCCCGGTTATCTGGGCGCGGAATTGAGCGACGTCGAATTCATCGCGGTGGCCCACCCCGAGCATCCCCTGCACCGCCTCAACCGCGAGCTGAACTTCCAGGACCTGGAAAGCCACCTGCAAGTGGTCATCCGCGACTCCGGTCGCCAACAGCCCAGGGACGTCGGCTGGCTCGGCGCCGAACAACGCTGGACCGTCGGCAGCCTCGCCACCGCCGCGACCTTTGTCGGCAGTGGCCTGGGATTCGCCTGGCTGCCCCGGCACATGATCGAACGGCAACTCAATGAAGGCGTGCTCAAGCGTCTACCCTTGGAACAAGGAGGCAGCCGCAACTCGACCTTCTATCTGTTCTCCAACAAGGAAAAACCCCTCGGCCCAGCGACGCAGATCCTAATCGAGCTGCTGCGCACCTTTGACACGGCGCCGCTGGATGCCCCGTTCGCCGCCCCTGAACAAGCCTGACAAGGACTTCGCCGATGGCCTATTTTGCGCACGAAGGTTGCAACCTGCACTACGAGGAATATGGTCACGGCGCGCCCTTGGTGCTGGTCCATGGACTGGGTTCCAGCACGCGTGACTGGGAAAAGCAGATCCCGGTGCTGTCCGCCCGCTATCGCCTGATCGTGATGGATGTGCGCGGCCACGGTCGCTCAGACAAGCCGCGCGAGCGCTACAGCATCGCCGGTTTCAGCGCTGACCTGGGCGCGCTGATCGACCACCTCGAGCTGGGCCCGGTGCATCTGGTGGGCTGGTCCATGGGCGGGATGATCTGCTTCCAACTGGCCGTAGACGAACCCGCGCGGGTCAAGAGCCTGTGCATCGTCAACAGCGCCCCCGAGGTCAAGGTCCGCACGCCCGATGATTGCTGGCAATGGCTCAAGCGCTGGAGCCTGATGCGCCTGCTCAGCCTGGAAACCATCGGCAAGGCCCTCGGCGCCAAGCTGTTCCCCAAGCCTGAACAGACCGAGCTACGACTGGAAATGGCCCGGCGCTGGGCAACGAATGACAAACGTGCTTATCTCGCCAGCTTCGACGCCATTGTCGGCTGGGGCGTGCAGGAACGTCTGTCGCAAGTTGCCTGTCCAACCCTCATCATTTGCGCCGACCACGACTACACCCCGGTGGCGCTGAAAGAGGCTTATGTAAAGCTATTGCCTGACGCACGACTGGCAGTCATCACCGATTCCCGGCACGCTACGCCGCTGGATCAACCTGAACGCTTCAACCAGACCCTGCTCGAATTCTTGACCGCAACCGATTCCACTACCCAGGATCATTGAACCCATGCTGAAAAAACTCGCCCTCGCCGCCGGCACCGTCCTCTTTGCCGCCAACCTGATGGCCGCGCCTGCGCCGCATGTCTTGCTGGACACCACCAACGGCCAGATCGAAATCGAACTGGACCCGGTGAAGGCCCCTATCAGTACCAAGAACTTCCTTGAGTACGTCGACAGCGGCTTCTACAACAACACGATTTTCCACCGTGTGATTCCGGGATTCATGGCCCAGGGCGGCGGTTTCACCCAGCAGATGCAACAGAAAGACACCAAGGCGCCGATCAAGAACGAAGCCAGCAACGGGCTGCATAACGTGCGCGGCACCTTGTCGATGGCCCGCACCTCCAACCCGGATTCGGCCACCAGCCAGTTCTTTATCAACGTGGCTGACAACGCCTTCCTCGATCCGGGTCGCGACGCCGGCTACGCGGTGTTCGCCAAAGTGGTCAAGGGTATGGACGTGGTGGACATCATCGTCAACTCCCAGACCACCACCAAACAAGGCATGCAAAACGTGCCGATCGACCCTGTGATCATCAAGTCGGCCAAGCGCATCGACTAAACCCGCAGGGCAAGCCTGGGCGGCGTCGGCGATCCCGCGCCGCCCACAGCAAAAAAGGAGAGCCCTGCCCGGGCTATGTAACCCATGGTTTATCGCCGTTTCGAAAAACTGATCGACATCTTCCGCGACGCCCCGACCTCGGCCCCGCCGAACCGCGTCCTGCCCTTCTACACCTATTACCTGAAACAAGTCTGGCCCAGCTTCGCCGCGCTATTGGTGGTTGGCCTGATCGGCGCGCTGATCGAGGTGGCGCTGTTCAGCTACCTGAGCCGCATCATCGACCTGACCCAGGCCACGCCCAGCGCCGACTTCTTCAAGGTCCACGGCCTCGAGCTGGCGTGGATGGCGGTGGTCGCGCTGGTGTTCCGGCCGATTTTCGTCGCGCTGCACGACCTGTTGGTGCACCAGACCTTGAGCCCGAGCATGACCAGCCTGATCCGCTGGCAGAACCACAGCTACGTGCTCAAGCAAAGCCTCAACTTCTTCCAGAACGACTTCGCCGGGCGCATCGCCCAGCGCATCATGCAGACCGGCAACTCCTTGCGGGACTCGGCGGTGCAGGCCGTGGATGCGTTGTGGCACGTGCTGATCTACGCCATCAGTTCGCTGGTGCTGTTCGCCGAAGCCGATTGGCGCCTGATGATCCCGCTGTTGATGTGGATCGCCGCCTACATCGGCGCGCTGTATTACTTCGTACCGCGGGTCAAGGAACGCTCGGTGGTGTCGTCCGATGCCCGCTCCAAACTCATGGGGCGGATCGTCGATGGCTACACCAACATCACCACCCTGAAGCTATTCGCCCACACCAACTTCGAACAGCAATACGCCCGCGAAGCCATCGAAGACCAGACCGAAAAAGCCCAGCTGGCCGGCCGCGTGGTAACGAGCATGGACGTGGTCATCACCAGCATGAACGGCCTGCTGATCGCTGGCACCACGGCCCTGGCGCTGTGGTTGTGGACCCAATCGCTGATCAGCGTCGGCGCGATTGCGCTGGCCACCGGCCTGGTGATCCGCATCGTCAACATGTCCGGCTGGATCATGTGGGTGGTCACCGGCATTTTCGAAAACATCGGCATGGTCCAGGACGGCTTGCAGACCATCTCCCAACCCGTCAGCGTTACCGACCGCGAGCAGGCCAAGCCATTGGCGGTGGCTCAGGGCGAAGTGCGCTTCGAGCACGTGGATTTCCACTACGGCAAGAAAAGCGGGGTGATCGGCGACCTGAACCTGGTGATCAAACCGGGCGAGAAGATCGGCCTGATCGGGCCATCCGGCGCAGGTAAATCGACGCTGGTGAACCTGCTGTTGCGCCTCTATGACGTCCAGGGCGGGCGCATCCTCATCGATGGCCAGGACATTGCTCACGTCGGCCAGGAAAGCCTGCGCGCGCGCATCGGCATGATCACCCAGGACACGTCGCTGCTGCACCGTTCGATCCGCGACAACCTGCTTTATGGCAAGCCCGACGCCACCGACGCGCAACTCTGGGAAGCGGTGCACAAGGCGCGGGCCGATGAGTTCATCCCGCTGCTCTCGGATGCCGAAGGCCGCACCGGTTTCGATGCCCACGTCGGCGAGCGCGGCGTGAAGCTCTCCGGCGGCCAGCGCCAGCGCATCGCGATTGCCCGGGTGCTGCTCAAGGACGCGCCGATTCTGATCATGGACGAAGCGACCTCAGCGCTGGACTCGGAAGTCGAGGCAGCCATCCAGGAAAGCCTCGAGACGCTGATGCAAGGCAAGACCGTGATCGCCATCGCCCACCGCCTCTCCACCATCGCCCGGATGGACCGGCTGGTGGTGCTGGAGAAAGGTCGGATCGCCGAGACCGGCAGCCATGCCGAGCTGTTGGCCCAGGGTGGGTTGTATGCGCGGCTGTGGCAGCATCAGACGGGGGGATTTGTCGGGATCGACTGAACCCTGGTTAGGCACAAACCCGTGGCGAGGGAGCTTGCTCCCGCTGGGGTGCGAAGCGCCCCCAAAAATCAAGGCTTCAACACAATAAACGGGTTGGACATCCAGCTTATTGGGGCTGCTACGCAGCCCAGCGGGGATAAATCCCCTCGCCACAGCAAGCTCCCTCGCCACGGGGTCTCAGACAACTTCAGCACTGCCGATAAGGCAGTGCCGTCCTGGCCTCTTCGGCATACGCCATCACGCCCTCGTGTTCGCGCGCGAGAAAATCCGCCACCGCCGCTTTCAGGCCTGGATGACGCAGGTAGTGCCATGAACGCGTGAGCACCGGTTCGAACCCGCGTATCAATTTGTGCTCGCCCTGAGCCCCGGCGTCAAAACGCTGCAGGCCGTTGGCAATCGCATAGTCCATGCCCTGGTAGAAACACGTCTCGAAATGCAGGCGATCGAATTCCGCCAGGCATCCCCAGTAACGCCCATAGAAACTGTCCCCTCCCACCAGGCTGAACGCCATCGCCACCGGCCGCGGACCTTGCTTGGCGAGTACCACGCGAATGGCTTCGGGCATGCGCTCGGCCAGCAGGCTGAAGAACGCGCGGGTCAGATAAGGCGCCTGACGACGCACCGCGTAGGTGTTGGCGTAACAGGCGTAGACAAAGTCCCACTGCGCCTCGTCCAGTTGACGACCTTCCAGCCATTCGAAATCGATGCCCTGCCCCGCCACCTGCTCACGCTCCTTGCGCATCTGCTTGCGCTTGCGGGAACTGAGCGCATCGAGGAAATCCTGGAAATCCCGATAGCCACGATTCTGCCAGTGATATTGGCAGCCGATCCGCTGCAACCAGCCCTCTTGTCGGGCCAGCGCGGCGTCAGTGGAGGTATCGGTGAAATTGATGTGGGCGCTGGAAAGCCCCTCGATTTCCAGATAGCCCGGCAGGCTGCCGAGCAACTCCAAGCCGTCCTCCGCACGCGCCGTCAACAGTCGCGGGCCACTGACCGGACTGAACGGCACCGCCGTCAGCAGCTTGGGGTAATAGTCGATGCCGGCCCGGGCGCAAGCGTCGGCCCAGCCGTGATCGAACACGTACTCGCCGTAGGAATGCCATTTGCGATAGCTGGGCAACGCCGCCAGCAGCAGCCCCTCTTCGATGTGCAGCAAATGCTCGGGCTGCCACCCGGTATGCGAACCCAGGCTGGCGCTGTCTTCCAGGGCGGTGAGAAAAGCGTGGCGCAGGAAGGGTTGGTTGACGGGCACCAACGCGTCCCATTCTTGCGGTGAGATGGCGGACAAGCTGTCCAAGACGTGAAGCGGCATGCGGTTCCCCGAGATCCAGACGACGGATTGCGCGAGTATCGCCGATCCTGACCGGACGGTGATAAAAAAACCCCGCCAGAGGCGGGGTTCAAAGGAGCTGTAACGGATGAAGATGTAGCGGTGTATCAGGTCAGCGATTTAGAACACGTACTGGGCGCGCATGACAAAGCCGTCGCCGTCGTCATCACCGTTGACGTTGGTGACTTTGTCGGTCTTGGCCTTGACGTAGGCGGCCGAGATTTTCACCGCTTCGTTGGCGTACCAGTTCACACCCAGGTTGTGCACCTTGGCTTCGGCGTCGCCCACGTCACGGGTCGCGGTAGCGGTGGTGATGTTGTCGTCTTCGACGGTCATGCTGTCGTAGCGATAGAAGACTTCCCAGGCGCCGATGGACTTGTTCTGCGGTTTGATCGCGTCGAACTTGCCGACTTTATAGCCGCGAGATTCGCCCGTGAGGGTGTAGGCACCCTGGACGTAGAAGCCGTGGCCCTTGATGTCTTCGAAACCGTCCGCGTCAGCCTTGGTCTTGCGGGTGATGTATTCACCTTGGATCGACGCTGGGCCCATGGCGAAAGCGGCTTCCAGGCCGAAAGCAGTGTCACGGTCGTAAGAGCCGGCCGGGGAGTTGTTGGCGCCGCCCAGTACCGGACGGTTGCCGTTTGGACCAGCGTCATTGCCGCCCAGGGTTTCAACACCACGCATGCCCAGACGGGAGCGGTAACGGGCATCAAACACGGTGTCGGATACGTCACGGGAGGCCACGTTCAGACCGAAGTGCAGCACGTTGCCGGCATCGTGCATCGGAGCGAACACGAAGCGACCATTGACTTGCTTGACGCTGTCGCCGTCGGTGTCGTCGGTGTCCTTGCTGAAGACGCCAGCCGAGGCATAGAACGAATCGGCGAAGGTGCTCGACGCCTGGATACCCAGGCCGTTCTGGTGGCTGTTGGCCCAGTCGATCAGGTCGTAGGCGGCGTTACGCTCTGGAGCGGTCACCCACTTGGAACTGGTGGCTTTTTCCAGGCCGAAGTCGGGGTCGAAACGACCAACCTTGATCGAAACAGGCTTGAAGCCGTTGTAGGCCAAGGACGCTTCGTCGAAGTAGCCGTTGTCGGAGTCACCGCTGTTGTGGGACATGTCGTAGTTGATGGTGTAGGCCCAGTCCGTGTACAGCACACCGGACAGTTCCAGGAAGGCGCGACGGATGTAAGCGGCATCCGCCGAGTTGCCGTTGTCGGTGTAGATGCCATCGAATTTGCTGTAGTCAGCCTGCAAACGACCGCCGAGCTTGAAGCTGAACTCTTTGTCAGTGGTAGCGACCTCCAGGCCGCCCTTGGTCTTGACCACGATATCGGCGCCGTCAGTGGTCACGGTGCCGGCGAAAGCCTGGGCGGTTACTGCCATTGCCAGTGCGCTGGCGGCAACACCTGCGAAGTGCTTACGGATCATCGAAGAATTCCCCTAGTTGGTAGTCTATGCGTTAGAAAACACGCGGAACTGGGCCCGCTGGTGTTGGGAGGGGATCTTGGCGATGGGTTATGTCAGGCGAGTTGCTATCACATAAAGATTTTATGACAGCGGAACTTTTTACTTCGAAAGGGAATAACAGAAATACAGCTTCGGGAGGGCAGTTGCGAGCTGCAAGCTAGGGCGGTGGAGAAGCAGTTGCTCTTGTGGCGAGGGAGCTTGCTCCCGCTGGGGCGCGAAGCGCCCCCATACCGACAGGCATCACAGTTCTGGGAGTGATAAGGGCTGCTGCGCAGCCCAGCGGGAGCAAGCTCCCTCGCCACGGGGGGATCGAGCAGCTTCGGATCAATGCTTGCGCAGGATCACGCTGCCGATCGAATAGCCGGCACCAAACGAGCTGAGCACCGCGACCGAGCCGCTAGGCAAGTCGTCCTGGTACATGTGGAATGAAATCACCGATCCGGCCGAGCTGGTGTTGGCGTAGCGGTCGAGGATCACCGGGGCTTCCTCTTCGGTGGCTTCGCGTCCCAACAGCTTGCGCACGATCAGCTGGTTCATGCTCAGGTTGGCCTGATGCAGCCAGAAACGCTTCACTTCGCCGACGTTCAGCTGGTTTTCTGCCAAATGAGCGCCAATCAGCTCCGCCACCATTGGGCAGACATCACGGAACACCTTGCGGCCTTCCTGGACGAACAGTTTGTCCCGCGTGCCGATGCCTTCTTCCGCTGCGCGGTTGAGGAAGCCGAAGTTGTTGCGGATGTTGTTGGAGAACTTGGTGAGCAGCTTGGTGCTGACCACGTCGAACTGGTACGGCGAGGTCGCCTGGTCCGCGCGCTCGATGATCACGGCGGTGGCCGCGTCGCCGAAGATGAAGTGGCTGTCGCGGTCGCGGAAGTTCAGGTGGCCGGTGCACACTTCCGGATTGACCATCAGGATCGCCCGGGCCTGGCCCAACTGCACGCTGTTGGCGGCGGCCTGGATGCCGAACGTCGCGGAGGAACAGGCTACGTTCATGTCGAAACCGAAACCTTCGATGCCCAAGGCTTCCTGGACTTCGATGGCGATGGCTGGGTACGGGCGCTGCAGGTTGGAGCAGGCAACGATCACGCCGTCGATGTCGGCAGCGCTGCGGCCGGCGCGCTCAAGGGCTTGTTTCGCCGCGCCGACGGCCATTTCGCAAAGCACCGACCACTCGTCGTTGGAGCGCTCGGGCAGGCGTGGCGTCATGCGTTGAGGATCGAGAATGCCGTCCTTGTCCATGACAAAGCGGCTCTTGATGCCCGACGCCTTTTCGATGAACGCCGCATTGGATTCAGTCAACGCTTCCACTTCGCCGCGCTCGATGGCCTCGGCGTTATCGGTGTTGAACTGCGCGACATAGGTATTGAAAGATTGCACCAGCTCTTCGTTGGAGATGCTGTTGGCCGGGGTGTACAGGCCGGTGCCGCTGATGACGACGTTATGCATGGTCGTGTCTCTGATCTGTTCAGGCAGAAAATATTGGCACCGACGTACCAACACACAAAGGGACTTTTCCCATCCGGGGGAAGCAGCCCTGGCATCGCTTTATTCCGATCCGCCCGTGACATTGAAGCGCAAAACCACGGGACCGGCATTTATAGCCGCGAAGTTTGCCATAAACGCTGGCGTTTGGCCCATGTTCCATTCGCTACAACGCCTTCCCTGTGGGAGCGAGCTTGCTCGCGATGGCGGCGTATCCGTCAACATGATTGCTGGCTGGACCATTGCTATCGCGAGCAAGCTCGCTCCCACAGGGTCCTGGAGGGTTGTCGGGTTGGTGTGATCACCCCTCCACCAACCCCCACTGCTTGCCCAGGCGCTTGTCGGAAATCGGCACCTTGGTGCCCAGCTGCTGGGCAAACAGCGACACGCGGTATTCCTCCAGCCACCAGCGGTACAGCTCCAATTGCGGGTCGCGCTTGCCTTCCTGGGCGTGTTTGCTGGCGCGGGCCTGGTATTGAGCCCAAAGGTTTGAGAGTTCGCCGCTCCAGACCCGGTCCTTCTGTACCTGGCTGCCCAGCTTCTCGAAGCGTTGCTCGATAGCCTTGAGGTAGCGCGGCAGTTCCTTGAGCCACTGGTGCGGGGTTTCCCGCACGAAGCCCGGGTACACCAGATGGCTAAGCTGCTGCTTGATGTCATTCAGGGCCACGGCCTGGGCCAGGTCGATCTTGCCCTTGAAGCGTTTTTGCAGGCCGTGCCAGAGCTTGAGGATGTCCAGGGTCAACTTCGCCAGGCGTTCGGCGTGCTCGGTCCAGCCGCCGCGCTTGCGTTCGGCTAGGGCTGCCAGCGCGGCGCCGTCACGGGGCAGGCTCGGCTCGCCTTCGAGGATGCAGCTGTCGAGGCTGGCCAGCAGGATGTCTTCCACCAGACCGTCGACGCGTCCCAGATCGCGATAGAGCAGGCCCAACTCCGTCAACCCCGGCAGCTTGCCACGGAGGAATTTCGCCGTTTCGGCGAGTTGCTGCATGAGCAGACGCTGCAAGGCTCGACGATGCTGGAACTCGGCTTCGGCCGGGGTCGGGAAGCGCCCTTCCTTGACCACGCCGCCCTCTTCCACCAACGCCGGGTAGACCGTCATCGACAGCCCGGCGATCTTCTGCTGGGTTTTTTCCGCAACCGGCGCGAAGACTTTTGCCTCCACCGGCGCCTGGCTCTTCGCCGTTTGCGGCACGGCCAACGCCGCCTGGCTGGCTTCGGCAAACCGCGCCGTCAGTTCGGCCAGGTCGCGTCCCTCGCCGAGGAACTTGCCCTGGCCGTCAACGATTTCCAGGTTCATGCGCAAATGGCTGTCCACCTGCTGCGCCGCTTCGGCCCAGGCTTCATCGCTGACCCGCGCGCCCGTCATGCGCAGCAACTCACGCCCCAACGATTGTGGCAACGAGCCCTCGGCAAACGTGATGCGCTGCAGCGCCGCCTTGACGAAATCCGGCACCGGCACGAAGTTCTTGCGCAAGGCCTTGGGCAAGTTGCGCACCAGGGCGATGCACTTGGCTTCGATCATCCCCGGCACCAGCCAGTCCAGGCGCTCCGGCGGTAGCATCGGCAGCAGTGGCGCCGGTACCCGCAAGGTCACACCATCGCGCGGGTGGTTGGGCTCGAAGTGATAGCTCAACGGCAAGGTCAGGTCGCCGACGCGCAAAGTGTCGGGGTACTGGTTGGCCGTCACCTCGCTGGCCTCGCGGGCCAGCACGTCTTCTTCGCGCATGATCAACAGTTGCGGGTCTTTCTGGCTGTTGATCCGGTACCAGCTGTCGAACGTCGCGGTCTGGTGGATTTCGGCGGGCAGGCGCGCATCGTAGAAGGCGAACAGGGTTTCCTCGTCCGCCAGGATGTCGCGGCGACGAGCCTTGGCTTCGAGCTCGTCGAGCTGTTCCAGCAACCGGGTGTTGGCGCTCAGGCACTTGGCCTTGGACTGGATCTCACCGCGCACCAGTGCCTCGCGGATGAACAACTCACGGGACACCACCGGATCCACCGGCCCGTAATGCACCGGTCGGCGACCGACCACAATCAGCCCGAACAGAGTGATCTGCTCATAGGCCACCACTTGCCCGCGCTTCTTCTCCCAATGAGGTTCGAAGTGGTTTTTCTTGATCAGGTGCCCGGCCAGCGGTTCGATCCAGTCCGGCTCGATCTTCGCTACCATGCGTGCGTACAACTTGGTGGTTTCCACCAGCTCGGCGGTCATCAGCCACTGCGGACGTTTCTTGCCCAGGCCCGACGAGGGGTGGACCCAAAAGCGTCGCTGGCGAGCGCCGAGGTAGTCGCCGTCTTCGGTTTTCTGGCCGATCTGGCTCAACAGGCCCGACAGTACGGCCTTGTGCAGTTTCGGGTAGTCGGCCGGATCCTTGTTGAGGCTCAGCTGCATGTCGCGGCAGATCAGGCTCAACTGGCGATGGGAATCGCGCCATTCGCGCAGGCGCAAATAATTCAGGAAGTTCTTGCGGCACCAGTTGCGCAGCGGGCTGGCGGTCAGGGCCTGGCGCTGCTCTTCAAAACCGCGCCACAGATTGACCAGCCCGGCAAAGTCCGAATCCGCGTCCTTCCATTGGGCGTGGGCCTGGTCGGCGGCCTGTTGCCGTTCCGGCGGGCGCTCGCGCGGGTCCTGGATCGACATGGCGCTGGCGACGATCAGCACTTCCTGCAAACTGCCCAGCTTCGCCGCTTCCAACAACATGCGGCCCATGCGCGGGTCCACCGGCAGGCGCGCCAATTGCCGCCCCAACGGCGTCAGCTGGCTGTTGCGGTCCACCGCCGAGAGTTCTTGCAGCAGGTTGAAACCGTCGCTGATGGCCTTGCCGTCCGGCGGCTCGATGAACGGAAAATCGGTGATCTCGCCGAGGCGCAGGTGCAGCATTTGCAGGATCACCGCCGCCAGGTTGGTGCGCAAAATCTCTGGATCGGTGAATTCGGGGCGCGCGAGAAAATCTTCTTCGCTGTACAGGCGCACGCAAATCCCCGGCTCGACCCGCCCACAGCGGCCCTTGCGCTGGTTGGCGCTGGCCTGGGAAATGGCTTCGATAGGCAGGCGCTGGACCTTGGCGCGATAGCTGTAGCGGCTGATGCGCGCGGTGCCGCTGTCAATCACGTAGCGGATGCCCGGTACGGTGAGCGAGGTCTCGGCGACGTTGGTCGCCAGCACCACGCGACGGCCCGGGTGGGACTGGAAAATGCGCTGTTGTTCGGCCGGCGACAGGCGCGCATACAGCGGCAGGATTTCGGTGTGCTTGAGTTGGGCCTTGCGCAGCATCTCCGCGGCGTCGCGAATCTCCCGCTCACCCGGCAGGAACACCAGCACATCGCCGGGACTGCGCCGTTCGCTGCGCTCGTAGGCGGCGATTTCGTCGAGGGTGGCGAGGATCGCCTGGTCGACGGTCAAGTCGTCCTCGACCCGGTTGCCCTCTTCGTCCTGCTCCAGGGTCAGCGGGCGATACCAGGTTTCCACCGGGAACGTGCGGCCCGAGACCTCGACGATGGGCGCGTCATCGAAGTGCTTGGAGAAACGCTCCAGGTCGATGGTCGCCGACGTAATGATGACCTTCAGGTCGGGGCGACGCGGCAGCAGGGTCTTGAGGTAGCCGAGCAAAAAGTCGATGTTCAGGCTGCGTTCGTGGGCTTCGTCGACGATGATCGTGTCGTAGCGCTCGAGGTAGCGGTCGTTCTGGGTTTCGGCCAGCAGGATGCCGTCGGTCATCAGTTTGATCAGGGTGTTGGCGTCGCTCTGGTCCTCGAACCGCACCTGATAACCCACCAGCGCCCCCAACGGCGTGGCCAGTTCTTCGGCGACGCGACTTGCGACACTGCGGGCGGCGATGCGGCGTGGCTGGGTGTGGCCGATCAAGCCATGCTGGCCCCGGCCGATTTCCAGGCAGATCTTTGGCAACTGAGTGGTTTTGCCCGAGCCGGTTTCGCCGGCGATGATCAGCACCTGATGCTTGAGCAGCGCCTCCTTGATTTCGTCGCGCTTGGCGGCGATCGGCAAGTTGTCGTCGTAGCGAATCGACGGCACGCTCGCCTTGCGCGCCAGCACCTGGTCGCACGACGCCTGCATGCGCGCCACCCACTGGGCCAGCTTGGCTTCGTCGGGTTTCTTGCGCAGCTCGAGCAGCTGCCGCCGCAACCGGTGACGGTCGGCGAGCATGGCGTGATCGAGGTTTTTCAGCAGTTTGTCGATTGCGGGGGCTTGGTCAGTCATCAGGTACGCAAGGGTCGTCGGTTTGAGCAAGGGGGCGATTGTCGCAGATTTGCGGCTATTGCGCCGAGCACACAAACAGCCACACCTTGTGGGAGCGAGCTTGCTCGCGATGGCGGTGTGTCAGTCGACATTCATGCTGGTTGATCCACCGCTATCGCGAGCAAGCTCGCTCCCACAGGGGATTCGCGTCAAGGCTGCTTTTGTGGCGCGGGAGCTTGCTCCCGCTCGGTTGCGCAGCAGCCGCTAAATCCTGGGGCCGCTTCGCAGCCCAGCGGGAGCAAGCTCCCTCGCCACAAAAGCCACAAGCCACAAGCCACAGGGACTTCGTTCAACCGGCACGGTTACTCGTTGTCCAGGTCTTTGCGCCGATACGGGAACACGTCGATCACCTTCCCCGCCCGAATCGCCTCTTGCAGGCTTTTCCAGTAGTCGGCGTTGTACAGCTCGCCATGCAATTGGTCGAACAGCTTGCGCTGCCCGGCGTCGGCGAACAGGAATGGTGGGAATTCTTCCGGGAAGACGTCCAGCGGGCCGATGGAATACCAGGGCTCGGAGGCCATCTCGTCTTCCGGTGTACGCGGCTGGGGAATGTGGCGGAAGTTGGCTTCGGTGAGGAAGCAGATTTCATCGTAGTCGTAGAACACCACGCGGCCGTGGCGGGTCACGCCGAAGTTCTTGAGCAGCATGTCGCCGGGGAAGATATTGGCCGCCGCCAGTTGCTTGATCGCCAGGCCATAATCTTCCAGCGCCTCGCGCACCTGGGCTTCATTGGCATTTTCCAGATAGAGGTTCAGGGGCGTCATCCGGCGTTCGGTCCAGCAGTGGCGAATCAACACCGTGTCGCCCTCCACCGACACCGTGGACGGCGCCACCTCGAGCAACTCTTCCAGGCAGGCCGGCTCGAATTTGCCCAGGGGGAAGCGGAAGTCGGCGAACTCCTGCGTATCGGCCATGCGCCCGACCCGGTCGACGCTTTTCACCAGTCGGTACTTTTCGATCACCGTGGCCCGATCGACGTTTTTCGACGGCGAGAAACGGTCCTTGATGATCTTGAACACGGTGTTGAAGCCCGGCAGGGTAAACACACTCATGACCATGCCGCGCACGCCCGGCGCCATGATGAACTGGTCGTCGGTGTTCGCCAGGTGGTTGATCAGTGCCCGGTAAAACTCGGATTTGCCGTGCTTGTAGAAGCCAATCGACGTGTACAGCTCGGCGATGTGCTTGCCCGGCAGGATGCGCTTGAGAAAGCCGATGAATTCCGCCGGCACCGGCACGTCGACCATGAAATACGAGCGAGTGAACGAGAAAATGATCGACACCTGCGCCTCGTCCGTGATCAGCGCGTCGATCTGGATACCGCGACCTTCGCGGTGCAGCAGCGGGATCACCAGCGGCCATTGGTCGTCGCGGGTGTAGATGCGGCCCACCAGGTAAGCGCCCTTATTGCGATAGAGCACCGAGGAAAACAGCTCGACCGTCAGTTCCGGATCCTTGCAGACCCAGTCCGGCAGGTTCTCGCGCAGTTGGCTTTCGAGGCGTTGCAGGTCACCCGGCAGGTCGGCGTAATCCTCGCTGAAGCGATAATCGGCGAAAATCGCCGCGAGCATCTTGTCCAGTTGCCCTTCGGGCTTATAGGTACGGGTCTGGGCCGCGCGGGCACGACGCAGGCTCGGCCGGGTCGTGTGGATGAACATGGTGCCGTCGCTGATCAGGTCATGACTGAACAGGCCGCAAAAGATCGAGTTGTACCAGGTCTCCGACAACTCATCGTCAAAGCGCAGGTCGATCAGGCTGATATAGGCGCTTTTTACCAGTGGCCAGCATCCGACATCCATCAAGGCTTCGGTTGCGAAGGCGTTGCGCAACTTGGCGACGGTCTCGAAGACTTTTTCTTCATACAGATTGATCCGCGCCGCCGACGCCGCCTGCGCCTCCAGCCATTGGGCCTGCTCGAACCGGGCGCGGGCGCCATCGGTGATCTGCCGGAAATGCTCGCGATAATCGTCGAAGCCGTCGAGGATCGAACGGGCGATATCGGTGGCGGGCCATGGCTGCGGCATAGGGTAAACCTCGGCGGGTCATGCTTGTTATTGGCGACTGAGCTTAGAGGCCAATCCCTCGGCAACGCAACCATTGCCATCGGTGTTTGGCGGGGCGACACTTGCGGCCCGATCAAGGAAGGACACATTCGTGAACCTCGTCGATATCCTGCGTTTGCTGTCACTGGCCGCCATCTGGGGCGCGAGCTTTTTGTTCATGCGCATCATCGCCCCGGTCATTGGCACGATTCCTACGGCCTTCTTCCGCGTTTCCATCGCCTTTGTCGGTCTGCTGGTCATTCTCGCGCTGATGCGCGTCGACTGGAATTTTCGCGGCAAGCTGAAAGCCGTGATGGTACTGGGCTTGATCAACTCGGGCATTCCGGCGACGTTCTACTCCCTGGCAGCGCAAGTATTGCCAGCCGGTTATTCGGCGATCTTCAACGCGACGACACCGCTGATGGGCGTGCTGATCGGTGGATTGTTTTTCCGTGAGCCACTCACGGCGGCGAAGGTCAGCGGGGTCTTTCTCGGCCTGATGGGCGTCGCGATCCTCACCCGCGCCGGCCCGGTGGCCTTCGACATGCAACTATTGATGGGCGCCCTCGCCTGCCTGCTCGCA
The DNA here is from genome assembly GCF_013608025.1 of Pseudomonas brassicacearum subsp. neoaurantiaca. Lineage (GTDB taxonomy): Bacteria > Pseudomonadota > Gammaproteobacteria > Pseudomonadales > Pseudomonadaceae > Aquipseudomonas. The sequence continues at coordinate 163,329 of NZ_VDLV01000003.1, read as the reverse complement.
ACCACCTGCTACGGCTTTGCCGGTTTCCTCACCCGGCGCTGGCTCGATCACCAAGGCGGGCTGGACAGTCGCCTGTCCGCGCTGGGCAGCATGTTCGGCGCCACGCTCTTCCTGCTGCCGCTGTTTGGCTACAGCGTGATCACCCACCCGCCGGCCAGTTGGGGTGGCTGGAGCGTCTGGCTGTCGCTGCTGGGCCTGGGCCTGGTGTGTACGGCGCTGGCCTACATTCTTTATTTCCGGCTGCTGAGCTCCATCGGCCCGGTCAAGTCCATGACCACGACCTTTCTGATTCCGCCGTTCGGCGTGTTGTGGGGCGCGTTGTTGCTGGATGAGCCGTTGGGCATGGCGCATGTGTATGGCGGGGTGTTGATTGCGGCGGCGTTGTGGTTGGTGTTGAAGCCTGGGGTGTCTAGCCGGTAGTTCATTGGGATGGCCGAAAAGCTTCGCGAGCGGGCTCGCTCCCACAGGATTGCGCGTAACCTGTGGGAGCGAGCCTGCTCGCGAAAGCGATGGTGCTCGCGAAAGCGATGGTGCTGCCAGCGGTTAGCTAGCGGCTCTTACGAAACACAAACACCAACCCAACAATGATCAGCGCCATCCCCAGCAAGCTCAACAACGCCAACCGGTTGCCGAACACCAGGTAGTCCATGATCGCCGTCACCGCCGGCACCAGGTAGAAAAGACTGGTGACGTTGACTAGGTTGCCGCGGGCAATCAGCCGGTACAGCAACAGCGTCGCCAACACCGACACCACCAGCCCCATCCACAGCACCGGCACGATGAAACCCGCGCTGTGCTCGAAGTAGAACGGTTGGAACGGAACGAACACCGCGCACAACACGAGCCCGGCCAGGTACTGCACCGGCAGCGTGCCCAGCGGATTATCGGTGATGCGCTTCTGCATGATGGACCCCGCCGTCATGCTCACCAGCGCCAACAACCCGCACAGCATGCCCGCCAGGGACATACCGGCGAGGCCGATGCCTTGGTAAACCACCATGATCAAGCCCACCAACCCCAGCGCCAGGCCGAACATCCGCTGCCAGGAACGCTGGCGTTCCATGAGCACCACGGTAAGGATCGGCTGCACGCCCATCAGCGTGGCCATCACGCCGGGGGTCACGTTCAGTTGCAGCGCCAGCAGATAAAAAATCTGGTAGGCGCCCAACAACACCAGGCCAGTCGCCGCCGCGTACCACATTGGCTTGCCGGCGCTGGGCAACTTGAACTTCAACATGGGTACCAACAGCACCAACGCACACAGTGCGATAGCAAAACGGATCAGCAGGAAGGCGAAGGGGGACGCGTGGGCGAGGCCCAGTTTGGAAAAGATCGCCCCGCTGCTCCACAGCAGAACGAACAGGCTCGTGGAAGCCGCCGCCAATAAGGCGTTTTTGGAAAGGGAAAACATGAATACCACCTGTAGTCAGGCAAGAAGCCAACTCAGCCGAAGCTGAAATCCAGTCGTTTTTTTTCAGGCGGGCACAGGGAACGGCAACCGTTGCCGATCAGCCCCGAACACCAACACCCGGCGGTGATACGCAGGCGTATACCGGAGAGCGACTGACAGGTGGAGGGTATTGACCGATCTGCTCAGGCGACCGATTCCCGCACGGCACGACGCCAGCGTTGAACGCTGGAACCACAACCGCGGTGAAAGGGAATGCAGGCATGAGCCGATCTCTTGGAGGATGGGTCCGAAAACCGAGCGCCGACTATAACCAGTGCTCGATGTGTAACGCAATATTTAAACAAACAACCAGTAGCCCAGCGCCGTCAACACAGCGACAGCCAGCACCGGACGCATGACCCGATAGGCCTTGGGATGCTTGCGTTTGAATTGCTTGACCTTGCCGCTTATGCCGTCGCTGAACGACTTGCTCCACGCATAAGCCTGGTTAATACCACCGACGCGTTCGTCGTCGAGGTTTTGCGGCGCAGTGGCGCGCCCGAGAAAGGCGCTGATGGCGCGGTTGAGTCGGGTCATGAACCGGTTGCTCAACGGCCGCTCGACATCGCAAAACAGAATTACTCGAGTATGTGGCGTCTCGTTCTTGACCCAGTGCACATAGGTTTCATCGAACATGACGTCTTCACCATCGCGCCAGGCGTAAATCTGCCCGTCGACAAAGATCCGGCAATCATCGGAATTGGGCGTGGACAGCCCCAGGTGATAACGCAGTGACCCGGCGAATGGATCGCGATGGGGGTTCAGGTGGCTGCCCCCCGGCAACAAGGCAAACATCGCGCCTCGCACGTTGGGAATCTGGCTGACCAGCTCGACGGTCCTGGGGCACAGCAACTCGGCTGACGGCAGCGGTTTGTCGTACCACTTGAGGTAAAAGCGCTTCCAGCCTTTCTTGAAGAACGAGCCAAAGCCAGCATCGTTGTTCTTCTCGGCGGCGCGAATGTAGCCCTCGTCGAACAGGTGCATCGCTTCGTCGCGGATCACCTGCCAGTTCTCCTTGAGCACATCCAGCTCGGGGAACTTGCTGCGATCGAGGTAAGGCTTGGAAGGCACGCCGGAAAACAGGTACATCAGGGCGTTATAGGGAGCGAACAATGCCGAATGGTTGACGAACTGGCGCAGCACCGGCAAACGCGCCTTGCCACGCAAGTGCACATAAAGTGTGCTGCACAGGAACAACAGCAACACCGAGGCCTTGAGGGCGAACGAAACGGTCATTCTTTCAACTCCTTGTCTGGAACCACTTGCGCAACGTCATTAGCCCGACGCGGCGGCCGGCAATGTTAAACGTCCTTATCCCGATAAAACACCGCAGGGCGCAACATTCACTGTTGAGGATTACGCAACAAAGCCCTTGTTAACATGCGTCGCCTGAACCTTGGCTGATGCACGGAGCACTCAGTCAACTTGCCTTCTGGATGGCGAAGGGCTTTTGTGGCGAGGGAGCTTGCTCCCGCTCGACTGCGCAGCAGGCGCCTTGGACTTACCTGAATCGCCAAATCCCAGGGGCGCGCTTCGCACGCCAGCGGGAGCAAGCTCCCTCGCCACAAAAAGCGCCCCATGTCGTCCGTATTACTGCTGAATCTCCTGCTCGGTAAACAAATCACTGAACAGCATGCTCGACAGGTAGCGTTCACCCGAGTCCGGCAGGATCACGACGATGGTCTTGCCCTGCATTTCCGGCTTCTCCGCCAGGCGCGCCGCCACGACCATGGCCGCGCCGCAGGAAATGCCGCAAAGGATGCCTTCTTCCTGCATCAAGCGCAGGGCCATGGCCTTGGATTCGTCATCCGTGACCCGCTCGACCTGGTCCACGATCGACAGATCGAGGTTCTTCGGCACGAAACCAGCGCCGATCCCCTGGATCTTGTGGGGGCTGGGCTTGATCTCCTGTCCCGCCAGCGCCTGGGTGATCACCGGCGAAGCCTCGGGCTCTACCGCCACCGACAGGATCGGCTTGCCACAGGTGTTCTTGATATACCGCGAAACCCCGGTAATGGTTCCGCCGGTGCCTACGCCAGCGACCAGCACATCTACAGCGCCATCGGTGTCGTTCCAGATTTCCGGGCCGGTGGTTTTCTCGTGGATCGCCGGGTTTGCCGGGTTATCGAACTGCTGCGGCATGAAATACTTCGACGGGTCGCTGGCCATGATCTCGGCGGCTTTTTCGATGGCACCTTTCATGCCCTTGGCGGGCTCGGTGAGCACCAGCTCCGCGCCCAGGGCCTTGAGCACTTTGCGCCGCTCGATGCTCATCGAGGCGGGCATGGTCAGCGTCAGCTTGTAGCCACGGGCGGCAGCCACGAACGCCAGGCCGATACCGGTATTGCCTGAAGTCGGCTCGACAATGGTCATGCCAGGCTTGAGTTTGCCGGAGCTTTCCGCGTCCCAGATCATGTTCGCGCCGATCCGGCATTTCACCGAGTAACCCGGGTTACGCCCTTCGATCTTCGCCAGGATGGTCACGCCGCGTGGAGCGATGCGATTGATCTGCACCAATGGCGTATTGCCAATGGAATGGGCGTTGTCAGCGTAGATACGACTCATGGCCGGGTCCTTAATGCAGAGAAAATTTAGCGTTCAAAGGTAAGCCTGTTGCCGAAGGCCGTCCAGTTGCACCGAACGTTCCCGTTGTTACGACAGTCAATGGCATTAACAACGGAGACTACTCTTATGAAGCGTCGATACAGCTGGCCACTGTGGACATTCGTCGCCATCGTTGCGTTGCTGGTGGCCCTGCATTTTGCCTTGCCTTATCTGGTGCGCAATTACCTGAACGATAAACTGGCCCACATGGGCGATTACCATGGCCAAGTCACGGACGTCGATCTGGCGCTCTGGCGCGGTGCCTATCGGATCAACGGTCTCAAGATCACCAAGGTCGACGGCAAGGTGCCGGTGCCGTTCGTCGACGCTCCGTTGGTCGACCTGTCCGTAAGCTGGCACTCGCTGTGGTATGACCATGCGGTTGTCGCCGAAGTGGAGTTCGCCCACCCGGAAGTCAACTTCGTCGACGGCGGGGCCAACCGCGAGAACTCCCAGACAGGCCGGGGCACCAACTGGCGTGAACAACTGAGCAAGCTGATGCCCATCACGCTCAACGAGGTGCGTATCAACGACGGCAAGCTGACCTTTCGCAACTTCGACTCCAAGCCGCCAGTGAACCTGCGGGCCACGAATGTCAACGCCAGTTTTTATAACCTGACCAACGTCGTGGACACCGAAGGCAAGCGCGACGCCCGTTTCGAGGGCAAGGCCCTGGTGGCCGAACACGCGCCGCTGGAAGTCCAGGCCACTTTCGACCCCTTGAGTAATTTCGAGGACTTCGACTTCCGCTTGCGTGCCACCAACATCGAGCTCAAGCGCCTGAACGATTTCGCCGCGGCCTATGGAAAATTCGACTTCAACGCCGGCCACGGCGACCTGGTGATAGAGGCCGAAGCCGACAACGCCCGGCTCAGCGGTTATATCAAGCCACTGCTGCGTGATGTGGACGTATTCGACTGGCAGCAAGACGTGGAGAACCAAAACAAGAATATCTTCCGCTCGGTCTGGGAAGCCTTGGTCGGCACAAGCGAAACAGCCTTGAAAAACCAGCGCAAGAACCAGTTCGCTACCCGGGTCGAGCTCAGTGGCAACGTGCATCAGCAGGACATCAGCGCCTTCGAAGCCTTCCTGCAGATTCTGCGCAATGGTTTCGTCCAGGCCTTCAATGCCCGCTACGAGCAACCGCCGCCTTCGAAGGATTAAGTCTTGGGCGTTACGCGATAGCGACCTTTTTGCTCTGCCACTGCTCGGCCCGCTCCGCTTTGCAGCGAGTCCCAGCCCAGGCATGCCAGAGCGAGCGAGCGCGGTACGGCCTCACGACCGCTGCTGTAGCGACTGATGCTACGGGCACTCACGCCCAGCGCTTCGGCCGCCTTGTTCAGTGGCAAACCGGTACGGGCACGCCAGTCGATGAAAATGCGAGTGTTTTCATCCACGGCATTCTGCGCCAGCGCATCGAAATACAAGGTATCAGCGCCGATCTGAATATCCAGATCGGGCCATTCGACGCTCCAGCCATCATCACCCAGGGTTACACCGGAAAACGCGTCCTTATCCAGCAAGGGCCTCAGGCCGGGGTAACGTTGCACATCAGCGCTCAAGTCCAGCGTCAATCGCTGGCCGTCGATAAACGTCAACTCGAGACTGAACGGTAATGAAGGCTGTACGGCCAATAGCCGGGGCCTTTTCATGGGTAGCATCGTTGCCAGTCCTCCAGCAATTGCGCCTGATGGGACCTTACCCAGTCCAGCGACTAAAACATGACTTTCGCGTTGCGCATTTGTGGCGAGGGAGCTTGCTCCCGCTGGGCTGCGAAGCGGCCCCATAAAGTTGCGAGCGCTGCGCACTCGAGCGGGAGCAAGCTCCCTCGCCACAGAAGCTCTTCGCCTTAAAACACTTCGGCTTCAATGTATCGCCAATTTGGCGATATGCAATACTGGCAAGCCGCCGAGACTGAGTCAACATGTGACGACCCATTCAGAGACTGAATACAGCGTCTGCGTTCACAGTCGGCGGGGCCTCGCGTTATAGTCGGGCACGACATTTATTTCGCACGCCCTGCCTCGTCCAGGCCGGCGACACCGTTCGAGGAATTGCAGATGAAGTTCGAAGGCACCAGCGCCTACGTGGCTACCGATGACCTGAAACTGGCCGTCAACGCCGCCATCACCCTGGAGCGACCGTTGCTGGTCAAGGGCGAGCCGGGCACCGGCAAGACCATGCTCGCCGAACAATTGGCGGAGTCCTTCGGCGCGCGCTTGATCACTTGGCACATCAAGTCCACCACCAAGGCCCACCAGGGCTTGTACGAGTACGACGCGGTCAGCCGCCTACGGGATTCGCAGCTGGGCGTGGACAAGGTCCACGACGTGCGCAATTACCTGAAGAAGGGCAAGCTCTGGGAAGCGTTCGAGTCCGAGGAGCGGGTAATCCTGCTGATCGACGAGATCGACAAGGCCGACATCGAATTCCCCAACGACCTGCTGCAAGAACTCGACAAGATGGAATTCTATGTCTACGAGACCGACGAAACCATCAAGGCCAAGCAGCGCCCGATCATCATCATTACTTCCAACAACGAAAAGGAACTGCCGGACGCCTTCCTGCGCCGCTGCTTCTTCCACTACATCGCCTTTCCCGACCGCGTCACCCTGCAGAAAATCGTCGATGTGCATTACCCGGACATCAAGAAGGACCTGGTCAGCGAAGCGCTGGACGTGTTCTTCGACGTGCGCAAGGTGCCGGGCCTGAAGAAAAAACCTTCCACCTCCGAACTGGTGGACTGGCTCAAGCTGCTGATGGCCGACAACATCGGCGAAGCGGTGCTGCGCGAGCGTGATCCGACCAAGGCGATTCCGCCGCTGGCCGGCGCCCTGGTCAAGAACGAACAGGACGTGCAACTGCTCGAGCGCCTGGCGTTCATGAGCCGTCGCGGCACCCGCTGATCCTCTTCGTTTAACAAGAGCGAGGGCGATTGCCATGCTGCTTAACCTGTTCAATGAGATGCGCGCCGCCAAGGTGCCCGTGTCGGTGCGTGAATTGCTGGACCTGATCAACGCGCTGAAACAGCGGGTGATCTTCGCCGACATGGACGAATTCTATTACCTGTCCCGGGCAATCCTGGTGAAGGACGAACGGCATTTCGACAAGTTCGACCGGGCGTTTGCCGCGTACTTCAACGGCCTGGAAAAACTCGACGATCACCTCCAGGCGCTGATCCCCGAAGACTGGTTGCGCAAGGAATTCGAGCGTTCGCTGACCGACGAGGAACGGGCGCAGATCCAATCCCTGGGCGGCCTGGACAAGCTGATCGAAGAATTCAAGAAGCGCCTGGAAGAACAGAAGGAACGCCATGCCGGCGGCAACAAATGGATCGGCACCGGCGGAACCAGCCCATTCGGTTCCGGCGGCTTCAACCCGGAGGGCATCCGCGTCGGCGACGCCGGCAAGCGCCAGGGCAAGGCCGTCAAGGTCTGGGACCAGCGCGAATACAAGAACCTCGACGACCAAGTGGAATTGGGCACCCGCAACATCAAGATCGCCCTGCGCCGACTGCGCAAGTTCGCCCGCCAGGGCGCGGCCGAAGAGTTGGACATCGACGGCACCATCGACCACACCGCGCGGGATGCCGGCCTGCTCAACATTCAGATGCGTCCCGAGCGACGCAACACCGTCAAGCTCCTGCTGCTGTTCGACATCGGGGGCTCGATGGATGCCCACGTGAAAATCTGCGAAGAACTGTTCTCGGCCTGCAAGACCGAGTTCAAGCACTTGGAGTATTTCTACTTCCACAACTTCGTCTACGAATCGGTGTGGAAGAACAACCTGCGCCGCACGTCGGAGCGCACGTCGACCCAGGACTTGCTGCACAAGTACGGCGCCGACTACAAAGTGATTTTTATCGGCGACGCCGCCATGGCGCCCTATGAAATCACCCAGGCCGGCGGCAGCGTTGAACACTGGAACGAAGAAGCTGGTTATGTGTGGATGCAGCGCTTCATGGAGAAATACAAGAAGCTCATATGGATCAACCCGTACCCCAAGGACACCTGGGGGTATACCGCCTCGACCAACATCGTGCGCGAGTTGGTGGAGGACCGGATGTATCCGCTGACGCTGCGGGGGTTGGAGGAAGGGATGCGGTTTCTTTCCAAGTAGGATTTCGGGTGCCCTTTAGGGCCTCATCGCGAGCAAGCTCGCTCCCACAGAGATCTTCGTCACACATGAGATCTCTTGTGGGAGCGAGCTTGCTCGCGATGCTTCTAGCCTTTCAAAAACACCTGCAGGCATTCAACCTGCTGCCGATGCGCAACCTCCTGCACCACCGGCCGCAACCGCACCGGTGTTCCCGGCAGGCATTGCGCCAGCCGGGCCAGGGACAGCGGGGTCAACGCGCCCAGGCGTGGATAACCACCGATGGTTTGCCGATCGTTGAGCAGCACGATCGGCTGGCCGTCCGGCGGCACCTGAACGGCACCCAGTGGAATACCTTCGGAAATCATCGCCGGCCCCTGGTATTCCAGCGCAGTGCCCAGCAGCCGCATGCCCATGCGGTCGGCGCGACTGTCCAGTGTCCACTCGGTATTGAACACATCAAACAGACTGCGCCCACTGAACGCGCCGTTCTGCGCGCCGAGAATCAGGTCCAGCGGCTGCACCTGCTGGAAATCCGGAATCCGCGTGTACGGCATGGGCCGCGGCGTCGCCGGGCCTGAATAGCTCAAGCGCTCACCGCGACTCAGCGCCCGCCCTCGCCCATCCAGGCCACCGAGCTCTTCGCGCACGACGGTCGAGCGGCTGCCCAGGACATGCGGCGCGTCGAACCCGCCGGGCGCCGCCAGGTAGGCCCGGGCGCCAAGCACGGGCTGGGTGAGCGCCAGCACTTGGCCTTTGCGCAAACTGAAGAAGCGCCACGACGCCACGCCCTGGCCATCGATACGCGCGCCGAGGTCCGCCCCGGCCAGCGCCAGCACGCAATCGTCTTCGGCCACTACCGTGAAGCCGCCAAGGGTGATCTCCACCACCGCCGCGTCCAGTGCGTTGCCGAGCATCCAATTGGCCCAGCTCATCGACAGCCAGTCCGCCGCGCCGCCCTGGGTCACGCCCAGATGCCTCACGCCGAACCGGCCGGCGTCCTGCAACAGGCACAGCGGGGTGCTGGCCTCGATCAATAGACGGCTCATGCCTGCGCCTCCAACGGTGTGTCGTCACCGCCCAGGGCGATGAATTCGGCGTGATCGACGGCGGCAAAACGCACCGTGTCACCGGGCTGCATCAAGCTGTAGCCGTCGCGCTCGCGGTCGAACAATTTGGCCGGGGTTCGCCCAATCAGATTCCAGCCGCCCGGTGAGACCACCGGATACGCCGCTGTCTGGCGTTCGGCAATGCCGACGCTGCCTGCCGCTACACGCTTGCGCGGGGTGTCGAGGCGCGGTGCGGCCAGCACTTCGTCCACCAATCCCATGAACGCAAAACCTGGCGCAAAGCCCAGGGCAAACACCTGGTATTCGCGCTCGCTGTGGCGGCGGATCACCTGCTCCACCGTCAGCCCGCTGCGACTCGCCAGCAAACCCAACTCGGGTCCGACGCTGGGGTCGTACCACACCGGCAGCACATGGCATTGCCCAGCAGAGCGGGCATCCGGGGAAAGATTGTTCAGCGCTTCCCCGACCAGATCGCGGGCCTGGGCCGGCGTCAGGGCAAGCAAATCGTAATGCACCATCAAGGTCGTATAGGACGGCACGAGGTCGATCAGATCGTCGGCGAAAACCTGACGTAGACGCTCGCTGGCGGCGAGCATCCACGGCATATTGGCCTCGGCGATTTCATCGAACAGGCGCACCATCAGGCAATCCACCGCCACCACTTCCACCCGTGGTTTCATGGCGTACTCTGCCGGTCCAAGGCTTCGCGGATGCGTTGCACGGCGGCCACCGAACTGGCGTTGTCGCCGTGCACGCACAAAGTGTTGGCCTTCAGGTGCAAAGCGCTGCCGTCGTTGGCGGTCAGCGCATCGCCACGAGCGATCGTCAAGGCCTGCCCGATGATGACTTCGGGATCGTGATGCACCGCGCCTGGCGATTGCCGCGAGACCAGGCGACCGGCGTTGTCGTAGGCCCGGTCGGCGAAGGCTTCGAACCACAGGGTCACGCCGTACTCATCGCCCAAGGCCTGGGCGGCGCTGTTGTCACGGGTCGCCATGAGCATCAACGGCAACTCTCGGTCATAAGCGGCGACGGCCTGGATCACGGCGCGCAGCTGCGCAGGGTTGGCCATCATGTCGTTGTACATCGCGCCATGAGGCTTGACGTAGCTGACGCGTCCACCCTGGGCGCGGCAGATGCCGTCGAGGGCGCCGATCTGGTAGTGCAGCAGATCCTGCAGTTCCTGGGCGCCATAGGCCATGGAACGCCGGCCGAAACCCGCCAGGTCCTGATAGGCCGGGTGCGCGCCGATCCGCACGCCGTGGCTCAGGGCCAGGCTGACGGTCTTGCGCATGATGCTCGGGTCGCCGGCATGAAAGCCGCAGGCGATGTTGGCGCAGTCGATGAAGGGCATCACCTCGGCGTCCAGACCCATGGTCCAATTGCCGAAGCTTTCGCCGATGTCGCAGTTCAATAGCAGGCGGTTCACGGTGAACGCTCCTGTAGGTTCTTTCTTCTATGACCGTGGGATTTGCATCCCACAGGTTATCAGTTACTCGGCTTCCAACTGCTTGCCTTGGGTTTCCGGCAGGCTCAGGGCCGCCAGGATCACCACGCCGTAGGACACCGCCGCGAACGCACCGATGCCGACACTCAACGGCACCTTCTGGCTCAGGATACCGATCAACAGCGGGAACAACGCCGCCACCGCCCGGCCAATGTTGTAGCAGAACCCCTGGCCCGAACCCCGGATGCGGGTCGGAAACAATTCGGTGAGGAACGAGCCCATGCCGCTGAACATCCCCGACGCGAAGAAACCCAGGGGAAAGCCCAGCCAGAGCATCACGTTGTTGCTCACCGGCACCTGGGTATACAGCAATACGATGGTGAACGAGCCCACGGCAAACAGGACGAAGTTTTTCTTGCGACCGAGGATGTCGCTCAAGTACGCGCTGATCACGTAACCCACGTACGAACCGACGATAACCATCGCCAGGTAGCCACCGGTACTCAGGACGCTCAGGCCACGCTCGTTCTTGAGGAAGGTCGGCAACCAGGACGTGATGGCGTAGTAGCCACCGAGGGCACCGGTGGTCAGCAGCGAAGCGCGAATAGTGGTGAAGAGAATGCCGGGGGCGAAGATCTCGTAGAACTTCGCCGGATTTTCTGGCGTCAGCCGCGCCTTGGTCTGGTTATAGACTTCCGGATCCTTGACCAGGCGGCGAACGAAAATCACGAACACGGCAGGCACGATGCCGAGGATGAACAAGGCGCGCCAGGCGTCTTCCGGTGGCAACACCGAGAACAGCAGCGCATACAGGATCGCCGTCATGCCCCAGCCCAGCGCCCAGCCCGATTGCACCATGCCTACCGCCTTGCCGCGATCCTTGGCACGGATCACCTCGCCCATCAACACCGCGCCAGCGGTCCATTCGCCGCCGAAACCGAAGCCCATCAAGGTGCGGGCGATCAGCAGTTGTTCGTAGCTCTGGGCAAAGCCGCACAGGAAGGTGAAGAACGCGAACCACAGCACCGTCAGTTGCAGGGTGCGCACCCGACCGATGCGATCCGAGAGAATACCGGCGACCCAGCCGCCCAAGGCCGAGGCAATCAGGGTGCTGGTGTGGATCAACCCGGCCTGTCCGGTGGTGATACCCCACATCGCAATCAGGGTCGGCACCACGAAGCTGAGCATTTGCGTGTCCATGCCGTCCAGGGCGTAGCCGATCTTGCAGCTCCAGAAGGTGCGGCGTTCCTGTTGGTTGATGTTGCGGTACCAATCGAACGGACCGGAACGGGCCTGGGGTTGGGGGACGCCGAGCGTGTCGGGTGCACTCATGGTGGTTCTCCACGGTTTTATTGTTGTGAGTCTCGACGACGCAGACGTGGAGACCGTTGCCCCGATTCTTGAGCGCACAGCCGATCGCGTCCAACGAATAAAACCTTGGCCGGGTCATAAGAAAAATTTGATTGGGAGGGCGAACAGCCAGAGAACGGAGAGGACACCGTTGTGGCGAGGGGATTAATCCCCTCGCCACAAAAAGCCCGCGGCGGCGCTACAGCCCGCGCAGGTCGCGCTCTTCGATCGGCCGGCTCTGGCGCAGCCGCTTGCCGCCCAGCACCACCCAGTCGATCAGGCGGAACAGGCATTCCAGGCCGAACGATAGCAACATCGCGCCGCTGATGCCCCAGATCATCGCTTCCGGGGTCAGCAGGATCTGGTAGCTGTAGCCGTTCCAGGTTTCCTTGCGAATATCCGGGTCGGCCGCCAGCGCCACTTGCAGCAGGCGGATGTACCAAGGGCCTTGCATCGCCTGGAACTGCTTGTCCAGGGCCTGCTGGCGCACGAGCAAGGTGTTCAGGCTGTCGGCGTCGCTGCGAAAGATCGGGTCTTCGCTGGCGCGGTAATGGGCCACCAGGGCCTGCATGTCACCCTTGAAGAATTGATTGGCGGTGCCCTGGAAACCTTGCAGGCCGGTTTGCGCCTCGATCAGGTGCGCCTCGACCCGCTTGGCGTAATCATTGATGAAACCCGGCACCTGGACCCCGACCAGCAGGCCCACCGCGAACAACACCAGCCGTAGATAACTGAGCAACATAACGTGACGTCCTTATTCGGTGCGGCCATGGCTGACGCATTCACCGCGTCGCCACAGGCTCCATTGACCCGGTTCGTAGCGGGTCCAGGTTTCGTTTTCGGTCAAGGGTTCGGTGGCGATCACCGTGACCACATCGTTGGGGGTGGTTTCAGCCTGGAAATCCACGATGACGTCGACATCCTTGAGCCGCGCCGGGCCGAACGGCGCGCGCCGGGTGATCTGGGCCAGTTTGGTCGAGCAATAGCAGAACAGCCAGTCGCCATCGCTGAGCAGGCAGTTGAACACGCCTTTGCTGCGGTATTCGGTGCAAGCCTCTATCAACGACGGCAGCAACTGTTCCACTTCCACCGGCTCGGGGAAGGCCTGGCGCACGCGGTTGAGCAGATCGCAGAAAGCCGCTTCGCTGTCAGTGTCGCCCACCGGGCGGTAGAAGCTTGCGCCCGGCTGGAAATCGGCAAGCTGGCCGTTGTGGGCGAAACACCAGTTGCGGCCCCACAACTCGCGCACGAACGGGTGCGTGTTGGACAGGCAGACCTTGCCGACGTTGGCCTGACGGATGTGCCCGATGACCACTTCGCTCTTGATCGGATAGCGCTGCACCAAGTTCGCCACTTCCGACTCGCTGCTCGCGGCCGGGTCCTGGAACAGGCGCAGGCCACGGCCTTCGTAGAAGGCGATGCCCCAGCCGTCACGGTGCGGCCCGGTCTTGCCGCCGCGCTGCATCAGCCCGGTGAAGCTGAACACGATGTCGGTCGGCACATTGGCGCTCATGCCCAATAACTCACACATGCTCGAACCCTCGATTGATTGGGCAGCCCGACTACAGGCGTGGTTCGATTCGCGAACGCTGGGGGTTGCTCGGCACGGGTGGCCGACCGTAACGGTCGTCACCGGCCACACCGAACGGCGGCTCGTCATCAGGCTCCGCAGCAGCGGCGGCTTTCGCGGCGGCCGCCCGCTCCCTGCGAGCGTTGGCAGCGCGCTCGATGGGGAAGCGGATCAGCACGAAAAGCAGATAAAGGCCAAACGCGATCATGCCGTACATGAGCAGATCGGACGCCGCGCGCCAGACGTTGTTTCCCACCTTGAACAACAGGTCCAGGGCGGCGATGGCCAGCGCCGGGGCAAACTTTTCCTTCACCGGGTCCACGATGGTGGGGCTGAACAGCAGCACTGCCATCAGCAGCCGCAGCGGCTCGCGCAACCAGCGCCACATGAAGCGGGTCATGCGCATCCAAACCAGGAGGCAGCCCAGGGCGGCAAAGGCGTACAAGCCCCAGGCAATCAGATAGTCGTTCTCGGTCATGGTGTCCATGGCAAGGCAGGCAAAGAGGCGCTTATAGTAACGGCTTTTCGCTCGCCAGGCTGCCCCGGCTTCTGCAGCAGACTGATGCGGTCAAATTTCCAGCTCGGCGACCGAACCGACCCTGCAGGCCACTTGTCCCTTTTCGTATCACGCTCGAGAGTTTTTCCATGCCCCTATCTGCCCAAATTTGCGATGCCCCGATTGCCCGCAAGGACCCCGGCGTCGACCCGTATGCCTGGCTGCAGGAGCGCGACACCGATGCCGTGCTCGAATACCTCAAGGCTGAGAACAGCTATCAGGAAGCAGTGCTCGCCGACCAGGCCGAACTGCGCGAAACGCTGTTCCAGGAAATCAAGGGACGGATCCTCGAGACCGACCTGTCGCTCCCTTCACCGTGGGGCCCGTACCTGTATTACACCCGCACCACGGCCGGCGACGAATATCCGCGCCACTACCGCTGCCCGCGTCCGGCCGACAACAGCCTGACCGTCGACGAAAGCCGTGAACAGCTGCTGCTGGACCCTAACGCCCTGGCCGGTGGTGGGTTCTTTGCCCTGGGCGCGTTCAGCATCAGCCCCGATCACCAGCGCCTGGCCTACAGCCTGGACACCACGGGCGATGAGATCTACACACTGTTCGTGAAGGAATTGTCCAATGACAAGGTCAGCGAACTGTCCTTCGAGAACTGCGACGGCAGCATGACTTGGGCCAACGACAGCCTGACGCTGTTCTTTGGCGAACTGGACGAGACCCATCGCCCGCATAAGCTGTTCCGCTATCGCCTGGACGGCACCGCCGCCGAAGAAGTATTCCACGAGCCGGACGGGCGTTTTTTCCTGCACTGCTACCGTTCAAGCTCGGAACGCCAGCTGATCCTGTCCCTGGGCAGCAAGACCACCAGTGAGGTCTGGGTGCTCGACGCGACGCAACCGCAGCTGCCGTTTACCTGCGTGGCGCCACGGGTAGAAGACCATGAATACGACATCGATCATGGCCTGCTCGACGGTGAATGGACCTGGTTCATCCGCAGCAACCGCGACGGTATCAACTTCGCGTTGTACCAGGCGGCCGACACAGGTGCGGCGCCGATCGAGGCTGACTGGCAGAACCTGATCCCCCACAGCGACACGGTGATGATCGACGGCCTGAGCCTGAACGCCACGGCCATGACCTTGAGCCTGCGCGAAGGTGGCCTGCCGATCATCGAAATTCACCCACAGGGTTCGCCGAAATATCGGGTGCAATTGCCAGACGCGGCCTACAGCCTGCACGTACAGAACAGCCTGGAGTTCGTCAGTGAGCGCATCCGCCTGCGCTACGAGGCGCTGAATCGCCCGGCGCAGATCCGCCAGCTGGACCTGGCCAGCGGCAATCAGGTCGTGCTCAAGCAAACCCCGGTGCTGGGCCCGTTCGATGCCGATGCCTACGTGAGCCAACGACTCTGGGCCACCGCGCCGGACGGCACACAGGTGCCCATCAGCCTGGTGGTCAAGCGAGAATCCCTCGGCAAACCCGTGCCGCTGTACTTGTACGGCTACGGCGCCTATGGCGAAAGCCTCGACCCGTGGTTTTCCCATTCGCGGCTGAGCCTGCTGGACCGCGGCGTGGCGTTCGCCATCGCCCATGTGCGCGGTGGCGGCGAATTGGGCGAAGCCTGGTATCGCGCTGGCAAGCAGGAGCACAAGCACAACACCTTCAGCGACTTCATTGCCTGCGCCGAACACCTGGTCGCCAAGGGATTGACCACCGCCGACCAGTTGGCGATCAGCGGCGGCAGTGCCGGCGGGCTGTTGATCGGCGCGGTGCTCAACCAGCGCCCGGAACTGTTCAAGGTCGCGATCGCGGAAGTGCCGTTTGTCGACGTGCTCAACACCATGCTCGATCCCGAGCTGCCATTGACCGTGACCGAATACGACGAATGGGGTAATCCCGAGGAGCCGGACGCCTATGATCGGATCAGGGCCTACGCCCCGTACGAAAACGTCCGCGCCCAGGCGTACCCGGCCATGCTGGTGATCGCCGGCTACAACGACAGCCGCGTGCAGTATTGGGAAGCGGCCAAGTGGGTCGCGAAGCTGCGGGCCACCAAGACCGATGACAACCCGCTGCTGCTCAAGACCGAACTGGGCGCTGGCCATGGCGGCATGAGCGGTCGCTACCAGGGATTGCGTGACGTAGCACTCGAATATGCGTTTGTGTTGAAGGTTTTGGGAGTGGCCTGAGGAACTCTGGACGATGGCCGGGTCTTAGCTCCATGCGCTGGGCCCCGGATGCAACACAATCCCCTGTGGGAGCGAGCTTGCTCGCGATAGCGGTGTGTCGGTCAACATTGATGCTGGTTGAGCTGACGCCATCGCGAGCAAGCTCGCTCCCACAGGTTCCGCCATACATTCATGGCGATCCATAACCGCAAAAACGATAAGAAAAGACCGTGACGACATGTCAGAACCGACCTTACTGAACAAAGAAATCCGCGATTGGCTGATGGACTGCGGTCTGTTCGACCAATTGCTGCCCGTCGACTTTGCCGCCGCCTCGGGTTACTTCAGCATCAGCACCATCGCCCAGGGCGAGGCGATTTTCCGTGAAGGTGATGCCGGCAGCTTCATGTGCATCCTTCACACCGGCCAGGTGGCCGTGCAGAAAACCGGTCCCGACGGCCAGCCAGTGACCATCGCCACGCTGCGCAGCGGCCGGGCGTTCGGTGAAATGGCCGTGCTCGACGGCGAACGGCGCTCGGCCAGTTGCATCGCCGCCACCGATTGCCAGTTGCTGAACCTGGGCAAGGACTCCCTGGAAAAAATGCTCAACGACGCGCCCAAGATCGCCGCCAAGATCATCCGCGCCCTCGCCGTCTCCCTGTCCAAGCGACTGCGAATGGCCGATGGGCAGTTGCTGTCGCAGCAGGTCTAGCCCCTCTATTAGCTAAAACACAGAACCTGTGGGAGCGAGCTTGCTCGCGAAGGCGGCGGGTCAGTGGGTATCAATGTTGATTGACACACCGCTATCGCGAGCAAGCTCGCTCCCACAGGGAATGGCGTCGTATTCGCAATCTACCCCCCCGGCGACTTGACCTTCGGCGGCTTGGGCTCCAGCCCCGGTATCGGCTGATCCTTTGGCGGCCTGGGCATTTCGATAGGCGGCAACAGGGGCGGGCCGTTCCCTGGCGCCACCTTGGGCACGCCGCTGGGCGTAACCGGCGGATACGGCATCGGCGTGGCGGTGCCCGGCGACCCGGGAATGCTGGGCGGGCTGACCGGAATGGTCGGCTGCTGGGCTTGGGCGCAACTTATCGAGAGCGCCGCCAGGGCAATGGCCGTTAGAATGATGCACTTCATCAATGGCTCCGTGGCTATTGTCTGCTTTCAGGCTAGCCCCTGACGGGCCGGTCTGCTCCTTCCCCATGAGATTTCCATGAAACGTTTTGTTCTGCTCGACACCACGCCTATCCCTGACAACGGCGGCGCCCTGTGCCTGTTCGAGTACGGCGAAGATTTCGTGATCAAGATCCAGGGCGGCGACGGCGGGCAGTTGATGAACACCCGCATGCACGGTTCCGAAGACGCGCTGGCCGAGATCCCCTGCCGCAAGGTTGCCGGTCGCCCTGGCTCGCGCGTGTTGATCGGCGGACTCGGCATGGGCTTCACCCTCGCCTCGGCCCTGAAGCATCTGGGCAAGAACGCCGAAGTGGTGGTGGCCGAGCTCGTGCCGGGCGTGGTGGAGTGGAATCGCGGGCCCTTGGGTGAAAAGGCCGGGCGACCGCTTTCGGACCCGCGCACGGTGATCCGCATGGAAGACGTGGCCAAAGTGCTGCAAGCCGAGCCCCAGGGGTTCGACGCGATCATGCTCGATGTCGACAACGGCCCGGAAGGCCTGACCCAAAAAGCCAACAGCTGGCTGTATTCAGCCGGTGGCCTGGCCGCATGCGCCAAGGCCCTGCGGCCCAAGGGCGTGCTGGCGGTCTGGTCGGCCAGCGCCGACCGGCAGTTTTCCGACAAATTGAAGAAGGCAGGTTTCAAGGCCGAAGAGGTGCAAGTGTTCGCCCATGGCAACAAAGGCACCCGCCACACCATCTGGATTGCCGAGAAACTCAAGGGCTGAGCTAAACTCTGTCCAACCGTCATTCAGTCTTTTCTACAAAGGTGAACCCATGAGTTCGTCCACCCCACCGTCCAACACCGCCAAGCTGGACCGCATCCTCGCCGACGCCCAGCGCGACCGGGAAATGGGCTACCGCGACAAAGCCCTGAAAATGTACCCCCACGTCTGTGGCCGCTGCGCCCGTGAGTTTTCCGGCAAGCGCCTGAGCGAACTGACCGTTCACCACCGCGACCACAACCACGACAACAACCCCCAGGACGGCTCCAACTGGGAGCTGCTGTGCTTGTATTGCCACGACAACGAGCACTCGCGCTACACCGACCAGCAATATTTTGGCGACGGCTCCCTCAGCACGCCGAAGATCGCCAAGGCGACCCACAACCCGTTCGCCGCGTTGGCTGGGTTGATGAAGAAAGACGAGTAACGAGCCTTTGTGGCGAGGGAATTTATCCCCGCTGGGCTGCGCAGCAGCCCCAATATCTCATTGACCTAACGCAGGGGGGCCGCTACGCGACCCAGCGGGGATAAATCCCCTCGCCACAGGAATTCCTTGAGCGACACAAATCCAGTGTGGGAGCGAGCTTGCTCGCGATGGCAATCCACCAGACACCACACATCTCGAACCTGACCTCCCTCCCCCATTCCCCGTATAATCGCGCCTTTTCCCAAAGGCACCCCGTCCGTGGCCAACAAACGCTACAGCTGCATCGGTCTGTTCAACCCCAAGTCACCGGAAAACGTCGGTTCGGTCATGCGCGCCGCCGGCTGTTACGGCGTGGCGTCGGTGTTCTACACCGGCAAGCGCTATGAACGCGCCGCCGATTTCGTCACCGACACCAAGAAGGTCCACTACGACATTCCGCTGATCGGCATCGACGATTTGAAGAAGATCCTGCCCCTGGGCTGTGTGCCGGTGGCCGTCGAGCTGGTGGAAGGCGCCCGTCCATTGCCCGAATACACCCATCCGGACCGAGCGCTGTATATCTTCGGTCCCGAGGACGGTTCGCTGGACAAGGACATCCGCGACTGGTGCGAAGACGTGATCTATATCCCCACCAACGGTTGCATGAACCTGGCGGCCACGGTCAACGTCGTGCTCTACGACCGCATGGCCAAAGGCAACAACACGCGCTCGGGTCCGCAATTCCGCTGACCGGCGGGAAATTCCATGGAACGACGGATTCGCTCTGGCAGTCAGCTTTATACAATTCCCCACACTGGAGACAGATCATGAGCGATAACAATCCGTTCGGGCCGGTGGATACCACCCCTTTCCAATCCCGCAGCCCGCAAAACGTGCACGGCTGGGAGCGCATCGGTTCATTGGCCGGTGGGGTACTGATGATGGGCAAGGGCTTGCGCCGTGGCGGTGTGATCGGCCTGGCTCAACTGGCGATCGGCGGCATGGCCCTGGCTCGCGGCATCACCGGCCATTGCACGGCGAAAAGCCTGCTGGAAAAAAATCGCCAACATCTGCATGACGCCCGCGCCCGCATCGAGCAGGCGGGCGATGAGCTGAGCCGCATGAAAGCCAATGCCGAAGCCGCGACTGGCACGGCTACGGTGACGGGGAATGATTCGTTGAGTTCGCCTAAGGCTGGGCTCTGAATTTGCCCCAGAGCAACTTCCCTTCCACAGATATTTTGGAATTGCACAGCCTCGTGGCGAGGGAGCTTGCTCCCGCTTGACCGGGCTGGCGCTCCAGTGCGAAGCGCTCATCGCTTTTTTGGGCCGCTGCGCGCCCCAGCGGGAGCAAGCTCCCTCGCCACAAAAGCCTCCAGGCCAGCGCGTAAAACTGTGGGGCCTGCTCGCGATAGCGGTATTACTGAAGTAACCGGGTATCCAACACGGTAGAACCCTCACCCAGGATGCTCTCGCTGAGCTGCACAAACTCCGGTGTGTCCACCGTCTCCAGGCGCATCGCCCCTTGCAGCACGTCATCGAGCGAGCGCTTGTTGCGGGTCTTCAGGCGAATCTCCCGGTCCAGTTCCTGCAGCAACAGCACGGCCTTGGCGACCATCGCCGGGCTCACCTGCTCGCCACGCAAGGTCGTGACGCCCTTGCTGTCCCGGGCGAGACGAACATTCAGGGCTTCATAGCGCTCATCGCTCATGCCGCCGGCACGGCGCAACAGTTCGATGGCGTAGTACTCGTTCAATCCTTCGCTGATCCAGTCACTGCGATCTTGATCGTTGATGCGCACCAGCATCTGCATCAACTCCCGCAACAACGGACTGCTGCCCCGTTCGCTGACCAACGGCGGGCGGCTGTGCAGGTAGATCGATTCGTGGCCCGCCTGGACGCCACGCCACATCGGATCCCCGGCACCGACGATCAGCAGTTTGGCCGGATGACGCGGCACCACTGCCTGCACCTGCGGCCAGACAAAAGTCAGCAGCGTCAGCACATCCATCCGCCGCATGCCCTGGCCCAAGGGCGAAGCCACTGTCACTTCGGTCTCGCCCAGGCGCGTGCGGCGACTGCCGAGTTTGCCGGCGAGCATCCAGCCCGTGGGGCGATCGAACAAGCGCGAGGGGTTATCGATGCGAAAGCGTTGCTTGCCGATACGCGGCCAAGGCGTCTCGATGCTTTTCCAGCCGTTGGGCAGTTCGAACTCCAGGCGAGAGACCAACTCGATGCCGTCCTGCTGGTCCAGCTTCGCCGGTGGCACCAGGTCATCGCCGCGCAGCAGCGCCCAGCTCGGCGTCATGCGGGTTTCGAAAGAGCCGTTCTTGCGCGATTCGCTGATGCGCACGCGGTAGGTCAGGCTCGCCTTGTCGGCGGCGGGACGCCAAACGCCCCGCGATGCCTTGCCAGGCGTGAGCTGCCATTGGCCGTCCGCCTTGAATCCGCTGTAGCGACCGTCATCGCCCAGGTCGAAATCCAGGCTACGCACTGCCGAGCCTCGCGCGAGGGTCAGGCGCACTTCAGCCTGGTCGCTCTGCGGCAACAGGTGAACGTGGTAATCCAGATCAACTTTCTGTGCTGCCCACAGCGGCCCGCACACCGCCAGCAGCCCCGCCGCCAGCATCCATTTCAATCCTGCAGCCATGGGCGCTCCCTGGTGATGCGATGCCTTGTGTTCAGCCCGCGCGAAAGATCAGGTGGTCTTCCCAGTCTTCTTCGGCCACGCTGCCTTCGGCCAGCATGCGCCCGGATTGGGAAATGCGTTCGTGGTGCACGGCGTCGCGATCACCGCAGACCAGGTGGTGCCACAGCGGCAGGTCCTTGCCCTCGCTGACCAGGCGATAACCGCAGGTCGGCGGCAGCCATTTGAACTGATCGGCCTTGCCCGGCGTGAGCTGAATGCAGTCGGGAACGAAGTCGCGGCGATGGGCGTAGTCGGTGCACTGGCAGGTTTTCAGGTCCAGCAGTTTGCAGGCGATACGCGTGTAATAGACGGTGTTGTCGTCTTCATCCTCAAGCTTTTGCAGGCAGCACAGGCCGCAGCCGTCGCACAGCGATTCCCACTCTTGTGGATCGAGCTGATCGAGGGTTTTGCGTATCCAGAACGGTTCGACTTTGGCGGCCATGGCTCAAGCATCAACATCATGTGGTGAAAAGGCCGACAGTCTAGTGCCGCGACCTCCCGAGGCCAAGCATTGGCGACTGTCGGTAGAAGGGGCTTGTCAGGCCGGACGCCGGGACGTAGGTTGCTTGATCACGTTTCCGAACCCAGCCCAGGTGAGCCCATGAGCGCCAATTCCCGCATCGCCGATTACACCATCCATCCTCAATTCATCGAGCGCTGGTCGCCGCGCGCCTTCACGGGCGAGACCATTGCCGAAGAAACCCTGCTGAGCTTTTTCGAAGCCGCGCGCTGGGCCCCTTCGGCGTACAACTCACAGCCGTGGCGTTTTCTGTATGCCCGTCGCGACACGCCGAACTGGGAGCGCTACCTGGGCCTGCTCAACGAATTCAACCGTGGCTGGGCCCAACACGCCTCGGCGCTGGTGATCATCGCCTCGAAAACCACCTTCGCGGTGCCCGGCGCCACGGAAGAAACCCCGGCCCAGTGCCACACCTTCGACACAGGCGCAGCCTGGGGCCACCTGGCGTTGCAAGCGAGCCTCAGCGGCTGGCATACCCACGGCATGGCCGGCTTCGACCAGGAGCTGACCCGCAAGGAATTGAAGATCCCGGACGGCTACGCCCTGCACGCCGCCGTGGCGATCGGCAAGCTGGGGGATAAGTCCACCTTGGCCGACTACCTCCAGGCCCGCGAAGTCCCAAGTCCGCGCCGGCCGTTGAGCGAGTTGGTGGCCGAGGGTGATTTCACTCTTTAAAGCAGAACCACGGTGTCTACTCAAGTGTGAAACCGAACCCGTGGCGAGGGAGCTTGCTCCCGCTCGGCTGCGCAGCAGTCGTAAAAACTTTCAGCCGTTGCCTGATGCATTTTGCTGAATGGTTTTGGGGCCGCTTCGCAGCCCAGCGGGAGCAAGCTCCCTCGCCACGGTGGCTCGCACACTTTGAGTAAAGTTGGGCTTCAGTAACCCCGACTGAAATCCACTTCCCCGCGCAGCGCTTCCCCAGCCTGGTAGGCGCGCAGGTTTTCCAGGAACAGCTGCACCATCATCGGCGGCGAGGTCGGTGCCGAGCTGTGGCCAGTCAACAGCAGGCCCCAGGCCGTCCAGAACGGATGACGCTGCGGCAACGGCTCCTGGCGACACACGTCGATCACCGCACCGGCCAGGTGTCCTTCCTTCAAGGCTTGCACCAGATCCGCGTCCACAACCGCCACGCCACGACCGACGTTGATGAACAACCCGCTGGGCTTGAACTGCTTGAACAGCGCCGCGTCGTAGATGTCATGGGTATCGGGCGTGTTCGGCAGCAGGTTGATCACGTAGTCCGCTTCGCCCACCAGGCGCGGCAAATCCTTCATCGCGCCAACCTCGATAAACGGCGCCAACTCACGGGCCTCGCTGGCGATGCCGTACAACTGCACGCCAAACGGCACCAGGAACTGCGCCACCCGCTGGCCGATATCGCCCGTCCCGACGATCAATACCTTGCGCCCTGCCAGGCTTTGCCCCTGGCGGTTGTCCCATTTGCGCTCCACCTGGCTGACCAACCGCGCCAGGACTTCACGTTCATGCCCCAGCATGTAGGTGAGCACATATTCGGCCATCACCTGGCCGAAAATGCCGACCGCGCGGGTCAGGCGATAATCGCGCGTCAGGCCTTCGGCCAACAGCGGCGTGATGCCCGCCCAGGTCGATTGCAACCAACGGGGGCGATGACCTTGACGCAACAGGGTAGCCAACAGGTCAGGCTGGCCGAGCCAGACCGGGCAATCAGTCGCCAGCCGCGACAGCTCGGCGGAATCGCCGCTGGTCAGCACTTCGAGGTCGGGAGCAGCCTGACGCAGTAGCTGGGCATAGACCGCGTGGTCGTGTTCGGCAATCAGAACGCGCATGAATCAAACCTTTCCAAACAGTGCAGACGGCCGCTGACAGAGTGTTGCTCCATCCATGCGGCCCATCGCCAATAATCATTTCAATATTCAAGAGGTCCCAGGACGGGCGCCTCGAAGTATCAGACCGGATCGTTGCGTCGCAGCAACTCTTCGGGCAGATGCTCGATGTATTCGTCTTCAGCCGGTGGCATCTGCAAGTGATAGCCCTGGGTGTCGAGATTTTCCAGCACCTTGTTGATGTCCTCCCGGGACAGCTGCCGCTCCGGGCTCAATACCAGGTCGAAGGCATGGATGGCCTTGCCGAACGCGGCCATCAACGGCTCGGGCACCCGGGCCAATGCCTCGCTTTTGAGCACGTAGAGGTACATTTCGTTTTTCTTCGAGCTGCGGTAGATGGAGCAAATACGTTTCAAGGCTGTTCTCCGGCGGTGGCCAGGCTGTCGAGCAATGCCTGGCCCATCAACTCGCGGCGCCAGCCACGCAGCGAATCGGGCAATTGGTAAGGCCCCTCGGGAAAGCCGCTCTTGATCAGGGCTTCGAGGGTTTTCTTGCGTAGCATCAGTTCCGGGGCAATGCCCAGCCGCTCGGCTTCAGCCTGCCCAAGCGCCTTGAGCTGCTTGAGCAGCGCCGAGGCCTCGATCGGCAGCGGTTCTGGCACTGCGGGCGGCCATTGTTCAGGTGGCAGACTGCCCGCGCGCTTGATCAGGTCGAGCAGGAACTCACCGTCCTGGCGCACGGTACGCGGGTGCATGTCTTCGATCTTCGCAAGCGCACCGAGGTTATCCGGCTGCGTGCGGGCCAGGGGCCATAGCGAATGCTCGCGAATGATGCGGTTGCGCGGCAGGTCACGGGCCCGCGCCTCGCGCTCGCGCCAGGCGCACAGTTCGCGCAGTACGGCCAATTGCGCCCGGGACAGTTTCCAAGCCAGTTTGGCCTCGCGGTACACCTCGTACGGGTCGATCTCGCGGCGCAGGTTGGCCACCAGTTCGGCGCCATCCTGCAGGACCCAGCTGTATTTTTCGTCGGACAGCTTCGGCCGCAGCTGTACGAAAACTTCCGCAAGATGCACTGCGTCCTCGGCGGCATAGCTGATCTGGGTTTCGGACAAGGGTCGTTGCAACCAGTCGGAACGGGTCTCGCCCTTGGGCAATTCGATGCCCAGCACTTCCTGCACCAACCGCGAATACCCCATGGAGAAACCCAGGTTCAGGTAGGCGGCGGCCAATTGCGTGTCGAACAACGGCGCAGGCAGACTGCCGGTCAGGCGCAGCAAGACTTCAAGGTCTTCGCTGCAGGCGTGCAAGACCTTGAGCACCGCCGGGTTTTCCAGCAGCGCGGCCAAGGGTTTCCAATCGTCGATGGTCAAGGGGTCGATCAGGTACGCGCTTTTGCCATCACCGATCTGCAGCAGGCCGGCAATGGGATAAAAGGTGTCGACCCGCATGAATTCGGTGTCGAGGGCGACGAACGGCAACTGTTGCCATTCGGCGCAAAACCGACCGAGGCTATCGTTGTCGCGAATCCAATGAATATCGATGGCCACACGGCTCTCCCTTGAAGAATGGCGCGCAGTATATATCGCCGTCGGCGATTGCGAGCATCTACGGAGCAAGAGCTTTAGAGAAATCGCCTGCGCGCACGTAAGAATAGTCCTACATCCGCCGTTATCCGGTCTTACGTAATACATACACCCGTTTAAATGCCAGGCCAGGCAGGAAATCCTGATGCCACACCACGCTGAAACCGGCCGCGAGAAATTCGGCTTCGACGCAGGCCTTGTCGGCCAGGTTTCGTTGCGAAGCATGGCCGAGCTTGAGACGCCCCTCGATCTGGACTGACACGATCACCGTGTCCCGGCTGACCCGGTGGAATTCCCGCAGCAAAGCCAGGCGATGTTCGCTGGCCTGGATGTGCATAAACAATTGCAGACAAAAAATGCAGTCCACCGCGTTCGCCGACAACCCGAGGGTAAACGCCGAGCTGGGAAAGGTCTTGACCCGCTTGAGCAACGCACCGCCATGGTGGCTGCGGGCATGATCGAGCGTATCCGGCGACGGGTCCGCCGCCAGGATCACCCGGTTGGCATGTTCGCCCAGCACTGGCCAGAACCGCCCCGCCCCACACGCGACATCCAGCACCAGCCCAGGCTCACCCGCGACTTTCAGGGCGTTGCGTACCAATTGCTCGTCACGCCAGAAGGTCAGCCGCAGCCGCCGAGGTGTCGGTTGACAGCAGATTTGCGCGTGCTCCTGGTCATGCTGCCTGGCGAACTCAAGCTCGACGGTGGAGGGGGATTGCCCGGGCATACTCACGGCTCACGGAAAAGGTTGAACGACAGGTTAAACAGGGCTACGTGAAAAAAAGGTGTAGGACGACTATTCCCTGGCCAACACCCCATCGATCACTGCGCTGCGGCAACTGGCGAACATGT
Organism: Pseudomonas brassicacearum subsp. neoaurantiaca; assembly: GCF_013608025.1. GTDB lineage: Bacteria > Pseudomonadota > Gammaproteobacteria > Pseudomonadales > Pseudomonadaceae > Aquipseudomonas. Next base: position 137,314 of record NZ_VDLV01000003.1, on the reverse strand, counting down.
CCAGGTCCTGGTTGTAGACCTTGCTGTTGACTTCCAGCAGCCCGAGCATCGAATGAAACAGGTTGTCCTGGCTCAAGGGTTTGTCCCGACTCATTTGCAGGCAATGCGTGTCGACCGAGAAGGACTTCTGATAACTGTCGGAAAACCAGGCCAGCATCGCCACATGCTTCTGTTGCTCAGGGGCCAGCATGTAGGGCGTGCCATGGAGGAACAAGTTGTATTCACCCAAGGACTCGCCGTGATCCGACAGATACAGCATGGCGGTGTCGACCTTGTCCTGATTGGCTCGCAACAAATCGATCAACATCGACAGCACGTGATCGGTGTACACCAGCGTGTTGTCGTAGCCGTTGACGATGCTCTCGCGGCTGCAATTGTTCAGCGCATTGCTTTCGCACACCGGGGTGAAATGCTCGTATTCCTTCGGGTAGCGCTTGAAGTATTCCGGCCCATGGCTACCCATCTGGTGCAGGACCAGCACGGTGTCCTTGTCGAGGGTGTCGATGAAATGTTGCAAGCCCTGGAGCAGGATTTCGTCGCGGCACTCACTGTTGGCGCACAAGGCCGGATCCTTGAGGTTGCTGACGTCCTGCAACGTGACCCGATCGCAGGTGCCTTTGCAGCCGGACTGATTGTCCCGCCAGATCACTTCCAGCCCGGCGCGCTTGAGCACGTCCAGCAAACCCTCTTCATTCTTGGCCTTGCTCGCGTCGTAGTTCTTGCGGCCCATGTTGGAGAACATGCACGGCACTGACACGGCCGTCTCGGTGCCGCAGGAATGCACGTTGGTAAAAGCGATCAGGCCGGCCTCCTTGTCCAACTGCGGCGTGGTATCACGGTTGTAGCCAAGAATGCCGAAATTTTCGGCGCGAGCACTTTCGCCTACCACTAGGACAGTGAGAGATTTTCGGGCATGGGTTTGCCAGGCCGGGTTGCGACTTGCATCCTCGCCCAACGTGACGAACGGCTGCTTGGCCGACGCGACCTGCTCGCGCAAATAGCCGACCGACGCCCCGATGTAATTACTTGGCACGACCATCAAGCGCAACTCATGGTGGTTGCGAAACAACGAAGACAGCCCTTGATAATTGATCAGGGCCACCGCACCGAGCACCGCAGCCGAGGCCACGCCGACCAGCAACTTGCTCAATAACTCCTTGGGCCAGCGGCGATAATTGATGGGCGTCTTGAACAATAACCAAGAGGGTAATGCGCCTAACAAGCCGATGTAGACGAACAACTTCAACGACAACAGATCGCGAACTTCCGTGGCATTGGTTTCGGCGAAATTCCGCAACATGCCGGCATCAATCAACACGCCGTATTGGGCCATGAAATACGCCACACCCGCGCTGATCATGAACAACGCCATCAACAACGGCTTGAGCACTGGACGAAACGCCAGCAACGTCAACACCAGGTTGAACGCGCAGAATACGATCACCCCAAACGCCAGGCACAGCAGCAGGCCGCGACCATCCGACGCAGTGATCACAAGCAGGTGCTGCCAGAGAATAAAGTTGAAGCCCACTAACAAAAAGGCACTGGCGACCAGCGTCACCCACTCGGGGCGCACGGCTTTAATAGTCAGCATGATGGTTGGGGGCTTCCTGAAGTTGCTCTTTAAAAGAAAGTGCCGCAGGCAAATGGGAAAATTTCATTCCCTACGGCAACACAAACTTTAGGCAGCCCACCATCAATTTTTCGTGAAAAAGTTGCCAGTAAATAATTATTTAAGGAACTTTTTCACAGCCGACGTCAGGCTTGGTGCAAATACCAACGCCAGTCCTGTTCGCCTACTTCTCCCATGAATTGACGATATTCGGCGCGTTTGACCGCCAGATAGACACCGAGAAATTCGCCGCCAAACGCTTCTCGTGCCCAGGCCGAGGTCTCAAGCGCACTCAAGGCTGTAAGCCAATCGGTGGGCAGCAACTCGGTCGCCTGGGCGTAACCATTGCCTTCGATTGGCGCGCCGGGATCACGCTGTTGGCGTATGCCGCGGTGAATCCCGGCCAATATCGCGGCGGCGGCCAGATACGGGTTGGCATCGGCGCCGCAGACGCGGTGCTCGATGTGTCGCGAGAATGCCGGGCCGCCAGGCACCCTCAAGCTGACGGTGCGATTGTCGACGCCCCAGGTCGGTGCCAGCGGCGCATAGCTGTTGCTCTGGAATCGACGATAGGAGTTGGCGTTCGGGCAGAACATCAAGAGCGAATCCAGCAGGGTATCGAGCATTCCCCCAACCGCATGACGCAACAGCGGCGTACCTTCGGCGGCTTCGCTGGCAAACAGGTTGTTCCCATCCCGGTCCGCCAGGCTGACGTGCATGTGCATGCCGGAGCCCGCCAGATGCGCGAACGGTTTGGCCATGAAACACGCCGCCATGCCGTGTTTATGCGCCACGCCCTTGACCAGGCGCTTGTAGCGCACCGCCTCATCCATGGCTTGCAAGGCATCGGTGCGGTGTTCAAGTGTGATTTCGACCTGCCCCGGTGCGTATTCCGAAATAGCGGTTCGGGCCGGAATGCCTTGCTGCTTGCAGGCGGCATAAAGGTCGGCCAGGAATGGCTCGATCTGTTCCAGCTCGCGCAAACCATAGACTTGCGTGGTCCGCGGTCTGCCGCCGTCCGCGTCGCGCGCCGGTTGCGGCCGGCCCTGGCTGTCGCGCTGGGCATCCAACAGATAAAACTCCAGCTCCGCCGCCATCACCGGGTAATAACCGTCGGCCTGCAAGGCGTCGATCACCCGACTGAGCAGAAGGCGCGGGTCGGCGACCGCCGCAGGCATGCCTTCCTCGGGATGCATGCCGACCTGCACGGCCGCGGTGGGAATCAACCGCCACGGCATGCGCTGCAAGCTGCCGCTGAGGGGGTAGGCGCGGCAATCGATGTCGCCGACATCCCACACCAACCCGGAGTTTTCGACGTCGTCGCCATTGAGGGTCAGCCCGAGCATGGTGCTGGGCAGCGGTCGACCGTTTTCGTAGACCGCCAGCAGTTCGTCCCGATGCAATAACTTGCCCCGTGGTACGCCATTGTTATCAAGGATAAACAGCTCGAAGAGCTCGATATCAGGGTTCTGATCGAGAAACGCCTGGGCGTGTTGCACGGGCGCGAAAGCATTTTTTGCAAGGCTCATAAGAAAGCTCATATTTCCATGTCGGACGGGCGACCAGGCGCCGTCGGTCTGTGCTCGCCGGCGACGAACACGGTATTTGATCAACAGGAAATACGGGAGTCCGGAGGACGCGCGTGGCGACAGTGCCACAAGGCCCAGAAGGCCAGCTCGGACGGCAGCGCACTGAGGGACGCAGGCATGACGGGCGAAGACCTGCCGAGCGGATCGACCGCGGCGGATGAAAGGTATCGGAGCACCAGGGGCCAACCGTTCATGAGCGCATCACAGGGACTGGACCCAGCAAGCGTCCCACGGCCTTCACGGATCATTAAACCTGGATTTGATGGAGCTTGGATCAGAACGAACTAAACATAAGCAAACGAACCACACTGTGGACAACATTCTCCTCGGCCTCTCGTTCCGCTAGGATCATCCGCCTGGTTTGCGCAAGATCCGCGCAAGGACACAGCGAGACAGAACGGATGCTGAACAGTAACGCCCTCAGAAAGCTCGACATGCAGGATCTCATGGTGTTTAGCGCCGTGTATGAACAAGGCAGCGTCACCGCTGTATCCGAAGCATTGTGTGTCAGTCAGTCGACCGTCAGTTATTGCCTGAAGACACTGCGCGCCTGCTTCGAAGATGAACTGTTCATCAACAGCCGTACCGGCATGCGCCCGACCTATAAAGCCGAGGGGATGTACGAGCATGTGCGCGCCATCCTGCAGCGAATCAACCAGTGTCATGCCGGCTCGCCCACCTTCGATCCAAGGCGCCAGGCAATCACCTTCGATATTTGCGCGCCTGAATACTTCGAACAACTGATCCTGCCACGATTGCTTCGGGCCTTGGATCACGCCGAGTTGCCGGTGATGGTGAACGTGCAGAAGCTCGAAGCGGACATTCCCGTCGACGCCCTGCGCAATGGCAGCCTGGACCTGGTGATCTGCTTCGGCCCGAATTTCCATAGCAATCACGCCGATCTCAAATCCAGGCCGCTGTTGGACGACGACTTGGTCTGTGTCGTGGATAAACGGGCCGCGCCACTGGAATCGCCGCTGAGTCTGGAAAGATTCCTACAACGCCGGCACGTTTTTCCGACGCCCTGGGCTTCGTCCAGCAACATGATCGACGGCTGGCTGGCGATGCAGGCGCAGCAACGCCAGATCGCCGCTCGCGCCAACAGTTACGGTGCGGCATTGAAGATGATCGCGGGTACCGATTTCATCCTCACCCTGCCCCGCCGCATCCAGCAACTGCTCGCCAATGACGCGGGTTTTCATCACTACGACGCGCCTGAAGGCTTGCCTGGTTTTACCCTGGACATGCAATGGAGCCTGGCCGCCGATCAGGACAGCGCCAACACCTGGTTGCGTGGGCAGGTCATCGAGGCTTGCCTTGGGCACTGAACCTCAAAGGCCAATGGCAGCCTTGGCGTACGGACCACGATCAATGTCGAGGAGCTCCACGCACAACTGCACGCTGACGCCGGCCGGCCAAGGCCCGAGGTCCTGAAGTACCGCCAGCAGATTATCGGCCAGCTGCTTCTTGATTTCCGCCGAGCGGCCACTGAGCAAGGCCAGTTTCAAATGCACGAACCCGCGCTCGCCGATGCCGGTACCGACCCGAAATGTGTCGATCTTCACCGCACGGCTCTTGATGTCGTGCTCAGCCGCGAACTGACCGGAAGCCACCAGCGCGTTGTTCAAGCGCAGCAGCGCGACGTCGGCGTTCAGCTCGGTCAGGTTGGCGGTGTATTCCATGTGCAGGTGAGGCATGTGTTTCGACTCCGATTCGAAAAAGCGAGGGTGGGATGACAGCCGACGCAACCATACCTCGACTGGGCTGGGTCAGGCAGGTTTTGTTTCGTCCGCCAGAGGCATCCGCTCGCTCATGAACGCCTCCAACCGCGACCTCAACCACCGCTCGGCCGGGTCGTTGTCGACGTGGCTCAGCCAAACCATGGACAAATCCACCGTCGGCGTCTCGAAGGGGAACGGTTCACAGAACAATTGCCCGGAAGCGGCCATGGCCGTGGCGGTGTAGTCCGGCAGGCTGGCGATCAGATCAGTGCCGGCCAGCAATGCCGGCAAGGCGCTGTATTGTGGCACCGACAACACCACGTGGCGCTTGCGGCCGATTTCAGCCAGCCATTCGTCAGCCAGGCCGGCAATGTTGGCCGTATGGGAAACCAGCACCTGCGGTCGCGCGCAGTATTCATCCAGGGTCAGCGGTGTTTCCGAGGCATCGGCCCGCAGCACGCGGGCCCGGATGTGCCGCAGCAGCTTGCGTTTGGCATTGGCCGGCAGCCCTCGGGTCTGGCTGATGCCGACCGTAATGTCGCCTGAGGCAAGCAAGTCGGGAATGCGCCAGTAATCGACGTGCTGGACCACGAACACAACGTTGGGTGCTTCCTGGCGCAGGCTGCGCAACAGCGGCGGCAGCAGGCCGAACTCCACGTCGTCGGACAGGCCGATGCGGAATGTCATGGTGCTGCTGGCGGGGTCGAAATCATGGGTCAGGCTCAGCGCCACTGACAGCGAGTCCAGTGCGGGCGACAGGTGCTGGATGATTTCCTCGGCCCGGGCGGTTGGCTCCATGCGGTGGCCGACGCGAATGAACAACGGGTCGTTGAACATCGCCCGAAGGCGATTGAGCGCCGAGCTGATGGTCGGTTGGCCGAGGAACAATTTTTCCGCCGCCCGTGTCACGTTGCGCTCGAGCATCAGCGTTTCGAAGACCACCATCAGGTTGATATCGGCCTTGCGCAATTCGTTGCGGTTCATCCCTTGCTCCTGGTTCCAGTCGATGTGGCAGGCGCTGCAATTTGCTGAAATATCTCACCATCATTGGAAACGTATTTCCATTAGCGAAAATTATCAGCTTGGCTAGGCTTGCGACGACATGTCCCAAACATGTCCTGAATGATAAATCGCATGGAGCGAACCGATGTACTTTGAAATCTACCGACAGACCCGAGGCACCCCAAGCACCGGACAAGGCCAATGGCGCTGGCGCTTGAGGGCCGGCAATCATGAAACCATCGCCAGCGGTGAATCCTACGTGAACAAGGCTGACTGCCTGCACGTCATCGGGTTGATCAAGAGCGCGCACGGCGAGACACCCGTCAAAGAAATCTGAAGCCGTCCACGGGCCGACCATCTGAAGTATCGTATGCAGCGAACAGCGAGAGGTCGGGCCCATGGCTCAATCCAATAACCGTAGCGACTGGATGGTGCGCGCGCCTGAGTCGAAGAAACTGGAACGCATCGAAGCCTACTTCAGTGGTCACGGCTACAGCGCCCACCGGCATGACACCTACGCCATCGGCTTTACGCTTTCTGGCGTCCAGAGTTTCAACTACCGGCACAGCAAACGTCATAGCCAACCCGGTGGAACCATCGTGCTGCACCCCGATGAGGTTCATGACGGCGAAGCAGGCACCCGCGATGGCTTTCATTACCGGATGTCCTACATCGAACCGTCATTGATCCAGCAAGTGCTGGGTGGCAGGCCCTTGCCCTTCATCGAGGGCGGGTTGTCGAACGATCCCCGGCTCAACATCGCGACCCGCAGGTTGCTCAATACGCTGGAGCATCGCCTCGATCCGCTGGAGGAAGACGACGCCATCTATGACGTGGCCCAGGCGCTCGCTGTCGCGGCGGGTCGCCAACGCGGACGCCGACTGCTGGATTACCCCGCCGCGGAGCGTGCGCGCCTGTTCATCCATGATGCCCTTGGCCAGCCGATTACCCTGGACGATCTGGTCGAGGCCAGCGGCCGGGATCGGTGGAGCCTGTCTCGGGATTTCCGCGCCATGTACGGCACCAGCCCCTATCGCTACATCACCCAACGTCGGTTGAACGAAGCCCGGCGCCTGTTGATGCATGGCCTGCCATTGAGCGAAGCAGCCCTCGCCTGTGGCTTTTTCGACCAAAGCCACATGACCCGGCTCCATACCCAGGCCTTCGGCATTTCACCGGCACGCGGGCTGAAAATGCTCCGTTGAAATCCTGCGAAACATGCTGTGAAAAGCTGCACGATCATCCAATACCCGCCTCAACCCGGACAGTAAGGTAGCGCTCATCTTCCACCATGGAGCATGCCCCGATGAATCATTACTCTCCCATCAACTTCGCCCAGAAACACGCGCTGTTCGCCGAGCAATGGGCGCCCAAAGTCATCGCTGAAATGAATGACTACCAGTTCAAGATCGCCCGGCTCGAAGGCGATTTCATCTGGCACACCCATGCCGATACGGATGAAACGTTCATTGTGCTGGAGGGTGAACTGCGTATCGACTTTCGTGACGGCGCCGTGATGATCGGCCCGGGCGAAATGTACGTCGTCAAGAAAGGCGTCGAGCATAAACCCAGTGCCGAGCAGGAAGTGAAACTCTTGTTGATCGAGCCTCGCGGCGTCATCAATACCGGCGAAGAAACCAACGAGCGAACGGCGGTCAATGACGTCTGGATCTGACCGGGCCAGACTCAGTCGTATTCGGCTTCCTGATGATCGCCGAGCAAGCGTCGTTGGCGGTCTGTCGCGGCGGCGAGCACCGCGGGATTGAACTGCCAATGCAGATAGGGCGAGAACTTCTGCGCGACCATCCGTCGACCGTAATGCACCTGGAGCATATAGCGGGTGCGATCGGCGGTCCGGTTGTCACTGCCGGCGTGCCATAGCTCGCTGCGCAATATCAAGACATCGCCCGCCCGGCATAGCACCGGCTGCGCCGAGCGCCCATTCCATTGCGTTTCGCCCGCAGCGGGCGCTCGCCCCGCCTTGTGGCTGCCGGGGATGACCCGTGTCGGGCTCAGGTCGGCATCGATGTCGTCGAGGTAGAACTGCGCGGTGAACACTTGCATTGGCAGTTCGAAGCCGGGATCGGCCAACAAGCCCGGCGGCAGTTCCATCGGCAGGTAATCCAAGTGCAACGCAGCACCGACGAAACCGGGATGGCAGCGCCAGGCCGTCTGGCCGATGATGTGGCAGTCGTCGCCCAATGCTGCCTCGGCGAGCTCGATCACCCCGCTCACATCCAAGTAAGGCAGCCAGAAAGGGTCGCGATTGAACACACATTTGTAATGATCGATGACGCCGCTGTAGTCCCAGTGCTCGGGTTTCAGCAGGTCGATCGCACGACGCATGTCAGCGATTTGCGTGGTATTCAACACACTGCGCATCAGGACAAAGCCGTCCCGATGCAGGGCTCGCAGGAGGTCGTCAGTCAACACGACATCACCTGCTTCAGGTGCGGAAGCGGCCGGTCAGCTCTGCGAGGCTTCTCGACAGGCTGGAAAGCTGCTGGCTTGCGTGCATGCTCTGGGCGGAATTGGCCGCTGCTTCGTTGGACAGATCACGGATGTCGGAAATATTGCGCGCTATTTCCTCGGTGACGCTGCTCTGCTCCTCACACGCATTGGCGATTTGCGCGGCCATGTCGTTGATCCGCTGGATCGATCCACCGGTGCCGCTGAGTACCTGATCGACACCCGCGGCGCGCTCGACGCTATCGCGCGCCTTGCTGCTGCCGACCTGCATCGCTTGGACAGCCTTGGCGACACCGCTCTGCAAGCGTTCGATACGAATCTGGATGTCCTTGGTGGAATCCTGGGTGCGGGCCGCAAGCGCCCTCACCTCATCGGCCACCACGGCAAAACCACGGCCCTGCTCGCCGGCCCGCGCGGCTTCGATCGCAGCGTTCAGCGCCAACAAGTTGGTCTGCTCGGCAATGCCACGAATCACTTCGAGCACAGCACCAATGCTGGAAGTTTCCTGGGCCAACGCCTCGATCGTACCCGAGGCGCTTTCGACTTCCTGGGCCAACTGGCGAATCGACTCGATGGTGCTGCTGACAACAGCGGTGCCGTCGCGAGATTGACTGCTGGCTTGCTGCGCGGCGTCCGATGCGTTCACGGCGTTGTGGGCCACCTCATGCACAGCGGCACTCATTTGGGTCGCGGCGGTGCTGACCTGATCGAGGGCCGCATGTTCGCTGCTGATCAATTGATCGTTGGTCGCTGCCATAGCGGCCATGGCGCGCGCGGCGGCATCGACCTCCCCGGTCACTCTGCCCACTTCGGCAATCAGCGGTTGCAGCTTATCGAGGAAGCGGTTGAACGCACTGCCGAGCTGGCCCAACTCATCAGCCGAACGTACTTCGAGACGGCCCTTCAGATCGCCACCGCCCTCGGCGATCTGCTCGACGCGGTGCAGTAAGCGACGCATCGGACGCAGCACGACCATGGGCAAGGTCACGATCAGCAGGATGCAACCGAGCAGACCGACCAGCAAAATGCCCCCCTGCTGCAGGCCCACGGCTTGTCCATGATCGATCGCAGCCTGGCCTTCCCGCTGGGACGCCTCGTCTTCCAGCTCACCCAGTTTGTCGATGGCATCGCGCATGGTGTTGAACTTATTCTCGCCATCACCAAAACTCAGCGCACTGGCCGCCTGCGGATTGCTCGCAGCTTGCTCAACGACCTGCCGCGAGATCTGTGACCACTGCCCAAAGCGATCATTGAACTGACCGACCAGCGCCTGCGCCTCGGCACCCGGCTGCATCGCCGCGTACTTTTGCACGCGGTCATACGCTTGCTTCAGATTGTCCCTGTGACTGGCCCGCAGCGCCTCGACATGACTCCCCGCCCCGCCGCCCAGCAAGCTCCGTTCGGCAACGAAAGCCTGGTACAAGTCGCGATCCGCATTGAGCAACAGGCTGATGGCCGGCAGGTAACGCTTGGTCAACTGCGTGCTGGATTCCGTCACCTGGCCAATCCCACGCATGCCCGCGACCCCCATCAGCACGAGCAAGACAGCCAGGAACACCATCGGCAAAGTGATTTTCCAACGAAAGCCCAAGTCGGCGAAGAACCGCAGCATGGTGTCATTCCTTATACGGGGGGAATTACCTGCCTATCGGCAGCCTTGTCTTGAGCTATAGACCATTAGTCCAGTTGTTACAAAGCTTTGGGTGTGGGAAGGGCTTTGGCTAAGCAGGTCGAGGCGGGGTTGCGCTGGGTGAAAATGATAGAAAGGTTGCCAGTGTTTTGGGGAAATTTTCTGACATTTCCTGCCCACATAATTCTAGGAGTCTTCTTACGCATCGTCTGATTGATGGTTTTAACGGTAAGCCTTTATAGTCCGAGGCGTCGTTCGTAAGAGCGGCTTGGGTTTGGCGACTCAATGACAAATGGTAAGAAAGCCCTCATCCGATGGAGTTTGAAATGAACAAATACATGGCTCTTACCAGCAATACCGACGATCAACCGCTCTTTGTCGATACTTCAGCGCCGTTGCACATCCTGCTGGATACGGCGGGTTATAGAATTCGCGCGGTCGCTCAGTTTTTAGAGAACCTCGCGATGCGGGGAGATGTTCCAAGTGACTCAGTGATCCTTCAGGATTTTGCACAGCTGTGCTGCATTCCGTTGAGGGATGGTTGCGACTTGCTTGATGTCATAGCCCGACGCTTGGATGCAGAGCCGGCCTAGTTCAAAGGGCCACGGGTAATACCGATCAGAAAGTGGGGGCCACGAGGAAACATACAAACCGTGGCGAGGGAGCTTGCTCCCGCTGGGTCAAACCGCAGCGCACATCATACGTCTTACAATCCGCAGCCCGAAGTTCACGCTCGCGGTATCGTCACGCAATCCATATCGCCGCACTCCCGTACGCGAAAAAAGCCCAGAAACGAAAAAGCCCAGCGGATATGCCGGGCTTTATGGGGAACGGATGGCTTTATTCTTCCTCCGTTCCTGTCGTAGAACTTCCATATTCCAAGACGGCCCACCGAACGCAATTATTTCTGACGTACGGCCATAAGGGGGAACGGGGGAGATCCCGGTAAGATTATGGAACGACATCCGCACCCATCCCCCAAAATCCCCCAAATACAAAAAAGCCCCGAGGCGGTTAAGCGCTCGGGGCCTTTATATATGGCGGAGAGATAGGGATTTGAACCCTAGGTACTGTCGCCAGTACAACGGATTTCGAATCCGTCCCGTTCGGCCACTCCGGCATCTCTCCAGTGGCGCGCATCATACCAGCACATTCGCCGGAAGCGAACCCCCAGGCGAATTTTTTTCCGTGCTATCAGATGCTTGCGTCGTTTACAGCGGCACACCCAGGCGCTGGGCGACTTCTTCGTAAGCCTCGATCACGTCGCCGAGGCCCTGGCGGAAGCGGTCCTTGTCCATCTTCTTCTTGGTGGCCTTGTCCCAGAGGCGGCAGCCGTCCGGGCTGAACTCGTCGCCCAGAACGATGGAGCCATCGCTGAATACGCCGAATTCAAGCTTGAAGTCCACCAGCAGCAGGCCGGCGTCGTCGAACAGCTTGCTCAGCACGTCGTTGACCTTGAGGGACAATTCCTTCATGCGCGCCAGTTGCTCGGCGGTGCCCCAACCGAATGCCACGACGTGGGATTCGTTGATGAACGGGTCGCCCTTGGCGTCGTCCTTCAGGAACAGCTCGAACGTGTAAGGGTTGAGCTTCATGCCCTCTTCCACGCCCAGGCGCTTGACCAGGCTGCCGGCGGCGTAGTTACGCACGACGCATTCGACCGGGATCATGTCCAGCTTCTTGACCAGGCATTCGTTGTCGCCCAGCAGCTTGTCGAACTGGGTCGGCACGCCGGCTGCTTCGAGCTTCTGCATGATGAAGGCATTGAACTTGTTGTTCACCATGCCCTTGCGGTCCAGCTGTTCGATGCGCTTGCCGTCGAACGCCGAGGTGTCGTTGCGAAACAGCAGGATCAAGCGGTCAGCGTCGTCGGTCTTGTAAACCGACTTGGCTTTGCCGCGGTAGAGTTCTTCACGTTTTTCCATGATGGGCTCCGCTTGCTAAGTAGATGGGCTAGGCGATATGTCGCCAGTCGAGCCCTGAATCTTGATCGGCCAGTTGCAGCCAGTCCGGGTCGCACCCAAGGGTGTCGACAAAACATTGCCGGGCCAGCTGCGGCAGGTTGTTCTTGCTGCTCAGATGGGCCAGGACCAGGTGTTGCAGGCCTTGCCAGCCCAACTCGGCCACCAGGAACGCCGCCTGGTGGTTGTTCAAATGTCCGTGTTCCCCACCTACCCGCTGCTTGAGAAAGTAGGGGTAAAACCCACGCGCCAGCATCTCCCGGCAGTGGTTGGACTCGATCATCAATGCATCGAGATCCCGGTAGCTGTCCATGACCCTGTTGCAATACGACCCCAGGTCGGTGAGCAATCCGAAGCGCCGCTCCCCGTCGCTGAAAACATACTGCGTCGGCTCCCGGGCATCGTGGGCCACGCTGACCACGCTGATGTCCAGGGCACCGATACGCAGTTGTTCGCCACCGGCCACGAAACCGGCTGGCTCGATGGGCTTGCGCAGGCCTTCCAGCGTGCCACGACTCAGGTACACCGGCAGATTGTAGCGCCGAGACAGCAAACCCACGCCATGCACGTGGTCGGCATGTTCGTGGGTCACCAATATCGCGCTCAGTTGCGCCGGGTGCACACCCAGGCGCAACAGGCGCTTCTCGGTTTCCCGCAGGGAGAAACCACAATCGACCAGCACGTACGTGCCAGCACTGGCTATCAGCGTGCCGTTCCCCTGGCTACCGCTGCCGAGAACGGCGAAACGCATTGGATCAGCCCAGGTTGTCCTGAATCACGCCCAACACCTTGCGAGCCACATCGGCCGGCGCCACGGTGTTGATGTTCTTCTCGACGGTGACCTGGACGTTGTCGCCGACCTTGCTCAGGCGAACCTGGTAACGCTCGGCGCGGGCTTCGATTTCTTCCTTGTCCGGCTTGCTGCCGAACAGACCACTGAAGAAGCCAGGTTTCTCGTCTTTCTTCTCGGCTTTTTCGGCCAGGTTGATGTAGTACAGGCCCAGGCTGCGGTTAATGTCTTCAACGCGCCATTCGCCCTGCTCCAGCGCACGGCCCACGCTCGACCAGGCACGGTCGAGGTCGGAGCCGACGTTGAGCACCGGGTTGCCGCTGCCGTCTTCGCTCAGGCTGACGCGGCTTGGCGTGTCGTAGTCGCGGGTGGCGAGCATCGACACCGAGCCGCCCTGCTCGGCGGTGCGGCTCATGCTCGCGAGCATGTCGTCCACCAACGCGGCGTCGAGGCCGGTGTTGACCGAACGGTTGGTGAAGGCCACGTCGGCGGTGCTGCCGGCGGGACGCTCGGCGCTGACCACGTAGATTTCACTGGTGTTGCGCTGCACGCCCGGCTCGATCCGCACACGCACGCGGGTTTCGCTGTCGGCTGCGACACCGGCGGCGCTCAGGCGCTTGGCCATGGCGGCGGACAGTTCATCCGAGCGCTGCCAGGTGGTGGTGAACTCGCCCGTTTGTGGGCGCTGTTCGTCCAGGCGGAAACCGTTGTCCTGGAAGAACTGGATTGCCACGGGCCAGACTTCGGCCGGTGGGTGCTGGCCCATGACCCAGCTGGAATCGCCGCTCTTTTGCAGGGTGTAGTCGCTGGCATCGGCCACGGCCGCCAGCGGCTGTGGACGTGGGACAACGTATTCGCCCTTGACGCTGTCGTCGGCGACGTTGCGCGGGATCGGCAGCAGCGGATCCAGGCGCTTGGCGACGCTGACGTCCGGCGGCAATTGCATCGGTGCAGTCTGTTGCGCTTGGAGGTAATCGCTACCACGGTCGCGGAAGTAACCATCCGGTCCCCAGATCCATCCGCAGCCACTGGTGCTGGAGATAATCAAGGCAAGTGCGGAAAGTCCGGCCATTCGCTTCATGCGTTGTACTTCCTCAATTAAACCAGGACGCCGGACTGGCGCATGGCCTGCCGCAGCGTTTCGTGACAAGGGGTGCTCAGCCAGGTCAGTGGCAGGCGGATGCCTTCGTGCATCAGGCCCATTTCGACCAAGGCAAACTTCACCGGGATCGGGTTGGCTTCGACGAACAGGTCCTTGTGCAGCGGCATCAGTTTTTCGTTCAACGCCCGAGCGGTCTCGGCGTCGCCGTTCAGCGCCGCCTCGCACAGGTCGGCCATTTCGCGCGGGGCAACGTTGGCAGTGACGGAGATGTTGCCCTTGCCACCCATCAGGATCAGTTCTACAGCGGTCGGATCATCACCGGACAGCACGAGGAAATCCTTGCCCACGCCATCGAGGATGGCCTTGGCGCGCTTCAGGTCGCCGGTGGCTTCCTTGATGCCGATGATGTTCGGTACGGTGGACAGGCGGATCACGGTCTCGGCCTGCATGTCGCAGGAGGTGCGGCCGGGAACGTTATAGAGGATCTGCGGGATGTCGACGGCTTCGGCAATATGCTTGAAGTGTTGGTACAAGCCTTCCTGGGTCGGCTTGTTGTAGTACGGAACGACCAGCAGGCAGGCATCGGCCCCGGCTGCCTTGGCGTTGCGGGTCAGCTCGACGGCTTCGCGGGTCGAATTGGCGCCCGTGCCGGCGATGACCGGAATACGCCCGGCAACCTGTTTGACCACGGCTTTGATCACGGCGATGTGTTCTTCTACATCAAGGGTTGCCGACTCGCCGGTAGTACCGACTGCGACGATGGCATGGGTGCCGTTCTTGAGATGGAAGTCCACGAGTTTGCTGAGGCTGTCCCAGTCAAGACGCCCTTGTGCATCCATGGGAGTGACCAGTGCCACCATACTGCCCGCAATCATGAAACCGCTCCTGCCGGAAAAAGAGAGCGGTAATGGTACTGGCGCCAAGATGCTTGTACAAGCGAACTCCCATTCCCCTTGGCGATGGTTTTCGCTACCCTTCAGGCTTTGATCGGTACTGATAAGCTCATACGCCGGTTCCTAGCCTCCGTTTTCGTCGCTCCAAGCCCCGATCCTGCGTTTATCCCGGGTGTATTTGTGTTGTCCTGCAACGCATTGCCCCCTCCAGGCACAGGGCTTGAACCGTTCGGTTTCCCAGGCTGTCACCGCGCCGAGCTGAAACGTATCGACCGCTCATCGCTTTAGGAATGCTGCATGTCCACCCCCACAGTCCGCGAACAATTCCTTGTCATCAGTGCCCTTGGCGCCAACCCCATGGAGCTGACTAACGTCCTGTGCCGCGCCAGCCATGAGAATCGCTGCGCCGTCGTGACGTCACGCCTGACCCGTCATGGCGAATGCAGCGCGCTCGTGCTGGAAATCTCCGGCAGTTGGGACGCCCTGGCCCGCCTGGAGGGCAGCCTGCCCTTGCTGGCCAAGAAGCACGCGTTCACCGTCAACGTGGTACGCAGCGCGGCGCTGGAAAATCGTCCCCAGGCCCTGCCCTATGTAGCCTACGTAAGTTCGGCCTATCGCCCGGACATCATCAACGAGCTATGCCAGTTCTTCATGGATCATCACGTCGAGCTGGAGAACCTGACCTGCGACACCTACCAGGCTCCGCAGACCGGCGGCACCATGCTCAACGCCACGTTCACCGTGACACTGCCGGCCGGCACCCAGATCAGTTGGCTGCGCGATCAGTTCCTGGATTTCGCCGACGCGATGAACCTGGATGCCCTGATCGAACCGTGGCGTCCACAAAACCCAATGTAAGGAAGCGTTCATGGCCGTTGCCGTCGACCAGCCGGTTACCGATTTCCAAGCGCCCGCCACCAGCGGGCAGACCGTCAGCCTCGCGGCCCTGAAAGGCAAGCAGGTGGTCATCTACTTCTATCCGAAAGACAGCACCCCCGGCTGCACCACCGAAGGCCAGGGTTTCCGTGATCAATACGCGCAGTTCCAGGCCGCCAACACCGAAGTGTTCGGCGTTTCCCGGGACAGCCTCAAGTCCCACGAGAACTTCAAGTGCAAGCAGGAATTCCCCTTCGAGCTGATCAGCGACAAGGACGAAGCGGTTTGTCAGTTGTTCGACGTGATCAAGCTCAAGAAGCTGTACGGCAAGGAATACCTGGGCGTTGATCGCAGCACATTCCTGATCGACCAGAACGGTGTGCTGCGCCAGGAATGGCGCGGCGTGAAAGTGCCGGGGCATGTGGATGCGGTGTTGGCGGCGGCTCAGGCGCTGAACAAGGCCTGAAGTTTTTCGCTGTCAGCACTGGCCTCTTCGCGAGCAGGCTCGCTCCCACACTGGATTAGTGGCGTTAATCAATCCCCTGTGGGAGCGAGCCTGCTCGCGAAAGGGCCGGCAGCCTCACCCACTTACAGTTCGGCCACTATAGTAACGGCGCCACCACCGGTTCCTTGCTCGGCCACGCATCCAACACCGCCTTGAACAGCGTCGCCAGGGGAATCGCGAAGAACACGCCCCAGAATCCCCACAGCCCGCCAAACAACAGCACCGCACAGATGATCGCCACCGGATGCAGGTTCACCGCCTCGGAAAACAGCAGCGGCACCAGCACGTTGCCGTCCAGCGTCTGGATGATTCCGTAGACCGCCATCAGGTAGATGAACTGATCGCTCCAGCCCCACTGGAACAGCGCAATCAACGCGACCGGCACCGTCACGACCACGGTGCCGACGTAAGGCACCACCACGGAAATACCCACCAACAAGGCCAGCAACGCAGCGTAGTTGAGGCCCAGGGCGACGAAGCCGATGTAAGTCACGCCGCCGCAGATGAAGATTTCGATGACCTTGCCGCGGATGTAATTGGCGATCTGTCGGTTCATTTCCTGGGCGACCCGGGTGATTAACGCCCGTTCGCGCGGCAGATAACCGCGGACCCAGCGCCCGATCATCTCGCGGTCCTTGAGAAAGAAGAACACCAGGATCGGCACCAGCACCAGGTAGATCATGATGTTCACCAGCAGCGGCAAACTGGACAAGGAAAACGTCAGCGCCCACTGGCCGAACTTGCCGATTTCGCCGCGCACCACTTCGATCGTCTGCAGCACCTGTTCATCGGAAACTAGATGGGGATAGCGTTCAGGCAGTAACAGCAGCAGCGATTGCCACTTGGCGAGCATCCCTGGCAACTCGTTGAACAGGGTCACCAACTGATGCCAGAGCAAGGGCACGATCACCACCAGGAACACCACCAGCAGCCCCATGAACAAAGCGAACACCAGCCCCACCGCCAAGGACCCCGGCAGCCGCATACGCTCCAGCGTGGTGACCAGCCCTTGCATCAGGTACGCCAATACCATCCCCGCCAACACGGGTGCGAGCATGCCGCCCAACGTCAGGACGGCGGTAAACCCCAGGAACAGCAGCACGGCCAACACCACTGCTTCTTCATCCGAGAAGTAGCGCTGGATCCAGTCGCGTAACACCTTGAACATTAAAAATCCTTATGGGAGGGCTGCGGGCTTTCAGGCCTTTTTCAACCAGTAACGGTAGACGCCGTTCTCGTCCTCTTCGCGCAGCAGCGTATGACCGGCCAATCGGGCAAAGGTGCGGAAATCACGCTGGGAGCCCGCGTCCGTGGCGGTTACCTTGAGCACGGCGCCGCTGGCAAGGCGATTGAGTTCCAACTTGGCCTTGAGCAACGGCAACGGACAATTCAGGCCGCTGGCGTCCAGTTCGGCATCGTGGGCTACATCATCGGTCATTGCTTCACTCCGCAACAGGTCGTCGAGCCGCCTAGAATATCTGGTCCCGGACACGCTGTCCGGCTACAGTAAGGTCTTTGTCGACTAAGGCTTCGTGCATGACATTTCTGCGCCCCACCCTGCTGACGCTCGCTTGCCTGCTCGCCTCACCGGGCTTCGCCGACGACCTGCCGTCACTTGGCGATGCCAGTTCTGCCATCGTCTCGCCGGAACAGGAACACCAATTGGGCCGCGCCTGGCTGGCCCTGCTGCGTAGCCAGGTCTCGCAACTCAACGACCCGCAGCTCAAGGATTACGTCGAAACCAGCGTCTACAAGCTGGTGGAAACCAGCCAGGTCAATGACCGGCGCCTGGAGTTCATTCTGATCAACAGCCCACAGCTCAACGCCTTCGCCGCACCCGGCGGAATCGTCGGGGTCAACGGCGGCCTGTTCCTCAACGCACAAACCGAAGGCGAATATGCCTCGGTCATGGCCCATGAACTGGCGCACTTGTCGCAGCGCCACTTCGCCCGCGGCGTGGAAGCTCAACAGCGCATGCAAGTGCCGATGATGGCGGCACTGCTGGCTGGCATCGTGGTTGCCGCCGCCGGTGGCGGTGATGCCGGGATTGCTGCCATCGCCGGGACCCAGGCCGCGGCCATTCAGGAACAACGGCGCTTCTCGCGCCAGAACGAGCAGGAAGCCGACCGCATCGGCATCCAGAACCTGGAAAAGGCCGGATACGATCCTCGGTCCATGCCGACCATGTTCGAGCGCCTGATGCGCCAGTACCGGTTTGACGCCCGCCCTCCGGAGTTCCTGCTGACTCACCCGGTTACCGAGTCGCGTATCGCCGACACCCGTAACCGCGCCGAACAGGCCAAGCCGGGGGGCATAGAAGACAGCATGCGCTATCAACTGATTCGCGCGCGGGTCCAGTTGACGTATGAAGAAACCCCGGGGCTGGCCGCCAAGCGCTTCCGCGCGCTGCTCGACGAAAACCCGAAGAACGACGTGGCCCGCTATGGCCTGGCAATTGCCCAGGTCAAGGGCGGCCAGCTGAATGAGGCCCGTGAAAACCTCAAGCCGCTGCTGGCCAAATCACCCAACGAGATCATCTATAACCTGGCCCAGGTGGATCTGGACATCACCAGCAACAAACTGCCAGACGCTCAATCTCGCGTCGACCGCCTGCTGACCCAGTACCCGGGCAATTACCCACTCAACCAGGTCCGTGTCGACCTGCTACTCAAGCAGAATCGTCCCGCCGATGCTGAAAAAGCGTTGGAGACCCTGCTCAAGAGCCGTCCGGACGATCCGGACGTCTGGTACATGGTCGCGGAGACGCGTGGCTTGTCGGGCAACATCATCGGTTTGCACCAGGCCCGCGCCGAGTACTTCGCGTTGGTCGGCGATTATCGTCAAGCCATCCAACAACTGGACTTCGCCAAACGACGTGCGGGAAGCAATTTCCCGTTGTCGTCGCGCATCGATGCCCGGCAGCGGGAGCTCATGGAACAAGAGCGGATGGTCAAGGACATGATGGGTTGAATATCCATCAGGCATAAAAAAACCGCCTCGACATCGAGGCGGTTTTTTTTCAGCTCGGCTTATTCGGCCAGCTTGAAGGTGATGAAGCTTGCACGCCCCTGACGCAGGACACGCATCGACACCGAGCGGTTCTTCGGCAATGCCTTGGCAATGTCGGTGAACTCCTTGGCGGAGCCGATGGCCTGGTTGTTCAGGTGCGTAATGATGTCGCCTGGTTGCAGGCCGATCAGCGCAGCAGGACCGTCCTGCACTTCCTTGATCACCACGCCACCCTGCAGCTCCAGGGTCCGCTTCTGCTCTTCAGTCAGCTCGACCACCGCAACACCGAGGCGATTGCTGCTGCGCTCGACGCCGGACTTGGGCTGAGATTCGAGTTCCTTACCCTCTTCCGGAATCGCGCCGACAGTCAGCTCGACATTCTTGCGCTTGCCTTCGCGGATCACTTCCAGGTTGGCCTTGGCGCCAGCCTTGAGCGCGCCCACCAGATGTGGCAAGTCGGCGGACATGATGATTGGCTGGCCATTGAGGCTGAGGATCACGTCACCCACCTGCAAACCGCCCTTGGCGGCCGGACCACCTTCCTGAATCTGCGCAACCAACGCACCGGCGGGTTTCTCCAGCCCGAACGACTCGGCCAGATCCTTGTTCACTTCCTGGATGACCACACCCAACCAACCGCGGCTGACTTTACCCTCGCTTTTCAGTTGGTTGGATACATCCATGGCGACATCGATCGGAATGGCGAACGAAACGCCCATGAAGCCGCCCGAACGGGTGTAGATCTGGGAGTTGATGCCCACCACTTCACCGTTGAGGTTGAACAACGGCCCACCGGAATTACCCGGGTTGATCGGCACGTCGGTCTGGATGAAAGGCACATAGTTTTCATTCGGCAGACTACGCCCGATGGCACTGACAATACCTTGGGTCACGGTGTGGTCAAAACCGAACGGCGAACCGATGGCGACGACCCATTGACCGGCCTTCAGATCCTGGGACTTGCCTAGCTTGAGCACCGGCAGGTCCTTGCCGTCGATTTTCAACAGCGCCACATCGGAGCGCGGGTCGGTGCCGATCAGCTTGGCCTTCAGCTCGCTGCGATCGGCCAGGCGCACCAGGATCTCATCGGCATCGGCGATCACATGGTTGTTGGTCAGGATGTAGCCATCAGGCGAAATGATGAAGCCCGACCCAAGGGACTGGGCTTCACGCTGGCGACCGCCACCCGGCGAACGCGGTTGCTGCGGCATCCCCCGCTCGAAGAACTCGCGCAACATCGGTGGCAGGCCTTCGAGATCCGGCATCTGCTGGTCCGAGACTCGGCGATCCGGCAACTTCTGTGTGGTACTGATGTTCACGACAGCGGGCGAAGCCTGTTCGACCAATTGTGTGAAGTCCGGTAATTCCACTGCCACGGCAGGAACGGCCTGACCGAGGACCAGCACGGTGGCAACTATGGAAAGATAGGTTTTCAAGCGTGGTATCGACATACGGCTCCCGTTACGACGAGCATGGTTAAGCGATATGGAGCAAGGACTACCGGAGAACGATACGCCGGTATTACTGTTCCGCAAACAGACAAGGCCAGAGCCGAGCGGCTCTGACCTAATAGAAAAAAATTGGTTATTTTGCAAATGAAAATGCTGACAGGAAGTTTCGGCATTTCGATCAAGCCTTGGCGTCATCGGCCTCTTGCGCAATCGAGCCACCTGAGCAAAGTACTATTGGGCTGCCGGGACATCAGAGCGCATGGACAATGCGATCCGTTCCGCCGTACCGATAGGAATCTCGCCCACCACCGTGACCATCATTTCGCCTTGGGGCGTGGTCAGTCTGCGGGATACCGCAGCGGTGGGACCAAGCTGGGTCCGAGTGTCGGTTGCGGTGGCGCCATTCAGCGCTTCCAAGAATACCGAGAAACGAGCGAGCCCGTCGTCATACATGAGGCTATTGACCTGGATCTTGGTATCCGGATCATTGCGTGCCACGCTGCTGGTCAGTTCAAAACCAGGCGGAAGCCAGTCTGAATGCCAGGTAGTCTTCACGGCGGTAGCTTTATTGGAATCCTGAATGACAGCCTTGCACTCGACACTCGCCTGAAGGTCACCTTCCGAAGGCTCAGAGGTATTCAAACGAGTGAACTGGAAGCGTTCGAGTAACTGACCCTTGTCATTAAGCAACAGGGATTGGAGCGGCAACCCGGTCTCTTTGTCCAGATGCAGCTCGAAGCCATAGCGATGCTGGTCTTTAGGGGTCAGGGCGACAATGACAGCCTGACGCCCGGCCACGCGCGACTTGCCAATGACGGCAAGGTCGTACCAATTCTTGAGTTTTTGCGGATCGAGCGTCCGTGCAGTGCCATCAGGCGCGTTTCCCAGCCCGGCGATCAAGGTGCCGCTGACGCATTGAGTATGTCCGTCAATGCGCATGACCTCCTGTGCCGAACCGTCGAGCTGGAGCAACCGCTCGCGGACTTTGCCATCCTGGACGCGATGCCAGATGTTATGGGTAGAAAAACTACCGTTACGCTCGTAAACGAAAGTACCTTGGAAGCTCTGCTGTTGCTCGGCCTGACTCAGACGATTGAGCCAGTCCTGAGCCTCACCGGCATAGGCTGGAGCCACACACCAGCCACCGAGCAGAAGCGAAACGAGAGGTATGGCGCGCATGGTCCTCCTTAACGGTTTTCCAGACTGGCTGCACGAGCATATGGCAGAGCGCTTTCAGTACCTTTCAACGCAGCTTGTTGAGCATGCTGGCGCAGATAGTTGGGCAGACGCTGATCGTGCCAGCCAGGCTGTCCTTGCAGAACCCCGTTGGTCATGGGACCTGCGGCTTCCGAACTTTCGCTGTAACCGGCCAGAACCGCAGGACCTTTGACCTGTGGCGTCGCCAGGCTTGGCTGGTTGGACTGCTGCGCCATTTGCACGCCAGCTATCTCATCCTGGTTGTACAGACGTACACCCGCCAGCACGGCGACGGTGACCGAAGCGGCAACAGCCAGTCGGCCCAGGCTGCGCCATGGTCCGCGGGAGGCTTTCGCCGGTACGGCTTCATCAGCCAGTGCAGCAGAAACCGCCGCAGCGATGTCCAGACGCGGAAGCAGCAGATCCTTGTGCATGACAGCCCGGGCGATCTGGTAACGAGCCCAGGTCTCACGGGTTTCAACATCGTCAAAGGCATTCAATACCCGACGCAATTCCAATTCGTCCGCTTCGTTATCCATCACTGCGGACAGCGATTCCTGCAGGGCTTCACGACTCATGGCGTTCCTCTCTTGGCTGTCGCCGCTGTCTCAGTTTTCCTGCAACAACGGTTGCAGGGCTTTATCGATGGCCTCCCGAGCGCGGAAGATCCGGGAGCGCACGGTACCCACCGGACATTGCATGACGCTCGCAATGTCCTCGTAACTCAGACCGTCGAATTCACGTAAAGTTAAAGCCGTACGCAAATCTTCAGGCAGTTGCTGGATGGTTCGATGGACGGTGCCTTCAATCTCATCCCGCAGCAATGCACGTTCTGGTGATTCGAGATCCTTCAGGCCATGATCGCCATCGTAGAACTCGGCATCCTCGGAACTCACATCGCTATCCGGCGGCCTGCGGCCGCGTGAAACCAGATAGTTTTTCGCCGTGTTAATGGCGATGCGGTAAAGCCACGTGTAAAACGCGCTATCCCCGCGAAAATTTCCAAGTGCGCGGTAGGCCTTGATGAAGGCTTCCTGGGCAACATCCTGGGCTTCATGGGTGTCGTGCACGAAACGCACGATCAACCCGAGAATTTTGTGCTGGTATTTCAGCACTAGCAGATCGAAAGCTCGCTTGTCGCCGCGCTGAACGCGTTCGACCAGCTGCTGATCCTCTTCCTGGGTTAGCATGAACACTCCTCGATGAGCTCGAAGGAGGCTTGCATTACCAATTGACCGGGCTTGCAAACATAGACTCGGGCTTTTCGCAAAAGTTCTCCCCCTTCAAAGCAAGTTTCCGGCGCGCTCTGATCCGGCACGCACGAAAAACGCAGCACGAGATTCCCCGGCCGCGCGAATAATCTGTCGCCGGGCCTGTCGGACGAGGATTCAGATGAATTCCTGCACCAACCCGACGCTGTTCCCTTTTGCAGACAACCGTCTATTGAACGTACGCGCTTGGCAAAAGTTCCCACTATTTATCGCTCTTCAACGCGAAGATTTAGCGACCATGACGAGATAAACAGCGTTCTGTCCTCGAAAAGGTCGCGTTGTCGCACATTCATCGAAACCTTGATCCGACGAAGCGCATCGCTTTCCTGTCACACTGGTTTCACATTGCCATGAACGCCCGGCTATTGTGCCGATCCCCCCCTCTATATACTAGTGGGCTGCGTGGCTGCCTGACCCGTCGAAGCGGTGTCTGGCGCCAACCCCGACCCGGGTCGCTTCAAGCGGAAACCATTCGAATGAGCCAACAGTTCCAACATGATGTTCTGGTAATCGGCAGCGGCGCCGCCGGGTTGAGCCTGGCCTTGACCTTGCCCGCGCACTTGCGCATCGCAGTGCTGAGCAAAGGCGACCTGGCCAACGGTTCGACGTTCTGGGCCCAGGGCGGCGTGGCTGCCGTGCTGGATGATGCAGATACCGTCCAATCCCACGTCGACGACACACTGAATGCGGGCGGCGGGCTGTGCAACCCGGAAGCGGTGCGCTTCACGGTCGAGCACAGTAGGGAGGCCATTCAATGGCTGATCGACCAAGGCGTACCGTTCACTCGGGACGAACAATCCGGCACCGAAGATGGCGGCTTTGAGTTTCACCTGACCCGCGAGGGCGGACACAGTCATCGGCGCATCATCCATGCCGCCGATGCAACCGGTGCGGCCATTTTCAAGACGCTGCTGGCCCAAGCCCGCCAGCGCCCCAACATCGAATTGCTGGAACAGCGAGTCGCGATCGACCTGATCACGGAGAAACGCCTGGGCCTGGAGGGTGATCGCTGCCTGGGCGCCTATGTGCTCAACCGCGGCACGGGAGAAGTCGACACCTACGGTGCGCGCTTCGTGATACTGGCCTCCGGTGGCGCGGCGAAAGTCTATCTCTACACCAGCAACCCCGACGGAGCCTGCGGTGACGGCATCGCCATGGCCTGGCGCTCGGGCTGCCGGGTGGCGAACCTGGAATTCAACCAATTCCACCCTACCTGCCTGTATCACCCGCAGGCCAAGAGTTTTCTGGTGACCGAAGCCCTGCGTGGCGAAGGCGCTCATCTGAAGCTTCCCAACGGGGAGCGCTTCATGCAGCGCTTCGATCCTCGCGCCGAATTGGCGCCCCGGGACATCGTCGCGCGGGCCATTGACCATGAGATGAAGCGCCTGGGTATCGACTGTGTCTATCTGGACATCAGCCATAAACCCGAGGCGTTCATCAAGAGCCATTTCCCGACGGTCTACGAGCGCTGCCTGGAATTCTCCATCGACATTACCAAGCAGCCGATCCCAGTGGTACCGGCGGCGCACTATACCTGTGGCGGGGTGATGGTTGACCAGCATGGGCGCACGGACGTGCCCGGCCTGTACGCCATTGGCGAAACCAGCTTCACCGGCCTGCACGGCGCCAACCGCATGGCCAGCAACTCGTTGCTGGAATGTTTCGTCTACGCGCGCTCGGCGGCGGCCGACATTCTTGAGCAATTACCCCAGATCGCCATCCCGACGGCCCTGCCCTCATGGGACGCCAGTCAGGTCACCGACTCGGACGAAGACGTGATCATCGCTCACAACTGGGACGAACTGCGGCGCTTCATGTGGGACTACGTCGGCATCGTACGCACCAACAAGCGCCTGCAACGGGCGCAGCACCGGGTGCGCCTGCTGCTCGATGAGATCGATGAGTTCTACAGTAACTATAAAGTCAGCCGCGACCTGATTGAACTGCGCAACCTGGCGCAGGTGGCCGAACTGATGATTCGCTCGGCCATGGAGCGCAAGGAAAGCCGGGGCCTGCATTACACGCTCGATTATCCGAACCTGTTGCCCGAGGCGCTGGATACTATCCTGGTACCGCCCACCTACGCCGGCTGAACCGGAGCTGCACCCGCAGGCGCCGATGGACATCCGGCGCCAGCGCGTCGCGAGGCACGCATAACGAGCGGATCCGCCTCTCGCCCTTAAGGCGAAAGCGCAGCACCACGATCATGGGCAATGCGAGGCTGTCAGGTCGCAACTGCACCGGTTGCCAGCCGCCATCGACGCGCCAGAGCTGCCAGCCATCGGCGTCACGACGCAAGCCGCGAAAGGCCAGTCGATGGGTCAGCAGCAAATGTCGCGGTAACACCCAGGCGCCATGGCCCAGGCACAGCATGACGCCAACGGCTGCGAAGCCGGACGGGACAGCCAGGAGCAGCAACGAGCCCAGGGCGAACGCCTGGGCTACGAGGTACGCCGCCAGCAATTGCCCGGAGGCCTGCCAGCGGCATTCGAAGCGATTACTTGGGCTGGACACGATCCAGAATCATCCGGACCATGCGTTGCAGTTCCGGGTCTTCGGATTCACTGCGCTCCATGAACCAGCCGAACATGTCCTGATCCTCGCACTCGAGCAGACGGACGTAGCAGGCACGATCGATCTCGTTAAGGTGGGGGTAGACCTCTTTCACGAACGGCACCAGCAGCACGTCAAGCTCAAGCATGCCGCGGCGGCTATGCCAGTAGAGGCGATTCAGTTCAACATCTTCGACCATGGAGCGCTCCTCAAATAGAGCGCAAGTATACAGGCCCCGCCGTGGCGTGACAGACGGCTTTGGTCGGGCGCCGTCAATCCTTTGTGAACTACCCATTTCATGGGCGTCCCCTTATGATGTCTACCAGACTTTTTACCCTGCGATGACCCATGGCTGATTCCGCATTTTTCTGCACCCTGTCCCACGAAGGCATACTCGCGGTCCGCGGCGTGGATGCCGGCAAATTCCTGCAAGGCCAATTGACCTGCAACCTCAACTACCTCAGCGACAGCCGGGCCAGCCTGGGCGCCCGTTGCACTCAGAAAGGCCGGATGCAATCAAGCTTTCGGATCGTCCTCGAAGGCGACGGCGTACTGATGGCCATGGCCACGGAGCTGCTGGAGCCGCAACTGGCGGACCTGAAGAAATACGCGGTGTTCTCCAAATCCAAACTCACCGATGAAAGCCCGGCGTGGGTTCGCTTCGGATTGGAGAACGCGGACACCGTGCTGAGCGGGCTGGGCCTGGAGCTGCCAGCCGAAACCGACAGTGTGATTCGCCAGCAATCGCTGATCGCTATTCGCGTCTCCCCCGGCCGCGCTGAACTCTGGGCTCGCGCCGAACACGCCGATACGCTACTGACACAGCTGCGCGAGCAACTGCCCGAAGGCGACTTGAACCGCTGGCTGCTGGGCCAGGTCCGCGCGGGAATCGGCCAGGTCATGGCGGCCACGCGCGAATTGTTCATTCCGCAGATGCTCAACCTGCAAGCCGTAGGCGGCGTGAGCTTCAAGAAAGGTTGCTACACCGGCCAGGAAATCGTCGCGCGCATGCAGTACCTGGGCAAGCTCAAGCGTCGCCTGTATCGCCTGCAATTGGACGCAGACGAACTGCCGGCGCCAGGCACCCCGCTGTTTTCTCCCACCCATGGCAGCTCTATCGGCGAAGTCGTCATTGCCGCCCGCGCGGAACGAAATATTGAACTGCTGGCAGTATTGCAGGCCGAAGCGGCAGAAGATGGCAATTTGCACCTCGGTGCTTTGGAAGGACCCGCGCTACAATTGCTGGACTTGCCTTACGAACTGGACCGCGACCGCGAAATCCAGCGTTGATCGCAACATTTTGTCGCAACACCCTAGAGAACCGAAATGAGCGATTTGGCGGATAAGGTCCAGCGGGATTTGGTGGCGGCCATCGATAATGATGACCTGGTCTTGCCAACATTACCGGAAGTGGCCATGCAGATTCGCCGGGCCGCCGAAGACCCGGAAATCAGCGTCAGCAACCTGAGCAAAGTGATTGGCCGTGACACCGCCCTTTCGGCGCGCCTGATAAAAGTCGTCAACAGTCCGTTGCTGCGCGCCACGCAGGAAGTGACGGACCTGCACACGGCCATCACTCGGCTGGGCGTCAACTACAGCAGCAACCTGGCGATTGGCCTGGTCATGGAGCAGATTTTCCATGCCCGCTCCGAGGTCGTGGAACAGAAGATGCGCGAAGTCTGGCGCAAGAGCCTGGAAATAGCGGGTGTCAGCTACGCCCTCTGCCGCAGCTACACGCACCTCAAGCCTGATCAGGCGGCCTTGGGCGGATTGGTCCATCAGATCGGCGTCCTGCCGATCCTGACGTATGCCGAAGACAATAATGAATTGCTGTCGGACCCCGTCAGCCTCAACCACGTCATCGAGACGATTCACCCGGTGCTGGGCGACAAGCTGCTCAGTGTCTGGGAGTTTCCGGAAAGGTTGGTGAAGCTGCCGGGGTTGTACCTGGATTTCAACCGAGACTCCAAACAACTCGATTATGTCGACCTGGTGCAAGTCGCCGCGCTGTATTGCTACAAGGACACCGACCATCCGTTGAGCCGGATCGACGCGCTTGGAGTGCCGGCAATCAAGAAGCTGGGCATCGACCTCGACGATAAGGATCGCTGCGCGGACATTGAAGAAGCGCGGACGATGTTTTACTGAACAGCCCAGACATCGAACCTGAACCTGGCATCAACCCTGTGGCGAGGGGATTTATCCCCGCTGGGCGCAAGGCGCTCCTCACGGCCTAAGGGCAACGATAAATAAATCTTGGGGCCGCTTCGCGACCCAGCGGGGATAAATCCCCTCGCCACAAGTAAGTATCCCGCCAGGACAGCATTCAACTGGGGCTTATTCTGAGCCCGGGATGAAACTCACCCGCACCTTCAGCCCACCGTCCTGACCGTCGTGCAGCGTGATCTGCGCCAGATGCGCACGGCAGATTTCCCCGACGATCGCCAGCCCCAGGCCCGAGCCGGCCACTTGCTGGTTTCGCCGATAGAAGCGCTGGAACACCCGTTCCCGCTCAGTTTCAGGAATACCGGGGCCGTCATCCTCGACTTCCAGCACTGCGGGCGCGACGACCCGCAGGATCACGTTGCCACCCGACGGTGTATGGGCCAGCGCGTTATCCACCAGATTGCTCAACAGCTCGTTCAATAAGGTCGGCTCGCCCCGCAACCAGACCGGCTCATCGGCTTCCAGCGCCAGCGCGACGCCACGGGCGTGTGCCAAGGGAGCCATGGCCATGCCCAGCTCACGGGCCAATTGGCTCAGGTCGAGCAATTGCGCACCGCCCTCGGCAATCGCCCGGGCGCCGTTTTCCACTCGCGCCAGTGACAGCAACTGGTTCGCCAGATGGGTCAGGCGGTCGGTGCCCTGGGCCGCGGTTTCCAGGGTCTCACGCCAGGTCGCCGGCTCGCTGGCGCGCAAGCCCAGTTCCAGGCGCGCCTTGAGGGCGGCCAGGGGCGTGCGCAGTTCATGGGCGGCATCGGCAATGAATTGCGCCTGACGCTCGAATTGGCCACGCAGGCGCTCGGTGAAATGATTGAGCGCCCGGACAAGCGGCCACAGCTCATGCTGGACTTCCACCAACGGCAGCGGCCGCAAATCGTCCGGCTGACGCTCTTCCACCGCCGTACGCAGGCGTTCCAGCGGACGCAACGCGGCGCTGACCGCGAACCACACCAGCAACAGCGCACCGACGGCCAGCATGCCCAGCCGCAGTAGCGTGTCGGCCATCAGGCCCCGGGCCATGCTGATCCGCGCTTCTTCGGTTTCCGCCACGCGAATCTCCGCCATGCCGTTCATTTCCGGCTCGCTCACGGCTTTGAGCAGGCTGACGACGCGCACGTCCTGGCCTTGGTAACGCGCGTTGTAGAAACGTGCCAAGGCCGGATAATCGTCGGTGCGCGGCGTGCCGGGCGGCGGACCCGGGAGATTTTCGTAACCGGAAATCAGTTGTTGGTGGATATCGTTGACTTGGTAGTAGATACGTCCGGCGCTGTCATAGGCGAAGGTGTCCAAGGCCACGTAAGGCACGTCCGCGCTGAGCGTACCGTCACGTTGTGAAAGGCCGGCGGCGATGGTCCGGGCCGAGGCCAGCAGCGTCCTGTCATAGGCGGTATCGGCGGCCTCCCGGCCGTTCCAATAGGCGCTCAGGCCACTGGCGAGCATCAGCACCACCAGCAGCGATGCGAGGTTGCGCAGCAGCCGCCAGCGCAGGCTGTCGGGCTTATGCATCCCGGGTTTCCAACAGGTAGCCCAGCCCCCGGAATGTCACGATCGCCACGGCGTGGCCGTCGAGTTTCTTGCGCAAGCGATGCACATAGATCTCGATCGCGTCGGGGCTCGCTTCTTCGTCCAGGCCGAAGACCTGGGCTGCCAACTGCTCCTTGCTCATCACCCGCCCGGGCCGGGCAATCAACGCCTCCAGGACAGCCTGTTCGCGGGAGGTCAACGTCATCAATTCGTCGTCGAGGGTAAAGCGCCGGGTGTCCAGGTCGTAGACCAGTCCTCCGCAGCGCTGCTGGCGTTCGCCACCCAACACGCTACGGCGCAGCAGCGCCTTGACCCGGGCCTCCAGTTCGGTGAGTTCGAACGGCTTGGCCAGGTAATCATCGGCGCCAAGGTTCAGCCCATGGACGCGGTCCTTGACGTCGCTGCGAGCGGTCAGCATCAGGACCGGCGTGGTCTTGCCCCGGGCCCGCAGGCGCGCCAGCACTTCGAAACCGTCCATGCGCGGCAGCCCGACGTCGAGGACCACCACGGCGTATTCCTCGCTGCCCAAGGCCAGGTCGGCGGCCACGCCGTCATGCAGCACGTCCACGGTCAAACCGGTGCTCTTGAGGGCTTGGGCGACACTTTCGGCGAGCTGCAGATGATCTTCGACGAGCAGAACACGCATGGTTTTTCCTCGATTCAAGGGATGGCCGACGCCATTCTTTGGCGCGGAGTTTACAGCCGCATCCGCAACTGTGAAGCCAAAAAGCATCCTGAAAGCTATTGAAAGGTTAGCGAAAGGTTGGCCGGCTAGAGTCCCGATACGAACAGTTACGACTGTAGATCGCGTAACAGATCGCGAACGAAAAACGCCTCGAAGCGTTTTCGCCAAATAAAAACAATAAAGCGGAGTCACCACCATGCTGTCCCTACAGCTTCAGGCTTCAATGCCCGCCCGTCTTTCCAGCTCCAACCAGACTACCCTTTCCTGTGCCGTTGCCCGCGCCGATGTCCATCGACGTCAGGATGCATCCGCGCAGCGCGATCTGCCGCACCCGTGAATGCCGGTGCCGGTCAACTTCGCCCGGCCTTGGCCATATTTTTTGCAACACACAACAACAACTCCTGTGGAGACAAAAATGAACCTATCACTGCGTAAAGTAGCCCTGGCCGTCGGATGCCTCGTGTTCGCGGGGCCGTTGCTCGCCGCTGACGCCTCCAAAGAGCCCAAGCGCCCGGAATGCATCGCACCCGCCGCCCCGGGTGGCGGTTTCGACTTGACTTGCAAATTGGCGCAAAGCGCACTGGTCAACGAAAAACTGCTGACCAAGCCGATGCGTGTCACCTACATGCCCGGTGGTGTCGGCGCGGTGGCCTACAACGCGGTGGTCGCCCAGCGCCCGGCTGACGCCGGCACGCTGGTGGCCTGGTCCAGCGGTTCGCTGTTGAACCTGGCGCAAGGCAAGTTCGGCCGTTTTGATGAAACCAACGTACGCTGGCTCGCTGCCGTCGGCACCAGCTACGGCGCCATCGCGGTGAAAAGCGATTCGCCCTACAAGAATCTCGACGACCTCGTACAAGCCCTGAAGAAAGACCCGGGCTCCGTGGTCATCGGTTCCGGCGGCACCGTCGGCAGCCAGGACTGGATGCAGACTGCATTGATCGCCAAGGCCGCCGGTATTGATCCGCGCAAACTGCGCTACGTGGCCCTTGAAGGCGGCGGCGAAATCGCCACCGCGTTGCTCGGCGGACATATCCAAGTGGGCAGTACCGACATCTCCGACTCCATGCCACATATCCTGAGTGGTGACATGCGTCTGTTGGCGGTGTTCTCCGACAAACGCCTGGACGAGCCGGAAATGAAAGACATTCCGACCGCCGTGGAACAAGGCTACGACATCCGCTGGCCGGTGGTACGTGGCTTCTACCTGGGCCCGAAAGTCACCGATGAAGAATACGCCTGGTGGAAAAATGCCTTCGACAAACTGCTGGCCTCCGAAGAGTTCGCCAAGCTGCGCGACCAGCGCGAACTGTTCCCGTTCGCCATGACCGGCCCGGAGCTGGACGCCTATGTGAAAAAGCAGGTAGCCGACTACAAGGTGCTGGCCAAAGAGTTTGGCCTGATTCAGTAATCGCCTCTGTTCTCGTGGTGGCGCCGAGCTGAACTCGGCGTCACCCAGGAGTTTGTCATGCTCACCA
Source organism: Pseudomonas brassicacearum subsp. neoaurantiaca (assembly GCF_013608025.1). GTDB lineage: Bacteria > Pseudomonadota > Gammaproteobacteria > Pseudomonadales > Pseudomonadaceae > Aquipseudomonas. The sequence goes on along the minus strand of NZ_VDLV01000003.1, from coordinate 105,776 downwards.
TCCAACGTATTTTTGCCTCGGTGCTGCTGCTGGCGTGCATCGGCCTGGCGCTGATGGCCTGGCCGTATCAGGCACCTTTTTCCTACGAGCCGGTCGGCCCGCGCGCCTTCCCCTTGCTGATGCTGGGGCTGATGGGCCTGGCGCTGCTGTACATGGTGTTCCGACCCGCGCCCATCGTGCACAGCGATGACGACCCACAACTGGACCGCGAGACCTTGCAGAAAATCGGCATTTGCGTGGTGCTGCTGTTGGTCTTCGCCGGAACGTTCGAACCCCTGGGGTTCATCCTCTCCAGCATTCTCATCGGTGTGCCGATGGCGCGCCTGTACGGCGGTCGCTGGGTGCCGAGCGTGGTGATCATCAGCCTGATGGCCATTGGTCTTTATCTGTTGTTCGACAAGGTGATGGACGTGCCGCTGCCCTTGGGCCTGCTCGACGTCCTGGAGAATTGATATGGATACCCTGAATTATCTCGGCCAGGGTTTTGGCGTTGCACTGACCCCCTACAACCTCGTCACGGCCCTGAGCGGTACCTTGATCGGCACCGTGGTCGGCCTGCTGCCGGGCCTGGGTCCGATCAACGGCGTGGCGCTGCTGATCCCGATTGCCTTCGCACTGGGGCTGCCGCCGGAATCGGCGCTGATCCTGCTGGCGGCGGTGTACCTGGGTTGTGAATACGGCGGGCGAATCAGCTCGATCCTGCTCAACATCCCGGGCGAAGCCTCCACCGTGATGACCACCCTCGACGGCTACCCAATGGCTCGCCAGGGCCTGGCCGGGGTGGCGTTGTCGCTGTCGGCGTGGAGTTCGTTCATCGGCGCGCTCATCGCCACCTGCGGCATGGTGTTGTTCGCACCGTTGCTCGCCAAATGGGCGATTGCCTTCGGGCCGGCGGAATATTTCGTCCTGATGGTATTCGCCATTGTCTGCCTTGGGGGCATGGCCGGTGATCGTCCGCTCAAGACCTTTATCGCGGCGCTGATCGGCCTGTTCCTCTCCAGTGTCGGCATCGACGCCAACAGCGGTGTCTACCGTTTCACCGGCGATAACATTCATCTGACCGACGGGATTCAATTCGTCGTACTGGTGCTGGGCCTGTTCTCCATCAGCGAGATCCTGTTGCTGCTGGAAAAAACCCACCGTGGCCAGGAAGCGGTAAAGGCCACCGGGCGGATGATGTTCAACTTCAAGGAAGCGGCGTCGGTATTTGTCGTCAACCTGCGCTGTGGTGTGCTGGGCTTCATCATGGGCGTGTTGCCAGGTGCCGGTGCGACGCTGGCCAGTGCCGTGGCCTACATGACCGAGAAGCGCATCGCCGGTGCCAGCGGTACGTTCGGCCAGGGCGACAAGCGCGGCCTCGCGGCGCCGGAGACCGCCATTGGCGGCGCTGCCTGCGGTGCACTGGTGCCGATGCTGACCCTCGGCGTTCCAGGCTCAGGCACCACGGCGGTGATGATCGGCGCGCTGTCGCTTTACAACATCACCCCTGGCCCGCTGCTGTTCCAGCAGCAACCGGATATCGTCTGGGGCCTGATCGCCTCGTTGTTCGTCGCCAACGTCATGCTGGTGATCCTCAACATCCCGATGATCCGTATCTTCACCCGCATCCTGGCCGTGCCGAACTGGGCGCTGGTGCCGGTGATCGCAATCATCACGGGCATCGGCGTCTATGCGGTGCACGCCACCACGTTCGACCTGTTCCTGATGATCGGTATCGGTATCTTCGGCTATATCCTGCGCAAGCTGGACTTCCCGCTGTCGCCGGTCTTGCTGGGTTTCATCCTCGGCGGGCTGATGGAGCAGAACCTGCGCCGTGCGCTGTCGATCTCCAACGGTGCGCTGGAAATCCTCTGGTCGAGCCCGATCACCTTCGGTTGCTGGATCCTGACGGCGATCATGTTGTTCATGCCCCTGCTGCGAATCTGGCGTCGTCGCAGCGCCCAGCGTCGTGCCCTGGCCAATGTCTGAGGCAACAACTTTCAGACATTGGTGGGGAACACCGCTGGTCGGCTTGGCCGGCGGTTATCTGGCCAGCCTGATCGGCTGGCCCTTGCCCTGGATGGTCGGCTCGCTGTTGGCGATCATCCTGGTGCGCTGCCTGACGCCGTGGCAATTGATGGAAATCCCCGGCGGCCGCAAATGCGGCCAATGGGTGGTGGGCATCGGCATCGGTTTGCACTTTACGCCGATGGTGATGGAACAAGTCCTGAGCCACTTCGGCCTGATTTTCTTCGGCGCGCTGATCACCAGCGTGTCCAGCGTGGTGAGTGTCTGGCTGATGCGCCGCACCGGCGAAGACCGCGCCACCGCTTTCTTCTCCAGCATGCCTGGCGGCTCCGGCGAGATGGTCAACCTTGGCGCCCGCAACGGTGCGATGCTCAGCCATGTTGCCGCGGGCCAGAGCTTGCGGGTCCTGGTGGTGGTGCTATGCGTGCCGGCCGCGTTCAAGTATCTGCTGGGCGATGGAACCCCGGTGCAACACGCCACGACAGTGGACTGGATGTGGCTGGCGATCCTGTTCCCGGCTGGCGCCCTGCTCGCCTGGATCTGGGAACGCTTGCGCCAACCCAACCCATGGTTATTCGGGCCGCTGCTGGTCAGCGCGGCGGTGAGCATTGGCTGGGATCTGCACATCGGCCTGCCCCACGGCGCCAGCCAAGTCGGCCAGTGGTTGATCGGCAGTGGATTAGGTTGCCATTTCAACCGGCAGTTCTTTCGTCGGGCACCGTCGTTCATGGGACGCACGCTGGTTGGCACGGTATTGACGATGCTGATCGCGACGCTTGCGGCACTGGGCCTGAGCACCCTGACCCAGCTGGACTTGCGTTCGCTGACACTGGGCATGATGCCCGGTGGCATCGCCGAAATGAGCCTGACGGCGGAAACGCTGCAGTTGTCGGTTCCGTTGGTCACGGCGTTGCAGGTGATGCGGCTGTTGTTCGTGCTGTTTCTGGCGGAGCCGTTGTTCAGGTATTGGATGCGCAGGCCGGATTCAAACGCTTAAACCGAGTCGCCTTCATCGCGAGCAAGCTCGCTCCCACAGGGGATTTGCGGCGTACAGGAATCTGATAGCCGCTGAAGATCCAGTGTGGGAGCGAGCTTGCTCGCGATGGGGGCCGTCTGGTTGGCGTATCAAACCGGCGGCAACCGCCATTCGATCGGCTTCTCGCCATGTTGCTCAAGGAACTTGTTGGTCCGGCTGAAATGCCCGCAGCCGATGAATCCCCGATGGGCCGACAGCGGTGACGGATGCACCGAGGTCAGCACCAGATGCTTGGTCGCATCGATCAGCTTCTGCTTGCTCTGGGCATGGGCGCCCCACAACAGGAACACCAGGTGAGGCTGGTGTTCGCTGACCACCTCTATGACCCTGTCGGTAAAGTGCTGCCAGCCCTTCTTGGCGTGGGCGTTGGCATTGGCGCGCTCCACGGTCAAGGTTGTGTTGAGCAGCAACACCCCCTGGTCGGCCCAGCTTTGCAGGTAACCGTGGTTGGGAATGTCGATGTTCAGGTCGCGCTTCAATTCCTTATAGATGTTCACCAGCGAGGGCGGTGTCGGCACGCCCGGCTGCACCGAAAAACACAAGCCATGGGCCTGGCCCGGACCGTGATACGGGTCCTGGCCAAGGATCACAACCTTGACCTTGTCCAGCGGCGTGGAATTGAGCGCATTGAAAATCAACGGCGCGGGTGGGTAGATCTCCTTGCCGGCGGCGAATTCCTGGCGCAGGAATTCGCGCAACTCTGCCATGTAGGGCTGGTCGAATTCGGCACGCAGTGCCTGCTTCCAGCTCGGTTCGAGTTTGATACGGTCGTCAGCAGTCATGGGCACACCCGGTAAAAACAATGGGCGCACCCTAGGAAAGCCTACAAGGCTTGTCAATTGATCTGACGCTGATCCGACACTTTCCACCACAGCAGTCATACTGATCATTCAAATTTCTGATCGAGGTCACGATGAATCTGCACTTCGAAGAACTTACCGGTAGCAATGGTGCGCGGCTCGGCATCGCCACCCTGGATGCGGAAAAATCCCTGAATGCCCTGACGCTGCCGATGATCAACGCCCTACATGATCGCCTGGATGCCTGGGCCAGGGAGCCGCAGATCGTTTGTGTATTGTTGCGCGGCAACGGCGCCAAGGCCTTCTGCGCCGGTGGCGAAGTGCGCAGCCTGGTGGAGGCTTGCCGCGCTCATCCCGGTGAGGTGCCACCGCTGGCCGCGCAGTTCTTCGCGGCTGAGTACCGCCTGGACTTCAACCTGCACACCTACCCTAAGCCGCTGCTGTGCTGGGGCCACGGTTATGTGCTGGGCGGCGGCATGGGTTTGCTGCAAGGCGCAAGCACACGGATCGTTACGCCGAGCAGTCGCCTGGCGATGCCGGAGATCAGCATCGGCCTGTATCCGGATGTCGGCGCCAGTTGGTTCCTGTCGCGCCTGCCGGGCAAGCTCGGGCTGTTCCTCGGCCTGACCGGTGCCCACATGAATGCCCGTGACGCCATCGACCTTGGCCTGGCCGACCGTTTCCTCCTGGACGGTCAACAGGACGATTTGATCGAGGGCCTGCTGCAGCTTAACTGGCAGGAACAGACCGAGATGCAGCTCAACAGCCTGCTCAAGGCCTTGCAGCAAGAAGCCCTCGCCCAGTTGCCCGAAGCCCAATGGCTGCCCCGCCGGGAGAAGATCGACGAATGGCTGGATGTCAGCGATGTGCGCTGCGCCTGGAAAGCCCTGAGTTTGCTGGTGGATCACCCCGATCCGCTGATCGCCAAGGCAGCCAAGACCATGACCGAAGGTTCACCGCTGACGGCGCACCTGGTCTGGGAGCAGATCAACCGGGCGCGGCATCTTTCCTTGGCCGGGGTGTTCCGCATGGAGTACACCTTGAGCCTGAATTGCTGCCGTCATCCGGAGTTCAGCGAAGGCGTGCGGGCACGGTTGATCGATAAGGACCACAAGCCCCGTTGGCACTGGCCAGACATCAATCGTGTGCCGGAAGCGGCGGTCGAGGCGCATTTTCACAAGGTGTGGGAGGGGCGGCATCCGTTGGCGGACTTATCCAACGAGTGAGCCTTTGTGGGAGCGAGCCTGCTCGCGAAAGCGGTGGGTCAGGTTACGACAATCGTGAATGTGCCATCGTCTTCGCGAGCAGGCTCGCTCCCACGGGGATGGATTTATGGCAGGCACAAAAAAGCGGCGCTCAATGCGCCGCTTTTTGTTGTCCGGGGATCAGCGGTGGTTACCCCGTCCATCGCGGTCACCACGTCCACGCTCACCGTGTCCCCAATGATCCCGCCCGCCACGACCGCCTCGGTCGTCATTCCAACCACCCCGGTCACGGCCACCCCAGCCACCCCGATCCGGATAAGACCGATACGCTCGCGGTGGCGAGTAATAGCGCGGGCCTTGCTGGTAATACCGCGGTGCCGAGTAATAGCGTGGCGCCGGTTGGTAATACCGCGGTGCGTAATAGCCACGCGGTGCCGAATAATATCCTCCGCTGTAGTAGGCCGGCCCTGGCGAGGTGTAGACCTCTGAACGGTAATAGCTCGAGTCTCCGTCGTAGTAAGGCACGCATGCCGAAAGAGTCAGACCAAGAAACGCAATGAGGAGCAGTCGTCGATACATGGCGGCCTCCTGGACCGCGAATGGGCCACATCAGCGACGCTGATGGGCGGCAGTCAACGTTGTGTGACTGACGAATATTCAGACAGCAAAATCGGAATCTGGTGCGACCTGGCAACAACTGGAAACATGTCACTCGTCGCCCTCTTCCGGTGCGCCATGGCACCACAAGCAAGCACAAATCCGCCCTCGATCATCCCTCTCCGACGCCCGCGCGCTCTGGCATGGGCCTTTGCCCGAATTGGCACGGCTCTCGCTTTAACAATCCCCGTGCAGGAGTCATCACAGGTTCGCGGCACCACAATTTGCAATGGCTGACTAGGGTTCCGGCTCGCCTTTGGCGAGTGGCTGGTCCGAGAGTTGGCGACCTCCAGTTGAGGTTACACGGCGGGACAAAAGCCCGGGAGACAAGCCACCGTTCGCGGTGCCGCGTTGCTCCTGTCCGCCCTTGATCAACTGGAGAACCACCATGTTCAAGCTTCGTCTGTCCGCCCTGCTCCTCGCCGCATTCGCCGGTCTCGTGAGTTTCTCGTCCGCCGCCGCGCAAAAAGACCACTTCAGCGTGTGTTGGACCATTTACGCCGGCTGGATGCCCTGGGAATACGCCGGCAGCCAAGGCATCGTCGATAAGTGGGCGAAAAAATACGGCATCACCATTGATGTCGTGCAGCTCAACGACTACGTCGAATCCATCAACCAATACACCGCCGGCCAATTCGACGGCTGCACCATGACCAACATGGACGCCCTGACCATCCCCGCCGCCGGTGGCGTGGACAGCACTGCGCTGATCGTCAGCGATTTCTCCAACGGCAATGACGGCATCGTCCTCAAGGGCGACGGCAAGAAAGTCGCCGACCTCAAGGGCATGGACGTCAACCTGGTGGAGCTGTCGGTGTCCCATTACCTGCTGGCCCGCGCCCTGGACTCGGTCAATCTCACCGAGAAAGACCTGAAAGTCATCAACACCTCAGACGCCGACATTTCCGCCGCCTTCAACACCGACCAGGTCAAGGCCGTCACCACCTGGAACCCGATGCTCTCGGACATCAAAGCCCAGCCAGGCGTGAGCGAAGTGTTCAACTCCAGCCAGGTGCCCGGCGAGATCATGGACATGATGGTGGTCAACACCCAGACCCTCCAGGACAACCCCGCCCTGGGCAAGGCTTTGACTGGCGCCTGGTTCGAAGTCGTGGCGCTGATGAATGCCAGGAATGCCGCCGCCAACGCTGCGCTGGAACACATGGCCAAGGCGTCGGGCACCGACCTCAAAGGTTTCCAGGCGCAACTGGACACCACCAAATTGTTCGCCACGGCCAAGGAAGCGCTGGGCTTCGCCACCAGCGATCAACTGCCCGCCACCATGGGCAAAGTGGCCGAGTTCTCGTTCAAGCACGGCTTGCTGGGTGAAGGCGCCAAGAGCACCGACGCAGTCGGCATGACGTTCGCCAATGGCGTGACCCGCGGCGACAAGGCCAACCTCAAGCTGCGCTTCGACCCCACTTACGTGCAGCTCGCCGCCGACGCCAAGCTCTAGACCGGAGGACCTGGCATGCGCCTGATCAATCGCTACCCGGATCGCCCCAGCCGCTTGCTGCTGGTCATCCTGCCATTCGCGCTGGTGCTGTTCGCCTATTTCATGGGCTCGGCCGAACGACTGACAGAGAACCCCAACGACAAGCTGCTGCCCAGCGCCGTGCAAATGGTCGATGCGGTGAAACGCCTGGCCTTCACCGCCGATGCCCGCAGCGGCGACTACCTGCTCTGGCAAGACACCGCGTCGAGCCTGCGTCGGCTGGCGATCGGCCTGGGCATCAGCGCCCTGGCAGGGCTGTGCCTGGGCATTGCCGCCGGCACGCTGCCGCTGTTCGGCGCGCCGCTGTCGCCCTTGCTTACCGTGGTCTCGATGGTGCCGCCCCTGGCGATCCTGCCGATCCTGTTCATCGTCTTCGGCTTGGGGGAACTGTCGAAAGTGATGCTCATCGTGATCGGCATCACGCCGTGCCTGGCGCGGGATCTGGAACAGCGCGCCCGGGAGATTCCGTCCGAACTGCTGATCAAGGCCCAGACCCTCGGGGCCTCGACCTGGACGCTAATGCTGCGGGTGGTGCTGCCGCAACTGCTGCCACGCCTGCTGATCTCCCTGAGATTGATGCTGGGCTCGGCCTGGCTGTTCCTGATCGCCGCCGAAGCCATCGCCTCCACGGACGGGCTCGGGTATCGGATTTTCCTCGTGCGTCGCTACCTGGCGATGGACGTGATCCTGCCGTACGTGGTGTGGATCACGCTGCTCGCCTGGCTGATGGACTGGGGGCTCAGGCGCCTGACCCTTCGAGCGTTCCCTTGGTACGAGGGGGCGAGAGCATGAGCTTCATCACGGTAAACAACGTCTGGCAGCAATACGCCGACCAGGTCGTGCTGGAACGCTTGAACCTGAACGTCGCCGAGGGTGAGTTCTGCACGCTGGTGGGTGCTTCGGGTTGCGGCAAATCGACCTTCCTGCGCTTGTTGCTGGGCCAGGAGCGCACCAGCCGCGGACAGATCCTGCTGGATGGCGAACCCTTGGCGGGCGAGCCGGATGCCAGCCGGGGCGTGGTGTTCCAGCGCTATTCGGTGTTCCCGCACCTGACGGTGCTGGACAACGTCGCCCTGGGCCTGGAGTTGCCGCGTTCGCCTTTGCTGGGCCGTCTGTTCGGCAGTGCCAAGCGCCAGGCTCGCGAAGAGGCGGCGCAACTGTTGGACAAGGTCGGCCTCGGCCACGCGCTGGACAAATACCCGGCGCAGCTTTCAGGCGGCATGCAGCAACGACTGGCGATTGCCCAGGCCTTGATCATGAAGCCGCGGGTCCTGCTGCTGGACGAACCCTTCGGCGCCCTCGACCCCGGCATCCGCAAGGACATGCACGCGCTGCTGCTGGCGTTGTGGCGCGAGACCCGATTGACGGTGTTCATGGTCACCCACGACCTGTCCGAAGGTTTCAGCCTCGGCACGCGCCTGCTGGTGTTCGACAAGGTGCGCGTCGATCCCCACGCCCCCGGCGCCTACGGCGCGCGCATCACCTACGACATTCCATTGAACAGCGACCGCCGCACCGCCCGTGCCGCCGTCGACGCCCTGCCCGCCGATTTGGCCGGCACGTTGCGTATTGCTTGAGAGGAGTTTTTCCATGACCGATTCGATCCAGTTGTTTCCCCCCTTCGCCGAAGAATTGCTACCCGGTGGCGGCCACCGCTCCTTCGTGCTCAAGCGCGGCCAACTGCTGCGCCTGACCGATCTGCGCGGTGGCGCCAACGTGAGCCTGACACTGCTCAACGCCAACGAAAAAACCGAACGCCTGAACCTTCCGGACAGCCTCAAATGCCAACACACCGCCAAGCTCACCGCCGGCCATTGCCTGTATTCGGACATGGGTCGAGTGCTGGCGGCGATCACCGCTGACACCTGTGGTTGGAGCGACAGTTTTGGCGGTGTGCTCTGCGCCGAGGAAGTCGCCGAGAAATATGGCCAGGGCCGCTACCAGGAACTGCGCAACGGCTTCTTTCGCAACGGCACCGACAACCTGCTGGTAGAACTGGGCAAATGGGGCTTGGGCCTGTCCGACCTGCTGATGACCCTCAACCTGTTCAGCCGGGTCGATGTCGACGCGGCCGGCCACTTTCACTTCGTCGAGGGCAATTCCAAGGCCGGCGATTACATCGAGTTGTATGCACCGATGGACACCTTGGTGGTGCTGACCGCGCTGCAACACCCGATGGACCCGAACCCGCAATACGCCCCGCAACCGCTCAAGCTCAGTTGGATGAACGCTGATGCCAGCGTCGCCGAACACTGCCGCCTTTCGCGCCCGGAAAATCAGCGCGGCTTCATCAACACCGACCGCCTGTTCGCTTGAGGATCGTCGCCATGTCACTTGCTATCGCCACCACAGCCAAGCAACCCGATACCGCCGTCTACCGCGCCACGATTCCCGCCGGGGAGCCGTGGCTGACCGAGGTCAAGGCCGGCCAGACCCTGCGCATCCTCGACCTGGAGGGCAACCAGGCGGTCGATACGCTGTTCTACAGCCTGGCCAACCCCAAGGAACGCTATGACGTGCAACGCACCTTGCGCCGACAGAACAGCGTCTACCTGACTAGCGGCAGCGTACTGTATTCCAACCTCGGCCGCCCCATGCTGACCATCATCGAAGACACCTGCGGGCGCCACGACACCCTCGGCGGCGCCTGCGCCCAGGAAAGCAACACCGTGCGCTACGCCCTGGAAAAACGCCACATGCACAGCTGCCGCGACAACTACTTGCGGGCCTGCGCCCACGATGGCCGGCTGGGCAAGGGCGACATCGGACCGAACATCAACTTCTTCATGAACGTGCCGGTAACCGCCGACGGCGGCCTGACCTTCGAAGACGGGATTTCAGCGCCGGGCAAATACGTCGACCTGCGGGCCGAGATGGACGTGATCGTCCTGATCTCCAATTGCCCGCAATTGAATAACCCGTGCAACGCCTACAACCCCACGCCAGCGGAGCTTCTGATATGGAACTGAAATTCGTGCGCCTGCGCCGCTGGTTGTTCGCGTTGTGCCAGAGCCGGTCGGGGCAGTGCATCAAATGATCGGCTGAACGCCACCGGCCCTGTGGGAGCGAGCTTGCTCGCGATAGCGGTCTGTCAGCTGCATCGAGGTTGGATGTGCCGCCGCTATCGCGAGCAAGCTCGCTCCCACAAGGTCTGATGGTGTTTTTAAGAAAGTTTCGCCCACGGGGACGACCCCGTCGGCCATCGAAAACTGCGGGACGGCCCGCATCCCAGTTCAGGCAGCACGCAGGCCTGAGGGGGCAATGCCATGTTCGAAAAAATCCTCATCGCCAACCGTGGCGCCATCGCCTGCCGCATCCTGCGGACCTTGCGCGAATTGAAGATCCAAGGCGTCGCGGTGTATTCCCAAGCCGACGCCGCCAGCCTGCATATCCTCCAGGCCGACGAAGCCCACTGCCTGGGCGAAGGCGCGGCGGCGGGCACCTACCTGGCGGTGGATAAGCTCCTGGCGATCGCCAGGCACAGCGGCGCGACGGCGATTCATCCCGGCTACGGCTTCCTTTCGGAAAACGCCGCGTTCGCCGAAGCCTGCGAGGCCGCCAATATCGCCTTCATCGGCCCGACACCGGAGCAACTGCGCGTGTTCGGCCTCAAGCACACCGCGCGGGACCTGGCCCGCCGGCACGGCGTGCCGTTGCTCGAAGGCACCGAATTGCTCGACAGCCTCGACGCGGCGTTGCTGGCCGCAAGGCAGATCGGCTATCCAGTGATGCTCAAAAGCACCGCGGGCGGCGGCGGCATCGGCATGCGCGTGTGTCGCAGCGATGTTGAACTGAGCGAGTCCTTCGAAGCGGTCAAGCGCCTGGGACAGAACAACTTCAGTGACGCTGGCGTGTTCATCGAGAAGTACATCGAGCGGGCGCGGCACCTCGAAGTCCAAGTGTTCGGCGACGGCCACGGTCAGGTGATTGCCCTCGGCGTGCGCGACTGCTCGGTGCAGCGGCGCAACCAGAAAGTCATCGAAGAGACGCCCGCGCCCAACCTGCCCGAAGGCATGGCCGACGAACTCTGCGCAGCGGCGATCAAACTGGCCCGGGCAGTGAATTACCGCAGTGCCGGCACCGTGGAGTTCGTCTACGACAGTGACGCCGGGCGCTTCTACTTCCTGGAGGTGAACACCCGATTGCAGGTGGAGCACGGCGTCACCGAGCAGGTGTGGGGCGTGGACCTGGTGCGCTGGATGGTGCAATTGGCCGCCGGCGAACTGCCGCCGTTGAGCGAACTGAGCCTGGGGTTGAAAGCCTGCGGCCACGCGATCCAGGCGCGCCTGTATGCCGAGGACCCAGGCCGGGATTTCCAGCCAAGCCCAGGGCTGCTCACTGCCGTGAAATTCCCCAAGGCCGACGGCCGACAACTGCGCATCGACACGTGGGTCGAGGCCGGCTGCCAGATCCCCCCCTACTTCGATCCGATGATCGCCAAGGTCATTCGTTGGGCTCCGACGCGTGAGCTGGCGCGCCTGGGCCTGTACCAAGTGTTGGACGAAAGTCTGCTGTACGGCGTGGAAACCAATCGCACCTACCTGCAACAGATTCTGCTCGACGCGCCCTTCGCCAACGGCCAGCCCTGGACGCGCTGCCTGGAAACCCTGGCCTACCGCGCCAGCACCTTCGAGGTGCTCAGCCCCGGCACCCAGACAAGCGTCCAGGATTACCCTGGCCGCCTCGGTTATTGGGCCGTGGGCGTACCGCCGTCGGGTCCGATGGACAGCCGTTCGCTGCGCCTGGGCAATCGCCTGTTGGGCAATGACGAAGGCGCGGCGGCCCTGGAAATCACCATGAGCGGGCCGCTGCTGCGCTTCAACTGCGACGCGCGAGTGGCGGTGACTGGTGCGCAAATTGCCCCGACCCTGGACGGCGAGGCGGTGCCAATGAACACTCCGCTGTCGATCGCCGCCGGATCCACCCTCGCCCTGGGCACCATCAGCGGCGCCGGGGCGCGCAGCTACCTGTGCCTGCAAGGTGGCTTGCAAGTGCCGGATTACCTGGGCAGCAAAAGCACCTTCACCCTCGGCCAGTTCGGCGGCCACGGCGGACGGGCGTTGTGCACCGGCGATGTGCTGCACCTGGCGGCGCTGGATGAGCACGCCGCGTTGCCGCCAATCGACGCGCCGCCGCTCCTGTTGCCACCCGTGCGGCACATCCGCGTCATCTACGGTCCACACGGCGCACCGGAATATTTCACCGAGCGCTATATCCAGACGTTCTTCGACACGTCATGGGAAGTGCATTTCAACTCCAGCCGAACCGGCGTGCGGCTGATCGGGCCGAAGCCGGAATGGGTCCGGGCCGACGGCGGCGAAGCGGGCCTGCACCCATCCAACATCCACGACAACCCGTATGCCATCGGCGCCGTGGACTTCACCGGCGACATGCCCGTCATCCTCGGCCCCGACGGCCCGAGCCTGGGTGGTTTCGTCTGCCCGGTGACGGTGATCGAGGCAGACCTGTGGCAATTGGGGCAGCTCAAGGCGGGGGACAAGGTCAGGTTTGTGCCGGTGGATATCTCGACCGCCCGATCACTGGTCCTGCAATGCCCCCCCTGTGGGAGCGAGCTTGCTCGCGATAGCGGTCTGTCAGTCCCATCGATTCTGGATGTCCCGCCGCAATCGCGAGCAAGCTCGCTCCCACAGGGAGTGGTGTCGCCGGTGGTGTTGGATATCGGGCAGGACGATACGCGTCTAGTGGCAAGATTATCCGGCGACACCCATCTGCTGCTGGAAATCGGCGCCCCTGAACTGGACCTGGTGCTGCGCTTCCGCGCCCACGCCTTGATGCAGGCACTGGAACAAAAGCACCTGCACGGCGTGATCGACCTGACGCCGGGCATTCGCTCGCTGCAAGTGCATTACCAACCCGAGCAACTGCCGCTGGCCGACCTGCTGGCCATCGTCGCTGGCGAATGGGATGCCGTCTGCGCCGCGCAAGACCTGCAGGTGCCGTCGCGCATCGTCCACCTGCCGCTGTCCTGGGACGACCCGGCCTGCCAACTGGCCATCGAAAAATACATGACCACCGTGCGCAAGGACGCCCCTTGGTGCCCAAGCAACCTGGAGTTCATCCGACGCATCAACGACCTGCCGAACCTCGACGAAGTGCAACGCACGGTATTCGACGCGAGCTATCTGGTGATGGGCCTGGGGGACGTCTACCTCGGGGCGCCGGTCGCCACCCCGCTCGATCCACGGCATCGGCTGGTGACCACCAAATACAACCCGGCCCGGACCTGGACCGCGGAAAACTCGGTGGGCATCGGCGGCGCCTATATGTGCGTGTATGGCATGGAAGGTCCGGGCGGCTATCAGTTCGTCGGGCGCACGTTGCAGATGTGGAATCGCTACCGGGACGTCGCCGCGTTCGATGGCAAGCCCTGGCTACTGCGGTTCTTCGACCAGATCCGCTTCTACCCGGTCAGTGCCGATGAGCTGTTGCGCATCCGGCGGGATTTTCCGCTGGGCCGCTTCGACCTGAATATCGAACACAGCCAACTCAACCTCGCCGATTACCAGGGTTTCCTTACCCGGGAAGCGGACAGCATCGCCGCGTTCCGCCAGCAACAGCAACAGGCGTTCCGTGCCGAGCGTGAGCGTTGGATCGCCAGTGGCCAGGCACATTTCGACAGCGAGGAACCGACACCCGCACCGAGCGAAGAGGCGTTGCTGGGCGAGGGCCAATTGAGCATCGATAGCCACATCGCCGGCAATCTCTGGCAAGTCCAGATAGAAGTGGGCGCGCGAGTCGCAGCCGGTGACGTGTTGGTGATTCTGGAGTCCATGAAGATGGAGATCCCGGTGATCGCGCCCATGGCCGGGGTGGTACGCGAAGTGCGCGTCCAGCCCGGTTCCGCGGTGCGCGCCGGACAGCGTGTCGTGGTGCTGGAACGTGACTGAACTCAACCAAGGGACTCATGCGATGAACCTCTCTCTGCGCCTGGACAACCTGCGTGACGCCTACCGCAACGGCGAAACGACACCGCGCGAACTTTTGCTCGCCCTGCGGGAAAAAGCCGCTGCGCTCAACCCGGACTATCACCTGTTCATCCACCTGCTCTCGCCCGAGGAGCTGGAGCCCTACCTGACCGCGCTGGAAAGCCGCGACTTGGAAAGTCTGCCGTTGTACGGCGTGCCGTTCGCCATCAAGGACAACATCGACCTGGCCGGCATTCCCACCACCGCCGCCTGCCCGGCGTTCGCCTACGTGCCGCAGCGTTCGGCCACAGTGGTCGAGCAATTGCTGGCGCTGGGCGCCATTCCCCTGGGCAAGACCAATCTCGATCAATTCGCCACCGGGCTCAACGGCACCCGCACGCCTTACGGTGCCTGTCGTAACAGCGTATTGGCGGACTATCCGTCGGGTGGCTCGAGTGCCGGCTCGCCGCTGGCGGTGGCCCTGGGCGTGGCAAGCTTTGCCTTGGGCACCGACACTGCGGGCTCAGGCCGTGTGCCTGCGGCGCTGAATAACTTGGTGGGACTTAAAGCCACCAAAGGCTTGATTTCCACCGCAGGCGTGGTGCCGGCCTGCCGGACGCTGGATTGCGTGACCACATTCACCGCGACGGCGCGGGAAGCCAGCCAACTGTTGGCATTGACTGCGCATCTCGACCCGCGCGACGAATACAGCCGCCGCAACCCGCAATGGAACGACGGCTCGGCGTTCGGCGCACCAAGGCGCTTTCGCTTCGGCGTGCCTCGTTGGCAAGACCTCGAATTTTTCGGCTGTGACGAAGGCCCACGGTTGTTTCGCGAAGCCATCGAGCGACTCGAACACCTGGGCGGCGAAGCCGTCGAGCTGGATTTGTCGCCGTTCCTCGAAGCCGCACGCTTGCTCTATGAAGGGCCTTGGGTCGCCGAGCGCTACAGCGTCGCCGGGGAGCTGATAGAGGAAGAACCCGACACGGTATTGCCAGTGATCCGCGCCGTATTGGCGAAAGCGCCTACCGTGACGGGCGTCGAAACCTTCCGCGCCCAGTACCGTTTGCAAGCGCTCAAGGCCCGGTGCGACCGTGCGATGGAAGCGCTCGATTGCGTGCTCACCCCGACCATCGGGCGCCCGGTGACGCTTGCCGAACTCGCCGCCGAACCCGTGCTGCGCAATGCGGAGCTGGGTTACTACACCAACTTCATGAACCTGCTGGACTACGCCGCCGTCGCCGTGCCCAGCGCCTTCATGGCTAACGGTCTGCCTTGGGGCGTGACGCTGTTTGGCCGGGCTTTCACCGATCAATACCTGCTGGGCGTGGCCGACGCCTTGCAACGCCAGCAACTGCCTGACTTGCCAATACCCGCCCATCCGGCGCGCCATGATCGGGCTCGATTGGTGGTGTGCGGCGCGCACCTGGATGGGTTGGCATTGAACTGGCAACTCAAGCAACGCGGCGCCCGGCTGATCGAGGCGACCCACAGCTCGCCGGATTACCGCCTCTATGCCTTGGCCGGCGGCCCGCCACTGCGTCCCGGCATGCTTCGCGTCGATGAAGGCGGCGTGGCAATCGAAGTGGAAGTCTGGGAGCTGCCGAGCAGTGAGTTGGGCTCGTTCCTGACCGGTATTCCCGCGCCGCTTGGGCTGGGCAAGGTGCAACTGGCCGATGGGCGCTGGGAAAGCGGTTTCATTTGCGAGCCGTATGGCCTGGAGGGGGCGCAGGACATCAGTCACCTGGGAGGTTGGCGAACTTATCTGCTTAGTCTGAAATAACGGTGAACCTGTGGTGGGGGAGCCCGCTCGCTCACCACAGCATCCAGACACCGCAAATCCAAATACCTTTTTCCGCAAGGCCACTAAACTGATTCCATTGGGTCACTTCAAGGGAATCGCCATGTCGCTTCGCTCGCCGTTGTATTCCCAGCGCTCACCATTGCTGCTGTTGACCATTTTGCTCGGGGCCGGCTTCCTGGTGACTTCGTTGCTGGGCTATTACGCCGCCAACACCTCGCTGCGGGAAAATGCCCTCAAGGCGTTTTACCTCAATCTGCTGATCGGCCTGCTGGTGACAGCGGCAGCACTCGTGGTGCTCTATCGGTTGATCGCCAGCTACCAGCGCCGGATCGACGCCCAAGCCATTCTCGACGGCCTGACCGAACTGCCGAATCGTCGAGGTTTCGACCTGTTGGCGGTACAAGCCCTGCACGAAGCCCAACGCGAGCCCAAGCCCTTGAGCGCGCTGTTGCTGGAAGTGGATAACTTCAAGCAACTGGACACCACCCATGGCCACATCGCCAGCGATCAGTTGTTGACCGGCCTCGCCCATGACCTGACCGATAACCTGCGACATTCGGACATTATCTGCCGCTGGAGCTCCGACGCCTTCGCCCTGCTGCTCAAGGACACCGACGGCCAGAATGGTCTGAAGATCGCCGAGAAGATTCGCCAGCGCATCGAGCAGCAGCGCTATTTTTGCAGCGGAAAACAATTGCGGGTCACCATCAGCATCGGCGTCACCACGCTGCAGAATGAAGACACCTTGCACAGCCTGCTGTCCCGGGCCGATCATGCGCTGCAGCGCGCCCGACAGACCGGGAGCAATCGAACCTGCGTGGAAATGCCCCATTCCAGCTATGAATAATCCTGAACTCTGCCCGGCCTGCGGTGCTGCCAATGACTGCACGCTGGCCAATCCGAAAACCGCCGATCGCGCCTGCTGGTGCTACGGCGTGAGCATCGACCCGGCTGTGCTCCAGGCATTGCCAGCCGAGCTGCGCGACAAATCCTGCCTGTGCCCGCAGTGCGCCCGGGTGGATGATCAACTGCGCGCCAAGCCCCGACCGATCGCGTAAGATGCCCGCCCTCCGCTCCCTTGCCCGAATTGTCCATGCGCGTTGACCGCTTCCTCAGCAATCTGCCGCGTTTCAACCGCCAACAGGTCCGCCTCTTGTTAGTGGAACGTCGCGTACGGATCGACGGCCAGACCGTCATCGATCCGCAGGCACAGGTGCGTGAATTCAGCCGCGTCGAGGTGGATGACGAAGTGCTGCAAGCAGGACGACCGGCGCGGTATTTCATGCTGCACAAGCCGCCCGGCTGCGTCAGCGCCACGCGCGATCCGCAGCACCGGACCGTGCTCGATTTACTCGACGAACCGGACAAGGATGACCTGCACATCGCCGGTCGCCTGGATTTCAATACCACCGGGCTGATGCTGATCACCAACGACGGCAGTTGGTCGCGACGCCTGACCCAACCGCAGACCAAGCTGCCGAAGGTCTACTACGTCGAGACCGAGCAAACCATCACCGCCGAATACGCCGTCACTTTTGCCCAAGGCCTGTACTTTGCGTTCGAGGACCTCACCACCCAACCGGCGGAACTGACGCTGCTAGGGCCGACGTCCGCACGCTTGAGCATCGTTGAAGGCCGCTACCATCAGGTCAAGCGCATGTTCGGTCACTTCAACAACAAGGTGCTGCGCCTGCATCGCGAACGGATGGGGCCGCTGGTGTTGGATGCCCAACTGGAGCCTGGTGGCTATCGCGCCCTGAGCCCGGAAGAAATCTGTCTGGTCTGAAGAAAATGACCGCTGGGCAGAAGTGTCGAACAATTTTCGATGAGCACTTGCGCAACGGCTGCCCCCCTGCTTGAATCAAACCGTCGGCCGAAATGTGACCGACGAGTCACACCATACCTCTAAGAAACTTTTTGCCGGCTGGAACCCTCAGGTTCCGCCTCATGCGTCGGCAAACTGCCCGCCATAACAATACCCGTCGACCGGCTGTCATGGATCGACATGGGCCTTATCTTCCAGGCGAATGCCTACCTGTCACATTGCCCGTGCAATCTCATTGCGCGCATACCCGCTTGCCAGGAGTCTTATGACATGAGGCCAGAAATCGCTGTGCTGGATATACAGGGTCAGTATCGGGTTTACACGGAGTTCTATCGCGCAGACGCCGCGCAAAAGACCATTATCCTGGTCAACGGCTCGATGGCCACCACCGCGTCGTTTGCTCAGACCGCGAAAAACCTCTACCCGCAATTCAACGTTGTGTTGTACGACCAGCCCTACGCGGGCAAGTCCAAGGCCCACAACCGCCACGAGAAAATGCTGACGAAGGAAATCGAAGGGCAGATTCTCCTGGAGTTGATCGACCACTTCGCCGCCGAGCATGTGTTGTCGTTTTCCTGGGGCGGTGCCGCCACGCTGAGCGCCTTGGCGCAACGGCCACGGCGCATCGAAAAAGCCGTGATCAGTTCGTTCTCACCGGTGCTCAACGCACCGATGCGCGACTACCTCGAACGCGGCGTTGACTACCTGGGCAGCCTGGACGGCGACCGTGTCGGGCACCTGGTCAACAACACGATCGGCAAGCACCTGCCGCCGCTGTTCAAGCGTTTCAATTATC
Organism: Pseudomonas brassicacearum subsp. neoaurantiaca; assembly: GCF_013608025.1. Lineage (GTDB taxonomy): Bacteria > Pseudomonadota > Gammaproteobacteria > Pseudomonadales > Pseudomonadaceae > Aquipseudomonas. The sequence goes on along the minus strand of NZ_VDLV01000003.1, from coordinate 87,225 downwards.
GCCACGTCAGCAGCCTGGCCGAGCATGAATACGGGCAGATGCACTTCCACATCAGCGACGTGCTGCACAGCGACCAGCAGTGCTACATCAACGCCGCCAAGAAGGTTAACGTTCCGGTGCTGTTCCTGAACGGCGAATGGGACGAGTACACCTCTGCCACCGACGCCAGGCTCTTCGCCGACCATGTCCAGCACAGCACCTTCACCACGCTGCAAGCCACCGGGCATTTCCTGGACATGGAACACAAAGCCGCTTGCCGCGACAGCCGCGACGCATTGCTGGGCTTCCTCAAGCCGACCCGCCACGAAAGCCGACCGCGCTACAGCTATGTGCAGGACTACCATGCACTGGCTATCTGAAAAGTCATCGCGAGCGAGCCTCCGACAACGAGGCTCGCCCGCGAAGACCGCTCTGCTTTGAGGCCTGCGCAGACGGACAACCTCACCGTCCGGAAAGAAAAACTTCAAATCCAAGGCGACATCTGGTACAAAGTCAGCCGCTCTGAGCGGGTGTCGTATAATGGCATTACTCCAGCTTCCCAAGCTGATAACGAGGGTTCTTATAGGACATCCCGTTTTGTGAGCAAAGAAATATGTGTAATGCGGGTATAGTTTAGTGGCAAAACGAAAGCTTCCCAAGCTTTAGTTGAGGGTTCGATTCCCTCTACCCGCTCCACAACACAGCACCACGCCCCAGCAAATATGGACTTCCCCTCCCTGATCCCTGATCAGCATTCCCTCCATCCCAACCTACTTTCCAATCGCACACCCCCTTCCCTCCGCGCCAATAAACAACCATCCGCGATCACATCAAGTTGTGAATAAAGAAACCCTGAAACGCACGCCAAACGGTAACTATCGGACGCAGTGAATACACGCTAGGCAGTGAGACCTGCATGAGGCAGGAAATCATAGAGAACCTCCGTCGCGCATCAGACCAAGACAACCTACAAAACTCCACTGAGAGCTCTAAGCCCATACAGCATTCGCACAGCAGCGTGCCCGACGGATGTCTGGCTTATCGAGCACAGGGAACCGGACAAGAGACGCGAATGATGTGGGAGTTATTGCCAAAGAAACTGCGGAGGGAATAAGCGACTTCCCATAAATCTACGAATGACGGAAGGCTCGAAACGCCTATATTCCTTAACACAGCCAAAAGTAAAGTTTTAATTCCAAAAAGGAATTACACAATTGAAATGCTAGATGCGTAGAATTCGGCATTAATTTATACACCACCATGCCTTGGCGCGTCAATATATGCTTAATGTTTTTACACAGAATTGTCAGTCTTCTCCATTCCCAAGCGCAGATAACCGGCTGTCAGCTCGGGCCCTCCAGGTCGGAAGGAGAGCCCTGTGAAGCATGTTTACCTCATTCAGATGGACACACCCCGCCTATTCGAGGTAGCCACCGAACGCCCGATTGACGCCTTCAACAGGTATGCGGGATACAAGACGAAAGAAGTGGGTCATGCGTTTGGTGAATCTGTGCCCTACCAATATTGCAGCTCGGTAGCTCATTTCTTCGACTACTGCTACGAAACAGGTGTGATGGGGGGCCAGCCCATGCCACCCGAAGTCGCTCAAAAGACCATTAACCTGTACTGGGAGTTTTTGACCAAAGGGGTTAACAGCACTGACTTCATCGTGCGCCGAGCTGCTAAAGCCCTGGGAAAGACTCCAGTCAAAACTGTGAGTGCTCAAAAGTATTTGGCCGGGGTTAATGACTTCCTTCGCACCAGCCAAATGAAGCTCAATGACTTGGCATCCCTCATTCGGATCCTCACCAAGAGCGACGCATTCGCCAACGTCATGTCTCTACCCCAAACGCAGGACAGACGGCGCACCAAAGCCGAAATGGACAACATTCATAACAACACGTTGACATTCGGCAATACACCTAAGGATGCCCATGCTTACGCCCCTGGCGGCATTCCCGGCGGTAAGGTCAAAAGCTCTCACGTTAGTCGGAATTTCCCCACTGAACATGTTCTGACGCTACTCAATAGCATTGAAGACCCTCAATGCAGGTGCGCTGCCGCAATGATTGCCGCAGGCGGCTTACGCCATTCAGAAGTTTGGGGGATTAGACGGTCGGACATCGATATTGATTCGCGTACCATCCGGATTGAAGATCCTAACTTCCACCGCAACCCTGCGGCGGAGAAAGCAGCGAGAAAGCTGCCATTCAAAGGCAGAACACTTGCGACCATTGTAATGTTCGAGCCCTTCAAGAGCCTGTTTTTTGAGTCTCTGGCTGACTATCTGGATGTACGGCCAACGACCGACAGTGACTATCTATTCGTTTCGAACGAAAGACAGACATACGGTGAGTCCATGCTTCTCTTGAGGAATATGAATTCGCTCAACAGGAATCTGAATAGGGCCTTGAGGAAGGCGCAGGTGGATCTTGGCACTATCTCACCTGCTACTGGGGCGCCTTATACCTCTCACAGCCTGAGGCATTTTTACGGGGTATGGGCAAGAAACTTTGTTTACATCCCCGGTCGTAATCAGATGGGGCTTACCTTGTCCGAGATAAAGCTTTTGATGGGCCACAAGGACATAAGATCGACGGAAAAGTACGCACGACTCAGCGAAGAAACCGTAATCGCTGAAATCGAGGCGGCAGAACGTATGAAAGCTTTATGGGGACGAAACCCTCACATTGATCAGATCAGATCCGCTATATACGCCGAGCTTGCCTATGATCTTTCGCAGCGAATTGCCGCATGATTAACACCTCCGAAAAAGTCATCCTAGCTCCAAACGTGAACATCCAGGAAGAGGTGCGCGAGGCCTTTGATACACTTTGCGAACAAATGCGCCAGGAGTATGGAAATAAAATTGATCAAGCCTTGGATAGCTCCAGCCGACAAGATCGAAGTAGGTTTTCGCTTTTCATTCTTAAAAGTTTAACAGGCTTCAAAAAAATCAACAAAACCCAGCTCGACTTGATGTATGACCTATCACTAATTAAAACAGAAGACACTTCCGGCGCAAGCACGCTTTATGAAAAACTTACCGGACGCCTACCTATCATCATTGAAGACGCTATAGGGTTACGGGTATCTTTTCGGGCAATGTTTGCGATCTTGTGGTCGAAAGGCCTAGCGACCTTACCTCATACATTTGAACTCCAAGGTATTTGGTCAAAATTCCCTCTCCTCGAACCGCTAAGTAAAGGCTTTATCTACGAGCACTCACAGGGTTTCCCAGAGACCATCAGAGCTTCCAGGGTCTTTCAATACAGAACTAACTGGCTTAAAGCTGAGGATGTAAGCCTTGAAGAACTATGGGAAGCTGCACCCAGTGTTTGCGACAACCGTGTGCCCGACCCGAAAGTTTTCCGCTACCTCCCCTGGATCAAAACCTTTGCAGCCAGACACCCGACGATCATATCGCCTGCAGATGCCTATAATCTAGAAAAATACCACCAATATCTACAGGCAAAATCCACTGCATCCATCTCCGCCCACGACTTCAAAATGAGCATTGAGGAGTTCAAGGACTATTTCGCAGTCCCGTTCGAGGACGCGGTGGAGATGACGCCAAAACAGCGTGAGCGTGCCAGACGAAATTACAAATCTGACTGGGCAAAAAAAACAACGGCAATTACAAGGCGCGTAAAGGATGCAACGATTGCCAAACAAATCTCGACACAACAAGATTTGACGGTCGAACAGCGCTACATGCTAACGCCCAAACCAGAGCGCACCACCAAAAATTTTAGCTGGCTCAAGAGCACGTATTATCCAGGCCGTGAACACGTTAACATTTGCAACCTATCCAAATTTTGGCTAGCTGCCGCAAATTATTATCTTGTTTATCTGGACAAGCATAATCACGCGACCAAAACGCGAAAAGGTAAAATCAGGGCCATCTTCTTACTTTTGGACTACCTGCTTTGCTACTTACCGATGTGGCTAGAAGAGAACCCTGACACACTGGTGTGCTTCCCTCTGCGCCCATCCGAATTCGAACGAGTTCTTTTTTGGAATAACACCATCTCTCAAGATGAACTAAACAGCAGCTTATTTGATTTTGGCCACCCGATCAGCGGAATTACTCTTCCATGCACGCTTACCCAGATATACGATATGACTTTCTCTCCCAAGACCAAGTCAGCTTTCGTCGCGACAATTCATGAGTTCTTTGAACTTATAATAAAGAACAACGCGTTCGTTAAAGCCGACGGTGAATGGGTGGTCGAGAAAGGTTTCGAGAATCCAGTCAGCCTCCTGTTTGATCGCTCAGGAAGCGGCGCACGGGGGAGCACCGACAAGGTGCCCCTGCCTCTCGACTCAACCGTAATCGCTAAAGCGTACCTCCAAGCGGTTGAACATGTCGGCCTATCCCTCCAGCAGCAGATTCTCAAGGGCGAACTTAAAGGCGATCAACTGGATGAAGTTCGACGAGCAGAGTGGATCGACCTATCTGAACTAGGTTTAAGTCACGAAATCCAGATCAGTAATCCTGACGACGAAAATGACGCGCTGGTTATTCCAGTTACGCGCATCATCAACGTTTACTCATGGTATTCCGGCCTGTATGGAGCCGCAAGTACCGAAGTTTACATGCCTTGGATAAGCGTCGTGAGGATGCTATCCATCGCCCTGCATGGTGGCTTGCGCCTTCAAAATTGCCAATGGCTCGATATCAATACATTCGACAGACTACTTAGCAAGCCTGAGCATCGAATACTCAACTCCTGCATTCTTTATGTTAATACAGATAAAGACGGGCAAGATCGTCCAGTTGTGATTCCCGATGACGTCATGGACTCCTTGATCGCTGAGCGGCATTTTCAGCGCAAGGTTTTCCAAAGCCCGCTGCTTCCGACGTACTATGAAAATGACCCTACAGATCCTAAAGAGTATGGAGAAATCCACTCCCTATTCCGCAGTCCTTGGAATCGCCATGCACTGCCCTTTTCTGACTCGAACTACTCCGAAAGATGGACACAATTACTATATGGCGTACAGGATGTTTACAACAGCCTAGTTCCTACAGAGCGCCATCATCAATTCGTTACTTATAACAAACACGGACAAATGAAGTCTGTCCATACACCACACTCGCTGAGGGCTACCTGGCTCACCCACGCTCGGATCTATGGCCACCTTGACATTCGAGTTGCTCAGCAGCAAGTCGCTCATAAAAACGCTTATACCACGGATTACTACACCATCCCGGACATCTCCGAGTCGATTAAGGCGATTTCGGAATCCAACAAGCTTATAATGCATAGCGCTTGGTCGCAGATGATGCCTGCTGCCAGCAGCACCTATATGACGCCCAATGCGATTAGCTCCGGCTGGCGCTTAGACCGAAACAAACTGGCCCAAGATCAGAATTTTATCAGCGTAAGTTCAGCAGTTATTGAGCACGAAAAGACTGGCATGCAAATTATTGCCTCAGACAAAGATCCAGACGTGGGCTTTTACTCAAACTGTATTTGCCTTAAAAACGGGAATTGCCCTAAAAACCTCATCGATTTCACTGGCAGATCTAGAGTCTGTGGGCTGTGCCCGATTGCCGCTTTCGGCATCGACCATTTGCCTGCGATAAACTGCCTGATCAGAAAACTGACTGGCGAATCGGAAAGCCTGGTGGGCAAACTTAAGAGCCTCAAGGCAAGCAAAGCAAACAGACACGAAATCGATGCAGTCCATCACGAGCTGACCGTGGCGAAGCTTGAATTAGGTAGCTACCACCTTGTTAGGCAGGCTTTAAAAGATCGTCTCGAGAAGGACGCTACTGGGCCACGACTGATCACCAGAATGCGGGATCTGAAAGACTTCCAATCTCATGAGATTGACATGAACAATCCTGCACAACGCGTGATAGCTCAATTGCTAGACAGCCAGGATTACCCTCAATTCACATCGCACAACTATCCCTACATGATTGAAAAAATCGCCAAGAACCCTGACTTACTTAAGATGGCCATTGCTCAGGATTCTGACCGGGACAAATATGCTGGGCAAGTCCTTTCAATCATGAAGACTATGAACCTGTCCGTGGCGGACATTGCCGACCGCATCGTCTCCAATTCACTCCCAATCGGCAGTCACCTTTAATGAAGCGAAAACCAAACTGCGCTGCCTACCAGGCAAACCAGCTTGCCAATACTCTCCGAGGCATCGAGAGCTGTTTAATACTTCTCAAAAAGGGGAAGCCGTTCCCCTCGATTAACCGGCTCACGCTAGAAGTTGGCAAGCAGTTGGACATTGATCCTTCTATCTTTCGCAAGCCTACAAGCGAACATCGAAAGCTACTAAACAAATACATTAAGGATTTAGTTTCAAGAGGCAGAAAGGAAACCGACGAACCTTCAGTCGATGCGCTTAAGATTCGGAATATTGAGCTCACCCGAAAGGTCTCCATCCTAGAAAAAGAGCTGAAAACCCCGCACAACAAACTGGCATTGGTGGCACCCAAAATTGCCAAGTCCGATCCAAGGCAATTCGACCTAGATAGCCTTTGCATGTTTATTGATGACATTTTGAAATGCCAGAGAAACCTACAATTCAAAGATGGCGCTCTATATAACCTGGAGACGTTTTCGGAGGAAGATGAGCTAGTATCAACCAATAATAATTGCAAAGTCTATCTGGAGTGGAAAAATGGACGTTAACACTCTCATCGAAATCTTATTGAAAATGCCAGTTGGGAACACAAAGGCTATAAAGCTCCAGAAGGTCGTAGTTGAGATTTTACGCAGCGGCCAAAGCCTGATGCTGCATCATGGCGAAGTAAATCTTTCGTCCCTCGCCGCGCTGGTGGGTTGTACGCGCCAGTGTTTTTATCCAGGTCGAGGACATGATGATATGCGAGCGATTGTTAGTCTTCTAAATACCCACGCTTCGGTGTTGGCAAACTGCGTGTCATCCTCCACTCCGCCAAAACTTGGAAAACTCAACGTTTCGCTCCACAAGGTTTTATCAGATAATGAAAAACTCAAGAGGGAACTACTAAAAAGCCAGGCGCGCTGGAAGGATCTTTACAACCAGCGTTTGATAGTGGACTAACTAATGGCGACGTCTTTGATCGTTAAAGTGATACACCGCCTTGACGGTACTGTAGTCGTCAAAGGTGTATTACCATGGAATCAACGGCGCGTGGTCTTCAGGCTTGAACGCGCACCAACGACGGCAATCCTGCTAGGCAAAACATACGGCGTGCGACGTTCTCAAGAAAGGATAGATTTTACGCTTACGTCGACCTCTGCTGCTCATTGGCACCTGCTGGTCAAGCACCACTTCTACTTGCCAGAACTGTACTTACCAAGGCGCGAGCAAGTTAGGCTCCTGGCTTTGAGTACCCAAGGTATCTCAGCCGCACTATTGGCGTTGGAACAGCAGGATCACAGAGCTCTGTGCATGTACATCTCTGAGCCGTATGCAAGTCAGCTGGCCTATCATTTCCATCGTCAATCTTGCCTCTTCGATGCAGCCACCTTCATGCTTGAATCCGGTTTTTGTCACTATCAGGCGCTTAATATCTGCCACCTCCATGGCCCTGGAGGCACTCGTGCACTATTTGAGACACCCGCCAAAGCGTTTCCATTCCTGGGTATTAGACATTTGCAGGACAACTCCTCGACCGCCAGCCAGCTCGCGAGCACTCCCAGTTATCAGCTAATCACCAAGATGCTCACCGACGCCAAGCGGGGGGCAACGGTTCTGAATGCCTTAGATCTCCCGGCGTCTCTCAGGTCGGCGCTACCTGATTGCTTGGACAAGAATCTGGTTGTTGGACACCATGATAATTTTCAACTCATGGGCCACCACCTGATCCAGAGTTCAATACGCTCGCAACTCCAGACGCTAACTCATGCCTTTTTTCCTACGTACTCCGACCGCGAGATCGAGTATGCCTACGTCCGGTATTCCAGCTTATACGGAGCCCTCAATGACTCTGACCACGGCCAGCTTGTTGGTGACGCGATTAATTCGCGGTTTTCCATATTCACTTACTCAAGTAACGAATCGGCTTCGTCGTTCTGTGACGAGTTTTCTTCCATTCTGCAGATTCTAGGAGGCTCTGAACCGGGTATTGTTCATCAGGGTCTATCTGGGCGGTATGGCTCCGAAGGCCATCTGGTAAATTGGGAATCTATACCTGCGGGACGAGGCGAGTACCGAACCTTTATTGTCTGGGACTTTCAATGGTACAGCGCGGTGGAAGTATCCCTGCTTCTAGGCCACTTCACCCCCTGTGACCGGGTCATCTTTCTTTGCAACCAAAAAACTGCAGTCGACGGCAGCTTGAATAGCCGCATTGTTAATCAGCTCCAAGGCTACTTCCCCAGTCACCACATTGAGCCGCCTCTTGGCGCTATCTCAAGCCTACCGTCAGGTCATTCGTCTCTGGATCAAGCTGTCGCGGGACTGCAGGCTGATCCCAACCTTGTCGCCATATGCGACAGCTACCAACTCTGCGAGGTGATCAACGAGTTAGTGCGCGAGCGTGGTAAACCAGTGGCCTTGGAAACGCAGTGGGACACCTACTCAAAGGGAGATCGACTGCTCCTCAAACAGACGCTTCCCAAACGGGTTAGCTACGCCAGGTTGGTCTCGACCGATGACCGGGGCTTGCGTGTCGAGACTCAGGGGAGACACTGGCGGATCGACACGGAGACGGTGAGGGAATCTGTATGCGCCCTTGGAGCCGCCATGACCATCGATGATGCGCTGCACGCCGGGGTAAGGCGCGCGATGGTGGTTGCCGGCGTGGCTCGAATGTTGGGACTTGCTCGGGCGGTCGAAGAGTACGGTGTCGATTTGGTGGGAGCCTTCGCACATGACCTGTCAAATGCCGGGGCCTCAGTAGTGGGCGTTTCGATGCAACGGATCACGCCAACTGTTGAATAGAATGCGGCCTGAAGTGGGAAGGCAGAGACGGTATCTTCGTCAATCCATGATCATGTCGCCCGCCTTAAATACTGATCATCTGGGGCTACAGCTTGACCAGCTACAGGGTAAATTACACACTCGTTTCTCCTCCTTCGGCTGTGATGGAAAACATGCTTCGACTGGTTGGCAGCTCCCTCGATATCACATCAGCCATCAACGATTTCAGGCTGTCCTACCATAAGGACTTCGCAAACGTGCAATCGATTGCACGTCGATATCTCAATGCGCCGTCGGGCAGCGCAAATGCAGCCCTACTCGCCCAGGCGCTATCTACAGCCTTGCGCAACTGGGGCGCTTGCAGACGGAGAAGCCCAATGCTTCGCCGCGTCCCGCAAATCGAAAGTGCTCTAAAGAACAAACAGCTTCATGGGCGCCTACTCAGATTGAGCCAGCAGAGCCTTGCGTCCTTCAGCCTCAATCTACAGGGGCATCGTCTCTTGGACAGCGATGCACCACTCAATGATGTTGGAGCCTTCGACCAGGAAATTCTGGAGATCCTGAATACGCTGGCGGATGTGCTGTTTATCAACAACACCCGCGTCACTTATCCCATGAAAGCCCTGCTTCTCATCACCGGACTGTTGCCGGCCCTGGATAGTCGGGTGAGAGGTGGCCTAACCCGAGCAGGGAAAGCTGGCTTCACCGGACAACAGCTACTTCCCAGAAACGCGCAGCAAGCCGCAGGCCGTCGGATCTGCGAGTTGCCATTTTATCTGGGGCACTGCTGGAGGCTACACCAGGAAGTGTTCGTAAAGGGGATTCAGGGGAGCAACCACAAGGGGCTGCAAGACACACCTGGCCGGGTTTTCGACATCCTGCTGTTCATGCAGAACCAAGCTATCCGAAATCAACTCCTCGCCTTCAAGATGGATAGTGAATGGCCATAACAACCATCCCCTCTCCCTCCCCCCCAATTAAGACTGAGCGCTGGGTAGTCGGTGTGCGCCTCCTGCGGTTAGCCTCATTTGAGTGGGCATCCGCAACGTTCATGATACCGGCACCTTAGCTCAGCAATCGAAGGATGCTCAGCATCGCTACGTGCCTTGGGCTTCGGGGGCGACTGTCGTTCACGTCAATCCAGTGCGGTTCGATATCAGCGGTCAGGAGTATTTTCTCCACGGCTCTGCCTCGGTCATGGTGCAGAGCCTGTTTCGCGAGGCATTCGGCCACCTTCCTACCCCGTAGCTTGATGTCGTTTCACAGTGCATCCGCTTTGGGCTTGCCCCCTTCGGGGTGCGGCTGTCGTGAACCAAACCCCGTCTGCGCCGGTTTTGGCCCTTCGGGCGTCCATCCTCAAGCCTTTGGCCCTTCGCGGGCCGGCGCGCTCCGCTTGCGCTGTAGGGGGTGCCACCAATAGATAATCCTGATACTCAGAATATGTTCATGCCTCTTAATGCCGTGTCCCATCGACTGCAGAAAGCTCCGGACGCCGCACGAGTTCAGGCTGATTCATCTTTGTGAGGTATCCACTTTGGCTTGGCTTCTCGTGATCCGAAGACGAACCTACCTATTGAGACTGTCTGGGCGCCGAACTCCAGCGAGGAGTGGTCGAACACCGGGGACAGCGCGCTATGCGCCTGAATAACTTCCTCCTGTCCTGGTTTTTGGGCAATGACAGCTCCATAGCCGAAGCGACAGGTTTGGGTGTTTACATAATGTACCCATTCAACGTCAGGTATCTCACCATGCATAAGCCCCTCCCTGCAGTAGCGCTCTCGGTATTCTCTCACTCCAAATAACATCATGTGTGGACTGATGGGGAACTGGATCGCTATCGGCCCATCAGGGGAAATGCTATAGGGATTCTGGCTTTCAATTGGAATTGATGGGTCGTACCAAACGACTGGATTGTCGCTTGTGAGAAACGGCACGTCTGACGTGTTATGGATGATGGCCAGGCCAACCGTATCGAAAAGCTCGCCGACCTTCTTGATAAGGCCAGGCATCGCATGAAGGCTTTGATGAGGGTCGATGGACACCTCTACCTTGTCGAGGATGTCTTCAAAACCTAGGGGTGGCGGTGAGAGCCTTCCATTCCTCACCAGCACTTTCATCGTGTCCTTAACGGTTGCCGCCAACCCCGCCTCAAACGCATCTCGCGCCGCAGGCACACGAGCTCGCTGAAGCGCAACAAACTGGATGAAGGGCTCAATGTCATCGTTTATGGAGTCTTTCCGAGCCAGCCTTTCAACAAGGGCTGGCCATGCGGACTCTACCTCACAGAAGATGTCTTCGAGGGTGTTATTGTCCTGACCGCCTTCGGGTAGCGGTTGCGAATAGTAATAGCGCTCAAACTGCGTTGTATCTGGCCTGGCAGGGAGCGCCCGACCAGGGTTGTCTTTACGGTAAACGAGAACTTGGCCGCCCTGATTCGCGAACGCTTTGAGATACGCTTTGGGGACAAAGTGATGGCGTTTTTTTTGCTGAGTAGAGTTCACTGCTCACCTAGATATCAATAAAGAATACGACGCTGACCGAATGCTCCGGCTGCTCCAAGGGATCAGAGTTCCTCATCTTCACCGCGAATCCAGTGGTGATCAGGAACGATCATTGTTCCGATAAGGCCATCCGTTTGCTTTCTCAGGATTTCCTCCTGCTGGGAAATTGCCAGTGCGAGCATCTGGATTGCAGCTCTCGCGACCCGAAGGGCACGCAAGGCCTCATCGATAAAATCTGAGCGGTTGAGATGCTCGATTTCAGGGGCTTGCCTCGCTTGCGAGGGATCCCCAAGGTCATGAAGCACTACGAATCGGTGCGTACCCGAATTTCGCAGATCCTTCTGTGAGCGGAGAATTCCATCTATACCGTCATAGTCTTCTGCCAGCTCGGCCAGGCCGTACATTGCGTATACGCCTGCACGAATCAGTGCCTCCACTTTTTTTGCGAGCGGAGTACCTGTTTTCTTGTCTGCGGAATCTCTCCACAGCCTTCCGAAACTGACCTTGTTAGGAGCTGCTCCAAGCTCGAAATAATAGTTCGCCGTTACGGCCACCTTGTCGAGCAGGTCAAGGGCTGTTCGATGCGCCAGTATGAGTGCCGAGGTATCAGGGCCATACATTGCGTAGTCGAGCGTGTCCGCATACTGGCCTGTTTTCGGCCAAACGCTTCCATCACTTGCACGCCATGCCAAATCCCGTGCGAGAACAAAATCGCTCTTCAGCATATTGAACATGGCGAACAATGGCGGCGGCCTCCCGCCCATTTCTGGTTCACGCTCGAGAATACCTGGAAGGGAAAGCCAGTCGAGCTTGCCCAAGGATGGATCGACGAGTTCTACCGCAGGGGCAAGCGTAAGACGTTCCTCTTCAACCCACCTAGTGAATGGATTGATGTGCTGAGAGCGCGAGGGAGGATCGCCTAGCTCACTGGCTAGCGCTTCAACATTAGCTGCGACGCTTTCACCGGCATACTGAACAATTCGCTCCCTATGTCGAAGCGCTTGCTTGGCTAACATCACGGCTTCCATGTGCGTTAGCTCTGAGCAGCCTCCACGCCTATAAAGCCACATTAGATCCAATGCTGCGCAGAATGCGGCGACGCCGTTTTTTGGATCAACCTTTAGCGCAGAAAGGCGGGCATCATGAGCCTCAGAAAGCCGGTAGGTTTTTGCGAACAAATTAGCGAGGTTCGTCCAGGCTTGCGTGCGTAATTCCACATCGGCATCTACGTCTTGCACCACCCTCCAATAGCATCGTCGAGCTTCGGCTCTGTAGGCCCGAGCCTGTTCCTGATGATCTAACCATTTAGAATCAGCGCTCCCACAACTCGCTGATTCAACTAGCCCGTTTGCTAAGTTGTAAGTGATGTCTGCCGTCGGATACAAGTCGTAAAGTTCGCGGTATAGCTCAAGGCCCTCATCGATTGCATCTTTACGACCAAGCGAGGCGCCGGCATTGACCAGAGTAGCCGCACGGAGGGACATCATATTTAAACGATCCCGCCCATCTAGAACGAGGTCACGAGCTTCTTGTATCGCAAGGTTGGGGTCAGCATCCACCAGGGAATTGAGGTGTGATGAGAGTTCCGAAAATTTGCTCAACATACAAAACGCCTTCTTTGATATGGGCGTTACAACTGAGGCCACTTAATGGAAATCCAGAGTATCTACGTCGTCACTGCGCCCCAAGCCCAATCACCACCGACAACAACGAAGATCTCAGATTTGAAAAGTCGTGCTCGAAAGGCAGCTTGTACCGCGTTACGGACATCGTTCCGTACAGCCGCCACGCTGGTGCCGTTAAAGAATCCCATCGTAGAGGTGGTAGGAATGACCACATGCTGCCCGTCGTCTCCCTTGACCACCTTCGCTAAGCCGATCCGCTGAAGATCCGCATACGCATTCTCATAGTCTTTGGAAGACGCGTTTTTCAGATCAAAGGTGCAATAAACCAAGTAGCTCATCACTCAAACTCCTAGAAACCTCGTGACCAATGAAATGGGGCCAGCCCAATTATGCGGCTGGCTCCCTCCCAGAGACCTACCGTCTAGCCTCTATCTATTGGGTGTGGCACACCGAGGAACACGTCCGGCAACCGTTCGATTGCCGGTAGGTGTTGCGAGCTTGGCGAACAGCGGTCGCACAGGTGGTGTGATAGCCAAGATCAAGGCGGTTGTGAACTGCCGGCAAATAGATGCACGTACTGGTATGCACCTCGTGGTCACCGTTGGTCTGTGCGTTGCGGTTGACGAAATACTGAGCCATTTTTACTCACCCCGCTCTTTGTTCGATTGGGCGAGTACCGAGGCCGCGAGGGTCTTGGTGGTGGCGTTGTACTTGTTGCTGTCGAGGACATGACTGGCCTTGGTCTCCATGTCGGCACCGGTTTGTTTACCGCTGGAGGCCTGAGCCATAGCCGACCCTGCCAATTCTTTCTGAATAACCGAGGAGCTATCGCTACGCAGGATTTTGGAGGCTAGGCTGGCCACTGGGGTCGAGGTTTTTTTGGTATTTTTAGGCACGGTTAGGTGCTCCGGTATCTAATAAAATTGAGTAGGCAGGAGCAACCCCTTGAGCGGAAAACCGAGCTGAATGGTTGACATCCAAAGTCGGTTTTTCTCTAATGCGCGTCCCACCAGTGTCTGCATTGGTCAGGGATAGGCGGGTATGTGTGCGCGGCGACCAAACTTTGCACGCATACCCGCTGTGTTCACTGAAACCTCAGCCTCCCGCCAAAAAACACAACATGTAGTGCTTATGTCAAGATGACCCACAAGATAATGTGGTCACTTTGACATTGCAAGATGGCAAAGCTGTGGATAACGTGTGGGCAAATTTTAAGTTGGATCCATTCCTACCCTGTATGGATGCCCAGGCCCTTCTAGATCGCGGCCTGCGCCCCCGCCGACCTGACACAATCTGAAACACTATCCCTACTGATGATCTTTTAATCGCCTGAAACCACGCGTTGACGCACTTAAAGATGACAATTCAATGGCGTCATTTCTTTGCTTGAATAACTTCCGAACTGCCATTTTCGCTGGCTCTTCAGGGCTGCAAACTCCCTTCTTGTCGCTTGGCTTATGTACCCCTAATCTGCCCGTTACGGCCTCTAAACAGCCCTAATGTGCTATTTAGGGATCATTACGCTTAGCGAATCATCACGGCGCTTTACTGTGCAGGGGTTGCGAAAACGGCTCTTCCACCAGTCGCCAAAAAATTAAATCGGATTCCTTGCTCGAAGGTGAGTAGTGGATCTTGGAGACTTACCTCGCAGTCCCAACCACTAAAACCTGAGTTTTCCCATGATCCGTAAATCCGCTTTCACTGGCTGGTCAGCCCCTAAAGACTCATACCACCTGCAGCAAACCCGCGAAAATTTCTCCGAGCCTGACTACCTTAACGCTCTCGCCCAAAGTATCCAGGACGTGAAACCAAGCACCTGCTTCCGCGACGCCATGCTCCAAGCCATCACAGTAGATAAATACACTCTCGGCGGCCAAGAGCTGGGTAAGCGCACTCGAGCGATCCTCGAAGCACAAACGCAACAAGCCCCTGCTTTTTAACTATTTCAAGAAGCCATCATGAACGACAAAGCAGCCAAAAAACTTGCCGAGGGTGAGCTGGCCCGTAAGGGTCGAGCGCTCCAGAGCATTAAGGAAATTCTGGGGCTCACCGACGAGACCTACCAGTCATGGGTTAACAGCATGACTGAAAACGAACGAGCGACTCACAACGCGGAGGTTGAGTGGTACATGGTGACCTGCACGATCATGTCCGCTGAATACGTGCAGTGGTCGAGTCAACTGCTGCTCGCCGCTCCGGAGGGCGTGGAGTCTGAAAACACATACCAGTCTAGCCTTCTTGCGCCGATGGGTGCCGTACTGCTAAACGCCCTAGAGAAGAATCCTGGGGAAGCCGTTCCTCAGAACCTTCGCGGCGCAGCGAACCAAATTAAGAGGTTGGTAGACGCCAAGCACCGCTTCCTGACTGAGCTTAACAAGAACCTGCGTGAGGAAGAGAAAGCAACCTATGGCGATCTGCTGCAAATCTGCGACCCCTTACTCTGCGCTATGCCAGATCTTCAGCTGTACGAGACCTTCTATAGGCTGAATTTGGCTTGGAATTTCCGGGCCAAGCTGCTCGTGAGACCTCAGGACAGCATACCTGAACATAAAATCGGGGAGGCCGTCGCCAAAGCGTACCGACGTACAACTGAGCTTTCCAGCATCGCTGTCCAGCGTGTGCTCGAGTCCGCCGCAACTCCTGAAAAGGACTCGCTTGCTGCAAGACTGATGCTGGCCACCATGGTGAACCGTTCGCACTGGGAGCTTCTCGAATTCGAGCGCATGGAGCAGATAGCCACCCAAAGCCTTTCCAGGCTTGTCCGTGGACTTCAGCGGATGGGCAACCGCCTTGTTCCGGCTTACCTCGAAAAGGAAGCTTTTAAGGAATGGCTGATAAAGCAGTTCTCGCAGGACGACTTTCCAGGCGAGGCGGAGTGGCGAGCGCTAAAGCCCCAACACCTTGAGCGCTTCTACACCCAAGCAGGTTGGGTTCTGCAATGGGAAAAACTTGACTTCGTGGAGCACGAAGAAAAAAAGGAGGTTCTGCTCAATATATGCGCCCTACACCTCGCCTGGAGCTACTGCACTGCCGAAAAGCATGACCTCAGAGTGCCAGATGTCAAAGATCTCGATCTCGTCAATGGACGCGAAATCAAGAGCGGCGAGCAGGTGCCGTTGACTCGGATCATGTACCAACAACGACAGCTGAACACGATGGTCAGGAGCCATCAGCACTACGAGCTCAATCCTCACAAGCTGGAGACGCACACCCAGTGCAACGGGGATGGCCGGCGCCAAAATATGCACTACATACGCTCGAATCTGCATAACCTTTCACTGGCGCAGTGGAAGAGCCTCACTCGCGGCGTATGGGATGTGCTTACGCCACTGCTGTTGAAGCGCGGCGAGTTGTAACCATGGCACGGCGGGCGGCATAGCTGCTGGCCGGTTAACCCAAAAACCTATCCGGGCCCTGATATGTATCAGAAAGACCACTGTCCTCACGAAGCTCCCAGCGAAATGCTGGATGAAAATGGCAATCGCCTGAAGAATCCGAATCGCATCACGATTAATCAGCACGTGATTCCCCAGCAACACCTGAAGGAATGGCTGGGAGGGGAACACCTCATCAAAATATACCGCAAGCAGGGTGGCGACCCAGTCTACCGAGCCCCGAAGGATGCGTTCGTAGTTGCCAGGTTGTGGGATCAGCCAGCCGAGCAAGGCATGATCAAAGTGAACGAAGATAATTATCAGCAGCAGATAACGACTTTGAGAAAGCAGGGGAGCATTGCCCGCCATCCCTTCATCACAGAGTATTTCGTGATGCTGGCAGCAAGAGCTTACCTTGCCGCCAAAGAAAGACCACTTTACGACTCCATCCTGACGTCGCCCCACTGGATGCCATCTCAGGTCGAGCTGGAGGAGGATGAGGTAGGGCAGATTAATGAAACAGTCCGCTCTTTTAGAGGCGCTGGGAACCCACATGCAATCGCCCGCCAAGTCGCCTCGATGGCTCTAACATCGTTTTTCATCCAGGGGAGAGAGCGGCTGAGAGAAACAGTGTGGGTGCCTTACGCGACGACTGGTGAGAAGTTCATTCTTCCCGACTCAAACGTAGCACTGTTCACCGCACGCTTTCTCGCTATCCCTGTGAGTCCTGATCTTGTATTGATGGACGAGAAACTGCGCGCTCAACTCCAAGGGGCCGGTCAACTAACACCGGAGTACCTGAACAAAAAGTTCTTGGAGTCGTCAGTTCGCTATCACGTGGCTCCCAAGTGACCCTCGCACGAGGAGCCGTGCACCTAAGTCATGGCCGGCCAAGCAGGCCCCTGAAGCACTTCGTGCCGGCGCTCGCTGCTTTCACAACTTGATGAGAACGCAAAGGTTACATATGCGAAGCTCAGAACTCCGGAGGTGATCTTGAACGGCGATGATTTTGGTAGGGAGGGGAGCCGAACTGTGACTACCCCGAGTATCAAGGGCCGACAGGAGTCGAGGTCAGGAGGCTTCGTCGATCAGAGACGGTAGGCCGGCCTCTTTGATGAATTCGTAGATCCGAACCCGAATCTCTCGCATCCGCTTTGGATTGAACTTCTCGCCGCCCACGCCGAACATGTCGTCGTGATCAAGCATAAAGCGGATACTGGCGGTATGGCCAGCCACGCCATCTTGAACCTGCTGCTCAAAAACGACCACAGCTAAAGGATCATTCTCACCGCCGCGCTGAATTCGAGCATGGTAAAGGCCCATGTACCATGGCGTAGACCCAGGAGTGGAATTGGAGTCTTTGACACGTCCCCAAGCTCGATCATGGTCTTGGGTGTAAATTTCTACGAAACCCTGATTCGCCCATAGATCCATCAAATCTTGCAGGTGGGTTACGTAAGTGCCAGCGATGTCGTGGGTATAGCCGATTTCGTTGCTGATTTCGAAAAAAAGATGACTAAGTTCGACGCCGGTAATGTCACGTCGAATGATGGTGCTGTCAATGGGCGACTCGGGCATGATTGCGAGCTCTTTCCTTCGAAATCTCGAGCGCCTTTAGAATTTTTTCCAAAGTGCCTGCCCGATCCTGGGGACAAATTTTGATGCCGCCCACACCATTTCCCAGCTCTGCCAGGGTTTTCACCTCTGGTCGCAGTGTCTCGGTACGGTTGGTCATAGCATTAACCTCTTAGAAGGGAAAATAAAATCCGGCCCTTGTCACACAAACGTATCAAATTTGATCAACGGACGCAATTAAATCGGATTTCTTGAGCGACTCACTGGCGCATGGTTGGCCGGCTATTTGCTGGCTTGGACATCTCACCTACTTCTTGGCTTCGGCCAACCACAACAGGCTAAATTTCGCGCAAGAGCTCTGGCTCATGCGCGCGCGAATTAGCGGTGGGACATTGCCGACCAGCAACAGACTTTCATTGGTACAAGGTTGGTAGGGATGTCGGAAATGTTCGAAATCAGGGCTCGCATCTGATTCAGCCGCTTTCCTTGGCCTCTGATGTCGATGATTGAGCAGAGACGCGACACCGTAGCCCAGCAGAGGCCTCACGTTTTGTGTAGGCACATGGACAGCTACCTCATTAGCCCAGCCGCGTTTTTTACATCGACTTAACCGATACTACTTCCACGTACTTGTACTTCTGCCTGGCAGCCCTCACGGTATCTTGCTCAGCAAGCAACGAACTCAGCGTGTCGGCCTCATGGATCAGCTCGTGCATCGTCCCCTCGAATTCGTTTCCAACCCGAAGCGTGACCCTGAGCCTAGGCGTGAACGGTTTCGCCGGCTTCTTCTTGGCTGCAGATGCAGCTATCGGCTTGGTGATGACGACTTCTGCCACAGGTTCCGGTGCTGGAGGTGCAAGAACCTCTTCGGGCTTAGCCGTACCGAACAAAGCGCGGCGCATTTCTTCTTCAGTTAAATCAGCTTTCATAAAACGTCTCAATGGAGCAGCAGGAGATTTCAAATGCCCAGCTCAATTTCAAGACAAGAACCCCTCCAGGCTCGCGAAAGTTGCCCCTTCGGCAGTAATGTAATGAGCCCGTCCGCTAGGTCACTGGCGTGCCGGGCGTACAGCATCACTGTGCCCGGAACCGGTGTTCGATCCGCAACGAAAGCACCTACTCGCTCTTGGGCAATTTTCAGTATATTCAGGACTTCTTGGCTCACCAGTTTGGTGGACAGGTATTCAACGATTGGTATGGGCGGAGGAGCGGCCTGACTCCACATCTCCATGACTACTTTGAGGAGCCCGTCTGAACCAAAATGCTTGAGGGCCATTTCCCATAGCTCACCCTCCTGCGCCATATCTAGGCGAGCCCTAGTCATTAAGGAGCTCTAACAAAGTGAGACTCTTTTTCTTGATTGCGAGTTTACCCGGCTCTCGGCAGCTGCGAAGCTGATATCACTCGCATTGGTGGCTGGGGATGGGCGCGAATTCTACGTCGAATTGCTCGATACTTGGCAAGAAGAAGACTGCAGTGATTTGGTAAACGAGATCGTGCTTCCGCAGCTGTGGGGTGGGAGCTACTCGCTACCCACAGCTGAAGCCAGGTTGTCTCTGCTCAAGTTTCTGACGTCGTTCAAAAATGAGGTCGAGATTGTCACTGATGCCTCCCAGTACGATTGGGAGCTTTTTTTCGACCAGGTCTATGAGGACGGACGATGGCCCAGAATCGTTCGTAATTTCCCCACTGATGCAACGACCCTTTCTTCGACTAGCGAGGGTGGACAGCTACCACACCACGCGTTGCACGACGCCAGGATTATTGCCGGCATGTTTGCGTCAGTGAACTGAGGGAACGTTATCCTGATTAGGAACACGGATCAACAATCTGGATTGGGCTGAGAAGTGAGGCGAAGGATGAAATGGAAAGCGCGCACGACGGAGCAAGTCGCGGAGTTGATCTGTGGTGACAACACGGAAGGCTACTTTCGCTACCTTACCGGCCCAAACCTGACTCGTTTCTTCAGGGATGCCGACACGGAATTCGTCCACGACGGCTCAACACGGAGATTCTGGGTCGCGGATGTTCTGCAGAAAATTCTGGATCTGCCAAGCTCAAATCCGCTGATGCCACCAGATGCCATGCTCCGTGTGATTCGTCTTCTGATCGATAGTGAGGATGCCTTCAATGTAAAGCCACCTCGCCTGAATGCGCTCAAGGCGCTGAACGGGGCGATCAAGCGTGAGGGCTTTGAAGCATTTTTCGCAGATGACGATCAGTGCTATCTCCGCCACTCCCGCACCGGCGCGGTAGGAAATGAATCCGCGAGCCCCCACCGCCCTCTCTCTCCCGCAGAAATAGAGAAAAAAAAGCAACTGATCTCGTACCTTGATCAGTGCTCAGAAGATGATCTGATTGAGCATTTTCTGCTTCCTCTATTCAGGCAGCTCGGTTTCACACGAATTACATCTGCCGGGCACCAAGACAAAGCCTTGGAATACGGGAAGGACATCTGGATGAAGTTCACGCTGCCGACCCAGCATGTCATCTACTTTGGCATCCAGGTGAAGAAAGGAAAACTCGACTCTTCCGGAGTGACGAAGGGAGGACAAGCCAATGTTGCGGAGATCCATAACCAGGTGCTAATGATGCTAGGCCACGAGATCTTCGACTCAGAGCTCAGCCTGCGCGTTCTGGTCGACCATGCCTTTATCGTAGCCGGGGGTGAAATCACCAAGGCCGCACGCAACTGGATTGGTGGCAAGCTCGACCAGTCCAAACGGAGTCAGATCCTCTTCATGGACAGGGAGGACATCGTCAACCTCTTCGTGGTGTCGCCGTTAACTTCGCCGCAAGTGCCGACAAAAGCACCTATCCAGTTCGACGATCCAATCCCCTTTTAGATGCGGATGTGCACTCACCTGCCGTGGGGTACATCCCAGTTCCAAATGAACCAACAACGACGCCCTACGACAACGGATGATAGCAAACGCCTTCTATGCGCCCCTCCCAATACGCCATGCAACAGCGCACCGATGGAGGCCCTTTTCTTCGAATTGATCTTAGTGATGTAGTGATGCTAACCGAGGAGGAGCTCAAGGCCGTTGAATCAGAAGATGGGTATGAATTGATTAGCGACGAGGTCTATGGAACGTCTCGTGTTTATTACAGCGATATCTCTTTGTCGGATGATGCGCCTGGTTGGCATCTGATTTTGGTGGTGGATCCTGAGTACCTGACGCTTTATCCCATCAATGCCCGGTCTGAACATCCTGAATACGCCCAGCCCAAGTACGACTCCGTCACTTCGATCATAATTGCCAGGCCCGTTTACCAGCCTTATAAACATCCAACCGACCAGTACGAAGTCGATGAGCTGCTTAGCGGCATACCAGCAGGATTATCAAAGGACTGGCGCTATGGCCTAGGTTTTCATTACGAATACCGATACCTAGCAAACGCACTGAGTCAATTGGAGGGAGTGGACACGCTCATCCTTCACGGCGGAACTGGTAGCAACGATGCGAAGATTAAAGGCAACGAATTCTACCTGGGCATTGATCGTCTTGAGCATCTGAAGAAAAACTTGGATCGATTGACCCAGCGGCATCAGCGAGAGACTGCTGCGGACAAAAAACTCGTTTGTTACACAAGTTTGGTGCATCAGGCAGCGCCGGAGCTTTACCCAGCCCAAGCACGAAAGCTGCCCCCGGATCTGCTTGCCAGCTTGGTTGCACTGGGGTCGGCGACGCCCACTCTTTCCTCTAAAGATCAACAGCAGGCAGTCAAGCTGGCGCAACAGAGCGTCCCGACCCTGGTGAAATCCGCACCAAAGACTCTCTACAGCCTGAAGGCAGAGATTGAACTGGTTACCCTTGGCCAGCTTATTGGCGTCTATAAAAAAATGATGGAAAGCAACGTTGCGGAACCGAAATGGCAGACCTTCCTCAGCGAAAACCCATTCATACTCGACATGGCCTTTGGATATCCCGTTAAGAAAATTGCCGACCAACCCTACGTAGGGGGTAAAAACTTCTGTGGGCGAGGTGGTCAGTATTCGGACTTCCTCATGGCTGCAAAAGCCACCGGCAATATCGCCCTGATCGAGATCAAACACCCACAGCATGACCTGCTTGGGAAGTCGTACCGTAAAACCTATATTCCGTCCTACGAGCTCAGCGGTTCGGTTGGCCAGATCATCAGTCAGCGTGGCAATGTTCAGCGCGAGATTTTCGGCCTTGCACATGACCTTAAAGAGCGTGTTCATGCCCATGCAGTTGCGGCCATTGTTATCATTGGGCGCACTCCTGAAGATGAGGATAAGCAGGAAGCCTTTGAACAATATCGAAACAGCTTGAAAGACGTTTTGGTGGTTACGTTTGATGAGCTGCAGACACGACTCGAGAGTATTCACCTAGCGCTGACGTCAAAGCCCTTAGTGACTCCAGAGCCAATCAGGGATGAAGACCTGCCGTTTTGAAACGCTCAGCTCCGAAACGGTAGTTGGGACGTTTCCTATACGACGTCACTCGTCTTCCTGATGACTTAGGAAATCAAAGCTTGTCAGCGTGTCGCAGTTGAGGCAGTGATACATGCCGGAGGCGTTTTGGAAACGCATACCGCAAAAGCTTCCGCAGAAAGGGCAGCACTCGTGCCATTCCCGGTTGCCCTAGCTCCATACGTCGAGGTACTCGGGCACACCAACCCGGTCATGGCTGGTGACCTCAAAGGAATCCTCGGTCGTACCGACAAACCCATCGATGCCAAAGTGCTCAAGGATGGGCAAAATATCCACCGGATCCAGGCTGAACCATTCACCAGTGCCACGCAGATGAGAGAATTGCTGATGAATCTCTTTTTCTAGCCGCACGTCATCATCTGTACGAACCCACCCCAGAAGTAAAAGCTTCCTCGGGTTCCCGGTTTGGAGGCCTTTTCTACGGCGCTCGATGTCCTTGGCCCGACCTATCTTCACCTTCTCATTACTATCTTCAATGAAAAAATAGATCATTCCCGCTCCTTCCGTACGCCCGCGAGTCCTTGTCTTTAAGTATAGGCAAAGAGGTCGTCTGCCCTGGTGATGTATCCCTGTATGCAGCAGAGGCAATCGTCGTATTGGTCACATTACTCGCTCAGCGTAATGTGCCCGAATAGGGCCATTGAGCCCAAAAATGATGATTAATGTGCCGTATCGGGGACATTAGCCTGACACGTCATACGGACATGTCCGTTGCATTGGGTTTCAAGACGGCAGTTAATTCTCTGAGTCGCTAGGCTCACGGCGAGCCCAGCGCAATGTAGCTACCGCAGTTCCCCACAGCAGTCCTTCCCGTGACATTTCCAGCAGGGAGCTGTTCATTGAAAAATCATTCGGAATCAGTTTGCTCGGACGTGGTTGTTTTCAGATATCTGCGGACGGTTGATCTCGACAGCCCCAACCTCTCTGCGATTTCGGACACCGGTACTCCGGCACTGCTTAGGCGATCAGCTTCAGCCGCCTTTTGTGTCGCATCGGATCGGACGGGTCGACCAGGCGGCAGCTTTCCGGCTCGTGCCAGTGACTCCATCTCCTGATCGACGCTTTCTTTTCTGATTCTGTTCAGCTGTTTGGAAATGCGTTTGAGGCCCTCTCCGAACGGCTCATTAGATTGCAGGGACGTCGCCATGAGAATCAATGAGGCCGGCTCGACTTCCAGCAGCGCTGCGAGACGAATGAGAATATCAATCGTGATGTTTACCTCCCCACGCTCTATCTGACCCCAGTAGGAACGGTCAATCGTGATCAAGTTTTCCTGCGTAAGACCCTTTCTCCTACGCAGTGCGCGTACTACTACAGCTAGGGCTTGTGCGGCCTCCATGAATTTTCCCCAAGCAAATCGAGGATGAGGCCATATTGCGGCGCACCATAACACGGGCTATCATCCGTATTATGGTGCATTTGCTGCATTCTGGCTGGCTTCCCGTGATCCGATTAACGTCTCTAAGCCAACGCAACTGGCGTGCGGAGAGACTCTTTGCGAGGGGCGAGCGCCAACAAGCGGGATTGAATTGTCAATTTCCGGGTTATTAATTGAGGTGAAACCTATGGCTAGCGTCCAAGAGCCCGATTTTATGAAAGGGCCTAGAACGCCCCTCGAGGGTCTGACGGGGACTTCCGAAGCCCGAGCTTTAGCAGTCGAACGATTTCCTAAAAAGCCTTACTGCCTGGTTCGTGACTGGACAATATTTCGCATCGAAGTCACCCGCGACGAGCTCTTCAAATTTCATGCAGCGGGCCAGCTTCCGATGATCCTGTTTGCTCACAACGTGGCCGAGGACAGCCAAGGCCGTTTCGAAAGGGGCGACTGGGTTCGTTCAAGCATGTGTACCGATTTCCACGACGGTGTTGTGTTCGAAACGAGAAACACGATTTACGTTTTGATTGGCCCAGGTCATGAACAACCCGCGAGCCTGAAAGACGTTTTCTCCCTCTTCTAACTGCGCTCCGTATCGGAGCCCCTTCCAGGCTAAGGACACACGATGTTTAGAACACACGACTCCGACATGCTCGGGCTGCCGGGCATGTTCGGTGCCGGACAGTACCAATGGCATCAGATCTCGAAAGTGCTTCGCACTCACTGGTATCACGTCACCGTCCAGACTAAGCATCAGGGGCGAACCTCGGAGGTTGTTCTGATGATCGACAGTGAGCCTCGACTGCAGCAGATGCTGATTTCCCAAGACATTGAGACGATCATCACAGAGGTACAAGTAGTCACTCCCGCCCATATGAACGGAACGGGAGGCTGGCGAATGGAGACTCTGATCAAGGTGACGCTTGGTGAAGACGAGAACGAATGCGTGGTGTGTTTATTGCAGGTGGAGACGGGCTCCAAATATCACAGTTCTCACCGACCTGGCTTCAACTGTGATGTGCTGCGCAACCTTCGTCCGGTCTATCACGCGAACATGATTCGTACAGCCTGAGATTTACCAAGAGCTCTGCACGACACCAACACAGATGGTTCCGTGAGGACTTCCTGGTAACGCCATAGGGACTGCGAAAGGAACACAATTTTGTTGAACCCAATTGATGTAAATCTGCACGGGAAACGCCATACAGATTTCGATCTCACGCGGATTATAAAGGCCCAGGCCCAGGGCTTCGATGAACCGGTGACCGCTTACCTTTGTGGAGTTTCCATCCGCTCGCGCGCAGGTATCGGTGTGGTTTTTGGCCACAACCGAAAAGATCAGTACGGTCGGCTTGGCGATGGTCATCTGATCAGGACTTCTGACGTGTTGAAAGTCGAGCGTGAAGGGCGATTCTGGGTTATGACAACCGTTAACTCCCGGTATGTGCTCGCCACGTTCCAGCGCGGTAATGGGCGATCAAGTCTGCGCGAATTTCTACGTCTTTCAAAGAAGCACCACCATTTCTCGCCAGGGGTGCTGCAGTAATAGTCGTTTTCACTTTCGTCATGGGTGGAACCTCCTGAGAAATAGATAATTTGATGAGGGGCTCCTTCGGTTTCTCTTGGAAAGAGGCTTCGTCATCGAAATGCCTTGCTGGAAAATTTACCCGGGCGCTTGGTGTGAATTCGAGACCAGAGAGGAAACAGGCGATCTCTGACGTTGCTCGTAATTAGGCATGCGTTCACAAGTTGTACCTACGTTCGAATGCTCTCACTGAGTCACCAGGCTAGTAGCAGGTGATCATTGCCGGGGGAAACGAATCAATGAACAGTTGTATTGATCTGCCGGAGAAAATGTGGGAATTTGATAGCTTTGACACAGGACAACCTGCATGAGCTCAAAGCTATCGGGGGCCTAGTCTCAACTCTCGGTGCCAAGCGCTTCGTTTTTCTGGCGTTACAGTTAGCCTACGAATATCCAGTCAAGTTCGAAGAGCCTATCAATCTATACCTAAACTGCATCACAGTTCCGTCATAGGCATGAGTGACTCTCCGTTTCAGGCGCTGGGTATCGGTTATTAACCAAGCTCCTGAGCTGCTGCGGATACCGTCATATCGTTATCGACACGAGCATCGCACTACAGCCCCCCATGGGCTTTGGTTACATTTTCTAGAGCTGGCTCATCGAGATAGGTCTCGACCCGACTCTGCGAGTTCGGAGGTAGCTGATGGACGCCCGCGCCCGCATATTGTTGCCGCCTTCCACGGCTTCATCGCTGACAACAGGGCGACGCTTGACCAAGAATTTCTACTCGCACGTAAGCGCGAATATTTATCAGCCAGCGAGGCCGTCGAGAGCCTAATCGCACACAGACGGGGCTCATGCAGTAGCTGGCGGAATGCAGAGGTGGACAAGTAGCCTCTCTCGCCTGCGCTGAGCGTCACCGAGCACTGAACTTCTTGCTCAGCCACGACTGAAAGACTCCTTATAACCTTGAAGAAAGACGAAGTCATCTGCACGTATGCTCGTGGGTAGGGAGCGAATAAAAAACAAGCAGCCCGGTGAAATTTAAAAGATTTATTAAGATAAATTGCGATAAGTGTTATGCCGTTTTAGGAGGTTCCATCTTCAGAAACGAAGTAGCAGAAAACATCAAAAAACCCGCCGGATCGGCACCTTGAATAAACATGAAAAATATTTCACATATCGACTGGACGAACTGATGGCCTGGCACTACTGTTGTTTCTGCGCCAGTGCAAGAACTTATAAATAGGTGTCTATCATGCTGTTGGAGCTCGTTTGCGCGTGAGAGAGACGATGGTGACATTCTGCCATTGAGCTGTAACTGTAACAATTTTGAGAGTGCCGAAACTTAGTTATCCAAAAACCCAATCAGAGGAATACTGCTATGCGCAGATTTTTGGATCAACGAATTAAAACATGGAAGCTGACTGTTAAGCTGAGTGGTGCACTGGTCGCTCTGATAATTCTTCACGGATGCGCCAACCTTGAAGAAGTGAGAGATTTTTCAAACCAATCTGCCGCACTGGCTGCAGCACCGCAAGCTGTTGATTATTGGGTTGGCTGGGGGGAGCGCTCCAAGAGATTTGATGCAATTTTGAATCGGCTTCCACCCAAAAACGGTATCAAGGCAGAAGGCCCAGTTGGCCCCAACTCAACGCTCACAAAGCCTCAAATTGAAGCAGTGAAATCGCTTCATGCCTTACTGGCCGCTTATATGACCAAGCTGGGTGCGCTGGCAGATGATGATTTGGTGGATGTTTCCAAGCAAGTAGATGGGCTAGTCACTAATCTTGATGCTCTGCCTTTAGCCACGGATGAGAAGAAAAAAGCTAACGCAGCCTACGGCTCTATCTTGAAACTGGTGAAGCTGCCATTAAATGGGTATAGGCACTATAAATTAAAAGAGTTGATCGTCGAAAATGATGGATCAGTTCAACAGCTGACAAACATATTGGCCACCTCCCTAGGCAGCATTTCTAAGTTTATATCCGCTGAGAAGTATAGCGTGTTGAGCTGGTACGATGAAACAACCCGTCAATACCCAATACCGGCGAATTTTACTAGCGCCTATCAGTGGGAAAAAGATAAACGTTCCGTAGTCGAAATCTACGATAATAAAGCTGAAGCAATTGCTGCATACGACGTAGCTTTGCGAAAGGTAGGTGAGATGCATCACAAAATGGCAATGGAGTTGAGCTCATTCAATACCGACTCGTTCAAACGATTGGTGGGCGAGCTTAAAGTGGCGAAAAACGAAATATCAAAAACTCGTGAAGAATACAAAGCTGCATTCAAAAACTAACGAGAGGTATGCATCATGCCTAACAAAACACTGACTGCAAAAGAACACTTTAACTTAGCCAATCAATATCTAGCCGTATACATCATTATAAATCAGGAGCTGCAAAATCCATCAACTACGCTTTCCCCAGCAGAGCTATCCGATCTCTATCAAGGAAGCAAGCCGCTGATCAAGATTGCCCAAGAGTTTCAAAAAATGGCCTTTAGAGCGATGGCTGTAGACTTGCATTCTTCCGTAGAGGATTTAGAAAGTTCAGTTGAAGCAGCTGCTAAAACGATAAGCAATATAGTTATAGTTGGCAAGGTCATCGAAATTGTTGCCGATCTTGTCGCTATTGGTGTTGTAGTGGCTGTTCCTGACCCTAAGATTACCAGCCTGACTGTCATTCCGGCACTCGTAAAAGAACTGTACGAGGATGTGAATGATCTTGCTGAAGGTTAAGAGCAGTGATATCCCTTTCTAATTTAATCCTAGTAATGGATGGGGGCTTCATTGGTCATCATTGCCAATTCGTGGACATCCCAGAGTGACTTACTGTACATAATTGGTGCAGTTTCGGGAGCATGCCACAAATTCTCTGGCATGCCGGAATGCTGATGAAGAAATGGAAACGTCTGAGCCTGGCGTATGCTAAGCGCTCAGGTGGCTCGGTTGAACTTGACCTTGAGGCGTGTCTTTTTAGTCAATTGCCCATAAGGCAGCGAAAAGAATCAGGAGCGGGACAGACTATGACTGAAATTTCTTATGCATATCCATCGCTCACGCTCAGCAAGCGGTGTCCAGCCTGTCGTCCTGACCAACCTCGCGTCATCAATCTATTGCGAGCGCAGCCAAGTTTCCATTTTTTGCAGCTTACCTAGCTCGAAAAGCTTGGGCTTACCCATGTCAAGCATCGCGAGCAAACGCTGTCTTTCTGCTTGGGAGGGAAACCACTCGTCAATCTCGACACTGCAGTGATCTGAGCAGCTAAGGGCCCATTTCACACTCATGTCTGCTGCGGCTCTGTAGTGATCCGCCATGTACAGCTTTCGCCCCTCTGCAGGCCAACCACGCTGAGACAGTTGGTCTGTGATGTCGATGATGCCTACGTCGACAAAAAAACTGCTGGTATCAGGATAGTGGATGCCCGCCAACGACACCTTGACGACCCCAGCCTCGCGGTCAAAGTACGACAGGAAGTGCCACCCCCCAGTGGTGGTTTGAGGGCGCGGAAAATTGATCGCAGCTTTCCCGGTTATGTAGTGCTCGCGTGAGACGCGTTTGAGATCAAAGTCAAATAGCGGCTGGGTCATACTGGCTTGCTGAGGCGGGCTAGACCTTGCTTAATATGTCCGGCGTTCTCGCCAATTGTTTCCAGGGCGCCACGGACATTATCCCCCACATCTTCATGACCGTGAGCCTCGAGGTGGAGGGTCAATTCCATCAGAGCTGCCTCAAGGGCGAGTTGGTTCTCATACATCCTTTCCAAGATGTCTGATAATGAGTATTCGCTAGCCACTTTTTTTACTCCTGTTTTAAGCCGAGCATACCAGCAGCAAATAGGGTGATGGTGGGACAGGACAGGGAAGCAGGGCACACTGAGAGGTGGGCTCTAGATCTGTATCAGTTGATACCGAGCAGCGCCTTGATCCCATCCCATGTCCCGCCCGTGAAGATACCTTCGCCAGCGATCAATGCTGGGGCAACGATGACCTTACGACCGACCCAGCTCAAGAATTTGCTCAGCTTCCAAGAGCTCAGATGAGGCTTGGGCTCGACGTATTTCGCTGAAAAGCAGAAAGCTAAAGTCAGAGGGAGAGTGGCTGCGAAAAGACGCAAGCACAGTACCCTTGTATCTGTGGTTACCACCGGCAGCATTTCGGGTGTTAAAGCACTGCTCAAAAAATATATACCCAGACCTAGTAGGGTGGGAAGCACGAGAAAAATCCCGACATATTTGATACGTGTGAGTGATCTCTCAGCGGCTTCGGCACGGTCTCGATGAGCCTGGATCTCGTTTGTGGCCTCGTTAGCTTCCTGCAGGTGCTGTTGCAACTGAGCCTGTGCAGTCTCGAGATCTTGAGCCCTCTGCTCGGCAATCCTCCGCTCGGACTCTAAATCAGCGATCTGCTTGGCGGTGATGTCCTGTCGACCTTCTACGGCAGAACGGGCCGCCCGCTCCTCAAGCAGGTGCTTTTCCTTTTCATCCAGTACGGCCTTGGCCTCTTCAAGCTGCTGGGAAACGTTTCGGTGGTGGCTCAACAGCTCATCATGTACTAACTCGAACACTTCCTGATTGGAGGTTTCAATATTGCTGATCCGCGCGCGAAGCGCCCGATTAGTAAGCACCACGCGGATGGCGGATTCTGGGAGATCTCCAACATTTTCGAATCTCGACATTGACTCCAGCACCTTCAACGTCGCCCTTTCATCCTCAAGATCGAACGATTGGAAAAAAAGTGGCAGACGCAAGGAGTCAACCAGACTTTCCTCGAGTTCTGGGGAGCGAGGCACCCAAAACTGGATGAGCTGTACCAAGTTGCTTGGATGCAGTACCACCGGCAGCTTCGAGCGGATGGCTGCGCGTTTTGCTCGGTCAAAGCCGATTAGACGCCAGTCTATGGAAACTGCCCAATACTCAGTTTCGAAAGGCGACTCATGATTAGGGAGGCGTCGGTCGTTGACGGCATGCCACAGAACGGCGTCATGCAGCAGAGCCTCGTACCCTTTGCGACGTTTCTCCGGGAGTTCTTTTGTCTCCCTCTCAACCTCGTGCATAACATCGTCGATGACATCCTGGCGTGTGTGATAGATGCTTGGATGTGCATCCAGTACGCTTATTCCTTTTTCCTCTAGGATGAACCTAAGCTCATCAATGTAAGGGCGAAAGAAATCGGCAGCAGAAAGATTTGCCGTCGAGGCGGCGGTGCTGAAGAACTTTTTGGCGATGCTGGGTAGCGGCTGAGTCATGGCTACTCGGGACATCGCCTGAGTGACCCGTATGCGGTCAATAATATGCAGCTGTGCGATTAGAACGCGCTTGGCTTCTTCCAGAGTGCTCGGCAACACGTAAAGCTTTATATCCAGCTTCCCGTTGCTCTTGTGAGCCAAATCAACGAGTGATAACGCTGCCGCGTCAGCCGGGTTGTCGTGAAGCTGGAGCACGGAGAAAAGGAAATTGGTGTCCAATACCACCTTAATTGTTTTCACCTTACGAGCCTGGTTGATGGCAGCAAGGGTTTCAGGGTTGAGGCGGGTTGCCTCCGCGAAAAAGTAGGCCGTCATGAAGCGGAGAATCTGGCTTCGACAGACTTGATTTCCCGGATTGAAGAAGAACATCAAGACTTTGCGCAGCCCCTCTCGGTTGTCGGTATCCACTTTGTGGAAAAGGCTATTCAACCAGTCGAAATCATTCTGCAACTTGCCACCGACCAATAGCTTGAAGAGGTTGGCACCGCTGATGCGGATCGCACGCGAAAGCGCCTCAGTGAAATCTTTCCATACCAGGTTGGAATCAAGGGTTGGACAATGTTCCCGGCAGGTCGCAATAAAGTCCGCCTCGCACGCATCCTGCTCCGCATGTGCAGTGGCAGCTTGAGCAGAAAGATCGTTAAAAGCTCGCTCGGTCAGCTTGTAGGCTGGCCCTGGTAAGATCGAAACGGTTCCCTGATCGCGGAGATTATTCAGTTGCCTTTCGAGCTCGTCATCAGATCCAAGGGCTCCGGGCGCCTCTGCACGAATCGCGTCATGTAGTGCATTCAACCCCAGCGCTGCTCCATGATTCTTCCAAAGCACGCCTTTTACAATCTGGCTAACACCTTTTTTCCACCAGCCAGACTCGTTCAACTCCACGTGGTGGATTAGTGCGACGATATCCGGAGAAAGCTGTCGGTTAGCCATGGTGACAGCTCCTAAAGGCCTTCAATGCGCGTCGTTCCTTCACAAATGCTCCTTTTTATTATTGATTTCACCAGCGGAAAGAAGCGAGTGGCTTACCCGCTCAAGGATGGTACGAGGTGCCCTAAGAACTATGCAATAGCATCTTGCCATTGCTCAGCACTGCTAGGTGAGTGCATGACAGAGGTCATGACTTTCTCAGTCTCTCAGAAATAAGCGCCTAGTCTCAGTTGCCTCGGATGAGGTAACGGACTCTCCCATTAGCGACGAAGAGTAGGCAAACCGAGCATCGAAGGCAGTCTTTCTGTCGTTTAGAGACGTGTTCAACGCAAGCGGAGCGCGCGGGCCGAGGGGCCGAGACGTAAGGATGGAAGCCCAGAGAGCCAAGACAGCGGACACCGTCGGCTTCATTTACGACAGCCGTCCAATGAGGCACGCACAAACCAAATTTTCTTCACAACGCCTTTAACATCCGCTCAAGTGTGTGATGCTCCCAATTGCTAAGCAGCGCCACCGGATCAGTGCCAAATCGACTCCCTGAGTCAAACGACCATCGCCGCCCATCTGGACTGACGCATTGTTCGCAGTAGTCGAGGTGATAGCAGTCGTTGTAAATCGACATCTCCCAACCGTCTACATCGATCTGGAAGTGGCCCGCATAAATCTCGTCCCACGATTCATGACCCACCTTACTCATGACAATCAGGTTCTAGGGACGGATACGAAGAGCACCGATTATCGTGTCCCCATTTCTTTGCTTGCATCTACCACCTTGACTCTAATTGGCTGTCTCTTTGACCAGCATGCTGACCTTAGGACTGGCATGAAACAGACAATAAGATCTTGGTCATTAAGAGGTGGTGTCCAGTCCGCTCTATGCGAAGCGGCGGAAAGGCTGGCTGCGTCGCTCACAATGGCAAACCCCACTAAGATCAGCCAACCGTATAGCTGATAGCTGCGTAGTAGGTTTTCGCGTAACTGGCAACGAGATCGGCACTTTCCAGGCCGTTAACGATCCTGCGCGCCTGCACCCAGTTCTCCTTGGACACGTTAAAAAATTCAGATAGTTTGGCGGAAGTGAAGAGTCCGTTTCGCATCCCAACGAACAGCACTTTCAACGCCGTATCGAGATCCATCGCTCGGTCTGGATTGGTGATGAGATCGACATCAATAGCCTTGCCAAGCTTTTGGTAGTTGGTCTTGTGCGTCAGCTGAACGAAACCTCGCCCAAACCATGACTTTCCGTCGGCATCGCGGTGCCAGTAGGGCGTTTTGACCCACGGCAGTCTGCCGGTAGACCAAGCCTTTTCAAGTCGCTTGATTGCGTCGTCGTCCGTTACAGCGAAAGTCTCACGCACCGGCTGCATGGTTCGGCCAGTCTCGTGATGCGTAGTGCCAAGAATATAAGCCAGCCACCTATCATCGTCTTTCGAAGACTCCGCTTCCCATTTGTCGAGGATCGCAATTATCCCATCAAGTTGGCTTTGACGGAGTGAACCCTTGAATAGGAATTCACGGATATGGTCAAAGAAAAAATCTCTGTTGATACTCATCGGAACTCCCTAGTAAGCACGACTGTCATTCACCATGGGCGCTCATTCCTGTGCTAGTAGAACCGCCTCCTTTAGTCATCTCAAACTTGCATTGAGGCTGGCATTCGCTCCATATATCTCTAACATTAATATTTTTTTGACTTAATGCAACGCTTGTTTTGTTTATTCCTATTTTTCTTAGGTTATCGGCGAGCACCTTAATGAACGGGCAATTTCTATTTCGCTCGTATACTTCAAAAAACGCTTTACTCTGCCAATTAGCTTTATCTTTATTTCCAGAATTAAAAGCGTCTTTAGTTTTGTCGTAGGCTTCTTGGGCGTCCTCATCTGCAGTGGCACATTCCTGGTTGTCGCCAGCCTCGGCCATTGTGGTGAATGAAAGAAGTCCTAGCCATAGCGCAAGCATCAGTGTAATAGCTTTCATTTTAAGGCTTCCCAACTGCTTCCAAAGACTCGTTGTATTGTTTTCGTAGT
Source organism: Pseudomonas brassicacearum subsp. neoaurantiaca (assembly GCF_013608025.1). Taxonomy (GTDB): domain Bacteria; phylum Pseudomonadota; class Gammaproteobacteria; order Pseudomonadales; family Pseudomonadaceae; genus Aquipseudomonas. The sequence goes on along the minus strand of NZ_VDLV01000003.1, from coordinate 53,724 downwards.
TCCGATGATGTCGGCAGTAAAATAGGTGGCGGTGAGTTGGTCTGTGCTTCTTTTGGTTGCGTACTTCCTGAAGTAATTTTTATACGCTCAGGTGACGTGTAGTCATGTGTAGATCGAGCAAATAACGCGGCGACAATGATGATGCCGCCCATAAAGATTCCAACAATACCTGGAGTATGGGTTGCCACCAGTGCTTTAAATGATTCACCAGCAGCCGGTAGAGCCTGAAGAGAAATTCGATGTGAGTCACTGCTCGAAAAGAAGGAGACTGCCAAGCCACCGAAGATAATCCCGGCACCTATCAGCATGGCCAGCAATCGCAGGAGCGTATTGTTGATTAATCCAAGGCCGGAAAAAGTGAACGCTAGGTCATCACCACTGTTGGCATCAATGATCGAGGTCGTTCTAAAGATGGAAGTGGCAACCAACCCGATGAGCAGAAGGCCTGCGATTCCAAGGGCGATGCCTACACCTTTCCACATTCCGGCTTGCCACGCAGACCAGTGAAAAATATGCATCCGTTTATCAACGACTTCGTCATTTACTGGGAGAGACGCAGTGACAGTAGGGGGTGATGGGACGGAGGCAGTGGCTGGCTCTACAGCAGCGTCTTGATCGGTGTTGGACATATCAGAGCCTCTTGAATGGCTGAGCGACCCTTGATATGCCGTAACCGGCAGAAGCCGCATTATTTTCTGACCAAGCCTTTAGAATCTCAGCTGACAAACCATACTGACATGCCTGCTGATAAAGCTTAGCTATTAACGTTTGCTTTGCAAACCAAGACATTTTGTTCAGCCATTCATGCCTGTCACCAGCCTAGGAAAATCCATCAGCCTGGTGAAAAATTGAAAGCATGAAAAAATCCGTTGAGGTCATCGACGGCTTTTAATTGGGTGATGTCCGATCCTGCTTTCAATGTCCAAGGGGTAGATCCAGATGCATTTTTTGAGGCGAGTTACTCAAGCGTTTTAAGCGAACCATGGAATTCTTTCGGATTCATTTCAAGAATTTTGCTTGGTGATCAACATCGAAATCTTCTACATTCATGCAAGAGAATTTGAAGAACGCACCAAAGCTGCACCCTTCGATATTTCCAGATTCTTCAATTAGCACGGGCATGGGTAGGCCATCGCTCGGATCAGAGCGTCCGAAGCATTCGCCACTGACCTGGTGAGGACATCCATTGGGTATCCCATACTTCGCGAATCCACATGCGAGACTATGCACGACTCACTTCATCCAATCACTGCGTCTGGATTACGACGAGGCTTTGGGCTATTTACTCGTGGAAAGGTGACACGGGTCAGTGCAAGCGGAGCGCGCAGGCGTGCTGGATGAAAGCCCGTAGGGCCGAGACGTGGCTTGCCACGGCTCGGTTCACGCCAGCCATCCGCCGGAGGCGGCACGCCATAACCACCGCCCAGCTTTGTGAAAAGGAGGCTGAAATGACCTGCGATTTACTCCGCGAGCGTGAGAGAACTAGGCGAAGGGTTCTGTGGGCCCTTGCATGCCTCCGTCCTGGTGATCCCAACGCATCCGACCTCCTTGCCATCCTCGATGATCTCGATGACCAAGAGCGAAACAACACCCCCTGTAGCGATAAGCCACTCGACCTCATTGAGGTTCGTAACTCTGTCTCGGTGAGGCGTCATAACTCCGGAATCGACATCATCTTGGAGCGCGATATCCCGCAGCCCTGGCGAGAACGCTTTCTGCAAGCGAGCATCGGATCAACCAGAATTCCTGATGGGCCCTACGCCACAGACTGGGAAAAATTCCTGACTGAATGGGAGCATGAGATGCAGCATCTGCAAAATCACCGAGTTGCACAGGCTGCTAACAGCTAGAACGGCTGGTTCGAGCGATAGCGGCGCGAACACACAAGCAGTTGGCGTAGCCGCTGAAAATCCAGCCTCAAACAGGAGCAGCAAGGTGGAACGGCCTTCTTTTTTTATCGATTTCGAGGCATCAGGGATAGCCCCAGATAGCTATCCCATTGAAGTTGCCGTCGTGTCGAGAGAGATCTCCTTCAGCTCGCTTATCAAGCCAGTCCGATACTGGACGCACTGGTCGTTCGATGCGCAAGACATGCACGGTCTCTCTCAAGATCAGTTACATCAGGAAGGTGATACGCCCCACGCCGTGGCGGAGCGAATGAATCAGCTGTTTTCAGGGCAGGAGCTTTGCGGTGACTCACCTCAAGACGGGTTTTGGCTAGATGTCCTCTACGAGGCAGCAGATCTGATGCCGACCTTCGAGTTGAAGCCTTTGGAGGTGTTGGTGGGTCGGGAGGCGGCTAGTGACATTTATCGCTTACTGCCTACAACCAGGCGCCATCGAGCTCTGCATGACGCTACTGCTTTGATGGAGGCCTGCCGTGCTTTTTTCGAAGATTGAACTATCAGATGGGGATACTGCAGTCAGCTATGCGAAAGCGATGAGTCCATTGAAGTACGAATGTAGCTTAGCTTGAGCGACCGCTCGAACCGAAGTTAGGTGCTCAAGGCTTGGTCGGCATGGCAAGCTGAGCGCGCAGGCGTGTAGGGTGGAAGCCCGAAGCGCCGAGGCGCAAAATCGGTTAACGACAGCCTTTCCCTAAGGGCACTCACCAAGTTACGCGATGGATGTGATGCTAACGACTGGACTAACTGGTGAACTCGGGGTAAGACGGACGATGACGACACAGCATACTGCGACATCTAGATGCCGGCCACGGAAGGCATAGAGCTATTGCGGCTGGTACACGTTGCAAAACTCGAAAGCCTGTGGGGCGCGATAAGATCTCTAGGCCAGTACATCATGCGTATTACAGTTTTTATGGCTTGCGCCTTATCAGGATCCACTAGGAATTAGTTATGAGCGTGAAGGTTCCATTCCCTTTTGATGAAGAAGCTCAGCTAGTGATGCAGTCTTATATGCGAGATGCTCAGAGGAAGCTTGGGGTGCTACGAGAAAATTATGTGGATCCCAGAAACGTTCATCATTTCTGTCATGGCACCTCTTGGCAGTCTCACAATAGTTATGCCCCTGACCGAGTTTCCCTGCTTCAAACGCAGTCGCATGAGTCTTACGTCCGCTTTGAAGATGTCTCAATGGGGAGACTGCCGATAATCGCCGAATCGTTGGACTCTCTTGTGAAAAGCTTAATTGAAGGTTTCGGAAGTACGTTTATCACAACTATCTCGCAGGTCTGCGAGGAAAACGAAAGGGTAATACACACTGCCGGTGATGCCGGAGAGCGGTATATAGCAGCCTTGGAATCAGTCGAATTTTCCGTGGGTAGAGATGGGACTGTGCACCAGCCGCAAGTAATGGTTGGCAGTGACACTATGAATCAGCTTTTAACCGACCCGTCTCTGCAGTCCCCGCAGTTGCATACCCGACTAGATGCGCTTAACGCACGCAAGTCTGCTGAGGCCTTGCAGCGCGAGTCAGCTAGGAAGGCAAGATTTGTGAAGGAAGAGAATTGATGCCATCCCGGATGCTTTTGAGTATTGGCTGTGATGTGTACCAACACATGGATAGTCTTAACGGCGCCGTTCTGGATGCTGAGGCAATACACCTGGAGCTGTCCCAGGGTGAGCATAACCGGATAAAATCTGAAGACGCCTGCCTGTTGCGATCACCTACCACCGCGCAGCTTGTCGACGCTTTGGGAGCAATCCAGGACAGGTACTCGGAGCTTGAAAGTTTAACAATTTTTTTTGCTGGCCACGGCGGAGAATCTAATGGTAGTTACTACCTTTGCCTAGCGGACACCAGAGAAGACCGTCTTTCAACGACTGGCTACCCATTAAGTCGACTTTTCGAGTTTTTGAATGAGCTTAAAGCTGCGCACTGCAACATCATCATCGATGCCTGCAACGCGGGGGGGATGGTTGCGGACTTACATTCTTTGCTTAAGCCGGCGGTGATAGGTAGGTCTAACACGTTTGGCGTGTCGCTCTTTATCTCATCAGCCGCTGACCAATATGCGACTGAGAATGCCCAGGGTGGCTACGCTACTAACGGCATTCTCAAGGTGCTACGAGGTGAAATTGATACCGGGGTTCGCAGAGACTTTCTCGACCTGCTAGACATTGGCAAACCCGCTGCCCGATACGTTGCAGAGATGACCGGAAATGCACAGATGCCCTCAGTCTGGGGGGTGAATCTCTACGGACACATGCCACTCTTTGCCAACCCACATGCAAGCGGCCACGCGGCTTCCTCCTTGCTTGAGCTCACTGGAATCTCTCCAACTTCCCCAGCCGGACAAGCCATAAGCGAGGGGGCGGGGTCGCTTTACTCTCTGGTGCATTCATCCGAGTTTGGGCTGACCACAGACATGATATTTGAAACGCTCCCAAAGTTCGTAAACCGACTGGTAGACATGCCTGGGGCCGCAGCTGTGTTCGTGGAAGGGATATGGCACTCGTTAGAAAAGCAAGCTCGCGATGGGACTAACACATTTCGACGCGTCGAACTCTCAGCGAGTTGCATCGCTCTTCTGCTAGAAAGCTCGGAGCGCGATCCCATATCTGCCGCTTACCTCCTTCGTTTTGGACGGGAGCTTATTGACGAGACCGAGCGGGTGTTAGCTGGGCTTGCCGTAACCTTGAGTGAGAACCGATATGCGCTCTGCCGGAACGGTATCCCTGACCTCTTTTACCTCCCCCAGCGAATTGCACGGATACTGGGGTGGGCTGGTGCGGCTTTGCATATCGCCCGTGAATTGGAAAAAGATGGAAGCTCTATCCGTCGAGCGTTAACGGACATTTGCGGATCTTTAGTAGACCATTATGCTGCGGCATGTGCCGGGATGAGTGAAGCGGAGGCTCCTTTTTGGTGTGCTTTCCTCACTGCAACAAACGCAGACGAAATGGGAGGTATAGGGGAGGTCATCGTTTCCACACTGCTCAACGCTTTGATTGAAAATGGCGGCAGCCTGGCCAAGCCACATCTGGAGGCGAAGGAAGTCTACCCTTACCTCGTTGCTCGGATGGAAAAAGACAAGAAGGCTATGCAGGCACACGCTAGCTCCCCGTCAGAAATTTTAGCGCTCGTTCTGCTTATCAGCCCACGCTACGAATTGCAGCATACCGTGGATGTCAGTCTGGAATACCTGGATCACGAGAGCCTTTCCATTTTCGTCCCAGAAAACCACCTTGAATTCAGCAAGCCTTGTATAAGAAATGGTATCAATAACGTGTTCCAAATAGGCCATAAAATTTGGACTGTTGGAGATCTGATTGAGCGATGGAGCGAAGCTTGCGTTCCTCAGATCTACGGTGCCTCTTCTATACACCGTACAGAAACCAGAATAGGAGCAGTTTGCGCTTCGCTGCTTTTTCCTGACCGCGTACCTTGGTTTCTATTGGCCGACCCCATTTCCTCAACCTCTGGCCTTGGTAAGGGAGAGGTAGTTGGAGCGAGCTAAGCGTGGGCAGTTAGTTTTTCGGCCCAACCAATGGCTTTTACAACATGGTCTCTTCAACACCGTCCTATCCTAGGCCCACTATCCTATGGCCCGTGTTGCCAGTAGTCTCCGTACAGCCACCAGAGCGCAGACTTAGTGCTTCCATGGCAATCGGTAGTTGAATGCCAAGATGGGTTTAATCACCCAACATCTCGTTGATCTCTGTGCCAGCACGGCCTAGGTACTTCATTGAAATGTTACCGGCGTCGTTCTCACCCACGTGGAAAAGCGCGAATTTCGGAAGGTTGAGCCAAGCCGGCGGCTTGGCCGCAACGGACAAGGCAGAGCGGGTTTGGTACGTTGCCGCACCGTCAATTATCGACACCAACGCTATGCCATGCGTTTTGGCGTATTTTATCGCGCCGGATTGAAACCCTGTCGTGGTGAACAACATTCCTTTATGAGCACCGATGGATCTCACCTTGTCATGCAGCACCTGAACTAGCTCCCGCTCGACTGCGTTCCGGTATTTTTTGCACTCAATCAGCACGGTGAATTCGGCGCCTCCAAAGGCTTGGAATTTCGCTAGCACGTCGATCTGGTAGGTCGAGTCGTAGGCCTCGACTTTTGCGTCGTGCGTAACCTCTAGGGATGTCAGCTCACCACCCTGTTTGAGGATCCAGTCCCTGACCAACCATTCGAATTCAGTGGCGCTGATTTCGAGATTGGGTTCCGCCATTGGTGGAAACATTTGTCGTCCTTAACCTGAGAGGTTGCCCGTCCAGCTAGTGGCTAGTGAGCAGTGAAGTTATGAAAGAGTCGAGCACACCCGTTGTGTAGCCGGTAACGGGTTATGCGTGGCTTCTAGCCAATGTGGAGCCTATTTTCCTTCCGACTTAGGCTTAGCGTCCGCGCTGAACTGCTCACCACGTTTAATCTCTTCTCTCGTCAAGGACATGCCTCTGGTAAGGCCCATATAATTGATTTCTGGCCTTGATTTGTAAGCGAAAAAACCCCAGGTTAAGCTAGCCAGCATGGTGATTGCGCCGAAGCCGCCGGCAGTAATCTTGATGCTCGGGGACTCGAACCAGATGACCTGTTCTCCGGCAACTCCGACGAAAAGCATCACAATTCCAGCAATCAAGGTGATCATCCCGCCAGCAACCATCGAGTAGCAGATCAGAGCTCGTTGCTTCAGGTGCATCAAAAATAAATTGACCTCTGCCAACGCGACCTTCTTTCTTTCCATCGATACCTCCATACTACAGAACTGATTGTTAATGCGAGGTAGTAGCAGTATACGGGGCAGCCGATGAAAACCCACTATTTCAACTCAATCCCGTACTGGGCGGTACTGCTCGCTGCGTCGAGTAATCTTTCCAATTAAAGGCCCGAAAGATTCGGAAACTCTTTCACCATGAAATCCTCCACGAATGAATTCACAGGCGGTTGCTCGGCATAAACACCAGCCAAATATCCAGGATCAAAAATCACGTCATTTTTTGAAAAAATGTTCACCTCTTGGAACGTTCTTGTTTTTCCGGGAAACTCATATTTAACCTGCATGAGACTCCGCCGTCCCTCGGGCAAATTCCAATACTCATTTGTATTCGAGACGCTACCCTTATAGAAAAATCTGAAGCCGTAGTCTCGAAGATAGCGCTTATCTTTCGGCAAGGGCATGAAGTCCATGAGTGTCAGCAGTACAGCCAGCACATCTTGAACGCGCATGCCCCGATACCCCCACATGCCATGGCGGCTAGCGTATTTGAGTATCTTGCTGAAGTCGAAAATCGAGGCGTACTGAATGATCCGATTAAACTCCATCCAGTGAAATTTCCAAGTCTTGAAAAATGCGTTCTTAAGTGCCATTGCTGCTTGCGGGTCAGCGTCGACCGGATTGAGCCTTCGATATGCCTCAGCGTTAAAGTCTTTTGCAGGACAGAAGCTGCTATTGCCTAGGTGGCTAAAATTAGGGATGCGGTGCTGGCTATGCTCAGCGCGGAGGTAAACGTCCTGGTCACAGATATCGCATATCGCGTAATCACGGTGCCGCTCGTTACCTGCGCCGTCGATGGGCTTACCATAAATTTCTTCATACCGAGCAGCGGTCAGAACTTGGCGTGTGACTCGATGTAAAGCGGTGCGCATAAGATTTCCATATCAAAGACCTGATCTTCTCAGCAAAGCGAAAGCTCATCAATACGGAACTGGTACCGCTGCGTTGTCTTTGTAGTTCAAGCCGGCTGCAGAATAGGTGTGCCCGAGCAAATCAGAATTTTTTTGGCTCCTCGGGTCAACGCGACGTAGAGGTGATAAGCATCCATCCCTTGAGGTTCAAGGATCACCGCTACGTCCGCCTCAAGACCTTTGAGTAGTAGTGTGCTGCCTACTGCTCGGCGGCTTAACGGCCTGCCTGAGAATCGTGCTTTGTCACGAATCTGGACGACAGCCTGATGGAGAGTGTGTGTTCCTGTCATAGCCATTCTCATAGCCGCCACGCAACACCTGAGCATTTCTGGACGATACAAATGGGTCTCTTGCAGTCGCGAATAGTGCTCAAGCAACTCTGCGGCACTCGCTAAGCTGGGTGCATGACCATAGGTTACAGTAATGTGTTCAATCGGAGAGGGGGGAGTTCGATTTCGTCCGTTTTGGATGCTTTGAACTCTGGGTAACAAAGCAGCAGGGCCTATACCTGTCATGAGGCTTGCTGCGAAGCGAACCAGGAGCTCCATCCCATTCGCCGCTCTAGGGTCAAAATTTCTTGAGAAGCTGACAAGGTCGGTGAGCTCTACGTTCTCTACGACCGTCGCACCTGGTATCTGGCTCGTCAACCGTTGGCGACTGATTACATTAATGGAGTCTCCAATGATCAGGACATTTTCGCCATCCTGCACGCGCACCATGGCAGCATTCCGGCGTTGCTGATCTGCATTGGCAGGCGTCGTTTCAATCCATTGGATGCCGGCAGGAGCGCCCCGTAAATCGACTGACTGACCGGCCTCTAAAAGCCTACGAGCCTGTAGTAACCAAGTGCCGATATCTTCCATGCCAACACGGCGCCAACGCCATGGAGTGTTCAGCATCCCTATGGCAGGGAAGTGAGGTAGGACGTCGTCATTCCAATCGACCAGTCGATTACCGCCGAAGCCGAATATCGCCTGCATAGGATCGCCGAGAACGTAGGTAGGTAGCGCTTGGCCAAGCCAGGCGACGATCACATGCTGAGCTTGGTTGCAGTCTTGGTACTCATCCACAATCACGCGAGAGTACGTGGCTTTCAACACTCCGCTGATGTGACCTGCACTCAGCAACTGCCCAGCAGCTGCTCGAATTGCGGGATAGTCATTGCGACGATCCAAAAGCAAAAGAATCGCTGGATTATGCCCGCTTCGCATCGGAAACTTACTGATAATACGAATGCAAAATCCGTCCAGAGTGCCGATCTCATATGACTCGCCGGGTATCCCCGCACGTTTCAAACGGTTCCGCAAGGCGGCGACGCCGGCGTTGGTATGGGTGAGCACGAGTACCGGCTTGGCCTCTCGGTGCTCGGCTAGGGTATCGGCAATGAGCTGGGTCTTTCCGCAGCCAGCTGGGGCAGTAATTGAGCCACGGGGGAAGTCGAATATGCGGATCTCAGGCGGCATGAATCCAATCCTTTATCCCGTTGATGATTTGCTGGAAGCCAATATCTGAGTTGGCTAGGTGAGGCCCGATTATGTCTTTCGCTATGTATTGATAGGATGTCACTGATTTAAACCATCCGTTCCTCCTGATCCGCGAGGCGACTCCCAAAAAACTGCGCTGCTCAGGTTGATAAGGGATGAACTGTTGGCGACTATCAAACACTTCATTCAAGGTCAGCCGGCCTTGTGATTTTGACCGGATATGTTCAGCTACCAGCTCTTGCCCTTGGTCTTCGATAGCCTTCGTGATCAGGGCATCCAAAGCCGCGTCGGGCAGGCTGGCAAAAAGCTCATCCTCCAATGCACGGCCAACTCCCCAGGTTATCGACCGTCCTCCTGCATCGAGGAAGGCTTGTAGAACCTCAGGGGTGGGTGGCTTGTCGGCGTCAACGAGGGCAAGTACGCGATAGCCCAGTCCCAGTAAAGCCAGCCCTCGATTGTAGCTATTGTCGGTCGAGCCGCCGTTGACGTCGACATAGGCTCCTCCTAGGGCCATGAAGGAGGGTAGTCCTAGCGTTCCCCAATAAAGATCCAGACCTCGGACGAGACCGACCTCACTAGCGCCTTCGCAAACAATCACATGCTTTGCCAAGAAAGCCTCAGGATCCGTCCTAAGCGTGCTCTGGACGTCGTTAGACGTTCCTGCCAGGCGTACTTCGTGCTGATCACCTCTCTTGCGTACGATATGAAGTTGATTTCCCGATAACTCTCGCAGGGCTACCGGGGAGTGAGTTGTCAGGAACACCTGAAGGGGCGGTACACTTTCCTTCGCTCCCATTGAGTCCAGAAAGCGTATCAATCGATGTGGCTCGAGGCCGAACTCAACTTCGTCTACCAGTGCAATGGAGGCTGCTTGAGCCGCTCGCCGCTGCAGGCCTGCAACTAGCAGTCGAGACGAGCCAGTGCCAAGCGACCTCAGGGGTATACCCGCCGCATCGTGTAAGGCTATGGCGCCATCTCCAATTGATACAGAGTGAGCATCAAGCAGTGCCTGAGCACCACCACCCATGGGTACTCCAAGACTGTTGGCGGTTTCGGTGACGATTTGCAACGGCTGTTGAAGCTCTACCCCTGCCTGGCTCCCAAAGCTTGCTCGAGCTTCTCGGGCCGCTGCGGCTAGCGCCCCACCGAGCGCGGCACGCTCCTCCGTCAGCTTGTTCAGTATCGAATTACGACTCCAGGACAGATTCATGCTGGCAAAGCTACCGATGCGTGCAGGCGCGAGACGAGCTCGATCTTTCCAAACTAGACCACGCTCCAGCCCTTGCTCGGCGGCTCGCTCTGAATGGAGAGTCCAAGCGGGCTCCAAGTCACTATCAACTTTCAGTCTGAGTGTGAGAACGGTCTCTAGGCCCATCCTAGGTTCGTCCTCGATATTGCCTGTGGCTGGATCGAACCCGCGCAGGAAATCTCCATACGTGTCCAGATTGATCAGGTCATCTGGGAGGGCGCCAATGGTCGTGTTGATTACAATTGGCGTGGTGACATTCAAACCATAAAAGTCTGTGTCGCCGATGGGCACGCTCCGGCGTGCTCCGAGGCACATATCAATAGCGTCTAGAATGCTAGATTTTCCACTGTCGCCGGGGCCTATGAGGCAGTTGATGCCCGGCGACGGCGTCCAGGTAAGTAGTCGGATAGATCGAAAGTTTTGGATCTCAAGCTTGCGAATCCTTGCCATTTTTTTGCGCCTCTCTTCCCAGCATCAGTTCTAATGCCTCCCTGAGCATAGTCTTGTGCCTACATGTCACCACTCAATGGAAATATGAATTTTTCAGGATGTTGCGCAGATAAGTTGCCCCCACCTCCGAGGCTGCGAAGACCGCATGTGGAACGGTGGGTCGCGGTTGTCTACTCAAGCGCGGATAATTCTGGCTCTCCATCATGGCTTCACACATGAAGGCATCCATTTTCGGACAAGGATTTGCTATTCCATTGGGGCTTGAGTGGAGCCAAACTGGCTGGCGATGACTACAAGTCATTACTGCTCGCTTCCTGAGCGACCTTGAAGGCCCGCTTGAGATTAGCCCGGACGCTCCGGATTGGGATTGGGATCTCTTCTGCCAGTTGGCCTACGTAAACCATGTTGGCCAGCAAATGCGGCCCATCGCGCGACCAGTCTCATCGAGCTTTTTAGGCATATCGAAGCGAATGACATCGACAGCATGACACTGCTTGTACCCTACGATCTCAGTACGCCAGGCATCTCGGAGGCTGATTTTCAAAAGATGTTTAATGAGTGCGTCTACCAAAATCAATTAGTAAAGGAATACGATCTTGCATATTAAAAGTTTTGGTCTGCTGGGGCTTCGAACACTCTGCCTCAATAATATCATGCAGACCAACTCCCTCAACCCGCGTGATGTGCCTCAAGTCAGAGCTTCAAAGGTTAATATTTTCGTCGGCCCCAACGGCGGCGGCAAGTCAACTGTGCTAGATATGGTGCGAGCACTAAAGGACGTTGAGATTATAAAAACGATTGCTCGTGAAAACATGCGATCCAGTACCGTGGCGACGTCCATCATCTACTTTGACAAGGGAACCTGGGTAGCTTCAATATTTAACAAGCTAGACATTGATGAATATGGCACATACATTGCCGTTACTACACGAGATGAAAGACACCTATTCGAGGGAAGCATCTACAGCAAACCGTCAAAACCACCAAAAGAACTTGTAAAGGTATTGGATAAACTAGAAGCCATAATCAGTTTTCGCTCATCACACGACGAGCGCGGGGTTTGTATCCAAAGAGTCATCAGTGCACTAAATAATGATGGAAAGCATCTCGTGGGACTCGCGCCACACCCATTACAGCCCGACCAAGTAGATTATAAGAGGCCTCCGAATGAAGATCACACCTACAAGCATGCCAACCCAATTAGCTTTCTTGATAAGAAAACTGTAGGTGTCTACCTCAACGATGACTTAGGTCAGTTCAACCATATCCCAATAAAGATGCTGCCGTCTGGATGGCGGGCTTTTGCTGGACTAATAGGATGGCTAAACTCAGTTAATGATAACCAGATATGTGTCATCGAGGAGCCTGAAGTCCACCTGCATCCAACCCTTCAGAGACTTATGATGGCTAGGGTTTCTGAAGTCGTAACTCGCAAGAACCTTCAGCTTTTCATCTCCACGCACTCGTCTGTGCTTCTAGATATATCAAGCTGGTCTGTACCAGACACAAAGCTATTTGAAGTCAATGGTTACGCAATATCAGAATTAACATCACCTGCAAGGGCTCTGTCAGGGCTCGGCATAAAGCCAAGCGATGTTTTCCAAGCCAACGGCGTGATATGGGTCGAAGGGGCGTCTGATCGAACCTACATTTTGCACTGGCTTTCGCTCTGGTGCTCGACACATGGTAGATCCATGCCCATGGAAAATCTTGATTTCTCCTTCGTTTTTTACGGCGGGTCTATGCTTGGCCATTTCACATCAAATGCTACGCCAGGATTAATTGACATATTCAGTATAAACAGGAACTCCATAGTAGTTATGGATCGAGATCTAGACTTTCAGCGCGCAGCTGACGGCACTGATGAATGCATTAACCAAAACTGCGTGAAATATCAGGTTTGGGCTGACATTGCTGAACATGAGTCGAAGACGGGGTATTGCTGGGTGACTGAGGGCTATACGATTGAAAGTTATTTGCCAGCAGCTTTTCGCGACAAGCATTATCGGATTTTCGGCGCTAGACTAAAGCAGATTACTAGCTATTCAAAAGTTACAATCGCGAACAAGTTCGTAGCCGGGGGTAGCACTTTCAACCATAGCCATGACCCACGAACCGACTTGCCAACTCAGATTGAAAGGCTTTTCAACACTATTGAGGCATGGCAGATGTAGGCTCAAGCATCGGCAAGCCTCGCCTCAAGGCAATCACAGGTCTGCATCCCAAGCATCCATCGCCTCGCTCACAGTAGCCAGCCAGCGGAGATGATCGTTCTGTATGGCATTGGCGACGTGTTTGGCGGTGTTGGCTTCGATCCAAGATGGGAGGCTATGTGTGCAGCCCGAGTACAGGCTTGCGGTCATAACAGCGAATCGCCCCGTACTCGTAGCTTGGAGGCACACATAACGCACTGCGGCGCCACTGTGCAACCGACGCCAAGCCACCACCTCGATACAGTCCATGGAGCTCACCGGAGCCTCTGCGGTGGGACTCATTAACGGTTCCACCTGGGCATCTCCCGCTGCTATGACTAATCGGCTAGGCGATTCTCGTCTGTGGACAAGATGCTTCAACTGCTCCCGCGAGGCGATTATCTGATCTCGAAGTTCATCGGGATCGATGGACATCCCACCCTCCGGTGTCACCTTGAGGGTCTTCAAGGAGTTCGCCGCCAGGATGAACTCGCGTTCGCGCGCTTTCTCACGCTCGGAGCGGCGGTCGGGATAGAGGATGTTAAAGACGCGTTTCAAAACCTTCAGCATCATTCCTAGCCTGAATGGAGGGAGGCAAGCTAAGACGATCATACCTTACAGCTTCAATGATGCTCACTCTGCCAATGGTTGTACTACCCCCCTAAAAGGTCTCCTGTTCAACAGTCACAATGTGAGTCAAGACGGAGCTGAGGAATCGCAACTTTGTAGCCAACAACTTCAGGGGCGAACGCAGCTCGCCCACCTACACACCTACACAACCTTCGTACCTCCTTGTCCATTAAGGGTTCGATTCCCTTCACCCGCTCCAATCGAATTGTGGTCCTGCGTCGTGGTGGTTTTGACGGGGGATTAAAAAACCGGCTCTTGGTGGCCGGTTTTTTTTGGTCTCGATTTATGGGATCTCAGCAAATATAGAAAGGAAGCAAGGATGCACCTGATCGATTCATATCTGCCTGTGTACCAATTCCGTGAACTGCATGCATTGGACATCCCGACAGATCCGCCCAACGCAATGGCGGCAATCCTGGCCCATCGCCCCGAAGACGTCCGCTTGTTTCGGTACGCAATCAAGCTTCGCGAATTGCCGATGCGCCTGTTGGGCCATTCTCAATCCCACCGCACCGCTCAATCCGCTTCATTCGGTCTGGACAACTTCACACTGCTTCAGCGCCACGGCGACGCAGAGATTGCCTACGGGCTCGCCGGCAAGCTCTGGAAAGCCGACTACGGCCAAGTCCCCATCGCTGATGCCGAGGCGTTCGAGGCCTTCAACGAGCCGGGAAACGTGAAGCTGGCGATAAATTTCACCTGCGAGCTGCTGCAACCAGGCCTGACCAGAGTTACCACCCAGACGCGGGTGCAGTGCATCGATGCTGATGCGTTGCGAAGTTTTACTGCCTATTGGTATTTGATTCGTCCGGTCAGCGGCCTCATTCGTCGACGCATGTTGAAGGCTATTGCGAGGCGATGCGCGGCAGGAGCTTTGGAGCGTACGTCAGGGGACCACACCGATGATTTGATTTAGTGACAGCGAATCAAACATGTTTTACGGCAAAAGCGATGACCGCAAACATGGTCAGGGCAAACGCAGCACCGATGCTGAACGGCAGCAACGTAACCCGGACTATAGCCGGGGCCGGGCGCCTCATTTCTTCGGCTAGCGCTTCCACCTCTTGATGCAATTGCTCGATGCTCGCTTGATAATTACGAGGTGTGGACACGTCTCTTTCTCCTCCAGGGCTGCGGCTCTTGCTGAGTCTTTGAACTACTCCGGGCAAAGCGCAGTACTTTATAGCTCAAGTACCGTAGTGTGGGTATTGGCGCATCGTGGCGAACCAGCGTTTAGATTCTAATCCCAAAACCCACAACAGCGACAATGGCGGTCATTACCGCTGCCCCAACTGCGTACGGGTACCATAAGGCTTCATGCTTGAGCTTTGTTTCCTCGGCCGTAAGCTTACGAGTCTCAGCCAACAATTTTCGGGTTTCGACCAGCAGTTTCTCAAGTTCCAAATTATCGCGGTCGTCCTGGAGCATCGATCCTCCTTTAAGGGTTAAGCCACCGCCCTAAGCGTCTCTTTCTGCGAAGCCGGGAGAACCTGCCCCACGTCAATCGCTCATCGCCAACCGTTCATTTCGTCTGAGGAACACTATTTCCTATCCGCTCGGTTACGGATAGCGGGTGATTTCCGCGTGGTTTGTAGGCAAAACCAGCAGGTTGCGTACGACAGACAACGGTCTCAATCGCCAACCAAATGCCCCAACGGCAACGGCCCCGGCGCCTTCACCGTATTGATCGCAAAATTGCTGCGAATATCACTGACACCTGGCAGCTTCAGTAGCTTGCCTGTGACAAAACGGTCATAGGCCCGCAAGTCCGGCACCACCACCTGCAGCAAAAAGTCGGACTCGCCCGACACCAGGAACGCCGAGATCACCTCGGGCAACGCGGTCACCGCCTGACGAAACGCCTCGGCTCTTTCGTCGGTGTGCCGTTCGACCTTGATGCCGACAAAGATCGTCATCCCGAGGCCCACTTCATCGCGGTCCAGGATGGCTTGATAGCCGCGAATCACCCCCGCTTCTTCGAGCATCCGCACACGGCGAAGGCATGGCGAAGGTGACAGGCCAATTTCTTCGGCCAGTTGCACGTTGCTCAACCGGCCGTCCCGTTGCAGTGCGGCGAGGATTTTGCGGTCGAAGGCATCAAGCTTCATGATTTGGCATTTTCCGATTGAATTACTGAACTGCTTGGCAGGTTATGCCAATTTCCAAAGCTTGAGAAGCTGACTACGCAACCACCTGCCCTGCCCATCGGCCATAGACTGGCACTTCCAATTCACTGAATGCGGGGGGCCGCGATGACAGAGCTCTGGTTGTTTTTCATGGCGTTGACGGTGGCGTACTTGTTGCCCGGGCCGGACATGATTCTGGTGCTGCAAACCGGCGCCCGTCAGGGCAAGGGCGCGGCGCTGGCGACAGCGGTGGGCCTGGGCGTTGCTCGGGCATGTCATGTCGCGTTGGCAGCGATGGGGCTCTCCGTGTTGTTCAAGACGGCGCCCTGGACCTTTGATGTGGTGCGCCTGGCCGGGGCGGCTTACCTGGCCTGGATCGGCTTTCAATGTTTGCGGACGACGTTGTTGCCCAGCTTCGAAAGAGACGCCGCTGCGATCGGAAAGCGGCAATGGCATCAGGCGATCCAGCGCGGCCTACTGACGAACCTGCTCAACCCAAAGGCTTTGCTGTTTTGCTCGGTGTTGCTGCCGCAGTTCATCCATCCGCAGGACGGGCCGGTGCTGGAGCAATTCGCGATCCTGGGCGTGGTGCTGGTTGGCGTCGGCCTGCTGTTCGATTCCGCCTATGCATTGATGGGTGTCGCACTCGGGCGCTGGCTCCAACGCTCGCCTTCGGCCCAGCGCGCGCAGCAGTGGCTGTTTGGCAGTGTGCTGATTGGTTTTGCGGTGCGGCTGACGTTTGTGCAGCAGTCGTAGGTCCTGTGAATAAAAAAGTCCTTTTTGGAATCGGGCTCAAAACCGGGGCTGCTTCGCAGCCCAGCGGGAGCAAACTCCCTCGCCACGCCAGGCCCCGTCTCATCCTGAAATAAAGGCACCCTCGTTCTCCCCCGTCCTTGCGTGACGCCGCTTCTAGACTTCAAGCGCAGCTCCCACCAGCCCAACCGTCGCCCATGGTGGTTATAGTGTTGATCATTCTTTTTCAGTAGGTATAGTACCCACCAAGAACACCACATGGAGGTGTTGTGAATAGCCGATTCTTGATAAGCCAAATTGTTGCGGATGGTTGGTATCTGGTGCGTATCCGAGGCAGCCACCATCATTTCAAACACCCGACCAAACCGGGGCTGGTCACGGTTCCTCATCCCAAGAAGGACCTGCTCAAGAAAACGGCAATCAGTATCTTGCAACAGGCCCTTCTCCAGACGGCCAGTTGCCCCGCTTTTCCGGAGGACGATTGAATGCTTTACCCGATTGCGATTTCCATGGGCGATGACAAGCACGCCTGGGGTGTTGAGGTGCCGGACATTCCGGGTTGTTTTTCCGCAGGTGATGACCTGGATGAGGCCATGGCGATGGCGCGTGAGGCCATCGAGGGCCATTTCGAGATTCTGGCTGAGGACGGCTCACCGATTCCATCGGCCAATACTGTCACCCTGCACGCCGCCAATCCGCACTATGCTGGCTGCACCTGGGCGCTGGTGGACATTGATGTGACCAAATACCTGGGCAAGGCGCAGAAACTCAACATCACGTTGCCCGGCTACCTGCTCAACCGGATTGATGAATATGTGTTGCACCATCCTGAAGAGAAAAGCCGCTCAGGCTTCCTGGCATCGGCAGCGTTGAAGGTGTTGCAGCAAGGGCGATGAGCAATCGCTGCTAAGAAAAGAACCAGTGGGAGCGAGCCTGCTCGCGATAGCGGTGTGTCAGCGCCCTTGATGTTGCTGACCTGACGCCATCGCGAGCAGGCTCGCTCCCACAGTTTTCAACAGCTCCTATTTGCTGTCCGACTTGGACTCCTGCATCTGTACCGAAGACTTGGTGCCATCGGTGTTGTCCTTGGTCTCGTTATCCGAGTTGTCAAAACAGCCATGCAGGGCGAACAGGCAGCAGGCGAGGCAAAGCGTGCGGGCGATATTCATGTCGTACTCCGATGCTGAGGGCTTTCAGGAGTGACCTGTGAGCGTGGCAATGGTTGCGACTGTCATCGTGCCGGACGATGAACGTCGAAGGGGAACGCTTGCGGTTGAAATGTAAGTAGAATTTTCACCGACTCGTTGCTGTCACACCAGACAGGTGCATCCAATAAGGAAACACGGCAATGACGTTCGCAAAGATCGCACAAAAACTTTCCCTCTGGGCGGGGAGCCCCAAGACATTCCTGGGGGCCATCGTGTTGTTGACGCTCTGGGCTGCCAGCGGACCTTTCTTCGGTTTCAACGACACCTGGCAATTGATCATCAACACCTCGACCACCATCATCACCTTCCTGATGGTGTTCCTGATCCAGAACACACAGAACCGCGATACGGATATCTTGCATCTGAAAGTCGATGAGTTACTGCGGGCGTCCAAGGACGCGCAGAACGCAATGCTCGGTCTCGAGTCGCTCGATCTCAAGCAGCTTGAAGCCCTGAGGAAGCAGTATCAGGACATGGGAAAAGACGAAGCCAAGAGCCTTGACGGTATTGAGCAAAAGAACAAGATCGACTTGAACCAGTGCTGATGCAGATGCGCGAGTGGTCCATGCCACTCGCGCATTTTTCAACATCAGGGCAACGGGTTGCCTCCCGTCACGCCAAATACTTCCCCGGTGATATAACTCGACTCTTGCGATGCAAGCAGCACATAAAGCGGCGCGCATTCCGCAGGCTGTCCAGGACGCTTCATTGGGACCTGGGAGCCGAACGTAGGAATCTTCTCCCTGGGTTGCCCACCGCTGGGTTGCAGCACGGTCCAGATCGGCCCCGGCGCAACCGCATTGACACGGATGCCCTTGCTGATGACTTGCCCGGCCAACGCCTTGGTAAACGCCACGATCGCCGCTTTGGTGGTGGCGTAGTCCAGCAGCGTCGCGGACGGATCGTAGGATTGGATCGACGCGGTATTGATGATGGTCGCACCGGCCGGCATCAGCGGCACCGCGGTCTTGCAGATCCAGAACATCGCATAGATGTTGGTTTTCATGGTGTCGTCGAACTGCGCGGTGGTGATGTCGGCGATGTCTTTCTGCGCCTCCTGCTTACCGGCGACATTGACCAGGATATCCAGGCCGTCGAGTTGCTGTTGCGCCATCTTGACCATCTGCGCACAGAACGCTTCGTCCTTGAGGTCGCCCGGAATGGCGATGGCCTTGCGCCCCTCAGCCTTGATCAGCTCAATAACCTGCTGCGCGTCGCGCTCTTCACTGGGCAGGTAATTGATCGCGACATCAGCGCCTTCCCGGGCGTAGGCGATGGCGGCGGCGCGACCGATCCCGGAGTCGCCGCCGGTGATCAGCGCCTTGCGCCCTTCCAGGCGTCCGAACCCCTGATAACTTTTTTCACCATGATCGGGTTGCGGCAGCATGTCCTGGTCGATGCCTGGCGGGGACTGTGGCTGGTCCGGAAACTCCGGACGCGGGTATTGGGTCAGCGGATTCTGCATCGCGTATTGGTTGGGTTCTCGGCGTGTAGACATCGAGGTTCTCCTTTTCGGCGGGCAAAACGAGCCGGGACGCTGGCGTCCCGGTCCTGAACATAAACAGGTGCAGAGGATCAGCGGCTGGCCTGCAACGCCCTGGCCATCTCGAGATGGGTTTGCAGCTTGGGCAGCGTTTCGTCAGCGAACGCCTTGATCTCCGGCACATCGGTGGTCTGGGCCTGCTGCTGGATCTGCTCGATGGCTTCTTCAGTGGCCTTGACCTGGCTGGCGGCATAAGCCGCTTCGAACGACTCGCCCTCGGCCACTGGTGGCATCAGGGTCTTGGCCTTGTCCGCCACTTCTTCCCGTGGCGCGACAGGCAAGTCGAGCTTCTTGGCGATTTTCGCCAAATGTTGGTTGGCGGTGGTGCGGTCGTTGATCACCATGATGGTGTAGTCCTTGACCTCCCGTGACTCCGCTTTCGAATGCGCCTCACGGCTGGCCTCGATGTCGGCCATGCCTTTGGCGGATGCATCGTTGATGAATTCGACAGGTGACTGGGCCCAGGCGCTATTGGCACCCAGGCCCATTAGCACGACAACACTGGTGGTACGTAAAAAGGTGGCCATCCGGCTCATGGTCGCGCCCTCCTCTGAAAGAAAAATCGCGACGGAATCTACGTCGCGGAAATCAGAACCACCGTTGGATATTCAGCGAGACGTGCGACCCGGCTTGCGGCCAATCTCGGCTTTCAGCGGGCTTTTATCGACGCTCGCGATGGTGGTTCTCCCACTTTTGCGACCCGCTTCGGACACCTTCGTTCGATCGTGAGCAATGTTTCCCGGATAAATGTTGCTTGACCCGCGCATAGCCCGGCCCTCCGTATTGCAAGAAATGACGGGCACGCATGCCCCGTATTTCATTTGAAATGGCCCAGGTCTCAAGGTTTGGAAAACACGCGAGTGCCACGACGAACGGTGGCGCGCAATTAAATGCCGAAGGCTCGGTGGTTGTGGCGCTTGGCGGCGTACATCGCTTCGTCGGCGTGGCGGAACAGGGTGATGTCTTCGGTGCCATGGTCGGGAAAGCACGCCACGCCGATGCTCGGTTCGATACTCAGGCAGTGACCATCCAGCCGCAGCGGCTCAGCCAAGGCACGGCGGATTTTTGCTTGCACCCGCTCGGCGTCCGTGACGTTCTGGATGCTGTGCAGCAGGACGACAAATTCATCACCGCCGATGCGCGCGACGGTGTCTGTTTCGCGTATGCAGCCCCTGAGCCGACTCGCCACCGCTTGCAGCAGCATGTCGCCAACACCATGGCCATACGTGTCGTTGACCTGCTTGAAACGGTCCAGGTCGATATAGAGCAAGGCCATCCGCCCCGATGCGGCACGGGCCGTGGCCAGCGCAGCCTTGAACCGCTCGCGCAGCAATTCGCGATTGGGCACTTGGGTCAGTTGGTCGTACTGCGCCATGTGCTGCAATCGGGCGTGCAATTGCTGGCGCTCGATGGCGAGGGTGATCTGAGCACAGACGTATTGCAGCAATTCCTTGTCTTGCTCGGTATAGCGTTCGCTGTCCGGCGCACTCTTGACGATCAAGGCGCCGATCGTACCGTTCTGCGAATTCAGCGGCACGCCCAGCCAACAAGGCGCCTGCGGCGCAGACACAAGGTCGCGGAATTCTGCGGGCAAGGAACTGCAACCGGGGGTGAGCAGGATCGGCTGGCCACTGCGGATGACTTCGGCGCACAAGCGTCCGATCATCGTGCCAGGCAATTCGGGTTGTCGCTCTCGATCGTCGACGTGGTACGCAAAGTCGATCTGCTCGCATTGCTCGTCATACAGCGCCACCGAAAAATTCAGCGCCGGCAGCCACTCGCCGATGATCAGGTGGATCCGCTTGAACAAGGCCAGCAGGTCAGCAGCGGCATGGGCTGCCTCGGAAATCGCATACAACGCCGCCTGACGGGACTCCGCCTGCTTGCGCTCGGTGATGTCACGCGCCACGGCGATGCGCAGCTGGTCAGCCTCCGACCAGCGCGCCGACCACAGGATATGCACTACACCACCGTCCTTGCGCAGGTAGCGGTTCTCGAAATTGAGCTTGGGCTCGCCCTCCATGATTTCACGCGCGGCCTCGAGGGTCCGCTGGCGGTCGGCGGGATGCACCAGGTCGATCATCCGCCGGCCGATCAGTTCCTGTGGCGTGTAGCCCAGAATGCGCTCGCACGCCGCGCTGACGAACACGATACAGCCTTGGGCGTCGACGGCACATACGGCGTCCAGCAGCAAATCGAGGTAGCTGGCCAGCGGCGCGGAACTTCGAATATCCATGACGCGATAAGCCATCCGGGTGATACAGCCATGGGGGAACCGGGCATCCGTCATTCGCGCCGCCCTGCAGACGTACGCAATCACGTATACCCACGTTATCGATGAGGATAGCGCAGGCAATCGGACCGCCCCTGGAAAATTGACATCATTTTGCCAACACACGATGGACACGACCGAAGCGAAATCCGTATTCGATGGGTTGGCCAAGCGCTCAGGGTAGCCAAACCCCGCAATTTCACGGGTCGAACCCCCACTCCCACGCCGCAAATGGATTCCCCGTCCAGCTCCCTAGGCAAGATCCTACGCGCAACTCTCCGATCACGCTCAAACACACCGGAAACAGCCGATTCAAAGCCCTGCCCAACAGTCTGTAAAGTCTCGACATACACACAAAGTGAAACACCCACGGACAGCAACACATAACCAAGGAATGTACTCGAACCATGAACCAGACTGCGCTACCACCCCATCGCTTCACCAACTATCGCAAGGTGATTTCCCTGGCGGACCAGGATTGGCAGAACGCCCATGTTGGAAAAGCCGCGGGGCTGAATGTGGAGGTCAAGAGCCCCAATGTGTTGGTGGATCAATACGGTCGCACCCTGCATCACTTCTGTACGACGTCCTACTTGGGCCTGGATTATCACCCCGCCTTGCTGGACGGTGCCATGACGACGCTTTGGGAAGCCGGAACCCTGCGCGTTGCCAACTCGAAAAATCGCTGCAAGCTGGAAATCCTCGACCAATACGAAATCCAACTGTCGGAGTTGTTCGGCGCCAGTTGCCTCAGCGCATTGTCTTGCAGCGCAGCAAGCTCAGGGATACTGCCCTTGCTGGCCAGTGGTGCCTTGACCGGCAATCGACCGCCGGTCATGGTCTTCGACAAGCAGGCCCATTATTCGATGAACCATATCAAGGCCGCCTGCGCGGATGAAACCCAGGTCATCACCTGCCCGCACAACGACATGGATTTCCTCGAAGACGTCTGCAAACGCCACGCTAACGTGACCTACGTGGCGGACAGCGCCTACAGCATGGGCGGCATGGCGGACCTGGATAGCCTGATGTACCTCAAGCAGCGCCACGGCCTGTTCCTTTATCTGGACGACTCCCATGCGTTGTCCGCCGTGGGACCCTCCGGCATTGGCCTGGTGCGATCGCGAATTCCGGCGGTTGACGACCGCACCCTGATTGTCGCTTCGCTGGCCAAATCATTCGGTGCCAGCGGTGGATTGGCCATGTTTGGCAGTGAACGGCACAAGACTCTGGTGCAACGTTACGGCGGCCCAAGCAATTGGTCGCAAAGCCTGAACTCCGCCGCTATCGGCGCAGGCATGGCCTCGATCAGCTTGCACCGCAGTCCCGAATTCAGTTCGTTGCAGGAACGTTTGCAAGCTAATATCCGCCTGTTCGATAGCCTGATCCGCACCGAACAGTACGCCAGCCCCATGGCGATCCGGCTGGTGCACTGCGGCGAGGCGGCCCTGGCCACGCGTCTCGCGGTCGAACTCGCCGAACTGGGGTATTTCACCTCAGCGGTCTTTTTCCCCGTGGTGCCACAAGACAAAGCCGCGATCCGGATCACCCTGCGTGCCGACATGGAGCCGGAGGTGATTCGTTCGTTCTGCGAGCAGGTCATCGACCTGCTATTGGCCCACGGGCGCGACACCCGCCCTTGAATCGAGCCCTTGATGAACAACCGCACAACCCTGATCGTCACCTGCGCCACCGTTTTCCTCGCACAACTGGGCATGAGTATCTACCTGCCGGCCGTGCCTGACATTGCCCTGGACCTCAAGGCTAATGCGGCCCAGGTGTCGTGGGGATTGTCGGTCTACCTGATCGGCATGGCGCTGCCCATGCTGTTATGGGGCAGCCTGAGCCAGCGGCTTGGGCGCAAACCCGTCTTGCTCGCGGCATTGGTCCTGTACGGCCTGGGCAACCTGGCCTTGCCGTTGGGCACGTCACTGGAAACATTCCTGGCGTTCAGGTTGATTCAGGGCATCGGTGCCAGCGGTATTTCGGTGATGGCACGGGTGTTGATCCGCGACACGTTCAGCGGCGACCTGCTGGCCAAGGCGCTGTCGTGGATATCGATCGCCTTCGTGGTTGCCCTCGGCATCGGCCAGTACCTCGGTTCGTTGATCCAGGTCGCTTTCGGGTGGGAGGCGATTTTCCTCGGCTTGGGTGCGGTCAGCCTGGCGATGGCGGCGGCGGTGTCCAGGGCCCGGTTCCCGGTATTGGCGGAAGTGAGTGGCGGGCAGTCGGCGTGGCGGGTATACGGGCAGATCATCAGACATCGCGGTTTTCTGCTACCTGCACTGGCAGGTGGGCTGGGGTATGGCGTGATCATCGCCTTCAATACCGGCGCGCCGTTGATCTTGCAGGAAAGCTTCCATTGGTCCGCCGTCGAGTACGGCCTGTTGGGTTGGCCGATCAGCGCGGCGTACCTGCTAGGCGCGCTGGCGGTGAATGCATTCGTGCTACGCACCGGCCAGCGTCGATTGATGGGTTGGGGCATCACGCTGGTGCTGGGTGGCAGCGTGACCATGCTGGCGGGGAGCATCGCATTGGGCAGTGTTGCCCTGCTGTTCTGGCTCCCGTACTGCTTCGCGGTGTTCGGCCAGTCGTTGAATTACCCCATCAGCCTGTCATTGGCGAACGAGGGCTCGCCGGTCGCCGGCGCATACGCCATGGCCCTGAGCGGTTTCCTGCATCAGTTGTTGGCCTCGGCGATCGGCGCCTTGGCCAGCCTGTTGTTGAGTCAACAGGCCTGGCCATTGGCGCTGCTGTGCACGCTGTTGGCAGTGGCGGCGATGCTGTGCGCCAGGTTCATGCCGCCTCGGGCCAGTTAGAATGCGCCGCGGAAAATCTCCTCGATCTGGCGCTGGTCCGCCGCTCTCGGGTTGGTCAGGCCGCAGGCGTCCTTCAAGGCGTTGGCGGCGAGTACCGGCACGTCATTGAGGCGCACGCCCAGCTCACGCAAGCCCGCTGGAATGTCCACATCCACGGCCAGGCTGCGAATCGCCGCGATGGCAGACTGGGCGCCTTCTTCAGGGCTGAATCCACGGATATCGGCCCCCATGGCATGGGCAACATCCGTCAGCCGGGCGGCACAGACCGTGGCGTTGAAACTCTGTACATGGGGCAGCAATACCGCGTTGCACACGCCATGAGGCAGGTCATAGAAGCCGCCCAACTGGTGCGCCATCGCATGCACGAAACCCAGCGAAGCATTGTTGAATGCCATCCCCGCGAGGAACTGTGCATAAGCCATGTTCTCCCGCGCTGCCAAGTCATTGCCGTCACGCACGGCCAGGCGCAGGTTGTTGCTGATCAAGGTAATCGCTTTGAGGGCACAGGCGTCGGTGATGGGCGTGGCGGCGGTGGAGACATAAGCCTCGATCGCATGGGTCAGCGCATCCATGCCGGTCGCGGCGGTCAATCCTTTGGGCATCGCCACCATCAGGGCCGGGTCGTTGACCGACATCAGCGGCGTGACGTTGCGGTCGACGATGGCCATTTTCACGTGGCGCGTCTCGTCCGTGATGATGCAGAAACGGGTCATTTCACTGGCGGTGCCTGCCGTGGTGTTGATGGCGATCAGCGGCAGTTGCGGCTTGCTGGAGCGATCGACGCCTTCATAGTCGCGGATCTGCCCGCCGTTGGTCGCGCACAACGCGATACCCTTGGCGCAATCATGGGGGGAGCCGCCACCCAGCGACACGATGAAATCGCAGCGGCTTTCCTTCAGCAGGCCGAGCCCGAGTTCAACGTTGGCGATGCTCGGGTTGGGCTTGGCACCGTCGTAGATCACCGCGTCGACATCCTGTAATGCCAGCAATTGGGCCACCTTGGAGGCGACGCCGGCCTTCGCCAACCCCGCGTCGGTGACGATCAGCGCCTTGCGAAAGCCGTAGTTGCGGATGGCGGTCATCGCCTCGTCGAGGCAACCCAGGCCCATGATGTTCACGGCTGGAATGAAAAAAGTGCTGCTCATGGGGACACGCTCCTGAAAGAGGCCGGATCGGCAGGGGCGTACAGGATTGACCGACTGGTCACAACGTATCTTGATCTGGCTCAAGACTGGGTCGTGATAAAGTCACGCCCTGCCTTTGCCACGTTTTGAGATGACTTTCGCAATGACCGATTTCCAGGAATACGACGCCCGGCTCGAAGAGTGGGAGACCTTGCGCGCCAGCACCGCCTTCAGCGGCCTGTTGGTGGGTAATGGCGCCAGCCGCGCCGTGTGGGACGATTTCGGCTATGACTCGTTGTTCGAGAACGCCCGTACCGTCGAGGAAAAACCCCTGAGTCCGTCGGAACTGAGCGTGTTCGATGCGCTGCAGACACGCAGTTTCGAACAGGTGCTGGGTGCGCTGAAAACCACCAGCCGGGTCAACAAGGCCCTGGCAGTGAGCTCCGCCGCGCCGCGCAATCGCTACTACGCGATCAAGGAAGCGCTGATCAACGCCGTGCACGCCATGCATATCCCCTGGCGGCTGGTGCAAGCGTCAACCCTGCAACACCTGAACCAGGAACTGGGCCGCTACCGCACGGTGTTCACGACCAACTACGATTTACTGAGCTACTGGGCGATCCAGCGCGCTCCCGACACCGTCACCGACCTGTTCCTGGGAGCCGATCACAGCTTCGACCTGAGCCAGGCCAACACAGACAAACCGCGCCTGCTGTACCTGCACGGTGGCTTGCATCTGGTGCGTAACCAGGACGGCACGGCGCGCAAGCTCACCTCCACCGAGGGCACGCTGCTCGGCAGTTTCGCCATCAACAACACCCTCAAGACCCTCGATGATGTTCCACTGTTCATCAACGAAGGTCCGAGCCAGGACAAACTCAAGACCATCCACAGCAGTGACTACTTGTCGTTCTGCTACGACCAGTTGCTGCACCACGGCGACAACCTGTGCCTGTTCGGCCACGCCCTGGGCGAGCAGGACAGCCATATCGTGCATGCGCTGCGCCAAGCCGCGCCGAGGACCATGGCCATCTCGATCTACCCGCGGAGCCAGGCCTTTATCCAGCACCAGAAACGGCATTACGCCAAGCTATTCCAAGGCCTCGACATCGAGTTGCGCTTCTTCGATGCCAAGAGTCATCCACTGGGCGATCCGAAGCTGGCGGTGCCGGTGGAGGTCTAGCCTCCCGGTGGTGCCTACAGGGTAATCGCCGTGCCCAGCAACGTCAGGAATCCGGCCAACCAGTTCGGATGTGCCGGCCAGGCCGGTGCCGTGGCCAGGTTGCCCTGGACATGGCCTTCGGTCACCGGGATGTCGATAAACGTCCCGCCGGCCAGACGCACTTCCGGGGCACAGGCCGGATAGGCGCTGCACTCGCGGCCCTCCAGGATGCCCGCCGCCGCGAGCAATTGCGCACCGTGGCACACCGCGGCGATCGGCTTGCCGGCCAGATCGAAATCACGCACCAGTTGCAGGACCTCTTCATTCAAGCGCAGGTATTCCGGAGCGCGACCGCCCGGCACCAGCAGCGCATCGTAATCGGCGGCCTGGACCTTGGCGAAGTCATGGTTGAGGGCAAACAAATGCCCCGGTTTCTCGCTGTAGGTCTGGTCGCCCTCGAAATCATGGATCGCGGTACGGACCGTCTGGCCGGTCGTTTTTCCCGGGCACACGGCATGCACCGTGTGGCCGACCATTTGCAAAGCCTGGAACGGCACCATGACTTCGTAATCTTCGACGTAATCGCCGACCAGCATGAGGATTTTCTTGGCGGCCATGGAATGGGCTCCTTTGGAATGCGTGAGGGTGAACGCATTAAAGGTAGACCGCTGCAACAGCAGCCCGTCATTAACTGACAGACTGCACCGCTTTTTTGTGGGAGCGAGCCTGCTCGCGAATCAGGCAGCGCGGTTAGTCAGATGCACCGCGTTATCGTTTTTCGCGAGCGGGCTCGCTCCCACAGGGTTCAGGTCGGTGTTGTCAGGCGAGGTAACCATCCGCCCGCAGCAGCGTTTCGAGGCAGTGCTCGGTGATGTGATAGAACGCTTTGAGTTCTTCGATCCTGGCGAGCAGTTCGGCGGGATCCGCCGGTTCGGCACGCTTGACCGCGAGGATCATCTTGTTTTTGTTGGTGTGGTCCAGGGAGATGAACTCGAACACCTTCGTCTCGTAGCCGCAGGCTTCGAGGAACAACGCCCGCAAGCTGTCAGTAACCATTTCCGCCTGCTGGCCCAGGTGCAAGCCGTATTGCAGCATCGGCTTGAGCAGCGCCGGACTCTGAATCTGCAGGCGGATCTGTTTGTGGCAGCACGGCGAGCACATGATGATCGAGGCGCCCGAGCGAATGCCCATGTGGATCGCGTAGTCGGTGGCAATGTCGCAGGCGTGCAAGGCGATCATCACATCCACCGCGCTTGGCGCCACGCTGCGCACGTCACCGTGCTGGAAACTCAGGCCCGGGTGCTCCAGCCGCGCGGCGGCTTCGTTGCACAGCTTGACCATGTCTTCACGCAACTCGACACCGGTCACCACGCCTTCGGCCTGCAAGGTGTTGCGCAGGTAATCGTGGATGGCGAAGGTCAGGTAGCCCTTGCCCGAGCCGAAGTCCGAGACCCGCACCGGCTTGTCCAGGGCCAGCGGCGAAGACGTCAGCGCATGGCTGAAGACCTCGATGAACTTGTTGATCTGCTTCCACTTGCGCGACATCGCCGGAATCAGTTCGTGCTTATGGTTAGTCACGCCCAGGTCAGCCAGGAATGGCCGGCTCAAGTCGAGGAAGCGGTTCTTCTCGCGGTTGTGCTCGGCCGATGGCACTTCTCGCAGTTGCTGGGGCTTGCTCTTGAACAGCGAGCTCTTGCCCTTCTTGCTGTACTCCAATTGCGCTTCGTCGGTGATCGCCAGCAGATGCGCGTTCTTGAACGAAGCCGGCAACAGCGCGGCGATGGTATCCACGCCTTCGGCCAGCGGGAAATTCTTGGTGATGTCGCGGGTCTTGTAGCGATAGACGAAGGACAGGCAAGGCTGATCCTTGACTGTGAGCTGCTTGATGATCAGCCGCTGCAGATCGGTTTCGTCACCGACATACTTGGCCAGCACCAGCTTGATGAACGCGTTCTGCTCGAGGCTGGTGTGCAGCAGCGCGATGAACTGAGCGTGATGATCCGGCGCGGAACGGGCGGGAGTTGCGGTAACGGACATGGAAAAGCGGCCTCGGGGCGGGCGGATCGGGAATGGCGGCTATTTTAGGGGGGATGGGGTGCCAGGGCACGGGGAATTTCCCCAGCGGTGCTAAATTCGCAGCGTAATCTTTGCATGACCACGCGCTTGCGTGGCGAGGGAGCTTGCTCCCGCTCGGCTGCGAAGCAGTCGTCGATTTGCGAGCCCTTTGCCTTACTTTGAGACCGATGGGGACCGCTTCGCGGTCCAGCGGGAGCAAGCTCCCTCGCCACAAAGGCACTTTCGCCACGGTGTCCGGCAGAACATCAGCTTAAAACCACCAACCGATTCGGCAATTCGTTACGCGCATGGGTCACCGGCACGTGCTCCTTGAGCAATTCGCCGCAGGCCTCGATGCACGTCACGAAACCCTGCAACGTCTGCCCTTGGCGAACCTGCTGGGTGAATGCCGCGACAATCGCATCCCAATGTGTATTGTCGAGTCGCTTGGAAATGCCCTCGTCCACCAGTATCTCCACATAGCGCTCGGCCTCGCAGACGAAGATCAGCATGCCGGTGCTGCCCACGGTGTGGTGCAGGTTCTGTTCGAGAAACTGCCGGCGGGCCAGGTTGGAAGCCCGCCAGTGGCGTACGGAACGAGGAATCAGGTGCGTGGTGATGCGAGGGATGCGAAACACCAGGCACAACACGATGAAACTGGCCCACTGGACCCACAGCAGACTGTGCAGGGTCAGCCAGCCCGTCAGGTACTGCAGGGCGCCGGGAACCACCAGCGCCAGCAAGCTGGCCCAGAGCAACGGGATGTAGGCGTAGTCATCGGCGCGGGCAGCAAGCACCGTGACCAGTTCGGCGTCGGTGTCGCGCTCGACCTGGGCGATGGCCTCGGCCACTTTGCGTTGTTCGTGTTCAGTCAGTAATGCCATGTTTAAAAAAGCCCGCTCATTATTGTTGTCACCAGCCGCCCGACGAACCGCCGCCACCGAAACTGCCGCCACCGCCGCTGAAGCCACCGCCTCCGCTGCTGCCGCCACCTCCGCCACTGGAATAGCCACCGCCACTGGACCCACCACCGCTGGGCAGGATACCGAGCATCTGGCAGACGAATACCGTCAGGATAAAAAGCATAACCAGGAAGATGAACAGGCCTGGATGGCGCTCGACGAAATCCTTCTCGTCCGGCCCACCCGCGCTGTATGCGGCAGCCGGTTCATCGAGGGAACTGCCGCCCAGGACCACGAGCATCGCCGCCACGCCGTCACTGATGCCCTTGTTGAAATTGCCCGTCTTGAACGCCGGGGTGATTACCTGATTGATGATCACCGAACTCTGGGCGTCAGTCAGACGATCCTCCAGGCCATAACCCACTTCGATGCGCAGTTTACGATCATCGCGGGCGACGATCAGCAGCGCGCCGTTGTTTTTGTCTTTCTGCCCGATGCCCCAGTGGCGGCCCAATTGATAGCCGAAGTCTTCGATGCTGGCGCCCTGTAGGTTGGCCAGCGTGACGACGACCACCTGTTCGCCGGTGGCCTGCTCATGGGCCTTGAGTTGCGCATCGAGTTGCGTTCGGACCGACGGGTCGAGCAGTTGGGCGGCGTCCACCACCCGCCCGGTCAATGCCGGAAATTTCAACTCGGCCTGGGCCGTGATGGCAAAGACCCAGAGCAGCAGCACCAGGCCAAATTTCAACACTCGCATCAGAACTCCTGTGTGGGAGCGAGCTTGCTCGCGATAGCGGTGGATCAGTTTGCATCAATGCTGGATGTGTGGCCGCCATCGCGAGCAAGCTCGCTCCCACAGTTTTTTCAGAACTTCACTTCAGGCGCTTTTTCGGCATTCGGGCTGGTGGCCTCGAAGGTTTCGCGGATCGGCAAGTCGCTGTACATCACGCTGTGCCACAGGCGACCGGGGAAGGTGCGGATCTCGGTGTTGTACTTCTGCACCGCCAGGATGAAGTCACGGCGGGCCACGGCGATGCGGTTCTCGGTGCCTTCGAGCTGGGATTGCAACGCCAGGAAATTCTGGTTGGCCTTGAGGTCCGGATAACGCTCGACCACCACCATCAGCCGGCTCAATGCGCCGCTCAGCTGGTCCTGGGCCTGCTGGAACTGCTTGAGTTTTTCCGGGTTGTCCAAGGTGCTGGCGTCCACCTGGATCGACGTGGCCTTGGCCCGCGCCTCGACCACTGCGGTCAGGGTTTCCTGCTCGTGCCGGGCGTAGCCCTTGACGGTTTCCACCAGGTTGGGAATCAGGTCGGCGCGGCGCTGATACTGGTTCTGCACCTGGCCCCAAGCGGCCTTGGCCTGTTCGTCCAGGGTCGGGATGTTGTTGATGCCGCAACCGGCCAACAACGTGGTGAGCAGCATCAGCGCCAGCATCGGCAGGCTGCGAAGGTGATTCAGTCGAGGATTCATCGGATATAGCGCTCCCTTGCATGACATAGGAAAACCCGGCCACCTATCCCGCCGACGTCTGGGGCATAATCTGCCGCCGCGCTGGATTGAAACGGGCCGATGGGCTAAAAGATGCGCAGTGCGAAACTAAGTTCAGCCCAATGGGTTCGAAAGTGTGCTGCATTTAACTGAACAACAATAGCCGCTCCTCACATTTTGGCTGACCGGCGTGGTGTGATCCCCGCCCTTTAGGCTTGCGAGAAAATTATTCATGAAGAAGCTGTGTTTGCTGGGCCTGTTTGTCAGTCTGGCCAGTCAATCCGTATTAGCCGACAACCTGCCAGCCCCCATAGAGAACAAGGATGCGTTCATCAGTAACCTGATGAAGCAAATGACCCTCGAAGAGAAGATCGGCCAATTGCGCCTGATCAGCATCGGCCCGGAAATGCCCCGGGAGATGATTCGCAAGGAAATCGCCGCTGGAAGAATCGGAGGTACATTCAACTCCGTCACTCGTGCAGAAAACCGGCCTATGCAGGACGCTGCCCAACTCAGTCGCCTGAAAATCCCGATGTTTTTTGCCTATGACGTCATCCATGGGCAACGCACCATTTTCCCTATCAGTCTGGCGCTGGCGTCCAGTTGGGATATGGATGCCATTGGCCTGAGTGCACGGATCGCCGCGAAAGAAGCCAGTGCCGATGGTTTGGACATGACGTTCGCCCCAATGGTCGACATCGCTCGTGACCCTCGTTGGGGTCGGACTTCAGAAGGATTCGGCGAAGATACTTACCTTGTCTCGCGTATAGCCAAAGTCATGGTCGAAGGGTTACAAGGTTCATCCCCCAGCGCTCCAGATAGAGTCATGGCGAGCGTTAAGCATTTTGCCCTGTATGGCGCCGTTGAAGGAGGCCGAGACTACAACATCGTCGACATGAGTCCTGTCCGGATGTATCAGGACTACTTGCCTCCTTACCGAGCAGCCATTGATGCAGGGGCAGGCGGTGTCATGGTTGCGCTTAACTCTATCAACGGCATTCCCGCCACCTCCAACACCTGGTTAATGCAGGATCTACTGCGCAAGGAGTGGAAATTCAAGGGGCTTACCGTTAGCGATCACGGGGCGATCACCGAACTGATCCGGCACGGCGTCGCCAGGGATAACCGCGAGGCAGCCAAGCTGGCGATCAAGGCCGGTATCGATATGAGCATGAATGACCAAGTCTACGGTACCGAATTGCCAGGATTATTAGCCTCTGGTGAAATTTCCCAAAATGACATAGATAACGCCGTGCGCGAGGTATTGGGCGCTAAGTACGATATGGGATTGTTCGCCGCACCGTACCAGCGCATTGGCAAAATAGAAGACGATCCAACAGACAACAACGCCGAAAATCGTCTGCATCGGGCAGAAGCCAGAGAAATTGCCCGAAAAAGCCTCGTGCTGCTGAAAAATCACCAACAGGCACTGCCGCTCAAAAAGCAAGGCACCATCGCGGTAATCGGCCCGCTCGCAAAAAGTAAGATCGATATGTTGGGCAGTTGGTCTGGCGCAGGGCAACCGAAGCAAGCGGTAACTGTTTATGACGGGATCGCAAGCGCGATAGATGGAAAGGCCAAATTACTCTACGCTCGTGGCAGCAACATCATTGACAACCCTAAAGTCGCGGCCTACCTCAACCACATCATCTATGATCGACCCGAAGTCGAGATTGACCCTAGATCCTCGGCGCAAATGATTGAAGAAGCGGTCAAGACCGCGCAACAGGCCGATGTCATTGTCGCCGTGGTAGGTGAAGCACGCGGCATGTCGCACGAGTCTTCAAGCCGTACAAGCCTTGAATTACCAGGGCATCAAAGTGAGTTGATAAACGCCCTCAAAGGTACCGGAAAGCAGTTGGTATTGGTCCTGATGAACGGTCGGCCACTCTCCATTGGCAAAGAGCATGAGCAATCGGATGCTGTCCTCGAAACGTGGTATGCAGGTACGGAAGGAGGCAACGCGATTGCCGATGTGCTATTCGGCGACTACAACCCATCAGGAAAACTTCCTATCAGTTTCCCGCGCTCAGTCGGCCAGATCCCGACTTACTATAATGCGTTGCAGATTGGTCGCCCCTTCAAAGCCGGGGCAGCGGCCAACTATACTTCGCAATATTTTGAAGAAGACGTTGGCCCGCTCTACCCGTTCGGCTACGGCCTGAGCTACACCGAGTTCAGCCTGTCGGACATGGCCCTGTCGTCGACCACGCTGAACAAGACCGGCAAGCTCGATGCCAGCGTGACGCTGGAAAACACGGGTAAGCGTGACGGTGAAACCGTGGTGCAGCTGTACATCCAGGACGTGACCGGTTCGATCATTCGCCCGGTGAAGGAACTGAAGAACTTCCGCAAGGTGATGCTCAAGGCCGGCGAGAAGAAAGTCATCCACTTCACCATCACCGAAGACGACCTGAAGTTCTTCAATGCCCAGCTCAAGTACGCCGCGGAACCGGGCAAGTTCAACGTACAGATCGGCCTGGACTCCCAGGACGTGAAGCAGCAGAGTTTTGAGTTGCTCTGATCCAGCAACACCGCAATACCCTGTGGGAGCGAGCTTGCTCGCGATGAGGCCCCATCAGTCACCGCATCATCGACTGTCAGGCCGCTATCGCGAGCAAGCTCGCTCCCACATTGTTTTGCGGTGGATGGTTAACCCCGCCGATCCAACAGGTTCACCACCACCCGATCCACCAACCCCCACACCCGCTGCTTGAAGCGCTTCCACAGCGGCCGGCGCTGCCACGCGTCGAGGCTCACTTGCAGGCTCTGCTCGAAGTCCCGTTCAAAACTAGCCGCCACGGCCTTGCTCAGCCCGGAGTCCAGTGCCTCCAGATTGGCTTCCAGGTTGAAACGCAGGTTCCAGTGATCGAAATTGCAGGAACCAATGCTGACCCAATCGTCCACCAACACCATCTTCAGATGCAGGAAACACGGCTGGTATTCGAAAATCTGCACGCCGGCCTTGAGCAGTCGTGGGTAGTAACGGTGCCCGGCGTAACGCACGGACGGGTGATCGGTGCGCGGGCCGGTCAGCAGCAGCCGCACGTCGATGCCGCGGGCGGCGGCCTTGCGCAAGGAGCGGCGCACGTTCCAGGTCGGAAGGAAATATGGCGTCGCCATCCAGATGCGTTTCTGGCCACTGTTCAATGCCCGGGACAGCGATTGCAAAATGTCGCGATGCTGGCGGGCGTCGGCATACGCCACCCGGCCCATGCCCTCGCCCACCGGCGGGACGCGAGGCAGGCGCGGCAAGCCGAAGTTGGAGGCTGGTTTCCAGGCCCGCCGATGACGGTTGGCGAGCCACTGGCGGTCAAACAGCAACTGCCAGTCGAGCACCAGCGGGCCGACGATTTCCACCATCACTTCGTGCCAGTCACTGCGGTCGTCGAGGGGGTTCCAGAATTCATCGGTCACCCCGGTGCCGCCGACCACGGCCAGGCGTTGGTCCACCAACAGCAGCTTGCGGTGATCGCGGTAGAGGTTGCGCACCCAGCGGCGCCAGCTCAGGCGATTGTAGAAACGCAACTCCACCCCAGCCTCGGTCAGGCGCTTGCGCAGGGCCAGGGTGAACGCCAGGCTGCCGTAGTCATCGAACAGGCAGCGCACGCGAACGCCGCGCCCGGCGGCCTGGACCAGTGCCTGGACCATCGCCTCGGCGCAGGCCCCCGCCTCCACCAGGTACAGTTCCAACTCGACCTGTTCCTGGGCTCGGGCGATCTCCACCAGCATGCGCGGGAAAAACTGCGGTCCATCGATCAGCAATTCGAAGCGATTGCCTTCGCGCCAAGGAAATACCGGGCCGCTCATGTCAGCGCGCCGTGAAGATCAGCACCGCATTCACCGGCACCGATAGGCTGATGGCCGACAATCCGGCCAGGTGGCGCAGCTTTTCCAGACCCGGCGCCAGATCGAAATCCGCCGCGTTGAGCACGACTGGCTCCAGGGTCACGACCTGGAAGCGGCGCTCGTCCAGGCGCGTCGCCAGTAGTTGAACGTTGTATTCGTGCTGCTTGCCATGCAAATCCACCGTCACCGGCAGGCGCAGTTCCAGTTGCGCGCCATTGGCCAAATCCTGGATCGGTATCAGGTCGAGCTGCGCAGTGATGGTGGCCTCGGCGAACTGCTTGATTTCAAACAGCTCGGCGCGCATGCGCTCGTCCCGCAGGGGAATGCCGCTATTGATGGATTCGAGTTCGACCTCCAGTCGCGCAAGGCCCTTGGGCTGGACTTGGCCGTGCAGCACGAGGAAACGCTGGACCTCGGAGACATTGCCGTTTTTGCTACTGATAAAAGAGAGCCTCGACGACTCGCCGTCCAGGTACCAATCGGCCTCGGCCGGCAGCGCGGCGCAGGCCAGCAGCAAGGTGGTGACAACGTGGGAGAAAGACCGCTTGAACATACAGACTCGGGGGGCAGATAAACCTGTGGCGAACCTTAACCGGGCCGAGGGCGCTTGCAAACTGTCTGTTTCACAACATCCGTGCTGCCCACATAACCCGGTGGCGAGGGAGCTTGCTCCCGCTGGGCTGCGAAGCAGCCCCAAGATCGCGGCTGATTGAAAAATTTGCGAGCGCTGCGCACTCGAGCGGGAGCAAGCTCCCTCGCCACGAAAGCAGCCCGTAAACTTCAGGGTTCCAACCGACACCCCTGCCGCTCCCCCATCCACCGCGCACTGTGGCTGCGCCCCAAGCCGCTGACGGTGACGCGCTTGGCTTCAGGTGTGTCGAGAAAGTCGTTGGTGGGCACCGACTGCTTCACATAACCCCGGCAATATTCGGCCGGCTGCTGCATCACATAGCGACACGAGCAGTATTCCTTGGCGGTATAGGCGCTGATGATGTCGGGAAATGCACGCAACGCCTCCCGCTCTTTCCAGACCCAACCGAACAAGGCAACCAGCAGCACCGCCATCAAGGTAAGCGACACTTTGCGCATCATGGCTGCACCGTCCCGGCGAACGCCGCCATGGCCCGCTTGAGCAATTCGTTGTGGCGATAGCTGCCGTCGCGGTCATCGCCGTAGCGCACGATCACCAACCTGGCGCTGGGAATGACGTACAGCGCCTGGCCCCAATGGCCCAGGGCGGCGAAGGTATCCGGTGGCGCGTCCGGCCACGGACGGATCGTTGGGTCAGCGGCGCGATTGAGCCACCAGTGTCCGCCAGGCACGGCCTCGTCCTGACCAGCCTGGAAGCGGGCGAACGGCTCACGATTGAACGCAACCCATTCCCGGGGAATCAATTGCCGATCGCCCCAACGGCCATCCTGTTGCATCAACAGGCCGACACGCGCCAGGTCCCGCGCCGTGAGATAGGCATAGGACGAACCGACGAACGTGCCGCTGGCGTCGGTTTCCCAGGTCGCGTGACGGATGCCCAAAGGATCAAACAGGGCCGTCCACGGGTAATCGGCATAGCCCGCCGGACCGACGATATTTTTCAGCGCCGCCGCCAGCAGATTGCTGTCGCCGCTGGAATAGCGGAACGCCTGCCCGGGCGGGCTGAAGCTGCCGTGCGTGGCGGTGAACGCCGCCATGTCGTGGCGTCCGCGGGTATAGAGCATCGCCACGACCGAAGAGTTGAGCGGCGCGTATTCGTAGTCTTCTTGCCAGTCCAGGCCGGACGCCCAATGAAACAGATCGGCCAGGGTCATGCCCGGGTGTCGCTGCAGCGGTGGATAGTACCGGGCGGCCGGATCATCCAGGGCAAAGCGTTTTTCACCGTAGGCCACGCCGAACACTGTCGCCAGCAGGCTTTTGCTGATGGACCAGGTCAGGTGCGGGGTCTGTGCGTCAGTCGGTCCGGCATAGCGTTCGTAGACCAGCCGACCGTCCTGGATCACCAGCAGCGCGTCGGTGCGAATGCCTTGGCGGGTGGCGTCGTCCCTTGGCGCAAAGGCGTATTGCTCCAGGGCTTCGATGGCCGGCCCGGTGGGGGTCGGGCCGGTCGGCCATTGCTCGGCGGGCCAGTCTTCGGCCTGGGCGGTCAGGTTGAGCAGCAATAGCGGGATCAGGAACCAGCCTTTGGACATTCGCGGGGCTCGCAGGATTGAACCTTCAGAGCCTATTCAGACTTGATGACAATTTCGAGGCGTGTGTGGCCCCCTGTGGGAGCGAGCTTGCTCGCGATAGCAGAGTGTCAGCTAAGCATATGGCGACTGACAAACAGCTATCGCGAGCAAGCTCGCTCCCACAGGGGGCAGCCGCTTGAGGGGCTACCCCAACGCCTTGTCCAACCGCTTGGCCCGCGCCCCCGCCGCAATGTCCATCACCGCCTTGTCACGCCCCCACATCTCACGCCACGGCGCAGGTCCACCGGCCAAGGCGTCGTTCAGTTCGGCTTCGAGCCCTTGGAACTGGGCGAACAGGCCACCCAGCAGCACATGCGTGGCCGCGCTCGAAGGATTGTGGCGGCTCGCCTCCGCGCACCCGGCGAGCAGCGCCAACAGGCGCAGTCGCAACGCCTGGGGCCAGGCGCATTCTTGCCCGACGCCATACAACCATGCAGTCATCGCGCTGAGCACATAAAGGTCTTCCAGGGTACGAAACGGTTTGACGTAGGCGTCCCAGCCATCACCCGCCAGCAATTCGCACAGCGCGCCCTCCAACAGCACCCGACCATGGCTGATCTCCGGCATGAAGGGCAGGCCCGGGAGTTTTTCGAGCACCACGCCCGGTTCGCCTGCGTAGGCCACCGCCAGGCTCAATCGCGGGCGCTCCTCTTCCGGCGCCTCGCTTCGGGCCGCGACCAACAACCACTCGGCAGCGTCGCCCGCGGTGACGAAATCCTTGCGCCCGCTCAGCCGCAAATCGATCAGGCGCGTCTGCATATCCGCCGGTCGCAGGCTGCGCTGCTCAGTGGCACACAACGCGCCGAGGCTTTGCGGCGCGCTCGGCCAAAGCGCCCGTAGCGCCGCCTCGTAGCCCACCAGAAACGCCAACCCCGGCGTGGCCATCAACCGCGCCCCGACCACGGCCAACTCGAATGGCGTGACCGGTCCCAGGCGGTGCAACAACGCGGCATAACCTTCAGCCAGATCCACCCAGGCAGGCAGCCGCTCGCTGCGTTCGATCAGGGTTTGCCAAGGCATGAAGGGGCTCCTTTCGTGGGCTGTCATATAAGCATCACCAAAGCTTCATGGCGATGACACCGGGGCTACATAGCCTGACTTTGCACAACATGGCTGCATAAAGAAAGTCGATTGGCTCAACCCAAGACGGGTAGACAGCCCGCACGGAGACTCGCTATGACCCAGATCGCCCGCATCCGCGACACCGGCAATGAACGCCGCCTGCAAGCCGAACGCCTGATCGGCGCAAAGGCCTTGCAAGAAGCACAGGCCCTGCGCTTCAACGTCTTCAGCGGCGAATTCAACGCCAAGCTCAAAGGCGCGGAAATGGGTCTGGACATGGATGACTACGATGTTCACTGCGCCCACATCGGCGTACGCGACCTGAACACCGGCCGCCTCGTGGCAACCACCCGGCTGCTCGACCACCAGGCCGCCAGCAGCCTGGGACGTTTCTACAGCGAAGAAGAATTCGCCCTCCACGGCCTGGTCCATCTGCAAGGCCCGATCCTGGAAATCGGCCGTACCTGCGTCGACCCGGCCTACCGCAACGGCGGCACTATCGCGGTGCTCTGGGGCGAACTGGCCGAAGTCCTCAATGAAGGCGGCTACAGCTACTTGATGGGTTGCGCGAGCATCCCGATGCAGGACGGCGGCATCCAGGCCCAGGCGATCATGCAGCGCCTGCGCGAACGCTACCTCTGCACCGAACACCTGCAAGCAGTGCCGAAAAAACCCTTGCCGAGCCTGGACGTACCGTCCAACGTCATCGCCGAAATGCCGCCGTTGCTCAAGGCCTACATGCGCCTGGGCGCAAAGATCTGCGGCGAGCCGTGCTGGGACGAAGACTTCCAAGTGGCCGACGTGTTCATCCTGCTCAAGCGCGACGAACTCTGCCCGCGCTACGCCCGTCACTTCAAGGCTGCGGTCTGATGAGCCGGTTGCGGGTGTACGCGCGTATCGCGCGAGTATTGCTGGTGGTGGCGCTGGGCCTGGGCATGGCCAGCGTGTTCGGCCTGTTCGAACGCCTGGGAATCGCCAACTCCATGGTCCGTCGCCAACGCTGGTCGCGATTTTTCATGACGCGATTGACCAATGCCCTGCCCTTTTCGGTGACGGTCCACGGCCAACTGCCCCGCCAGCCGATGTTGTGGGTCAGCAACCATGTGTCCTGGACCGATATTCCGCTGCTGGGCATGCTCACGCCGCTGTCGTTCCTGTCCAAGGCCGAAGTGCGCACCTGGCCGGTGGCCGGATGGCTGGCCGCCAAGGCCGGCAGCCTGTTCATCCGTCGCGGTTCGGGCGACAGCCAACTGATCCGCAAGCAGATGAGCCGTCATCTTGAACAGGCTCATCCGCTGTTGATGTTCCCGGAAGGCACCACCACCGATGGCCGTTCGCTGCGCACCTTTCACGGTCGCCTGTTGTCGGCGGCCATCGATGCCGACGTGGCCCTGCAGCCGGTGGCGATCCGTTACCTGCGCAACGGCGAACCGGATTCGCTGGCCCCATTCATTGGCGATGATGATTTGCTGTCGCACCTGATGCGGCTGTTTGCCAACGATCGCGGCGACGTGGAAATCCATCTGCTGGAACCGATTGCCTGCCACGGCCAGGAGCGTGCGGCGCTGGCGTTCCAGGCGCAGCAGGCGGTGCACCGGGCGCTGTTCGGCGAAATGCCTGAGAAGCAGCCAGTGCCGGTGCGGCCGGCGGCGATTGCGGCTTGAACCGGATATCTACGCAGCCCCCCCTTGTGGGAGCGAGCTTGCTCGCGATAGCGGCCTAACATTCAGCAGATGCGCTGGCTGATACACCGCTATCGCGAGCAAGCTCGCTCCCACAATTAGTCCTGTGGCGTGACTTGGGTTTGGGCGAAATCCTGAAGCTGCGGATAGAACAACCGAAAATCCTCGCTCAACGGCTCATAGAGCTTGACCAGTTCCGCCATCGCCCCCGCCAGCTCCTCCGGCCGCGACAAGCGCCGGGAAATGCCTCGCAGCACCTGCCCGATCACCTCGAATTGCTGATATGACCCCAACCAGTCATCCGCTGCCATGAACGGTGCAATGTGCGCCAGGCGTCCCGGCAGTTGCGGTTCGGCGGCCAGGACCTGGTAGACCCGGGAGGTGAAGTCCATCAGCGGCCCCTCACCGTACAGCGTCCAATCCCGGGCCAGGCAATGGTCGAAAAACACGTCCAGCACGATCCCGGCATAACGCCGCCGCACCGTGGAGAAACGCGACAAGGCGATGTCCACCAACGGGTGGCGATCGGTGTACATGTCGATGCGTCGATGCAGGGCAATCGCCGCTTCGATCCGTGGGTCGAATTGCCCTTGCAGCGGCCCTTTGACGAAGTCGCCATAAAGACTGCCGAGCAGTTGTTCCCGGCCAGGGCCGCCGAGGTGCAGGTGCGCGAGGTAGTTCATGGCGGGCAGCTTAGCACCACCGCGCCCATATCGTTATAACCCGATATAGCGATTTGTTCGGGGTTCAGATCAAATACATATTGGTATATCGCGAAATAACGATTTAAGGTTCGCCTCATCGCGATATAGCGTTTTACTCACCCGAGCCTGCCACCATGACCCTCGACCTCGACGAAATAATAAAAGCCCTGGCGCACCCAGTACGGCGAGACATCCTCAACTGGCTCAAGGACCCCAAGGTTCAGTTTCCCGAGCAGTTGCACAACCATGAATTCGGCATTTGTGCCGGTCAGATCGACCAGCGTTGCGGCCTGTCGCAATCTACGGTCTCCGCGCATCTGGCGGTGCTGCAACGGGCCGGGTTGATCACCAGCCAGAAGGTCGGTCAGTGGCACTTCTTCAAACGCAACGAGGAACTGATCCAGCAGTTTCTCCAGCAAATGAGCCAAGAGCTCTGACCTGACAAGGATTCGACATGCCCCTTTCCCTCTTCATCCTGGCGCTGAGCGCCTTCGCCATCGGCACGACGGAATTCGTCATCATGGGCCTGTTGCCCGATGTGGCGGCGGACCTCGGCGTATCGATTCCCGGCGCCGGCTGGCTGGTCACCGGCTACGCCCTGGGCGTGGCCATCGGTGCGCCGTTCATGGCCCTGGCCACCGCGCGGCTGCCGCGCAAGGCCGCGCTGGTGGCGCTGATGGGGATCTTCATCGTTGGCAACCTGCTCTGCGCCGTCGCCAGCGACTACAACGTGCTGATGTTTGCGCGGGTCGTCACCGCCCTGTGCCACGGTGCGTTCTTCGGCATCGGTTCGGTGGTCGCCGCCGGCCTGGTGGCGCCGAACAAGCGTGCCTCGGCCGTGGCCCTGATGTTCACCGGCCTGACCCTGGCCAACGTGCTTGGCGTACCGCTGGGCACCGCGCTGGGCCAGCAAGCCGCCTGGCGTTCGACCTTCTGGGCGGTAACGATCATCGGCGTAGTCGCCCTGATCGGCCTGATCCGCTTCCTGCCGGCCAAGCGCGACGAGGAAAAACTCGACATGCGTTCGGAGCTGGTGGCACTCAAGGGAGCAGGCCTGTGGCTGTCGTTGAGCATGACCGCGCTGTTCTCCGCCTCGGTGTTCACCCTGTTTACCTACGTCGCCCCGCTGCTGGGTGAAGTGACCGGCGTATCGCCCCGTGGCGTGACGTGGACCCTGGTGCTGATCGGCCTTGGCCTGACACTGGGCAACATCATCGGCGGCAAGCTGGCGGACAAGAGCCTGGCGAACACGCTGATGGGTGTTTTCCTGACCATGGCGGTGGTGTCCACCGTGTTGAGCTGGACCAGCGTGGCGTTGATCCCGACCGAGATCACCTTATTCCTCTGGGCCACCGCCTGTTTTGCCGCGGTGCCGGCACTGCAGGTCAACGTGGTGACCTTCGGCAAAGACGCACCCAACCTGGTGTCCACCCTGAACATCGGCGCCTTCAACATCGGCAATGCCCTGGGCGCCTGGGTCGGCGGCAGCGTCATCGACCACGGCCTGGGCCTGACGTCCGTGCCCCTGGCCGCGGGCGCGCTGGCCGTGCTGGCGCTGCTGGTCACCCTGATCACTTTCCGCCAGGGCGGCAATGCCGACCTGGCCCCTGCCACTCACTGACTTTTAATCCTTCACTTGCGAGGTTGTATTTCATGGCGACAATTTTCGACCCCATCAAACTTGGCGACATCGAGCTGAAGAACCGCATCATCATGGCCCCGCTCACTCGCTGCCGTGCTGACGCAGGCCGTGTACCCAACGCCTTGATGGCCGAGTACTACGTGCAACGCGCATCCGCCGGCCTGATCCTCAGCGAAGCCACGTCGGTGACGCCGATGGGCGTAGGTTACCCGGACACGCCAGGCATCTGGTCCAACGATCAGGTCCGCGGCTGGGCCAACGTGACCAAGGCCATCCATGGCGCTGGCGGCAAGATCTTCCTGCAGCTCTGGCACGTGGGCCGGATCTCCCACCCGTCCTACCTGGACGGCGAGCTTCCTGTGGCGCCGAGCGCCATCCAGCCCAAGGGCCACGTGAGCCTGGTGCGTCCGCTGGCCGACTATCCGACGCCGCGCGCATTGGAAACCGCTGAAATCGCCGACATCGTCGATGCCTACCGCGTCGGTGCGGAAAACGCCAAGGCCGCCGGTTTCGATGGCGTGGAGATCCATGGCGCCAACGGCTACCTGCTCGACCAATTCCTGCAAAGCAGCACCAACCAGCGCACCGATCAATACGGCGGTTCCCTGGAAAACCGGGCTCGCCTGCTGCTGGAAGTGACCGACGCCGCCATCGAAGTCTGGGGTGCCGGCCGCGTGGGGGTGCACCTCGCACCGCGCGCCGACTCCCACGACATGGGCGACGAGAACCGCCTGGAAACCTTCAGCTACGTTGCCAGCGAGCTGGGCAAGCGTGGCATCGCGTTTATCTGCTCTCGCGAGAAAGAAGGCGAAGACAGCATCGGCCCGCAGCTCAAGCAAGCCTTCGGCGGCCCATACATCGCCAACGAACGCTTCACCAAAGAGAGTGCCAATGCCTGGCTGGCAGAAGGCAAGGCTGACGCCGTGGCGTTTGGCGTGCCGTTCATCGCCAACCCTGACCTGCCTGCACGCTTGAAAGCCGACGCGCCATTGAACGAGCCGCATCCAGAGACGTTCTATGGAAAAGGTCCGGTGGGCTACATCGATTACCCAGTGA
Source organism: Pseudomonas brassicacearum subsp. neoaurantiaca (assembly GCF_013608025.1). Taxonomy (GTDB): domain Bacteria; phylum Pseudomonadota; class Gammaproteobacteria; order Pseudomonadales; family Pseudomonadaceae; genus Aquipseudomonas. Next base: position 10,456 of record NZ_VDLV01000003.1, on the reverse strand, counting down.
TGTAAGTTGCAAAAAACACAAAAAGCCCTGCCTTGAAAGAGCCAGGGCTTTTTTATATACGCGCCAAATATCCAGTCAAACATCCAAACTTCTAAATCCCTCTAACTATCCATACTATCGCCAACAACAAGACAACACGTCTTGCCCGCTTGCAATCACTCTCTTTGAAAAGGATTTCAAATGAACACCACCCCGGAAAACAGTCAACAGGCCCACAACGGTATTTACGAACTCATCGCTTCTCAATTCAGTTGGGCACCGTTGGCCGTGTTGTACCAATTCCTCAAATCACTCGATACGCAAGAATATATGCCGATGCTCACGGCGCTGATAGAGAAGGCGAACCTGAATGACAAGGTCAACGAGCAGGTTAAAGCCTGGGAACAGGAACGCATCAACCCTAACCGCACCCGCATCATCGTAAAGTTGATCAACCATACCGACTTGGACTTTGATACTGGCGAATGCACGCTGCAGTTGAACGCGGGTGAGCAATACCCCTCACAGATACTTCCCTGGGATATCCAGGCTTGGAAGTTCGACCTGGCTTATACCCGGCGACTGGGCAGTCGCAGTAAGGACATATTCAAACATTACATTGTGTTCGGCGATGAAGCGCTTGGCTTTCGCTTTGACTTCGGTTTGCGCGTCAATACGTCCTTCGGTGTTATTTCACCGACACTGACCCCCATCCAGACTCACAAACTGACCTCGATTGGAACGAGCCCGATCCAATGCACGACACAAATCACTCGCACAGTAAGTGAAGACCCTTATGGCTTTACTGTGGAACTCAAGCTGAGCTGAAAAAATACAGCCTCGCCAGGACAGTCTGGCGGGGCATCGGCCGGTCCGTTCGGAGCAGATTCTGACCGCACATTCACCAGCGCGAAACAAATTCCCTACAAAATTCGCCGTCGATTGCCTATCAACCGCGCCAACGTCGGTTTATAAAAGCACTCTTGAGCGCAGCGTTGACACAAACCGACGTAATTACGCATTTTGTTTCATTTGCGCAGGCTAGGGCTCAGGTGCAGCATGTCCAGCCCGATCTCCACCCAGCGCGCGGCATCATCCGCCAGGGCGAAGCTGTCGGGGGCCAGCAGCCACTGGTACAGAATGCCATCGATGTAGGCATGAATGGCGACTGCCGCCCTTTCAGGGTCCAGATCATCCGGCAACTGCCCGCGTTTCATCGCATTGCGCAACGACAGGGCGATGCGCACATTGCAGTCAAGGCTGACCTCGCGTCGCTGCTGGCGCAAATCGCACATTTCATCGGTGAACTCACACTTATGGAACAGGATCTCATTAATGCGTCGGGTCTTCGGGTCCAAAGCCACTTGCTGGAACAACCGGACCAACAGCTTGCGGATACAGCCCAGCGGATCGAGCTCCTCTTCACTCTCACTGGCGCGGGCCAGCTCATCGAGCGGTTCATGCAACGTATCGAGCATGGCCTGGAGCAAGTCCGCCTTGTTGCTGAAATGCCAGTAGATGGCGCCCCGCGTCACACCGGCAAGCGTCGCGATGTCAGCCAACGTGGTGCGCGCCACGCCTCTTTCGAAAAACGCTTTTTCGGCCGCTTCGAGTATCTGGCTGCGAGTCTCCAGAGCCTCCTCTTTGGTACGACGGACCATGGCAGTTAACACCTCAATCAGGATGCATAAGCGATGCGTAAGGTTCAGCATGACAATCCGTGAGGCAGTGCCCGTCGAAATGCGTCCCCGATTCGCATCGGCCTTTGTAAGGCTTTTGTAAATACGGATGGTACGCAATTTGGCTGTTTACAAACAACCGTGTACGTAAGTATATTTCTTAGCATCCTACTAATTGAATTACCGCTGCTTTTTTACCTTTCCACCTTTCGAGTGCGCTCGTTGCGCGCCTGGACCCGAGGATTTCCATGCAATTCAAGCCAGCTGTTACTGCTCTGGTTACCGCCATCGCCCTGGCATCGCTGCTTAGCGGATGCAAAAAGGAAGAGGCTGCACCTGCTCCTCCCCCTCCTCAGGTCGGCGTCGTAACCCTCAAGACCCAGCCCTTTACCCTGACCTCCGAACTGCCGGGCCGCACCAGTGCGTTCCGCGTCGCGGAAGTACGGCCACAGGTCAACGGCATCATTCTCAAGCGTTTGTTCAAGGAAGGCGCCGACGTCAAGGCCGGCCAGCAGTTGTATCAGATCGATCCAGCCGTTTATGAAGCGACCCTCAAGAGCGCCGAGGCCAACCTGCGCTCCACCAAGTCGATTGCCGATCGCTACCAGCAACTGGTCAACGAACAGGCCGTAAGCCGGCAGGAATACGACACCGCCGTGGCCAATCGCCTGGAGTCGGAAGCCAATCTGCAGACCGCCCAGATCAACGTGCGCTACACCAAGGTCTATGCGCCGATTTCCGGTCGCATAGGACGCTCCTCGGTCACTGAAGGTGCGCTGGTGAGCAATGGCCAGACCGATGCCCTGGCAACCATCCAGCAACTGGACCCGATCTACGTTGACGTGACGCAGAGCTCGGTGGAACTGCTGCAACTGCGCCGCGAGCTGGAAAGCGGCCGCCTGCAAAAGGCAGGCGACAATGCCGCCATGGTCAAGCTGACGCTGGAAGACGGCAGCCAGTATCCCCACGAAGGCAAACTTGAATTCTCCGAAGTCTCGGTCGACCAGACCACCGGCTCCGTGACCTTGCGTGCCGTGTTCCCCAACCCTGACCACACCTTGCTGCCGGGCATGTTCGTCCACGCACAATTGCAGGCCGGTGTGAACAGCGCGGCAATCCTCGCACCGCAACAAGGCGTGACCCGCGACCTCAAGGGCATGCCGACCGCGATGGTGGTGGGCGCCGACAACAAGGTCGAGCTGCGCCAGCTCAAGGCCAGCCGCACCGTCGGCAACCAGTGGCTGATCGAAGACGGCCTCAAGGCAGGTGATCGCCTGATCACCGAAGGGTTGCAGTACGTGCGGCCAGGTGTGGAAGTCAAGGCCACCGAAGCCACCAACGTTGGTGCCAAGAACCCGGCCCCCGCCCAGGCAGCTGACAAAGCCGCCGGCGGCAAAGGGGAGTAAACCATGTCGAAATTTTTTATCGACCGTCCGATCTTTGCCTGGGTAATCGCCCTGGTGATCATGCTGGTCGGTGCCCTGTCGATCCTCAAGTTGCCGATCAACCAATACCCGAGCATCGCGCCACCGGCCATTGCGATCCAGGTCACCTACCCGGGTGCGTCCGCGCAAACCGTGCAAGACACCGTAGTGCAGGTCATCGAGCAGCAGCTCAACGGCATCGACAACCTGCGTTACGTGTCGTCGGAAAGTAACTCCGACGGCAGCATGACCATCACCGCGACCTTCGAGCAGGGCACCAGCTCCGATACCGCGCAGGTCCAGGTCCAGAACAAATTGAACCTGGCCACCCCGCTGCTGCCGCAAGAAGTGCAGCAACAGGGTATCCGCGTGACCAAGGCCGTGAAGAACTTCCTGATGGTGATCGGCGTGGTCTCGCGTGACGGCAGCATGACCAAGGACGACTTGGCCAACTACATCGTGTCCAACCTGCAAGACCCGATCTCGCGTACCGCCGGTGTCGGTGACTTCCAGGTCTTCGGTGCCCAGTACGCCATGCGGATCTGGCTCGACCCGGCCAAGTTGAACAATTTCAACCTGACTCCGGTGGACGTGAAGAACGCCATTGCCGCGCAAAACGTCCAGGTCTCGTCCGGCCAGCTCGGCGGCTTGCCTGCCCTGCCCGGCCAACAACTGAACGCCACCATCATCGGCAAGACCCGTTTGCAGACCGCCGAGCAGTTCAAGGCGATCCTGCTCAAGGTCAACCCGGACGGCTCGCAAGTGCGTGTCGGCGACGTCGCCGATGTCGGACTGGGCGGTGAGAACTACAGTGTCAGCGCCCAGTTCAACGGCGCCCCGGCGTCGGGCCTGGCGGTCAAGCTGGCCAACGGTGCCAACGCCCTCGACACGGCCAAGGCGCTACGCAAGACCATCGACGGCCTCAAGCCGTTCTTCCCGCAAGGCGTGGAAGTGGTGTTCCCGTACGACACCACGCCAGTGGTGAGCGAGTCGATCAAGGGTGTGGTGGAAACCCTGGTCGAAGCAGTCGCGCTGGTGTTCCTGGTGATGTTCCTGTTCCTGCAGAACTTCCGCGCCACCATCATCACCACGATGACGGTGCCGGTGGTGTTGCTGGGTACCTTCGGCATCCTCGCGGCGGCCGGCTTCAGCATCAACACCCTGACCATGTTCGGCATGGTGCTGGCCATCGGCTTGCTGGTGGACGACGCCATCGTCGTGGTGGAAAACGTCGAACGGGTGATGAGCGAAGAAGGCTTGTCACCCAAGGAAGCCACCAAGAAATCCATGGGCCAGATCCAGGGTGCGTTGGTGGGTATCGCGCTGGTGCTGTCGGCGGTGCTGTTGCCGATGGCGTTCTTCAGCGGTTCCACTGGCGTGATCTACAAGCAATTCTCCATCACCATCGTCTCGGCCATGGCTCTGTCGGTGCTGGTCGCCTTGATCTTCACCCCGGCCCTGTGCGCCACCATGCTCAAGCCGATCCCAAAGGGTGAGCACGGCACGCCGAAACGCGGCTTCTTCGGCTGGTTCAACCGCAACTTCGACCGCGGCGTTCGCAGCTACGAGCGTGGCGTGGGCAACATGCTCAGGCACAAGGCCCCGTACCTGTTGGCCTACGTCATTATCGTGGTTGGCATGGTCTGGCTGTTCACCCGCATCCCGACGGCGTTCCTGCCGGAAGAAGACCAGGGCGTGCTGTTTGCCCAAGTGCAGACACCGGCCGGTTCCAGCGCCGAGCGCACCCAGGTGGTGGTGGACAAGATGCGTGAGTTCCTGCTGCGTCCAAGCAAGGATGGCGGCGAAGGCGATGCCGTGGCCTCGGTGTTCACCGTGACCGGCTTCAACTTCGCCGGTCGTGGCCAGAGCTCAGGCATGGCCTTCATCATGCTCAGGCCGTGGGAGGAGCGTAACGCCGACAACAGCGTGTTCAAGCTTGCTGCCCGTGCCCAGCAGCACTTCTTCACCTTCCGCGACGCGATGGTGTTCGCCTTCGCCCCGCCGGCCGTACTGGAACTGGGTAACGCCACCGGTTTCGACGTGTTCCTGCAAGACCGCGCCGGCATCGGTCACGACAAGCTGATGGAAGCCCGAAACCAGTTCCTGGGGATGGCTTCGCAAAGCAAGATCCTCTCCCAGGTGCGCCCGAACGGCCTGAACGACGAGCCGCAATACCAGCTGGAAATCGACGACGAGAAGGCCAGCGCGCTGGGCATCACCTTGTCGGACATCAACAACACCCTGTCGATTGCCCTTGGCAGTAGCTACGTGAACGACTTCATCGACCGTGGCCGGGTGAAAAAAGTGTACGTGCAAGGTCAGCCTGGCGCTCGCATGAGCCCCGAAGACTTGAAGAAGTGGTACGTGCGCAACAGCGCCGGGACCATGGTGCCGTTCACCGCCTTCGCCAAGGGTGAATGGGTCTACGGCTCGCCGAAGCTGGCGCGCTACAACGGCGTCGAAGCGATGGAAATCCTCGGCGCCCCGGCCCCAGGCTATTCCACTGGTGAAGCCATGGCTGAAGTCGAAGCCATCGCCAAGAAGCTGCCGGCCGGTGTCGGTATTTCCTGGACGGGCCTGTCCTACGAGGAACGCTTGTCGGGTTCCCAAGCGCCAGCGCTGTATGCCCTGTCGCTGCTGATGGTGTTCCTGTGCCTCGCGGCACTGTATGAAAGTTGGTCGATTCCGATCGCGGTCATGCTCGTGGTGCCGCTGGGGATCATCGGGGCGCTGATGGCGACCAGCCTGCGCGGCCTGTCCAACGACGTGTACTTCCAGGTGGGCTTGCTGACGACCATCGGCCTGGCGGCGAAAAACGCCATTCTGATCGTCGAGTTCGCCAAGGAACTCCACGAACAGGGCCGAACCCTGGTGGAAGCCGCCATCGAAGCCTGTAGGATGCGTCTGCGGCCGATCATCATGACGTCCCTGGCGTTCGTCCTCGGCGTCGTTCCGCTGGCCATCTCCACCGGCGCCGGCTCGGGCAGCCAGCACGCCATCGGTACCGGCGTGATTGGCGGTATGCTCACCGCGACGATCCTGGCAATCTTCTGGGTACCCTTGTTCTTTGTGACGGTGTCGTCCATCGGTCGTCGGAAAAATATCGACCAGGACAACACTCCTGAAACTTCTAAAGAGGCTGGCCAATGAGCAAGTCGCTACTTTCCCTGACCATCGCCGCCGTCGTGCTCAGCGGTTGCTCGCTGATCCCCGACTATCAGCGGCCCGAAGCACCGGTCGCGGCGCAATACCCGCAAGGCCCGGCCTACGAGCCGGCCAATGCGCCCGGCCAGGCCGCCGCCGAGCAAGGCTGGAAGCAATTTTTCCATGACCCGGCGTTGCAACAGCTGATCCAGGTCGCCCTGGAAAACAACCGCGACCTGCGCGTCGCCGCGTTGAACATCGACGCCTACGCGGCGCAGTACCGTATCCAGCGCGCGGACCTGTTCCCGGCGGTCTCGGCCACCGGCTCCGGCAGCCGCCAGCGGGTACCGGCACGGGCCTCGCAAACCGGTGAAGCAGCGATCAGCAGTTCCTATTCGGCGACCTTGGGCATCAGTGCCTATGAACTGGATTTGTTCGGCCGCGTCCGCAGCCTGAGCGAGCAGGCGTTGCAAAGCTACTTCGCCACCGAAGAAGCCCGCCGCAGCACCCAGATCAGCCTGGTGGCCAACGTCGCCAACGCCTACCTGACCTGGCAGGCCGACAAGGAACTGCTCAAGCTGACCCAGGAAACCCTGGGCACCTATGAGCAGAGCCTGAAGCTAACCTCGCGCAGCGCCGAAGTCGGCGTCGCTTCGGCCCTGGACCTCAGCCAGGCCCGCACCGCGGTGGAAAACGCCCGCGTGCAACTGGCCCGCTACACCCGCCAGGTGGCCCAAGACGAAAACAGCCTGACCCTGCTGCTGGGCACCGGCCTGCCGGCCAACCTGCGCACCCAACCGTTGAGTGATGACCTGCTCAGCGAAGTGCCGGCCGGTTTGCCGTCGGACCTGTTGCAACGTCGTCCGGACATCCTCCAGGCCGAACGCAACCTGCTCGCCGCCAACGCCAACATCGGCGCCGCGCGGGCCGCGTTCTTCCCGAGCATCAGCCTGACGGCCAACGCCGGAACCCTGAGCCCGGACTTGTCCGGTCTGTTCAAGGGCGGTTCGGGCACTTGGACCTTCGCGCCGCAGATCAACCTGCCGATCTTCAATGCCGGCAGCCTGCGGGCGAGCCTGGATTACGCCAAGATCCAGAAAGACATCAATGTCGCGCAGTACGAGAAGTCGATTCAGACCGCGTTCCAGGAAGTCTCCGACGGCCTGGCCGCGCGCCAGACCTACAACGAACAGTTGCAGGCCCAGACCGACTTCGTCGCCGCCAACCAGGATTACTACCGCCTGGCCGAGCGTCGCTACCGCATCGGCGTCGACAGCAACCTGACCTTCCTCGACGCCCAGCGCCAGTTGTTCAGCGCGCAACAGTCGCTGATCACCGACCGCCTTGCGCAACTGACCAGCGAGGTCAATTTGTACAAGGCCCTGGGCGGTGGCTGGAATGCCGAGACGGGCAAGAACGAACCGGTGGCGGAGGAAGCGCCGGAGACGAAGTTGTTCTGATCTGACGTCTGAAAACACGAAGCCCACCGAAAGGTGGGCTTTTTGTTTTTAAGGATTAATAAATATCCGAGTTCGACACACAACCCTGTGGCGAGGGGATTTATCCCCGCGGGGTTGCGCAGCGACCCCAAAGGCCCGATGCGAAATCTGACGAACCGAGGTGGCGGGCGTATGAGGGGCTGCTACGCAGCCCAACGGGGATAAATCCCCTCGCCACAATACGGTCCGATTAGGCTAACGGGGATCGACGATATCCAGCGCTCGATTGGCCAGCAACTCGCTCAAGTCAATCATCTGCGCCACACCTAGCGCGACATGCCGCCGCGAGCCTTCCAGATCGAACGCCAGGTCGTTGAGCATGGCATTGGCCGAGGCCAGGGTTTCGCTGAGATTTGCCAGAAGGCACTCGGTGTCGAGGGTATCGATGACGGTGAACACTTGAGCGGTTGAGGCCTTGGGTTTGGAGGCGGGAGTAATGCCCAGATGGTAATCGAGTGCTCGGTCCGCGGCTTCTTGGAGTTTTTGTGGATCGGGGTCGTTGTAGGGGAAGGTGGATTCCGATGGTGAAGAAGGATGATGTTTTTTCATAACGGCGCTCCTGAATCAATTGGAGCCCGAGACGTGGGTCCGGGCGCTGGCGCCTAACGAATTCGGCGGGCTTGCAGTCCCGGTCGCTGAGTTGGCAGCGACATGAACAAGCTAGAGATATCGCTTCCGAGCGGCAACCCTAAAACCTCGTCGGAAAAGTCGTCGCGTCTGTCAGACCGGCCACAAATCTTGTGGGAGCGAGCTTGCTCGCGATGGCGGTCTTACGGCTGACCAGGACTTTGTTGATCGGGTACATATCCATTCCTGCGGTAACGGCCGCTTAGGGTTTCGCCCTTACGGCGAGTCACTTTCGAAAAGCCCGGAAGCCGGCCCAGTCGAAAGTAACCAAAGCGCTCCTGCCCCACCACTCGGTGCCTCGCCTAGGCTCGGCATGCCCGCACTCCGGCCTTGCTCCGTGGGCCCGCCGCGATGGGCCATCCATGGCCCTGCGCGGCTACCTCGGCATCCATGCCGAGGTGCCCACTCCACAACGCCTGCGTGCGGCCATCGTGGTTAAAGGGGCGCCCGAGATCAACGTCCACCACGAGGCGGCCTAGTAGCCGACCTGATTCTGGTTGTGGATCGTGTTTCTCCTGTGGGAGCGAGCCTGAACTCGCGATGGCGGTGGGTTAGCTTGCATCGAATGTGCGAAGCCTTCCCCCCAAGGAAATACTTTTTTCTTAAGGCAGATAGTGGCCCCGTGGCGAGGGAGCTTGCTCCCGCTCGGCTGCGTAGCAGTCGTAAAAAACCACCCTACAGTTTTCCCGATACACCTTGCTGGTTTTGGGGCTGCTGCGCAGCCCAGCGGGAGCAAGCTCCCTCGCCACGGGGGACATCGTTTTCCTTAAGTGCCGCATTCAATGAAAATGTCGAATGCGCAATGTCTCTCGAAGAACAAGGTGCTCCAACAGAAAGAACGCGTTCACCTAGAGCCAGGTCGGCTCTAAGGCCGCCTCGTGGCGGACGTTGATCTCGGCGCCCCGTTAAACCACGATGGCCGAACGCAGGTCTTGCGCAGTGGGCAACCCGGCAAGGATGCCGGGTTAGCCGCGCAGGGCCATGGATGGCCCATCGCGGCGGGCCCACGGAGCAAGGCCGGAGTGAGGGCATGCCGAGCCTAGGCGAGGCACCGAGTGGTGGGGCATGAGCGCTTTGGTTACTTTCGACTGGGCCGGCTTCCGGGCTTTTCGAAAGTGACCCGCCGTAAGGGCGGAACCATAAGTAGCCGTTACCGCCAAAATGGATATGTACCTAGTCAACAAGAGCAAGGTCAGCTGACAGGCCGCCATCGCGAGCAAGCTCGCTCCCACAGGGAACCGCATTCATCCAATCAGTCGTTTTGCCGTTCGATAATCGCCCAGAACCCGAAAATCGCAATTGAACCGATCCCAAGCCGCCCTCCACCATCGCCCACACTAAACCAATAACAACAGGTTCGATGCCATGTCCCCACGCCCTGCACCGTCCGGCTGATCCTCGGTCGCTTCAACAACCTGGCCCCACCGTACCGTTCGCAACCAAAAGATGCGGCAACAGCTCGCTTCGTCCACAAAAAATAAGAGACAACGCCCATGAAGCCCACACAGCACCTGCTCCCCAGCCTCATCGCCGTCGCCCTGAGCAGCACCGCCCTGCCCGTCCTGGCGGCGGAATCGGGGTCTGTCGAAGACGCCAAGGCCACGCTGAACCTGCGCAACTTCTACTTCAACCGCAACTTCACCAACGACAACGCCACCCAGGGCAAAGCCGAAGAGTGGACCCAGAGTTTCATCCTCGATGCCAAGTCCGGTTTCACCCAGGGCGTGGTCGGTTTCGGCGTGGACGTGCTGGGGACCTACTCGATCAAGCTCGACGGCGGCAAAGGCACTGCCGGCACCCAATTGCTGCCGGTGCACGACGACGGCCGCCCGGCCGACGACTTCGGTCGTTTGGGTGTGGCCTTGAAAGCCAAGGTTTCCAAGACTGAGCTGAAGGTCGGCGAATGGATGCCGGTATTGCCGATCCTGCGTTCCGACGACGGTCGTTCCCTGCCGCAAACCTTCCGTGGTGGCCAGGTGACCTCCACCGAGATCAACGGCTTGACGCTTTATGGCGGCCAGTTCCGCGCCAACAGCCCGCGTAACGACGCGAGCATGGAAGACATGTCGATGAACGGCCGCGGTGCCTTCACCTCCGACCGTTT
>NZ_VDLV01000026.1 GCF_013608025.1 Pseudomonas brassicacearum subsp. neoaurantiaca | reverse complement strand
ACTAAAACCTGAATATCAGATGTGTCAGGCAAAAATCATCTCTGAAGCTTTTTGGGGCTGCTTCGCAGCCCAGCGGGAGCAAGCTCCCTCGCCACAAAAGCGTTAAATCAAGCACCCTCCTCCAACAACCGATACCCCACCCCCGCTTCAGTCACGATAAACCGAGGCCGGGTCGGGTCGTCGGCCAGTTTCTGGCGCAGGTGACCGACCACGATGCGCAGGTAGTGGCTGTCTTCAACGTGGGTCGGGCCCCAGATGTCCTTGAGCAATTGCTGCTGGGTGATGACGCGTCCGGGATGCCGCGCCAACTGTGCCAGCACCGCGTATTCCTTGCGGGTCAGGGCCACTTCGGCGCCGTCCAGCAGGACTCGGCGATAAGCCAGGTCCACCGTCAGCGGCCCCAACGTCAGTGCCGCTGGCGGTGCCTCGCCTGCCGGCGCCTGGCGCAGTAGCGCACGCACGCGGGCGAGGAACTCCTGAATGCCGAATGGCTTGGTCACGTAGTCATTGGCGCCATTGTCCAGCGCCTCGACTTTCTGCGCTTCGCTGGCGCGTACCGACAGGACCAGCACGGGCACCGCCGACCATTGGCGAAATTCGCGCAGCACTTGCTGGCCGTCCATGTCCGGCAAGCCCAGGTCGAGCACCAGCAGATCGGGCTTGTTCAACGCCGCCTGGGCCAGGCCCTCGGCGCCCGTCTCGGCTTCGAGCACCTTGTAGCCTTGGGAGGCCAGGCTGATGCGCAAGAACTTGCGAATCTGCGGTTCGTCATCGATGACCAAAAGGGTCGCGCTCTGGCTCATGGGTTCCGTTCATCACAATCAAGTCGCGAGAGCATAACGCAGCGCCGGTCAGGCTTCATCGTCCATGCCCGGTTGTGCCTGCAAGGGCAGGTGCAAGGTGATGCAAGTGCCGCGGCCATCGAGGCCATCAGCGACGCTGATCCGCCCGCCATGGGCACCGACCATGCCCTGGCAGATCGCCAATCCCAGCCCGGTGCCCTGCCCGCCTCGATCGCCCCGGGCAGCGGTGTAGAACATGTCGAAAATCTTCTCGCGCTCCTGTTCGGGAATACCTGGCCCCTCATCCGCCACGGCGAAGAGGATTTCGTCTGTCGTCGCTTCGGCACTGAGCAGTAATCTGCCGTGGGCTGGGGAAAACCGTGCGGCGTTTTCCAGCACGTTGACCAAGGCCTGTTCGATCAGTGCGGCATGGACATACAGCAACGGCAAGCCGGCCGGCACTTCGACGCTGACCGCCAGTGGCGCCAGCACCGCGCGCAAGCGGTTCAGGGCACTGCCGACAATGTCGGCCGGCGACACCCAGTCTCGCGCCAGCTTCAGGGCGCCGTGGCCAAGGCGCGTCATGTCGAGCAGATTCTGGATATAGCGATCCAGCCGCTCGGCCTCGTCGCGAGTGCCTTCGAGCAGTTCGCGACGGTCCGCGATCGGAATCGCTTCGCCCAACGCCAACAAACTGTCGATGCTGCCGCGCATGGAGGTCAGCGGCGTGCGCAGATCATGGGAGACGGAGGCAAGCAAGGCGCTGCGCAATTGTTCGGTTTCGCCATGCAGGCGCGCCGCTTCCAGATCCTGCGCCAGTTGGGCCCGGGCCAGGGCCTGGGCCAATGGCTGACTGAGGGCCGCGAGTAATCGCCGGCGTTGATCGCTGAGCGGCTTGCCGTCTTTCGTGCAGACGCCGAGCAACCCCAGCGGCCCGCCCTCCGCCGACAAAGGCCACCACCACCAACGCCCGGACGGCAGCGTCGCGGTACCGGCGCCGGCCGGCTGATCGTGTTGCCACGACCAGTCGGCGGCGGCGCGCTCGGCCTCGTTGAACGTCAGCGGTTCGGGGGTCTCGACTTTCCAGCCAGCCGGGCCGTCCCGATTGAGCAGGCACAGTTGCAAGTCGTACTCGCTGTTGAGATGGAGCACGGCGGCGCTGATCACCGCCTGGCGATCGGTCGCGGCGGTCAGTTTGCGTGACAAGTCGAGCAGCTCGCCGGTTTCCTGCTGGGTGTCGCGCAGCGCCTGCAACTGGCGCCGCTGACGGGCCGCGAGATTGCCGGTCAAAGCCGCCATCAGCAGGAAGAACACCAATGTCAGCACGTCCTCTTCGCGTTGAATCGTCAGGGAAAAATTCGGCGGAATGAACAGGAAGTCATAGGCCAGGAACGACAGCGCCGCACAGGCCAGCGCCGGGCCGAGGCTGCTGCGCACCGCCACCAGCAACACCGCCATCAGAAACACCAGGGAAATGTTGGGCAACGCCAGCAGCCCGGATATCCCCCAGGCCAAGGCGCTGGCCACCACCGTCGCCACCAGCGCCAGCGCATAGTCGAAACCGGTCTGGACGGAACCTGCACGCTGGCGGGTGGGTGGCGGCGACTCATCGCTGTCCAGCACGTTGATTTCCAGGCCTCGGGCGTTGCGCAGCAAGCGCGACGCGAGGCCACCGCCAAACAGGTTTCGGCGCAGGCGTGGCCGGGACTGGCCCACCAGCAGCAATGTCGCGCGACGTTGCCTGGCGTGTTGGATCAAGGTCTTGGCGACTTCGCCAGCTCGCAGCAGCACCACTTCCCCGCCGAGCCTTTCAGCCAATTGCTGGGCGTTTTGCAGGCGTTGGCGCGATGCCTCGTCCCGTGCCGCGCCGTTATCCACATGCACCACGCTCCAGGGCAGATGCCGGCGCTGGGCGACACGACTGGCGTGGCGCACCAGCCGTTCAGCCTGCACGTCGCCGTCCACGCCCACCAACAGCCGCCCCTGTACCGCCGGCGCCGACTGGCCCAGTTGTCGATAGCCCTGGGCCAGATCGTTATCTACCTGCGCAGCGGCGGTCTGCATGGCCAGTTCGCGCAGGGCGGTCAGGTTGGTCTGGGAGAAAAACGCATCGATCGCGGCCCGCGCCTGTTCCGGCACGTAGACCTTGCCGTCGCGCAAGCGCTCCAGCAGCTCGCGCGGTGGCAGGTCGATCAACAACAGCTCATCGGCTTCCTGCAGCACCCAATCCGGCAACGTCTCGCGCACCTGCACGCCGGTGATGCCGCGCACCTGATCATTGAGACTTTCCAAGTGCTGGACGTTGACCGTGGTGTAGACGTCGATGCCAGCGGCGAGCAGTTCCTGGATGTCTTGCCAACGCTTGGCGTGGCGACTGCCGGGCGCGTTGCTGTGGGCCAGTTCATCCACCAGCGCCAGGCTCGGGCGCGCCGACAGGAGCCCGTCGAGGTCCATTTCCTCGATCATCACGCCGCGATATTCCGAACGTACCAATGGCTGCTGCGCCAGGCCATTCAACAGCGCTTCGGTCTCGGCGCGCCCGTGGGTTTCGACGACCCCGGCGATGACGTCCGTGCCTTGGCGCAACCGGGTGTGGGCCGCTTGCAGCATGGCGTAGGTCTTGCCGACGCCCGGAGCGGCGCCCAGGAAGACCTTGAGACGGCCACGGTCGTGGCGCGGCAGGTTGGCTAACAGTGCATCGGCGCGGCCGGCGTCGCTCATGCTATGTCTCTTGTTTCAGGAATGGAATTGAACCTTTGTGGGAGCGAGCTTGCTCGCGATGGCGGTCGTTCAGCCGCCACTGTCATTGACTGACCCACCGCTATCGCGAGCAAGCTCGCTCCCACAGGTTTCTACATTTTTTCCAGGGCCATGTTCAGCGCCAGCACATTCACCACCGGCGGGCCCACCAAGGGCCGCTCGGTGTTGTCGTCAATCAACTGCTGCAACGTCGACACCGGCACATTCCTGGCGGCGGCGACACGCGCCAGTTGATAGGCAATCGCCGCCGGAGGCAAGTGCGGATCCAGCCCGCTGCCGGAGCTGGTCAACAGCGCCAGCGGCACCGGGCCCTGATTGGCGACTTGCAGCTTGTGGGCGTCCTCGATCACACGGGCGGCCAGTGCCGGGTTGCTGGGCGAAAGATTGCTCGCGCCGCTGGCCACCGTGGCGAAGGCGCCCGCCGAGGGGCGCGGATGGAACCAGCCATCGCCGGTGAAATCCTGGGCGATCAGCCGGGAGCCGCGGACCTTGCCGTCGGCATCGTGGATCAGGCTGCCGTTGGCCTGGTCCGGGAAGGCAACTTGCGCCACGCCGGTGACAAGCAATGGGTAGGCGACGCCGGTGAGCAGCGTCATTAGTAACAACAGGCTCAAGGCCGGGCGAATCAGGGTGAACATTTTTCTAGATCCTCAGATGTACACACCGTGGCGAGGGAGCTTGCTCCCGCTGGGCTGCGAAGCAGACCCAAACCTGCGACCTCGGTGTGTCAGGTGCATTGCATTCAGCTTTTTTGGGGGCTGCTGCGCAGCCCAGCGGGAGCAAGCTCCCTCGCCACAAAAGCGCTCCTGTCCAAATTTCCCGTTTTTTAAACCAAGTGCAGACCCGTCAATAACAGATCGATCGCCTTGATCCCCACGAACGGCACCGCGATCCCGCCCAGGCCGTAGATCAGCAGGTTGCGCCGCAGCAAGGCCGCCGCGCTCGCAGCCTGCACCCGCACGCCGCGCAGGGCCAGGGGGATCAGCACGACGATGATCAGCGCGTTGAACACAATCGCCGAGAGGATCGCGCTTTGCGGGCTCTGCAGGTGCATGACGTTCAGCACACCGAGCTGCGGATAGATCGAGGCGAACAGCGCCGGCAGGATCGCGAAGTATTTGGCGATGTCATTGGCGATGGAGAAGGTGGTCAGCGCGCCACGGGTCACCAACAGTTCCTTGCCGATCTGCACCACATCCAGCAACTTGGTCGGGTCGCTGTCGAGGTCGACCATGTTGGCCGCCTCGCGCGCGGCCTGGGTGCCGTCGTTCATCGCCATGCCCACATCGGCCTGGGCCAGGGCCGGAGCGTCGTTGGCGCCGTCGCCGCACATGGCGACCAGTCGGCCATCGTTCTGCTCATGGCGGATGCGCGCCAGTTTTTTCTCCGGCGTGGCCTCGGCCAGCACATCATCCACGCCCGCTTCGGCGGCAATCGCGGCGGCAGTGAGCGGGTTGTCGCCGGTGACCATCACCGTGCGGATGCCCAGCTTGCGCAGCTCGGCAAAGCGCTCGCGGATACCGGGCTTGACCACGTCCTTGAGGTGGATGGCACCGAGCAGTTTGCCGTCCACGCAGACCAGCAACGGCGTGCCGCCGCTCTGGGCGATCTTGTCGACTTCCCGCGCCAGTGCGGTGGGCAGCCCGTCACGGGGCAGGCCGATGAAACTCAACAGGGAATCCACCGCGCCCTTGCGATAGACGCGTCCTTGATAATCCACGCCGGACAAACGGGTTTCGGCGCTGAAGGGCACGGCGGTCAGCGCGTCCAGAGCGGGTTCGGCCTGCGGATGCAACCCGCGCAGGTATTCTACGATGGACTTGCCCTCGGCCGTGTCATCAGCCAGGGAGGCGAACAAGGCGCCTTCGGCCAACGCCTTGGCGCTTACGCCTGGGGCCGCATAGACCGCGGCACAGCGGCGATTGCCAAAGGTGATCGTGCCGGTCTTGTCCAGCATCAGCACGTGCACATCCCCTGCCGCCTCCACCGCCCGGCCGGACTTGGCGATCACGTTCAAGCGCACCAGGCGGTCCATCCCGGCGATGCCGATGGCCGACAGCAATCCGCCGATGGTGGTGGGGATCAACGTCACCAACAGCGCCACCAGGAACACCAGCGGCAGGCTGCCATTGGCAAAGTGGGCGAACGGCTGCAGCGTCACCACCACCAGCAGGAAGATCAGCGTCAGGCCGATCAGCAGGATATCCAGCGCCACTTCGTTCGGGGTCTTCTGGCGTTTGGCGCCTTCAACCAGGGCGATCATGCGGTCCAGGGTGGACTCGCCGGGATTGCTGGTGATGCGCACCAGCAGCCAGTCGGAGACCAGCCGCGTGTTGCCGGTGACCGCCGAGCGATCGCCGCCGGACTCACGGATCACCGGCGCCGATTCCCCGGTAATCGCGGCTTCATTGACCGCCGCAATGCCTTCGATCACTTCGCCGTCACCGGGGATCATCTCCCCTGCCTCGATCCGTACGACATCGCCCTTGCGCAGGCGGGTGGCGGGCACCACCTCAAAGCCGTCCGCGGTCTGGCGACGGGCGCTCAAGCCTTCGCTGCCGGCCTTGAGACTGTCGGCACGGGCCTTGCCGCGCCCCTCGGCCAAGGCTTCGGCGAAATTGGCGAACAACACGGTGAACCACAGCCACAGGGCGATTTGCGCGGCCACGAAAGTCGGCACCGCGCTATCGGGAACCAGGCACAGCACGGTGGTGAGGATCGCGGTGAGCTCCACCACCAGCATCACCGGCGCACGGTGCAACTGGCGCGGGTCAAGCTTGACGAAAGCTTGCACCAGCGCTGGCCGCCACAGGGCTGACAGATTGGTTTTGGCTTGCTCCGGCGCCTTGGCGACGACGGTCTTGCTCATTGGCATGTTCATCATCAAATCCTCAGAAACCCAGGCTCAGGTGTTCGGCGATCGGGCCGAGGGCCAGGGTCGGCAGGAAGGTCAAGCCGCCCACCAACAGGATGGTCACGGTCAACAGCGTCACGAACAGCGGGCCATGGGTGGGAAAGCTGTTCTGGCCGATGGGCGCGGTTTTCTTCAGGGCCAGGCTGCCAGCCAACGCCAGCACCGGCAGGATGTAGCCGAAACGACCGATCAACATGCCCAGGCCGAGCATCAGGTTGTGAAACGGCGTGTTGGCGCCGAAGCCGGCGAACGCCGAACCGTTGTTTGCCCCCGCCGAGGTGTAGGCGTAAAGCAATTGGCTGAAACCGTGGGCGCCAGGGTTGCTCACCGCCGCCGCAGGGCCGGGCAGGCTCGCGGCAACAGCACCGAGCACCAGCACGCTCACCGGCATCACCAGCAGCGTCACCACCAGCAACTGCACTTCCCGGGCGCCGAGCTTCTTACCGAGGTATTCCGGCGTGCGACCGATCATCAACCCCGCGAGAAACACCGCGATCAACACGTTCAGCAGCATCCCGTAGAGTCCGGCGCCGACGCCGCCGAAGATCACTTCGCCGACCATCATGTTCATCAGCGCCACCATCCCGCTCAGCGGATTGAGGCTGTCGTGCATGGCGTTGACCGAGCCGTTGGACGCCGCCGTGGTCGTCACTGACCAGAGCACCGTGGCGGTGGTGCCGAAGCGTGCCTCCTTGCCTTCCAGTGGCGCAGTTTGTTCGACGGCTGCGTCGTCGAGGGCTGGATTGGGTTGATATTCAGCCCACAACGACGTCGCCCCGCCGATCAGGAACAAGGCCAGCATGCAGGCGATAATCGCCCGGCTCTGGCGCAGATCCTTGACGTAATGACTGAAGGTGAACACCAGCGCCGCCGGGATCAGGATGATCGACGCGACTTCGAAGAGATTGGTCCAAGCGGTCGGGTTCTCGAACGGGTGCGCCGAATTGACGCCGAAGAAACCGCCGCCGTTGGTGCCCAGTTGCTTGATCGCAATCTGGCTGGCCGCCGGGCCGAGCGGAATCACCTGATCCACGCCCTGCATCGTCACCCCATGCACATAATGCGCGAAGGTCTGCGGCACGCCCTGCCAGACCAGGAACAACGCCAGCAACAGGCACAGCGGCAACAACCCATAGAGCGTGGCACGGGTCATGTCGACCCAGAAATTGCCCAAGGTCGTGGCGGATTTGCGCCCGATCCCACGGCACAGCGCAACCAGCACGGCCAGGCCCGTGGCGGCGCTGACGAAATTCTGCACGGTCAGGCCGATCATCTGGCTCAAGTAACTGAGGGACGCTTCGCCGCTGTAGGACTGCCAGTTTGTGTTGGTCATGAAACTGACCGCCGTGTTGAACGCCTGGGTCCATTCCATGCCGGGCAGGTTTTCAGTGTTGAGCGGCAAATGCCCCTGTAACAGGAGCACGGCGAACAACAAGGCGAAACCCGCCAGGTTGAAGGCGAGCAAGGCCAGGGTGTATTTCTGCCAACTCTGCTCTGTGCTCGGATCGACGCCAGCTACCTTGTAACAGCCGCGCTCTAGAGGACCGAGGATCGGCGACAGCCAGGTACGCTGGCCCTCCATCACCCGATAGTAAAACCGCCCCAGGAACGGCGCTGGAATCAACACCAGCGCGAAAAAGCCGAGGATCAGCCCGTAGTCATAACCGTGCATAGCCGCTCCTAACCCCGGTCCGCGCGCAACAGCGCAACCAACAGATAAATGAACAGCGCCACTGCCAGCAGCAGCGACACCCCGTCCAGAACACTCATGGGATTTCTCCGTGGTACGGCGTCGTGCCGTGTGTGGAGCAATTGTCGGTAGGGAGGGTGTAAAGGTGCGAGATTGAGGGTGGGGATAGGGAATAAAGAATCTGTAAAAAACAGGCGGAGATTGTTGAAGGTCCTTTGTGGGAGCGAGCCTGCTCGCGAAGAGGCCCGAGACGCTCCTACAGCGTAAGCCCCTTTCGCGTGCGCTTGGCTTGCTCCCCTGGTCGGATCGACACTTCTATTGCAGTACTCGGCTCCTGTCGACAAGCTATGCAATATTTCTGAAGAAGGTTGAGCACACATGCGTATTCTTATCACCGGCGGTGCCGGTTTCATTGGCTCTGCCTTGATCCGCGAGCTGATTGGCCATTCTGACCATACGGTCCTCAATCTGGACAAACTGACGTACGCTGGCAATCTCGAATCGCTCGTCAGTGTTGCCAGCAACAGCCGCTATGAATTCGTTCAGGCCGATATCGTTGATCAGTCAACCGTCAGCGCTGTGCTAGCCCGTTTTCAACCGCAAGCGGTCATGCATCTAGCTGCAGAATCCCATGTTGATCGCTCTATTGACGGGCCATCGGATTTCATCCAGACCAACATCGTCGGCACGTACAGCTTGCTAGAAGCAACCCGTGCATATTGGCAATCGCTGTCCGAGTCGGAAAAAACTGCCTTTCGCTTTCACCACATCTCCACCGACGAGGTCTATGGCGACCTGCACGGCGTTGATGACTTGTTCACGGAAACCACCTCCTATGCTCCTAGCTCGCCCTATTCGGCCAGCAAAGCAGCCTCCGATCATCTGGTTCGCGCCTGGCATCGCACATACGGCCTGCCCGTCCTACTAACCAATTGTTCAAATAATTATGGGCCATTCCATTTCCCGGAGAAGCTCATTCCGCTTGTCATCCTCAACGCCTTGGCTGGCAAGTCCCTACCGGTGTACGGCAACGGTATGCAGGTTCGTGATTGGCTGTTCGTTGAAGACCATGCCCGGGCGCTGATCAAGGTAGTCACAAAGGGGAAGGTAGGCGAGACCTACAACGTTGGCGGGCACAACGAGCAAAAGAACATCGATGTTGTTCGCGGAATCTGCCAATTGCTGGAAGAACTCGCGCCGCAAAAGCCTGAAGGCATCGCGCACTATGCAGACCTGATAACCTTCGTGCAGGACCGTCCGGGCCACGATCTGCGATACGCTATCGACGCCGGGAAAATCGAGCGTGAACTGGGCTGGGTACCGCAAGAAACCTTTGAGTCGGGGCTGCGTAAAACGGTCGGATGGTATCTGGACAACTTAGAATGGTGCCGTCGCGTTCAAGACGGCAGTTATCAAGGCGAACGCCTTGGATTCATAAATGAAAAGGAGCTGCTCGCACAATGAAAGGCATCGTATTGGCGGGTGGCTCAGGCACGCGCCTGCATCCCATTACACTAGGTGTGTCGAAACAGCTATTGCCGGTTTATGACAAACCGATGATTTACTACCCAATATCCGTATTGATGTTGGCTGGCATTAACGAAATATTGATTATCTCCACACCGCAGGATCTACCGCAATACCGCAACCTGCTGCAGGACGGTAGCCAGTTCGGGGTGAAACTCAGTTATGCGATCCAACCGTCACCGGATGGTCTGGCCCAGGCCTTTCTGATTGGTGAAGAGTTTATCGGCACTGATCCGGTGTGCCTGATTCTTGGAGACAACATCTTCCATGGCGCATATTTCGGTGGGCTGCTACAACGGGCAGCCCAACGCCCATCAGGCGCGACTGTATTTGGATATTGGGTGAAAGATCCCGAGCGCTTCGGAGTGATCGATTTCGATAGCAAGGGTTGCGCCTTATCAATCGAAGAAAAACCACAAAAGCCGAAATCCAACTACGCGGTTACCGGTTTGTACTTCTACGATAACGACGTGATTGAAATCGCCAAGACCATCAAGCCCTCGGCGCGTGGCGAGCTAGAGATCACAGATATCAACAATGCCTATCTTCGGCGCGGTGATTTGCATGTGGAGCGCTTCGGTCGCGGCTTTGCCTGGCTCGACACCGGCACTCATGACAGCCTGCTTGATGCCTCACAGTACGTACAAACCATCGAGCACCGTCAAGGTCTTAAAGTTGCCTGTCTTGAAGAGATTGCCTATGACAACGGTTGGATTAGTCGGGAACGCTTGCTTGAGCGTGCACGCTTTTTTGGGAAGATTGAATACGGTCAATACCTAGCTAAGGTGGCAGGTGGAGAATAATGGGATACCAGCCAATGTCGATGGAAGAAGGTAGGGCTTGAACACTTAATGATAAAATCAGGCCTTCCTTTGAAGGCCTTCTCTGTGGCTATAACCAGCGCTATATGCGGGCGCAAGAGAATCAAAAACAATGAATTGAAGCGCTGAATTGGGGCGTTCGCATGCCCAACCAAAGATAAAATATCCCTATACGACACAATTTCACCCATTACGACCGCCAAAACCACACTGGCACGCCCACTGCACTGCCCCTACCGAGCGCTTTTGCTATGGATCGAGGGGAGCCACCATGAATACACAACTCAAACCAACCTTGGGCACCCTGCACTTATGGGGCATTGCTGTCGGCCTGGTGATATCCGGCGAGTACTTCGGCTGGAGCTACGGCTGGGGCGTCGCCGGCACGCTGGGCTTTCTGGTGACGTCATTCATGGTCGCGGCCATGTACACCTGCTTCATCTTCAGCTTCACCGAACTGACCACAGCCATTCCCCACGCCGGCGGACCGTTCGCCTACAGCCGTCGGGCCTTTGGCGAGAAAGGTGGCCTGATTGCCGGGCTGGCAACCCTCATCGAATTCGTCTTCGCACCGCCCGCCATCGCGCTCGCCATCGGCGCCTACCTGAACGTGCAATTTCCGGCGCTCGACCCGAAACACGCCGCCGTCGGCGCGTACATCGTGTTCATGGGCCTGAACATCCTCGGTGTGAAACTGGCCGCAACCTTCGAGCTGATCGTCTGCGTACTGGCCGTCGCCGAGTTGCTGGTATTCATGGGCGTGGTCGCGCCCGCCTTCAGCTTCAGCAACTTCGCCCTGAACGGCTGGGCCGGCTCCGACGTGTTCGGCGCACCCGCCATTACCGGGATGTTCGCGGCGATCCCCTTCGCGATCTGGTTCTTCCTCGCCATCGAAGGCGCGGCCATGGCCGCCGAAGAAGCCAAGGACCCGAAACGCACGATCCCCAAGGCCTACATCAGCGGCATCCTGACTTTGGTGGTGCTGGCGATGGGCGTGATGTTCTTTGCTGGCGGCGTGGGTGACTGGAGCACCTTGTCCAATATCAACGACCCGCTGCCCCAAGCCATGAAAGCCGTGGTCGGTGAAAGCTCCGGCTGGCTGCACATGCTCGTCTGGATCGGCCTGTTCGGCCTGGTGGCGAGCTTCCACGGCATCATCCTAGGCTACTCGCGCCAGTTCTTCGCCCTGGCCCGGGCCGGCTACCTCCCCGCCTCCCTCGCCAAACTCTCGCGTTTCCAGACTCCGCACCGAGCCATCATCGCCGGCGGCCTGATCGGCATCGCCGCCATCTACAGCGACGGCCTGATCAACCTCGGCGGCATGACCCTCACCGCCGCGATGATCACCATGGCCGTGTTCGGCGCAATTGTCATGTACATCATGAGCATGCTCAGCCTGTTCAAGTTGCGCAAAACCGAGCCCAGCCTGGAACGCACCTTCCGCGCGCCGGGCTATCCGATCGTGCCGGGCATCGCCTTGGTCCTGGCGGTGGTGTGCCTGGTGGCGATGGCCTGGTTCAATGCCCTGATCGGCCTGATATTCCTCGGTTTCATGGCAGTCGGTTTCGTCTATTTCGTCCTGACCGCGCAGTTGCGTGCAGACGCTCCGGCCGATGCGATGTTGACCGGGCTATAAGGTGATATCGGCATAACGGGCGTAGTATGGAACCACTGCGAACAGCCTTCGCTCATAAGTGATAGGGGCCATGGTCAGCGAAAGACTCGCTTGGCCACGGCCCCCTCAAGGAGAGCCCTATGCCCTGGTATGCCTGGTTAATCCTGATCGTCGCCATCGGCTCGATCGTGGGTGGTTTGATGATGCTGCGCGACACCGCCAACAAGGTTGAGCTGACGGACGAACAGCGCAAGCGTGTTGCCGAGCGCAATGCGGAAATGGATGCGAAAGAGGCCAAGGATCGCTGACCCGCTTTTCGTGGCGAGGGAGCTTGCTCCCGCTGGGGCGCGAAGCGCCCCCAACCCTGCTGCCGCGGCGTGTCAGCTCTATTGCGTTCAAGGCATCTGGGGCCGCTCCGCAGCCCAGCGGGAGCAAGCCCCCTCGCCACAAGGGCCGCTGGCGCCGTTGCGGTATTACTTCTCCCAATCCGCCTTGGCAATATGCAACCCATGCAGCCCCTTGTACGCCGCCCGCTCAGGCTGACTCCAGCCTTCCAGCAACGAATCCTCCAACCGATAGATCTCCACCCCCAGCGGACGACAAACGCTTAACGGATCCTGTGCGTCGGGGCCCCACATCGCCAGCGACAGATCCCCTCCAGGACAAGTCGACAGCGCACACAACAAATCAATCTCGGCAAAAAACTCCAGGTAATCGCCCTTCTGCGCCGGACAAGCCTTCATGAAATACATGTCGTCATGATTCAGCCCGGTGCACTGGAAGATATTCAACACGTCATGCACATCGAACTCCGTCAGGCCGTGGGGCAACACCGCACGGGTCAGGTTCGAGTGGCAGTGATGATGGAAATCCTCACCGGTCAGCATTTTGTTCACATACGGGTCACAGCGCGTCCCCAACAAATCGTGCAAGCGCCCGCCATGTTCGTCGATGCCGTAAGCCGCCAAGCTGTCATCGGTGATCGTTACCAATGGCCGCAGGAATGGCAGGTTCGACCACAACCGATCATAGGTGCTGACATGAGCGCCTTGAAGCTGACGAGTACGAGCCGCCCATAAGCGCTCCCGCGGATCGTTGGCATTCCAGACGTTGAAGTCCCCCACTTGCGGACCGACCGGGGTTGTCACACGGAAGACATGACCGGCCGGCACATGCCAGGCACGGCCGGTGCGGATTGGGACTTCGAACTGCTCGATCAGCGTGCGCTTGTCCTGCTCGGTGCGGATGCGGTCGTAGAAGGGTTTGTCCACTTGCAGGGCGGAGCCTTTGCTGACCTGGTAGGCGGCTGGGTAGTCTTTGTACATGGCGCGAGTCCTTTGATCAGTGAGGGTTGGCGGGAGTCAGTAGATGCAGAAGCAACTGCTCGGAATCGTCGAGGTAAAGGCTCAACTCGTCGTGGGCAGCGCGCTTGTTACCTTCGGCCAGCAAATCGTGGATTTTCCGGTCACGGGCAAGCCACGGCGCCTGGAAACGTGCCTCATCGGGGGCGGAACAAAACACCAAACGCAGCTGCGCCACCACATTAGTGAAGAACTCATCGAGCAAGGGACTGCGCATCAGCCCCACGATGTGTTGATGGAAGGCCAGACCGTGGGTGCCCACCGCCCGCCAATCTTCGCGCTCGCGAGCCAGCTCGGCGGCTTCCAACGCTTCGAGCATGCGGTCGGACTGGTATTCGCTCAATGGCTTGCTGGTGAGAATGGCCTGAAGCTCCAAGGTGCGACGGACCTTGAACACGTCCCGCACGTCGTCGACACCCAACCTGCGGACCATGACCCCTTTGTTACGCACGTAACGGGTCAAGCCCTCCTGACCGAGACGGTGTAACGCTTCGCGAATGGTGTTGCGAGAAGCGTTGTAGGCTGAGACCAGGTTGTTTTCGATCAGCGCCATGCCGGGGATTAGGCGGCCGCCGATGATGTCGGCGCGGAGTTCGAGGGTGATTTGGTCGGCTAGGGAGAGAGGGCTAGTCATGGAGGGCCTTGGATTGTTGAACAATCAGTTGGCATTAGGTAATCAGTTTCTATGCCACAAGGCGCTGACCAACTCAAATTCCATTCACTGGATATAGCAAAAAGGCCAGTCATCCGACTGGCCTCCCTTAAATAACCCTCAATTCACTTCCAGCTTGTCACGATTCCTATCGAGAATCGCCTTGCCAATGCCTTTAACCTCAAGCAGTTCGTCTACCGACGAAAAAGGCCCATTACTCTCCCGATAGGCAACAATCGCCTCGGCCTTGCCCTTTCCTATCCCTGACAGCTCGCGCTGCAACGTTGCGGCATCTGCCCCGTTCAAATTCACCTTGGCGCCTTGCGTTTTCACTGGCTGCTCCACCGCCAACGGCGAAGCAACCGACTCCGGCTTGACCGCTGGGGCAGCAATAACAGCAATCGAGGCGCTGGTGAGGAAGGCAAAAATCAGCGAGTAGAAATAGCCTGTACGCATAAGTAACGCTCCATGACATCGTTGAGAGAGAAGCAGCTTTTCCGAAGCTGCTTCCCAAACTTAGGCGATGGTGTGGAGCTGTCAAAAGTGTGTACGTTACGAAGTATGTAACAATCAGGGCTCAAGATGACGCTGCTGGTAGATCCAGTCAACAATTTCTCCGTCCGGGGCGTAACCACTGACGGTGTCGCGAAGCAACTGACGGACTCGTGCGTAATCGTCTTCTTCGATGGCGATGAGTAAATCTGCCAGCCTTAGCTTGAGGACGTCCCAAGGCAGGAAGTCTTCATTGGCGCTCATGATCATTGGATGCTGGGTAGCAACGACGTTGTCGCCTATCAGCAACTCCTCATAAAGCTTCTCGCCGGGGCGCAAGCCGGTGAATTTGATTGAGATATCACCGTGCGGATTCTTCTCGGACCGAACGCTCAAGCCAGACAAGTGGATCATCTTCTCCGCCAGCTCAACGATTTTCACCGGCTCGCCCATGTCCAGCACAAACACATCTCCCCCCAAGCCCATGGAACCGGCTTGAATCACCAGTTGGGCTGCTTCGGGGATAGTCATGAAGTATCGCGTGATCTTGGGATGGGTAACGGTCAACGGCCCACCGGATTTGATCTGCTTATGGAACAGCGGAATAACCGATCCGGAGGAGCCCAGTACGTTACCGAAGCGGACCATAGTGAAGCGAGTCTTGTTAACTCGTGAAACGTTGGCCTGGTCACCGAACAGCACCGGGGCCAATTCACGACTCAATGCTTGCAACGTCAGCTCAGCGAGCCGCTTGGTGCTACCCATTACATTGGTCGGGCGTACAGCCTTGTCGGTGGAGATCAAGACAAAGTTCGACACACCCGCCTGCAATGCAGCCTGCGCAGTGTTCAGGGTACCGATTACATTGTTCAAGACACCTTCGGCGATGTTGTGCTCGACCATTGGCACGTGCTTATAGGCCGCTGCGTGGTAGACCGTGTCGACATTCCAAGTCTTCATCACATCGAGCAGTTTCTCTTGGTTGCGAACCGAACCCAAGATCGGCAATAGGCGAACAGATAGAGATTCCCGAGCAATCCGCGGCTCAAGTTCGGACAAAATACTGTAGAGATTAAATTCGCTGTGCTCGAAAAGCAGCAGCGTAGTGGGTTTCAATGCCAGGATCTGCCGACAAAGCTCAGAACCGATCGAACCGCCAGCGCCGGTGACCAGAACGGATTGGCCGGTGATGCAATGCTCTAATAGATCAGGTTGCGCCGGCACCGCATCACGTCCTAGAAGGTCCGCAATATCCACTTCCTGGATGTCGTCCACCTTAACCCGGCCGCTGGCCAGATCCATGAAGCCCGGGACGCTGCGAACGTGCAGTGGGAAACCTTCAAGCAGGGTCAGGATTTCTCGACGTCGACCACGTGATGAAGAAGGAATGGCGAGCAGTATTTCCTGGGCGCCAGTCGCGTCGATCATTTTTTGAATGTGGTTGGGTTGATAGACCTGGAGCCCTGCGATGACCCGGTCGGCGATGCTGCTGTCATCATCTATGAACGCAACCGGTCGCATCACTCGCCCCATACGCAGCGCGGCGACAAGCTGGTTGCCTGCTGCGCCGGCGCCATAGATAGCAACCTTGGGCAGGCCGTCGTCTCGATTGGTGAAGGGGACATGTTGGGCGGCCGTGAACCAGTCGCCCAGAAAGTATTGGCGCATCACGAGACGAAGCCCGCCGATCATGATCAGGCTCAACCACCAATAATTGAAGATGATGGAGCGCGGGACAACAGTCCTATGATTGCTGTACCAGTACACCACGAGCGCCAGCAACAGCGCAGAGAGACTAACCGCTTTGCATATGGCGATCAGCGCATCGTTACCAAAATAACGCATTACCGCACGGTACATGCCAAAGCGAATGAAAATTGGAATAGCGACTAACGGAGCAGAAACGAACAGCCAGAGGTGTGTGTTGATGGGAGCGATCAAGGCCTCGACACCAAGCCGCACGACAAACGCCAGCCACAGAGCAATCCAGACCAGAATGATATCCATAATGACCTGAATAACCCGCTTATCGCGCCTTGGCAGCCCCAGTAGGACCGTCCTCAATTTATCCATAATTTTTTCTGCACCTTGGACTGCTGCTTAAACCAAGCAAAAATTACCAAATACACAACCTTACGCCGGTCGGTTGGATTTGAACAAAAGCGGTGAAATTATTTTGCCATCACACTCTCTCAAGCTTGCCGGCCTGAAAACAGGCTGCGAGAGCCAATAAGGGTGCATAAGCAACTATCAGGGCCAGCGTCCCATCCACCTCCCAAAGCACAACGGACGCCGCAAGGGGCAGCAACCAGAAGAGGTTTATCGCCGCGACTGCCAACGTAACCGGTAAGTGGCTGCCATAGCGCCGCGAAGCAAACTGGTAGGCATGGCTGCGATGGGCCTCATACACCTTATCACCGCGCATCAAGCGCCGTAATAGGGTGAAAGTCGCGTCAACGATAAATACACCTAGCAAAATTAACCAGCTCCACAGGAGCTTTGGCGAAGCGGACGCCGCCTGTAAAGACAGAATTCCGAGAATGATCCCAAGAAACCCACTGCCCGCATCTCCCATGAAAATACGCGCAGGGGGAAAATTCCAGCATAGAAAGCCAGACACCGCCATGGCAAGTACTAGCGGAGCGACAATCAGTGATTCGAAACCGCTCTGCGAATAAAGTAAACAAGCACCTAGACACGCAAAAATGGCCTCGACGCTGGCAATGCCATCAATGCCGTCCATAAAATTATAAAGATTGAGCATCCAGACCAAATAAAGAACCACCATGAACGTCCCTAGCCAACCTAACTCAAACTCAGCCCCGAAAAAAACAACGCTCGGCATCTTCCCTAGCCAATACATCGCCCATACAGCTGCGGCAAAATGACCTAGTAGGCGCCAACGAGCTGGGATATGACCATGATCATCCAAGAAGCCAAGAATCGCAACGCCTGCTCCTGCTCCCATAAACGTCAAAGTCGAATACCAAGATAAATAACCCATAATAGATAAAACAGGTAAACCACACAAAAAAGTCAATACTATTGCAACACCGCCTCCACGTGGCGTGGGGTTAGAGTGCGAGCTACGCGCTGTTGGTATATCGATGACATTTCGACTAATAGCGTACCTCCGTATAACCCAAGTTAGGAAAACAGACAGAAGAAAAATTACCAACAGAAAAAATAGACTTATCATCGATGACTCACTCTTAACCCAAACACAATCACCCCTTATTTTCAGTGTAGTTTCGCCCGGCTAAACGCAGAGCGTCAGTAATTTCAAGTGGAGGAACCCAACCGAGCAAATCCCGAGCTTTTCTATCATCGACAATTAATGAACCACATAGCTGGTGATAAACGGCCATCTTTCGAAGCATAATGGCTCCAAACCGAAATAGTGGGTCCGCCAAAGGAAATAGACGACTTTTTCTACCCATTCCTTCAGCAAGAAATGTCACAATTTCAGCCGTGGAGACCGGATAAGCATCGGCGATTAAAAAAAGTTGATTAGCCGCAAAAGGGTGTTTTATGCATAGGCAAATAAAACTTACAAGATTTTCTA
Source organism: Pseudomonas brassicacearum subsp. neoaurantiaca (assembly GCF_013608025.1). GTDB lineage: Bacteria > Pseudomonadota > Gammaproteobacteria > Pseudomonadales > Pseudomonadaceae > Aquipseudomonas. The sequence continues at coordinate 63,963 of NZ_VDLV01000026.1, read as the reverse complement.
GCGCGATCATGCTCCTGCTATTCTTTAGAGAAGCAAAAGGCAAGGGCAGTCCCAACGAAACCAACTTCAGCAGACGGTTAAAATTGCCCGGAGCATGTCCCGCGTAAACCAAGGGCGGACGAATGACAACTAGCTCCATAGAACTCCCCTTCACCAGTTCCCACAACGCCTTTTCAGCCTCCAATTTTGAAATTGCATAATCTGCCAAGGGATTAGGTATTGAAGATTCGTTAAAAGCGCCATCAATCGTTTGCGTACCGTTAACACCTATGGAGCTAACAAATATAAATCTTTTAACGCCTGCGAGGATGGACTGCCGAGCCAAATCAACAGTAGCCTTGACATTTATTTTACGAAACTCATCTAGCGGGTCCTGGGCATGATCAGCTAAAATATGTGCCCTACCAGCTAAATGCACCACAGTTTGAACGTTAGCAAGAGGAATAGGCCGAGCATACATATTTTGATCCGGCAGTAACACTTGAATATTATCGGAAAAAAAACTCACATTTTTCCTAACGGGCAATAACAGCTCGTATTCGGAATGAGAAATCAGGCATTCGGCTAATGCCCTACCTACAAAGCCGGTAGATCCGGTAACAACGATTTTAGTTTTCACCTCAGCGCTCACTCATTGATGCTATCGCCTCATAAACACCCATATGTATACTGACAACCTTCTCGATAGTAAATTCAGACATTGCGAGCTCTCGTCCTGCCCTTCCCATACTAAGCCTAAGAGCGTCGTTTAAGAGCAGATTCTCAATTGAGGATGCCAAAGCATGATGGTCCCTTACGGGTACAAGCAGCCCTGTCTTATCGGCAATGATAGCATCTCTGCACCCAGGCACATCCGTTGTGACGACAGCTCTCGCGCAGGCTGCCGCCTCAATGAGAACCTTAGGTAGTCCTTCACGATAGGATGGTAATACCACGACATGGGAGCTCGAGAAAACCCTCGCCATATCGGTTTGATATCCCAATAATCGTACAACTTTTTCAGCTACAATCGAATCAAGTTCGGCTTCTGTAAGGCTGGTTGGATTTCCGCTGTCAAGCTCCCCTACTAATTGAAATACGACATTCGGATAGTTAACCCTCAATAATCGCGCTGCGGCAATAAATTCATATACACCCTTATCTCGTATAAAACGACCGGCAAAAGTAACAACAAGAGGACCACTAGGCTCAGGAGTATCCGGGTATGATGCCATTAGAACCCCAGATCCTTTTATTAACACCGTATCGGTATTTTTTATCCCGCTTATCTGCACTACTAAATCACGATCGCAAGGATTCTGAAATATCACCCGTGTTTTCTTGCCCTTCAGCGCAAGGCGATACATAACGTTTATTATGGAAGCAAGACTCCTTGAGCGAAGGTCTCTACCAACATAAACTGAGCCAAGTCCAGCTATAGCTGACACGACCCCACCAACAGGCGACACCCGTGCCGCAATACCGCCATACAGAACGGGCTTGGTTGTAACCAAATGCAAAATATTCGGACGCAACTTCCACAGCAGCTTAACAAATCCCCAAAATGCGCTTAATTCACGAAGCGGATTAATACCCCCCCTTTCCAACAAAATCGTATGGTAGTCAAAACCAAGATCAACTATACGTTGCGCGTCAGGACTTTGGATACTGGCCACATGCACCTCATATCCCTTTTCTCTCGCCTCTATAGCTATAGGCAACCTATGCGATAAAAAGTATTTAGGGTCATTTACAATCAACAATAAAACTCGCTTCATTTCGCCTCCCGGCGCGCATCCAATCCATAGCTGCTTAACAAGCTGAGAAAATTTATAGTCTCGCAGACACATCAGAATAAACTTTTAGCCAGCAAGAAACTATTCGCTCTACGCTATATTTATCGACAACCGACTCTCTTGCTTTTTCACCCATTTTTTTTGCAGACTCAGGCGGCAAAGATAAAGCGGTAAGCAGGGCATCGGATAAAGAAGACGGATCTTTTTTGGGAACCAAATATCCTACAGACCCCATTACTTCCTTAACGCCGCCACAATCTGTTGCAACTACAACTTTCTCGGTAGCCATCGCCTCAGCCACTACGAGACCAAATCCTTCCCATGCAGATGAGAGAACAAAAACATCAGCTGCATTCATCAGGGCAGGTATGTCGCGACGCTTACCGAGAAAAAAAACATAATTATTTAGGTCTAGTTCTGTTACATAGTTTTTAGTTTCCGCCATTAGCGGCCCATCGCCAGCAATATAAAGTCGAGCCTCAGGCTGTGCACTTATGACACCCTTGAAAGCCTTAATCATCGTAAGGTAATCCTTCGCCTCCACTAGTCTACCCACCGCTAGCAACACCTTGGAGGTTCCAGCATCTAATACCTTACGCATCTTCTTTCGCGAATTTTCATCAAGAAAAAATTTCGAAGCGTCTATAGGGTTAGATACAACCAGGATACTATTTTGTGGCGCGGCCTTCTTATATTCATATTCTTTTGCTGCTTGAGCACTGACACTTGTAAAAGCCGCGCACCGAAAATGGGTAATTCGGTAACTTAGCATCCTCAGTTTGCCGCCTTCGTTATTACTATGCGCGGTGCATATAATGGGAGCGCTTGAAAAGAGAGGCGCACCGCACACCCGCGCCAAAATATTTGCATGAAACATATGACTATGAATCAAATCCGGCCTGAATTTGTATATCTCAAATACGTAACGTAAGACTGACGGAAACATTGACAATAGAGAGTTAAAGCCCAGACCAACTAGCTCCACGTTTGGGTTGGAAGGCGTGACCAGCGCTTCTCCTCGCATATAGAATATTTTTACTGTATGCCCCTTGGATGCTAACGAATCAGCTAACGTGCAAACTACGGCCTCGGCTCCTCCCACACCTAACCCTGAGATAACGAATGCGATTCTCATATCGATCTAACCTCAGTAAGATTCTCATCGCTTGCAATACGTTCTTTAGACAAACGAACATGAAGATATATTGCGTAAAATACAGCCATACCTTGCGCATTATTGTATATGAATGCACCTTTCGCATGAAACGCACAAATTATAATGACACTACCAAAACACAGCATCGCTTTGTGCTTCCTTGCTTCAAGCAGGAGGAAGAGAGGAAAGCCCAGTAACAGAGCAACATAGGGAACCCCCCCTAAAAACAAGTTCCTCATATAACCCACATCGCTCCCCCCGTAATACACCTCCCCACTTAGACCATATTTGCCATCACCAAAAACCAATGTATTAATATCGGGAATAAAATACATATCTTGCAACAGTACAGCAAGCGTAGATGATTGCAGACCACTTGAAAAAAACTCAAATAACCAAGAGTTGTATTTATCGAGACCTGGCACAGTCAGAAACATAACTACCGCGCCGATCAAAACAACGCTAGACCTGACGAACATTCTAAAATTTCTACGCAACAGCAATGGAGCAGCAAGTGCGATTCCTATCATAGAGACACGGGCCGCAACGAAACCAGCCGAAAAAATAAATAATATTGATGCGACTGTCGTAAAATCAGTCACTCTTCGCTCAACCATATATATATAAATAAGAAAAAAGGTCACCAAACCATAGGCCGATCCGATCGAAAAAAAACCTGAACCCGACAGAAACGCATTCCTGTAAGTGATAACAGCTGTGGCGCTCGAATCAAACTGGAAATATCGAACCACCTCAAGAACAGAGGGAATTGTTCCAGCGACGAAACAAACTAACGCATTGAATAAAAACACTGATTTTATCAAATCAGGAACAGCATACGCTGCACGCTCGAACATTAAAAAGAAAAGAAATACCGCCAAAAATACAACGACACTCTTACCAACGGACAACAGTACTTGAAATTCCTCACCTTTATCATAAAGCACTCTTAAAACGACAAACAGCGCAACAGCCAGATGCAGCAGCAACAAAGGGAACAGCGAACCAAACACCTGACCGGAAACTTTTAATTTTCCTTTTAATAAAACCATCACCAAAAGCAAAATCAACACTATCACAGAACTTCCACATCCGTTAGGAAGAAAAGGTACCTGAAGATCAAAGACAATTAGAAAAAAAAGAAAAAACAGAAATAGCTTATTCAACTTGTGTACCCTCGAAATATCTCTGCATTCTTTTCTTGGGCAACATTAATTTTACGACAAACTTAAAAAAGCGCAGCTGAACTATAATAAAGGGCATCTTACCGATCGCTTTCGCGGCAAGTTTAATAGCATGTTTTTTATCATATATTTGGAGATCTATAGCCGACATTAAAATTGCATTGGCCATCGCGGAGTCATAAAGAGGATGTTGCCGATATCCGTTTAATATCTCGTAACGTCCCTGCGCCATTTTCTCAATTCTACGCGAAAGGTTACCGGTGTGGCGCCGGTACAAGGTAGTTTCAACTGCCATATTGTCCAATGTAGATCCATCAGAGGCGAGTTTCAACCACATATACCAATCTTCTATAATCAACCAAGCTGGATAACCTCCCGAATTTTTTAAGTTTTCGCTTCTGATCATCTGGGTAGGTGCTGGGAGCGAATGTTTATGCAAGAAAATATCTTCGAAATGATAGATTTTTTTTATTTGCTTTTTAGAGCGCACAACTTTCGAGATAGAGTTAATAGTTATGACTTGACCAAATACAGCTGCGCAATTTGGGTTCATCTCTAAATACTCAACCTGTACCGAGGTCTTTTGCGGTAACATTAAGTCATCGGACGCTATTATTGAGCAATATTTTCCTTGGCACCACTCAACTGCCTCATTCAAAGTTGCGCATAATCCGCGGTTCGGACGATGCCTTGCTTCAAATCGAACAAACCTACCCGAACATAGATCAGCAAGCTCAGCAATTACTTGCTCAGAGTGGTCCGTTGACCCGTCGTCTATTATAATTAACTCAATGTTCCTATACGTTTGCTGGATAATACTCTCAACGCATTCACGAATGTACGCACTATGATTGTAAGAAGGCACAATAACCGATACCAACGGTGTCTCGACAATCATAATTTTCCCTCTAGCCTTCTTATAAGTTTTGCAGGAATCCCCGCATACACAGAGCCAGGTTCAACATCCCTAGTAACCACCGCGCTATTTGCTATAATAGCACCCTCACCAATCGACACTCCTTTGAGAATCTTGACATCATTACCTATGAAAACATTATCTGATATTGCTACTGATTCGCAAAGATGGTCACCTTTATGGCGTTCGCTGACCTCCAACCCATGAAAGTCGGAGTCACTGATATAAACATTCGTACCTATTAAACAATTTTCTCCTATCTCGATCGTTTCTTTATCAGCAATAATAACCAATCCATTATTGATAGTGGTACCTGCACCGATTATCACACGGGCACCAGACGACCTAGCTTCGACATACGCGACGTTGTTAATGAACCCAGGTGATGGCCAAACTCCAATGACGACCTTATTCATATAAATCTGCCCGGAACCGACTAACTGCACTGGCTGCCTAAACTGAGTACCAACCAACGTAGCTTTGTTGGTGGAATATAAATACCTATAAATTGCCACGCGTACAATTTGAACAATTTTTATAACAATGCGGACAAACAACGATCTGGATTGTCTTTTAAATTTAATTGTCGGACGCATCACAAAATCCTCTCCTTACGCAATATCAAAAACATAGCAAGCAAATGCAGGGAATAGTTGACAGCGTGAGCTACCACAGCCCCCTTTAATCCTAAAGGCTGAAAGAAAACAACTAAAAGACAAAAAGAAAGACTAAATAGTATTTCAGTTACTACATACTGCTTCCACAGTGCTTTAGCGGTGAGAACAAAACCTAGAATCCAGCTAGCAACCTTGAATGTATCTCCAAAAAGTTGCCAGCCCATTAACTCCTCCATGGGCAAAAAACTTTTGGAAAATAATATCGTTATTACCAAACCCCTTAGTAGATAAAGCAGAACCCCCATTGCCATAACTAATGGAAGTACAATTTTCAATATTTTAATTATTTCATTCTTTATCTCTTCATTTGACTTCAGCTCTGAGAGTCTTGGAAGATAATATACTGCTAATGTCGCCGTAATCACCATGAGATAAGTTGCACTTAGTCTCCACAGCGCCTCCCACATTCCTGCTGAGACCAAACCAAAATTGGCTCCTAAGAAACTCCTGATAAAAATGTGGCTAAGTGGAACGCATATAGCGGAAGTTAGGGCCATTACAGCATACAAACCCAGAGCCTTAAACGAACCAATATCTGCACTGCCGATAAAATTATCGTAACTGAGCCATTGCGATTTACAGCAAAAAAATATAGTGATGAATAAGGTGACTGACTGATAAGTAGCCAATGCGACAAAGGCACCGTAAATACCGAACTTAACGACTAAAACAAAGGTTATGATTAAAGAAAATATGTTCCCAGCTACAGAGCATAAAACGTATCGAACAACCTCTTTCCTACCATTCAAGACCGCTAAAAGAAAATTATTTAGAGCGAATAGTACCAACGTTATGGATAGCCAAATAAAGACCCCAGAAAAACTCACATCATGAAGCAAATAAATCGCTAAATAGTCACTCATCAAAGCGACCGCCACAGCTGTAATCCCGGAGGCTAACAGTGTAATGGTCATCCCTGCCCGCCAAAATGAAACTCTCTTCGGCTTGTTATCATAATATTGAGAGGTGTACTTTGTTATCCCTGTATTAACCGCTCCGCCAGATACCGACAGCACCATTTGTATAAAGTTTTGAAATTGTCCAATTAAAGCGTAACCGCCTGGTCCGACGTAGATTGCCAAAACCTTGTTTAGGCCAAGCATCACCAATATACGTACAAGTACCGACACCGCACTTAATGCACTTGTTTTGAACAAATTCATGTTAAATAGCTGCGGAATATGCGTTACACGCATGTATGACCAAGTCTATTTCCTCACGTGTCATGCACGGACCTATAGGAAGGCTTACTACCTCGTCATGAATTCGTTCAGTTATGGGCAATACCAAATGACTCATCTCTGGTAATGCTCGCTGTTTATGTGGTGGAATCGGGTAATGAATAATTGTCTGCACACCGTAAGAGGAAAGATGTTCCTGAAACATTTTTCGATTAGCGCATCTTACAACAAACACATGCCAGACATGGGCATCTCTCGACAAAGTTGAAAACTGTTCAACAGGCAAGCGCAGCAGATCGTTTTTAATTTCTGCGATATATCTATTCGCGACCTCCCTCCGAAATTGATTGTGTCCATCAAGATATTTTAGCTTTATCCGAAGAATAGCTGCTTGGATTTCATCTAATCGGCTGTTAACCCCTTTCATCTCATTGTGATATTTTATCTCCGAGCCATAATTCCTAAGACTAATTAGCGTACTTGCGAGTGTTTCATCGTTGGTCGTAACCGCCCCACCATCTCCCAAGGCACCAAGATTTTTCCCTGGATAAAAGCTAAAGCCAGAAGCGTCGCCCCATGCCCCAGCTTTCTTCCCTTGAAAGCACGCGCCATGCGCTTGTGCAGAATCTTCTAATATGAGAAGTCCATGCTCCGCAGCAAGTCTAGCTATCTCTGGCATGTCGGCAAGCTGGCCATAAAGATGAACTGGTATGATAGCGCGAGTCTTTTTCGTGATAGCAGCTAAAATTCGGTCGGGCGATATATTAAACGTCTCATTATCGGGCTCCACTAGAATAGGAACCAAATCGTTTTCAGTTACGGCCAAGATAGTTGCGATATATGTGTTGGCGGGCACGATAACCTCATCGCCATTCTTTAACTTCCCAAGCTTTTTCCAAGCACGCAAAGTCAAAGTCAATGCATCTAGACCGTTAGCGACCCCTATGCAATATTTTACGCCGCAATAATCCGCAAACTCTTGCTCAAAATTCGTCAATTCGGATCCATTGATGTACCATCCAGAGTCGACAACCCTGGCGCAAGCTTCGATAACTTCATTGGACATCGAAGCATTTATACGTTTCAAATCTAGAAAATTAACCTTCATTTGAGATACCTTGTGATTTTCGCCGGATTACCAACTACTACAGCGTAATCTGGTACATCACGTGTGACTACCGCACCAGCGCCGATCATTGAATAAGAACCCACTTTGATGCCAGGAAGCAATGTAGCGTTAGCCCCGATACTCGCCCCCTTACAAATGTGGATAGCCTCAAAAGCGTCAGGGTACACTCTAGACCTAGGCATGGAGTCATTTGTAAATGTTACGTTAGGACCTATAAAAACATCGTCCTCGATCCTGGCACCGTTCCAGATAAAAACGCCGGACTTGACGGTAACTCTGCTTCCAATAATCACGTCCGACTCAATAAGAGTATGAGCACATATATTGCAATCTTCCCCAATTATCGCGTTTTCAAAAATCACACTGTATTGCCAGACGCGAGTATTTTTGCCTATATGGACACTTTTTACATCTGAAAGAGGATGAATTTCAGTCATGATTGACACTCTTTAAAAAATCCTCATAACTCCTGATATAATCTGACTCATCATAATAATCACTCGCCAGCACCAACAGCACACAATCCTTTGTAAAATCGTGCATTTCGTGCCAAACCATTTTATCTATGCATATTGCTTTGTTCGGCTCATCTAAAATAACTTGGCTTCGTTGTATTCCGTCATCTAGAAGCATCTTACAACTTCCAGACACACATACAGCAATCTGTTGTAGCTCCTTGTGCGCATGAAAACCCCGAGATACGCCCTTCAAGGTTCCTACTAAATAGTAAGCTCTTTTAATATCAAAATGGATATTGCGCGCGCCTTCCATTACGTATAGTTGTCCGCGCTCATCGCCTAGCACAGGAAACTGTATAAATTTTACTAGGCTCATTATCAACCTCTCCGAAGCATGTGTAGATACCACGGCATGGCTATTTTCAAACCATCCGCAATTGAGTAGCTCGGCGTGTAACCTAGGTTTTCCTTGATCTTTTCAACAGATGCTTGTGAATGCAAGACGTCACCCGCCCGGAACTCACTATATTTTGGCAGCTTATGGTATCTTATCCCCAACTGTGCAAGCTCTGCCCTTAACATCACATGTAAGTCATTCAGGCTTGTTCTAGCGCCTACCGCCACATTATAGACCTGATTTGAAGCTCCATTGCTTTCTTCAGTTGCTGCCAATAAGTTAGCTTGGATTACGTTTTCGATGAAACAAAAATCCCTACTTGTCGAACCGTCACCATTGACTGTAATAGTCTCATCTAGAATCATGGCAGCTGTCCATTTGGGAATCACAGCAGCATAAGCGCCATTCGGATCTTGTCTTTTTCCAAAAACATTAAAATAGCGTAGACCGGTTGCCTTGAATCCATAACACTTGCCGAATACGTCTGCATACAACTCATTGACGTATTTAGTCACAGCATATGGTGACAGAGGACTTCCTATAGTGTGCTCAATTTTCGGCAAAGCCGGATGATCTCCATAGGTGGAACTGCTAGCTGCGTATGTGAAGCTCTTGACTTTCGAGTCACGAGCGGCGACTAACATATTTAAAAAACCATCTATATTAGTAGCATTAGTGGTAATAGGATCGCCTAAAGATCTCGGTACAGATCCAAGGGCTGCTTGATGCAGAACGTAGTCGACACCCGCGCACGCATCACGACAATCTTGAGGATTTCTAATATCACCTTCTTTAAAAATAAAACGTGCCCATTGTGCGGCCGACACATTTCCCTTGACCTCCTCAAGGTTGTGTCGAAAGCCGGTGGAAAAATTATCTAACCCTAGAACCGTCTGATCCAGTTTCAATAATTTCTCAAGAAGATTTGATCCTATAAAACCCGCGACCCCAGTCACCAACCAACTCTTTGGCGTTTTAGGCAAGTCTTCAATTAATTCTTCATATCGTCTCATACGGCCTCGCATGAATCACATATTTTAATTTAACTATCAGAGACGAATATCAGATTCATCGCTGCGCAGCAAATATTTTAAATCATATAGCACATGATTAATCTTGCCAAGCGAACGAATTAATTCACCGCCCATTTCCTTGAACTGTGCGTGAGCAACTGCTAACACAATCGAGTCGTACGAACTGGGAAGGGGTTTATTTATCAACGTTAAACCATATTCTTTTTGTGCTTCTTCAGGATCGACCCACGGGTCAAATATATCGACCGCAATATTATATTCTGCCAACTCATGCACAATATCTACTATTCGAGTATTTCTTAGATCAGGACAATTTTCTTTAAAAGTAAGTCCCATTATCAACACTCTAGCGCCATCAACGTGTATTTTCTTCTTCAGCATTGCCTTTACAAGTTGAGATACCACGTACACGCCCATTCCATCGTTCAGGCGGCGCCCAGCCAATATTATTTCAGGATGATAGCCTATCGATTGAGCCTTATGAGTAAGATAGTATGGATCCACACCTATACAATGGCCGCCAACTAACCCAGGACGAAACGGTAAGAAATTCCATTTTGTTCCTGCCGCCTCTAGTACAGACTCAGTATCGATGCCCAACTTATTAAATATAATTGCCAGCTCGTTAATTAGCGCGATATTAAGATCCCGCTGTGTATTTTCGATAACTTTGGCTGCTTCGGCTACTTTTATGCTGCTTGCCTTGTGCGTTCCGGCTGTAATTATTTTCTTATACAAATCATCTACGAACGTAGCCGTTGCTGGAGTAGATCCCGATGTAACTTTTTTTATTGTCGTTACACGGTGCTCTTTGTCACCAGGATTGATCCGCTCTGGGCTATAACCTACAAAAAAATCTCCGTTAAACTTTAACCCCGAGAGACGCTCCAGAACAGGTACGCACTCTTCTTCCGTTGCCCCGGGATATACCGTCGATTCATATATGATTACGTCACCTTTTTTTAGGACTCCCGCTATAGTACTAGACGCTTTCAAAAGCGGAGTAAGATCCGGATTTTTATATTCATCGATGGGTGTCGGCACAGTTACTATAAACACATTGCACTGTTTAAGATCAACCGCCTCAAAGCTAAACTCCAGGTGCTTAGCAAGTGCTAGCTCCTGCCGCTCAACTTCTAGCGTAATATCATTGCCTTTTTTAAGTTCATTTATTCTGGACTGATTAATATCAAACCCTAAAACTGGATAATATTTTCCAAACTCAACAGCGAGGGGTAGCCCTACGTAGCCTAGACCTATTATTCCGAGCTTCAAGCCTTCATTATTTATGCTATTCAAATCGGTATCCATTAAGTTATTCACCTTGAAGCTGCGGCCCCATGGGTACCGCCAGATACGTCCATCCTCGATAAAGCTCTACACGAACATCGTGTATTATAGTCTGACCAGGAGCCGAGGGTAAGGGCGCCCATGCACTTAGTTCTGCCAAGCTGCGCATGCCTTCATAGCCGCCACCCGCAGCAAGGCCGTTTCCCACGACCTTAACCAGAGGAGCGCAACGCTGCTGTTCAACAAGCCATAATCAAGGGGTGCGGGATTCATTATTCTTAAACTGACAACAAAAAAAAGACAAACAAAAACGCTCAAACGTCATATAAATAAATCTCAAATTTTTACGAAGCTTTCAAAAGCAAAATGGCCACACATAAACCTTTTATGCGTGGCCATTACCTCTTAATCCACCCGCAACCAGAAGCTAATATTCGTACTCTTTGCGATTAGAGACAATTTTCACTAATGCTGCCAGCATTCCTAACAAAGCTCCAGCAATCATACCGAGTAGTATAATCAATCCCTTCCTCGGTTTAACCGGGCTCTCAGGAACCTCGACACTACCATCCTGCCGATAAACCGAAATAAGCTCAGAATCAATATTCAACTTACGATAAAAGTTATATCGCATTTGCAACGTCCGCAAATCAGATATAAACGCATCATCCGAAGCCCTGGACTCTAACGTCTGAATTTCAGCCGCCAACGCCTTACTACCACGCTGGTAATCCATTTTATTTCCCGTATCAACGGTAATATCCACAGCAGCTGAAGAATTGATAACTGGCGTAGTCAGTCCAATCGCCTCAGCAATTTTCAACGCTTCCCGTAATTGCTGAATCCGGTCCTCACGCACACGTTGCGCAGTCTCCCGCAAGCTGACAATACGCTGCTCAAGATTACGCGCCCTCACCGAAGCTTCAGTCGTCACGTTCTTGATCAACTCCGACTCCGCAGCCTCACTGGCACGCGCCACGTAGGCCTTGGCCCACTCAGTCGCCTTGACTGGGTCACCGTTTTGGACGGTCACCGAGAAACGATCCGGCGTGTCCTTACCTGGCCCCTTGACTATCAGCTCCCGCGAAAATCGATCGTACAAGCGATCAAAAGCCCCTTTTCGCTGCGACTCATCAAGCGAAGGAATATAAATTTGATTGAAGAATGTCTGACGTAGCGACTCGCCTTGCAAGTTACGAGCGAAAACATCGTAAACATGCTTAATGGAATAAGTGTCGAGTTCCGTACTTTTCCCACGCCCATAGTTCAACTCAGCGATCTGGTTCTGAGTCGGCGGCATGATAAAAAGCTTGGCTTCATAGATAGGTTTGCTGAGAAACGCGTAAGCAGCGGCGCCAGCAGTGACCAAAAGAGTTATGGCGATGATCAACCATTTTTGAGCCCAAAGCCCATGTGCCAAGGCAATCAGGTCGATTTCATCTTCGTCGCGCATTGCAATACGATTATCTTGCATGGATAGCCTCGCTTCCTTTTTTTAGCTTTGCGCTTGCAGACACACTAGACGCATTAAAAGGTAAGACGGGCACGTCCCCGGCGGACACGGCGGTGTTTTTATTAAAATTAAACAAATGCTACATACCCAAAGTCAGAAAATTGCGGCAGTGATCCTTACTCCGTACTCCGAGACTACTGGGCTCACATATCCATTATTTCAGCCGCCGACCTCTTCCGGCGAACCACGCCATCAGGGGACCAACCATCATTCCAGAGAGGAGCGCCAGCAAGACAAAAACCGAAACGGGAAGTTGCGGTGCCGACCATCCGAGGAATAACAATACGACAGGCTGACTGTTTTCAAGCACGAACAGTACGATAGCCGAAGCCACGAGCACCGCAAGTACGACAAGCGCAACGCGCCTAAAGTTCCGCATGGAGACCTCTTTTTTTTGGGCCGTTTCAGACCTCGTCATCCTCGTCCTCGTTCACCCGGTCTCGAAGCTCCTTGCCCGGTTTGAAGTGAGGTACGAATTTTCCATCGAGGCTGACGGATTGGCCGGTTTTTGGGTTGCGACCTACCCGCGGGGCGCGGTAATGCAGGGAGAAGCTGCCGAACCCACGGATTTCGATACGATCTCCGGTAGCCAGGCATTGGGACATTTGTTCGAGCATGGTCTTGATGGCCAGCTCCACATCCTTGGACGAGAGCAGCCCTTGATGGGTGACAATCCGTTCGATCAACTCCGACTTCGTCATGTTTTTCCCTTCTTTTTCAAGCAGCTAGGAAAATCGCTTCGAAGGTTTTAGCATGCCCGGAGGAATTTGAACAGCCCAACTATTGACATATGTGCCACGCATGCTGATCGCCCCTTTTCAGTGCAAACGGACGGAAACCCTCAACTAGCGACACATGACCAGCATCGTTCTCGTCAGGTAACCCGCCGGATTGAAGCCGAAAGGATATTGGTCTTGGTCCTTGGCATCATCTGATCGGGTTATTACCTTGTAGCCTTGACCCTTGCACTCCTTGGCGGCGCGCTTGTAGCACTTCTCCCAGCCGGAACCCAATCCCGAGCAGTCGATTTCGATGCCGCTTACACCAGGTACCGCGTGGGTCTTGGCGCTCGTCGCACATCCCGTTAACACCAGCACAATGGCTACCAAAAAGAGCTTGTTCATTCAGATCCTTTCGACAAGAGACAGAACACTGCCCTAGGATATTTTTTGTTCATGTTTCATAAAAGAGACAGCCTGATGAAGCGGTTGGTTTCGCCGCGCCCCGACTGATCATAACGACTCCTTGTTCGATACGGATAAACCCGAGAAATCGCAGGCACAAAAAAGGGCGACCGAAGTCGCCCTTTTTCTATGGTCTGACAGAACTCAGTTCTGTTTTTCCATCTGTGCACGCAGCAGGTCGCCCAGAGTGGTAGGACCAGCAGCAATGTCAGTAGCTGGCTTGTCGCGCAGGCTCTGGATTGCTTCTTTCTCTTCAGCATCGTCTTTCGACTTGATGGAGAGCTGGATTACGCGGCTCTTGCGGTCAACGCTGATGATCTTGGCTTCTACTTCTTCGCCTTCTTTCAGGACGTTACGCGCGTCTTCAACGCGGTCACGGCTGATTTCGGAGGCTTTCAGAGTCGCTTCGATATCGTCGGCCAGGGTGATGATGGCGCCTTTGGCGTCAACTTCTTTCACGATGCCCTTAACGATTGCGCCTTTGTCGTTCTCTTGAACGTACTCGGAGAACGGATCGCTTTCCAGTTGCTTGATACCCAGGGAGATGCGCTCGCGCTCTGGGTCAACCGACAGGATAACGGTGTCCAGCTCGTCGCCCTTCTTGAAACGGCGTACGGCTTCTTCGCCCACTTCGTTCCAGGAGATGTCGGACAGGTGAACCAGGCCGTCGATGCCGCCGTCCAGACCAATGAAGATACCGAAATCGGTGATCGACTTGATGGTGCCGGAGATTTTATCGCCCTTGTTGAACTGGCCAGAGAAGTCTTCCCATGGGTTGGACTTGCACTGCTTGATGCCGAGGGAGATACGACGACGCTCTTCGTCGATGTCCAGAACCATGACTTCCACTTCGTCGCCGACTTGTACGACTTTCGAAGGGTGGATGTTCTTGTTGGTCCAGTCCATTTCGGAAACGTGTACCAGGCCTTCAACGCCTTCTTCCAGCTCAGCGAAGCAGCCGTAGTCGGTCAGGTTGGTAACACGAGCGGTGACGCGAGTGCCTTCTGGGTAACGGGCTTTGATAGCGACCCATGGATCTTCACCCAGTTGCTTGAGGCCCAGGGAAACACGATTGCGCTCGCGATCGTACTTCAGAACCTTGACATCGATCTCGTCGCCAACGTTGACGATTTCCGAAGGATGCTTGATACGCTTCCAGGCCATGTCGGTGATGTGCAGCAGGCCATCGACGCCACCCAGATCGACGAATGCGCCGTAATCGGTGAGGTTCTTGACGATACCCTTGACCTGCTGGCCTTCCTGCAGCGATTCCAGCAGAGCTTCACGCTCGGCGGAGTTCTCGGCTTCCAGGACACTGCGACGGGAAACGACAACGTTGTTGCGCTTCTGGTCCAGCTTGATGACCTTGAATTCCAGCTCTTTGCCTTCCAGGTGCGTGGTGTCGCGCACTGGACGGACGTCAACCAGGGAACCTGGCAGGAACGCACGGATGCCGTTAACGTCGACAGTGAAGCCGCCTTTAACCTTACCGTTGATAACGCCCTTGACCACTTCCTCAGCTGCGAAGGCCGCTTCCAGAACGATCCAGCATTCAGCACGCTTGGCTTTCTCACGGGACAGCTTGGTTTCACCGAAGCCATCTTCAACCGAATCCAACGCCACGTGAACTTCGTCACCAACGTTGATGTTCAGTTCGCCAGCGTCGTTGTAGAACTGCTCAAGCGGGATCAGCGCTTCAGACTTCAGACCAGCGTGAACGGTTACCCAGCGAGCCTGGTAATCGATATCAACGATAACGCCGGTGATGATGGAGCCTGCCTGAAGGTTCAGGGTTTTCAAGCTTTCTTCAAAGAGTTCCGCAAAGCTTTCGCTCATTTTAATTCCTGTTGATTAGGGCGAAGTAAACGCCCATCTCCACACCCCAGACGATGTGGGTTAGTTTCATATATAAGAAGCACCGCAGGACTATGACTGGTCCCCTGCGGAGCTTCCTGGTCACCCGGCGATATCGCGAAGCGCGATCTCGCTCATGATGCGTTGCAACACCTGGTCGATGGACAACTCCGTGGAATCCAGCTGTATCGCATCGGCCGCCGGCTTTAGCGGGGCCACTGCGCGCTGGGTATCACGCTCGTCGCGTGCACGGATCTCATCTAGCAGACTCGACAGACTAACATCCTCGCCTTTGCCCTTCAACTGCAAATATCGGCGACGAGCCCGCTCCTCCGCGCTGGCGGTGAGGAAAATCTTCAATGGCGCATCGGTGAACACCACCGTGCCCATGTCCCGGCCATCCGCCACCAGCCCCGGCGGTTCCTGGAATGCCCGTTGACGCTGGAGCAATGCCTCGCGCACTGCCGGCAGCGCGGCGACCTGGGAAGCCCCGGCGCCAACGCTTTCGGTGCGGATGACGTCGCTGACTTCGTCACCTTCCAGGATGATCCGTTGCAGTTGGCCATCGGTGGCGGCGATGAACTGCACGTCCAGATGCGCGGCCAGTGCCTTGAGCAGTTCTTCGTTGGTCAGGTCGACGCCATGGTTGGCCGCGGCGAAGGCCAGCAAGCGATACAGGGCACCGGAATCGAGCAGATTCCAGCCCAGTTGCTTGGCGAGCATGCCGGCGATGGTGCCCTTGCCCGATCCGCTTGGGCCATCGATGGTGATGACCGGTGCCTTGATGTTCACGACTGTGCCTCTTGTGCTACTCGAATACCAACCTGCGCGCACAGCGCCAGGAAATTCGGGAACGACGTGGCGACGTTGGCGCAGTCATGGATGCGGATCGGCGCGCTGGCGCGCAGGGACGCAACACTGAACGCCATGGCGATACGGTGATCGCCGTGCCCATGGACTTCGCCGCCGCCAATCTGGCCACCGTCGATGATGATACCGTCCGGCGTCGGTTCACATTTGACGCCAAGCGCCAGCAGGCCGTCCGCCATCACCTGGATACGATCGGATTCCTTGACCCGCAGTTCTTCAGCGCCGGTCAGCACGGTGCGGCCTTCTGCGCACGCGGCCGCGACGAACAGCACCGGGAATTCGTCGATCGCCAGGGGAACCAGCGCTTCCGGAATCTCGATACCCTTGAGTTTAGCCGCTCGTACGCGCAAGTCTGCCACCGGCTCGCCGCCCACTTCACGCTGGTTTTCCAGGGTGATGTCGGCGCCCATCAGGCGCAGGATATCGATGACGCCGGTACGGGTCGGGTTGATGCCGACGTGCTCGAGCACCAGGTCGGAACCCTCGGCGATCGAGGCGGCCACCAGGAAGAACGCCGACGAGGAGATATCGCCCGGCACTTCGATGTGGGTCGCCGTCAGTTTGTTGCCGGATTCGACGGACGCCGTGG
This sequence comes from Pseudomonas brassicacearum subsp. neoaurantiaca, assembly GCF_013608025.1. Lineage (GTDB taxonomy): Bacteria > Pseudomonadota > Gammaproteobacteria > Pseudomonadales > Pseudomonadaceae > Aquipseudomonas. The sequence goes on along the minus strand of NZ_VDLV01000026.1, from coordinate 46,756 downwards.
CGCCATCGACCGTGACCGGATAGCCGAAGCCACGCAGCATGCGTTCGGTGTGGTCGCGGGTCGGGGCCGGCTCGGTGACGGTGGTCTTGCCTTCGGCGTAGAGCCCCGCCAGCAGCAGGCAGGATTTCACCTGGGCGCTGGCCATCGGCATGGTGTAGGTCAGGCCCTTGAGCTTGTTGCCACCACGAATGGTCATCGGCGGGCGACCTTCAGCCGCGGTCTCGATCACCGCACCCATTTCCCGCAACGGGTTGGCGACACGGTTCATCGGACGCTTGGACAGCGAGGCATCACCGGTCAGGGTGCTGTCGAAGTCCTGTGCGGCCAACAGGCCGGATAGCAGGCGCATCGACGTGCCGGAGTTGCCCAGGTAGATCGGGCCCGGCGCAGGCTTGAGGCCGTGCAGGCCGACACCATGAATCGTCACGCGGCCGTGGTGCGGGCCTTCGATGACCACGCCCATGTCGCGGAACGCTTGCAGCGTTGCCAGGGCATCTTCGCCCTCGAGGAAACCTTCCACCTCGGTCACGCCTTCGGCCAGGGAGCCGAGCATGATCGAGCGGTGGGAAATCGATTTATCGCCCGGTACACGAATCCGCCCACTGAGGGAGCCACCAGGTTGTGCCAGGAAAATCAGATCGTTGGAGTTCATAGCGTCCACATAGGCCCGACGGGCCAGGATTTTACTGAAATGCTCGCGGGCCACCCTGGCGCGTGTGAAAACGCCCAGCAATTGGTGCCCGTCCCCTGCATCGACCGCGTCGCGCAAGGCGTCGAGATCGCTGCGAAATGTATCGAGTGTGCGCAGGACAGCTTCGCGGTTGGCGAGGAAGATGTCGTGCCACATGACCGGGTCGCTACCCGCGATTCTCGTGAAATCGCGGAAACCGCCGGCAGCGTAACGGAAGATCTCAAGATTTTCATTGCGTTTGGCCAATGAATCCACCAGGCCGAACGCCAACAGGTGCGGCAAATGGCTGGTGGCGGCCAATACTTCGTCGTGTCGCTCGACTTGCATGTGCTCGACATCGGCACCCAGCTCGCGCCATAGGCGATCCACCACCGCCAGCGCCGCCGGATCCGTCTGGTCCAACGGCGTCAAGATGACCTTGTGGCGACGGAACAGCTCGGCGTTGGAAGCTTCCACCCCGCTCTGCTCGGAGCCGGCAATCGGATGTCCGGGAACGAAACGCGCTGGCATGCCGCCAAACGCTTCGGTTGCCGCCCGCACCACATTACCCTTGGCGCTGCCGACGTCAGTGAGAATCGCTTGGCCGAGGTCCATGCCGGCCAACCGGGCCAGCAGTTTTTCCATCGCCAGGATCGGCACCGCCAGTTGGATTACGTCCGCGCCTTGGCAAGCGAGCAGCAAGTCGTCTTCACAGCGGTCCACCACGCCCAGCTCTACCGCCAGCTTGCGCGATTGCGGATCGAGATCCACACCGACGACTTCACGGCACAGCCCGCTTTCACGCAGGCCCTTGGCGAACGAACCGCCAATCAACCCCAGGCCGACCACCACCAGGCGACCGATCATAGGTGCCGCAGGTTGCAGCGAGGTGACATCAACCACGAGCCAGGACCTTGCTCAACGCGTCGAGGAAACGGCTGTTTTCCGCCGGCAGGCCGACGGTGACGCGCAGGTGATTCGGCATGCCGTAATTCGCTACCGGGCGGACGATCACGCCTTCGCGCAATAATCCCTGATAGACCGGCGCCGCGACGCGACCCACGTCTACGCAAATGAAATTGCCCTTGGATGGAATCCAGCCCAGGCCCAACTCACGCAAAACCGCTTCCAACTGCTGCATGCCGGCTTCGTTCAAGCGACGGCTTTCAGCCAGATAGGCTTCGTCCTGCAACGCGGCGCAAGCGGCAGCCAGGGCGAAGCTGTTGACGTTGAACGGTTGGCGCACGCGGTTCAGCACATCGGCCACCACGGCGGTAGACAAGCCATAGCCGACCCGCAGCGACGCCAAGCCATAGGCCTTGGAGAAAGTGCGCGACACCAGCAGGTTCGGGTAGGCAGCAAGGAAATCCAGGCCGTCAGGCAAATCGCTGCCTTCGGCGTATTCGATGTAGGCCTCGTCCAATACCACCAGCACGTGCTCGGGCACGTCTTGCAGGAAGTCGTCCAAGGCCTGGGCATCGAACCAAGTGCCGGTCGGGTTGTTCGGATTGGCAATGAAGACCACGCGGGTGTTGGCATCGATTGCCGCCAGCATGGCCGGGAGGTCGTGCCCCCAGTCCTTGGCCGGAACCACATGGGCATCAGCACCGACTGCCTGGGTGGCGATCGGGTAGACCGCGAACGCGTGCTCGCTGAACACCGCGTTGAGGCCTGGCGCCAAATACGCACGGGCAACCAGCTCGAGAATATCGTTGGAACCGTTACCCAGCGTCACTTGGCTCAGCTCGACGCCGCAGCGTTCGGCCAGCAGGCTTTTCAAGGCGAAGCCATTGCCATCCGGGTAGCGCGTCAGCTCGGCCAGCTCGTCACGGATCGCCGCAAGCGCCTTGGGGCTCGCGCCCAGCGGGTTTTCGTTACTCGCCAATTTGACGATGCTGGCCGGATCAAGGTCCAGCTCACGAGCCAATTCGTCCACAGGCTTGCCCGGAACGTAAGGCGAGAGTTGTTGCACGCCTGGCTGAGCCAGTGCGAGGAAGTTGCCACTCATTAGCTATCCGCCCTTAAAGAACTGCCTTGGGGTAGGAACCCAGCACCTTGAGTGCCACTGCTTCCTGACTGATTTTCTCCAGCACACCTTTTACCAGCGGATCGCGGTGGTGGCCGACGAAATCGATGAAGAACACGTAGGTCCATTTACCGCTGCGCGACGGACGGGTCTCGATGCGTGTCAGATCGATACCGTTGTCGTGGAACGGCACCAACAGCTCATGGAGCGCGCCGGGCTTGTTGCTCATGGAGACGATGATCGAGGTCTTGTCGTCGCCGGTTGGCGGTACTTCCTGGCTGCCGATCATCAGGAACCGCGTGGAGTTGTCCGGACGGTCCTCGATCTTCTCGGCCAGGCGCGTCAGCCCGTAGAGGCCTGCCGCCATGTCGCCGGCGATGGCTGCCGAGTTCCACTCACCCTTGACCCGCTTGGCCGCCTCGGCGTTGCTCGATACCGCGACGCGCTCGACGTTCGGGTAATGGGCGTCCAGCCACTTGCGGCACTGGGCCAGGGACTGGGCGTGGGAGTAGATCCGGCTGATGCTGTCGGTCTTGGTGTTCTCGCCCACCAGCAGGTGATGGTGAATGCGCAGCTCGACTTCGCCGCAGATCACCATGTCGTGCTCGAGGAAGCTGTCCAGCGTGTGGTTGACCGCGCCTTCGGTGGAGTTTTCCACCGGCACCACGCCAAAATTCACCGCGCCGGCCGCCACTTCACGGAACACTTCGTCGATGGCCGCCATCGGTTTGCTGATTACGGCATGACCGAAGTGCTTCATGGCCGCTGCCTGGGTAAAAGTGCCTTCCGGGCCCAGGTAAGCGACTTTCAGCGGCTGTTCGAGGGCCAGGCACGAGGACATGATTTCGCGGAACAAGCGCGCCATCTCTTCGTTGCCCAGCGGCCCCTTGTTGCGCTCCATGACACGCTTGAGCACCTGCGCTTCACGCTCTGGGCGATAGAACACCGGCACTTCGCCTTCGGCCAGGGAGGCCATTTTCACCCGGGCGACTTCCTGGGCACAGCGGGCGCGCTCGCTGATCAGCTCCAGGACTTTTTCGTCCAGGGCATCGATGCGCAGGCGCAGCGCCTTGAGTTCTTGCTCAGACATCAGCCGTGTTCCTTCTCGAACTCTGCCATGTAGGCAACCAGCGCGTTAACGGCGTTGATGTCCACGGCGTTGTAGATGGAGGCGCGCATGCCACCGACCGAACGGTGGCCCTTGAGGTTCAGCAGACCACGCTCGTCGGCGCCAGCCAGGAACGGCTTGTCGAGACGGTCGTCGGCCAGGCGGAACGGGACGTTCATCCACGAGCGGTCGGACTTGTTGATCGGGTTGCTGTAGAGGCCGCTGGCGTCGATGAAGTCATACAGCGTGCGCTGCTTCACTTCGTTGAGCTTGCCGATGGCTTCGACACCGCCCTGCTCTTTCAGCCACTCGAACACCAGTCCCGACAGGTACCAGGCCAGGGTTGGCGGGGTGTTATACATCGAGCCGTTGTCGGCCGCGACCTTGTAGTTGAGCATGGTCGGGCACAGGGAACGGGCGCGGCCGAGCAGGTCTTCGCGAATGATCGCGACCAGGATGCCGCTCGGGCCGATGTTCTTCTGGGCGCCGGCGTAGATCATGCCGAAACGGGAGATGTCCACCGGGCGCGAAAGAATGTCCGAGGACATATCGGCCACCAGCGGCACGTCACCGGTTTCCGGGATCCAGTTGAATTCCAGGCCACCGATAGTTTCGTTCGGTGCGTAGTGAACGTAGGCGGCGTCGTTGGACAGGTTCCATTCGTTCTGGCCGGGAATCGCGAAGTAGTCGTAGGGCTTGGCGGTAGCCGCTACATTGACGTGACCGTAGCGCGACGCTTCTTCGATGGCTTTCTGCGACCAGATGCCGGTGTCGATGTAGTCGGCCTTGCCGTTTTCCGGCAGCAGGTTCAGCGGGATCTGGGCGAATTGCTGGCTCGCGCCGCCCTGCAGGAACAGCACTTTATAGTTGGACGGGATGTTCAGCAGATCACGCAGGTCCTGCTCGGCCTTGGTGGCGATGGACACGAACTCATCGCTGCGATGGCTCATTTCCATGACGGACAGGCCCTTGCCGTGCCAGTCGAGAAGTTCACCCTGGGCACGCTTCAGGACCGCTTCAGGAAGCGCCGCCGGGCCGGCACAGAAGTTATAGGCTCTCTTGCTCACATCCAATCTCGCTCTGATCTGGTGGTCACTAAATCTTTTGGTCTACACACAACTCCACTGTGGGAGCGAGCTTGCTCGCGATAGCGGCACAACAGTCAACATTGATGTTGAATGCCAGTCCGTCATCGCGAGCAAGCTCGCTCCTACAAGGGGTACCGCTTACTCAAGACATGGATGAATCCGTGGCGAGGGAGCTTGCTCCCGCTGGGCTGCGCAGCGGCCCCTGTTTTTTGTGAGCGCTTCGCACTCAAGCGGGAGCAAGCTCCCTTGCCACAATAAATCAAACAAGCCTCAAGAGAGGGGCAGTCCCCATAGGGAATGTGCAGTGTCGCAAATTTTCAAACGGAACAAACAACAAGGGGGCGAATCTTCATCCGCCCCCTGTGTGTCCGCTTAGTCCTGCGGTTCTTCTTCGTCTGCGGCGGCGTCGAGCGGTTGATCGCCGACAGCGTCTTCGACATCGGTACCCAAGGTGCCGTCGAACGCTACACCTTCCTCGCCTTCTTCACCTTCCAGCTCTTCGCCTTCGACTTCCGACGGTTCCTGGACGCGCTCGAGCCCGACCAGTTTTTCGTCTTTGGCGAGCTTGATCAGCGTCACGCCCTGGGTGTTACGACCCAGGCTGGACACTTCGTCGACCCGCGTACGTACCAGCGTGCCCTGGTCGGAGATCAGCATGATCTCCTCGCCATCGAGCACCTGGACGGCACCGACCAGGCGACCGTTACGCTCGTTGCTGACCATGGCGATCACGCCCTGGCCGCCACGCTTGTACTCGGGGAACTCGGTGATGGCGGTACGCTTGCCGTAGCCACGCTCGGAAGCGGTGAGGATTTGGCTGCCTTCTTCCGGGATCAGCATGGAAATCAGTTTCTGCCCTTCCGGCAGGCGCATGCCGCGCACACCGCGTGCGGTACGGCCCATGGCGCGAACGTCGGATTCCTTGAAGCGCGTGACCTTGCCGCCGTCGGAGAACAGCATGACTTCACGTTCGCCGTCAGTAATGGCAGCGGAAATCAGCACGTCGCCTTCGTCCAACTCCAGGGCGATCAGGCCGACGCTGCGCTGGCGGCTGAAGGATTCCAGCGGGGTCTTCTTCACGGTGCCGTTGGCGGTCGCCATGAAGATGTAGTGACCTTCGGTGTACTCCTCCACCGGCAGCATCGTGGTGATGTATTCACCATCGTCCAGCGGCAACAGGTTGACCAGCGGACGACCACGGGCGGCGCGGGATGCTTCAGGGATTTCGTAAGTCTTGAGCCAGTACACCTTGCCCTTGCTGGAGAACAGCAGCAGCGTGGTGTGACTGTTGGCGACCAGCAGGTGAGCGATATAGTCCTCGTCCTTGACGCCAGTAGCCGATTTGCCTTTGCCGCCGCGACGCTGGGCCTGGTAGGCCGCCAGCGGCTGGGTCTTGGCGTAGCCGCCGTGGGAAATGGTCACCACGCGCTCTTCTTCCGGGATCATGTCACCCAGGGTCAGGTCCAGGCGCGCATCGAGAATCTCGGTGCGGCGCACGTCGCCGTATTCGGCGCGGATCACTTCCAGCTCTTCGCGGATCACTTCCATCAGGCGCGTGGCGCTGTTGAGGATGCGGATCAGCTCGCCGATCTGGTTGAGGATCTCCTGGTACTCGGCCAGCAGCTTCTCGTGCTCCAGACCGGTCAGGCGGTGCAGGCGCAGTTCCAGGATGGCTTGCGCCTGCTCCGGGGACAGGAAGTACTTGCCTTCGCGCAGGCCGTATTGCGGATCGAGGTTTTCCGGACGGCACGAATCGGCGCCGGCACGCTCGACCATCGCCACCACCGCAGAGGACTCCCAAGGCGTGCTGATCAGCGCTTCCTTGGCTTCCGACGGGGTTGGCGAGGCCTTGATCAGGGCGATGACCGGGTCGATGTTCGACAGGGCAACGGCCTGGCCTTCGAGGATATGGCCACGCTCGCGCGCCTTGCGCAGTTCGAATACGGTACGACGGGTCACGACTTCGCGGCGGTGACGGACGAAGGCTTCCAGCAGGTCCTTGAGATTCAGGATCCGTGGACGGCCGTCGATCAACGCAACGATGTTGATGCCGAACACGCTTTGCAACTGGGTCTGGGCGTAGAGGTTGTTGAGGATCACCTCAGGCACTTCGCCACGGCGCAGCTCGATCACGACGCGCATGCCGTCCTTGTCGGACTCGTCACGCAGCTCAGTGATGCCTTCGAGCTTCTTTTCTTTCACCAGCTCGGCGATCTTCTCGATCAGGCGGGCCTTGTTCAGTTGGTACGGCAGCTCGGTGATGACGATCTGCTGGCGGCCGCCAACCTTGTCGATGTCCTCGACGGTCGAGCGGGCGCGCATGTAGATGCGACCGCGACCGGTGCGATAGGCCTCGATGATGCCGGCGCGACCGTTGATGATGGCAGCGGTCGGGAAGTCCGGACCGGGGATGTACTGCATCAGCTCATCGACGGTCAGCTCGGGATTGTCGATGAGGGCCAGGCAACCGTCGATGACTTCACCGAGGTTGTGTGGCGGGATGTTGGTCGCCATGCCCACGGCGATACCGCTGGAGCCGTTGACTAGCAGGTTCGGGATACGGGTCGGCATGACCGCCGGGATCATTTCGGTGCCGTCGTAGTTCGGCACCCAATCCACGGTTTCCTTGTGCAGGTCGGCCAGCAGTTCGTGGGCCAGCTTGGTCATGCGCACTTCGGTGTATCGCATGGCCGCGGCGTTGTCGCCGTCTACCGAACCGAAGTTGCCCTGGCCGTCCACCAGCAGGTAGCGCAGGGAAAACGGCTGCGCCATACGAACGATGGTGTCGTACACGGCAGTGTCGCCGTGGGGGTGATACTTACCGATCACGTCGCCGACGACACGGGCGGACTTCTTGTAAGGCTTGTTGAAGTCGTTGCCCAGCTCGCTCATCGCGAACAGCACGCGGCGGTGCACGGGCTTCAAGCCATCGCGCGCATCCGGCAGCGCCCGCCCGACGATTACGCTCATTGCGTAGTCGAGGTAGGACTGTTTCAGCTCGTCTTCGATATTGACCGGGAGGATTTCTTTGGCCAGTTCGCCCATGAGAAGCCTGATTCCTTTTTCTGGTGAAACCTCGTCACGTCCAGATGGGACGAACGAAGCTCGCCGCTGCAGAACAAATGCCATGCAGCGACTTACGACAAATCAACGAGTTATGCCATGGATCTGCGCAGTAAAGGCCACCTCGCGAGGCAGCCTTGGAAACCGCCGGATGTTATCACAAGAGCCGCCACGCACCTATCCCCCAGATGCGCATGGTGTGTAGTTAGTTGACCGATGACAGGCTGGAATGGGACGAGAGAGGCTCAGAGGCGCCGGGAATGGCAATTCGTGGCTGTTTTGACTTATTTTCAGGCTTTGCCGGCCCCATCGCGAGCAAGCTCGCTCCCACAGGGATCGTTGTGTGCCTGGATTTCAGGCACGCCGCGCATCCCATGTGGGAGCGAGCTTGCTCGCGATGGGGCCAGCTCAGGCGCCGAAAGCCTTCAATGCAACCGCTTGCGACACATCAACTGCGCCATCTTCGCTGCATCCGGCCGTTCGACGATGCCCTTCTCCGTCACGATCGCATCGATCAGGTCCGCCGGGGTCACGTCGAATACTGGATTGAACGCATCGGCATCCGCCCCGACCCGTTTGCCGCCGACTTCCAGCAATTCGCGGCCATCACGCTCTTCGATCGGAATGTCGTCGCCACTGGCCAGGTTCATGTCGATGGTCGAGCTCGGCGCCACTACCATGAAGCGCACGCCGTGGTGCATGGCACAGACGGCCAGTTGATAGGTGCCGATCTTGTTCGCCACGTCGCCATTGGCGGTGATGCGGTCGGCGCCGACGATTACCCAGGTCACGCCCTTGGTCTTCATGATGTGGGCGGCAGCGGAGTCAGCGTTGAGTGTCACCGGAATGCCTTCGTTCGCCAGCTCCCACGCAGTCAGGCGAGAACCTTGCAGCCATGGACGGGTCTCGTCAGCATAGACGCGCTCGACCATTCCCTCGATGAACGCCCCGCGAATCACCCCAAGGGCCGTACCAAAGCCACCGGTGGCCAGGGCGCCGGTGTTGCAATGGGTCAGGATGGCCTGGGCGTTGCCCTGGTGCTTGCGGATCAGGTCGACGCCGAGCTGAGCCATGGTCAGGTTGGCTTCGCGATCGCTTTCATGAATCGCGATGGCCTCCGCCTCAAGGACCGCCAAAGGGTCGGCCTGCTCCTTGAGGCGCGCCAATCGGTCGCGCATGCGATCCAGCGCCCAGAACAGATTGACCGCCGTCGGCCGGGAATCGGCCAGCAAGGCGAAATCCGCCTCCAGCGCCGCCTGCCAGTCACCGCCATCGGCCAACCGCGCCCGCGCCGCCAACACGACGCCATACGCCGCACTGATGCCGATCGCCGGCGCGCCGCGCACCACCATGGAACGGATGGCCTCGGCCACGCCGGCCGCACTGGTATAGGCGATCCAGTTTTCCTCGAACGGCAAAACACGCTGATCCAGCAGATAAAGAGCGCCATCGCGCCAATCGATGGCCTTCACCTTCTCCGCAGCCAACAGTCGATCGCGCATCCTTCACCCCGCACTCATGAACAAAAGCCGCCGATTATAGCGATCCCTCCGCGAAGACGCTCGGGTATACTTCGCCATCCTTTATAACCCATGGAACCGTTCTACGATGCCCAAGCCTGCCGTTGCGCTCGACCTATTATTGCTGCCGACCTGGTTGGTGCCTGTCGAACCCGCCGGCGTCGTGCTCAAGGACCATGGTCTGGGCATCCGTGATGGCTGCATCGTGTTCATCGGTCCACGGGCCGAGGCCTTGAAGTGCGACGCCACGGAGGTCCGCGAACTGCCTGGCATGTTGCTCAGCCCGGGCCTGATCAATGCCCATGGCCACGCGGCGATGACGCTGTTCCGTGGCCTGGCGGATGATTTGCCGCTGATGACCTGGCTCGAACAGCACATCTGGCCCGCCGAGGGCAAATGGGTCGATGAAGATTTCGTCCGCGACGGCACCGACCTGGCGATCGCCGAGCAGATCCAGGGCGGCATCACCTGTTTCTCCGACATGTACTTCTACCCCAAGGTTGCCAGCGACCGCGTCCATAACAGCGGCATCCGCGCGCAAATTGCCATCCCGATCCTCGACTTTCCGATACCCGGCGCCGCCAGCGCCGATGAAGCCATTCGTCAGGGCATCGAGCTGTTTGGCGATCTCAAGCATCATCCGCGGATCAAAGTCGCATTCGGCCCGCACGCGCCGTACACCGTGGGCGACGAGAACCTGGAAAAAATCCGGGTGATCGCCGAGGAACTGGACGCGGCCGTTCACATGCACGTTCACGAAACCGCCTTCGAAGTGCAGCAGGCTGTGGATAACACAGGCGAGCGGCCGATGGCCCGATTGGCGCGACTTGGCTTGTTGGGACCGCGCTTCCAGGCGGTGCACATGACTCAGGTCAGCGACGAGGACCAGGCCCTGCTGGTAGAACACAACTGCAGCGTGATCCATTGCCCGGAATCGAACTTGAAGCTGGCCAGCGGTTTCTGCCCGGTGGAACGCCTGTGGCAGGCCGGCGTCAACGTCGCGGTCGGCACGGACGGCGCGGCCAGCAACAATGACTTGGACCTGCTGGGTGAAACCCGCACCGCCGCCCTGCTGGCAAAAGCCGTCGCCGGCTCGGCCACCGCGCTGGATGCCCATCGGGCCTTGCGCATGGCCACGCTCAATGGCGCGCGGGCGCTGGGTATCGAGTCGATCGTCGGTTCGCTGGAAGTCGGCAAGGCTGCCGACCTGGTGGCCTTCGACCTGTCCGGCCTGGCGCAACAACCGGTCTATGACCCGGTTTCACAGCTGATCTACGCCACCGGCCGCCATTGCGTGAAACACCTGTGGGTGGCCGGCAAGCCGTTGCTGGAGGACGGTCGCCTGACTCGCATGGACGAGGCGCAACTGACCGCCACGGCCCAGGCCTGGGGCCGTCGGGTGAGCGGCCAGAACGAATAGCACGCCCCTTGAGCCACGGCTCGGGGTCACTGATTTTTCAAGTTTTTCGAGGATCTGCACATGAGCAACGTCGACCACGCTGAAATTGCCAAGTTCGAAGCCCTGGCCCATCGCTGGTGGGACCGCGAGAGCGAATTCAAACCGCTGCACGACATCAACCCGCTGCGGGTCAACTGGATTGACGAGCGGGTCAGCCTGGCCGGCAAGAAGGTCCTCGATGTCGGTTGTGGTGGCGGCATCCTCAGTGAAGCCATGGCCCTGCGCGGCGCCACGGTCATGGGCATCGACATGGGCGAGGCGCCGCTGGCGGTTGCGCAATTGCATCAACTGGAGTCCGGCGTCAGCGTGGAATATCGGCAGATCACTGCCGAAGCCCTGGCCGAGGAAATGCCCGGGCAGTTCGACGTCGTCACCTGCCTGGAGATGCTGGAGCACGTGCCAGACCCTTCGTCGGTCATCCGCGCCTGCTTCCAGATGGTCAAGCCAGGTGGCCAGGTGTTTTTCTCCACCATCAACCGCAACCCGAAGGCGTACCTGTTCGCGATCATCGGCGCCGAATACATCATGAAGCTGCTGCCACGCGGCACCCACGACTTCAAGAAATTCATCCGGCCTTCCGAACTCGGCGCCTGGAGCCGCATGGCCGGGTTGACCGTCAAGGACATCATTGGCCTGACTTACAACCCGCTGACCAAGCACTACAAGCTGGCCGCCGACGTTGACGTCAACTACATGATCCAGACCCTGCGCGAGGAATAAGTCGATGCGTCTCAAAGCGGTTCTCTTCGACATGGACGGCACGCTGCTCGACACCGCGCCAGACTTCATCGCCATCTGCCAGGCCATGCGCGCCGACCGTGGCCTGCCGCCGATGAACACCCAGCACATCCGCGACGAAATCTCCGGCGGTGCCCGGGCGATGGTCGCGGTGACGTTCTCGATGGACCCGGAATCACCGGGGTTCGAGGAACTGCGCCAGGAATTTCTCGATCGCTACCTCAAGGGTTGCGCGGTCCACAGCCATTTGTTCGATGGCATGGCCGAAGTGTTGGCCGACATCGAGGCGGCAAACCTCATCTGGGGCGTGGTCACCAACAAGCCGGTACGTTTTGCCGAGCCGATCATGCAGCAACTGGGTCTGGCCGAGCGTTCAAAAGTGCTGATCTGCCCTGACCATGTGAAAAACAGCAAGCCAGACCCCGAACCGTTGATCCTCGCGTGCAAGATGCTCGACCTGGACCCGGCCAGCGTGCTGTTCGTCGGCGATGACCTGCGGGACATCGAGTCCGGCCGCAGCGCCGGCACCAAAACCTGCGCGGTGACCTACGGCTATATCCATCCGGACGACAACCCAAAGCACTGGGGCGCGGATGTGGTGATCGACCATCCCCTGGCCCTGCGTGAAGTGCTGGATAACGCGCTGTGCAGTTGCTGAATTCGGCGAGACCGCTTTTGTGGCGAGGGAGCTTGCTCCCGCTCGGCGACGAAGTCGACGCCGATTAGCCCAGGGGGACCGCTTCGCGCTCCAGCGGGAGCAAGCTCCCTCGCCACAAAAGCTCCTGACCATGACTGCTCTGCCCGCACAGAACCGTGCCGCTTATTTGTTGAGGTTTCTTTATGTTCGACTACTCCGCCCGCCCCGACCTGCTCGAAGGCCGGATCATCCTGGTCACCGGTGCCGGCCGCGGTATCGGCGCCGCTGCCGCCAAGGCTTACGCGGCCCATGGCGCCACCGTGCTGTTATTGGGCAAGACCGAGGCCAATCTGACCCAGGTCTACGATGAAATCGAAGCGGCCGGTCATCCGCAGCCGGCGGTGATCCCCTTCAACCTCGAAACCGCGCTGCCCCATCAGTACGATGAACTGGCCGCCATGATCGAGACCGAGTTCGGCCACCTCGACGGCCTGCTGCACAACGCCTCGATCATCGGCCCACGCACGCCGCTAGAGCAGTTGTCCGGTGAGAATTTCATGCGCGTGATGCACGTAAACGTCAACGCCATGTTCATGCTCACCAGTACCCTGCTGCCACTGCTGAAGCTGTCCAAGGACGCGTCCGTGGTGTTCACCTCCAGCAGCGTCGGGCGCAAGGGCCGGGCGTATTGGGGCGCCTATGGCGTCTCCAAGTTCGCCACCGAAGGGCTGATGCAGACCCTCGCCGACGAAGTCGACACCGTTGCGCCAGTGCGCTCCAACAGCATCAACCCCGGCGCCACCCGCACCAGCATGCGGGCCCAGGCCTATCCTGGGGAGAACCCGCTCAACAACCCGACGCCCGAGGAGATCATGCCCGTCTACCTCTACCTCATGGGACCGGACAGCCAAGGCGTCAACGGCCAGGCGTTCAACGCGCAATAACTGCCCTCCTCTCGTCGCGGCGGTTTACCGTCGCGGCGCAATGTTTTCGATACCCCGCCCAAACGAAGCGCCAAGACCTCGTCGCCAGTTGCACGTCCGCCAACCGACTCCTGACCACAACCTATTGATTTAACGCCAGGTTTTATCCAGGTGAACCGAATGGCACGACTTTCGCTCTAAACATTTCCAGCACGCCATGACCGGCGAGCAGTGACATTGAAACGGGTAGCCGCCAGCCAGAGAAAGCGGACTAAACTCAAATCAATGTCCCTCGGGACTGATGGATCAGTACGACGCGTAGCCCAGTGCCGCTTCACCCGCCGGCCAGGATCGACTCAGTTAGGGGCTCACGCCATATGAAAACGCCCACGCAGACCAATGCGATCGACTTTGACAGCGCCAAGCTGCAGCGCCTGGGCCTTGCCCAGCCGTCGCCGCTCGTCGCGCGGCCGGTCAGCCTTTCCCAACTGCGCCAGCAATTGAGCCAGCAGTTGCAGACCACCCTGGAGCCGCAGCGGATCCTCGGCCTGTTCTTCCGCGAAGTGCAACGGCTGGTACCCCTGGATGCGTTGGCCTACCAGCACAAACCCAGCGACCTGCGCCTCGAATTCGGCCAGCGCGGGCATCACAGCCTCAGTTACAACCTTAGCCATGAAGGCGAACATTTGGGTGAACTGGTGTTCCGCCGCAACCAGCGCTTCGCCAATTCGGAGCAGAGCGATCTGGAGTCGATACTCTCCACACTGTTTTTCCCGCTGCGCAACGCCTTGCTCTATCGCGCCGCCACGCAAAGCGCCCTGCGCGATCCGCTGACTGGCACGGGCAACCGTATCGCCATGGACCAGACGCTGGAACGTGAGATCGACATGGCCAGGCGTCACATGCAGCCACTCTCGCTGTTGATGCTGGACATCGACCATTTCAAGCGGATCAATGACACTCACGGACACGGTGTCGGCGACGAAGTGCTCAAGGCCGTTGCCGACTCGATCAAGAACCAACTGCGCAATGTCGACATGGTGTTCCGGTTTGGCGGCGAAGAGTTCCTGATCCTGCTGGCCAACACCAGCCGGGATGCCGCGGCCATGGTTGGTGAACGGCTGCGTTATGCCGCCCAGACCCAGGACTATTTCGCCGGTGGAACGAGGATCGAACTGACCGTCAGCCTCGGATGCGCGACATTGCTTCCGGGCGAGTCGGCCGAAAGCCTGGTGCGTCGAGCCGACAGTGCGCTGTACGTGGCCAAGCGCGAGGGCCGGAATCGGCTGACCATGGCGGGCTGAGGCACGCCGAACCCTCGCCTTCGCGAGCAGGCTCGCTCCCACAAGGGATCTGCGGCAGACTTGGAATTTCTGGACTCCACAAAAACCAATGTGGGAGCGAGCTTGCTCGCGAAAGGGCCAGATCAGTCAACACAAGGTCGACAGTCAGACCGCTTTCGCGAGCAAGCTCGCTCCCACAAGGGATTGGCGCTGCGCTTGAAACTTCCGGCCACCACAAAACCAATGTGGGAGCGAGCTTGCTCGCGAAAGGGCCAGATCAGTCAACGCAAGGTTGATGGTCAGACCGCTTTCGCGAGCAAGCTCGCTCCCACAAGGGAATGGCGGTGCACTTGAAACTCACGGTCACCACAAAACCAATGTGGGAGCGAGCTTGCTCGCGAAGAGGCCAGATCAGTCAACGCAAGGTTGATGGTTAGACCGCTTTCGCGAGCAAGCTCGCTCCCACAAGGAATGGCGGTGCACTTGAAACTCACGGTCACCACAAAACCAATGTGGGAGCGAGCTTGCTCGCGAAGAGGCCAGATCAGTCAACGCAAGGTTGATGGTCAGACCGCTTTCGCGAGCAAGCTCGCTCCCACAGGGTCAAGCTATTGGGGATCAGCTACTCGCCAACGCCAGGCGTTCACGGCTGGGCGCGGTTTTCTCTACGACGCCCGAATGCTCCAGCTGCATGCATCGCTCCAGGAACAGATACATATAGTCATAGCTTTTGCAGACGGCCTGGCGCAGTTCCATCTGCAGCGACTTGCTCGGATTCATGCCGGCCAGGGTGCAGATGATTTCCAGCGCTTCCCAAGGGTGGGCATCGTCGTACTGGGCATGCATCTTCAGCCACTTCATGGCCCGCTTGCGGTCTTCCTCGGCGAATGCCGCGGCATAGACGCCACTGGAACAGACCACCGCCGACCACTCCCCGGTCGCGCCCTCGATGGCGTAGTTGGTCGCGGCAATCGCCACGATCAACGAGTCCGCCGAGCTGGTGTGCCAGCACCAATGACTCAGCGCATGCAGCTCAGGTGGCACCTGCTGCGCCTGCAGATCTTCGAGTGTCACGCCATGAGCGGCGCTCCAGTTCACCCAATAATCGGCATGATTGAGTTCGACACGAATGTTGCGCATCAGCCAGCGACGCGCCATGTCCTCGCCGGGATGGCGGGCAAAGCGGGTCTTGGTGAGGTTTTGTGCCATGTACAAGGCGAACTGTTCGACGACGGGCCAACCACCGATCAGGTAGTGGCGCATGGTCTTGGCGCTGAGCTTGTTGTCGCGCATGCGTTGATACAGCTCGTGTTCTACAACCCGGCGTTTGCTCTCGCCGCAATCTGCAATGAGCTGCTGTGCCCATTGCGGATAGCTCTTGGCGTCCATGAGCGGGCCTGTTCGGTTGAATGTGTCGATCACTGTCGGGCTCCTTTTGATTGTGATTTTCTGCGGATCAACAAGAGTTTCAGCGGAACGTGCCGGGGGCCTTGAACAACAACGGCTGAGGCCTGGCCGGCCTACATTGCAACGTGTCACAGGTAAACATTTGTGGTCGCTCGATGACATACCCCTGAGCGTAATCCACGCCGATTTCCAACAATGCCTGCTCGATCTGGGCCGTTTCAACAAACTCGGCAATCGTACGCTTACCCATGACGTGGCCGATATGATTAATCACTTCGACCATTGCCCGGTTGATCGGGTCGTCCAGCATATCCTTTACGAAACTCCCGTCGATCTTCAAGAAGTCTACAGGTAAATGTTTCAAGTAAGCGAATGAAGACATTCCGGCACAAAAGTCGTCCAGCGAAAAATAACAGCCCAAACCTTTGAGTTCATTGATAAAGCGGATCGCGCTACCCAGATTCGAAATGGCGCTGGTCTCGGTAATTTCAAAACAAATCATTTCCGGCGGGATCGAGTACGCCGCGAACTGTTTACGCAAGAAGTCCAGGAACGCCTGATCTCCTATAGTAGTGCCTGACAGATTAATCGCACACATCGCCAACGGGCCTTGCCGGGATTCGTTCAGGCATTGGCGAATGATCTTAAAGACGTTCTCCACCACCCATCGGTCCAGGGAAGTCATCAAACCATAGCGTTCCGCCGCCGGAATGAAGCTGTCAGGCAGAATCATCCGCCCGGCCTCGTCATGCAGGCGCAGCAGTATTTCGATATGCCCACCGCCATGATCCCCCGGACCCAATGCCGCGATCTCCTGGGCGTAAAGGCAGAAACGGTTTTCCTCCAGGGCCATGTGCAAGCGCTGCACCCAGGCCATCTCGCCGAAGCGCAGGGATAACTCCGAGTCGTCGGCATGATAGACCTGGACTCGGTTGCGTCCCTTTTCCTTGGCCATGTAGCAGGCCATGTCGGCGGCACGCAGGGAGGCTTCCAGCGTCGTCGGGCTCTGGGCGATATGCACCAGGCCGATGCTCACGGTGGTCACGAATGGCCGGCCTTTCCACACGAAATGCAGGTTCTGCACGGTCTGACGCAGGCCTTCGGCAATTTTCTCCGCGGCCTCCGGCGAGCAGTTTTCCAACAGAATGCCGAACTCATCGCCGCCCAATCGCGCCAGCGTGTCGTTTTCCCGCAAACCCGATTGCAGCAAGGCGCAGATATGTCGCAACAACTCGTCACCGGCAGCATGGCCACAGGTGTCGTTGACCAGCTTGAATTGATCCAGGTCGAGAAACATAAGGGCGTGGCGCCCGACCTGGCGGGTCAGGTTATGCAGGGCTTGCTCGAGGCGGTATTCGAATTCGCGGCGGTTCGCCAGGCCGGTCAAGGCATCGTGAGTGGCCTGCCAGGACAGATTGGCAATGTACTGGCGTTCCTGGGTCATGTCGTGCAGCACCAGCACCGCGCCACTGACCTTGCCAGCGTGGCGGATCGGCGCCCCCACCAGGGTGACCGACACCGTGCTGCCGTCCAGACGCTGGATCAACTTGGAGTGCTCGCTGCCGCCACCCAACCGTCCGCTCAGGATATGCTCGATCAAGGTCAGCCCTTCAGTCTGGGCATTGTCGTCGAGCAGATTGAACAACGCCGCCAGGGGAAGCCCCGTGGCGTGCTCGGCTTTCCAGTGGGTCATCGCTTCCGCGGCGGGGTTCATGTAGGCAATGGCGCCCTCGACGTCGGTGGTGATCACGCCGTCGCCAATCGATTGCAAGGTGATCTGGGCCCGTTCCTTCTCCAATTGAAGCGCATTGGCGAAGACCTGCCGCTGGGCCAGCAGCTTATGGGTGCGCAACAACGCGAGGACAATCAACCCAAGTGCCGTGGCGAAGTTGGTCACCAGCAACAAGCGCAGGATAAAACGCGACCCCTCGCCCAAGGCATCGCTGAAAGCCTTCGCGGCTGGGGTTACGGAATCGTTGATGGCAAAAATCTGCGCCTTCCAGCCACGGATGTCCGTTTCCGAAGCCTGGCCGGTGCTGATGTCGGCGTGCATCTGCCGGGCGACGTTGTTCAGTTCTATCAGGTAGCCATCCCCCACCGTCCAGAGGTCAATGGCTTCTTCCAGATAGCTGAAATGACGGAAATTGAGATATAGCCAGATGACGCTGGCTACGTCGTCGGGATGGTTGCCACCCTTGAGAATCCCGGCCCGCGCGGCCTCGAGATCAGGCGGCTGACGATCCAGTGCTACCCGCAGCTCGTGGCCGCCCTCGGGCACGGCGATGGCTTGCTGGTATTTGCGAAAGATCGCCTCGTCGCGGCTGTCGGCGTAGAGATTGAGGTAATAAATGGCGTCTTTCTGGCCCTTGGACCAAAGGCTTTCCCCTGCCACATAACCGCGAACTGCCGACAATACGTAAAGACTGACGCCTCCAAGCAAGGCTTGAAATAGCACAACGGCAATAAAAGGCCAGACGATGCCCAACAACCGTGGCGTTCCGAGAGTCCGCTTTTGCTTCATGAGGTCCCTTGTACAGGCATTGCCATTGAGCACCCGCGAGAATTCCGCTCCTGATTCCACAGCCTAGGCTAGTTTTCAATCCTTCGAATGAAGGGATGATCGGATCGCCTGGCTTTAGGTGGAGATTTGGCAAAATCGGGGGATTTGGCTGATTTTTTTCCGATACTAAGCACAGAAAATCGCAGGAAACTCAAGGTCGCTGTATTTGTTGCAAATGACCGTAGAGCCTTGCGTACAAACCGCCCTCGGCAATCAGTTGCAAATGGTCGCCGTCTTCAGCGATTTGCCCGCCGTCGAATACCAATACTCGGTCCGCCTGTTTCACCGCCGACAACCGATGGGCGATGATCAAAGTGGTACGCCCATTCAGGAACCGCGCCATTGCTTGATGAAGGTTGTACTCGGTGGCGGCGTCCAGCGCCGATGTCGCTTCGTCGAGAATCACCACCCGTGGATCGGCCAGTATCATGCGGGCGATAGCCAGTCGCTGGCGCTGCCCGCCCGAAAGCCTGACTCCGGAACGTCCGACAACACTCTCCAAACCCGCGGGAAGCGCTCGTACCGTGGCGTCGAGCTGGGCAATTTCCAATGCCCGCCAGCAGGCCTCGTCACTGCAGTCGCGACCCATGGAAAGGTTGGCCCGCACCGTGTCGTTGAAGAGCGCCGGATGCTGGAGCACCACCGCGACGTTTTCGCGGATGGTTTCGAGGCCGATTTCCTGCTGCGTCGCACCACCAAAGCGGATACGGCCAGCCTGGGGGGTATAGAGCCCCAACAGCAGTTGCACCAACGTGCTTTTACCGCCACCGCTGGCGCCAACGATAGCGACCTTCTCACCCGGCGCAATGGACAGGTTCAATTGATTGAGAACCATCTCCTCGCCATAGCCGAACCTGAGTCCTTGAATATCGATACCGACGGTGTCACGCCCCTTGAACGGGTCGACGCCGCCGCTGTAGCGAGGCTCATCGGCCCGGGCCAGCAGTTCGTTGATACGGTTCAGGGCTCCGCCCGCTGCGTAAAAGGCGTATTGCAGGTTCAGCAGTTGCTCGACCGGACCAATCATGAACCATAAGTAGCTGAACACCGCCAACATCTGGCCGATGGACAGGTCGGAAAACAGCACGGTTAGCATGGCCGCGGCGCGAAAGATATCGATGCCGAACTGGAACAACAGGCCGCTGGCACGGTTCGAGGCGTCGGTTTTCCACTGCGAATTTACCGCGTAATCACGCACTTCCCTGGCGCGCATCCCCAGCCGCCCGAGGAAAAAACCCTGGCGATTCCCGGCGCGCACTTCCTGTATCGCGTCCAGGGTTTCGGTCAGGGCCTGGGTGAAGCGCGAGGTGCTGTCGTTCTCGAGTTTCTTCAGGTGCTTGACCCGTTTGCCCAACTGCACCGTGGCGTAGATCACCAATGGGTTGAACAACAGGATCAGCAGCGCCAGCTTCCAGTGCATCCACATCAGGATGCTGGCAGTGCCCACTAGCGTCAGCATGGCGACCAGGAAGCGACTAAGGGTTTCGCCCACAAACTTGTCGAGGGTGTCCAGATCGGTCACCAGGTGCGTGGTCACGGTACCGCTGCCCAGGCTTTCGTATTCCTTCAATGAAATTCGCTTGAGGCGTTCGATCAGCCGGATGCGGACGCGATAGACGATGTCCTTGGCCAGGCTGGCGAACAGGCGCGCCTGCAGCACGTTGAACACCAAGGCGCAGCAGCGCAGCGCCAGGGTGACCAACAGCATCAGACCGATGTAGCCGGCAGCACTTTGCCAAGCAGCCGGCAGGGCGAGATTCATGACCTTCAACGCCGCATCGCCGTGGCCCAGCAGCACCTCATCCACCAACAGTGGCAACAGCAACGGGATGGGTACGCTGCACAAGGTGGCCAGCACGGCCACGCCATTGGCGATCCAGAGGGCTTTTTTATGTTTTAGGGCCAGGCGACGGATTTCTGCCCAGCTCAACCGATCGATAGGCGATGGGGCCGACGCGTTGGCGTTGGGCAGGTCATCAGGCACAGGTCGCCCGCTCCAACCAGCGTCCCAGCAACGGCGACAACTGCTCCAACGGCTGATAGCCATTGGTCAGCAGGGCCAATTGCCCGTCACGTTCGGCCAGCAGCGTGGGGAACCCGGCGATGCCAAGGTCTTGCACCCAAGTGAAATCCGCAGCAGTAGCGGCATGTTGGTCGGCACGGTCGAATGCCGCGGCGAACTCGATCCGCGGCAGTCCGGCCTGCTCGGCCAGCTCGACCAGGATGCTGGCGCGCGTCACGTCGCGACCTTCGACGTAAAAAGCGCGTTGGATCAACTTCACCAGATTCCAGGCCAGGTCCGGCGCCAGGCTGCGGGCGGTCACCAATGCCCGGCAAGCAGGCTCGGTGTCATAGACAAAACCGTCGGGCAATGCCCCTTCAAAGTTGAACGGCTGGCCGGTGGCCTGGGTGACGGCCTGCCAGTGTTCAAGAATGTAGCGCCGTGTCGTCGGCTCCAGGGCCGAGCCGCTGCCGGTGCGCAAGCCGCCCACCACCAGGTGCAACTCCACGCCTGCGGCCTGCGCCTGCTCGACCAATGCCTGCGCCACCGGAGCGAAGCCCCAGCACCAGGAACACATCGGGTCCATCACATATAGCAGGCGCGATGCCATGGCTTAAGCCTCGGAGGGTGATTGCTTGTAGTTGTAGCCGATCGGGTGAGGCATGTTGCGGGCCTTGGCCAGCTCGATCTGCTTTTGCCGGTCGATGGCGCTGCGACGGGTCTTCTCGCTCAGCTTGTCCCAGCAATGCGGGCAACTGATGCCCGGCACGTAGTGCTCCGACGCGCGATCTTCAACGCTAACCGGCGTACGGCACGCATGACATTGATCGTAGTCGCCTTCGCTGAGGTCGTGACGCACGGTCACGCGGTTGTCGAATACAAAGCAGTCGCCGCGCCATTTGGTTTCTTCCTGGGGTACCTCTTCGAGGTATTTCAGGATGCCGCCCTTGAGGTGATAGACCTCTTCGAAACCTTCGCCGAGCATGTAGCTCGAGGCTTTTTCACAGCGAATGCCACCGGTGCAAAACATCGCGACCTTCTTGTGCCGGGTCGGGTCGAAGTTGGCCTTGATGTACTCGGGGAATTCACGAAAGCTGGCGGTCTTGGGATCGACGGCGCCTTCGAAAGTGCCGATGGACACTTCGTAGTCATTGCGGGTATCGATCAACAGCACTTCCGGATCGCTGATCAGGGCGTTCCAATCCTGGGGTTCGACGTAGGTGCCAACCCGCT
Organism: Pseudomonas brassicacearum subsp. neoaurantiaca; assembly: GCF_013608025.1. Classification (GTDB taxonomy): domain Bacteria; phylum Pseudomonadota; class Gammaproteobacteria; order Pseudomonadales; family Pseudomonadaceae; genus Aquipseudomonas. The sequence continues at coordinate 25,039 of NZ_VDLV01000026.1, read as the reverse complement.
TGTTCGGGTCTACCCCTTCCACGCCGAGGGTGACGATTTCCTTCTTGAGCTTGACCTTGGTCCGGTAGAACGGCTGCTCATCGCAGTACGACTCTTTGTGGTCGATGTCGTCCATGCGCGGATCGTTCTTGAGCCAGGCCATCAAGCCGTCGATCCCCTCGCGGGTGCCGGAAACGGTGCCGTTGATGCCTTCTTCGGCGATCAGCAGCGTGCCTTTGATGCCGTTGTCGAGCATGGCCTTGAGCAGGGGCTCGCGCAGCTCGACGTAATCTTCCAGGGTGACGAACTTATACAGTGCCGCCACGACAATGGGTGGTGTCATGGGTATTTCTCCAGGTGGCTACCCTCGCAAAGGGTGAACCGGATACGAAAAAAAACGCGCCGGGTGAGCGGCGCGTTGCGGATTCTAGCAAAAACAATGTGGCTTTAGGAGCAGAGCCTTAGTGCTTGCTACCGCCGGCACAGGTCGGCGAAGCCGGGGCCGCGTCGATCTGTGCCCACTCTTCAGGCGTGTAGGTGTGCAGCGCCAGCGCGTGGAATTCGCCCATCAGTTCGCCCAGCGTGCCGTAGACCTTCTGGTGACGCTTGACCCGATTGAGCCCTTCGAACTGCCGGCTGACCACCACCGCCTTGAAATGGGTTTGCAACCCACGGCTGTGCATGTGGCTCTCGTCCAGCACTTGCAGGTGCTCGGGCTGCAACAGCCCGAGGGTCGATTCAATGCGTTGTTGCATGCTCATGCCGGGCTCCGCTTATGGCTTTTTCTTGGCCGGGGCCGGGGCGGCGGCTTTTGGTTCGAGTTCGGCAGTCATGTCCGACAGCAGCTTGTTGACCACCGGTACCGCGCTTTCAAGCTTGGCCTGGGTCAATTGAGCCGACTGCTGGGTCAGCTGTGGCATTTTTTCCAGGACTTTCTTGCCCAGGGGAGACTGATAGAAGGACACCAGGTCCTTGAGCTCCGATTCGCTGAAGTTGCTGGTGTAGAGCTTGACCATGTCCGGCTTGAGCTTGTTCCAGCCGATGGCCTGGTCCAGCGCGGCGTTGGCCTTGGCCTGGTAAGTCTCCAGGGTGGCTTTTTTCGATTCCGGAGCCTTGGTCTGCTCGAAGCGCTGGGCAAACATCTGCTGCACTTGCATGTACACCGGGGTACCCAGCTTGTCGGCGTGCGCCAGGGTCAGGAACGCTTCGGCACTGGCGTTGTGGCTGGCGGTATCGGCGAGGACAGGGCCGCTGGCACACACCAGAGCAACTGCGGTACAGATGGCACGAAGACGGGTCATCGAGTTTCCTTATCTAACAGGCGAGGTAAAACCCCAAGGGCGACCATTCTGCGCCTAAAAAACGCCGGGGCTCAACCCCGACCCTTGGCGGGTCCGATTGACGGACCGAACCGCACGCTCCTAGATTGGAGGGGATTGAGGGAACCGCCAACGCCCACCAGGGCCTAAACTGCGCATTCAGCCTTACAGGAGTTTGACCCGATGAGCCGTATCGAAACCGACAGCCTTGGCCAGGTTGAAGTCCCGGATGAGGCCTATTGGGGCGCCCAGACACAGCGCTCCATGATCAACTTTGCCATCGGCAACGAACGCATGCCGCTGTCGGTACTGCACGCCCTGGCACTGGTCAAGAAGGCCGCCGCGCGGGTCAATGACCGTAACGGTGACCTGCCCGCCGACATCGCCCGCCTGATCGAACAGGCCGCCGATGAAGTGCTGTCCGGCCAGCATGACGACCAGTTTCCCCTGGTGGTCTGGCAGACCGGCAGCGGGACCCAGAGCAACATGAACGTCAACGAGGTGATCGCCGGACGAGCCAATGAACTGGCGGGCAATCCTCGCGGCGGCAAGAGCCCGGTGCACCCCAACGATCACGTCAACCGGTCCCAGAGCTCCAACGACTGTTTCCCCACCGCCATGCACATCGCCGCCGCCCAGGCCGTCTACCAGCAATTGCTGCCGGCCATCAGTGAGCTGTCCGGCGGCCTCGCGGAACTGGCGGCGCGCCACATGAAACTGGTCAAGACCGGCCGCACCCACATGATGGATGCCACGCCGATCACATTCGGCCAGGAACTGTCCGCATTCATAGCCCAACTCGACTACGCCGAACGGGCGATTCGCGCCGCGTTGCCAGCCGTCTGCGAGCTGGCCCAAGGGGGCACGGCGGTGGGCACCGGGCTCAACTCGCCCCATGGTTTTGGCGAAGCGATTGCCGCTGAACTGGCGGCGCTGTCCGGCTTGCCATTCGTCACCGCGCCCAACAAATTCGCCGCCCTGGCGGGCCATGAGCCGCTGACCACGTTGTCCGGCGCGTTGAAAACCCTGGCCGTGACCCTGATGAAAATCGCCAACGACCTGCGCCTGCTGGGCTCCGGGCCTCGCGCCGGTTTTGCCGAAGTGAAACTGCCGGCCAACGAACCGGGCAGTTCCATCATGCCGGGCAAGGTCAACCCGACCCAGTGCGAAGCCTTGTCCATGTTGGCCTGCCAGGTACTGGGCAACGACGTGACCATCGGTTTCGCCGCCAGCCAGGGTCACTTGCAGTTGAACGTGTTCAAGCCGGTGATCATTCACAACCTGCTGCAATCGATCCGCCTGTTGGCCGATGGCTGCAGCAACTTCCAGCAGCACTGCATCGCCGGCCTCGAACCGGATGCCGAGCAGATGGCGGCGCATCTGGAACGTGGGTTGATGCTGGTGACGGCGCTGAATCCGCACATCGGCTACGACAAATCGGCGGAAATCGCCAAGAAAGCCTATGGCGAAGGGCTGACTTTGCGGGAGGCTGCGTTGCAGCTGGGGTACCTCACCGATGAGGAATTCGAGGCCTGGGTCCGGCCGGAAAACATGCTGGAGGCTGGCGGGCAGGGCTGAGTTTGTTGTTGTCTCAAAGGCCGCCATCGCGAGCAAGCTCGCTCCCACAGGGTCAGTGTGGACCTCAATGTTGCGTTCACAGATGAGTCCATGTGGGAGCGAGCTTGCTCGCGATGGCGCCGGCAGGCTCGACATCACCGCACCTGACAGCCACCTCGCTTCCTCCGCGGTCTAGCGGCTGACAGCCAAACGCTCCCGCCGGGCCCTGAGCCCGGCGATCAGCGATGGCCCCAACGCAACCAGCGCCGATCCCAGCACCACCAGCACCGCCCCGCCATACCCCAGCAGGTTGATCTGTTCGGCATGCACGTAATCGGGCCACCACCAGGCCGCCATCGCCACCGCGGCGAAGGTCACCAGCGGCGTGATCGCCAGGGTCGCGCTGACACGCGAAGCTTCCCAATGGGCCAGTGCCTCGGCAAACGCGCCATAGGCAATCAAGGTGTTGAGGCAACAGGCAAGCAACAGCCAGCCCTGCAGAGGACTCAGTTGCAACGCCTCCAGCGGATGGACCCAAGGCGTCAGCAACAACGCGCAGAAGAGATAGATCACCATCATCACCTGCAACGAATTCCAGACCGTCAGCAGTTGCTTCTGGCCGAGGGCATAGAACGTCCAGACGGTCGAGGCCAGCAGCACCAGCAAGACGCCAGCGGTGTAGTCGCTCAGGGATGTCAGCAACTCGGTAAGGCGTTGATTGAAGAACAGCGCGAAACCGATCAGCAGCACCAGCAAGCCGATGCCCTGCCCCACGCTGAAACGCTCCTTGAACACGAACAGGCTGGCGACCAGCAACATGATCGGGCCCATTTGCACCACCAGTTGCGCGGTGCCGGGACTCAAACGGTTCAAGCCCATCAGGTACAGCACGTAGTTGCCTACCAGCCCCAACACCGCCATCGCCACCAGCCAACCGCCACGGGGCCCGAGCACCTTGCGACTGGGCAAGCGCCTGGTTGCCGCCAGGTAGACGAAGAGCAGCCCGCCGGACACCATCAGCCGAAACCAGGTCACCGTCACCGGATCCATCACTTGCAGCACTTGCTTGAGCTTGATCGGCAGGATTCCCCACAACAGGGCGGTCAACAAGGCAAGGAATAACCCGTAGACCCAGCGACCGGACGAAATGTGCATGCAACCCTCGAAGCCAAGACATGAACGCCCATTCTAGGCCCGGATCGATCGGCGCACACAGGCACAGTTGGGCATTCGCCGCTGATGGAATTGTATGGGTCGTAGCCGTCGATCGGCTGGACAGGCGCAAATCGATGACACCACATATGCTCAATTGAAACGACCACGCAGCACTTCATGGAGACCCGAAATGCCTGGAACGCGCGCACACGATACAGACGCTCCCAAGACGATATTCCGCAGTGACCGGATCTGCAGGGTCAATGGCGAGTTTTACTTCAATACGCGCGAAGGCACCCAGGAAGGCCCGTTCGAGACTCGCGAGGCTGCGGAGCAGGAGATTGTGGCGTACATCCAGCGAATGATGCTGCTGGCCAAGCCACCGACAGAAAGGTTCGAAGCCCCCGTGGCGAGGGAGCTTGCTCCCGCTGGGCCGCACGGCGGCCCCCTTACGGTCCATCCCCAGTAACAGCGACGACTGCTTCGCAGCCGAGCGGGAGCTAGCTCCCTCGCCACGAAAGTCCAGAGGCGGCACTTATCGCACCGCCTCGAACAATCCCGTAGCCCCCATCCCACCGCCGACGCACATGGTCACCACGCCATAGCGCAGGTTGCGCCGCTGCAGTTCCCGCACCAGATGCCCCACTTGCCGCGATCCGGTCATGCCGAACGGGTGGCCGATGGAAATCGAGCCGCCATTGACGTTGTATCTTTCATTATCGATTTCCAGGCGATTGCGGCTGTAGAGGCACTGGGAGGCAAACGCCTCGTTGAGTTCCCACAGGTCGATATCACCAATTTGCAGGCCCTTGGCCTTGAGCAACCTGGGCACCGAGAACACCGGGCCGATGCCCATCTCGTCCGGCTCGCAACCGGCCACGGTAAATCCGCGGAAAAACGCCTTGGGCTTGAGCCCCAGGGCCAGCGCTTTTTCCAGGCTCATCACCAGCGTCATCGAGGCGCCGTCGGACAGTTGAGAAGAGTTGCCCGCCGTCACCGAACCGTCCTCGGCAAACACCGGCTTCAACCCGGCCAGGCTTTCGTAGGTGGTATCGGGACGGTTGCAGTCATCACGGTCGACCACGCCGTCCAGAATCTGCACGGCGCCGGTGTTCTTGTCCTCGACACGATACTTCACCGTCATCGGCACGATTTCATCGTTGAACAGCCCCTCGGCCTGGGCCCGGGCCGTGCGCTGCTGGCTCTGCAAGGCGTAGCGGTCCTGTTCCTCACGGCTGACCTGGTAGCGGCGCGCGACGACTTCGGCGGTCTGGCCCATGGGGAAATAGATCCCTGGCACCTGCTCCTTGAGCAGCGGGTTGATCAGATTGTCGGTATTGACGCTCTTCATGGTCAGGCTGATGGACTCGACGCCGCCAGCGACGATGATCTCGCTGCAACCCGAGGCGATCTGATTGGCGGCAATCGCGATGGCTTGCAGGCCCGAAGAACAGAAACGGTTGAGGGTCATTCCCGCCGTGCCGATGCCAAGTTGGGAGAGTACCGCCACGTTACGCCCGATGTTGAAGCCTTGGGCGCCTTCGTTGGAACCGGCGCCGACGATGCAATCCTCGACGCTGGCCGGGTCGATGTCGCTGCGCGCCAGCAACGCGTTGACGCAATGCGCCGCCATGTCGTCCGGACGGGTCATGTTGAACTTGCCGCGAAAGGACTTGGCCAATCCGGTCCGTACGCTGTCGACGATCACCACTTCACGCATGGCGGTACCTCATTGTTGTTATCGGTTAAGAGTGGATTCGAGGATAAATCCACCGCATAACCGAACGCGACAATCATTCACCCCGCGTATGCGTACCCATCGTGCTAGTTCTTTTTGCGCCCCTGTCTGGCCGAGCGCTCGAATGCAGCCTCCAGCGCCTCGTTGAGCGTGCGCAGCACTTTGACCCGAGCCCAACGCTTATCGTTGGCTTCCACCAAGGTCCAAGGCGAAATTTCGGTGCTGGTGCGATCGACCATGTCGCAGACCGCCGAGCGATAGGCGTCCCACTTGTCACGGTTGCGCCAGTCATCTTCGGTGATCTTGAAGCGCTTGAAGGGGATCTCCTCGCGCTCCTGGAAGCGCTCCAATTGGGTTTGCTTGTCGATCGCCAACCAGAACTTCACGACCACCACGCCGGCGTCGGCCAGTTGCTCCTCGAAGTCGTTGATTTCACCGTAGGCCCGCAGCCAATCGGCGCGGCTGCAAAAGCCTTCGACCCGCTCCACCAATACGCGGCCGTACCAGGAGCGGTCGAACATGGTGAACTTGCCCCGCGCCGGAATATGCCGCCAGAACCGCCACATGTAGGGGTGGGCACGTTCTTCCTCGGTGGGCGCGGCAATCGGCACGATGCTGTACTGGCGTGGATCGAGCGCCGCCGCGACCCGCCGGATCGCCCCGCCCTTGCCCGCCGCGTCGTTACCTTCGAACACCGCCACCAGCGCGTGTCGGCGCATCCGCTTGTCCCGCAGCAGGCCAGCGAACCGGGCCTGCTCGGTGATCAGTTGCTCTTCGTAGTCGGCCTTGTCCAGGCGCAGCCTCATGTCCAGGCTGTCGATCAGCGTAATCTGGTCATCCAGCGCCGGCAGCGGTGCCACGTTGACTTTTTCTGCCTTGGTCTTCGGCCGATCCAAGGCCTGGCGCAGGCCTTCGAGCAGAATCCGCCCGACCGCGAGGCTGCGGTAACAGGCATCGACGCCTTCGATCACGTGCCACGGCGCGTAGTCGCGACTGGTACGGCGCAGAACCCGCTCGCCGTACTTGACGAATTTGTCGTAGGTCTGCGACTGCTGCCAATCCAGCGGACTGATGCGCCAACTGTGCAGCGGGTCGTCTTTGAGACTTTTCAGGCGCGCCTTCATCTGTTTCTTGGACAGGTGGAACCAGAACTTGAAGATCAGCGCGCCTTCATCGCAGAGCATTTTTTCCAGGCGCTCGGCACCGTTGATCGCCTGGTCGAGCCGGGGGTCCTTGAACTCACCGTGCACCCGCCCCTGCAGCATCTGGCTGTACCAGTTACCAAAGAAAATCCCCATGCGCCCCTTGGCCGGCAACATCCGCCAATAGCGCCAGGCCGGTGGCCGCGCCAGCTCTTCATCGGTCTGCTGGTCGAAGGTACGCACTTCGATCAGCCGCGGATCCATCCACTCGTTGAGCAATTTCACCGTCTCGCCCTTGCCCGCGCCTTCGATGCCGTTGATCAGCACGATGACCGGAAAACGACCTTGTTGATGCAGCTCGAATTGCGCTTCGAGCAACGCTTCCCGCAGTGCCGGGACTTCGGCCTCATAAGTTTCTTTATCAACGACGTGACCGATTTCGGCGGACTCGAACATGGACAGCTCCTTCCAGGAATGGGGCAAGACTAGCGGATTGGATGCGCGCCTGCGCAGCAGATTCCTTCCGGATGCAGGCTCGTTTGCCCTGGATCAAGCAACGCCTCGCCGATCAGCTAGAATGGCGCCTTCGTTTTCACCGAGCCCGTCATGACGCCCATTCAACACCACGCCCAACTCGACTGGGATGACCAGGGTCGCCCTCGTTCCCGGGTGTTCAACGATGTGTATTTTTCCGACCAGTCGGGCCTGGAAGAAACCCGCTACGTATTCCTTGAGCAGAACAACCTCGCCGAGCGTTTTGCCGCGCTGGCAGACAACGGGCGGCTGGTGGTCGGCGAAACCGGGTTTGGCACCGGACTGAACTTTCTCTGCGCCTGGCAGCTGTTCGAGCAACGTGCACCGGCGGGGGCGCGGCTGCATTTTGTCAGCGTCGAGAAGTTTCCCCTGAGCCCCGAGGACCTGCGCCGGGCACTGGCCTTGTGGCCCGAACTCAAGGTCCAGGCTGATCAGTTGCTTGGGCAGTACGTCGCGATTCACCAGGGTTTCCAACGCATGACGCTGGCGAACGGTCGAGTCACCCTGACGCTGCTGATTGGCGATGCCCTCGAACAGTTGCCGCAGCTGGACGGGCACATCGACGCCTGGTTCCTCGACGGTTTCGCCCCGGCGAAAAATCCCGAGATGTGGACCGCCGAGCTGTTCGCCGAACTGGCGCGGCTGGCGGCACCCGGTGCCACCCTCAGCACCTTTACCAGCACTGGCTGGGTTCGGCGCCTGCTCAACGCGGCGGGTTTCAAGATGAAACGCACGCCGGGTATCGGCCATAAATGGGAGATTCTTCGCGGTGTGTTCCTCGGCTGGCCGGATCAGGCGCCTGAGCCTGCTCCGGCAAAACCCTGGTACGCCCGCCCCGCCCCGCCTGCCGGCGAGCGTCGGGCCCTGGTGATCGGTGGCGGGCTGGCCGGTTGCGCCAGCGCGGCCAGCCTCGCCGCCCGTGGCTGGCAGGTGACCTTGCTGGAGCGTCATGCCGGTCTGGCCGAAGAAGCGTCCGGCAATCCGCAAGGCGTGCTGTACCTCAAGCTGTCGGCCCATGGCACTGCGCTGTCGCAGATGATCCTCAGCGGTTTCGGCTACACGCGGCGCTTGCTCGAACACCTGCAACGAGGCCTCGACTGGGACGGCTGCGGTGTCCTGCAACTGGCCTTCGACGCCAAGGAAGCCGAGCGCCAGGCACGCTTGGCCGAGGCGTTTCCGGCAAGTCTCTTGAAGATCCTTGATCGCGATGAGGCCGAGGCGAAATCGAGCATCGGCTTGCCCAGCGGCGGCTTGTTTTACCCCGAAGGCGGCTGGGTGCACCCGCCAGCGCTGTGTCGCTGGCAAGCCTCGAACCCGGCGATCGCGCTGCAGCCACACCATGAAGTGCTGGAACTGCGCCGCGTTGACGGTCAATGGCAGGCTTGGGACGGCGAACGTTGCCTGGCCAGCGCACCGGTGGTCATCCTCGCCAGCGCGGCCGAGATCAAACGCTTCGAGCCCGCCGCCGAGCTGCCTCTCAAGCGCATTCGCGGACAGATCACCCGCCTGCCGCAAACTGCCCGCAGCCAAAGCCTGGCGACGGTGGTCTGCGCCGAAGGCTATGTGGCCCCGCCCCGTATGGGCGAGCACACGTTGGGCGCCAGTTTCGATTTCCACAGCGATGACCTGACGCCCACCGCCGCCGAGCATGCCGGCAACCTGCAGATGCTCGAAGATATTTCCGTGGACTTGGTGGATCGGCTCAACGCCCGAGCCCTGGATCCAGCACAACTGGAAGGCCGCGCGGCGTTTCGCTGCACCAGCCCGGACTACCTGCCGATTGTCGGACCGCTGGCCGACCATTCTGCTTTCATCGAAGCGTATTCGGCCCTGGCCAAGGACGCGCGCCAAGTGCCTGACACGCCGTGCCCCTGGCTTGACGGCCTGTACGTCAACAGCGGCCATGGCTCTCGAGGGCTGATCACCGCGCCACTGTCCGGCGAACTGATCGCCGCCTGGCTGGAGAACGAACCGCTGCCACTGCCGCGAAGCGTCGCCGAGGCCTGCCATCCGAATCGGTTTGCGCTGCGGGCAGTGATTCGGGGCAAGGCCTGACACATTCTCCTGTGGGAGCGAGCCTGCTCGCGAAAGCGGTGGTTCAGACGGCACAGAGGCCGGGCATGCTACTAACGCTGTTCAGTTAAGAAAAACGATGGCCTCGTGGCGAGGGAGCTTGCTCCCGCTGGGTCGCGAAGCGGCCCCAAACTGCCGAATGCGGAGCTGCAGATACACCGCATTTGCCGGTTTTACGGCTGCTTCGCAGCCGAGCGGAAGCAAGCTCCCTCGCCACAGGTGTTCAGGCGACCTAAAAGGAACGGCGCCACGGGCATGCGACAGCTTTCGCGAGCAGGCTCGCTCCCACAAGGTCAGGCTTTCCCTGGATAAATGCCACAAGCCACACGGCCCCCGCCCGTCGGCTTATAACGCATCGATATAAAACTCACAGCAATCCCACCGGTCAGTTTCAGAGTACCCGCCCTTTCGACGGGTATGGCTTGACCCCTCCCCAACGGAAAAACCGGTAAGGACTTATGTGCGGATTAGCTGGAGAGTTACGTTTCGATCAACAACCTGCGGACCTTGCGGCCGTAGAGCGCATCACCCATCACCTGGCTCCTCGCGGCCCCGACGCGTGGGGTTTCCATAGCCAGGGGCCAATTGCCCTCGGCCATCGACGCCTGAAGATCATGGACCTGTCCGACGGCTCGGCCCAGCCGATGATCGACAATCACTTGGGCCTGTCCCTGGCGTTCAACGGCGCGATCTACAACTACCCGGAACTGCGGGCCGAACTCGAAGGCCTGGGCTACGCCTTTTATTCCGGCGGCGATACCGAAGTCTTACTCAAGGGTTATCACGCTTGGGGCGAAGCGCTACTGCCCAAGCTCAACGGCATGTTTGCCTTCGCCATCTGGGAGCGCGACGCCAAGCGTCTTTTCATCGCCCGCGACCGACTCGGCGTGAAGCCGCTGTACCTGTCACGCAACGGCCAGCGCCTGCGCTTTGCCTCGGCGTTGCCAGCCTTGCTCAAGGGCGGCGACATCAACCCGGTGCTCGACCCGATCGCCCTGAATCACTACCTCAATTTCCATGCGGTCGTCCCGGCGCCTCGCACCTTGCTGGCCGGCGTCGAGAAATTGCCGCCGGCCACCTGGATGCGTATCGAGGCGGACGGCAGCACCGAGCAGAAAACCTGGTGGACGTTGCCCTACGGTCCCCGGCCCGACGAGCAGAACCTCAACCTGGAAGACTGGATCGAACGCGTGCTGGACAGCACTCGCGAAGCCGTCGCCATTCGCCAACGCGCCGCCGTCGATGTCGGCGTGCTGCTGTCGGGCGGTGTGGATTCAAGCATGCTCGTGGGGCTGTTGCGTGAGGTCGGTGTTGACGACCTGTCGACGTTCTCCATCGGTTTCCAGGACGCAGGCGGCGAGCGCGGCGACGAGTTCCAGTATTCGGACCTGATCGCCAAGCACTACGGCACGCGTCATCACCAATTGCGCATCGACGAGAAAGAAATCATCGAACAGTTGCCCGCGGCGTTCCGCGCCATGAGCGAACCGATGGTGAGTCACGACTGCATCGCCTTCTACCTGCTGTCGCGGGAAGTGGCCAAGCATTGCAAAGTGGTGCAAAGCGGCCAGGGTGCCGACGAACTGTTCGCCGGTTATCACTGGTACCCGCAGGTCGACGGGGCGAGCGATCCGTACGCGGCCTATCGCGCGGCCTTCTTCGACCGCACCTATGAAGAATATGCCGCCACCGTGCAGCCCAAGTGGCTCACCGCCAACGACGCGGCCGGAGACTTCGTCAAGGAACACTTCGCCCAACCGGGTGCCGATGCCGCAGTCGACAAGGCCTTGCGCCTGGACAGCACGGTGATGCTGGTGGACGACCCGGTCAAGCGTGTCGACAACATGACCATGGCCTGGGGCCTGGAGGCGCGCACACCGTTCCTCGACTACCGGCTGGTGGAGCTTTCCGCCCGGGTACCGGCGAAATTCAAGCTGCCCGACGGCGGCAAGCACGTGCTCAAGGAAGCCGCCCGCCGGGTGATCCCGAGCGAGGTCATCGACCGCAAGAAAGGCTATTTCCCCGTGCCGGGTCTCAAGCATCTGGAAGGCGACACCCTGGCCTGGGTCCGTGAACTGCTGCTGGATCCGAGCCAGGATCGTGGCCTGTTCAACCCGACCATGCTGGACCGTTTGCTGACCGACCCCAACGGCCAACTGACGCCGTTGCGCGGTTCGCGGCTATGGCAATTGGCGGCGCTGAACCTGTGGCTCAGCGAGCAAGGAATCTGATCGATGAAACCCCATACAACCCTTCACAACCAACGACTCTTGCGCGGCCAGCCGCCGTCCTACGAGCGCTTGCAGGCGCGGCTGGCCGAAGACGGCAGCGAATTGGGCGCCGACCCCATCGCGGTGCATTGCGGCTGGGGCCGGCTGTTGATCGGCCATACGTTTCCCGACCCGGCGAGCCTGGCCCGAGAACTGCTCAACGAACAACCCGGCGAGCGTGACATCGCCCTGTACGTGGCCGCGCCCCAGCAGGTCCTGGGCCTGGAGCCGACGCAACTGTTCCTCGACCCCTCCGACACCCTGCGCCTGTGGTTCAGCGACTACCGGCAAGCCACGCGGGTGTTTCGCGGCTTTCGGATTCGTCGTGCCCAGAGTGGCGATGACTGGCAAGCCATCAATCAGCTCTATCAGGCTCGCGGCATGCTGCCCATCGACCCGCAACGATTGACACCACGGCACCAGGGCGGCCCGGTGTACTGGCTGGCCGAGGACGACGATACCGGTGCGGTGATCGGCAGCGTGATGGGCCTCAATCACCAGAAAGCCTTCAACGATCCGGAAAACGGCAGCAGCCTCTGGTGCCTGGCGGTGGACCCGCACTGCCCACGTCCCGGCGTGGGTGAAGTGCTGGTGCGCCACCTCATCGAACACTTCATGAGCCGGGGCTTGAGCTACCTCGACCTGTCGGTGCTGCACGACAATCGCCTGGCGAAAAACCTCTACGCCAAGCTCGGTTTCCGCAATCTTTCGACCTTTGCGATCAAGCGCAAGAATGGCATCAACCAACCGCTGTTCCTCGGTCCCGGCCCCGAAGCGGAATTCAATCCCTATGCCCGCATCATCGTCGAAGAGGCGCACCGCCGCGGCATTGAAGTGCAGGTGGATGACGCCGAGGCTGGGCTGTTCACCCTGGTGCATGGCAGCCGCCGGATTCGCTGCCGGGAATCCCTGAGCGACTTGACCAGTGCGATCAGCATGACGTTGTGCCAGAACAAGAGCCTGACGCACAAGGTGTTGAAGAACGCCGGCCTCAATCTTCCGGCACAACAACTGGCGGGCAATGCCGATGACAACCTGGCCTTTCTCGACGAGCACGAGCGCGTGGTAGTCAAGCCGCTGGACGGCGAACAGGGTCAAGGCGTTGCGGTGGATCTGCGCACGATCGAGGAAGTGCAGGCCGCCATCGAAGCCGCCAAGCGCTTTGACAGCCGCGTGCTGCTGGAGAGCTTCCACGAAGGGCTGGACCTGCGCATTCTGGTGATCGGTTTTGAAGTAGTCGCGGCAGCAATCCGTCGTCCTGCAGAAGTGATTGGCGATGGTCAGCACAGCATCGGCGCGCTGATCGAAGCCCAGAGTCGGCGACGGCAAGCGGCGACGGGCGGCGAGAGCAAAATCCCCATGGACGCCGAGACCGAGCGGACCTTGCGGGCCGCCGGCCATGACTACGACAGCGTGCTGCCAGCGGGCGAACATCTCTTCGTGCGGCGCACGGCGAACCTCCATACCGGCGGCGTACTGGAAGATGTGACCGCCATCCTTCATCCGACCCTGGCCGATGCGGCAGTGCGTGCTGCACGAGCGCTGGACATCCCCATGGTCGGCCTGGACCTGCTGGTCCCCGCGGCTGATCAACCGGAATACGTATTTATCGAAGCCAACGAGCGCGCCGGCCTGGCCAACCACGAACCGCAACCCACCGCCGAGCGTTTTGTGGATTTGTTGTTTCCCCATAGCCAGGCGGTGACCTGAGGTCTTTGTGGCGAGGGAGCTTGCTCCCGCTGGGCCGCTAAGCAGCCCTCCTGACTAGCCCGAAAGCATGCGACTGCTTCGCAGTCGAGCGGGAGCAAGCTCCCTCGCCACGGGGTCGCTCTTTCCAATATTCCGCGAGGAGTTTCCATGATCAGTAAAATTCCCGAACCGGACCTCGAATACCTGCAAAAAGTCCTGTTGGAAATGCTCGCCATTCCCAGCCCGACCGGTTTCACCGACACCATCGTGCGCTATGTCGCCGAGCGGCTCGAAGAGCTGGGCATCCCTTTCGAAATGACCCGGCGCGGCACGATCCGCGCGACCCTCAAGGGCCGTAAAAGCAGCCCCGACCGCGCGGTGTCGGCGCACCTGGACACCATCGGCGCGTCCGTCCGGGCGATCAAGGACAACGGCCGCCTGACATTGGCCCCGGTGGGTTGCTGGTCGAGCCGGTTTGCCGAGGGCAGCCGGGTCAGCCTGTTTACCGACACCGGCGTGATTCGTGGCAGCGTGCTGCCGCTGATGGCATCCGGTCACGCCTTCAACACCGCCGTGGACGAAATGCCCATCAGTTGGGACCACATCGAACTGCGCCTGGACGCCTACTGCGCTACCCGCGCCGATTGCGAAACATTGGGCGTGGGCATTGGCGACTACGTGGCCTTCGATCCCTTGCCGGAGTTCACCGAAAGCGGCCATATCAGTGCCCGGCACCTGGACGACAAGGCTGGGGTCGCCGCGCTGCTGGCGGCGCTAAAGGCCATCGTCGACAGCGGCGAAGAACTGCTGATCGACTGCCATCCCCTGTTCACCATCACCGAGGAAACCGGCAGCGGCGCGGCGGCTGCCCTGCCCTGGGACGTCAGCGAATTTGTCGGAATCGACATCGCCCCGGTCGCCCCCGGCCAACATTCCAATGAACACTCAGTGAGCGTGGCGATGCAGGATTCCGGCGGCCCGTATGACTATCACCTGTCACGGCACTTGCTGAAGCTCGCCAAGGAAAACGAACTGCCGGTGCGCCGCGACCTGTTTCGCTATTACTTCAGCGACGCCCATTCGGCGATTACCGCGGGCCACGATATCCGTACAGCCCTGCTCGCCTTCGGTTGCGACGCCACCCACGGCTACGAACGCACCCACATCGACAGCCTTGCCGCGCTCAGTCGCCTGCTCGGCGCCTATATCCTCAGCCCACCGGTGTTTGCCAGCGACGCACAACCGGCCCAAGGGTCCCTGGACCGATTCAGCCACCAGATCGAACACGATGCGCAGATGGAGAGCGATACCCGGGTGCCGTCGGTGGACAGCTTGATTGGGCAGCGCTCGGATAGTTGACCAACATGTCACCGCCCGGCCTACGCCATCGCGAGCAAGCTCGCTCCCACAGGAATCAGAGGTCGACACTTATCCTTCGATCAACCCGGGTTACTGTGGGAACGAGCCAGCTCGCGAAGACGGCGGCACATCCAACATCGAGGCAAGCTGACCAACCGCTTTCGCGAGCAGGCTCGCTCCCACAGGAGGCTTTCAGTGCGACTCGAGGCCCTGTGGGAGCGAGCTTGCTCGCGATGAGGCCAGGATAGACACCGCAAAACCCGGGCTAGCCGCTACAGTCCATCCGCCGTAGCATGCGCCCAATTGTCTAGCGGAGCCCTGTCATGCTGATCCCACACGAGCAACTCGAAGTCGATACCCTCACCCGCCTGATCGAGGATTTCGTTACCCGCGACGGAACTGACAACGGTGATGACACCCCGTTGGAAACCCGCGTCCTGCGAGTCAGGCAAGCCCTGGCCAAAGGCCAGGCCATGATTGTCTTCGACCCCGAGAGCGAACAGTGCCAGTTGATGCTCAAGCACGATGTGCCCAAGCATCTATTCGACTGAACACCCCTTGCGTGCGGCCCGGGCCTTTTGCTTCTGGATCTTCTCGTAGATTTCGGATCGGTGGACATCGACGTGCCGTGGCGCTTCCACGCCGAAGCGCACGGTACTCCCATTGACCGATAACACGCGGACAGAAATGTCATCACCGATGGAAATCAGCTCACCAATGGTGCGGCTTAATACGAGCATGGTTTTTTTCCTTAAGAAGGTCTGGACTTCGACCATGCCCGGTGAATTTTCCATGCACAAGATACCGGCGATAAATCAGTAATCCCCTACAAACAGGGACCCCAATGCCTGAAGGAAATGTCCTGCAAAAACCCGATTTTGACCTGATTTATGGTCCCGCGAATCGCGGGCCGAACAGAATGACTCCTGCCCCCAACACACAGAGGGCGACGCCAATCCAGTCGGAACCCAACGGTCGCACACGCTCCACCACCGCCAACCAGCCGATCGACGCGACGATGTAGATCCCGCCGTAGGCGGCATAGGCACGACCGGCGTAAGTGGCTTCGATACGGGTCAATAACACGGCGAACAGTGTGAGACTGAGCAGTGCCGGCGCGATCCACCAGGCGCTCTTGCCCTGGCGCAACCACATCCAGAAGGCGTAGCAACCGGCGATCTCGAAGAGTGCGGCGAGAAAGAACCAAAGGTAATTGAACATGGGGAGTGGTCCATCAGGAAGGCACGAGGGCGCAATCCTGATGGATGCCGGGAACGCAGGTCAACTCAGGTTCTGGCGGGCCTTGGCGCGCATTTTGTCAGCCATGGCGGCCATTTCATCGTAGAGCGACTGTGGGTCTTTCTGCTTCATCGCCCAGGCCGCGCGCCCCTGTTCGTGGGGCAGGATCATGAACTGCCCTTCGGCGACATGCTGGTAGATATAGTCGGCAATGTCAGAAGCCGTGATCGGCGAGCTTTCCAGCAACTTCCCGACCTGGGCTTTCATGGCCGGGGTCGGGCCGCGGAAAGAGTCCAGCAAATTGGTCTGGAAGAATGACGGGCAGACCACGTGCACGCCGATTTCCTGCTGCGCCAGTTCAATCAACAGGCTTTCCGACAAGGCCACGACGCCGGCCTTGGCGACGTTGTAGTTGCTCATGGCGGGGCCTTGCATCAGGGCCGCCATGGAGGCGATGTTGATGATTTTGCCGCGACTTTTTTCCAGCAGCGGCAAGAACGCCTTGCAGCCCTTGACCACGCCCATCAGGTTGATTGCGATCTGCCAGTCCCAATCCTCCAGGGACAGCTCGCTGAAGAACCCACCCGACGCCACGCCGGCGTTGTTGACGATAATGTCGATGCCGCCGAGCTTTTCCTCACAGGCTTGGGCGAACGCCGTGAGTTGGCTGTAGTCACGGACATCGCAGCGTTGGACGAACCCGTCGCCGCCCGCTTCGCGTACCAGCCTGAGGGTTTCCTGGAGGCCTGGCTCACTGACATCCGACAAGGCCAGGTGCCAGCCTTCGCGAGCCCAGCGCAGCGCGATTTCGCGGCCCAGGCCTGAGCCGGCACCGGTGATCATCATGCGATTTTGCATAGGGAAACAGCCTTGTTGTTCCGGGAGAGATAGGCCGAGTATAGCGAAGGCCCCGGCCCGACCCACGCTCCATCAGATTGCTGAATGGCGGGGGCAAACCATGGGAGGTCTTGAAGTCATGCCTTGGACTCAGTGGCGACTGCATGGCAATGCGCTGTCGCTATATCGAACGACAAAAAAACTTTGAATTTTTTACAGGACGTTACGGTCGGACTTTATAAGCCGCCCGGATTTAACGCATGCGCGCTGGCAGTTGAAAGTTTTAATCACTGATGAACTGACCAATAAGGAAATCAACAATGGGCACTATTCTAATCATCATCCTGATCCTCCTGCTGATCGGTGGCCTGCCGGTCTTCCCACACTCCAGAAGTTGGGGTTACGGGCCGTCCGGTATCATCGGCGTAGTCTTGGTGGTGCTGTTGATCTTGCTGTTACTTGGCAAGATATAAATCCCAAGCGCAAAAAAAAAGAGGCCTTCAAGGCCTCTTTTTTTATTCACCGGAATATCAGTCCGGCTTGCCGTCAACAACGCCAGCGGTGTTATCCAACAGGCTCTTCGTGGCGGTTTGCAGGAACGATTCGAGTTGGGTTTTCATCTCGCCAGTTTCCGCTGCGTCCGGGATGATCTCGGCCCGCGGATTGGCGCCCAATTCATAGCGATACATCTTGGGTGCCATTTCCTTTTCTTTGGGCAGTACCAGGATCTTGTCGTCGCGGATGATCGCGGTGGTCTGTTCGCTGCCAGACGGCTTGATCACACCGAAACCTGTATCGCCTTGCGGCAGGTTCAGCAAATCACGGCCCCAGCACTGGTTGCGTACTTGCCCGCCGATCCGGCCCATGATGGTCGGGACGATATCCACCTGGGTGCCCACGGTGTGATTGCGCTGGCCGAACTTTTCCTGGACGCCAGGCCCGATCAGCAGCATCGGCACGTTGAAACGGCCCAGGTCCATTTCGGTGATCTGGCGCTCGTTGCCAAAGCCATGGTCGCCGACCACCACGAACAGGGTTTCCTTGAAGTAAGGTTCCTTGCGCGCCTTCTCGAAGAACTGGCCCAGCGCCCAGTCGGAATAACGCATGGCGGTCAGGTGTTCGTTCAGGCTGCCACGGTCAGTGACCCGCTCCACCGGCAACGGCGTAGGCAGCGCGTAGGGCGTGTGGTTGGACAGGGTTTGCAACAAGGCATAGAACGGCTTGCCGTTTTCCCGGGCCTTGAGCTCGATCAGGCCACGGTCGAACATGTCCTGGTCGGACACGCCCCAGGTCGGATCGGAGAACACCGGGTTCACGAAGTCGTTACGGCCGATGAACGTGGTCATGCCCTGGCTGCTGAAGAAACCCGACTGGTTGTCCCAGGCAAAATCGCCGTTATAGACATACACGTCGTCGTAATCACGAGCGCTGAGCAGTTGCGGCAGGCCCGACAGCTTGTGGCTGCCTTCCGGCGTCTGCATCAAGTATTCGAAACCCGGCAGGTTCGGGAAGCACGCCATGGTGGCGAACATGCCCTGGTGGGTGTGGGTGCCGTTGGAGAAAAAGCGGTCGAACAGCAGGCCTTCCTTGGACAACTTGTCCAGGTAAGGCGTGATGTTGCCCGGCGCGCCCAAGGCGCCCACCGAGTGACCGGCCATGCTTTCCATCAGGATCACGACCACGTTCTTGATCGGCAGCGTCTTGTCGGTCGGCGGCGTGTAGTCGCGGCGCACCGCGGCGGTCTCGGTGTCGACGAGTTTATCGTCAGGCAGCACCAGCATGTTGCGCACGGTCTGCTGCGCCAGCGGCTGCTCAAGGGTGGCTTTCCAGATGTTGTCACGGTCTTCGGACATCCGGCTTTTGGCCGCAGCCACCAGGGACAGCGTGCCATTGAGGCCCAACTGATTGGCGAAGTTCGAATCGGTGGTGTAGACATCGCCCCAGCGCAAGGGCGGACCTTGGCGCAAGGTGCCACGAGCCGCGACCACGGCCACCAGCAGGCAAACCATGAACACTGCAATACGCGCGTACCACGGAGCGATCTGGCGCGTACCGATGCTGCCACCGCTGAACGGCCCGCGTGGGCGAGTGGCACGGTCGGCGCCCTTGAACGCCAGGCTGAGGATGATCGTGCCGCCGGCCCAGGCCAGCAGATAGCGCACCACCGGGAAGCCGTACCAGAGCATGCTCATCACGGTTTTCGGGTCTTCCTTGACGTATTGGAAGACCAGGCCGTTGAGGCGCTGGTGGAACTCACGATAGAAATCCATCTCCATCAAGCCCAGGAACAGCGCGATGCTGGAGGTGACGGTCAACCAGAAACGAAAGAACCCACGTGCCGCCATGGCCCGCGCACTGAACAAGGCCAGCAGCAACGGAACGCAAAGATAGACAACCAGCCGCAGGTCGAAACGCAGGCCGTTGACAAACGCTTCCACGAAGGTCGAGGCCGGCGTGTCGAGGATCATCTGGCGGTTGTAGACCAGCAGCGCCACGCGCAGCAGGCTGAACATGATCATCATCACCAGGGCACAGAGCAACGTGTAGGCCAGGTGCGATTTGACGGTCGGTTGCAGCAGGCGATGCGTGGTGCGCTGCTGACTCAGGGCGTCCGGGATTGCCATGTCGTTTGAGGACCTATTGAAGTGGGGTCAAAAGTAGGAGTTACAGCGCGCCCTCTGTCGAGCCATTCAAGGCCGGGGCTTGCGCGAAAGCGAAGATCTTGCACGAACGGTCATGGCATTGCCATTAAATAACCGGGCAATAAAAGCGCGAAGGATTGTCCGCAAGGTTTTGTGAAAATTTCGTTCAATGAATATTTTGGCAACACAAAAGTGCCACAGCGCACTTGTGGCGAGGGAGCTTGCTCCCGCTGGGCTGCGAAGCAGCCCCCAGGGTCTGTCTTACACACCAAGTTGCCTGGACATTTGTCGGGGGCCGCTTCGCGACCCAGCGGGAGCAAGCTCCCTCGCCACAGAAGCAACTGTCGCCGGCGTCAGTCGTTGCTCGGCTTGTTGATCGCCTGCAACACATACTGCGGCATGGCGAACGCGCCGATGTGAATCTCGGGGTTGTAGTAGCGCGTCACGATGCCGCTGCCGATGAACCGCTCGCGCAGGGTTTCACGGGACAGCTTGCGGTAGGCCGTGTCGGTCGAACCCCAGGCGAAGGTCATGGCGCCGCCGATGTAGGTCGGCACGGCGGCCTGGTAGAAATGCCAGTCGGCGAACAGCCCACGCAGGCGTCCGGCGGTGGTCTGGACTTCGCCCAGTTGCATGAACGGCGTGCCGTTCTGGGTCACCAGGATCCCGCCCTCGTTCAGGCAACGGCGGCAGGCCTGGTAGAAGTTTTCCGAAAACAGCACCTCGCCCGGACCGATCGGGTCGGTGGAGTCGGAAATGATGACGTCGAATTTTTCCTCAGTGGTGGCGACGAAGCGCATGCCGTCGTCGATCACCAGGTTCAGGCGCGGGTCGTCGTAGGCGCCCTTGGAGTGGTTGGGCAGGAATTCCTTGCACATGTCCACCACGGTGCCGTCGATTTCGACCATGGTGATGTGCTCGATGCCGGCATGCTTGGTCACTTCCCGCAGCATGCCGCCGTCGCCGCCACCGATGATCAATACACGCTTGGCCGCGCCATGGGCCAGGATGGGAACGTGAGTCAGCATCTCGTGATAGATGTATTCGTCGGCTTCGGTGGTCTGGATCACGCCGTCCAAGGCCATGACCCGGCCCATGCGCGGGTTTTCGAAGATCACCAGATGCTGATGTTCGGTGCGTACTTCGTGCAGCAGTTTATCCATGCGAAAACGCTGGCCGTAGCCTTCGTAGAGGGTTTCCAGGTAATCGCCGGTCGGGGTGGTCGTCATGGTCAAATGCTCCAATCAATACGCGGTTGGCCAATGAGGCTCGCAAAGGCGCGCATTCTACGACGCTAGGGATGACAGGTCGAACCTCAACTGTCTGGACGGCACATTGCAGCCTTTGTGGCGAGGGAGCTTGCTCCCGCTGGCCCCCGTAGGAGCTGCCGAGCGAAGCGAGGCTGCGATCTTTTCAATGACACTCGAATCCCAAGCAAAAGATCGTCCGAACGCGGCCCGAGGCTTCGCCAGCTCCTACAGGCCCAGCGGGAGCAAGTTCCCTCGCCACGGGGATCCGCAGTAAGGCTTCAGTGAAACTTCTGCCCCAGCCCTGCCGGCACGCCTTCGATGGTGGTGTCTTCCCACGGCCCGTTCGGGCTGACGGAGCGACTCCAGCCGTTGTTCCAGCGGTAATAGGTGCGTTGGCGATAGAACGTATTGGTCTGGTTATCCAGTACGTAGACCCCGAGCTTGGCATCCCAATGGCTGTTGCCACCCGGCGGCGGGGCGAAACTGGCGGAGGTGCGCGGCACAGGCTTGGACGGTTTGTTCGGGGTTACCGGTTTACCGGGCGCCGTCGACGGAACGGGCTTGGTGGTCGGTGTCGAGGGCGGGATGGGGGGCAGCGGCGCTGAAGGCTCGGACGGGCGCTGGACCGCACAAGCGCTCAGCCCCAGGACGAGCGTGAGCAGGGTGATACGAGCGATGGCGGTCATGGGGCGTGTTCCTGTCATTGGTCCGGAGTGTCGATGGTTAGTTGTTGCGGCGCGGTGGTGCTGCTCGCCAAGGGTTGGCTGCGACCGATCCACTCACCGGCGGTTGGCTGACCGGCCCGGGAGATGCGTGCCACCAGTTGGACTTCCGGGAAGTTCGACAGTTTCAGTTGCGGCATCATTGCGTCCGCGTCGCCCAGCTCGACGCTGGCCGGCAGGTCGGCGACGGTCAGGCGCTTGGCCGCCAGCGGTGCCGGCGGGCCGGAAACCGCGCGGGCAAAAATGAACACACTGTCCCCCGGCTGCACCTTGGCCTTGAGCGAAGGGGCCAGGTCGACACGAACCTTGAGCAGTGCCGCAGTCTTGGCTGCCGGCGCTTGGGCGACTTTGCCGCCACTGGCCTGCAGCTTTTCAGTGGCGCGGGCGATGCCACCCTGCAACGCTTCACGGGATTTATCGCCTTCAGGCAATTGCGCCAGCAGGCGGCCCCAGTAATCGATGGCGTCCTGGTAGCGCTCGCCTTCGAACGCGGCGATGCCCAACAGGCCCAGGCTTGTGACTTCCTTCGGATCGAGTTTCAGTGCCTCGTCGGTCAACGCCTGGACCTTGTCCGACCATTTCTTGCCATCAGCGAAATATTGCGCCTGGGCCCATTGGCCCAACAGCTCCGGCTGGCGACCTGCGACCGCCACGGTGCGTTCGAAAATCTTCGCCGCGTCCGCCGGCCGATCCTGGGCCATGTAGGTCCGGCCGAGGAAATACAAGCCCTCGGCGGAGTCCGGCTGCGCCGCCACCGCACGCTCCAGGCGCAAGGTCATTTCTTCCATCGACTGCGGCGCCTGGGCGAACTCGCGAGTCAGCTCGACTTTGTCGCTGGCCCCGAAATGCAGGTACAGCGCCAGACCCAGCACCGGCACCAGCACGGCGGCGAGCAGCGGCAACGGCTTGCCCAGGCGCGATTCACGCGGCGCATCGGCACCCTCGGTGTCGGCCAGCAGTTCCCGGGCGGCCTCAGCGCGACCGGTGTCCAGTTGCGCGGCGTTGAGCACGCCCTCCTCCCGCTCGGCCTGCAATTCGGCGACGCGCTCCTGATACAGCGCCACGTTCAGCGCCGTGCGGTCTTCTTCCAATTGGGCGCGGCGGCCACGCAACACGGGGATCAACAGGAAACTCAGGGCAATCAGGAGAAGCAGTCCTGCGGCGAGCCAGAAATCAATCATGCTTGGTTTTATCCAACAGTTGGTCGAGGCGCTGGCGCTCTTCGACAGAAAGCGTGTCCGGGGTGGCGCTGCGCTGCACCCGACGGCGGCGCACGATCACCGCGATGACCACGAAACCACCCAGCAGCAGCCCGGCGGGGCCGAACCAGAGCAGCGCGGTCTTGGACGTCAGGGCCGGGTTGTAGCGCACGAACTCACCGTAGCGATCCACCATGAAGTCGATGATCTGCTGGTTGTCCTTGCCCTCGCCGAGCATGCGGAAGATTTCCTTGCGCAAATCAGCCGCGATCGGCGCGTTGGAATCGGCGATGTCCTGGTTCTGGCACTTGGGGCAGCGCAGTTCCTTGGTCAGGTCGCGAAACCGCTCGCGCTCGGCATCGTTGGCGAATTCGTAGGTATCGATGGCGGCGTGGGCCACGCCCGCCAGGCTCAAGCCGAGAACGGCAGCGGCTAACCAGCGCTTCATGGCTTGGCCTCGTCCACCAGGGCCTGGTATTTGGCGGCCAGTTTCTCGCGCCAGACCTGCTCGTCGATCACACCGACGAACTTGTCGCGAATGATGCCCTTGGCGTCGATGAAGAACGTTTCCGGCGCCCCGTATACACCCAGGTTCAGGCCCAAGGTGCCTTCTTCGTCGCGGATGTCCAGCTGATACGGGTTGTGGAACTCGGCCAGCCACTTCAAGGCGTCGGCATTGACGTCCTTGTAGTTGACGCCATAGATCACCACGCCGTTCTGCGCGAGCTTGTTCAACACCGGGTGCTCGACCCGGCAGGAAATGCACCAGGTGCCCCACACATTGACCAGCGCTGGCTTGCCCAGCAAGTCGGCGCGGGCCAGGGTCTTGTCGCCTTGCACCGACGGCAGGGAAAACTCCGGGAATGGCTTGCCGATCATCGCCGAAGGCAGCTCCGACGGGTTCAGGAACAACCCCCGATAAAGGAACACCGCAACGAGCAGGAACAGCGCCAGCGGCAATACCATCAACCAACGTTTCATGCAGTGGCTCCTGTTGCACCCAGGGCTTCACGCACCCGAGCCTTCACTTTGACGCGATAACGCCGATCCAGCGCCGCCAGTACTCCGCCCAGGCCGGTGAGCAAGCCGCCGAACCAGATCCAGCGCACGAACGGCTTGACGTGGACGCGCACCGCCCAGGCGCCATCGCCCAGGGATTCGCCCAGCGCCACATACAGATCGCGGGTGAAGCCGGCGTCGATCCCGGCTTCGGTCATTACGGAGTTCTGCACGGTATAGAGACGCTTCTCCGGGTGCAGCACGGTAATCTCCTCGCCGTTGCGGATGACCCGCACGGTGCCTTTGTCGGAGGTGAAGTTCGGCCCCTCGAAATGCTTGGCGCCCTCGAAGACGAACTGGTAGCCGCCCAGGTCCATGGATTCGCCCGGCGCCAGGCGCAGGTCACGCTCGGCACTGTTCTGGCTGGACAGCACCACGCCGAGGGCGCAAACGGCGATGCCCAGGTGAGCGAGCTGCATGCCCCAATAACTGCGCGTCAGGGTTGGCAGGCCCTTGATCAGGCCTTTATGGCGGGTCTTGTCGAAGATGTCTCGAACACCGGCCAGCAACACCCAGGCCGCCAGCACGAAGGTCGCCAATACTGCCCAGTTGAAATCGCCATAGGCGATGCCAGCCACCACGGCCAGGGCAGCCGTGCCCAACAGCACTGGTGTGAGCATGCCCACCAGCCATTTGACCGGCGTGTCCTTCCAGCGCACCAGTACACCGACCGCCATCACCGCCATCAGGATCGCCATCAGCGGAATGAACAGCGCGTTGAAGTACGGCGGGCCGACCGACAACTTGGCGCCGGACAGCGCGTCGAGTACCAGTGGGTACAGGGTGCCGAGCAGAATCATCGACGCGGCCACCACCAACACCAGGTTGTTGCCCAGCAGCAGGGTTTCCCGGGACCAGAGGTTGAAGCCGACCTGGCTCTTGACCACGGGCGCACGCAGGGCGAACAGCGTCAGCGAACCGCCGACCACGAACAACAGGAACATCAGGATGAACACGCCACGCTCAGGGTCCGAGGCAAAAGCGTGTACCGAGGTCAGCACGCCGGAGCGCACCAGGAACGTCCCCAGCAGGCTGAGGGAGAATGCCGCGATGGCCAGCAACACCGTCCAGCTCTTAAACACGCCGCGCTTTTCCGTGACGGCCAAAGAGTGAATCAGCGCCGTACCGACGAGCCATGGCATGAAGGAAGCGTTTTCCACCGGGTCCCAGAACCACCAGCCGCCCCAGCCGAGTTCGTAGTAGGCCCACCACGAACCGAGGGTGATGCCGATGCCGAGGAATGCCCAGGCGACGATGGTCCACGGACGCGACCAGC
>NZ_VDLV01000025.1 GCF_013608025.1 Pseudomonas brassicacearum subsp. neoaurantiaca | reverse complement strand
AGCGGCATAAACACCGTAATCGGTGTCCGGGATTACTTGACCAGTTCAGCTTGCTCGCGATGGCGGTGGGTCAGATTGAGGAATCCTCGCCAGCACGCTTGACCATCGCAACGATGGTCACGAACAACTCTCCCTTGGCCTCCTCCGCGCTGATTTCCCCATTGGCCGCCGCATCGGACAACGCCTCAGCCGCCCCCAGCATCGCCCGCAGGCTCGCCTGGGAAAGCCGCCCGTTCCCGGCGAACGGCTCCAGTACCGACCGGCATTTATCCAGGAAGATCCTTTCGTATTCCCGCTTGATGAGCTCCAGCTCCGGTGAACTGCTCAGGGCTGCGCTGACGCCGGGAATTTCCCTGCCCTGAAGCAGCACGCACTCGACGAAGGCATCGGCAATCACATGCGAACGACTTTCCAGGATGGGCTCGCTGGCCTCAAGCGCCGCGTCCATCAGTGCCGTCTGGCGAGCATCGAAATCCTGGTAAAGCGCAGCTAAAAGCCCCGATCGAGTGACGAAATGATCGTAGACGATCGGCTTGGTCACGCCAGCCTGCTCCGCGAGCCGGGCGAGCGTCAGTGCTTCGCTGCCCTCCTCGCGCACCAGGCGCCAGGCGACATCCAACAATTGCCGTTGGCGATCCGCGCGGGCCAGGCGTCGACGAGGCGCCGGTGAAGACGATGAATTTTCTTCGGTGCTTGACATGCTAACTTTACCAACCGTAACTTACTATTCGTAACTTAACCAAGCATACTCGCTTGACGTTGTGTGATGCCAGAAGGAGATTCGCTATGCACGCGCTTATCGTAGTTGCCCATCATGACCCCCGCTCCCTGACCCATGCGCTGGCCCAGGCCATCGGCGACGGGATCACCCAGGCCAACCTCGCCAATACCTTCGAGATTGCTGACCTGGCCGCCGAAGGTTTCGATCCACGCTTCGGCCTTGCTGACCATGCCGTCCACCGCCGCGAGGCCATGCCACCGGCGGATGTGCTGGCTGAACAGGCGAGGATCGATAAGGCCGACGCGCTCGTGCTGGTCTACCCGATCTACTGGTGGTCGATGCCAGCGTTGCTCAAGGGTTGGATCGATCGAGTGTTTTCCAATGGCTGGGCATTCGATTACAAGCCTGGAGAGTCGTTTACCCAGAAGCTCCAGCGACTGCAGGTCCATCTGGTAGCGCTCGGAGGGGCCGATGCCGACAGTTTCCAACGTCATGGCTACGACCAGGCGATGATCACGCAAATCGACCACGGCATTTTCGATTACTGCGGTGCGCGGGTGGTGAGTTCCGAACGCTTGCTGGAATCGGAAACCCTCGATCCGAAGACTCATCTGCAAACCGCGCTTGCCCTCGGCAAGCAACTGTTTGCGAGGGCCGAAGAAACCACGCGCGCGCAAGTCGACGCTGAGTGCGCCTGATCAGAGTGCACGCTGGCCAGCCGCAGACAACGCGACATCCCGTTGGTAGATATCCGGGACGTATACGGCCTGCCCCTGGCTGTCCGCCTGGACCGTCCAGTAACCCAGCAGGATCGGCAAGGGCTTGGCCAGCCTGAACTCGTGGGTCAGCTCGGTGGCCAGCAACGTATCGGTCCGGGTGCGCTCGGCAGGGGTCACCAACAGGTCGCGCAGGTGCATGACTTGCTCGATGCGCACACAACCCGAACTGAACGCCCGTGGGCCCTTGCTGAACAGCGCCTGGCTGGGGGTGTCATGCAGGTACACCGAGAACGGATTGGGAAAGCGGACCACCAGTTTGCCCAAGGGATTTTTCGCACCGGCATCCTGGCGCAGCATCAGGTCGCCAGGATGCTCCCAATCGATATTTTCCACCGCCAGCGGCAAGCCGTCCCGATCGAGCACCTTGAGGTTATGCCGAGCGAGGAACTCCGGGTCGCGGCGGATCTCGGGCAGTTTGTCTTCGCGCATGATCGTCGGCGGGATGGTCCACGTCGGGTTGAGCGTCAGGCGGGTGATGCGCGATTTGATCAATGGCGTCTGGCGTTCGGCACGCCCCACCTGGGTGCGGGTTTGCCACACGGGCGCGCCGCCCTGGTAGACCGTCAGTTGCGCCGCCGCCACGTTGACCAGCACGCTGTCGGGCTCCACGTCCTGGGCCAGCCAGCGCATGCGCTCCAGGTTGATGCGCAACTGCTCGCGGCGCATGGCCGGGCTGATGTTCAGTTCAGTGACAGTCCATGGCCCGACGACCCCATCGGCTTGCAGCGAATGGTGAAGCTGGAAGCTTTTCATCGCCTCCACGAGGCTCGGGCTGTAATGCTCGTCGACATCGAGTGGCGGCACGCTGAGGTAGCCTTCGTTGAACAGGCGCCGGGCCAGGGCCGGTACGCGGGCGTCGCGCTTGTCCGGTTGCAACAAGGGGCCGCTTGGCACCGATTGCCAGTCCGCCAGAGGCTGCTGTCGTTGCCTCGCGTAGAGTTCGCGCAGGTCGCGATAAAGCGCCAGGCTCGGCCGCGCCAATTCGAAAGCCTCGGCAGGATCTTGCAGGCCCGCCATAGCGAAATGCAGCACCATTGCTTGGCGGTCCGGCAACTGCGGATTGGCTTTCCAGACCGGTTCCAGGCGTTTCTGCGGCAGATGGCCGAAACGCAAATCGTGCAAGGCTTCCAGATAGCGCTGGCTGATGGCGATGTCGGTACAGGCCACGTTGGCGTAACGGCCTTCGGCGGGCAGGTTGTAACGGGCCGGATCGAGTCCGTCATCGGCCAGTTGTTGTAGCTGGGCTTGCAACGCCTGCAACCGCCCGTCGTCCGTCCAGATCGCCTGGCCTGCGTTTTGCTGGTAAAGCGCCTGCAGGCTCATCACCGTCGGAAAGTCGACGCCACCGGCCAATTCGGGGCAATTGACCGACAATTGCGCCAGTGTGGTTTGCGCCTGGGCCGGATCGCCGTCCTCGGCCGTGGCGACCAATGGCGCAACGAGCAATAAAAGGCTCAGGTAACATGCGGACTTTTTGAACAACTGCTTTACTCCAATCCATGGCCGTCTCGTTGACGGTGAATTTTGCGACAGGTACGACCCGCCATCATGCAGACAAACGAAACCGGACGGGATGCCGCAAACGAACGCCACCGCAAGCTGCCTTCACCCGTATCGGCCTTCTTGCGCCGATTCTGCCTGGTCGTGACAGGCCTTGGCATCATGTGCAGCCCGGCGCTGGCCGAAAAACTCAACGCCCAGCCTCTTTACAACAGCCTCGCCCACGCCGCGCCGGAACTCAATCCCCAAGCGCTGAAAAGTGCCCTGAGTGCGATGCAGTGCGCAGTTGCCAACGGTGCTCGACAGGCTCGCCATCTGGCGGTGATCGATTATTCGCAACCTTCGACGGCCCGGCGCTTGTGGATCTTCGACCTGCGCCAGAAAAAACTGGTCCTGCGCGATCTCGTGGCCCACGGGCAAAAATCCGGTGAGAACTTCGCCACCCAGTTTTCCAACCGACTGGGCAGTTATCAATCGAGCCTGGGGCTGTTCCGGACCCAGGAAAGCTATCAGGGCACCCACGGCTATTCGCTGCGCATGGATGGCCTGGAACCCGGGTTCAACGACCAGGCGCGCGACCGGGCGATCGTCATCCATGCCGCTGATTACGTGAACCCGCTGTGGAGTGTGCGCCAGGGGCGCATCGGCCGCAGCCAGGGCTGTCCCGCCGTACGTCCGCAAGTGGCGCGGCAGGTGATCGACAAGCTCAAGGGCGGGCAATTCATGTTTTCCTGGTACCCGGACCCGGCGTGGCTCAAGCGCTCGCCCTATCTCAATTGCCAGCCGCAGCAGGTGGCGAGCATCCTCGCGACCAGCGGGGGCTGATAAAGCAGATTGCAGTGCATGGGTTCGTGGTTAAAATGCCGGCCTTTCGAGTTGCTGGCATTTTTATCTGATGAACCCTGAAGCCCTTCAAACATTGCAGAGCCATTTGATGACGGCGCTGGAATCGGCGCCCGACGAAACCCGTCGCCTGTTCCATGGCCGCGGACGCTGCTGGCCGGGGCTGGAACAGATCACCGTCGACTGGCTGCAAGGCGTGGTGTTGGTCTCGCTGTTCAAGGAACCCGATCCAACGCAACTGGATGACCTGTTCGCCATGCTGCGCGCCCTCGCCGCCTCGCCCGC
This sequence comes from Pseudomonas brassicacearum subsp. neoaurantiaca, assembly GCF_013608025.1. Classification (GTDB taxonomy): domain Bacteria; phylum Pseudomonadota; class Gammaproteobacteria; order Pseudomonadales; family Pseudomonadaceae; genus Aquipseudomonas. The sequence goes on along the minus strand of NZ_VDLV01000025.1, from coordinate 17,065 downwards.
CTGGCAACACAGCAGCGCCCACACCCTCGCGGTGCAACATCGCTACCTGCCCGACAGCCTGACCCAATGGTTGGTGGGCGAACCGATCGATGAATGGACCCTGACCGAAGGCGGCCTGCGTTATCGGATCGACCTGGGCAAAAAGCAGAACAACGGTCTCTTTCTCGACATGCGCTATGGTCGCGACTGGGTGCGCGCCAACGCCCAGGGCAAACGCGTGCTCAACCTGTTCGCCTACACCTGCGGTTTCTCGGTGGCGGCGATCGCTGGCGGCGCGCAACACGTGGTCAACCTTGACATGTCCCGCGCGGCCCTGAGCCGTGGGCGCGACAATCATCGCCTGAACGGCCACGACCTGGGCCAGGTGAGTTTCCTGGGGCACGACCTGTTCAAATCCTGGGGCAAGGTGATCAACAGCGGGCCCTATGATCTGGTCATCATCGACCCGCCTACTTTCCAGAAAGGCAGCTTCCTGCTGACCAAGGATTATCAGCGAGTACTGCGTCGCCTGCCGGAGCTGCTGACCGCCGCAGGCACGGTCCTGGCGTGCAGCAATGACCCGGCCACCGGCCCCGGCTTCCTCATCGACGGCGTCATGCGTGAAGCGCCTGGCCTGACGTTCGAAGAGCGGTTGGCAAACCCTCCGGAGTTTCCGGATGCGGACTCCGCCTGTGCCTTGAAGGCCTTGGTGTTCAAGCGCGACGACTCGGCCATCGGCTGAAACTGGGTGCCGGGTTTACATATTTCCACTATTTGATGGATCTTGCTCGCAGCTAGACTGCTTCACGTTGCCTGCAGCGTGGACCGGTCCGGTTGCACCTGCGACAACTTCGAACCCGGACTTTCAAGGAATGAAGAACCATGTCGCAATCACATCCCTCTGACCCGCGCCAGCGTTGGCGTGCGTTGATCGTCCTGTGCCTGGGCGTGCTGATGATCGTACTCGACGGTACGGTGGTGAACGTCGCCCTGCCCTCGATCAAGGACAACCTGCAGTTCAACGACACGGCGCTGGCCTGGGTCGTCAATGCCTACTTACTGACCTTCGGCGGTTTCCTGCTGCTCGGCGGTCGCCTGGGCGACCTCTATGGCCATCGTCGAATGTTTACCCTGGGCTTGGCGGCGTTCACCCTCGCGTCGCTGGCCTGCGGACTGGCGCCATCGCAGTCATGGTTGATCATTGCCCGGGCTGTTCAAGGCCTTGGCGGCGCGGTGGTCACGGCGGTGGCCTTGTCGTTGATCATGGACCTATTCACCGAGCCCGGCGAGCGTGCCCGGGCGATGGGCGTGTACAGCTTCGTCTGCGCGGCAGGCGGCAGTATCGGTGTGCTGTTGGGTGGTTTGCTGACCGATCTGCTGAGTTGGCACTGGATCTTCCTGGTCAACCTGCCTGTCGGCCTGATCGTCCTCGGTCTGTCCCTTAAATTGCTGCCCGCCGTGCGCGCGCAAAGCAGTGGGCAACTGGACGTCACCGGTGCAGTAACCGCCACCCTGTCGTTGATGATCGCCGTATACGCCGTGGTCAACGGCAACGAGTGGGGCTGGACTTCCCTTCACACGCTGGGCCTGCTGGCGGCGTCGGTCTTGTTGATGCTGGGCTTCATCATGCTCGAACGCCGGATCGCCCATCCGTTGATCCCGATGGGCCTGTTTCGCCTGCATAACCTGCGCACGGCCAATCTGCTCGCCGTGCTCTGGGCCGCGTCGATGTTCGCCTGGTTTTTCCTGTCGGCGCTCTACATGCAATTGGTGCTGGGCTATACGCCGATGCAAGTGGGGTTGGCCTTCCTGCCAGCCAACGTGATCATGGCGATTTTTTCCCTCGGCCTGTCGGCGCGGCTGGTGATGCGCTACGGCATCCGAACGCCGTTGGCGGCAGGCCTGCTGCTCGCCGCCATCGGCCTGGCGCTGTTTGCACGGGCGCCGCTGGACGGCCAGTTCATCGGCGATATTTTGCCGGGCATGTTGCTGCTGGGGCTGGGTGCGGGGATGGCATTCAACCCGATGTTGCTGGCGGCGATGAGCGACGTGGAGCCGAAGGATTCCGGCCTGGCATCGGGCGTCGTCAACACGTCGTTCATGATGGGCGGCTCGGTGGGCCTGGCGGTGCTGGCAAGCATTGCCGCGTACCGGACCAAGACGGCTGCGTCCGATCTCGCGCCGCTGATTGCGCTCAATAACGGGTATCAGCTAGCGTTTCTGATCGGCGCAGTGTTCGCGCTGACCGCGGCCGTACTGGCGGGACTGCTGCTGCGTAGCACCGCGACGGGACAGCAGGCGAAGGTCGACTCCGCAGCCCATCCTGCCCCTTGATGGCATTGGGCGGCAACGGCAGTCATCAACTGGTGCCTGTCGTTGCTGCCGGTCCAGTTGAGTCTCAGGCGGCCATCCGCTCACATGCCTCGGCGCAAGACTGGCAGGCCTTGGCGCAATCCTGACAATGACCCGCTTCGTGCTTCGCGCATTCTTCGCCACAGGCACGGCAGATACTCGCGCAGACGATACACAGGTCCGTCGCCACCCGGCTGTCGCGCTGCATCAGCGTTGCCGCGAGACGGCACAGGTCGGCGCAATCGCGGTCCAGTTCGATGCAACGCGCCATCATCTGGACGTTTTGCTCTTGCAGGCACGCACTGGCGCAGGCCTCGCAGGCCATGGCGCAGGCCAGGCACTCGTCGATGCAGGTTTGATAACGGCTGTTCATGGCACTCTCCTTTTTTGAAGGTCGATTCAAAAATGCATACCGCCTGTTCAAGGCAGGTATAAGGGTGCGACTCGACGCATGAACCGCGGGTTTCAAAAGAAAAATTACATTTTCGTCAGCTAGACCGCCGCCTGCCGGCATTCCTGCATCCCATGATCAGACCACCAGGGTCAACCACGCCGACACCAACAGCAACACCGCCATGACGCGGTTGAAGCGCCCCATCGCCACGGCGGAACGGCAGAACCTCGCGGCGCCGCGCCCCAGGTAGGCCCAGGCCGTCATGCAGGGAATGGATATCGCAAAGAACGCCAGGGACAGCCAGAGCACGCGCACGGTACGGTCCGCCTCGGCGCCGGCGAATACGCTGACCACCGCCAACGCCATCATCCAGGTCTTCGGATTCACCAGTTGCAACCCGGCGGCGCCCGCCAGGCCCAGCCGGGGCCCTTCCACCGGTTTGTCGGGGTCAATGGCCTCGGCGGGGGCGCTGAAAATCTGCCAGGCCATCCAGCTCAACCAAGCGATGCCCGCCCAGGACAACACGGTCTGGATCGTCGCGTGCCGGGCCAGCACGTCCCCCAACCCGGTGCCGACCACCAATACCAGCAACGCAGCGGCGGCACAGGCGCCGAGGATGATCGGCCAGGTGGTCGTCAGGCCAAAGCGAGAACTGTGGCTCAACACCAGGATATTGGTCGGGCCCGGGGTGATGGAGGCAACAAAGGCAAACAAGGCAAACGGCAGCAACTGGTCCATGGAGCAACTTCTCGGTGGGTGATCGTAGGGTTGATCATCCCGATGCCGGCGTGGTCAGTCTGGAACAATTGAGCAGCGCTTGCGGTAGTCCGCCGGGCTCATGCGATAGGCGCGCTGGAACCAGCGGCCCAAGTGACTCTGGTCGGCGAAGCCGAGCATGGCCGCCACCGCCACGGCGCTTTCACCACGGGCCAGCAACCGCCGCGCCCGCGCCAGGCGCAGCTGGATCAGGTAGGCATGGGGCGCCAGGCCGAAAGCGGCCTTGAACGCGCGGCTCAGGCGAAAACGATCGACACCGGTGGCCCGCGCCAGGTCGTCGAGGCCGATGTCTTCGCTCAGGTGGCTATGCAGATAGTCGCGGGCCTGCTGCGCAACCAACGGCAGGCGCGGGTCGGGATTGATCCGTGCGCGCCAGTGCAAGTGTTGGGTAAGGTTCGCCAGCAGCGTGTCGAGGGCGGTCTGGCGGACGATCAGAATGTCTTGCTCGTGCAGGCTCTGGAAAGCCGTGGCGGTGGCGCTCGCCAGACGCGCGTCATCATTCAGGGTGGCGGCAAAGCCCAGCTGGGCATTGTCCGGCGCTTCATCGAACAAGGAGCGCAGCTCGCGCTCGAGCCAGTGCGGTTCGAGGTACAACGTGCGGTAGGTGAAACCGTGTTCGTGGGGTGCGTTTCCGTCATGCAGTTCGCCGGGTTCGAGCAGGAACACTTTGCCCGGAGTGCTGTTGTGTTGCTGCCTTCGGCAATGGAACTGTTGCACGCCCTGCTCCGTCACGCCCACCAGGTAGGCATCGTGCCAATGCGGATCGTAGGCATGCCCCTCGAAATGCGCGCGCACGGTCTCGATGCCGGACGTGGCGTCCTGCTTGAGATCGATCCAGTTGCGCGCGGTCATGGGCTGTCTCGTTTATGTATCGGCTGGCTGAGATTAAACGACTTGGATGGGGTGGTCTGGAAGATTTGTGCAGTTTCACGCCGGTATTGCCTTTCTCCTGTGGGAGCGAGCCTGCTCGCGAAAGCGGTGTATCAGTCGATGAAGATGCCGGATGTACCGGCCTCTTCGCGAGCAGGCTCGCTCCCACAATAGCTAGCGGGCTAACGGAGATCCAATGTGGGAGCGAGCTTGCTCGCGATGGCGGCGTCCCAGTCAACAAAGATCTTGGATGTGCAGCGCCATCCAAGGGCACGGCATCAGGCGTCCGGCGTAATCACCGGCAACACAGTCTCCACTGCCATCCGCGCCAGTTCCGCATCCTCTTCTGCCTTGACGCCTGAAACCCCGATGGCGCCGATGCACTCGCCATCGTGGCGGATGGTCACGCCACCTTCGAGCATGCCCTGCAAGTGCGGGGCGCTCAGGAAGGCCAGGCGACCGCCGTTGATCATGTCTTCGAAGGCCTTGCTGTCACGCCGGCCCATGGCGGCGGTGCGGGCTTTTTCAGTGGCGATGTAGGCCGATAAGGGCGAGGCGCCGTCCAGGCGCAGCAGCCCCAATGGGTGCCCGCCATCATCTACCACGCAGACCGATACGGCCCATTGACGCTGGTGAGCCAGCTCCTTGGCCGCCACCAGCAACTGAGCAACATCCTGCTCGGTGAGTACCGCTTTGGTTTTCATGAGTCACTCCGCATCTGCGCAACAAGAGAATGAGTGTCGAGTATGTCGTTCGACGAAGCATGTGCCAATTAATTCGATTCGCTGTCCTTAACCCGGCATATCAACACCGCAATGGATCCACTAAACGACACCAGTCATCAAATTTATCCATAAAACATTGACAACAAAATTAGTTAAGAGAGTTAATGGATCCACAAACAAAAACAACACCCGCCTGGAGACCCGCTCATGTACCCCAAGAACACCTGGTACGTCGCCTGCACGCCTGATGAAATTGCCGAAAAGCCGCTGGGGCGGCAGATCTGTGGCGAGAAAATGGTTTTCTACCGCGGGCATGAAGGCAAGGTCGCGGCTGTCGAGGACTTCTGCCCGCACCGTGGCGCCCCGCTCTCGCTGGGTTATGTCGAAAACGGCAACCTGGTGTGTGGCTACCATGGCCTGGTGATGGGGAGCGATGGCAAGACTGTCGAGATGCCCGGCCAGCGGGTACGCGGTTTTCCCTGCAACAAGACCTTTGCGGTGCAGGAGCGCCATGGGTTTATCTGGGTCTGGCCGGGTGAGCAGGCACTGGCCGACCCGGCGCTGATCCCGCATCTGGAATGGGCGGAAAGTGACGAATGGGCGTACGGCGGCGGCCTGTTCCACATTCACTGCGACTATCGCCTGATGATCGACAACCTGATGGACCTGACCCACGAAACCTACGTGCACGCGTCCAGCATCGGGCAGAAGGAAATCGATGAGGCGCCGCCAGTGACCACCGTCGAAGGCGACGAAGTGGTCACCGCCCGGCACATGGAAAACATCATGGCCCCGCCGTTCTGGCGCATGGCGCTGCGCGGCAACAACCTCGCCGATGATGTGCCGGTGGACCGCTGGCAGATCTGCCGCTTCACCCCGCCCAGCCACGTGCTGATCGAAGTCGGCGTGGCCCATGCCGGCAAGGGCGGCTATCACGCGGCGCCGCAGTTCAAGGCGTCGAGTATCGTGGTCGACTTCATCACCCCGGAAACCGAGACGTCCATCTGGTACTTCTGGGGCATGGCGCGGCATTTCCAGCCCCAGGACGAAGCGCTGACCGCCAGCATTCGTGAAGGCCAGGGCAAGATTTTCAGCGAAGACCTGGAGATGCTCGAACGCCAGCAACGCAACCTGCTGGACCATCCGCAACGCAACCTGCTCAAGCTCAATATCGACGCCGGTGGCGTGCAGTCGCGCCGGGTGCTGGAGCGCTGGATCGCCCGGGAGCGGGAGCAAGACGCGGCCTTGATCGCCAGCACGCGCCAGCCGCAACACGCGGAGCAACGGCCATGATCGAAGTCCAAGTCGCGGCGCGGCACGACGAAGCCCTGGACATCTGCAGCTACGAGCTGACACCTGTCGACGGCCAGCCACTCCCGGCCTTTACCGCCGGCGCCCATATCGATGTGCATTTGCCCGACGGGCTGATCCGCCAATATTCGCTGTGTAATCATCCTGAAGAACGGCATCGCTATCTCATCGGCGTGCTCAAGGATCCCGCGTCCCGGGGCGGCTCGCGCAGCCTGCATGAGCAGATCCGGCCAGGCATGCGCCTGCGCATCAGTGAACCGCGCAACCTGTTCACCCTCGCCGCCGAGGCGCGGCGCAGCCTGCTGTTTGCCGGAGGGATCGGCATCACGCCGATCCTGTGCATGGCCGAGCACCTGGCCCAGAGCGGCGCCGCGTTCGCCCTGCATTACTGCGCCCGCTCCAGGGACCGCGCCGCTTTCGTCGAACGCTTGCAGCGATCGCCTTATGCCGACCGGGTTTTCCTGCACTTCGATGAAGACCCCGCCACGGCGCTGGATGCCGCTCGGTTATTGGCTTCGCCCAGTGATGACCTGCACCTCTACGTATGTGGCCCCGGCGGTTTCATGCAGCACATTCTCGACACCGCCAAGGCCCAAGGCTGGCAGGAACCCAACCTGCACCGGGAATACTTCGCCGCTGCCCCGACCGACACCCGCGCCGATGGCCGCTTTTCGGTGAAACTTGCACGCAGCGGCGAGGTTTTCGAGATACCGCCGGACAGGAGCGTGGTCCAGGTGTTGGAAAGTCATGGCGTCGAAATCCCGATCTCGTGCGAGCAAGGCGTCTGCGGCACCTGCCTGACCCGAGTGCTGGAAGGCGTGCCGGAGCATCGGGACATGTTCCTCACTGAAGCCGAGCAAGCCTGCAACGACCAGTTCACGCCGTGCTGTTCAAGGTCCCGGACGCCGTTGTTGGTGTTGGATCTCTGAGTCCGCAACCCCTACAAAACCCTGTGGGAGCGAGCTTGCTCGCGATAGCGGTGTGTCAGCGACGTCTTTATTGCTGGTCCTGCCGCTATCGCGAGCAAGCTCGCTCCCACAGATGTTTGCGCCTCTAGTCAGATCGCAAGATCACCTTCATCCGCGCATCCGCCAGCGTCGAGCCGAACACCTCGGCATAACGCAGGGTGGCGTTGGCATGCTCGCGCATGATCGCCTCGGCACGGGCGCCCTGGCGATTGACCAGCGCGTCGAACACCGAGTGATGCTGCATATGGGCATAGTTGAAGCGCCGGTACTCGCCGGCCATGTTCTGGCGATCCACCGCCAGGGCGGTCACCGAGGCGAATGGCAGATGGTCGTTGCGCGCCAGGGCATCGGCAATGGCCGGGTTATGACTGCCTTCGACGATCACCTGGTGGAAGCGCATGTTGAGGTCGTGATAGACCTCCAGGTCCTCTTCGGTTACATGGCCTTTGGCAAACAGCGCATCACCTTGGATCAGGCATTGCTCAAGGGCCTGGCGAGCGGCTTCGGACAAACCGCGCTCGGCGGTCTGGCGGGCGGCTAACCCTTCAAGCACCCCACGCACCTCCACCGCTCCGGCAATCTCCTCGGCGCTGACAGAACGCACCTGAAAACCACGCCCGCCAAAACGCACCAGCAGCCCTTCCTGCTCCAAGGTGCGAAACGCCATGCGCACCGGCATGCGCGAGACGCCGAACAGTTGCGCCGTTGGAATTTCCATCAGGCGCTCGCCAGCCGGCAGTTCGCCTGAAGCGATCATTCGACGCAATGCGACCAGCACCGTTTGGCCGGGCTTACTCATTCAGGTGATATCCGGAGAAGAGAGAGCCGCCATAGTAATTGCAATCAAATGTGGGAGCGAGCCTGCTCGCGAAAGCGGCGGTTCAGCAATATCCAATTCTCGCTGATACACCGCATTCGCGAGCAGGCTCGCTCCCACAGGGTTTGGTGTTAATTGCCGGCGCGCAAGACCGTTGGGTCCTCTCCCCGATACAGCGCCTCGACCTTGGCCGCGCGCCATTGCAATACGGCGCGTTGGTTGATCGAGCCTTTGTCGGTGATTTCCCCTCGGTCGATGGAGGCCGGTTCGTCCAGCAGCGCAATCCATTCCACACGACTGGCGTTGCCATTGGCATCACGGTTCAGGCGCTGCAACCAATCGGCAAACCATTGGCGCACCGGCCCGCTCGCCAGGACCTCGGCGTCGCTGGCGTCCGCGGCCAGGCCCGAGAGACGCCGGCAATCATGCAGGCGCGGGAACACCAGCGCGCCCAGGTGCGGACGATCCGGCGCCGTCACCACCAGGTCCTGGACGTAAGGCGTGCCTTCGAGCACCGCGCGGTTGCGCAACGGCCCGACGCTGACGAATACCCCGGAAGAGAGTTTGAAATCCTCGGCAATGCGCCCGTCGAACATCAGCCCCAATTGCGGGTTGGCGGGATCGGCGAGCTTGATGGCATCGCCCGAGCAGTAGAAGCCCGCGTCGTCGAACACTTCGGCAGTCTGCTGTGGCGAGCGCCAGTAGCCGGGCATGATGTGCGGCCCGCGAAAGCGTCCTTCGAACTTGCCATCCACCGGCACCAGCCGCACTTCGCAACCGGGCGCCGGCAAACCGATGTAGCCGGCCATGGACAGCGGTCCGGTGGTGAAGGTGCAGGACGGCGATGCTTCAGTCATGCCCAGGCCGGCCATCATGCGGATCCGTTCGCCGCAATGTTGCTCGGCGACTTTGTCGAGTCGATCCCAGGTGCTTTGGGAAAGACCCGCCGCGGCGAAGAAGAACAGGCTGATGCGCTTGAAGAAGCGTTCGCGCAAATCGGCGTCCTGTTCCAGGGCGCTCACCAGTTCTTCCCAGCCCTTGGGTACGGTCAGGTAGGCCGTGGGGGAAATTTCCTTGAGGTTGCGCAAGGTTTCAGCGAACCCCTGGACGGTGGGCTTGCCATCGTCCAGATAAAACGTGCCGCCGTTGTACAGCACGATACCGACGTTGTGGCTGCCGCCAAACGTGTGGTTCCACGGCAGCCAATCCACCAGCACCGGCGGCTCTTCGCCGAACACTGGGAAGGTTTGCAGCAACATCTGCTGATTGGCGCAGAGCATGCGCTGGGTGGTGATCACCGCTTTGGGCAGTTTGGTGGAACCGGAGGTGAACAGGAACTTGGCGATGCTGTCCGGGCCCGTGGCGGCAAAGGCACGCTCAACCTCGACACCTCCCGGTTGCGCGAGCAGGCTGGCGAAGCTTGTCCGGGTCCGGCCGGGTATGTCGCCACGCACCGTGACCAGGGGAACATCCGCGGGCAACACGGCGTTGATTGCGCGCCCGAACGGCGCGGCGTCGCTGACGAACACCAGCCCCGGTTGCAACAGCTCGCAGACATGCCGCAGCTTGGCGAAATCCTGGGACAGCAGCGAATAAGCCGGCGACACCGGGCAATAGGGAATCCCTGCGTACATCGCGCCCAAGGCCATCTGCAGGTGCTCGATGTCGTTGCCCGATAGCAGCGCCAAGGGTTTTTCCGCTGATAAACCGTAGGTCAACAAGCCTTGGGCGATGGCCCGCACGCTGACGAGCATCTCGGCATAACTGACGTGACGCCAGTCGCCCTTGTTTTCCCGCGCAGCGATAAAGGTCTGGTTCGGCCGCACCTCGGCCCAGTGCACCAGGCGATCGAGCAAACGCTGCGGCATCGACGCCAGGGGTTCGAGGGAACGCATGTGCAGGACGCCCTGCTCTTCCTTCACTTCTACGGCTGGATGACCAATCGACACCTGGCGATAGCGCACAGGCTCGGGCCGGGAGGATGATCTGAACTCGGGACTCACGGTGCATCTCCTCCATCAAGGCACGCTCGGGCCGCGCGAAGCGAGCGGAGCGTGGCAGCATCTGGCTGCGGCCTTGTCATTGTTATGTCTGGCCTGCATCGGGCGATGGCCTTCAGGGCACAGCGCCTGCGACGGGACGGATTTTCAGATCGGGTAATGCCGCGGACCGTTCTGCATCGTCACCCAGCGCAACTGGGTGAAATGCTCGATGGACGCCTTGCCGCCGAAGCTGCCGTAACCGCTGGACTTGACGCCGCCGAACGGCATTTGCGCTTCGTCGTGCACGGTCGGGCCGTTGATGTGGCAGATGCCGGATTCGACTCGTTGGGCCAGGGCCAGCGCACGGCTGGTATCGCGGCTGAAGATCGCGGCCGACAAACCGAACTCGGAATCATTGGCCAGGCGCAGCAATTCTTCATCACCTTCGCCGCGCAGCAGCACCGCCACTGGCCCGAAGGATTCCTCGCGGTACAGGCGCATCTCCGGCGTGACACCGTCGAGCAAGGTCGGCTGCAAGATGCTGCCGTCCAACTGGCCGCCCGCGACCAACTTCGCGCCTTTGGCCAGGGCATCGTCGATCAAGCCTTTGATGCGCTGGCCGGCGCTGGTGTCTACCAGCGAACCCAGCACCGAATCACTCGCCCCGGGATCACCGGCGCGCAAGGTGGCGATCTTCGTCGTAAGCCGCTCGATGAAGGCGTCGGCGATGCTCGCATCGACGATCAGGCGCTCGGTGGACATGCAGATCTGGCCCTGGTTGAAGTAAGCGCCGAAAGCCGCCGCTTGCACCGCCGCATCCAGATCGGCGTCGTCCAGCACCAGCAGCGGCGCCTTGCCGCCCAATTCCAGCAGTGCTGGCTTGAGGTGACGGGCCGACAGCTCACCAACAATACGACCGACGTGGGTCGAACCGGTGAAGTTGACGCGGCGCACCGCCGGGTTGGCAATCAGGCGTTCGACAATGGCGGGAGCATCCGCCGGCGCGTTGCAAATGACGTTGACCACGCCATCACCGAGGCCGGCATCCTGCAGCACCTGGCCAATCAAGCGATGCACCGCCGGGCTGATTTCCGAGGCCTTGAGCACCACGGTATTGCCGCACGCCAGCGGCATGGCGATGGCGCGAGTGGCAAGGATCACCGGAGCGTTCCACGGCGCGATGCCCAGCACCACGCCGCACGGCTGACGCAGGGCCATGGCGAAACTGCCCGGCACGTCCGAGGGGATGACTTCGCCATTGATTTGCGTCGTCATGGAAGCGGCTTCGCGCAGCATGTTCGCGGCCAGGTGCACATTGAAACCGTACCAGTTGGCCATGGCGCCGGTCTCGCCGGCGGCGGCAATGAACTCGCCGCTACGGGCCTGCAACTGTTCGGCAGCGCGCAGCAAGCGGGTCCGACGTTCGTTGGGCGCCAGCGCGGCCCATACAGGGAAAGCGGCTTGTGCGGCAGCCACAGCGGCGTCGGCGTCTTCCAATGTGGCGGCAGCCACGCGAGACACCGCTTCACCGGTCACCGGGTTGCAGCGCTCGAAGGTCCGGCCGTCACGGGCCGGGCACGACTGGCCGCCGATCAACAGGGGCACGTCCAGCATGGTGATTCCTCTTTATTGTCTTTATCGGAATGCATTCACAGTAGCGCCGGGAGCCATGGGCGAACAGCTCCAAGGCGCTCTGTTGGCTCAACGCTTGTAGGTTTGCAGGCCCGGCTTGATGCTCTTGTCGTCGAGGAACTGCTTCATGCCCTGCTCGCGTCCGCCCTCGGTGTCGAGCAGGCGCGACTGATCCAGCTTGGCGTAGAGGTAATCCTCGTTTTGCTCCCACGTCAGCTCGCGGCAACGCTTGAAGCCGTGCTTGGCCGCACGCAGGACCACCGGATTTTTCTCCAGCAGGTTGCGCGCCAGCTCGACGGTGACTTCACGCAGTTGCGCCAAGGGCACGCTTTCGTTGACCAGGCCCATCTCGGCGGCTTTCTGCCCGCCGAAGGTCTTGCCGGTCATGATGTAGTAAAGCGATTGGCGATGACCCACGGTATCAGCCATGGCCTTGCTGACCAGGTTGCCCGGCGGGATGCCCCAGTTGATTTCCGAAAGGCCGAAAGTGGCTTCGTCAGCGCAAATCGCCAAGTCGCATGCCACCAGCGGGCTGAAACCGCCACCGAAGCACCAACCGTTGACCATGGCGATGGTCGGCTTGGTGTACATGCGCAGCAGTTTCCATTGCCATTGCGAGGCTTCGCGGCGGATTTTTTCCTGAAGGATTTCCGGCCCGGCGTCGACTTCGCGGAAATATTCCTTGAGGTCCATGCCGGCGGTCCAGGCTTCACCGGCGCCAGTGAGTACCAGCACGCCAGCGGCGGGATCCTGTTCCAGGGTTTCCAGCACATCGACCATCTCACGGTTGAGTGTCGGGCTCATGGCGTTGCGTTTTTCCGGGCGATTGAGGATGACCCAGGCGATGCCGTCGTCGATCTCGACCTTGACCGTTGTCCAGCGACCTTCGTAGTTGCTCATGGCGCGTGCTCTCTTGTTCTTGGCTGAAGATGATCAAAAGCTAAACCTGAATATTAGTTATGTCAATTAACTATTAATCGATTTATCTTTGTTTTCCCCGTTGCTGGATCGGCGGACCAAAATGACAAATATGCGAACGACCGTAGCCATCGCCCGGCAACCTCGGCAAACTGGATAGCGTTGTTAACCACTGAATTTGAGGATGCACTTTTCGATGGCCAAGTCTTCCAAGCTCGCCGACCCCGCCGCCGAGGCTCCGCTCGACGCCAGCGACACGCAGGCGTCGATGGATTCCGCCCTGGACGAGCTGATCGGCTACGCCTTGCGTCGCGCCCAGTTGAAGCTGTTCCAGAACCTGATCGGCCGTCTCGCGCTCCACGACCTGCGGCCCGCCCAATTTTCAGCCCTGGCGATCATCGACCAGAACCCCGGCCTGATGCAGGCCGACCTGGCCAAGGCGCTGGCCATCGAGCCACCGCAAGTGGTGCCGTTGTTGAACAAACTGGAAAGCCGCGCCCTGGCCGTGCGGGTGCGCTGCAAGCCGGACAAGCGTTCCTACGGGATTTTCCTGAGCAAGACCGGCGAGACACTGCTCAAGGAACTCAAGCAGATCGCCATAGACAGTGATCTCGATTCCACCGCAGCCCTTTCAAGTGCCGAGCGCGAAGAACTGCTGCGGTTGTTGAAGAAGGTTTATCAATAGAAGACACCGCTCCCCCCGTGGCGAGGGAGCTTGCTCCCGCTGGGTTGCGCAACGACCCCTTTTAATCTGCGGTCTCGGTCCTCCAGATTGACCGAAGCGTCTGCGCAAGGGGCTGCTGTGCCCGAAGCGTCGGACCGGCCCAGCGGGAGCAAGCTCCCTCGCCACACAAACCCTTTCACACGGACCCAGTCTTCACCAAATCGGCACGCTATACGTCACCAGGAACCGCGTCTGGTTCTCATCGCGAAACGCCGCAGTGCCCGGGAAATCATTGCGGTAGATCGACTTGCGCGCCAGCAGCCCGACGTTTTTCAGCGGACCACTCTGGATCACATAGCCCAGCTCCATCTGGAATTCTCGCTCCTTGCGATCCTCGGCGTTGAGGGCCGCCAACTCAATGTGATCGCCACGCACGTAGCGCAACCGAGTCCTCAAGCCAGGCACGCCGACGGCGGCGAAGTCATAGTCGTGGATCGCTTGCCAGGTGCGCTCCTTGGCGTTGAGAAAATCCGAACTCATGGTCATTTCGCTCAAGCCCATCAGCTCGGTGCCAGACACGTACGGCGTTGCCGTATCACCGCTGGCATGCATGTAGCCCAGGCTCACGCGATGGCCGCCCAGGCGATAACCCACCAGCGCCGAGACGTTGCGGTTATCCACCTTGCCGGCCTTGGCGGCGCCGTCTTCATCGCTGAAGAAACTGCGCAAGTCGGTGGTCAGCACGCCGTCGCCCAGCGGCAGGTTGTGCAGCAATGCGAAGGTGTTCTGTTGGTACAAGTCAGCCACCTCGGCGTGGTAGACGCGCAGGCTGAGGTCCTTGCTGACTTGGTAATCGCCTCCCACATACGCCATATGGGACGTGGTCGCCGCGCCATTGAAACGACGATTGGGCGAGGCGATGGTCATGGGTTGGTAATCGGTGGAGTCGCGCCGGGCGATGCGGTCGATATAGCCGGTGTTCAGCGTCAGGCCATCAAAGTCCTTGGAACTGAGCGTGGTCCCGCGAAACGTCTGCGGCAGCAACCGCGACGGGCTAGCGAAGGCAAACGGCAGGAAGATCGACACGTCCCCGGTCTTCACCGTCGTTTGGGCAAAGCGTAGCTTGCCGGTCAGGCCGAGGCGTGAATACTCATCCGCCGCGCGCTTGTCGCTGGCGGAGACCGGCAACAGTTCGGTACCGCTGCGATCCGGCGACGAGTCGAGCTTGATGCCAAGCAATCCCCGCGCATCGAGGCCAAACCCGACCGTACCCGGGGTGAACCCCGACTCCATGTTCATGAAGATGCCCTGGGCCCATTCCCGAGCAGCCGTCTTGGCGCCGTCGTCCTTGTAGTCGCGGTCCAGGTAGTAATTGCGCAAGGTCAACGTGCCATGGCTGTCATCGACGAAGCCTTCGGCCCACGACGCGGCGGAACACAGGCTCAGACCGAACAGGGCGAGCACTTGAATGAGCGGTGAAACAGCGGGCACGGGGGCGTACCGGATAACGTTCGGCATGTTCGATGTCCATTTTTTGTTGTTGTTTTTCTATCGAGGCGGGGCGCCTGGTGGCAGCTCCGCGGACAAAGAATGGAAATGATCGAGGCGCTTCGTCAATTGAGAATGTCCGATAATCGAACGTTAATATCTTTAACCAGTTTTGCGACTGACACGCTCTTTCCAAGCAACTTATTGATTTGTCTAGTTATCGATCGGCATTTTCCACCCAGCACAGGACGATTCATTTTTTAGTTAGCTTTGTTATCTTAATCCCACCTGCTGGTTGCTTTGCGCCACAGTCCTGACAAAAACAATAAGAGGATTCGCCATGAACCATTCGCCGCGCCGGGCGACGTTGACCATCGCCTTGTGTTTCATCGTCGCGTTGATCGAGGGGTTCGACCTCCAGTCAGCCGGCACCGCTGCCGCCGGCTTGCGGCAGACGTTCAGCCTCGACCCGAAAATGATGGGATGGGTGTTCAGCGCGGGGATCATCGGGTTGCTGCCGGGTGCGTTCTTTGGCGGCTGGGTCGCTGATCGCATCGGCCGCAAGAAAATCCTCATCGCCGCCGTCCTGCTGTTCGGTGTGTTTTCCCTCAGCACGGCTTATGTCGAACAATTTTCCAGCCTGCTGTTGGTGCGCTTCATGACCGGGCTCGGCCTGGGTGCCGCCCTGCCCAACCTCATCGCTTTATGCGCCGAAGCGGTAGGCGAACAGCGACGGGGCACGGCCATCAGCGTGATGTACGCCGGTGTTCCCCTGGGCGGCGCGCTGGCGGCGGTGGTCGCGATGACGTTTGGCGAGCACTGGCAGATGACCTTTTTCATCGGTGGCCTGGCGCCGTTGCTGGTGGTGCCGTTGATGCTGTTGTGGCTGCCGGAGTCGAGCGCATTCAAGCAGGTCCGGCACGTCAGTGGCGAAGCCCGCAGCTCCGTCGGCCAAGCGTTGTTTGGCGAAGGTCGAGGCATGACCACGCTGGGCCTTTGGTTGAGCTATTTTTTCACCCTGACGGTGATGTACATGTTGCTCAACTGGCTGCCTTCGTTGCTCTTGGAACAAGGCTTCAGCAAACCGCAGGCCGGCTTGGTGCAGATGTTGTTCAACATCGGCGGAACCCTCGGCTCGCTGCTCGGCGGCCTGCTGCTGGACCGTTGCAACGCGTTCAAGGTCGTACTCTTCGTCTACGCCGGGCTGTTGAGCGCCCTGGCCGGGGTCGGAGTGTCGGTCGGCATCGTGCCGATGGCCATCGCCGGTTTTGCCGCCGGGTTGTTCGTCATGGCCGCGCAGTTGGTCCTCTACGCCTTGGCGCCACCCTCCTACCCTACGGCCGTCCGTGCGACAGGAGTCGGTGCCGCGGTGGCCATCGGACGCCTGGGCTCGGTGGCCGGGCCGCTGGCCGCCGGCCAGATCCTCGCGGCCGGCGCGGGTACCAGCACCGTATTGCTGGCGACCTCACCGGGACTGTTGATCGCAACACTGGCCATCCTCAGCGTGATTCGCCACTCGGGCGAACCACGGGTCGCCACGGTGAACTCGGCGGCGGAGAATTCCTGATAACGACAGCGATAAGCCTTGCTACTGCCTTCGCGAGCAGGCTCGCTCCCACATTGGACTTTCGGCGGTCACGAGATTTACAAACGCCGCAGAACCTTGTGGGAGCGAGCCTGCTCGCGAAAGCGGTGTGCCAGCCAATATATTCGCCGACTGACACGCTGCCTTCGCGAGCAAGCTAGCTCCCACATTGGACTTTCGGCGGTCACAAGATGCGCATACGCCGCAAAACCTTGTGGGAGCGAGCCTGCTCGCGAAAGCGGTGTGCCAGCCAATATATTCGTCGACTGACACGCTGCCTTCGCGAGCAAGCTCGCTCCCACATTGGAGTTTCGGCGGTCACAAGATGCGCATACGCCGCAAAACCTTGTGGGAGCGAGCTTGCTCGCGAAAGCGGTGTGCCAGCCAAAATTTCCATCGACTGACACGCTGCCTTCGCGAGCAGGCTCGCTCCCGCATTGGAGTTTCGGCGGTCACAAGATGCCCATACGCCGCAGAACCTTGTGGGAGCGAGCTTGCTCGCGAAAGCGGTGTGCCAGCCAATATATTCATCGACTGACAGGCTGCCTTCGCGAGCAAGCTCGCTCCCACATTGGAGTTTCGGCGGTCACAAGATGCGCATAC
>NZ_VDLV01000024.1 GCF_013608025.1 Pseudomonas brassicacearum subsp. neoaurantiaca | reverse complement strand
GCTGCGCAGCCCAGCGGGAGCAAGCTCCCTCGCCACAAAAACTATCTCTAGCCACAAAAACCATCACAGGTCGGATTCCCTGTCCAGCCAGCTCTCCAGCTAGTAAACCTGCGAACGCCGCAACTGCTCGATCGCTTCAATCAACTCGTCATAGGACACCGGCTTGCCGATGTGCTGGTCGAAGCCCGATTGCCGGGATTTATTCAGGTCGATGGACGCGCCGTAGCCGGTCAGGGCGATGGCCGGGATGTGCTTGATGTGGGGCAGCTTGCGCAGGGCCTGCATCAGCTCATGGCCGTTCATCACCGGCATGCCCAAGTCTGAAATCACCACGTCGAAACGACCATTCTTGGCCGCCTCCAGCGCCTCCAACGGTTGATCGAAGGCAACCACGATGGCGTCTTCCATCTCCAGCAACAGCTTGAGGGTATCCAGTACGTCGGGCGAGTCATCCACCAACAGGATGGTCAAACCGCTCAAACGCCCGGACTGATCATCGCAGGGTTGCGGTTTGGGCTCGATCGTGGCATTGCTCAGGGGCAGGCGAATGGTGAAGGTGCAGCCTTTGCCCAGCCCTTCGGACTTGACCTCGATGCTGCCGCCGTGGGCTTCGGTCAACTGCCGGACCAATGACAGCCCGATCCCCAGGCCTTCGCGCTGGTGTGTGGCGTGCTGGGTTTCGGCCTGGCCGAACAGATCAAACACTTCGTTCAGATGCTCCGCCGCGATACCTACGCCAGAATCCTTTACGTCGAGGCGAGCCATATGGTCGTCATGGCTGGCGACCAGTTGCACACGGCCGCCGTTAGGGGTGAATTTCAACGCGTTGTTCACCAGGTTCCAGATGATCTGCTCCAGGCGGGTAGGGTCGGCGTTGACGATCAGCTCGCCACCGGGTCCCTCAGGCAGCTCAAGGGTTACTTTGTTCGGGTGGTTGTCGTTGATCACCACGGTGTAGATGTCTTGCAGCACGCGGGCCAGGTCGACGGGCTGGCGCTTGAGCTTGAGCTTGCCGGTGCGCACGCGGGCCACATCCAGCAGGTCGTCGATGATGCGCGCCTGGCTGGTGACCGCGTCGCAAATGGTGTTGACGGCCCGGGCCGCTGCGCTGACGGTCTTGGTCACCGGCAGGCGTCGCAGCAGCTCGGCGTTGAGCTGGATCAGGTTCAACGGGTGCTTGAGTTCGTGGGACATGACGGCGAAGAACTCATCCTTCAAATGGCTGGAGTTCTGGGTTTCCATCAGGCGCTGGGTCTGTTCCTCGTGCAGGCGCTTGTGGCCGGTGAGGTCACGGGCGATCTTCACGTAGCCCTGCAAATAGTCGCCGCTGAGCAGCGTGACTTCGCCGCTGCAGAAGAAACGGCTGCCATCCTTGCGCTGGTGCCAGCGCTCGTCTTCGCAACGGCCCTTGGCCCGAGCGGTGCTGAGTTCGGTTTCGGGAGCGCCGGTGGCACGGTCCTCCGGCGTGAACAAGAAGTCGTAGTAGCTGCCTTCGGCTTCGCCCTTGGTGTGACCGAAGATCAGCTGCGCCCCGGTGTTCCAACTGGTGATCACGCCGTGCTCGTCCAGCAGGATGATCGCGTAGTCGCGGGTGCTTTCCGCTACCAGGCGCATGCGCTCCTCCCCCAGGCGCAGCTCTTCTTCGGCAGCTCGGCGCTTGGTGATGTCGATGAACGTCAGCACCGTGCCGTCGATATGGTCTTCGCTGGAGCGGTACGGCAGCAGTCGGGCAATGTACCAGCGAGCATCGCTGCTGCTGACTTCGCGCTCGATCATGTTCAGGGATTCGAACACCTGGGTGGCGTCCGCCGCCATGTCCGGATAGTCCAGGCGATGGGTGATGTCCAGCAGCGAGCGCCCGGTGTCCACCGGGAGCATGCTGAAAATGTCCGTGGCCCGAGGCGTGAACCACTTGATGCGCATGCTGCGATCGATGAACACCGTGGCGATGTCGGTGGAAGCGATCAGGTTGGTCAGGTAATCGTTGATCTTGTCGGTTTCTTCGACCTTGGTCTTGAGCTCGTAGTTGACCGTCAGCAGCTCTTCGTTGATCGACTGCAGCTCTTCCTTGCTAGTCTCCAGCTCCTCGGTGGCCGAGCGCAGTTCTTCGTTGATGGCCTGCATTTCCTCGTTGGAAGCCTTGAGTTCCTCACTGGAGACTTCGGCCTGCTCGATGGTGTCCTGCAGGTGCAGCTTGGTCCGTTGCAGCTCGCGCTCCAGATTGGCCAGGACCTGGTTTTCGGTCTGGCTGGAAATCGCGGTGATCTGCTGGCTGGGGTCGACTTCTTCCTCTTCGAACACGACGAGCACAAAGTCGCCGTCCGACTGTTCGTCGCGATACGGCTGGACCAGCAGGTCCACCAGGAAACGCCGGCCATCGCGCTCCATATTGACCTGTCGTGACTTGACCGGCTGGCCGTTCTGGTTGACCTGGAACAACGCCGTGCGGATTTCCAGGCGCAGTTGCGGATTGATCAGCGTCGGCAGGTTGCGCGACATCTCGCCGCCGACATGGCGCAGGTAGCGGCCGGCACTTTCGATCATGTGCAGGATGTCGCCATTGCTGTCGACGATGATGCTGGGTGGCGCGGCCTGCTCGATGGCCCGCAGATGAATATCGGTGAACGAGACCTTGCGCGGCACGGGGATCTGCGGCGTGGACAGGGACGAAGTGCTGCGCACGTAGCCGCCACGGGGCATGGTCGGGGTGCGGCGGCTGCTGGCGGTGCCGTACTTGGCCCGGAAGATCCGGTTGCGCTTGTCCACCGGGCTGAACAGCTCACTGCAGGCATCCGCCGATTCCGAGGAACCGAGAAACAGATAGCCGCCCGGCCGCAGGGCAAAGTGGAACATCTGCAGGATTTCGCGTTGCACCTCGCGGTCGAGGTAGATCAGCAGGTTGCGACAGACGATCAGGTCAATCTGCGAGAACGGCGGGTCCGACAGCAGGCTGTGCTTGGCGAACAGCACCCGTTCGCGTATTTCCTTGCGAACCCTGAAACTGGCGCCTTCCTTCAAGAAATACTGCCGCAGGCGGGTGGGGGGAACGTCGGTGATGATCGCTTCCGGATAGGCGCCGCCGCGACCCACGGTAATCGCCCGTTCATCGATATCGGTGGCGAATATCTGCAACTTGGCGCTGCTGGCGTCGTGTTGCAGCTGGTCACTGAGCAACATGGCCAGGGTGTAGGCCTCTTCACCGGTGGAGCAACCGGCTGACCAGACCCGAATTTCGTCCGGCGGCACGCTGCCCGGTTCCACTGGCTTGAGCAGGTTGGGCAGGACGTCGCGCTCCAGGGCTTCGAAGGCCTCACGATCACGGAAGAAGTTAGTCACGCCGATCAGCAGGTCGCCGAGCAGCGCCTTGGTCTCTTCCGAATGACTTTGCAGATAGCTGTAATAGGCGCTCAGGTCCGGTTGGGCGGTGACTTGCATGCGCCGTTCGATACGCCGCAGCACGGTGGCGCGTTTGTAATGCTTGAAGTCATGGCCGGTGCTGGCGCGCAGCTGCACCAGGATGTCGTGCAACGATTGCTCGGCGGCGATGGCTTCGCGTTCCGACGCCGGTGGCTGGGTTTTTATCTCCGGATCATTGGCCGTCGGCAGGCGGATCGTCTGGGAGTTGCGCCAGAGTTCCAGGAGCTTTTGCGGCATCTCGACGACAGGGAGCACCAGATCGACCATCTGGGTGTCGATGGCGGCTTGGGGCATGCCGTCGAACTCGGCGTCCTGGGGCGACTGGGCGATGGTCACGCCGCCCTGTTCCTTGATGCGCGACAGGCCAACGGCACCGTCGGAGCCGGTGCCGGACAATACCAGGCAGAACGCGCGATCCTTGTGCACGTCGGCCAAGTCACGGAAAAACAGGTCGATCGCCACGTGGCCACCCTGGCGCGGCTCTGCCGGAGAAACGTTCAGGTAACCGTCGTTCATCGACAACTGATGGGCCGGGGAAATCACGTAGACATGGTTCTTCTCGATCGGCACCGCCTCGGTCACCTGCAACACAGGCATCTTGGTGGATTCCTGGATGATCTTGTCGGCGATGCTCTGGTGATCCGGCGCCAAGTGAAGAACGATCACGAACGCCATGCCGTTGTCCTTGGGCATGTGTTCGAAAAACTGCTTGATGGCCTGTAGCCCACCCGCGGAAGCACCGATTCCGACCACGGCGAAATCCAGGCTGCTGGGGCTCAGCTCTCGTCGCTGTGGCACGTTGGGAGAGCGTTTGCTTGGAGATGACATATAAGTTAGGCCTTAAGGGCGGCGGGGCGGTCCAGCGCTGCCGACTCGATTCGGGATACAAAAAGTCGCAGGATAGTCGGGTTACGCGAAGATTGCGAAAACTCACGCTTCGCTACGCCGCCGCCACCCACATTGTGAACCTTCAAAAGCCATTCAGCCTACCGGAACCCGCAGGTATTCCGGCTGCAGATAGTTGAACCACAGCAGGATCATTTCCACCAGGATCGTGACCAGCACCAGCAAACCCACGCCCCAGACGCTGGCCGAATACAGCAGGCCCTGTTCCTTCTTCAGACCCATGAACTTGGGCAAGCCGACGAACAGCAGGAACGTCGAGTAGACCGAAGCGGCCAGCAGGACCGCCACCGCCAGCCAGCGGCTCGGATACACGCCGAAGATCCCGGCCAGGAAGTACGGGGTAGCGGTGTAGGCGGCGAACCCGATGCATTGGTTGGCCGTGGGCCGGACTTCGAAGGTGCGCGACATCCAGCGGATGAACAGCCCCATCAGCGACACGCCGACCACGATGGTCACGTACAGCAGCACGCATAGCTGTAGCGCGCTGGCGTGGCTGAGTCGCACGGTTTCGTTCTCGGCCAGGCTCCAACCGGTCCAGGTGGTGCCAATGAACAGGCACACCGCCGGGATCAACGCGAGCAACAGCAGGTGGGCCAGGTAATGGTGGGGATGAGCCTGTTCCTGCTCGCGGACGTCCCCCCAGGCGAATTCGGGATGGGTGAACAGTTTGACGAAAAGCACGGACATGACGACCTCCTGATCAGGACAGCCTCTGCATGAGGCTCATACGGTTATGAGGTACAGGATTGGCCAGGGGTTTCATTTATTTGGCAGGTCCCGGCGACGGCGCGATAAAGGGAATGATTCGAAACGGCGGGGGTCAACCCATCAGCATCCATGAAGGACTGTATGCCATGACTGTTGCCCATTCCCTGATCGAGTACATGCGCGAACATGACTTGCGCCTGACCACCGCCGAGTCCTGCACTGCGGGGCTGATCGTCACGCTGTTGGCCGAAGTGCCGGGCAGCGGTTCGCTGATCGAAAGCGGCTATGTGGTGTATTCCCCAGAAGCCAAGCAACGCCTGCTCGGGGTCAAGCCACGAACCATCGACACCTTCAACCTGACCAGCCGTGAAGTCGCCGAGGAAATGGCCCTCGGCGCCCTGCGCGACGCCAACGCCAACGTCGCGGTCGCCACCACCGGCCTGCTCGGGCCGGACGACAAGGA
The DNA here is from genome assembly GCF_013608025.1 of Pseudomonas brassicacearum subsp. neoaurantiaca. Lineage (GTDB taxonomy): Bacteria > Pseudomonadota > Gammaproteobacteria > Pseudomonadales > Pseudomonadaceae > Aquipseudomonas. The sequence goes on along the minus strand of NZ_VDLV01000024.1, from coordinate 23,711 downwards.
CGGTATTCCCGCCGGCACGGTGTGTTTTGCCTGGGCGTTCGAAGTGGACGGGCAACGCGCGCTGTTCAGTCGCCGGGAGCGGTTCTTCGGCGATCGTTCCCAGGTACAACGTCTCTCCAGTGAGTACGCCTTGCAACAGATACCGGGCTATCACCAGCGGGCTTTGACGGGCGACCGTCGATAGGGAGGACCGTCATGACCGACGAATACGACCAGGACGACCACCGTAGCCGCGAGTTCCCGGTGCGCGAGGACATGGCGTTCCAGCACAAGGTCTGGCGTTTCGAACGGGTGGGTTGGTACGTGTTGGTGCTGCTGGTGATCCTGACCCTGCTCGGGTTGTTTTCCCGTGGCCCGCTGAGTAGCCGCGAAATGCACAGCGCCGACGGCAGCATCGGTGTCGAGTACGAGAAATTCCACCGCAACGGCTCGACCAATCCGATGATCATTCGCCTGAAGGGCGCGCCTGGCGCCGTGCTGGAGGTGGAACTCGGGGGTGACTGGCTGGAAGGGTTCGACGTGCAGAGCGTGCAACCGCAGCCCATGCGCTCGGCGGCCGCGGGACCGGGCATGAAAGTCTGGCTGCAGGCGGATGGCGAGGGGCAGGCCAACCTGCACCTGTCATTGCTTGGCGAAGGCCTTGGCACCTATCAAACCCGCATCGCCACGTCCCATGGCGCGGTGGTGACGTTCAATCAATTCATCTTTCCTTAGGTGACGTATGGATTCGGTACTGCGCGCCGCCGCGATGTACGCGGTATTGATGGTGTTGTTCAAGATCGCCGGGCGTCGTTCTCTGGCTGAGATCACCACCTTCGACTTCGTGTTGTTGATGATTATCGGCGAGGCGACCCAGCAGGCGTTGCTGGGGGATGACTTTTCGATGACCAACTCGTTCATGGTCATCGTCACGCTGATTGCCATCGACGTCGGGTTTTCGTTGCTCAAGCTGCGCTCCGATTGGGTGTCCCGGCTGATAGACGGCGGCCCGACCATCATCGTCGAGGACGGGCGCATCTTGGAGGGGCGCATGCGCCATGCCCGGCTGATCGAGGCAGACATCATGGAAGCGGCCCGCTCCAGCCAGGGCATCGAGACCCTGGACCAGATCAAGTTTGCGATTATCGAGCGTAACGGGAAGATTTCGGTGATTGCCAAGGAGTGATCCGAAGGACGCTTCTGTGATCCGAAGGACGCTTTTGTGGCGAGGGAGCTTGCTCCCGCTGGGGTGCGCAGCGCCCCTGAAATTTTTGCGGCCGCTGCGCAACCGAGCGGGAGCAAGCTCCCTCGCCACGGATGTGCGTGTGCTTACAGGATCGGCTTGCCCCCCGTCACCGCATACCGCGAGCCGGAGATGTAGCTGGACTCATCCGACGCGAGCAGCACGAAGATCGGCGCCACTTCCACCGGTTGGCCGGGGCGGCCCAGCGGCGTCTGGGAGCCGAAATTCTGCACTTCTTCCTCGGGCATGGTGGCGACGATCAGCGGCGTCCAGATCGGCCCTGGCGCAACGCTGTTCACGCGAATGCCCTTGGGCCCGAGCATCTGCGCCAGGCCGCCGGTGAAGTTGGCGATGGCGCCCTTGGTCGTGGCATACGCCAGCAACGTCGGCTTGGGCATGTCGGAGTTGACCGAAGTGGTGTTGATAATCGATCCCCCGACCTTCATGTGCGGCACCGCAGCCTGGCAGATCCTGAACATCGCGGTGATGTTGATATCGAACGTGCGCACCCATTCCTCGTCGGGGATTTCTTCCAGGCTCTCATGGGTCATCTGGAACGCGGCGTTATTGACGAGCACGTCGATACGCCCGAAGCGCGCCACGGTTTCATCGACGACCTTGCGGCATTGCGCCTTGTCGGCGAGGTCGCCCGGCAGCAACAGGCATTGGCGGCCAGCCTGCTCGACCCAGCGCGCGGTTTCCTTGGCGTCTTCATGTTCGTTCAAGTAGGAAACGGCCACGTCCGCGCCTTCGCGGGCGAAGGCAATCGCCACGGCGCGCCCGATGCCGCTGTCGGCGCCGGTGATCAGCGCTATCTTGTTCGCCAGGCGTCCGGAGCCCTTGTAGCTTTGTTCGCCGCAGTCTGGGTAAGGCTCCATCTTCTGCTGGCTGCCAGGTACGGGTTGTTGTTGCTTGGGGAAGGGTGGGGTGGGGTAGTTGGCCATTGTCGTTCTCCATGTCGAGTGGTTGCGATGGAGGGTGGACTTCGGGCTTTCCAGCAGAGTTCGGTTGGATTATCCCGTCGGTCGATGAGCGTGACCGGCAGCGGTTCGTCGACTGACCCTACGTCCAGGTGAACGTGGCTAAGGCCGTCTATTCAAATGTCAGGAAAGATTCAACAGGAGAAACAGCATGTTCAGTCACATACAGATTGGCGCGCGGGACCTGCCGAAAATGGTCGCATTCTATGATGCCGTGCTTGGCTGCCTGGGGTTGGTGCGCATGGAGAGCGAGGATGATTCGGGGCCACCCGGGGAGGGCTGGCATCAGCCTGGCAAGCATTGGCCGCAAGTGTTCGTCCAGGTGCCGATCAATGGGCTGCCGGCGACGTGGGGCAATGGCATGCAAGTCAGCTTTGCCGCTGAGTCACAGCAAGCCGTGCGCGACGCCTGGAAGACAGCGCTCGACCTGGGCGGTTTCGACGAAGGCGCACCGGGCCTGAGGCCGCAATATTCAAAAGATTATTACGGCGCCTATTGCCGAGATCCGGAGGGGAACAAGTTGTGCTTTGTGCATACGCCGGATATGCATGATTGATTCAGGCATGGCCTGAGGTGGGTGCTTCTGTGGCGAGGGAGCTTGCTCCCGCTCGGTTGCGTAGCGACCGCAAGATTTTGGGGCCGCTTCGCAGCCCAGCGGGAGCAAGCTCCCTCGCCACAGGGGAGTCGGTCAGCCTCTGGCGTTCAGGCTACGCTCCATCCGCGCGATGCCTTCCTCCAACAACGCCCGTGGGCAGCCGAAGTTCAACCGCACGAACTGTCCCGCGTCGTCGCCGAAATCCAACCCGGCGCTCAGTCCGACCTTGGCTTCCTTGAGGAAAAACCCCTGCGGGTCGTCCAGCCCCAACTCGGAGCAATCCAGCCAAGCCAGGTAGGTGCCCTGGGGCACGGTCATGGTGATGCCCGGCAGGCGGGTTTTGACGGCTTCGACCAGGTAATCGCGGTTGGCTTGCAGATAGCTTTTCAGCGCCTCCAGCCACGGGCCCGCTTCGCTGTAGGCGGCACGGGTGGCCTCAAGACCGAGGGCGTTTACGCTGTCGACCATGCCGGCCCTGGCCGCGTTGACCCGTTCCCGCAGCTTGGCGTTCTGGATGATGGCGAAGGAGGTTTTCAGGCCGGCGATGTTATAGGCCTTGCTGGCGGACATCAGCGTGATGGTGCGGTCGGCGATCTCCGCGCCCAGGGTGGCGGTGGGGATGTGCTTGCGACCATCGAAACACAGCTCGGCATGGATCTCATCCGAGATGATCCAGGCGTCCTGCTCGACACAGATATCTGCCACTGCCTTCAATTCGCTGTGGCCGAACACCTTGCCCAGCGGGTTGTGCGGGTTGCTCAGCAACAAGGCGCCGCCGCCGTGCAACGCAGTTTTCAGTCCGGTCAGGTCCGTGTGGAATTCACCGTGGAGCGGGTTGAACGCAAGCTCGACCTTCTTCAGGCCCCAATTCCCCGGAGCGTTGCGCAGCGGCGGATAGTTGGGCACCTGCACCACGACGTTCTGCTGCGGTTCCACCAATGCGTGCAAGGCCATGTTGAAGCCCGGCTCGACGCCTGGCAGGAAGAGGATCTGCTGGGGCTCGACGCGCCAGGCGTATTTGCTCCAGAGATCGGCGACGATGGCGGCCCGCAGGTTGTCCTGGGCCACGCTGTAGCCGAGCATCGGATGCTCCAGGCGCTTGCGCAGCGCATCGACGACGACCGGTGGCACGGCGAAATCCATGTCGGCTACCCACATCGGCAATACCTCGGCGGGGTAGCGGCTCCACTTGGTGCTGCCAGTGCCGTGGCGCTCGAACACCTGGTCGAAATCGAAAGTCATGGTGGTTCCATCAGGTCGGGAAAGAGTGGTCGCCATGATAAAGCAAACTTCCCGCAGGAAAAGATCGAAGTCCTCCGAAGGCAAATGTATCGCTGTGTATCCAGACCCTTTGTAGACACGAAACGATTCCATCAAGCCCATCGGTGACACACCCAGGATACGTCCCCGGCGTCAAATGAGCCCCATCGAGACAGCACACGCCGTCCCGGGTACTTACTCAAACGTCGGAGACATCGCCATGAACGTCAAGAACCTCAGCATCGCTTCACTGTTTGCCATCCTCAGCCTCGGCGCCGTCGCAGCCAACGCCCAGGACACCGTCAAGCCGCACGCCTACATGTACGGTGATCACCTGGACATCGCCAAGGTGCTGTCGGTGAAACAAGGCGCGGGCTCGGGTTGTGGCGTCGTCGAATCGCGCATGACCTACCTGGATTCCAGCGGGGCGATCCGGGCGCTGGACTACAGCGCGATCGCCCAGGATTGCGGCCAGGACAACTGAGGCGTCGGACTTTCAAGGAGATCCGCCATGAATACCATTTCATCGAAACCTGAAAACGTACAACGTCGCCGGCGCCGGTTTGCACCCACCGTCCTCGCATGCGCGCTGCTGCAACTGGGCGCCTTGGGATTGGCGTCGTCCCAGGCGAATGCGGCCGAGGTCCCGGCGAGCACTGTCGGCACGATCACGCCGGGCAGCCACACCTCGTTCGGCCCGTTGAAGCATGTCAAGGCTGGCCTGCTTGACGTTGCCTACGCTGAAGTCGGTCCCGCCGACGGGCCGGTGGTGATCTTGCTGCACGGTTGGCCTTATGACATTCACAGTTATGCGGATGTGGCACCGGCGCTGGCAGAGAAGGGCTATCGCGTGCTGATCCCCTATGCCCGGGGCTACGGCGATACACGCTTCCTGTCCGCCAAGACGCTGCGCAACGGCCAGCCATCAGCGTTGGCCAGTGACCTGATCGATTTCATGGACGCACTGAACATCAAGCAAGCCGTGCTCGGCGGCTATGACTGGGGCGCGCGCACCGCCGACATCGTCGCGGCCCTGTGGCCGGAGCGCGTGAAAGCGCTGGTGGCGGTGAGTGGCTACCTGATCGGCAGCCAGGAGGCTGGCAAGGCCCCGCTGTCGCCGGCCGCCGAGTTGCAATGGTGGTATCAGTTCTATTTCGCGACAGAGCGCGGGCGCCTGGGCTACGAGAAGAACACCCACGACTTTGCCAAGCTGATCTGGAAACTGGCCTCGCCGAAGTGGAGCTTTGACGACGCGACCTTCGATCGAAGCGCCGCGGCCTTGCAGAACCCCGATCACGTGGCTGTCTCGATCTACAACTATCGTTGGCGCCTGGGGCTGCTGAAGGGCGAGGCCAAATACGCAGGATTGGAAAAGAAGCTCGCGACCTTTCCGTCCATCGCCGTGCCAACGATCACGCTTGAGGGCGACGCCAATGGTGCGCCGCATCCACCGGCAGAAGCCTATGCCAAGCGCTTCACCGGTAAATACCAATATCGACTGATCGACGGTGGCGTGGGCCATAACCTGCCGCAAGAGGCTCCGCAGGCGTTCGCCCAGGCTGTGATCGACGCGGACCATCTCTAGATTCGCCGCAATAGCCGACAAACAATGTCCCCGTGGCGAGGGAGCTTGCTCCCGCTGGGCTGCGCAGCAGACCCCAAAAGGTTAGCTGGGATCAGCCTGACACCCAGCGGTGGCTGGTTTGGGGCCGCTTCGCGACCCAGCGGGAGCAAGCTCCCTCGCCACGGGGCTGGCGTCTACTCCCAATCACGCCAGGCTGAACGGCAATTGCCGCAGCGGTTTGCCCGTCAGGCTGGCAATGGCATTGGCAAACGCCGGGGCCAAGGCGGGGAGGCCAGGTTCGCCCATGCCCGTCGGCGGTTCGGCGCTAGGGATGATGTGGACGGCGATCTGCGGCATGTCAGTGATGCGCGGCACGCTGAAGTCGGCAAAATTGCTTTGTTGCACGACGCCGTCCTTCAACGTCACCGCGCCACCAGGCAGGCACATCGACAACCCCATCAGCGCGGCGCCTTGTACCTGGGCTTCGACGCTGCGCGGGTTGACCACCAGATTGCAATGCACGCCCGCCGTGACGTTGTGCAGCACCGGACGGCCATCCTGCACCGAGGCCTCGACCACGTAGGCGACCACCGAGCTGAACGACTCGTGTACCGCCACGCCCCAGGCTTGTCCGGCGGCCAGTTGACGCTTGCCGTAGCCGCTCTTGTCCACCGCCAGCTGCAGCGCATCGCGATGGCGCGGGCTCTGGTCGCCAAACAGCTTCATCCGATACGCCACCGGGTCCTGCTTGGTGGTGCGGGCGATTTCGTCGATCAGCGTTTCCATCACAAAAGCGGTATGGGTCGAGCCGACGCTGCGCCACCAGAGCACGGGCACGTTGAGCTTGGGATGATGCACGGTCAATCGCATCGGCAATGGATACGGATCGCGCATGCCCTCCGTGGCGGTGGGGTCGATGCCGTTTTTCATCTGCCCGGCGAACAAGGTGCCGGTGAGAATGGATTGGCCGACCAGGGCATGGTCCCAGGCCAGTACCTTGCCGCTGTCGTCGAAGCCAATGCGCGCGCGGTGCAGGTGCATGGGTCGGTAGTAGCCGCCCTTTATGTCGTCTTCCCGGCTCCACAGTGTACGGATCGGTGCATCGAGCCCGGCGGCGCGGGCGGCCTTGGCCACTTCGCAGGCCTGCACGACAAAGTCATTGGTGGGCACACCGCGCCGGCCAAAGCCACCGCCCGCCGTCTGCACATTCACCTGGACTTGCTCGGGCTTGAGGTTAAGCACTTTGGCCGCCGCGGCGCCATCGCCACCGGGGAACTGCGTGCCCACCCACAACTGTGCGCGGCCCTCGGACAGCTGGACGGTGCAGTTCAGCGGCTCCATGGGCGCGTGGGCCAGATAAGGGAATACGAACTCGGCCTCCAACTGGTGCGGCGCGGAGGCCAAGGGCTTCATGTCGGCATCGAAGTGCAGAGGGCCGGATTGGCCCGCCAATTCGCGGTACTGGGCCAATTGCTTGTCCGTGTCGACTTTTTCGACCTTGGCCGCGTCCCATTCGACTTTCAGCGCGTCACGGCCCAGCTTCGCCTGCCAGTAACCGTCGGCGATCACCGCGACGCCTTCGGCACCGCCATCGAGCGGCACGCGCAGCACGGCTTTTACGCCTTTGGTGGCGCGGGCAGCGCTGTCATCCAGGGAAGCGATGCGGGCACCGAACACCGGTGGCCGGGCGACTACCGCGGTGAGTTGCCCCGGCAAATGCACGTCGATGCCAAAATCCTGCTGGCCGCTGCTCTTGGCCTTGGCGTCGAGGCGGGTGGTGGCCTGGCCGATGATGCGGAAATCCTTGGGATCCTTGAGCGTGACCTTTTCCGGCACGGGCATCGCCATCGCGGCTTCGGCCAGCTCGCCGTAGGTTGCCTTGCGGCCACCTGGGCCAAGCACCGTGCCGTTCTGCGTGGTCAGGCTGGCGGGGTCGACATTCCATCGCGCGGCCGCAGCCGCCAGCAACATAGAACGGGCACGGGCGCCCAACTCGCGGTATTGGGTGTAGCTGTTCTTGATCGAATTGGAACCGCCGGTGAGGTGGATGCCGAAGGCCGGGTCCATGTAGGCCGCGTCGTTGCTGCCGTTGCGCGTGCGCACCAGGCTCCAGTCGGCGTCGAGTTCTTCGGCGAGGATCATCGGCAGGCCGGTCTGCACACCTTGGCCGAACTCCAGGCGATTGATCGTCACCGTCACCTCGCCGTTGGGCGCGATCTGCACGAAGGCCGAAGGTTGCTGGGTCGGCTTGAGCGGCCCTTCGCCCGCGCCATTGGCCTGTTGCCCCAGGGCCATATGCGGAAACGCACCCAAGGCCAGGCCGCCGATGCCGACGATCTTGAGGAAGCTGCGGCGGGCCAGGGTTGCGGGACCGTCCGCATCATCGCGCTCAAGCAGGTGTTGCAAGGCACGGGGAAGTTCGCTTGGAAAAATCTCGTTGAGCATGGCGCACTCCCCGTCAGGCGATGGCTTTGGCGGCGTCGGCCACCGCGGCGCGGATTCGGGCATAGGTGCCGCAGCGGCAGATATTGCCGGCCATGGCCGAGTCGATCTCGGCCGGTGTCGGCTGCTTGCCCTTGGGCTGGGCCTTGAGGAACGCGGTGGCGCTCATGATCTGGCCGCTCTGGCAGTAACCGCATTGCGCGACGTCGTGCTTGACCCAGGCTTCATGCACGGCGCTGCCCACCGGGTCGCTGCCATCGGTGGTCGCTTCGATGGTGGTGATTTTCTTGCCCACCGCCGCTGCCACCGGCGTCACGCAGGAGCGAATGGCCTGGCCATCCAGATGAACGGTGCAAGCGCCACACAAGGCCGCACCGCAGCCGAACTTGGTGCCGGTCATGCCCAGCGTGTCGCGCAGGGCCCACAGGATCGGGGTGCCAGGGTCTACGTCTACCGTGTGCTCACGGCCATTGATGTTGAGGGCGCTCATAGTCGGACCAGCTCCAGATGGTTGGGCACCGATTACTATAGGAAGCGTTGGGCGCGATAGCTTGCACGATCCGGTCCGATGCTTGCCCAATCTTGCAAATCACCAGCCGTTTGTTTGAAACGATCACGCCAAGATGTGGGCGCGGCATACCCTCGTATGGTATCGAGCACGCCGCGCCGCGCCGCACACTCGTTCTCCAGGTGAACCGTTGTTCTGGCACAGGAAACACGGATTCGCCCCATTCATGACAGGAGAGCGATCATGACGATGCTTCAGCAAGACACCGCGCAAAAACAAGCGATCCAAGGGGTATCCGCGACCGAAGAACTGGTTCCGTCGCGCTACGCACTCAAGGTTGGCGACATCGATGTGCTGGTGGTCAGCGACGGCGTGCTGCCGCTGCCGACCTCGACCATGTCCACCAACGTCGACCCCGCCGCCCGCGCCGCCTGGTTCAAGGATATGTACCTCGGCCCCGACGCATTCGATTGGGCGCTGAACGTGCTGGTGGTGCGCAGCGGCGAGCAGACCTTGTTGGTCGACGCCGGCCTGGGTGGCCAGTTTCCCGGCTTCCCCCGCGCCGGCCTGTTTCCCAAGCGGCTGGAAGCGGCCGGCATCGAGCTTTCCTCCATCACCGACGTGGTTATTACCCATATGCACATGGACCACATAGGCGGGCTGCTGGTCGATGAGGTGAGGAGCCGCCTGCGGCCGGATGTGAAGATTCATGTGTGTGCCACCGAAGTCGAATTCTGGGCCAACCCCGATTTCTCACGCACCGTCATGCCTTCGCCGATACCGGAAGTGCTGCACACCACCGCGCGGCAATTCATGGAGGCGTACCACGACAAATTGCACACGTTTGAACAGGAATATGAAGTGGCGCCGGGCGTGGTGGTCAAGCGCACGGGTGGGCATACGCCGGGCCACAGTGTGGTCCATGTGACCTCTGGCCGCGAAAAACTTACGTTTGCTGGCGATGCCTTGTTCCCGGTGGCCTTCGACCATCCCGACTGGCAGAACGGCTTTGAGCACGACCCTGAAGAAGCGGTGCGCGTTCGTGTACGGCTGATGCAAGAAGCCGCGGCGAGCGGCGAGCTGTTCGTGGCGACGCACCTTTCGTTTCCTTCCGTTGGCCGGGTGGCGGTCAACGGTGATGCGTTTCGCTGGGTGGCGGGGTCTTGGGACTATTGAGCGTTGGCTGGGCTCGGGTGTTCGTCCGGGCCCAGCTTGGAGGCTACAGGTTATTTGCCCCCAGGATCCGAATCGGCTTCGCCGCGTAGCACGACTTCCAATCCTTCATTGGCGCTGAGATCCAGCAGGCGGATACGGATTTTCGGGTAGCGCTCGTTATAGAGCCGGATCACCGAAGGCAGGAAGTAGAACGCAGCCGTGGGGATGCAGGGTAGGTGATGCTGCTCACTTGAGAAACATGATGGGCTCGTGGCGAGGGAGCTTGCTCCCGCTCGGCTGCGAAGCAGTCGTAAATCGGCGGGTGCGGAGTGTCTGTTGCTCCGCATTCGGCGGGTTTGGGGCTGCTTCGCACCCCAGCGGGAGCAAGCTCCCTCGCCACAGGTCATTGTTCTCAAACAACGATTGGCAGGAAGCAAAAAACTGGCGTTTGCAGATTGCGCAGGCAGCGGGGCTGAAGGGCGAGGCGCGGGGCCCTCGATGCCCGCGTTCGTGGCGTCCCGCAAAGTCTGCTGAACAGGTCTCGTAAAACGGTGGTTTGTACCAGGGAGCCTATGCTTTTAACCGTTTATGCACGGTTTCCCGGTGTTGTAATAAAGCCGTGAAGACGATGTGCTTTTTACTTCCCGGCCCTCAATGGACATCCTGACAAATGCCTGCACCGTTAATTTCCGTAGAGACGAGTTCCGAGCTGCCGACGCACGCTGATGTGGTCGTGATTGGCGGCGGCATCATCGGGACCTTTACCGCCTATTACCTGGCCAAGCGTGGCCTGAAGGTCGCGCTGGTGGAAAAAGGCCGGATCGGCGCCGAGCAATCGAGTCGGAACTGGGGCTGGTGCCGCCAACAGAATCGAGACGCCCGTGAGTTGCCGCTGTCGACCAAGAGCCTGGACCTGTGGGAACAGTTCGCGGCGGACTCCGGCGAGGACACCGGCTTCAAGCGCTGTGGTTTGCTCTACTTGAGCAACAGCGAGAAGGAGCTGGACGGCTGGGCGCAATGGGGGGAGTTTGCCCGGACCGTGAATGTCAAAACCCATATGTTGACGGCGCAACAGGCCGCCGAACACGGTCGAGTGACGGGTAAACCCTGGAAAGGCGGGGTGTTTTCACCGACTGACGGCACCGCTGACCCGTCCCGCGCGGCACCGGCGGTGGCGCGGGCAATCATCAAGCTGGGCGGCACGGTGCATCAAGGGTGCGCGGCGCGTGGCCTCGAGACCGAGGGTGGACGACTGTCCGCCGTTGTGACCGAAAAGGGCACCATTCGCACCCCTCTCGCGGTGCTCGCGGGCGGCGCGTGGGCTTCGTCTTTCTGCCGCCAATACGGCATTCGTTTTCCCCAGGCGACCATTCGCCAGACCGTGATGGCGGTGTCCAAGGGTGCCCCGGAGATCCCGGATGCGCTGCACACCGCCGACATTTCCATGACCCGGCGCTCGGATGGCGGCTTCACCCTGGCGATCAGTGGCAGGGGGCGGGTTGACCCGACGCCGCAACTGCTGCGTTTCGCCCCGCAATTCCTGCCGATGTTCCAGCGCCGCTGGCGCAAGCTGGCGCCCGGTGGCCTGCAAGGTTTCCAGGCGGGGCACGAAGGCCTGGGCCATTGGCGCCTGGACCAGCCCACCCCGATGGAGAGGATGCGGATCCTGGATCCCAAGGCGGACGCGCGGGTGGTTGAGCTGACATACAAGCGTGCGATCGACCTGGTGCCGATGCTGAAGGCCTCATCGGTCACCGGCGCCTGGGCCGGTTATGTCGACAGCACGCCGGACGGTGTCCCGGGTATCGGTGAGATGGCGGAGCTCCCAGGCCTGGTGTTGGCAGCGGGGTTCAGCGGCCACGGCTTCGGCATCGGCCCGGGGGCGGGCCATTTGATCGCTGATATCGTCACTGACATGACGCCCCTGGTTGACCCACGACCCTATCATCCGGACCGTTTCCAGTCTTCGTCCTGGGGCAAGGTCGCGGAGTTCTAGAGACGCGGAAATCTCACTGGCAAGACAACAAACGGGCGCACCCGCAGGGGATGCGCCCGTTCTCGTTGTGCAGGCGCAGATTCTGCCGCACGCCGCGGTTCGAGCCGCTTTGCGCGCACCATAAATGGCCCCGGATGCCTTGAAAACGACGCAAATGCCCGCGCTTGGCGCATCCCGCACAGTCTGCTGAGCGGGCCCCGAAAAACGGTGGTTTGTGCCAAGCGACCTATACTTTTAACGGTATATGCGCGGTCTCATGATGCTGTAATAAATCCGTGATGCAGCGTCGCACCTCCACCTCCAGAACGGTGCAATCGCTTGCCCCTCATGACCTCCACCATCACTCAGGACTGCACTCATGAGCTTCCTTCGCCCCAAGTTCATTACCTTTGACTGCTACGGCACGTTGACCAATTTCCAGATGGGCACCATGACGCGCGAGCTGTTCGCCGACCGCGTCCCTGCCGAGCAAATGGAGCAGTTCGTCAAGGATTTCTCGGCGTATCGCCTGGACCAGGTGATGGGTGACTGGCGGCCCTATGACGAGATTCTCAAGACGGCCCTGGCGCGAGTCTGCAAACGCTGGGGCGTCGAATACAAAGGCGAAGGCCAGCTCTACTACGATGCCGTACCGACCTGGGGCCCGCATGCCGACGTGCCGGCCGGCCTGTCGAAAATCGCCGACAAGATTCCCCTGGTGATTTTCTCCAACGCGATGGACGAGCAGATCATGTCCAACGTCGACAAGCTCGGCGCGCCTTTCCATAAAGTCTTCACCGCCCAACAAGCCCAAGCCTATAAGCCACGCCTGGCCGCCTTCGAGTACATGCTCGACAACCTCGGCTGCGGGCCGGAGGACGTCCTGCACGTGTCTTCGAGCTTCCGCTACGACCTGATGTCGGCCCACGACATGAAAATCAAGCATAAAGCCTTCGTGGCCCGTGGTCATGAACACCCGGCGAACGCGGCCTTTGGTTACCACCAGATCCCGGACATCGGCGGACTGGCCGGTCTGGTCGGTCTCTGAGCCTGCGGGCTCTCTCCACGGCATAAGGGGTTAGACATGGGCAGTGAGTCCTATTGGCTCGATACCGCACCGGCCTTTACCGGTGCCCAGCTCGGTGCGTTGCCCGGGCAGGTCGACGTGGCCATCGTCGGTGGTGGTTTCACCGGTCTGGCGGCGGCCCGGGCCCTGGCCTTGAAGGGAGCCAAGGTGGCGGTGCTGGAAGGCGGGCGAGTGATCGGCGAGGCGTCCGGGCGCAATGGCGGCCAGTGCAACACCGGCGTTGCCCAGGATTACGCGGCCCTGAGTGCCAGCCTCGGCGCCGATAAGGCGCGCGCCTATTACCAGGCTTATGAAAGCGCGGTGCAGAGCGTTGTCTCGCTGGTGGAGCAGGAGCGGATCGCCTGCGACCTCAAGCGCAATGGCAAGCTCAAGCTGGCCGCCAAGCCGATGCATTACGAAGGCCTGGCGCGCACGTGCGAATTGATCCGGCGCGAGGTCGATGCCGAGGTCGAGTTGTTGTCCGCGCAGGAGACCCGCGCTGAAGTCGACTCGGACCAGTTCCATGGCGGCCTGCTGCAGCGCAACGGCGTGCAGATGCATGTCGGACGCTTCGGGGTCGGGTTGGCCGAAGCCGCCGCGCGTCACGGCGCGTTGATTTTCCAGGGCGTGTCCGTGACGGACTGGAAAGCCAGTGCGGGCGGTTATCGGGTCAACACCGCCAAGGGTTCGCTGCAGGCCGCGCAAATCCTGCTGGCCACCGGCACCTGCCAGCAAGGTGGGTTGGGCTGGTATCGACGCAGGATCGTGCCGGTGGGCAGTTTCGTGATCGCCACCGAGGTGCTGCCACAGGCCTTGGTCGACAGCCTGCTGCCGGCCCATCGCTCGTATGTCACCAGCCGCATGATCGGAAATTACTTTCGCCTGACGCCGGACAACCGCCTGCTGTTTGGCGGGCGTGCGCGGTTTGCCATGTCGGACAGTGTGTCCGACGCCAAGAGCGGCAAGGTATTGCACGCGGCAATGGTGCAAATGTTCCCGCAACTGGCCCAGGTGAAGGTCGATTATTGCTGGGGCGGGTTGGTGGACATGACTTCCGATCGGTTGCCCCGGGCGGGCCAGCATGGCGGGGTTTATCACTCCATGGGCTACAGCGGCCATGGCGTACAGATGTCGGTGCACATGGGCCAGGTCATGGCCGACGTCATGGCGGGCAACCTGGAGGCCAATCCTTGGCGCGAACTCGATTGGCCGGCCATCCCCGGGCATTTCGGCAAGCCTTGGTTCCTGCCGTTCGTGGGGGCGTATTACCGGCTTCAAGACTATTTGCATTGAGTTAACGGGGGACGCTTCACGTTTCACAACGTTGCGTTAATCGCGAGCCATCGAGCCTTATCACTTCCGAAAGGTAGAACTGACATGACTGACAAGAAAAACAGTATCGACACCCAGTTGGTAACAGGTACGGAAAGTCTGCGCGTTTTCGAAGGGCTCAACCGCGGCATGTCTCGCCGCAATGCGTTGCAGATGCTCGGATTGGCCGGGGTCGCGGTGGCCGGCGCCGGCAGCCTGTTCGGCACCGCCGGCAAGCTGTTCGCCGATGAGGAGGCCGCAAGCCCTGGCAAAGGCAAGCCGGGCGGGCGGATCCGCGTCGCCGGTTCGACCAGTTCCACCGCCGATACCCTGGACCCGGCCAAAGGGTCGTCGTCCACCGACTATGTGCGCCACTACATGTTCTATAACGGGCTGACGCGTTTCGACAGCCATATGGTCCCGCAACTGGAGCTGGCCGAGCGCATCGAAACCACCGACGCCACCCTCTGGGTGATCAGCCTGCGCAAGGAAGTGACCTTCCACAATGGCAAGGCGCTGACCGCCGCCGACGTGGTGTTCTCGCTGTTGCGCCACAAGGACCCGATCACCGGCTCCAAGGTCCTGCCGCTGGCGTCGCAGTTCGCCGACGTCAAGGCCATTGGCACCCACGAAGTGCAGATTCAGTTGAGCGGCCCCAACGCTGAATTGCCGTCGGTGCTGGCCGTCTCGCACATGCTGATCGTGCCCGAGGGCACCAGCGATTTCAGCCAGGGCATCGGCACCGGGCCGTTCAAGGTCAAGGAGTTCAAGCCTGGCGTGCGTTCCGTGGGGGTGCGCAATGCCAATTACTGGAAACCTGGCTTGCCGTACCTGGACGAGATCGAATTCATTGGCATCGCCGATGAATCGTCGCGGATCAACGCGCTGTTGTCAGGCGACGTGCACATCGTCAACGAGGTCAATCCACGCTCGACCACACGTATCAAGGCCAGCGCCAAGCACCGGGTCATCGATTCGCCGTCGGGCAACTACACTGACCTGATCATCCGGCAGGACCAGATGCCTGGCCAAAGCCCGGAGTTCACCCAGGCCATGAAGCTGTTGCTGGACCGTGAGCAGATCAAGTCGGCGATTTTCCGTGGCTACGCCCGGGTCGGCAACGATCACCCCATCGCACCCGGCGCGCGTTTCTACAACGCTGAGTTGCCACAACGGGCCTACGATCCGGAAAAGGCCAAGTTCCTGCTCAAGAAGGCCGGCATGGAAAGCATCAGCATGCCGCTGATGTGCTCGCCCGCCGCGACCGGTTCGGTGGATGTCGCGGTGTTGCTGCAGCAATCGGCCAAAGAGGCCGGGCTCAAGCTCGACGTCAATCGGCTGCCCAGCGATGGCTACTGGTCCAACCATTGGGCCAAGCACCCGCTGAGCTTCGGCAACATCAACCCGCGTCCGAACGCCGACATGATCTTTTCGCAATTCTTCCAGTCGACGGCCCCGTGGAATGAATCGGGTTGGAAAAACGAGCAGTTCGACCAACTGCTGGTACAGGCGCGAGGGGAAACCGACGAGGCCAAGCGCGGCAAGATGTACGGCGACATGCAAGCCCTGGTGCATGAACACAGCGGTATCGGCGTGCCGGTGTTCATCAGCAACATCGACGGCGCCGACCAGCGCGTCAAAGGCTATGGCGCCAACCCCCTGGGCGGTTTCATGGGCTACATGTTCGCCGAGCAAGTCTGGCTGGACGCCTGATGAACCTCGGGTTCACGCTGCATTGCATGAGGGTCGGCTGATGAATAGCAACACACTGTGGTTGATTGGCCGACGCCTGGGGGCGGCGGTCCTGACCTTGCTGATTGTGTCCATGGTGGTGTTCGCCATCACGGCGGTGCTGCCGGGCGACGCGGCGCAACAGTCCCTGGGCCAGTTCGCGACACCGGAACAAGTCGCCGCCCTGCGGGCGAAAATGGGTCTCGACCAGCCCGGTGTGTTGCGTTACCTGCACTGGCTGACGAGCCTGCTCAGCGGTGACCTGGGGATGTCGATCTCCAACGCCATGCCGGTCATCGATCTGATGGCCGGCCGGGTCCCCAACACTTTGATGCTCGCGGCGGCCACGGCATTGGTTTCAGTGCCGGTAGCGTTGACCCTGGGTATCGGCTCGGCCATGGGACGAGGCGGGCGCATCGACAGTTTTCTGAGCTTTTTCACCTTGACCATGGTCGCGGTGCCGGAATTCCTGGTCGCCACCCTGGCCGTGCTGATATTCGCGGTGAACCTGGGTTGGCTGTCGGCGTTGTCCTACGCCAGTGACATCACCCCACCCTGGCAATTCATGCGCACCTACGCCTTGCCGGTGATGACGTTGTGCTGCGTGATTGTCGCGCAAATGTCGCGAATGACCCGGGCGGCGGTCATCGATCAGCTCGACAGCCCCTACGTGGAAATGGCCCGGCTCAAAGGCGTGAGCAATGTCCGCATCGTGCTTCGCCATGCCTTGCCCAATGCCATCGGGCCGATCGCCAATGCCATCGCCCTGAGCCTGTCTTACCTGCTGGGCGGGGTGGTGATCGTCGAAACGATCTTCAACTACCCCGGCATCGCCAGCCTGATGGTCGATGCGGTGACGAACCGCGACATGGCCCTGGTCCAGGGCTGCACGATGTTGTTCTGTACCGCGTACCTGGCGTTGGTGCTGATTGCCGACCTGTGCGCGATTCTTTCCAATCCGAGGCTGAGAAACCAATGAACAATCTCATTGTGAAATCCCCGCCTGCGGCCGCAGCACTGGGGTTGGGCAAAGATCCCCATGGCGCGTCCTGGCTGGGCCTGGCCGGCGCCGCGATGTGTGCGATCTGGCTGTTGGTGGCGATGTTCGGCCCATGGCTGGCGCCGCACCCGGTGGGTGAGGTGGTCTCCGATAATGTCTTCGACACCTTCAGCGCCGCGTACCCGTTCGGCACCGATTACCTGGGCCGTGACATGCTCAGCCGGATCCTCGTCGGCGCACGCTTTACCGTCGGCCTCGCGCTGGTGGCCGCAGTGTTGTCCAGCACGTTGGGCACCAGCCTGGCCTTGCTGTCGGTGGTGTCGCCAAAGTGGCTGGATGAGCTGATCAGCCGCCTGATGGACGCGTTCATTTCGATCCCGAGCAAGATGCTTGCGCTGATCATGGTTTCGGCGTTCGGCTCCTCGGTCACGTTGCTGATCTGCACGGCGGTGTTGAGCTACACCCCCGGCGCCTTTCGCATCGCCCGTAGCATGGCGGTGAATATCGAAGCGTTGGAATACGTGCAAGTGGCCCGCACCCGGGGCGAGCGTCGGCTGTACATCGCCTGCGTGGAAATCCTGCCGAACATTCTCAACCCGGTGCTGGCGGACCTGGGCCTGCGTTTCGGTTTCATCGTGCTGTTGCTCAGCGGCATGAGTTTCCTCGGGCTGGGCGTACAACCGCCGGATGCCGACCTTGGCTCCTTGGTGCGCGAAAACATCGGTGGTCTCAATCAAGGAGCGCCGGCCATCGTGATCCCAGCCCTGGCCATTGGCACCCTGACCATCGGCGTGAATCTGTTCATCGACCGGGTGTCATCGCGACGCAATCGACGTTCGGGAGGTCATTGAGATGAGCGAATTGATTCGAGTCCAGGACTTGCGCGTGGTGGCTTGTGGCGAGCGTGGAGAGGTGGATATCGTCAAGGGCGTCAGCTTTTCCCTGGAAAAGGGTGAAGTGCTGGCGTTGATTGGTGAATCCGGCTCCGGCAAGACCACCATTGCCCTGGCGCTGCTCGGTTATGCCCGACGCGGTTGCCGCCTGGCCGGTGGCAGCGTGCACGTCGGCGAACATGACATGCTGGCGCTGAACGACAGCCAATTGCAAAAGCTGCGAGGCAACCGGGTGTCGTACATAGCCCAGAGCGCGGCGGCGGCGTTCAATCCGGCGAAAAAACTCATCGACCAGGTTGTGGAAGGCGCATTGATCCACGGCCTCGGCAGCCGGGCCGAGCTTGAAACCAAGGCCGTCGAGCTGTTCCGCGACCTGGCCCTGCCAGACCCGGAACGCATCGGCCAGCGCTATCCACACCAGGTATCCGGCGGGCAACTGCAGCGGGTGATGGCGGCCATGGCATTGATCAGCGATCCGTTGCTGGTGGTGCTCGATGAACCGACCACGGCGCTGGACGTGACTACGCAGATCGATGTGCTGCGGGCTTTCAAACGGGTGGTCCATGAGCGCGGGGCGACGGCGGTCTATGTGTCCCACGACCTGGCGGTCGTGGCGCAGATGGCTGACCAGATTGTCGTACTCAACGGCGGTGAAATCTTCGAGCACAGCGCCACGGCTCCTTTGCTCCAGGGCCCATCCCACGAATACACCCGCAGCTTGCTGGCGGCGGCGCGCCCGGACACGACGATTCGTCCGCCTGGCGACATCGCCCAAGAAACGCCTTTGCTGGTCATCAAGGGCCTGACCGCCGGCTACGGCAACAAAAATGCCCAGGGCATGCCAGCCATTCGCGTGCTGGAAGACATCGACCTGACGATCCGCCGAGGCCAGGCCATTGGCGTCATTGGCGAGTCGGGCTCTGGCAAATCGACCTTGGCCCGAGTGGTGGCGGGGCTGCTCACGCCGGCCCTTGGCGGCTTGACGTTCGATGGCCAACCCCTGGGCGGAAGCTTGTCGTCGCGCACCCATGAGCAGTTCCGACGCATTCAAATGGTCTTCCAGAATGCCGACACCGCGCTCAACCCGATGCACAGCGTCAGCACGATCCTGAGCCGTCCGTTGAAGATGTACTTCGGCCTCAAGGGCACGGCATTGCGCGAGCGTATCGGTGAGCTGCTGGACCTGGTGCGCTTGCCGCGCACAATGGCGGACCGACGTCCGAACGAGCTGTCCGGCGGACAAAAACAGCGGGTCAACCTGGCACGGGCCTTGGCGGCCAAGCCGGACCTGATTCTCTGCGATGAGGTGACCTCGGCCCTGGACACGGTGGTCGGGGCGGCGATCCTGGAATTGCTGCGCGACCTGCGCCAGCAACTCGGCGTGTCCTACTTGTTCATCAGCCACGACATTTCCACCGTGCGCGCCCTGTGTGACGACATCGTGGTGATGTACAGCGGCCACAAGATCCAGGCCGGAGCCCGCGACGCCTACGCGCAAACGCCGTTTCATCCCTATACCGACCTGCTGATCCATTCCGTGCCGGAACTGCGCCAGGGCTGGCTGGAAAGCTGCGGCGCAACGACGTGCCAGACATTGCCACCGATTGGCCCGAAAGCCAGTGTGCCAGGATTGTGTACCTTCCTCAGTCGCTGCCCGGTGCGGGTCGACGGGCTGTGCAACCGCGTCGCGCCGGATCGGCGGATGTTAGTGGGCGGCAGTGAAATTCTTTGCCATCACGACAGTGCCGAACTGATAAAAACCCAGCAACCGAACCCTCTGACCGTGGCGGCATACGCATGAAACCCCGGGTATTGGCGATTCTCAAACGGCTGATGGCCTTCGACACCGTCTCCTCGGAGTCGAACATGGCCTTGATCGAGTACGTGCGCGATCTGCTTCTAACCAAAGGCATCGAATCGTTGATCGTCAAGGATGAAACGGGCCACAAAGCCAATCTGTTCGCCAGCGCCGGCCCACGGGATGTGCCGGGCATCCTGCTGTCCGGTCATACCGACGTGGTGCCGGCGGCGGGGCAGGCCTGGACCTTCCCGGCGTTCGAGGCAACGGTGCGGGACGGGCGGATTTATGGCCGTGGCAGTTGCGACATGAAGGGTTTTATTGCGCTGGCCATCGACGCGATGCTCGACGCCACCGAGCAGCCCTTGAGCCGGCCATTGCAATTGGCGTTGTCCCATGACGAAGAGATCGGTTGCGTGGGGGTGCGGCGCTTGCTCGATGTGCTGCACCTGGCACCGATCCGGCCGTTTCTGTGCGTCATCGGCGAGCCAACCCAAATGCAATTCGTGCTCGGGCACAAGGGCAAAGGCTCTTACCGCACCTACTGTCGCGGCCTCGAAGCGCATTCGTCCCTGGCGCCACGCTCGGTCAATGCGATCCACGTGGCCTGCGATTTCATCGCTGCGCTGCGCCAGAGCCAGCAGCAATTGCAAGAGCAGGGCGCCCAGGATGCCGATTACGACGTGCCCTACAGCACCGTGCATGTCGGGCAGATTGTCGGCGGCAAGGCGCTGAATATCGTGCCGAACCTCTGCACCCTGGACTTCGAAGTGCGGAACTTGCCGGAGGACAACCTCGACCGGTTCCTGGAGCAAATGACCGAGCGAGCTGAATTGATCGTGCGCGAAGCGAGAAAGCTCTCGAACGTGGCCGATATCGACATCCAAACCTTGAACGTCTACCCGGGCCTCGATACCCACCCGAGTGTCGAAGCCGTGCGCTTCCTGAAAAACTTTGCAGCACCGGACACCGGCACCGCCAAAGTCTCGTTCGGCACCGAGGGCGGATTGTTCAAGCAACGCCTGGACGTACCGGTGGTGGTCTGTGGCCCAGGTTCGATAGAACAGGCGCACAAACCTGACGAGTTCATCGAGGTCAGCCAGATGGAGGCGGGCGAGCGTTTCCTGCAAGGGTTGTTGGGTTCCATGAAGGTTCAGTAGTGCCACGGTAAAGCGTGCCGTCGGAGGCTGAAATTCAGCATTCGCGGCTGTAGAACCGGCGTTTTCAGCATCCTCGTCCAGGGTGACTCAATAGACTGGAGACTGTCTCAGAACAGGACTCCACGCCATGCTCAAGAATCGCCTGAAAGACCCCAGCCTGCTGGTAGAACTCGCTTACATCGACGGCCAGTGGGTCGGCGCCGACAACGCCGCTACCTTGGACGTCACCAACCCGGCCACCGGCGAGGTACTCGCTCGGGTACCGGCGATACACGCCAGCGAAACCCGGCGTGCCATTGAAGCCGCCGACCGTGCCTGGCCGGCCTGGCGGGCGCGTCCGGCGGTGGAGCGAGCGGCGTTGCTCGATCGCTGGTACCAGGCGATGCTCGATAACCTCGACGATCTGGCGCTGATCCTGACCTGTGAGCAGGGCAAGCCGCTGACCGAGGCCATGGGCGAGATCCGCTACGGCGCCAGCTTCGTCAAATGGTTCGCCGAAGAAGCACGGCGGGTCTACGGCGAAACCATGCAAGCCCCGAGCGGTGATCGTCGGTTATTGACGCTCAAGCAACCGGTCGGTGTCTGTGCCGCGATCACCCCATGGAATTTCCCCAACGCGATGATCACACGCAAGTGCGCGCCGGCCCTGGCTGCCGGCTGCACGATCGTGGTCAAGCCTTCGGACCTGACGCCCCTGTCGGCCCTGGCGCTAGCGGTGCTGGCCGAACGGGTCGGCATTCCGGCCGGGGTCTTCAATGTGGTGACCGGCATGCCCGCTGGCATCGGCGAAGAGCTGACCGGCAACCCGACGGTGCGCAAGATCTCGTTTACCGGCTCCACCGCGGTCGGTCGGCTGCTGATGCGCCAAAGCGCCGAACACATCAAACGCCTGAGCCTGGAACTGGGCGGGAACGCGCCGTTCATCGTGTTCGACGACGCTGACCTGGAGCAGGCCGTGGCCGGCGTCATGCTCAGCAAATTCCGCAACGCGGGGCAGACGTGCGTCTGTGCCAACCGGATCCTCGTGCAGGACGGCATCTACGATCGCTTCGCCCGGCGCCTGGTGGAGGAGGTCGGCAAGCTGAAGGTCGGCGATGGCCTGGATGCCGAGGTGAACGTGGGCCCGCTGATCAACGCGGCGGCGGTGAGCAAGGTGGCTCGGCATATCGATGAGGCGTTGAGCCAGGGCGCGCGCCTGCTCTGCGGTGGCATCCCTGACGGCGAGAGCCAGTTCGTCCAGCCAACGGTGCTCGGTGAGGCTCACGCAGGGATGTTGCTCGCCAATGAAGAAACCTTCGGTCCGGTCGCGCCATTGATGCGTTTCAGCACGGAAGAAGAGGCGCTGGCCCTGGCCAACGCAACGCCTTATGGCTTGGGCGCCTACTTCTTCACCCAGGACTTGCGCCGCTCATGGCGGTTTGGCGAGGCATTGGAGTTCGGCATGATCGGCCTCAATACCGGGCTAATCTCCATGGACGTAGCGCCCTTCGGCGGCATCAAGCAATCGGGCGTGGGTCGCGAAGGCAGCAAGTACGGCCTGGACGAATACCTTGAAATCAAAGCCTTCCACATCGGTGGGCTGTGATCTCTCCAGCGTTTGGACAGAGGAGATGGGGTTGATGAGCAAGTTATTCAGGATCGCCGCGATTGCCGGCGATGGCATTGGCAAGGAAGTCTTGCCGGAAGGCCTGCGGGTGCTGGAGCAGGCGGCAAAAAAGTGGCAATTGGATTTGAGCATCGAAGTGCTCGACTGGGCCCACTGCGACTACTACCTGGAACATGGGCAGATGATGCCCTCCGACTGGTTCGAGCAGCTCAAGGACTTCGACGCGATCTACTTCGGCGCCGTGGGCTGGCCGGACAAGGTTCCGGACCACATTTCGCTGTGGGGCTCGCTGCTGAAGTTTCGCCGGGACTTCGACCAATACGTCAACATCCGCCCCGTGCGGCTGTTTCCCGGCGTGCCGTGCCCGTTGGCCGGACGCGAACCCGGGGACATCGATTTCGTGGTGATCCGTGAAAATACTGAAGGCGAATACTCCTCGGTCGGCGGCAAGATGTTCGAGGGCACCGAGCATGAATTCGTGCTGCAGGAGTCGGTGTTCACGCGACGCGGCGTGGACCGGATCCTCAAGTTCGCCTTCGACCTGGCCCAGACCCGACCGCGCAAACGCCTGACGGCGGCAACCAAGTCCAACGGCATTTCCATCAGCATGCCGTACTGGGACGAACGCACGGCGCTCATGGCGCAGCAGTACCCGGACGTCACCTGGGACAAGCAACACATCGACATTCTCTGTGCGCGCTTCGTGCTCCAACCGGATCGGTTCGATGTGGTCGTGGCGTCGAATCTGTTTGGCGACATCCTCTCCGACCTCGGGCCTGCCTGCGCGGGCACCATCGGCATCGCGCCTTCGGCCAACCTTGACCCGGAGCGTCGGTTTCCCTCGCTGTTCGAACCGGTGCATGGTTCGGCGCCGGACATCTATGGACAGAACATTGCCAACCCGATCGCGATGATCTGGTCCGGGGCCTTGATGCTGGATTTCCTCGGCAATGGCGATGAGCGATATCGTGCGGCGCACGACGGGATTCTCAAGGCCATCGAGCAGGTGATTGCCGAGGGACCGATTACGCCTGATCTCGGCGGCCGGGGTTCGACTCAGGAGGTTGGGGAGGCTATTGCCTTGCGGCTCTGAACGGCGAACGTCTTTCTCCTGTGGGAGCGGGCTTGCTCGCGAAGGCGGAGTGTCAGTCGATGGAGATGCTGAAAGTACCGGCCTCTTCGCGAGCAAGCTCGCTCCCACAAGGTTCTGCGGCGTATGGGCATCTTGTGACCGCCGAAACTCCAATGCGGGAGCGAGCCTGCTCGCGAAGGCAGCGTGTCAGTCGGCGAATATATTGGCTGGCACACCGCTTTCGCGAGCAGGCTCGCTCCCACAAGGTTCCGCGGCGTCTGTACATCTTGCGACCAGCGAAACTCCAATGTGGGAGCGAGCCTGCTCGCGAAGGCAGCGTGTCAGTCGATGGAAATTTTGGCTGGCACACCGC
>NZ_VDLV01000023.1 GCF_013608025.1 Pseudomonas brassicacearum subsp. neoaurantiaca | reverse complement strand
GATTAGCAAAGGCCTGAAGGCTCAGAAAATAACAGCTGGAAGGAGCCTTGTCCGAGCGCTGATGAGGGAGGCCAACATTGTCAGTAAACAACGTCAGCCCCACCCCTTCAGATCCAGAGGCGTGGAGGCATTTGTCGCGCCCAATCGGCTAAAACGCAACTTCAAACCGGCGGCAATCGATCAGGTTTGGTGTGGCGACGTGACGAGTCTGATGGTGGGCAAACGCTGGCTTCATCTGGCCATCGTGATTGATTTGTATGCTCGCAGGGTCATTGGCTGGGCTTTTTCTCTGGTTAATGACGCCAACTTGGTCAGCAAAGCGCTACGCATGGCGACAGAAGTACGAACGTGTCCTCCTGGGCTGATGTTTCACTCAGATCAAGGATGTCAGTACACCAGTCGCAAGTTTCAAGAAGAACTGACATGCCACGGCATTTTGCAAAGCATGAGCCATCGAGGGCAGTGCTGGGACAACGCTCCAACTGAGCGCTTTTTTGGCACGCTAAAGTCAGAGTGGGTACCTCGCAACGGCTACGGCCTGATCGAGGAGGCAAAGACGGACATGGTGCGTTTCTTCATGTACTACAACCGCACTAGGCTCCACAGCTACGACAACTACCTGTCGCCAATAGCCATGGAGCAAAAAGCGGCATAAACACCGTAATCGGTGTCCGGGATTACTTGACCAGTTCA
>NZ_VDLV01000002.1:123963-136393 GCF_013608025.1 Pseudomonas brassicacearum subsp. neoaurantiaca | reverse complement strand
CAGATCGCGGCGGTGGGAGCAAAGCCTGGCGCCCATTCTCAAATAAACACAGAACCCATTGTCCGCCAGGTCTGCATCACCCCAAAATCGGCTTCGGCGCCGAAGGGTCCGCCTCTTCCTCGGGGATCTTGACGAACACGCTGTACCGCGCCCCTTCCATCGCTTCGAAAGCGATGAGCTTTTCGATCAGCGGGCCGCTCATGACCTTGCCGGCGTTGAGCAGCAGCATGCCGTTGTCGGCGTTGAGGTTGCGGGCCAGGACCATGCCGGCCGCCAGCTCGCGAGTGGTCACGACCTTCACCGTCGGGTCGGACAGGGTCACGTCTTCCAGGTATTCGGCACACGCCTTGATGAAGTCCTCGACCAGGTCCGGGTCGTACAGCTTGCCGGCGTATTTGCGGATGTAGACCAGCGCTTCGTCGCTGTTCATCTGCCGCTCCAGGATCAACCCGCGCTGCAACTCGATGAAATCCACCGCCAGCTTCAGCAGCCGCGAGCCGAACGGAATCGCCTCTCCCTTCAGATGATCGGGGAAGCCGCTGCCGTCCCAACGCTCCTGGTGATGAAGGATGATCCGCGCCGCGTCCTTCATCGGGTCGAGCGTCATCAGCAGCGATTCGCTCTGCTTCGGATAGGCGCGGTACAGCTCCAGTTCGCTGTGGTGCAGCATGTCGGCGGGCGTGACCATCATGTTGTCGGTCCAGCTCAGCTTGCCGATGTTGTAGAGCGCCCCGGCCATGGTCAGGTCGCGGTCGGTGGATTCGTCGAGAAAGTTGAGCCGGCTATAGACCCGCAGCAGCTCGATGATCTGCCGGTTGGTCTGCTTGGCCTTGGGCAAGCGCAGGTTGGCGATCAGCGAGAAGACTTCGGTGCCGGTCACGTAGCTGCGCTTGAGCTCTTCGTAGGCCAGGTCGAGCATGTCGGCGGTCTGCTGCAGCTCGGCGGTACGCGACGCCACGCGTTTCTCCAGCGTGGCGTTGAGGGTCTTGAGCTGCTGGTTCTGTTCCCGATTCAGCACTTCGAGGCGCTGGCGCTCGCTTTCCGAATGCTGGTGGGCCAGGGCCTGGCGCAGGGCCTGAACCAATTCTTCGTCGTTCCACGGTTTGCTGAGGTAGCGATAGAGCTGCCCCTCGTTGATCGCCTTGGTCATCATGTCCACGTCGGCATAACCGGTGAGCAGGATGCGCAAGGTCGACGGATACAACTTGCGGATTTCCGCCAGCAGCGTGGCGCCATCCATGTTGGGCATGCGCGCATCGGTCATCACCAGGTCGACCGGGCGCTCCTTGAGGATCTCCAGGGCCTTGGCACCGCTGTCCGCCAGCAGGATTTCATATGGCTGGCTGCGCAACAGCCGACGCAGGCTGTTGAGAATCGACTCTTCGTCATCCACCAGCAACACCGTCGGCTTCGTGACCGGAACGTTCGACGATTGATCTTCCATTGATACCCCCTCCCCATTGACGACCACTGTTCTACCCTACCCCTGATAGACAGGCTAGTAGATGGCGAATATTTAGACACAATTTGCCATCACTCACCGCGCGCATCCGATGAGCCGACTATGCTCTACCCCATGAAGGGCCAAGTACAGGCCGAATATTCATGCTAGCGAAAGGGATATCCGATGTTCCTACGGTTCTGTAGTCCGCATTTCGACGGTGCACGGCCATGAGCCTGCCGTCGGAACGATCCAATCGGCGAATATTAATTGTCGATGACACGCAAACCATTCATGAGGATTTTCGAAAGATCCTCAGCCCTGATGCAGTCTCCGAAGACAGCCTGAGCAGCGCTGAAGAAGCCTTGTTCGGCGCACCGGTGGCGGTTTCCGGCCAGAGTTTCGAACTCGACTCGGCGTTCCAGGGCATGGAAGCCCTGAACAAGGTCGAAACAGCCCTGGCCCAGGGCAAGCCCTTCGCCATGGCCTTTATCGATATGCGCATGCCGCCGGGCTGGGACGGCCTCGAGACCATCGAGCGGCTATGGCGCGTCGACCCCAAGCTGCAAGTGGCCCTGTGCACGGCCTATTCGGACTATTCCTGGGAAGACATCGCCGATCGCCTCGAACTCGGCGATCGACTGCTGATCCTGAAGAAACCCTTCGATGCCATCGAAATCCGCCAGATGGCCAGCACCCTGACCGTCAAATGGCAGATGACCGAAGACGCCGCGCTGAAGATGGATATGCTCGAACGGGCTGTGGAGGAGCGCACCCGGGAACTGGCCGACGCCAACATCATCGTGCAGAACAGCCCGACCATCCTCTATCGCCTGCGCGGCGAGCCGCCGTTCCCGTTGATGTACATCTCCCACAACATCACCAAGTTCGGCCATGTCGCGGCGCAACTGATTGACTCGCCGGATTGGGCGCAGACGCTGATCCACCCCGAAGACCAGAGCAAGGTCGACGAAGCCATGGTCCGCGTCCTGGACCGCGACAACGCCGGCGCCTCCATCGAATTTCGCATGCGCACCGGCGACGGCACCTTCCGCTGGGTGGAGAACCGCTACATCCCGGTGCGCAACGAGCAAGGCCTGCTGCTGGAAGTCGAAGGCATCATTCTCGACATCACCGAGCGCAAGCTGGCCGAGGAGAAGATCGCCCTGCTGGCCCGCACCGACGGCCTGACCGGGCTGGCCAACCGCGCCACCATGATCGAACGCCTGCACCAAGCCTTCGCCGCCGCACGCCGGGGCGCGGCGCCGTTTGCGATGTTCTACCTGGACCTGGATCACTTCAAGCGGATCAACGACACCCTCGGGCACCCGATCGGCGACCTGCTGTTGCAGGAAGTCGCCGCGCGCATCAAGGCCTGTACCCGGGAGAACGACGTCGTCGCGCGGCTGGGCGGCGATGAATTCGCCATCCTGCAACTCGACGTCCACGAAGCGACCCACTGCGCCGCGCTGGCGGCGAAAGTCCGCGACACGCTGGTGGCGCCTTACTCTCTGGACGGCAATGACGTGCGCATTTCCGTGAGCATCGGCATCAGCCTGTACACGCCGCAGAGCCCGAGTGCCGACAGCCTGATGGC
Organism: Pseudomonas brassicacearum subsp. neoaurantiaca; assembly: GCF_013608025.1. GTDB lineage: Bacteria > Pseudomonadota > Gammaproteobacteria > Pseudomonadales > Pseudomonadaceae > Aquipseudomonas. The sequence goes on along the minus strand of NZ_VDLV01000002.1, from coordinate 133,355 downwards.
GCAGTCCGACATGGCCCTCTATCGCTCCAAGGAAAAGGGCCGCAACCAGTATCACTTCCACAACGAGGAAATTAACCAGGAAGTGACGGACCGGGTCGCCCTGGCCAATGACCTGCGCCAGGCCATCGAGAACAACGAGCTGCACTTGCACTACTTGCCGGAAGTCGACCTCGGCACCGGCCGGATCCTCGGCATGGGCGTGCAGGTGCGCTGGAACCACCCGCAGCGCGGCTGGCTGGAACCGGCGGCGTTCATGCCGGCGGCGGAAAAAACCGGGATCATCATCGGCCTCGGCCATTGGGTACTCGACCAGGCCTGCCAGCAGATGCGCCAATGGCGCGACCAGGGCATGGCGCCGCCGGTGATCGCCATCGACCTGTCCCTGACCCAGCTCAAGACCGGCCCCGAGCTGATCTACGACGTACTGCGCACCACCGCGCGCTGGGAGCTGGCGCCCTGGGACCTGCGCTTCGACGTCACCGAAGCGACCCTGGCCCAGACCAAATGGACCCACAACGATGTGTTGCCACGCCTGTGCGAACTGGGCGTGCAGGTCGCCATCGATGATTTCGGCACCGAGTACTCGTCGTTCGACTACCTGAAGACGTACCGGGTCAACCATCTCAAGCTCGCCCAGCGGTTTCTCGACAGCGCCAGTGACGATCCGGAAAACGCCTCGACCCTGCGCGCGATCCTCAATTTCGCCCGGGACGTGGGCATCGGCATCATCGCCGAAGGTGTCGAAACCCAGGAGCAACGCACCACGCTGATGTCCAGCGGTGGCCCAATGCAGGCCCAGGGGCATTATTTCAGCACCGTGGTGGACAGCGGCCAGGCCGCCGAACTGCTCAAGGCCGGGACCATCATTCCCGTGGCGGATCACTGGACCCGGCCGGCCAGCCAGCTATCGGAGAGCAACCCATGAACCCCATGTCGGTACCCGCCAATCGGCGAATCCTCGTGGTGGACGACACACCCGCCATTCACCAGGACTTTCGCAAGATCCTCAGCCCCAGCGCCGGCAATGACGACTCGCTGGACGATACCGAGAGCCTGTTGTTCGGCACGCCACAGGTCAATCGGTTGCAGTTCCAGATCGACTCGGCCTACCAGGGCGAAGAGGCGCTGGAACTGGTCAAGCGCGCCCAGGCCGAGGGCCAGCCCTATGCGCTGGTGTTCGCCGACATGCGCATGCCGCCAGGCTGGGACGGCCTGCAAACCATCGAACAACTCTGGAAAGCCGATCCGCGCTTGCAGATCGCCCTGTGCACGGCGTTTTCCGACTATTCGTGGGAAACCATGTCCGAACGCATCGAGTTCGACGATCAGTTGTTGATCCTCAAGAAGCCGTTCGACACGCTGGAAATCCGCCAGATGGCCAGTGCCATGACTTGGAAATGGCAACTGGCCCAGGACGCGGCGCGCAAGATGCGCACCCTGGAACGGACGATCGAAGAGCGGGTCCAGGAGTTGCTCAAGGTCTCGCATCTGCTGCAATACGACGTGCTCACCGAACTGCCCAACAGCATGTTGCTCGGTGATCGCCTGACCCAGGCTTTGGCCCAATGCCGCCGCCATGACCGACAACTGGCGGTGATGTTCATCGGCCTGGACCGCTTCAAGCGCATCAACAATGCCCTGGGCCACCCGGTGGGCGATGAAATGCTCAAGCGCGTGGCGCGCACGCTGGCGACCGTGGTGCGTGAGTCCGATTCGGTGTTTCGCTACGGCTCCGATGAATTCGTGGTGATCCTGGGGGACGTCACCGATTCGCAATCGACCAAGGGCGTGGCGGAAAAACTGCTGACGGCGATCAACTCCCCGCATCCCATCGACGGCCACGACCTGACGGTCACGGCGAGCCTGGGCATCAGCGTGTATCCGGCCGACGGCTTCGACGCCGTGGCGCTGATCAAGAAAGCCGAGACGGCGATGCGCAACGTCAAGGAACACGGCCCCAACGATTACCGCTTTTTTACCGAAGACATGAACCGCCGGGCACGGCAGCAGCAGACCATCGAGTCCGGCCTGCGCCTGGCCTTGCAGCGCAAGGAATTCGTGCTGCATTACCAACCCAAGCTCGACCTGGTGAGCGGCAAGGTCGTCGGTGTCGAGGCGCTGGTGCGCTGGAACCGGCCCGACCATGGTCTCGTCTATCCGTCGGATTTCATCCCGGTGGCCGAGGACAGCGGCCTGATCGTGCCGCTGAGCCAATGGGTGCTCCAGGAAGCCTGCCAACAGGCGTGTCGCTGGCAAGCCGAGGGCATGCGGCCGCTGTACCTGTCGGTCAACGTCTCGGCGATCGATTTTCGCCAGCGCGGTTTCGTCGACGGCATCGCCCGTACCCTCAAGGAAACCGGCCTGGATCCGACACAGTTAGAACTGGAGATCACCGAAAGCGTGCTCATGCAAAACATCGACACCACCGTCGCCACGCTCAAGGCCATCAAGCACCTGGGCATCCGGCTGGCGATCGATGACTTCGGCACCGGCTATTCAAGCCTGAGCTACCTGCAGAAATTTCCGGTGGACGTGCTGAAGATCGACCAGTCGTTCGTCGGCGACCTGAGTATCGACAGTAACGACGCCAAACTGGTGAGCACGATCATCAGCCTGGGCAAGAGCCTGAACCTGCACATCATCGCCGAAGGCGTGGAGACCCGGGACCAATTGGAATTCCTGAAGATCCACCAGTGCGAAGAGGTGCAGGGCTATTACTTCAGCAAGGCCGTGGAACCACAAGCATTCAGCCAATGGATGGCCGAATGGGAACAACGCCCGAACCCGTTTTCGTAAGCGCCAGAGTTCATAAACCCGTTTCAAGGAAAGCACCCCATGGCGTCACACGGATTGATTCTGGCTCTCGGCCTGCTCGTGGGATTGAGCACGGCCGCTCACGCCGAGCCACTGGACGAACCGCTCAAGCCGCTGCCTCCGGTCCCGAACCTGGACCCCAAGCGGGTCCAGTTGGGCCAGCGGCTGTTCAATGACCCACGGCTGTCGGTCAACAACACGCTGTCCTGCGCCAGTTGCCATCGCCTGGACAAGGGCGGTGCCGATGACAAGGCGTTTTCCCTGGGCTTCGATGGCAAGCCGGTGGAAGTCAATACGCCCACCGTGTTCAACGCCAGCCTGAACTTCCATCAATTCTGGGACGGTCGCGTCGACACCTTGGAAGAACAGGTGCACATGGTGGTGATCAGCCCGACGGAAATGGGCAGCTCCTGGGAAACGGTGGTCAAGCGCATCGCCGATGATCCGGACTATTCCAAGGCGTTTTCCAACGCCTACCCCGACGGGGTGAACGAACCCAATATCCGCAGCGCCCTGGCCGACTACGAGCGCACCCTGCTGACCCCCAACTCGCGCTTTGACCAGTACCTGCTGGGCAACACCGATATCCTCACGCCTCGGGAAAAATTCGGTTACCAGCGCTTCAAGGAATACGGCTGCATCGCCTGCCATCAAGGCGTGAACATCGGCGGCAACATGTTCCAGAAGTTCGGCGTCATGGGCGACTACATCGCTGATCGCGGCAACCCCACCCGGGCTGACGAAGGGCGCTTCAACGTCACCGGCGACGAAGCCGACCGCCAGGTGTTCAAGGTCCCCAGCCTGCGCAACGTGGCTGTCACCGCGCCGTATTTCCATGGCAGTTCCGCGCCGACCCTGGAGAAGGCGGTCGAAGTGATGTTCAAGTACCAGTTGGGCCGCGAGCCCCTGAAAAACGATACCGAGCTGATCGTCGAGTTCCTCAAGACCCTGACCGGTGAATGGGAGGGCAAGCCACTATGACCCTCTCCCGCCGCCTCGGCCTGGCCTTCATCGGCGTATTGCTGGCTTCGATTTTGTTGTTCATGTACATCGAATCCGGAGCCCAGCAGGCTGCTTCGCACATTGAATCCAGGGACCTGATCCGCGTGCTCAAACAGCAGGACGCCGCCTGGGACAACGAAGTGCTCAAGGCCCGCGTCGCCCTGAGCCACAACTACGACCCGCTGGTCTCGCCCCTGCATGAGATGACTCGGTTGTGGCAACGCCTCGACCTCATCGAGTCGGAACCGGGCCGGCATGCGCCCTCGTTGTGGGACACACAGCGCGACGAATACCTCAAGGCGGTCAAGGAAAAAACCCGCCTGGTGGAGCAATTCAAATCCCACAACGCCATATTGCGTAACTCCCTGGCTTTCCTGCCTACCGCCGAGGACGACATTCAGGGCCAGTTCGCCCGGCTCTCTGACGCCGACAGGCTGCAATTGCAAAACGTTGCCATCGACACCTATGACCTGCTGCTCAGCAGCCTGGAGTTCGCCCAGGTCACCACCCAGGACCAGGCCGCCGAAATCCTGCTGGGGCTCAACCGCCTGGAAGTGAACCGCGACCGCTTGCCCGAAGGTCTGCAAGGTTCCATCGACATCCTGCGCCGGCACATCGCGCTGATCCTGCGTGAACAGCCCAAGGTCAATGAACTGCTGCAGGGCATCGAGGCGGTGCCACTGGCGGCTCGCCTCGACACCATCACCAATCTCTTGGACTCCGACCAGGAAAAAGCCGCCGCCAAGCACCAGCGCAACCACATCTACCTGCTGCTATTCGCCACGTTCCTGGTGCTGATATTGATCTGGCTGGCGATCCGACTGATCCGCAGCTTCGCGGAAATCAAGCGGGTCAACAGCGCCTTGCAAACGGCCAACGACGAACTCGAACAACGGGTCGAGGAACGCACTCGCCAGCTCAAGGACACCCAGAGCGAACTGATGGACACCGCCCGCCAGGCCGGCATGGCGGAAATTGCCACCAACGTCTTGCACAACGTTGGCAACGTGCTCAACAGCGTGAACATTTCTGCCGACCTGGTCAGCCGCAAGCTGCGCAGCAGCAAGGCCCTGGGGCTGGGCAAGGCGATGAACCTGATCAACGAGCACAGCCACGACCTGGGGCATTTCCTCACCGAGGACGAAAAAGGCAAGCTGCTGCCCGGCTACCTCAACCAGTTGGTGGAAGCCATCGCGGTGGAGCAACAAGGCCTGACCGACGAACTGGCGCAACTGAGCAAGAGCGTCGATCACATCAAGGACATCGTTTCCACGCAGCAATCCTACGCAGGCGCCAACACCTTGATGGAGCCGCTGGTGGTCAGCGAACTGCTCGAAGATGCCCTGCGCATGAACTCCGGCGCCCTGACCCGACACCACGTGACGGTGATCAAGGAATACGGCGAGGTGCCCCGGATCATGGGCGACAAGCACCGCTTGCTGCTGATCCTGATCAACCTGATCAGCAACGCCAAATACGCCATGGCCGGGGTTTCGAACCATGCGCGGAACATGACCCTCAAGGCCACGGTCGTAGACGAAGAGCTGCAGATCAGTGTCAAGGACGAAGGTGAAGGCATCCCGGCGGAAAACATGACGCGCATCTTCGCCCACGGGTTTACCACCCGTAAGGACGGCCACGGGTTCGGCCTGCACAGTTGCGCACTGGCGGCGATTGAAATGAACGGCCACCTCACCGTACACAGCGAGGGGCCCGGGACCGGGGCAACGTTCGTACTGCAACTGCCGTTGAAACTCGCAGAAGGTGAGCCATGAACAACATGAGCAACCGGCGCATCCTCCTGATCGACGATACGCCCGCCATCCATGAAGACTTCCGAAAGATCCTGACGCCTGAGGACGAGAGCAACGCCGAACTGCAGGACATGGAAAGCGCACTGTTCGGCGAAGCGCCGAAAGCCGTCACCACGGTGTTCGAATTGGACTCGGCCTATGGCGGCCAGGAAGGCTTGGCCAAATTGCAGCTAGCCCTGGGAAAGGAGCGCCCTTATGCCTTGGCGTTTGTCGACATGCGCATGCCCGAAGGCTGGGACGGCGCCAAGACCATCGAAGAGCTGTGGAAAGTCGACCCGCAACTGCAAGTGGTGGTGTGTACCGCGTACTCGGATTATTCCTGGGACGAACTGCTCGACCGCCTGAACGGCCACGACCGGCTGCTGATCCTGAAAAAGCCCTTCGACAACATCGAAGTCCAGCAGATGGCCAACACCCTGACCACCAAATGGGAAATGACCTCCCGCGCCCGCTTGAAAATGAACAAGCTCGAAGACCTGGTGGAACAACGGACACTGGCGTTCAAGCAGGCCAGCGAACTGCTGCAGATGGAAATCGACGAGCGCAAACTGCTCGAGACCCAACTGGTGCAGTCGGAAAAACTCGCTTCGCTGGGCCAACTGGCGGCCGGCGTCGCCCATGAAATCAACAACCCGATCGGCTTCATTTCGTCCAACCTTGGGGCCTTGGGTGGTTATTTCAGCAAACTCGAGGAGATGCTCCAGGCCTACGGCAGCGCCGAGCAAGCCATTGCCTCGCCGGAGCTGGTGATGAACTTGAAGAGCCTGCGCCAGGAGGTGGAACTGGATTTCCTGGTGGAAGACATTCCGCTCCTGATCAAGGAATCCAAGGACGGCATCGCCCGCGTCGGACAGATCGTCAAGGACCTCAAGGACTTCTCCCGGGTCGACTCCAGCCAGGAATGGCAGATGGCGAATTTGCAGCAAGGCATGGACTCGACCTTGAACATCGTCGCCAACGAGATCAAGTACAAGGCCGACGTGGTCAAGCAATACACCCCATTGCCGGAAGTCGAATGCCTGCCGTCGCAGATCAACCAAGTGATCATGAACCTGATCGTCAACGCCGCCCAGGCCATCGGCCCGGAACGCGGCACCATCACCCTGCGCAACGGCGTCGAAGGCGACCACGTCTGGATCGAAGTCGCCGACAACGGCTCGGGCATCCCACCGGAAACCCTGCAGAAGATCTTCGACCCGTTCTTCACCACCAAACCCATCGGCCAAGGCACCGGGCTTGGGTTATCGCTTTCCTACGGCATCGTGAAAAAACACAACGGCGAAATCACGGTGAGCAGTGAGGTGGGCGTAGGGACGACGTTCCGGGTGGAATTGCCGGTGCGGCAGATGAAGATGGCGGGGTGAATAACACCGGTCTGATCGACTCTGGTTCAATTGTGGGAGCGAGCTTGCTCGCGATATCGGTGTGACAGTCAACGAAGGTGTTGAATGTTTGACCGCCATCGCGAGCAAGCTCGCTCCCACAGGTTTTTCCGCAGTCTCAGGCTAATTATTCCAGCCCTACACAGCTCCCTCGCCACGGGGTTGCATTCCACGCTAATGTCTCGCCAACCGCCCTCCCCCCAAGGAACCCGCATGAGCCTATCGTTGCTGAGCCGCTACGCCTTCTTCGCCGGCTGCGTGATCTTCACCCTCGCCAGCCTGCCGTTTCTGCAACACGACTGGCTCTGGCCGATTGCACTGGTGACGGGGCTGCTGAGCCTGCTGGGGTTGTTCGACCTGCTGCAAAGCCGCCACGCCGTGCGGCGCAACTACCCGATCCTGGGCAACATTCGCTACCTGGTCGAAGGCATCCGCCCGGAGATCCGCCAGTATTTGCTGGAATCCGACAGCGACGCCCTGCCCTTCTCGCGCGCCCAGCGCTCGCTGGTATATTCCCGCGCCAAGAACGAAAGCGCCGACAAACCGTTCGGTACCCTGATCGACGTCTACCAGACCGGTTTCGAATTCATCGGTCACTCCATGCGCCCGGCCCCATTGAGCGACCCCAGCGGCTTTCGCGTGACGGTCGGCGGCCCGCAATGCACCCAGCCTTACTCGGCCTCGGTGTTCAACATCTCGGCCATGAGCTTCGGTTCCCTGAGCGCCAACGCCATCCGGGCATTGAACCAGGGCGCCAAGCTCGGCAATTTCGCCCATGACACCGGCGAAGGCAGCATCAGCCCTTACCACCGCGAACACGGCGGCGACTTGACCTGGGAACTGGGCAGCGGCTACTTCGGCTGCCGCACATCCGACGGGCGCTTCGACCCGGAACGCTTCGCCGCCCAGGCGCAGAACCCCCAGGTGCGGATGATCGAAATCAAGATGAGCCAGGGCGCCAAGCCCGGCCACGGCGGGATCCTGCCCAAGCACAAGGTCACCCGGGAAATCGCCGAGACCCGTGGCATTCTCATGGGCGAGGACTGTGTATCGCCGTCCCGTCACAGCGCGTTTTCCACGCCGATCGAACTGATGCAATTCGTCCAGCAACTGCGTGAACTGTCCGGCGGTAAACCGGTGGGCTTCAAGTTCTGCCTGGGTCATCCGTGGGAATTCATGGGCATCGCCAAGGCCATGCTCGAAACCGGGATCCTGCCCGACTTCATCGTCATCGATGGCAAGGAAGGCGGCACCGGCGCCGCGCCAGTGGAGTTCACCGACCACATCGGCGTGCCGCTGCGCGAAGGCCTGTTGTTCGTGCACAACACTCTGGTGGGCCTGAACCTGCGCGACAAGATCAAGCTCGGCGCCAGCGGCAAGATCGTCAGCGCCTTCGACATCGCCAGCGTCCTGGCCATCGGCGCCGACTGGGCCAACGCCGCGCGCGGCTTCATGTTCGCCATCGGTTGCATCCAGTCGCAAAGCTGCCACACCAACAAATGCCCCACCGGCGTCGCCACCCAGGACACCCTGCGCCAACGCGCCCTGGTCGTTCCGGACAAGGCCCAGCGGGTCTACAACTTCCACCGCAACACCCTCAAGGCCCTGGCCGAAATGCTCGCCGCCGCCGGGCTTGAACACCCTTCGCAATTGCAGCCCAAGCACCTGGTGCGGCGCATGTCGGCCACCGAGATCAAGCTGTTTTCGCAACTGCACGTGTTCCTCAAACCAGGAGAATTGCTGACCGGGGAAGTGAACGGACAGTTCTATTCCCGGATGTGGCAGTTAGCGCGGGCAGACAGTTTCGAGCCCCAGGAAATAGCGGCGGCTTAAACGTCGGCCTGCTAGAGCGCACCAGCCCTTGTGGCGAGGGAGCTTGCTCCCGCTGGGGCGCGCAGCGGCCCCAAGACAGGCACCGCGACACAACAGTCAGACCGCGCCAGCCCGGTTGCGACTGCTGCGCAGCCGAGCGGGAGCAAGCTCCCTCGCCACGGGGTGATGCGCTGTGTTTGCTGACGCGGACGTTCATCGACATTGCGCGATATCGACAAACAAACACAGCTTGGGCACCACATCGCGCGGGCAGACAGTTTTGAGCCCCAGGAAATAGCGGCGGCTTAACATCGGCCTGCTAGCGCGCACCAGCCCTTGTGCCGAGGGAGCTTGCTCCCGCTGGGGCGAGCAGCGGCCCCAAGACAGGCACCGCGACACAACCGTCAGACCGCGCCAGCCCGGTTGCGACTGCTGCGCAGCCGAGCGGGAGCAAGCTCCCTCGCCACGGGTGATGCGCTGTGTTTGCTGACGCGGACGTTCATCGACACTGCTCGATATCGACAAACAAACACAGCTTGAGCGCCACATCGCGCGGGCAGACAGTTTC
>NZ_VDLV01000002.1:0-123915 GCF_013608025.1 Pseudomonas brassicacearum subsp. neoaurantiaca | reverse complement strand
GACTGCTGCGCAGCCGAGCGGGAGCAAGCTCCCTCGCCACGGGGTGATGCGCTGTGTTTGCTAACGCGGACGTTCATCGACATTGCGCGATATCGACAAACAAACACAGCTTGGGCACCACATCGCGCGGGCAGACAGTTTCGAGCCCCAGGAAATCGTGGCGGCTTAAACGTCGGCCTGCTAGAGCACCAGCCAGGAGCTGTGTAGGAGCTGTGTAGGAGCTGCCGAGTGAAACGAGGCTGCGATCTTTCCCAAAGACACCTGACCCTAAAGAGAAAGATCAAAAGATCGCAGGCTTCGCCAGCTCCTACAGAGCCGAGCGGGAGCAAGCTCCCTCGCCACGGGTGATGCGCTGTGTTTGCTGACGCGGACGTTCATCGACATTGCGCGATATCGACAAACAAACACAGCTTGGGCACCACATCGGGATCACCCTGCGGTTTTTTCATGAAGATGTAACCGCTGTCCTTGATGACAAACAGGTCATAAAAACCCGTAGACACCACCGGCAAGAAATCCCCGCGGCGAATCGATGCAATCACCTCTGCATTCTTGGCGAGGTACACATTGGTAATGCCCGCTCGCGGCAGGCTTTCTGGAAGTAATACATACCCCACACCCAACACATACCGCTGGGCCGGCATCGCCGCGAACAAACCGCTGGCGGCCGGAAGCCAATTGGCTTTCAACTCGGGAATCATGTAGATGCGATCCTTATCGCGCAGCGGCGAGTGGTCGATGTCATAGGCCAGCGAGGCCAGCACAACAGCCTCCTGTTGTTTTTGCAGCGACAGGACACGTCCGTGTCCGAACGAGAACGACAACATCGCCAGTAACGGAATCAACAGGACAAGCCCCAGGCTGGCATGGATCCGACCAAGCACTTGCTGACACGAATAAAACACCAGCAACAACAACGCAGAGAAAGCCACCAGCGTTCGGGCACCGTAGTTGAACTCGACAAATAACAGTGTGATGCCTGGAATGCAGAGCAAGAGCACCGCAAAAGCCAGCAGGTACAAAAACAACAGCAACGCTTTTCGCCATGCCGGGTCCGGGCGACGAACTAACCCGACGCCTGTCCACACGTACCCAACCAGCGTCAGCAATGCACCGCCCAACACCAGTGGCCGAGCGCCTTCGATAACCAAGCCACCGAACATGCTCGCCAAAAACGAAAGGCGGTTTCCCATTTCCAGCAGGCTGCTGATTTCCAACGGCAACAACACCTGACGCGCTCCCGTCATGAGTTGATAAGCCGTGAGGTAATAAACCGATACGCCGACACCGATTGCCACGAGCTTGCAGCGGATAAACCGCAACACTTGCTGCGAAGGCGTGCCCTGCCAAACCAGGCGGATCACCTCGACACAGCACATCGCAATAAAAAAACCGATCAGCACTTGGTAGATGGACAATGCCAGCGCCACTAACAATGCCGGTATCCAGACGTTTCGCCAGCCCCTGTCAGATGACCAGATAACCGCGTAAACAAGCGCCACCAACCCCAACGCCATGGCCGGCCCGTCATAGTGATAAGACAGGTTCTGCAAGAGAAAAGGGTTGTACCAGATGGGCAGGACGACCAGACAATGGACTAACGTCGGTCGCTCGAAATAGAAAAAAGTCAGCGATCTCAACGCAAACGAAACAGCGGTCGTCGCGATGAATAACGGCAAGGGAAACAGATCCGCTGATCTCGAGCTGAACGAAAGAACGTTGTAGAACCAATCGATGACAACTCGCCCCTCCTCGCGCCACCCTGCTCCGGCCACGAGCGCCCGCCAGTTGTCATCGTTGTAGAAATAATCAGCCTGCACCAAGGGAAAGATGAAAAGAAAAGTGGCTGCCAGGAAAAACAGCAACACTTCCCGTGGCGTCAATGTTCTTGCCCACGGGAACTGGCTCACGACTCATCTCGCATCTTGGGTCGGCCGCCCTGGATCATTTCCTTGATGACATAGCGAGGCCGGTGCTTGGTCTCCAGATAGATTCGCCCGATGTATTCACCCAACACACCGATACCGATCAGTTGCACACCGCCCAGGAACAGGATCGCCGTCATCAGCGATGGATAGCCGGGCAGATCGCTTCCGAAGATCAACTTGTCGAGGATCAGATAGGCGGCATAAAGCAATGAGACCAACGAAATGCAGCTCCCCACGTAAGTCCACAACCGTAACGGTACGGTACTGAATGAGGTGATGCCTTCCAGGGCCAGGTTCCACAATTTCCAGCCATTGAACTTGCTGTTGCCGGCGGCACGGCCTGCGCGGTCGTATTCGATAATGACGGTATTGAAACCCGCCCACGACAACACGCCTTTCATGAATAGCTGATACTCAGGAAGTGTCTTTATGACTTCCACGACCTTGCGATCCATCAAACGAAAGTCCCCCACGTTCTGTTCGATATGGGGATAGGCAATACGATTGAGCAAACGGTAGAACAGCGCCGCGCCTCGGCGCTTCAGGTAACTGTCGGACGAACGATCGCGACGCTTGGCCAGCACCACTTCGGCGCCTTTTTGCCATTGCTCTATCATTCGCGGGATTGCGTCGATAGGGTCCTGCAAATCCACGTCCATCGGGATGACCACGTCACCACTGGCGTGCTCGATGCCGGCGAACAAGGCCGGCTCCTTGCCAAAATTACGGGAGAAGTCGATCAGCAGGACTTGGTTGTCCGTCAACGCTATCTCGCGCGCCAGGACGGCGGTCTGGTCGTTGCTGCCATCGTTGATAAAGACGATTTCGACGCAATGATCCTTCAACTGCGGATGCCGGCGGACACTCTCGTAGAACAGACCAATGGCCTGCTCTTCGTTGTACATCGGGACAATCAGCGAGATCTTCATGGCCGATGTCCGCGAAACACAACGAACCGGGAAAACAGAAAACCAAGCACCAGGCTCAACAGCGAAAACGCCGCCACAGTCAGCAGGCCATGGAGGCGCCAGCGATCTCCCAAGTGACCGACCATGAAACTGAGCGCGCCCATGACACACAGGAAAAGCACATAACCCGGCACGGAGAGTTTGGCTTCGAAGGTGTACAGCGCGTTGGCATAAAAAGAAAAGGAGGCGGCCACGCAAAAGGCGATGAAATTACTCGTCGATTGGTCGAGGCCGAACGCCACGCGCAGGACAAAGAAAATCTGCCAATGGATCAGCGTATTGGCCAACCCGACAAGCGAATAACTGAAAAAACCGCTCCATATCGCTTTCATACGTCCCTCCAACGACCGTGCTGTCGGACAACGTTGAATCCAGGGCCCCGTCAGCACGCGGACTATTGTTAGAAGTAACAAGCGCTCCACAGTTCAGGAAAAAGAAAGCCCCGGTCGTGGACCGGGGCTCTGTTTTACATCGCTATCGACTCAGGAAACCGAACGCACGGCTCCCCGCACATTCCCGGTCGGCTGCAACTTGAAGGTGTAGAACAACACCGTCAGCAATACCAGGAACGCCGGGCCGATATACAGCGCCACGCGGGTGTCGGGGAAGTACGCCATCAGGCCCACCACCAGCACCAGGAATGCCAGCGCCAGGTAGGAGCTGACCGGGTACAGCCACATGCGATATTTCAGTGCGGCACGCTCGGAAGCGCTCAGGCCTTTGCGGAATTTGAGTTGGGCCAGCAGGATCATGACCCAGGTCCAGATCGCGCCGAAGGTGGCGATGGAGGTCACCCAGACGAAGACTTTTTCCGGCACCAGGTAGTTGAGCAGCACGCCCAGCAGCAACGCCGCGATAGACAACAGCAGTGCGCGGCGTGGCACACCATTGTTCGAGGTTTTGGCAAAGCCCGCCGGGGCCTGGCCGTTCTGCGCCAGGCTGTAGAGCATGCGGCCGGTGCTGAAGATCCCGCCGTTGCAGGACGACAGCGCGGCGGTGATCACCACGAAGTTGATGATGCCGGCGGCGGTCTTGATGCCCAGGCGCTCGAAGGTCATCACGAATGGGCTGCCCTGGGTGCCGATTTCGTTCCACGGGTAGATCGACAGGATCACGAACAGCGCGCCGACGTAGAACAGCAGGATCCGCCAGAACACCGAGCCGATCGCGTTGGGGATGGTTTTCTGCGGGTTGCGCGCTTCACCGGCGGTCAGGCCGATCATCTCCACGCCCAGGTAGGCGAACATGACCATCTGCAAGGACATCAACACGCCGGAGACGCCGTTAGGCATGAAACCGCCATGGGTCCATAGGTTGGAGATGCCCAGGGCCACGCCGTCATTGCCGAAACCGAAGGCGATGATGCCGACGCCGCCGATGACCATGGCGATGATGGTGACGATCTTGATCAGGGCGAACCAGAACTCGAATTCACCGAAGGCCTTCACCGCGATCAGGTTGATCGAGCCCATGCTGACCAGTGCGGCCAAGGCCCAGATCCAGCGGGGTACATCGGGGAACCAGATGCCCATGTACACCGCCACGGCGGTGATTTCCGCCACGCAGGTCACCAGCCACAGGAACCAATAGTTCCAACCCGTCAGGAAGCCGGCCAGCGGGCCGAGGTAATCCTGGGCGTAGCGGCTGAACGATCCGGCTACCGGGTTGTGCACGGCCATTTCGCCGAGGGCGCGCATGATCACCAGGATCGCCAGGCCTCCAATGATGTAGGACAGCATGATCGCCGGCCCGGCCATCTCGATGGCCTTGGCCGAACCGAGAAACAGCCCGACACCGATGCAGGCGCCAAGCGCCATCAAGCGGATATGCCGCTCGCCGAGCTCACGTTTGAGCGGACCGCCCTGGGCGATCTCGCCATGGGGCAGAGGGTTGCCGACTGGCATAGGGATACAACCTCGTCTTGTTATTGGATTGACCACCGAGTCTCCAAAAGCCGCAAACGGATGAGCTTGCTGCATTTGCCGAAACCGGGCCTGCCTTGTGGGCAAACCGTCCTGTAGGAAAAATCCTCAAGATCAGCGGGTCGTGCAGTATAAAAAGCCGAGAACAGAAAGTTTCACTATAAAAATAGGTTAATTCAGGGAATGACCGAGATGGTCATGGACTTATCAAGAGGAATTGTCTGAGTCAGGGGCTTTTCAGAAACGGCGCCGAGGATTGCACAGTGGTGGTGTGGCGTTATGTGCAGGGATGGGCCGATGGCTCTGGCTCAAGGCTTTCAGACTTAACCAGCCCGTGGCGAGGGAGCTTGCTCCCGCTCGGCTGCGCAGCAGCCGCCCAGCTTTTGCGAGTTGAAAAAGCGGGGGCGGCTTCGCCACCCAGCGGGAGCAAGCTCCCTCGCCACGGGGACTACGTTGTTTTCGGAAAAGTCGTTCAACCATCAACGCGACGGGTCGGAGCCAGCACAGCTACCGTTATGGTGAACTCAGCAAAAGGAAGCACGGAATGCATCCTCTACGTCCAAACTCCCATCGACTGCGTCATGGACGCTCATCAGAACCTGGGCGAGGTTACCTCGTCACTACGGTCGTCCACCAACGCACGCCGATCTTCAAAAACTTGCGGCTGGGCCGTCTGCTAGTTGCGGAGATGCGTCTGGCGCATGAACAATTCCAGATCAATTCGCTCGCCTGGGTTGTGATGCCGGACCACCTGCATTGGTTGGTACAGCTGGAGCAAGCCGGACTGTCTGAAGTGATGCGAGGGGTTAAGTCTCGCAGCACTCTTGCGATCAATCGAGCCATGGGCCGGAACGGTGCCTTCTGGCAAAACGGCTTTCACGACCGGGCGATCCGCGACAATCAGGACCTGCGGCCCTGCGCCCGCTACATCATTGCCAACCCCCTTCGCGCAGGCCTGGTAGATCGTATTGGCGACTACCCGCTCTGGGACACCATATGGCTCTGATCACTTTTCGTGGCGAGGGAGCTTGCTCCCGCTCGGCTGCGCAGCAGCCGCCCAGCTTTTGCGAGTTGAAAAAGCGGGGGCGGCTTCGCCACCCAGCGGGAGCAAGCTCCCTCGCCACAAAGGGCACCGCCGCAAGCCGTTACACACGGATGTCCACAATTTCCCCTCCCCCCACGCCAACCACCGTCTAAGCTTCAAGCAAGTCCGATCAATCTGCGTGAATGGATCAGTCGACTATGGGCGCTTTGTGGCAAACCGATTCGAATAAACCTGTGGTCCCGACTGAACGTATGGAAGAAGCGCCTTTACCTAAAAAAACTCGCCGCGCCCGGCATGGCTGGCGGGCGTTCTGGTTGTTGTTGCTGATCATCGTGGTGGTGGTCGGCCTGGCTGTGGCCAAGGAGATGCGCACGTCCCGGTTCCAGGCACAGGAGGTCAGCAAGTACGCCGCATCCTTGACCTATTCGGTGCAACCGGGTCCGAGCGATGCCATCGTCTATCCGGGAGCCGGCCCGTTCGATCAACGGTTGGGCTACAGCGCGCTGGGAGAATTCCTGCCGCGGCTGCTCAAGCGCGATTACGTGGTCGAGGCCCAGGCGCGGTTTTCGCCGGCCTTGATGGACTACGTCCACAAGGGCTTGTTCGTGCCCTACCCGGAAAAGATCCAGGCGGGGCTGACCCTTACCGATTGTCGCGCCGCGCCGGTGTATCAGTTCAAGTACCCGCAACAGTTGTATGCGAGTTTTGACGCCATACCACCGGTGGTGGTGCAAAGCCTGTTGTTCATCGAGAACCGCTTTTTGCTCGACCCCAAGCAACCACTGGCCAACCCGGCGGTAGACTGGCCGCGCTTCGGCATGGCGGCGTGGTCGCAGGTGGCCAAGCTGTTGAGCCTGCCGGGACAGTCTGCCGGCGGCAGCACGCTGGCCACACAGCTCGAGAAATACCGGCACTCCCCCGAAGGCCTGACCGTGTCGGGGGCGGAGAAGATCCGCCAGATGATTTCCGCCAGCGTGCGCGCCTACCAGGCCGGCCCGCAAACCCTTGAGGCGCGCCAGCGGATCGTCCGCGACTACCTCAACAGCGTCCCCCTCTCAGCCGTGCCGGGGCATGGCGAAGTACATGGCATGGCGGAAGGTTTGAGGGTCTGGTACGGCGCGGACTTCAAGCGCGCCAATGAACGCTTGTTCAGCAGCGCCAGCGACCCCAAGAGCCTGGCGGAAAAGGGCTTGGCCCTGCGGGAAATGCTGTCGTTGATGATTGCCCAGCGGCGGCCTTCACATTACCTGTCCAAGGGCCATGATGAACTGGCGAGCCTGACCGACAGCCACATTCGCCTGTTGGCGCAGAACGGTGTGATCGACGCGGCGCTGTCCGAGGCAGCACTGGCGAGCAAGGTTTCCTACCGCGACTGGGTCCAGGACCCGACCGTCCAGCCCAACGAAACGAACAAGGGCATCAGTGCCGCCCGCAGTCGCCTCGCTGCGCTGCTCAACCGTCCGCTGTACGACCTCGATCGCCTCGACCTCTCCGCCACCAGCACCTTGCAAAGCGACCTGCAGGCCCAGGCCACCGAGTACCTCAAGCGCTTGGCCGACCCGGCGTTCGCCGCCGAGATCGGCCTGATGGGAGAACGCCTGCTGACCCCCACCAGCACCACGCAGGTGCGCTACAGCTTCACCCTGCTGGAACTGACCCCCGATGGCTCCCGCGTGCGAGTTCAAACCGACAGCACCGACCAGCCTTTCGACATCAACGAAGGCAGCAAACTGGAACTGGGCTCCACCGCCAAGTTGCGCGTGCTCACGACCTACCTGCAAATCATCGCCGAACTGCACGAGCGTTATGCCCAGCAGACCCCGGCGGCGTTGAAGAAAACCGAAATCGCCGAGCAGGATCGCCTGTCGCGCTGGGCGGTGGACTACTTGATTGAAAACACCGACCGCAGCCTGCCGAAGATGCTCGAAGCCGCGCTGGACCGGACCTATTCGGCCAGCCCCGGCGAGGCATTTTTTACCGGCGGCGGGCTGCACACCTTCCATAACTTCCGCAAGGAAGACGACGGCCGCCTGCCGACGTTGCGCGACGCCCTGCGCGAATCCATCAACCTGCCGTTCATCCGCCTGATGCGCGACCTGGTGCGCTACGCCACCTATGCCGGCCCCAACAACAGTTCCGAGCTGCTCAAGGACGACAAGGACCCACGCCGCCAGGAATACCTGGCCCAATTCGCCGATCGCGAAGGCACGTCGTTCCTGCTCAGGTTCTGGAAGAAATATCAAAAGAAAGACACCGGCCAGCGCCTGGAAACCTTCCTCGACGGCATGCGTCCCACCGCAATTCGCCTGGCCGCCGTGCACCGCTATTTCTTTCCCAACGACAGCCAGGAAAGCTTCAACCGCTTCGTACGCGCCCACCTGAAGTCCGCCAAGAGCGCGGAAAAACTCACCGACGAGCGCCTGGAACGGCTCTACCAAAGCTATGGCCCCGGCGCCTATGACCTGCCGGACCAGGGCTTCATCGCCAAGGTCCACCCCTTGGACTTGTGGTTGATGGGTTACTTGCTGAACAACCCCGATGCCAAGTTCAGCCAGATCGTCAAGGCCAGCCAGTTCGAGCGCCAGGAAGTCTATAGCTGGCTGTTCAAGAGCCGGCACAAGAGCGCCCGCGACAGTCGCATCCGCACCATGCTTGAGATAGAAGCGTTCCTGGATATCCACCAACGCTGGCAACAAGTCGGCTACCCGTTCGATCACCTCGTACCTTCGCTGGCCACCGCCATCGGCAGTTCCGGCGACCGCCCGGCCGCGTTGGCGGAACTGGTGGGGACCATTCTCAATGACGGCGTGCGGCGCCCCGCCCTGCGCGTCGACAGTTTGCAGTTTGCGGTGGATACACCCTATGAAACGCGACTGGTCAGCAACCCGGAGAACGGCAAGCGCGTAATGCCGGCGGAGGTCGCCCGGGCGTTACGCGGTGCACTGTCACAAGTGGTGGATGCCGGCACCGCAAAACGCGTGGCCGGCAGTTTCAAGTTGGCCGACGGTACACCGCTGGCCATGGGCGGCAAGACTGGCACCGGTGACAACCGTATCGAAGCCATCGGTTCCGGTGGACGGGTCATCAGCTCCAAGTCGATCAACCGTACCGCGACCTTCGTGTTCTACATCGGCGACAGCCATTTCGGCACACTCACCGCTTACGTCCCGGGGGCTTCGGCGCAGAACTTCAAGTTCACCTCGGCCTTGCCGGTTCAGGTGCTCAAGGGCATGGCGCCGTTCCTTTCGCCCTACCTCCAACCGGGCAGCCACACTCAATGCCAGCCCCTGGTGACGAGTCCATGAAACCCTGAGATACAACTCTCCCATCGCTGCCGCCCGCCTATAAATATGTATGTCAGATCCGCGTGTGCGCTGCGATACGGTCGGTGTCCCTTAAACAAAACCGGGATACCTGCATGTCTGTTTTTTTTGAAGAGAAATCTGGCGAGTCGTCAGACGCCTTCGGCGCGCGCTCGATAGTCCAGCCGTCCCTGGCAACCGAACTCCCGTCCATCACTCCACTACCCAGCGGCCAACACTTCGTGACACATGCGCTTGCCGACCGATGGCTAGCCGAACAAGGCCTGAGCGGTAGCGCCCAGGTGCGGGTCACTTATCAGGAAGTCGAGACCATCGACTCCGCCGCCCAGACTAAAACCACTCACGTGCCGTTGCGCGACGCCGTAACGCCCGGCTTTTTGCCTGCCCATCAGAGCAGGGAAAACCAGCCCACCGGCGCCCTGTCCCCACGCGAGGGCTGGGTGTATCCGCATATCAGCCATATGTCCCTGGACTTCTCATCCTTAAGGGGTAGCGGCGTGGCACTCACGCCTGCACAAATGCAGCGATTGCGTGCAGGCATTCCGTCCAATTACCAAGGTTCCGGGCGAATCGTCACCACCGCCCCAGCCCCACAAGATCCGCCGCCCAGTCCCCGGGAAGCTGAACAGGCCCGGCAATTGGATGCGCTGGATGCCAATGAGGCGAAACTGGCCCGTTTGTTCGCCGGCCTGCCGACCTTCGAAAACGTGATGCATAGCCTGCTGATCAGTAACATCCAGGCCAAGGTACCCGCCCGAAAATTCCGACCTTCGTTGTTTCAATCGATCGCCCCGGATCACTGGTACGTCAACCGTTTCACGACCGACACGAACGGCGTCCGTTCGCTGACCAGCTCAGAGCCCTTTATCGACGTGCTATGGGAAAGCCTTCTGCGGGATGCGCCGCCCTCCTTCCCTCTCGGCGGCGTTGGTTTTTTCACCGATCCCCAGGCCACGGCAGAGGCCGACAGTGTATTCACCAGGCCTGTCGACGCCGCGCTGTCGAGGGCCATGGAGTCGGCATTCTATCTCCCTGACCCCACCCGCAATGACAGCCTCAAGGCTCAGTTGCGTGCCGACCTGCTGCAGTTTCGCAACACCATGATCCGTGCGGACCCGCCCGATACCGACGCCGATGCAACACCGCCGCCCACGGCCCAGGCGGTGTTCGCCGGTTTGCTCGCGCAGCGATTCCTGCACTTTTTCCAGCTATATCAAGTAGACCGCACACCCACCAGCCAGTTGACCGGGAGTGCCCGACTGACGCAGTACGACGAAGACCGGCTGCTGGAACGGATCACCCACCAGCCTTCCCAGGCCGGCCGAAGCCGTTTATTGCTTCCCCCCGTTCCCCAAGTGTTTACGGTCATGCTCGATATGGGCAGCGCGCCCGCGCAAAAATGGCCGGCGGCAATGGTGATCAAGCAAGCGAATCATCCCGTCCTGTTCCTGTACTCCATGGAAGACGGCTTGCAGCGGTTCGTTTCGTCCCAGGCCTTGATCAGCACCCTCCGCCCTTTGCACGCTGGGCAGCGACGCACGATCCAGTCGATCTCCAGCGAACTGACCGGGCATGTGTTCGAGGTCGCGGCCAATGATCTGTTGCAGAGCCAGGCCGCGGCCCTGGAAAAAGTCTTCGAGGCCGCCGCGAGCGAGACGACGGAGCTGCAAATCTTTGCGCAAGACACGGAGGAGGCACAGGCCCTGCCCCAACTGTCGCTCACCGGCCCCTCGGCTGTGCGCCAGCAGGCGTTGATCGAATATAACCGTCCCGACTTTTACAAAACCTCCACGTTTTTGGAGCAGGAGCGCTATCTGCTCCTGGAAGAACGGGTCGTTCGAGCTGTCCAGAACCTGGGAAACGGCATCCCGACGTTGGTGCAGTTCACTCGCCAACAGATCAAGCAATACCTGCAGCGAACCGTGCATCCGGACCTGGATCCCGATCCCGACGCTACGACGGTCAGGCTGTTCTTCGGCAGCACCGACAATCCAAGACAATCCACGACCACCAGCCTGACCCAACTGATGCTGGATAACCTGCGCCCGTCGAAAAACCCCGCCGCTCTGGCGGTGCTGCCCGTCCACCTTCTCGACCGAAAAGGCCAACGTATACGCAATCCGTCCAATGGTTACCTCATCACCCTGTCCGGATCCGAACTGGCGATGATGACGACCGCCATCGACGCCGGCGGCCGCTACGAAGCGATGCTGCGGGAAAAATTGAACCAACCCGAATACAAGGCCGCCTGGCAGGCCGCGTACCTGGCCAACATGCGGTTCAAAGGGTACGAAGCCGCGCTCAGGGGCGACGAAGTGTTCAAGAGCAGCCTCATCGACAGGACCATCGACCCTTCAAGCCCCCAAAAACTGCTGGCGCTCTGGTTGGACGTGATCTTGCAGCAGTCGCCGCCAGCCAACAGACACGGCCATGTGATGGGAAAAAACGTGCGTCTCTACGGCCTTACGCTAGGCGGCACGATGGGCGTGACAGGGGTACTGCGCTCGGCACTGAAGGTTGAAGGCGCACTGATCCTTACCGATCAGGTCGGGCCGGAAATCAACGGCACGGTGGGCGCGTACTTCCCGGACAGCCCCGGCGGCCAGGATTTCCATGAATTTGCCGATCTGAGCGTGGGAGTGACCGAACTCTTGCGGGACGCGCAATGGCAGGCCTATTTCCGCGCGCGACTGCCCACCACCTATCCAGCGGAGACCCGGCAAATCTTCGGACAAACCGGTCGCCCCTGGGTTCGCGCCCTGCCGATCACGGGTGATTTCATCGAAACCCTTCACCGCGAGCACGTCGACTTCCAGGTCATTCATGCCGATCCCCTCTCCAACAGTAACCGTGACGTGCGGCGTGAGACCCATGCACGCCTGGCCCTGCTGGCGATCGATATCGCGCAGGAGATCGCCGGCATGCTCATGACGCCCGGCATTGTCACGTTCTTGAAAAGCTGGGCAAAAACGGGACTGTTGACCATCAAGACCGGCGCGATCCCGCTGAACCTGAGGACGCTGCTCTTCGTGCACAAAATCGCCAATTATCCCGGGCGAAGCCTGGTTCGTGCGACGGCGAACGCCGCACGCGGCCGCACCTCGTTCCTGGCGATATCAGCGCGACGCCAAGCCAGGGACGAAGCGCTGGCCGGACTGCCTCTGGAAGAGGCCGTCTACCAACGCTTTGCTGTGACCGATACCTCCGTGGTTCACGCGACGGCGACGGACGAACAGGGCTTTTACCGCATGACCTTCGTCAACCCGACCACTGGCAGCGTGACCCGCCCGGTCTACATCCGCCAGCCCGAGGGGACGGTGTTCCGGGTACACGACAATACAAAGCATGCCGCGACCGAAGCCGTGATCGTCGATCCATCGACCGGCTTGGGCATCCGCTCCAGCGGCGTCATGAGAAGTACCGTGGCGCGAATGCCCAACGGCGAATGGCGTACCGTAGGGTTTGGTCATGGCGGAGGGAAACGCAAGCGCCCGACTAGCCCCCCCGCGCAACCGAACGCTGCGCAAGCTGCGCAAACGTCGACACCCGGCGCGATTGCGAGCATTTCCGATTCGATACGCAGCCCTGGCGTCTGGAACACCAACATCATGGACCTGGTCCCGGCCCTTATGACTCGGCTTCCCAGTTGGCCGCAACACCGCAGCCTGCTGCTCATCAATGAAATCCCCGGATCGCGACCTTGGTCGGTGCGTTTTACCCCGGGGCAAGCGGAACGCATCTACCCCAGCGTTTCTCACCCGGAAAGAAACGCGCTGGACATCGTTCTGAGACGAACCACCTTCAACCATTACAACCTGCAATTGGGTAAAGACACTGTGGAGATTCCAGCCGATGGCAATTGTTTTTTCAACGCCGTTGTCCGGGGATTGAACGAGGGAAGCCAGGGCAGATTTACCATGCAAGGGTTGCGCAATGAAGCGGCCGACTATGTCGACCAGCATCCAGAGGTCAATGCTTTCCTGGTGCAGCCTATCTCATCCCTGCAACAGGCTTTTCTGGATTACTCCGACTCTCTGGTGGAGGTCCTGGATGATGCCGCAGTGCTCGACCTGACCAGCATCGTTGTCGGATTCCCTAACCCGCACCGTCTGTTTCAACCGTTGCTCGATTACCTGGAACGCTACACCCACTGGGTAGGGCGCAGGGCATTGGAACAGGCACAACAGGCCGCCCTGCCACCGGAAATTCTGTTCAACATAGGGCGTTTCTTGTCACCACACTCCCTGGCCAGACTGATGCCGGACAACATTCCATACAACGTGCAGGACAAACAAGCGGTCAGGCAATTCTTTGAGGAAATTCTGCTGAAGCCCGTCGACAGGGAACAAATCGACCTACTGCTCGGCAACAAATTTCTGCTGTTGAGCGCCAACGTCAAGCACATCATGCTCGAGTACGGAGTCACCGCTCGGCAGTTGGAGATGAACCATCCGGATATCGATGAGGCTTACGTCCGTTACGACGATGATGTCCACGCCGATCTTGATGACGATGCGCTCGATGAAGCACTCGGTGGTGCTTATCTGGTGGGCCGCGACGATCTGGACCGAATTGCCGAAAGACTCACCGCTGGAACGGACCAGGACATCGATGACGATGCCCTGTTCCAGCAATTCGTTTATTACCAAAATGCCGAGGAAACCGTCGGCCTCCTGATGGCGGCTCTTGGACGCTTCCCGGAGTTGGAGAGACGCTTCAATATTGTCTATGCATCACCCGTCATCGAATCTCATTTAGGCGGCTTGCTGGATGTCGGCTTGGTTGCAGGCTGGCTACGCGATCCGGCGATCTCCGACGAGCGACTCCGGCTCATCGCCGAGTACTCTCGCACTTGCTTGGAGGAACTGCTGAGAACGGAAAGCATCGACGTCGAGTGGATGCGCGTCTTCAACGATCAGAACCTGCGTACGCTCATCGTCCATCGTCAACCCTTGGTGGATTTCCTGGTGTTGCTGAAGGAAATATTGGGAGACACCGACAGCGTTGATCTGTCCTCGGCGGCCAGGTATTTCGGCGCCCCAGGGCACGCACCGTCCAACTCCAGGGTAGAAATGCTGCTCAATGTCCCGGACCTGTGGTCCGGGATTTTAAGTCTGCCCCGGCAGCACATCAGACGACTATGGGAAGACCTGGTCGGCCCGTACTTCAGCGACAGCACGATACGACAGGCACTTGCCCAACCCGGGGTGTTCGACTCCGTGGGTAACCTGGCGCTTGCAATGGCCGCCGGCCAGGGCAGAGAGGAAGCCCGCGCCAATCAAATCGTCCGCGACCTGTTCAGCGTCAGCCGAAGCCAGGCCCAGCGTTATCTCTACAATTTCGACTTTCCCAGCAACCATCCAGGGCGCAGTCGCCTGGACTTTGCCCTGCATCTGGAAAGTCATTTTCAAATACCGGATTGGGCTTGGGCCTATGCCAGGCCAGGGGTAACCGCCGACTCGCTCAAATCGTTTCAGTGGTAATACGACGCGGTGGCAGGCCCGGTGAATGACCAAGACACTGCCAACCGACACATGGCTATCGTCGGATCGACACCCTACGGCGCCAGCGCATCGAACACCATGTGCACCGTGCCGTAATAATCACCGGGCACATACTCGTCCCCTGGCTTGATGGCGGCGATCTCCAGCCGTACCTGCCGTCCCGGCCTGGCGTCGATGGCCGATACCACTTGGGTCGAATCCAGGCTCAGTACGACTTCATTGAACTTCACCCGCAGGTCGATGCGTTCACGGCCATTGGACAAATACGCCTCTTCACCCAGGCGCGCGCCAATGGCGCCAGTGGTGTTCTTCACTTCGTAAATGGCCCGCAACGGGACGAGATCCGAGGTGATGGTGCTGAACGCCAGACGCTGTTCGCGCTGGACCAACTGCGGGTCGAGGGGCAGCACATAGAAGTCGGCCGTCGGGATGGTGACGTAGACTTCAAAGACTTTGCTTTCACGCGCCCCCCAGGCTGACAGCCAAGGCAGTATCAGAGCGGCAAACGCGAGGGGCTGTATCAGTGTCTTGAACATATGGATTACCTGTGGCGTGGACGACCCGTTCGGCGTAACTGCCGTCAACCCTTGATCTCGATGGCTTTTTTCTCGCTGCCTTCGATCAGCGTGAAGCGGTACTCACGCCCCGCTTCCTTGTCGAACGAAAAGGAACGGTTGGTCATGATGTGGTGCTTGGTGGTCGGACGGCAGTCGTTCTCTTTCTGCACCGCGCAATCCTTGAACTCATCGACCACCACCACGCTGTTGCCCTTGTTGCTCAGCTGGTATCGACTGGCATTGTCGTCGACCACGGTGTCGAAACGGGTGTCCTTGGGCCGCACGAAAAACACCGTGCCGTAGCCCGCCAGTACCTTGACCCCGGCTTCCACGCGCTCCTTCTTGTAGTCCTCGCGCTCTTGCGCGCTGACGGCGAATTCGTCGTCAGCCTCCGGCACCACCGGCACGAAACGCACCCGGAAGTAGCGCTCCTTGTCGCGGTCGCCCATGAACAGCAACCGGGTGCCCTGCACACCGTTGGCCGGAACGATCAAGCGCGCCGGGCTGGCCATCAATCCATCACGGGCCACGGCGCTGGCCTGGTTTTGCAGCGGCACTTCCTGGTAAGTACCGTCTTCCTTGTAAATGATTTCGAGGATATTGACCTTGACGAATGCCGTGGACGTCCCGCCGTTGAAGACCCGTTTCATGTAGGTGCTCTTATCGCCGTCGAGGTAGTCGTACACGACCCCGACGCCAATCTGCGGCCCAGCCTGGGCGACACCGCAAAACAGAGAGAACCCAACCCACGCCCATGATTTCTTCATCGCTTTTTCAACCTCATGCAGTAAACACAGCACATTGGATGTTGTCGGCCTGCTGGCCCCTAAATATCCGAATCCCAGATCACCGTGATGTCGCCGGTATACCTCTTGCCTTCCTGGTTGAGCATGGCCTCCACGTTGTCGCTGGCCACTTCAAAATGCAGCGTTCCTGGCTTGCGATCGAGATAAAAACCCGGCTGGAAAAACCCGGGATCGCTACCCTCGAGCAACAGCCGGCGGCGGTTGACCGGTTGCCCCGTGTCGTCCGTCAAGCCATGGGGCAGAGTCACGCTGACGTCCACCGGCACGGCATGACCGGAGCTGGCTTCGGTAATCGCGCAGGTGTTGCCGCTGATGGCCGGGCAATCCAATGCCATCTTGAAACGGGAAGAAGCGGAGATATGGAACCGTTGGTCACGAAACAACCGCGTGGGTCGTCGACCGCTGCTCAGCCAGGCTTGCCAGCCCTCCTGGGGCGCCAGCTCCACCCGACTGCCACCGGGGGGGATATCAACCTTCAAGGTGTGCTGGACGTCGACTTTGAAATTGAGCGTAATGGACGAATCGTCGGGGAGCATGACGTCGCCCATGTCGACATCCTGCCCAGGGCCAACCGTGTAGGTCAGCGAACCCGTGTACTGACCGGATGACATGCCCAGGGGATTGGGCGTGCGCAGTTCATAGGCAAAATCCAGATAACTGTACGAGAGGGTCGGGATCAGGTAGTTGGCCCGTTTTGCACAGACGCCTTCGGCGGGTGTTTGCCAGAAAAATCGATACCACAAGGTATCGAGGTTGCCTACGCCACTGTATTCGCAGGGCGCGGGGGCATATACCCAGCTGGAGCTGTTCCATAATCGCTGATGAGCAGCCAGGAGAGGCACGCCCCCACCTACTAAATCCACCACACTTATTGGAAGCCAGTATTGCGAACCCACGCCGGACCAGCGCACTTGCACCGTTTCAGTTTCACCGGTAGTTGCATGGGTAACTTGGATGGTCCGCCAGCTGACAGGCAGCTGGAACATCGCACCTTGTCGAGAATCCCCGTGGCCTGGCTGTATAGCGGAGACCGAATTGAAGCGTATGGGCAACCGAATGCTAAATCTGCTTGTGCCGCATTCGGCTGGAAAAGTTTCGCAATAGCCGCTGACCGGCGTGGTATTGGTAAATTCATTCTGATTGGGTTTCGAGGGATCAGGCCTGAACACCGCAGTAATGTCCTGACTCAATGCGCTGGCCGCCGGCGCGCAGGCAAATAACAACGCCGCGAGCATACAACGCGCTATGTTTGGCAATCCCGTCATGGGTAAGGCCTTCTTCGAATTCATGAATGGACCTGGCATTTTTAAACTTCCGAATCCCAGATCACCGTGACGTTGCCGGTATAGGCCTTGGCGCCGCTGTCCAGCATTTCTCCAACACCTCTACCGTCCACCTCAAAGTGCAAGATCCCCTGTTGTCGATTGACAAAAAAACTTGGCTTGAACAATTCGGTGCCGCTGCCATCGAGTAACAATCGACGGCGGTTGACCGGCTGCCCGATGGCGTCCGTCAGTCCCTCGGGCAAGCTCACGCTGACATCCACGGGTACAGCATGACCCGAGCCGGTCTCTGCGATCGCACAGGTATTACCGCTGATGTACTGGCATTCGAGCCTCATCTTGAAATAGGAAGAGGCCGAGATATGGAATGTCTGGTCACGGAACAACCGCGTCGGTTTACTACCGGTCGTAAGCCATGACTGCCAGCCTTCCTTGGGGACTAGTTCGACACGATTTCCACCGGGAGGGACCTCTACCCGGAAGGCGTGGTCGACCTCAAAATTGAAATTGAGCGTGAGTGCCGAGTCATCGGGAAGCATGACATCGCCCAGATCAAAGTCTTGCCGTGGCCCAACCGAATAGGTCAATGATCCTGTATACCGGCCGGACAACATCTTCAAAGGGTCGGGGGTGCGCAGCTCATAGGTGTAAGTAAAAGACTGATAGCGAAGATCAGGTATCAGGTATCTCGCGCCTTTAGCACAGGTAAAGTCCTGTTGCGGCGTGTGCCAAAAAAAACCGAAACCCGTGTATCCGAAATAAGAGCCTCCGGGATTCCCACCGTTTATACACGGTTGAGGAGGACGACCCCAATGACTACCCCAGAGCATTTGATGCGCTAGCGCTAAGCCTACATCTTGCCCCACCAATTCGATGGGGCTTACGCTAAGCCGATACACCCCTCCCACACCGGCGATTCGTATCGAAACCTCTTCGCTTTTACCCGTGGCCGAATCGACAATCTGTACCGTACGCCAATCACCGGGTAGCGAAAACATAGCGCCTTGTCGGACATCTGAGTGATTCGGCTGAATAGGCCGGGATGACGTAAAATTGATGCGCGCCACATGACTGTAGACCCCCAAATTGGCACACTGTCCAGGGTTGTCTCGACAATATCCCCAGACGGGTGTGATATTGATGAACTTGTTGTTCATGGCGCTTGAAGGGTCAGGCCTGAAGACCGCAGTGATATCCTGACTCAACGCACTGGCCGCCGGCGTGCAGGCAAGCAACAACGTCGCGAGGACACTGCGCCCTGCTAAAGATAAAAATTTCATTCGTACACCCCCATACATCAAGGAAACCTCGTGGCGAGGGAGCTTGCTCCCGCTGGACGCGACAGCGTCCCCAACAGTGTGATGGCTGGCTTTTGGGGCCGCTTCGCAGCCCAGCGGGAGCAAGCTCCCTCGCCACGGCATCAGCTGGTTCTCTGGCCTCATGAGCGCTGCTTCTCGGCGTGCGCCTCGGCAAGCGTCGTGTCGGCGAGGGTGTCGGAAGTACAACGCAAGTCACCGATCATCAACACATCGCCTTCGCGACTGGCACTGTCCGGATCAAGGCGGAACCGGCAGAACAGCTCGTTGCCGTAGCGCACTTCCAAGGTTGGGGAACTGGCATTCATTTCCATGGAGAAGAACCCGTCCACCTCACTGATGCCGCGACTGGCGTGGTTGATCACGTGGTGGCCCTTGAGCGGCTGTCCGTGTTCGTCGAGCAAACGGCCGAGCACGGTCACGGTTTTCATCACGCTGATCCGGCGGTAATCCACCCCGCCCTTGTTCAGGTGATAACGGGTGCGCGACGGCTCGATGTTCGCCGCTGGCGGGTGCAGGCCGTCAAAATCGAAGGTCACCATGCTGTTCTTGTAGGCGGTGATCGGCACGAAGTTACGGCCCGGACGCAACTCGGTACTGCCGCCGGTCAAGTCGTCGGCGCGCAGGGCAATATCGTCCAGGTCGGTTTCCACATCGACGATCATCCCCGCGCCACCCCCTTGGTGCACGCCGGTGAAGGCGGCTTTGCTGCCGCCCACGGCCACGGTGCTGCTGAGGTTGAGGCCGCCGGTGAGGTTGTCGTTATAGGATGAGCGTTGGACGAAACCGTCGCCGTAAAGCGAATCGGTGGTGAAACTGGCGATGCCGGACAGGCCCACGCCATAGGTGTCGGCCAGCGCCGTGGCGGAGACGCTTTGCAGCACGTGATCTTCCAGGTCGCGGCGATAGCCCAGCGAAGCATTGTTGTCCCGCGTGCCCTCCCGTGAGGTGCGCGTGCCGATGCTGCCCGACCAGTATTCGCCCGGCCCGCCCAACGCGATGTTGACGCTCAGGTCAACGCCGCGATTGCGTTTGTCGGCGGTGCTCGACGTGCCGGGGCGATCGAACACCGACAGCCGCCAGTTGGCGTCGCTGCCGGCCAGCTTGCCGCGCTGGCTCCAGCCCAGATCGAGGCCGGTCCCCTGGACATTGCCTTCGCTGTAGGCCAGCCGCCCGTTGAGGGAGGTCTTGTTGCTCAAGCGGTGATTGACTGACAGTGACGAGTTGCTGGTCTGGCCGACAAACACGTTGCGCTGGCGGATACGCGTTCCGTCCGGCAGGGTTTCGTAGGTGTTGCGGGTGTCCAGCCAGCTGCGGTTATGGCTGGCTACCACGCTGCCAAGGCCATAGCTGTACAAACCTTGCACGTCCAGGCCAGTGCCGTACTGCTGGGTTTGATAGACGTTGGCGTACAGGCTGGTGCTGCTGGCGAGCGTCCAGTCCACCGAGGTGCCTACTTGCAGCTTGTCCTGCACCTGGCGTGTGGAGGCGCCCAGGATCACCCGAGGATGCGCCAGGTAGTTGAGGCCGAGCCCCGCCGTCACGAAACCCGAGGGTTGGTCTTCCCAGTTGCTCCACAGCCGGGTTTCGCGACCGGCGAACAGGTTGTAGCGCCAGCGTTCCTCGGCGTCGCTCCAGTTATTGGGTTTGTAGACCAGCTCCTGGCTGGTGGCGGTGGTTTGCCCGTCCTCGACCAACCGCACTTCCACTTCATAGATACCGCCGGGCAAGGGCCGGGTGTCCAGGCTCTGCAAACCGGCGCTCACCGCCTGGGTATTGATCAGCAGGCCGTTGCGATAGATCTCTACCGAAGCCTGGCGGCTGGCGGTCACGTAGATCGGGTAGACGCTGGGTTTCGGATTGTTGATCGCCAGGCTGTCGGAGCTGCCATACATCATGCCCAACGCCGTGTCCGGGTTGGCGCCGAACGAGCGAATCTGGCGATTCAAGCCATCGGAGCCGGGCGTGAAGTAGCCCAGGCGAAAGAACGTCCCCTCCAGCTCTCGCTGGGTATGGAGTTCATGGATAGCGTGATACAGCTTGTCATCCGGCCCGCCAAGACGCGACAGTTGCATGTTCAACGTCTGGCTCCAGTTGCCAACGCTGGAACTGGCGTTGAGGCCGTAGCGCCCGCCGGTATCCTGCTCTTGGCCACCATTGATATTGAGTTGGTTATTGAAGATCAGGCCAAGGCTGCCGCCTTCCGGCTGGTCGTAATAACGCTTGGTCTCGGTGTTGCGCTCCACACTCCGGGTGAGGATCGACACCAATGAATTCTCGAGGCTGTAGTGCACCGCCAGCAGCCCTGACGGACAGTTGGCTTCACACGAGCCCAGCAATTGACCTTGTTTGAAATACTGTTCCCATTGTTCGCGCTCGACGGCTTTTATCGGGCTGTCCTGCGTGTCCGTAAACTCCAGCAGGGTAATACGGTCGTCCCGCGTCAAGACCACCATGGCTTCGCCAAGGTACTGTTGATTGAGTTCAATACGAACCGCCAGGGGTACATCGAAGAAGTGCGATTCAAACTCTGCCGGCAGGCCCTTGGCCTGGGACAACAGGCTTCTTGGTGTCGTACCGGGGGCAGTCGGCGCGGCCAATGCGTTCGCGCACAACAATAGCGCGAGCGCACCTGCAAGGGGTGTCATCGGAAACATCGACGGATTCTCATCATCAACAAAGTGTCGGAGCGTTTCTCAGGTGCAAGCCGACCGGCTGGGGAGAACCGGCCGACCTGCGGCAATGTCCGGGAGTCGGGGAAAAACTCACCGAGCAAAGGCCTTACCGGATTGTGCTAGGCACCGCATCGAAGATCACAGTCATGTCGGCGGTATAGATGCCGGTCTGTGTAGCGGCAGGCTTCGCGGCGGCGATGACCAGGTCGGCCTGGGTGCCTGGAGTGGAGGCCGCGTCACTGACCACTTCCTGAGGCGTGGCCGTCAGGGTGACGCCGTTGAAGGTGGTGGTCAGCGGGATCGCGTTGTTGCCGTTGTACAGCGAAGCCGGGCCACCTTCGATGTACGCATGGACCGAGCCGTCGGTATTCTTCACGTCATAGGTTGCACGCAGTCTGGTCAGCTCGCTGGTGACCAGGTTGTAGCTCATGGTCTCGTCCTTACCGAAGTTAGGGTCCCGCGGCTGCACATGGAACTGCTGGGTTGGGATGTGCGCCTTGATATGGATGGACGAACTCGCCTCGCCGGCGGCGAACGCCAGTGACGAAGTCAGGGCAGTGGCGGCCAGGGCGGTAGCGGATACGAATTGTTTGAGCATGTTTTTCATACCTGTCTTTGCAATTGGAAAGAAGAAGAAGAGAACGTGAAGCCCAAGTTGCCGGCGACCGGACTTGAACCTTCAACGCGGCGCCATAATCAACTCTTCTTTCGCAAAAAAAAGCAGGCCGATTCCCACAAGCTCGTAGTAAAAGTGGCATGCACAGCGAGGAATATTCGACAGCTATCTTTAAATTGTAAAAAGGTATGTAGGAAGTTTCTTACATTATTCTATTTGGCCCAGTAAATACGTGGGGTGGCAAGTTGGGACGCAGTTACACGAAATGGACGGCATAACGCAGCGACATTTCCCGCAGCTTGCAGTGACCAGAGGCGACCTCGGCTGATTGCCGCCCCGTGCTAGCGTCTCTGGTGTAAAGCCATGAGCCTGTCCCTCGTCTATACCCCAAGGGGTGTATAAATGAGCGGCCCAGACCGTCGAAACGTTTCGGAGTGAAAGCATGACTGAAGTCGATCCAAACACCATCCATCGCATCAACCACGAAATCAAACGCCGCCGCCTGCAAGTGCTGCGCGTCGTCGACCTGACCCCACGCATGCGCCGCATCACTGTCGGCGGGCCCGAACTGGCCGGGTTCGTCAGCCTGGGCACCGACGATCACGTGAAGTTATTGTTCCCGCAGAACGCCGAGGAACAGGCCGCCCTGGAAAACTTCAACCCCGCTGCCGGCAAAGCCCAGGGACCGATGCCCGAGATGCGCGACTACACCCCGCGCCGATATGACCTGGAAACCCTGGAGCTGGACATAGACTTCGTGCTCCACGGCGACGGCCCTGCCGCGACCTGGGCGACGCAGGCGGCGCCGGGGCAATACCTGTACATCGCCGGGCCGCGGGGTTCGATGATCGTGCCGGACATCTTCGACAGCTACCTGCTGATCGGCGACGAAACCGCCCTGCCCGCCATCGCCCGCCGCCTCGAAGGCCTGGCGCCCAACCGACGGGCCCTGGTGGTGGTGGAAGTTGAAAATGGCGCCGAACAGCAAGTGCTCCACAGCCCGGCGCAGGTGCATGTGATCTGGGTACTGCGCGAGGGCCGCCACGACAGCCTGCTGCGCACCGTGCAGCAATTGGAAATGCCGGCAGGCAAGCTGTATGCCTGGGTCGCGACCGAAAGCAAAGTGTCTCGGCAGATTCGCAAGGTGCTGCTGGAGGAAAAAGGGTTGGACCAGGATTTCGTCAAGGCGGTGGGGTATTGGAAGCTGGATGACAGTGAGGAGGATTAAGGAACGGGAAGCTGGATGACAGTGAGGAAGATTGAGGAACTGGCGGTACCTGAAGTACCCTCCACCCACTCACGCCGCCAACCCATTGTGGCGAGGGAGCTTGCTCCCGCTGGGCTGCGCAGCAGCCCCCCAAAGCAATCACCTCGACCTATCTGATCCACCGAGTTGTCAGGTTTTGGGTCTGCTTCGCAGCCCAGCGGGAGCAAGCTCCCTCGCCACAGGGGGCCTCGTTGCCCTTGAGCGTTTCACCCAACATTCCATCCCCATCAGGTACCCGGCCCCATGCTTTTCCTGCTCGCCTACATCGGCAGCGTCGTGCTGATCAACTTCGCCTTCTCCGCCGCGCCGCACCTGGACGTCATCTGGTCGGCCTGGGGTGGGCTGGTGTTTATCCTGCGGGACATGGTGCAGACCCGCTTCGGCCATGGCGCCATCGCGGCGATGCTGGCGGCGCTGGTGTTGTCCTACGTCACCTCCGACCCGACCATCGCTTTGGCCAGCGCCACGGCCTTCGCCGTCTCCGAGTGCATCGACTGGCTGGTATTCACGGTCACCAAGCGCCCATTGCACGATCGCCTGTGGATAAGCTCGGCCCTGAGCATTCCCCTGGACACCTTCATTTTCTTTGGTCTGATCGGCGCCTTGACCCCAGCCGTAGTGATCACCGCACTGCTGTCGAAATTCGCCGGCGTCACCGCTGTCTGGCTGATCATGGCCTGGCGTCTGCGCAAACAGGCCGTCGCCGGCTGACGCGGTTCATGTAAAATGCCGCGCTTTCTCCCCATGGGAAGCTCGCCCGGCGCGCGCCCCGATGACCCGCTCCTGTTTGAGGACCTTCAGATGACCCGTATCGGAACCCCATTGTCGCCCACCGCGACCCGCGTTTTGTTGTGTGGCAGCGGTGAGCTGGGCAAGGAAGTGGTGATCGAACTGCAGCGCCTGGGCGTTGAAGTGATTGCCGTGGATCGCTACGCCAACGCGCCGGCCATGCAAGTGGCCCATCGCAGCCATGTGATCAACATGCTCGACGGCGCCGCCCTGCGCGCGGTGATCGAGGCCGAGAAGCCGCACTACATCGTGCCGGAAATCGAAGCCATCGCCACCGCGACCCTGGTGGAACTGGAAGCCGAAGGCTTCACCGTGATCCCGACGGCCCGCGCCGCGCAATTGACCATGAACCGCGAAGGCATCCGGCGCCTGGCCGCTGAAGAGCTGGGCCTGCCGACCTCGCCGTACTTTTTCGCCGACACCGTGGAAGACTACCGCAAGGCTGTGGAAACCCTGGGTTTCCCGTGCGTGGTCAAGCCGGTGATGAGTTCTTCGGGCAAAGGCCAGAGCCTGCTGCGCAGTGCCGATGACGTGCAGAAAGCCTGGGATTACGCACAAGAAGGCGGCCGCGCGGGCAAGGGCCGGGTCATCATTGAAGGTTTCATTGATTTCGACTACGAAATCACCCTGCTGACCGTGCGTCATGTAGGCGGTACCACCTTCTGCGCGCCGGTCGGCCACCGTCAGGAAAAGGGCGACTACCAGGAATCCTGGCAGCCACAGGCCATGAGCCCGGCGGCCCTGGCCGAATCCGAGCGCGTCGCCAAGGCGGTGACCGAGGCTTTGGGTGGTCGTGGCCTGTTTGGCGTCGAGCTGTTCATCAAGGGTGATCAGGTGTGGTTCAGCGAAGTCTCGCCGCGCCCACACGACACAGGCCTGGTGACGCTGATTTCCCAGGACTTGTCGCAGTTCGCCCTGCATGCACGCGCCATTCTTGGTTTGCCGATCCCGTTGATCCGCCAGTTCGGCCCATCGGCCTCGGCGGTGATCCTGGTGGAAGGCCAATCGACCCAGACCGCGTTCGCCAACCTGGGCGCCGCCCTGAGCGAACCGGACACGGCGCTGCGCCTGTTCGGCAAGCCGGAAGTCAACGGCCAGCGCCGCCTGGGCGTGGCCCTGGCCCGCGACGAATCCATCGAAGCCGCCCGCGCCAAGGCAACCCGGGCTTCGCAGGCGGTCAAGATCGAACTGTAAAAGCTCAAGGCTGCGCACAAGTCCAAGGCGGAGCACGATCCCCTGTGGCGAGGGAGCTTGCTCCCGCTGGATGCGTCAGCATCCCCCTGCGGTGGGATGGCTGGCAAAGCAGGGGGCCGCTTCGCAGCCCAGCGGGAGCAAGCTCCCTCGCCACAAAAGCGCAGGCGGTCAAGATCGAACGGTAAAACAGACTGAACACAATCCTTGTGGCTAAGGGATTTATTTGTGGCGAGGGGATTTATCCCCGCTGGGCTGCGCAGCAGCCCTAAACCTGCCAACTCGGTGGCTCAGATAGATTGAGGTGACTGTTTGGGGGGCTGCTTCGCAGCCCGACGGGGATAAATCCCCTCGCCACAAGAGCTTTAGTGTTCGCAGAAGTAGAACAAAAAAGGCGACACCCTTGCGGGTGTCGCCTTTTTCATGGGCGCCGGTCGGGATTAATCCGCCAGCTTGTAAGCAATCACATAGTCACCCTGCTTGGTGCCCAGGGAACCGTGGCCACCCGCAACGACCAGCACATATTGCTTGCCGTCCTTGCCGGTGTAGGTCATCGGTGTGGTCTGGGCGCCCGCGGGCAGGCGGCCTTCCCACAACTGCTTGCCGTTTTTCACGTCGTAGGCGCGCAGGTACTGGTCAAGCGTACCGCTGAGGAACGCCAGGCCACCGGCGGTGGTAAACGTCCCGCCCAGGCTTGGAACGCCCATGCTCAGCGGGATCGGTACCGGCGAGCTGTCGCGCACGGTGCCGTTCTTGTGCTTCCACAGGGTCTTGTTGTTGGTCAGGTCCACGGCTGCCACATAACCCCAGGCAGGCGCCTGGCATGGCAGGCCCATGGGCGAGAGCAGCGCTTCGAGGATCACGCCATACGGCGCGCCTTTGTTCGGCTGCACACCTTCGGTTTCGCTCTTGCGGCCTGGGCCACCCGCAACTTCCGCTGCTGGAACCAATTTCGACTTGAACGCCATGTAGCTTGGGTTGACGAAGGCGATCTGACGCACTGGATCCACCGAAATGCCGCCCCAGTCAAACACGCCGAAATTGCCCGGGTAGACGATCGAGCCCTGCAGCGACGGCGGCGTGAACATGCCGTCGTAACGCAGCGACTTGAAGTCGATCCGGCACAGCATCTGATCGAACGGCGTCACGCCCCACATGTCGCGTTCCTTGAGGACCGGCGGCACGAAGTTCAGGTCGGACATCGGCTGGGTCGGTGAGGTGTGGTCGCCTTCCACCGCGCCTTGCGGCACAGGGATTTCCTTGATCGGAATGATCGGCTGGCCATTGCTGCGGTCCAGCACGTAGATGCTGCCCTGCTTGGTCGACGCCAATACTGCCGGCTTCACGCCATCGGCAGTCTTCATGTCCATCAGGGTCGGTTGGCCGCCAACGTCCATGTCCCACAGGTCATGGTGAGTGAACTGGAAGTACCAGCGCACCTTGCCGGTGGCGATGTCCAGTGCGGTCAGGCCGGCTGAATATTTTTCCGATTCCGGGGTACGCATGCCACCGAACTGGTCGGGGGTCTGGTTGCCCATCGGCAGGTAGAGCATGCCGAGTTTTTCATCGACGCTGAACATGGACCACATGTTCGGCGAGTTGCGGGTGTAGGTCTGGCCTTCGGCAATCGGCGTGGTGTCGTCCGGGTTGCCGCTGTCCCAGTTCCACACCAGTTTGCCGGTGTGCACGTCATAGGCGCGGATAACGCCGCTTGGCTCGTCGGTGGAGACGTTGTCGGTGACGTGGCCGCCGATCACCACCAGGTTCTGGGTGACCGCCGGTGGCGAGGTGGAGTAGTAACCGCCCGCCGTGAAGCCGCCGATGTTGGCGCTCAGGTCCACTTGGCCTTTGTCGCCGAAGTCTTCACACATCTTGCCGGTGTCGGCGTTGAGGGCGATCAGGCGGGTGTCGGCGGTCGGCAGGAAGATCCGCCGTGGGCACACGGTGCTCGCAGGCGTGGTGCTGGCCGTGCCGGTCGGGCTCTGCTCGGCCGAGGCGTATACCGCGTCGTCGTGATAGCTCACGCCACGGCAGGTCATGTGGGCCCAACCCTTGAAGTTTTCGGCTTTTTGCGTGGAAAGCTTCGGATCGAAACGCCAGATTTCCTTGCCGGTTTCAGGCTCAAGGGCAATCACCTGGCTGTGGGGCGTGCAAACGTAGAGCATGCCGTTGACCTTCAGCGGGGTGTTTTCCGCCGTGGTCTCGCCCGGATCGTTCGGCCCTGGCAAGTCACCGGTGCGGAACGTCCAGGCTTCCTTCAGCTTGCTGACGTTCTGAGGGGTGATTTGCGCCAGCGGCGAATAACGGTCGCCGTGAGCGCTGCGGCCGTAGGAGTTCCAGTCCCCGTCCGGCATGGCCGGTGCGGTGTTGGCCATGCCCGGCACGCTGTCGCGGTCCAGTTGGCCCTTGATTTCACCGGGGTTGGTGAACTGGCTGGCGAGGGCGGCGATACCGGCGATGATCACCGCGGCACCCAAGGCACGGGTGCCCATGGGCGATGCATCGGCGGTGAGCAACGGGCGGCGGAACCATGGCAGCAACAGGACAATGCCCAAGGCAAACAGCATTGCCAGGCGCGGCACCAGTTGCCACCAATCCAGACCCACTTCCCACAGCGCCCAGACCGTACTCGCGAACAACACCAGCGCGTACAGGCCCAGGGCCGCACGACGGGCCATGATCAGCAGTACGCCGGTAATCGCCAGGCCGATACCGGCCAGCAAGTAATACAGCGAGCCGCCAAGCGTGCTCAGCTTGATTCCCCCGGCCAACAGGGCCAGGCCCATCAATAGAAGCAGAATGCCGAGCAGGCTCGGTAGCAGACGGCTTCGACTCAAAGCACCCTCAGTGCTCATAGTTGTATCTCCGTGACGTTTTAAGGAGTCCCGCGCAAGGTGTCACTTTAGATGACGATCCTGGCGGGGCATGGTTCAGTTGAAAAAAGGCAAATTCGATTGCCGCGATCCCTTGTGGGAGCGAGCTTGCTCGCGATGGCGGCGTGTCAGTCGGCTTCAATGTTTGCTGTGCAGTCGCTATCGCGAGCAAGCTCGCTCCCACAGGAACTCATCAAGACAGCGCTGTCTTTCAGGATCAGGACATTGAGCGTTCTTTGGATCTTTCAATGGGAATAGCTGTAACGCAGAGGCTCTGGCACGCCAGAAGAAGCGTTTCAGCAGGCGGCGCAAGGATAATGTCCTGTTACAAATAGAGAAAGTGCTTTTGCTGACATGGATCATCTCGGATTCGGTAACAGTGTGCCCAGCTTCACGCAGCCACGATAAACGCCATACTTCCACCCAACGGGCACCTCGGCTAAGGTGCGCGGCTTTAGACTTCTTCATGCAAAGGCCCGCCATGACCGAACCGAACAACAACCCGCTGCACGGCGTGACGCTGGAGCAGATCCTCAATGTCCTCGTGCAGCATTACGAATGGTCGGGCCTGGCTGAGCGCATCGATATCCGCTGCTTCAAGAGCGACCCGAGCATCAAGTCGAGCCTGACCTTCCTGCGCAAGACGCCTTGGGCGCGGGACAAAGTCGAGCGCCTGTACATCAAGTTGATGCGCACCAAACGGCCCCTCTGAACCGTGGACGTGCGAACCGGTTTCGTGTCGATGCTGGCGTTGCTCGGCTGGGTGGGGTTGAGCGTCCAGCTTTACCTGATCCTGCTGGGTCGCTGGGAATTGGGCGCGAGCCTGTTGGGTGGGCTGGTCAACTTCTTCAGTTTTTTCACGGTGCTGACCAATACCCTCGCCGCCGTGGTGCTGACCTGGGAACTGACCCCGCGTGAATCCGCCGTCCGGCGCTGGTTCCTGCTACCTGCGGTACGCAGCGGCATCGCGGTGAGCATCGCCCTGGTCGGCCTGGCCTATAACGTGCTGCTGCGCCACCTCTGGCAACCGGAAGGCTGGCAGTTTGTCGCCGATGAATTGCTGCATGATGTCATGCCCGTCCTGTTCATCATCTATTGGGGGCTGTGGGTGCCTAAAGGCACATTGCGCCTGGGTCACATCGGGCTGTGGATGATTTACCCGCTGGTGTACTTCGCCTACATCCTGCTGCGCGGGGATTTGCTGGCGGCCTACCCCTACCCTTTCATCGACGTGGCGAGGCTGGGTTATCCACAGGTGTTCATCAATGCCGGAGGGGTATTGGCCGGGTTTGTCGGGATTGCGCTGGGGGTGGTGGGGTTGGATCGGTGGTTGGGCATCAAGGAAAAACCGTGACCCCCTGTGGGAGCGAGCTTGCTCGCGATAGCGGTGGGTCAGCTTGAGGCATTGTTGAATGTGCCGCCGCCATCGCGAGCAAGCTCGCTCCCACAGGAGGTTTGTGTTCACAAGTGGACATCACCGCCTCGCCGGCAACATCCACACCAGCCCGCTGGCCTTGGCCCGCTCATGACACAACGCCAACACGCCGCGGCGCTCATCATTGTCCATCCGGCTCCAACGGGTGATTTCCGCCACGGTGCGCTGGCAACCGGTGCAGGTATCGTCATCATCCAGCGCACAGATGTTCACGCAGGGCGAAGGAACCGGGCGTTCAGGCGCGTTCATTGTTCCTGCTCGACCAGGTCGCGAGCGTAGCGCTGGGCGTTGTGCACGTAATGCGCCGCGCTGGCCTCGAGCATTTTCTTCTGGGCCTCGGTCAGTTCTCGCACAACCTTGCCCGGCGAGCCCATCACCAGCGAACCATCGGGGATCTCCTTGCCTTCGCCGATCAGCGAATTGGCGCCGATGATGCAGTTCTTGCCAATCTTCGCGCCGTTGAGAATCACCGCGTTGATGCCGATCAGGCTGTAGTCCCCCACCGTGCAACCGTGAAGCATGGCGTTGTGACCGATGGTCACGCCGGTGCCGATGGTCAGCGGATAGCCCATGTCGGTGTGCAACACCGTGCCGTCCTGCACGTTGCTGTTCTTGCCGATCAGGATCATTTCGTTGTCGCCCCGCAGCACCGCGTTGAACCAGACGTTGGCGCCCTCTTCGAGGCGGACCTTGCCCACCAGCGTGGCGTTGGGCGCGACCCAGCTCTGTGGGTGAGTTTCGACACGGGCATCGCCCAGGCGGTATTTCATGAGGATCCTCGGGGCATCAGGTGTTGATGAAAGTCTTGGGCGGCGTGTGCAGGTCGATATCGGCGTCATACAAGAGATTGACCAGCTCCACGATCATGATCGCCGTCAGGCCCCAGATCTTGTACCCCTCGAAACGGTAGCTGGGCACGTACCAACTGCGGCCCTGATAATCGATACGGTGGGTGTGCTCGCGTGGATCCTTGCGGAAAAACTCCAGCGGCACGCTGAACACCGCAGCAATCTCGGCGTCGTTGGCCTGGTATTCGACAAAATCCGGAATCACCCCGACGTAAGGCGTGACCTTGATGCCGTGCAGCGAAATCAGCGGGCTGAGCGGGCCGATCACTTCCACCAAGCCTGGTGGCAAGCCGATTTCCTCCTCGGCTTCGCGCAGGGCGGTGAAGATCAGGTCGGGGTCTTCCGGGTCCCGGCGCCCACCGGGGAACGCCACTTCGCCACCGTGGGTCGAGAGCCCACTGGCGCGCAAGGTCAGTACCAGCTCCGGTTCGTCACTGCGAGTGATCGGCACCAGCACGGCGGCTTCGGGGAAACGTCGGTCAGCCTGCAGATCGTGCGGGGTATGGTTGCTTACTCGATGCAGTAGCTCGTCCAGCATGAGACTTCTCGATTTATTCGCTACCTTGCATCATGCACCAATCATTCAAGCGGCCCAACCCCCGCGCCGCGTCATGTCGCGAAACGACAACTTGCCGATACCCGCCCGTACACGCCAAGATAGGCGCAGCCTTCAGGAATCCCAGCATGAAATTCTGCAGCCAGTGCGGTAACCCGGTAACCCAGCGCATACCCGAGGGCGACTCGCGACTGCGCTTTGTCTGCGACGCCTGCCACACCATTCATTACCAGAACCCCAATATCGTCGCCGGTTGCGTACCGACCTGGGGCAGTAAAGTCTTGTTATGCCGGCGCGCGATCGAGCCACGGCGTGGTTACTGGACATTGCCAGCGGGCTTCATGGAAAACGGTGAAACCGTCGAACAGGCCGCCGTGCGTGAAACCGCCGAGGAAGCCTGCGCCCGGGTGCGCAACCTGAATATCTATACGCTGATCGACGTACCGCACATCAGCCAGGTGCATGTATTCTTCCGCGCCGAACTGATGGACCTCGACTTCGCCGCCGGGCCCGAGAGCCTGGAAGTGCAGTTGTTCGAAGAAGCGGATATCCCTTGGGACGAGCTGGCTTTCCGCACCGTGGGCCGTACCCTAGAATACTTCTACGCTGACCGGCGGGCCGAGGATTACCCGGTGCGATCCGAGTCGATACCGCCGCTGACTCAGCCTGCCAATACTTAGAAAAATCCAATATAGCCGCGACACCTCTAGGGATATCGTTTCAATGCGCTGGTTGCTTGTGCTGTTCTGCTTGTCGTTTACCGCTGTGTCCCAAGCCGCTGCCGTGGGAACCTACAACGGCAAGGTCATCGAAAAAGTCCTGGTGCTCAAATCCGCCCATCAATTGCAGCTGGTCAACGACGGCAAGCCCCTCAAGACCTATCGCATCTCCTTGGGCAAGGGCGCCAAGAAAGGCCCCAAGCTGATCGAGGGCGACAAGCGCACCCCCGAGGGCTTCTACTGGATTGATTGGCGCAAGGTCAGCGACAAGTTCTACCTGTCGATGCACATCTCCTACCCCAACATCGCCGACGCCGCCCGCGCCCGCCGCGAAGGCGTGGAGCCGGGTGGCATGATCATGATCCACGGCACCCCCGACACGGAAGAAAACCCCGAGCAGTTGTTCCATACCCTGGACTGGACCGATGGCTGCATCGCCATGCGCAATGTCGACATGCGCGAGGTGTGGAGCCTGGTGCCGGATGGGACGATGATCGAAATCCGCCCATAACATCATTTTTTGCGGCGAGGCGCTTCTGTGGCGAGGGAGCTTGCTCCCGCTGGGTTGCGAAGCGGCCCCCTGCTTTACCAGCCATCACACCGCAGGGGATGCTGACGCATCCAGCGGGAGCAAGCTCCCTCGCCACAGGGTCGGTGCTCCACCGAATTTTTTGTGTTCGTCTTTCGATTTATCGCGAGCAAGCTCGCTCCCACAGTGGATCGGTGTTGCTCACAGAACCAGTGATGGACACCTAGCCCTGTGGGAGCGAGCCTGTTCGCGAAGAGGCCGGCACTTATGGCATCAAGCCCGAAGCTCGACCCGATCCAGGGCCTTGCTCGCCAGCAATTCTCCCAGCTCGATCATCTGCGCCACTCCCAACGCCACCTGCCGCCGCGAGCCTTCCAGGCCGAAGGCCAAGTCACTAAGCACCGCATTGGCCGAGGCCAGGGTTTCGCTGAGGTTGGCTAGCAGGGCTTCGGTGTCGATGCTGTCCGATACGGTGAACAATTGCACTGAGGGTTTGGGTTCCGGTTCTCTGTCGTCGGGC
Organism: Pseudomonas brassicacearum subsp. neoaurantiaca; assembly: GCF_013608025.1. Lineage (GTDB taxonomy): Bacteria > Pseudomonadota > Gammaproteobacteria > Pseudomonadales > Pseudomonadaceae > Aquipseudomonas. The sequence continues at coordinate 91,245 of NZ_VDLV01000002.1, read as the reverse complement.
TTGAGGTAATGGTCCATCGCGCGGTCGGCGGCTTCTTTCAGCTTTTCGGGGGCGTAGTCGCCGTAGGGGAAGGTGGAGGCGGGTTTGGGAGGGTTGGGGGTTTCTTTGATCATTTAGAGCTCCTGATTCAATGGAGCCACCATTCTTCGCGGTCAAACAAAAAAGGGCAGCTGTACGCGGGTTGACCGACCGGGAATCAGATACCGGCACGTCCGAAGACGTCCCACGCACAGCTGCCGCGACACGATACCTCAGACGAAAGAAAAACGCCTGAACTAGGTCTTGGAACACTGGCGTGTCTAGATTCTCGGACGGTCAAATCCGGTCGCTGAATTGGCAACGACACTCAAAGGCTAGGCCCCTCGCTTCCGAGGGACAACCTTAAAAACTTGTCGGAAAGTTCGGTGCGTCTGACAGACCATCCATCTGTTCAGGAATGTTTCGCACAAATTTGCGGGTAGTCTTTTTTGAATCGAATTGGAGTACATATCCATTGCTGCGGTAACGGCTACTTAGGGTTCCGCTTTTACAGCGGGTCACTTTCGAAAAGCGCGAAAGTAACCAAAGCGCTCCTGCCCCACCACTCGGTGCCTCGCCTAGGCTCGGCATGCCCTCACTCCGGCATTGCTCCGTGGGCCCGCCGCGATGGGCCATCCATGGCCCGGCGCGGCTACCTCGGCATCCATGCCGAGGTGCCCACTGCGCAATGCCTGCGCTCGGCCAGCGTGGTTAACGGGGCGCCGAGATCAACGTCTATCGCGAGGCGGCCTGATAGCCGACCTGGCTCTGGATGATCGCATTTCCCCTGTGGGAGCAGGCTTGCTCGCGAAGAGGCCGGCAAGCCCAGCATCTATGTGGCTGAAGCACCGCCATCGCATGATGGCTGGAAAGCTTTTGTGGCGAGGGAGCTTGCTCCCGCTTGAGTGCGCAGCGCTCATCGATTTTTTGGGGCCGCTGCGCGCCCCAGCGGGAGCAAGCTCCCTCGCCACAGGACCGTGCCAGTCCTAAAACCCTTGTGGATATCCAACATCACTGCAAGCTGACCTCTGCTTTCGCATTCAAGCCCGCTCTCACAGCATTTACCGTCAATCAATCTGTGGCGTGATGACGGGGAAGCTTTTGTGGCGAGAGAGCTTGCACAGGGGAAACGCAGTCCCACCAAGAACCAGGTCGGCTATCAGGCCGCCTACTAGTGGTGGACGTTGATTACGGGCGCCCCGTTAACCACGATGGCCGGAGTGAGGGCATGCCGAGCCTAGGCGAGGCACTGAATGGTGGGGCAAGGGCGCTTTGGTTACTTTCGACTGGGCCGGCTTCCGGGCTTTTCGAAAGTGACCCGCTGTAAGAGCGGAACCCTAAGCGGCCGTTACCGCAGAAACGGATATATACACGGACCAAAGAGACAGCCCACCACCGCTCACCACAAAAATAAATATCAAATGTCAAAACCCGCCCTCATGCATACCACTGACCTCAAAAAAACCCAGCCCAACGCTGCAATTCAACGCCATATCATCACCACCCTAATACCACTTTTATAACCACCCTCATCACCACCCAGAAAACACTGAACAACATGGGAAAGCACCGTTGACATGGTATTCAAGTGGTATTAGCTTCCTCCCCAATCACCGAGCGACAACGCCCACAAAAACCGCATCGGACAAACAAATGAACAACATCCAGACCCTGCGCCCCGACGACACCCAACCCACCCCGCTCTACCTGCAACTGGCCCGCAACCTGGAAGCCGCCATCCATGCCGGCCAGTGGAAAGCCGAGCAAGCGATGCCGTCCGAGCGCAGCCTGAGCGAGCAACTGGGCATTTCCCGGGTCACCGCCCGCAAGGCGTTGGAAGTGCTGTTCGAACAAGGCCTGATCCGCCGCAACCAAGGCTCGGGGACGTTCATCACCCCGCGCCTGGAACAACCGCTCTCGCGCCTCAGCGGTTTCAGCGAAATGCTGCGACTTAAGGGCTTCGTACCCGGGTCGCAGTGGCTGGAGCGGGAAATCACCCCGCCGACCCACGAAGAACTGATCCGCCTGGGCCTGTCGCCCACTGACAAAGTTGCCCGGCTCAAACGGCTGCGCAAGGCCGATGACACGGTCATGGCGATCGAGATGAGCACCCTGCCCGCGTCGATCATTCCCAAGCCGCAGGCGGTGGGCGATTCGCTTTATGAATTCCTTGATGGCATCGGCAAACCGGTTGTCCGCGCCCTGCAACACATCCAGGCCATCAACGCCTCGGACGAATTCGCCGCCCTGGTGGGCATCGCCCCCGGCACCGCGATGCTGTTGATGACGCGGGTCGGCTACCTGGAAGACAACACGCCCATCGAAGTCACCGACACCTATTGCCGCAACGACTACTACGACTTTGTCGCCGAGTTGCGGCGCTAGACGATCAGAGAATCCTATGTCCGAAGACAACATACTCACCGCCAACGGCTGGATACGCGGCCGCCTGGTCCACGAACACGGCAAGGTCGTGGCTATCGAAGGCCAGACCTGCGATCCGGCGAGCAATGACCTGCCCTACCTGCTGCCCGGTTTCATCGACCTGCATGTGCACGGCGGTGGCGGCAAGGACATCATGGAAGGCGCGCCGGCGTTCGAAACCATTGCCCGCACCCACGTGCGCTTTGGCACCACGTCGTTGTTGGCCACCACCATGACGGCGCCGAACGAAGAAATCGCCAGCGTACTCAAGGCCCTCGGTGAGTTCTGCGAACAGCGGCCCAATGGCAGCGCCCGGGTCTTGGGCGTGCACTTGGAAGGCCCTTACATCAATCCCGGCAAACTCGGCGCCCAACCGAATTTCGCCCACACCGCGCTAATGGCCGAGGTGGAAACGTACCTGGCCCTGGCGCCGATCCGGGTGATTACCATCGCACCGGAAATCGCCGGCCACGATGCCTTGATCCGCGCCCTCAGCGCTCGCGGCGTGCGCATGCAGATCGGCCATACCCTCGGCAGTTACGAAGAAGGTGTCGCCGCGCTCGCCGCCGGGGCCAGCAGTTTTACCCATTTGTACAACGCCATGAGCCCGTTGCATCACCGCGAGCCGGGCATCGTCGGCGCGGCGCTGGCCCATGCGCAATATGCCGAGCTGATCCCGGACCTGCTGCACGTGCACCCTGGCGCCATGCGCGTGGCGTTGCGTTCGATCCCGTGCCTGTATTGCGTCACCGACTCCACCGCCGCCGCCGGCATGCCCGACGGCGAATACAAGTTGGGCAGCCACACCGTCACCAAATGCCTGGGCGGCGTACGCCTGGCCGACGGCACGCTGGCCGGCAGCACCCTGACCATGGACCAGGCCCTGCGCAACCTGGTGAAGATTGGCCTGCCCCTCGACGACGCCTCCCGACGCTTGTCGCAATTTCCCGCCGACTACCTCGGCCTGCCCGAACGCGGACGCCTGCACCCCGGCGCCTGGGCCGACTGCGTGCGCCTTGACCGCGCCCTGAACCTGACCGACGTGATGGTCGAAGGAGAAGCCATTGACTTCCAAAATGCTTGAAGAGGCGCTCGCCTCGTCCGATGCGGTTCAGCGTCAATTGCAGCGGCTGGATCCGACGCTGGAAGAAATCGCCGGCCGCTTGCGTCGTCAACCGCCGCAAGTGGCGATGACCGTCGCCCGGGGCAGTTCCGACCACGCCGCCAGTTATTTCGCTTACCTGACCATGCAGCAATTGGGCTTGCCGGTGGCGTCGCTGCCGATGTCGGTGGTGACCCTGCAGCAGGCGCCGCTGAAGGTCAGCGGCCAGGTGGCGTTCGCGTTCTCGCAGTCGGGGCAGAGCCCGGATCTGGTCAACAGCCTGCGCCTGTTGCGCAAGCGTGGCGCATTGAGCGTGGCGATGGTCAACGCCGAGGATTCTCCGCTGGAAGCGGCCTGTGAATTCAGCGTGCCGTTGTGTGCGGGCCTCGAAAGCAGTGTCGCCGCGACCAAGAGTTTCATCGCCACCCTCAGCGCCAGCGCGCGGTTGGTGGCTCATTGGAAGGACGACACGGAACTGCTCGAAGCCGGCACTGCGCTGCCCGAAGGCCTGCGCGACGCCGCGCTCCAGGATTGGAGCGCCGCCGTCGAAGCGCTGCGTGACTGCCAGCGACTGATGGTGATTGGCCGTGGCGCAGGTTTTGCCATCGCCCAGGAAGCGGCACTCAAGTTCAAGGAAACCTCGGCGATCCAGGCCGAAGCCTTCAGCAGCGCCGAAGTCCGCCACGGGCCGATGGCGCTGATCGATGAAAACTACCCGCTGCTGGTGTTCGCCCCGCGCGGTGCCGAGCAGGCCGGCGTGTTGAGCCTCGCTGCTGACATGCGCCAGCGCGGCGCCCGGGTGTTGCTGGCCGCCCCCGATGACATCGCCGAGCGCGACTTGACGCTAAGCCGCGCCGGGCATCCGGCCCTGGACCCGATCCTGGCGATCCAGAGCTTTTATGGCATGGCCGCCCGACTGGCCGTGGCCCGGGGCCTGGACCCGGATCAACCACGGCACTTGAGCAAGGTCACCCGGACCCACTGAACCGACAGCGTTCTTTTCATGCAAGGCCAATGATTCCAGAGAGAGCGAGCCCATGCCCAACAACAATAAAGAGCTGACCCTCAGCGCCCCGCTCAGCGGTCCGGTGCTCACCCTCAACAACGTTCCCGACGCGGTATTCGCCAGCGGCGCCATGGGCGATGGGATCGCTATCGATCCACTGAACGACACGCTTTACGCGCCCTGCGACGGCGAGGTGATCCACGTCGCCCGCACCGGCCACGCCGTGACGCTGCGGGCCGACAACGGCGCCGAGCTATTGCTGCACCTGGGCCTGGACACTGTCGAGTTGCAGGGCGACGGTTTCTCCATGCTGGTCAAGGAAGGCGCGCGGGTCAGCAACGGGCAGGCGCTGCTGCGCTATGACGTGGACAAAGTGGCCCAGCGCTGCAAAAGCCTGGTCAGCCTGTTCGTCATCACCAATGGCGAACACTTCCAGGCACGTCCCATCACCCTTAAAGGCGTCAAGGTCGGTGAGCCGTTGCTGCACATTGTCAGCAAAGCGCAGGGGCAAACACGCGACGATGAACCGGACATCGGCATCGAGGTGTTCGGCCAGATCCGCATCGCCCATCGCGGCGGCTTGCATGCCCGCCCGGCAGCCTTGGTCCGCCAGACCGCACAAGGATTCAAGAGTCGTTCACAGTTGCACTTTGGCGGTCGGTCGGCGTCCTGCGACAGTGTCATGGGCATGATGGGCCTGGCGATCAGCGAACAGGCCGAAGTGCATGTCAGTTGTCGCGGCAGCGATGCCGAAGCGGCGTTGCGAGCGCTGTTGGCCACCTTGTCCACGGCCCTGGCCGAGGAAGCCCATGCCCAGGCGCCACAGGCCAAGGCACCGAACCGTGCCGTTGAAGACGGCGTGCTGCACGGTGTCTGTGCCGCGCCCGGACTGGTCAGCGGGCCGTTGGTCCGACTGGAGGGCATTCAATTGCCCGAGGATGTCGGTGGACATGACGTCGAAGAACAACGTCAACGATTGCGCGATGCCTTGGCGCACGTCAGCCGCGATATCCAACAGACGCTGGAACACGCCAAGGCCCGGCGCCACGTCGATGAGCAGGCCATTTTCAGCGCCCACCTGGCGTTGCTGGAAGACCCGGTCCTGCTGGACGCCGCCGACCTCGCCATTGATCAGGGCCACGCCGCGCCCCATGCCTGGAGCCAGTCCATCGACATGCAGTGCCAAGTGCTGCGGCAATTGGGCAGTGCACTGCTGGCCGAGCGCGCCAATGATTTGCACGACCTGCGCCAGCGGGTCCTGCGAGTTTTACTGGGCGAAGCCTGGAAGTTCGACGTACCGGCGGGCGCGATTGTCGTGAAGCGGGAACTGACCCCATCGGAGCTGTTGCAACTCAGCGCGCAAGGCGTGGCCGGCATCTGCATGGCCGAGGGCGGCGCGACGTCCCATGTGGCGATCCTGGCTCGCGGCAAAGGCCTGCCCTGCCTGGTGGCGTTGGGCGATGCGCTGCTCACGCAGGTGCCGGGTCAATCGGTCGTGCTGGACGCCGATGGTGGCCGCCTCGAACTCACGCCAAGCGCCGAGCGATTGATACAAGTGCAGCAAGTACACAGCCAACGCGTCGCCTTGCGCGCCCAGCAACAGACCCTCGCCCATACGCCTGCGCGAACGGTTGATGGGGCAGAAATTGAAGTCGCCGCCAACGTCGCCTCCAGCGCCGAAGCGGGCGAGGCCTTCGCCAACGGTGCCGATGGCGTCGGTTTGCTGCGCACCGAATTCCTCTTCGTCGACCGCCACACCGCCCCCGACGAAGAGGAGCAACGCCAGGCCTATCAAGCGGTGCTCGATGCCATGGGCGACAGGCCGGTGATCATCCGCACCATCGATGTTGGCGGCGACAAGCAATTGGACTACCTGCCGCTGCCGGCCGAAGCCAACCCGGTGCTCGGCCTGCGCGGCATTCGCCTGGCCCAGGTGCGGCCGCAATTGCTGGACCAGCAATTGCGGGGCCTGCTGCAGGCCCGCCCACTTCACCGCTGTCGGATTCTGTTGCCGATGGTCACCGAGGTCAGCGAGTTGCTGCACATCCGCCAACGCCTCGATGCCTTGGGCAGCGAACTAGGCCTGGAGGAGCGCCCGCAGCTTGGGGTGATGATCGAAGTGCCAGCCGCCGCATTGCTTGCCGAGCAACTGGCCGAGCACGCGGACTTCCTCTCCATCGGCACCAATGACCTGTCCCAGTACACCCTCGCCATGGACCGCGACCACGCTGGCCTCGCCGCCCGGGTCGATGCCTTGCACCCGGCGCTGTTGCGGCTGATCGCCCAGACCTGCGCCGGCGCGGCCAGGCATGGGCGCTGGGTCGGGGTGTGCGGCGCCCTGGCCTCCGATCCGCTGGCGACGCCGGTGCTGATCGGGCTGGGTGTACGGGAACTGTCTGTCAGCCCGCCGCAGATCGGCGAGATCAAGGACCGTGTGCGCCACCTCGATGCCGAGCAGTGCCGTCGCGTCAGTACCGATTTGCTGAACCTGCCCAGCGCCGCCGCCGTGCGCCAGGCCTGTCATCACCATTGGCCCCTGGGCTGAGCCCCGTCGGATAACAATAAAAGGAGAGACGCCATGTACCAGCATTTCATCGAAGGATTGCAACGCCTCGGCCGGGCGCTGATGTTGCCGATCGCGATCCTGCCGATTGCGGGCCTGCTCCTGCGCCTGGGGGACACAGACCTGTTGAATATCGCGATCATCCACGACGCCGGCGAAGCGATTTTCGCCAATCTGCCGATGATCTTCGCCATCGGTATCGCCGTGGGTTTCGCCCGGGACAACAACGGCACCGCCGGACTGGCCGGGGCCATCGGCTACCTGGTCATGATCGCGACGCTGAAGGTGCTCGACGCGACGATCAACATGGGCATGCTTGCCGGCATCATCAGCGGTCTGTTGGCCGGCGCGCTGTACAACCGTTTCAAGGACATCAGGCTGCCAGAATACCTCGCGTTCTTCGGCGGACGGCGCTTCGTGCCGATTGTCACCGGTTTCAGCGCCGTCGGCCTGGGCCTGGTGTTCGGCCTGATCTGGCCGTCGATCCAGCACGGGATCAACAGCTTCGGCGAGCTGCTGATGGCCAGCGGCAGCTTCGGTGCATTCGTCTTCGGTGTATTCAATCGATTGCTGATCGTCACCGGCCTGCATCACATCCTCAACAACATGGCCTGGTTCATCTTCGGCAGCTTCACAGACCCCGCCACCGGTGCAGTGGTCACCGGCGACCTGACCCGTTATTTCGCCGGCGACCCCAAGGGCGGCCAATTCATGACCGGCATGTTCCCGGTGATGCTCTTCGGCCTGCCCGCCGCCTGCCTGGCGATGTATCGCAATGCCCTGCCCCAGCGGCGCAAGGTCATGGGTGGGATACTTTTGTCGATGGCGCTGACTTCATTCCTCACTGGTGTCACCGAGCCGATCGAATTCGCCTTCATGTTCCTCGCGCCGCTGCTGTACCTGGTCCACGCGCTGCTCACCGGGTTGTCGATGGCGGTGACCAACCTGTTGAACATCCACTTGGGCTTTACCTTCTCCGGCGGTTTCATCGACATGGTGCTGGGCTGGGGCAAATCCACCAACGGCTGGTTGGTCGTTCCGGTGGGCCTGGTCTACGCAGGGATTTATTACCTGGTGTTCGACTTCTGCATCCGCCGCTTCGACCTGAAGACGCCGGGGCGCGAAGACGTGCCGGCGGGCGACAAGCCGGTCATCGCCGAAAACCAACGGGCCGCGGCCTATATCCAAGCCTTGGGCGGCGCCGACAACCTGATCACCGTCGGCGCCTGCACGACGCGCTTGCGCCTGGACATGGTGGATCGCAACAAGGCCTCCGATGCCCAACTCAAAGCCCTCGGCGCGATGGCCGTGGTCAGGCCGGGTAATGGCGGCAGCCTGCAGGTGGTGGTGGGGCCGATGGCCGATAGCATTGCGGATGAAATTCGCTTGGCGTTGCCCTCTTCCGAACGGCCAATCAGCGCGCCCGTGGCCACCGTAGCTGAGCCTGTCCCCCCGACGGTCGTTTCCGAGACCGAAGCGCAACAATGGCTCGCGGCCCTGGGCGGTGACGGGAATGTCTTGCAGCTCGATTGCGTGGCGACGAGCCGTTTGCGCGTGCAGTTGGCTGACGGCAAGAGGTTGTCGGAAAACCAGCTCAAGGCGCTGGGTTGCCAGGGGATCAGCTCGTTGGAGGATGGTGTGTGGCACTTGTTGCTGGGAGAGAAAGCGCCGGGGTTGTGGCGGGCGTTAGAGGCAGTGGTTGTGAATCGTAAGGCGGATGTCAAAGTCTAGGCCTTCGCCGACTGATCTGGCCTCATCGCGAGCAAGCTCGCTCCCACAGTGGTTTGTGGTTTTGCAGATACTTGTGAATCACACCATATCCTGTGGGAGCGAGCTTGCTCCGGGCGGCGATCCGACGATGGGGCCGGCACAAACAAAACCTCATATCTGACACTCCACAACTCTTGTGGCGAGGGAGCTTGCTCCCGCTGGGTCGCGCAGCGGCCCCAAGCTTCTGGGCGGTTGCTGCGCAACCGAGCGGGAGCAAGCTCCCTCGCCACATGGGTTTGTGTACACAGGAACCACATGCAATAAAAAACCCGCTGAATCAATCAGCGGGTTTTTTATTGCAGCAGCAGGAAGATCAGAAATCCTCCAGCCGCCACACTTCATACGCCGGTGTCTCGTAGGGATGGCTCTGTTTCAGCGCCTCCACCACGGGACGAATCAACTGATCAGCCACTACCAGCTCCACCTTCCATTCCTCGACCTGCTCGACCTGCCCCGCTTCGCCGATGAACGGCTGGCTGCCGTCCAACGGGCGAAACTGGCCCAGGCCTAGCACTTGCCAGGCGCAGTGGTCATAGTCGCCGATTCGTCCGCCACCGGCGGCGAATACGGCGCTTTTGACCTCGTCCACATGGCTGGCCGGGACGAAGAAGCAGAGCTTGTACACCGTCTTAGTTCACCCAGACGCGGGCGTTGCGGAACATGCGCATCCACGGCGCGTCCTCGTTCCAATCGTCAGAACGCCACGAGTTCTGCACTGCGCGGAATACCCGCTCAGGGTGCGGCATCATGATCGTGACGCGGCCGTCGCGGCTGGTCAGGCCGGTGATTCCGCGCGGCGAGCCGTTCGGGTTGGCCGGGTAGGTTTCGGTGACCTTGCCGTGGTTGTCGACGAAACGCAGCGACACACAACCGGACAGGTCGGCTTCGAGCAACGCTTCTTCGCTCTGGAACTCCGCATGGCCTTCGCCGTGGGCGATGGCGATCGGCATGCGCGAACCGGCCATGCCCTGCAGGAAGATCGAGTTCGACTCCTGCACCTGGACCATCGCGACGCGGGCTTCGAACTGCTCGGAACGGTTACGCACGAAGTGCGGCCAGAACTCGCTGCCCGGGATCAGCTCGTGCAGGTTGGACATCATCTGGCAGCCGTTGCACACGCCGAGGGTGAAGCTGTCGGTGCGCTCGAAGAAGCCTTGGAACGCGTCGCGGGCGCGGCTGTTGAACAGCGCCGACTTGGCCCAGCCTTCACCGGCACCCAGCACGTCGCCGTAGGAGAAGCCGCCGCAAGCGACCATGCCCTTGAAGTCGTTCAGGTCGACACGACCGGCGAGGATGTCGCTCATGTGCACGTCGATCGCGTTGAAACCAGCACGGTCGAACGCCGCCGCCATTTCCACCTGACCGTTGACGCCCTGCTCGCGCAGGACCGCCACTTGTGGGCGAATGCCTTTCTTGATGTAGGGCGCGGCCACGTTGTCGTTGACGTCGTAGCTGAGCTTGGCGCTCAGGCCCGGGTTGTCTTCCTCAAGGATCGCGTCGAATTCCTGCTCGGCGCAGTCGGCGTTGTCGCGCAGGCGCTGGATCTGGTAGCTGGTCTCGGCCCACTGGCGCTGCAACAGGCGGCGCTGGCCTTCGAAGACGGTGTCGCCGTTGAAGGTGATGTTGATGTGGGCGTTGTTGATCGGCTGGCCGATCACCGAGACGCACTCGGCCAGGCCGGCGGCGCTGAACTGGGCGAGGATATCCGGGGTGGCGTCCTGGCGAACCTGGATCACCGCACCCAACTCTTCGTTGAACAGGATGGCCGGGATCTCAGCGGCGGATTCGGCGACGCTGTCCAGGGTCAGGTTCAGGCCGCAGTGACCGGCGAAGGCCATTTCCATCACGGTGGTCAGCAAGCCGCCATCGGAACGGTCGTGGTAGGCCAGCAGGTGACCGTCGGCGTTGAGGCCCTGGATCACGGCGAAGAACGCCTTCAGGTCTTCGGCGTCATCGACATCCGGCGCTTGCGAGCCGAGCTTGCCATGCACCTGGGCCAGGATCGAGGCGCCCATGCGGTTCTGGCCACGGCCCAGGTCGATCAGGATCAGGTCGGTGGTGCCCTTGTCCATGCGCAGTTGCGGGGTCAGGGTCTGGCGGATGTCGGTGACCGGGGCGAAACCGGTCACGATCAACGACAGTGGCGAGGTCACGCTCTTGTCCACGCCTTCGTCATTCCAGCGCGTGGCCATGGACATGGAGTCCTTGCCCACTGGAATGGTGATGCCCAGCTCAGGGCACAGCTCCATGCCGACAGCCTTGACGGTGTCGTACAAGCGGGCGTCTTCACCCGGGTGACCGGCGGCGGACATCCAGTTGGCCGACAGCTTGATGTCGGAAATCTTGCCGATGCGCGAGGCCGCGATGTTGGTCAGGGTTTCGCCAATCGCCATGCGGCCCGAGGCCGGGGCGTCCAGCAGCGCCAGCGGCGTGCGCTCGCCCATCGCCATGGCTTCGCCGGTGTAGACGTCGAAGCTGGTGGCGGTCACGGCCACGTCGGCCACCGGTACTTGCCACGGGCCGACCATTTGATCGCGGGCTACAAGGCCGGTGATGGTGCGGTCGCCGATGGTGATCAGGAAGCTCTTGCTCGCCACGGCCGGGTGATGCAGCACGCGCTCGATGGAGTCGGCGATGTCGAGGGTGGACGGATCGAAATCGTCACCCAGCTCGGCTTCGCGGACGGCCGAACGGTGCATGCGCGGGGCCTTGCCCAGCAGCACTTCCAGCGGCATGTCCACCGGGCTGTTGCCGAAATGGCTGTCGGTCACGGTCAGTTGCGGCTCGGCGGTGGCTTCACCGACCACGGCGAACGGACAACGCTCGCGCTCGCAAATGGCCTGGAAGCGTTCGAAGTCAGCCGGGCCGACCGCCAGGACGTAACGTTCCTGGGATTCGTTGCTCCAGATTTCGTGCGGGGCCATGCCCGGCTCGTCGTTCGGAATGTTGCGCAATTCGAAGCGGCCACCGCGGCCACCGTCGTTGACCAGTTCCGGGAAGGCGTTGGACAGGCCGCCCGCGCCGACGTCGTGGATGAAGCTGATCGGGTTGTTCTCACCCAATTGCCAGCAACGGTCGATGACCTCCTGGCAACGGCGTTCCATTTCCGGGTTTTCCCGCTGGACCGAAGCGAAGTCCAGGTCTGCCGAGCTGGTGCCGGTGGCCATGGACGAAGCCGCGCCGCCACCCAGGCCGATCAACATGGCCGGGCCGCCGAGGACGATCAGCTTGGAGCCGACCACGATCTCGCCTTTCTGCACGTGTTCGGCGCGGATGTTACCCATGCCGCCGGCGAGCATGATCGGCTTGTGGTAGCCGCGAACCTCTTCGCCACGTGGAGTGGTGATGGATTGTTCGAAGGTACGGAAGTAGCCAGTCAGGGCCGGGCGACCGAATTCGTTGTTGAACGCCGCGCCGCCCAGTGGGCCTTCGATCATGATGTCGAGGGCGTTGACGATGCGCTCAGGCTTGCCGTACGGCTTTTCCCACGGCTGTTCGAAGCCCGGGATCTGCAGGTTCGACACCGTGAAGCCGGTCAGGCCAGCCTTGGGCTTGGCGCCGCGACCGGTCGCGCCTTCGTCGCGGATCTCGCCACCGGAGCCGGTGGACGCGCCCGGGAACGGCGCGATGGCGGTCGGGTGGTTATGGGTCTCGACCTTCATCAGGATGTGCACCGGCTCCTGGACCGCACCGTACTGGCGGGTCTCGGGGTTCGGGTAGAAGCGACCAGCGACGTTGCCGACGATCACCGCGGCGTTGTCCTTGTAAGCCGAGAGCACACCTTCGTTGTGCATCTGGTAGGTGTTCTTGATCATGCCGAACAGGCTTTTTTCCTGGCTCTGGCCGTCAATGTCCCAACTGGCGTTGAAGATCTTGTGGCGGCAGTGCTCGGAGTTGGCCTGGGCGAACATCATCAGTTCGATGTCGTGGGGGTTGCGCTTCAAGCCCTGGAAGGCGTTGACCAGGTAGTCGATCTCGTCTTCGGCCAGGGCCAGGCCCAGCTCGGCGTTGGCTTTTTCCAACGCGGCGCGGCCACCGCCCAACACGTCGATGGCGGTCAGCGGCTTGGGCTCGGCATGGCTGAACAGGCCGGCGGCCTGTTCCAGGTTGCCCAGGACGACCTGGGTCATGCGGTCATGCAGGCCATCGGCGATCAGTTGGGCATCGGCCTCGCTGAACTCACCGGCGACATAAAAGGCGATGCCGCGCTCCAGGCGCTGGATTTTCGCCAGGCCGCAGTTGCGGGCGATGTCGCTGGCCTTGCTCGACCACGGCGAAATGGTGCCGAAACGCGGCAATACCAGGAACAGGCGGCCGGTTGGCTCCTGGACCGGAACACTTGGACCGTACTTCAGAAGGCGCGCGAGCACCTGCTGTTCGTCGCCGGTCAAACCGCCGGTGACTTCGGCGAAGTGAGCGAATTCAGCATACAAGCCGCTGACAGCCGGGACTTTCTGGCTCAGTTGCTCAAGAAGTTTGCTGTGGCGAAAGGCAGAAAGGGCAGGAGCGCCGCGCAGGATCAACATCTTCGGGACAGCCTCGGGAAGGGGTGTGCTTTGAGGCCGTGCATTCTAGCCTAAACCGCTGGCAACGGCACCCGAAACGGTACGTGTGATGCCAGCCGAACGTCGGTCGTGCCGCCGGCCGCTCCCTGGCGCGGTCATCGGGTGCGCGCCCCCGAGTTATTTTTTATCGGAAGGAACCCCGCCGAGCGCCGGCCCGCCTGGCTCGCGGACACGTTTTGCAATCTCTAGCAGACTGGCCTTTTGCTGTCGATATATGGCGGTCGAGGCCGTTTGCGTATACTGCGCAGATGTTTTCCCCAACGGCTTTGCGTCCGCGGTACGCCAGATGGCTGATCGCAACCGGACTCTTCCTGGTGCTCAGTGGTTGTGTTGAGAAACCCAACACACTGGAGCGCGTAAAGGAGGATGGCGTGCTGCGGGTCATTACCCGAAACAGCCCCGCCACCTACTTCCAGGACCGCAATGGTGAGACCGGCTTCGAATACGAGCTGGTGAAGCGCTTCGCCGAGGATTTGGGGGTCGAACTGAAAATCGAGACCGCCGACAACCTGGATGACCTGTTCAGCCAGATCGGCAAGCCGAACGGCCCGGTATTGGCCGCCGCGGGCCTGGTCAGCAGCGAGCCGCGCAAGCAGCAGGTGCGGTTCTCCCATCCTTATCTGGAAGTCACCCCCCAGATCATCTACCGCAACGGCCAGTCACGCCCCACTGACGCGGCAGGCCTGGCCGGCAAGAAGATCATGGTGCTCAAGGGCAGCACCCACGCCGAGCAGTTGGCGCAGTTGAAACAGCAATATCCAGGCATCGAATACGAAGAGTCCGACGCGGTTGAAGTCGTTGACCTCCTGCGCATGGTCGATGAGGGCCAGATCGACCTGACACTCGTCGATTCCAACGAAGTGGCGATGAATCAGGTGTACTTCCCCAACGTGCGCGTGGCGTTCGACCTGGGCGACGCGCGCAGCCAGAGTTGGGCGGTCGGCCCCGGCGAAGACAACAGCTTGCTCAACGAAATCAATGCGTACCTGGACAAGGTGCAGAAGAACGGCACGTTGCAACGCCTCAAGGACCGCTATTACGGCCACGTCGATGTCCTTGGCTACATGGGTGCGACAACTTTTGCCCAACATCTGCAGCAACGGCTGCCCAAGTATGAGCAGCACTTCAAGGCCTACGCCAAGAAAGAAAAGGTCGATTGGCGCTTGCTGGCCGCCATCGGTTACCAGGAATCACTCTGGCAACCGGCGGTCACGTCCAAGACTGGCGTGCGTGGCCTGATGATGCTGACCCAGAACACCGCCCAGGCCATGGGCGTGTCCAACCGCCTGGATCCGAAGCAGAGCATCATGGGCGGCGCCAAATACCTGGCCTACATGAAAGATCAGTTGGACGAGAGCATCGAGGAACCGGACCGCACCTGGTTCGCCCTCGCCGCCTACAACGTGGGCAGCGGCCACCTCGACGACGCGCGCAAGCTCGCCGCCAAGGAGGGGTTGAATCCGAACAAATGGCTGGACGTGAAGAAGATCCTGCCGCGCCTCTCCCAGAAACAGTGGTACAGCAAGACCCGCTACGGCTACGCCCGGGGTGGCGAGCCGGTGCATTTCGTGGCGAACATCCGTCGCTACTACGACATCCTGACCTGGGTGACGCAGCCGCAGCTCGAAGGCAACCAGGTGGCCGAGGGCAACCTGCATGTGCCGGGCGTGGACAAGAGCAAGCCGAACCAGGAATCCCCGCAGCTCTGACAGCTGCCCTTCCCCACAGTTTTGCTTGGACTACTCACAAAATTTATATCCACCCAAGATCCCCCTGTGGGAGCGAGCTTGCTCGCGATAGCGGTCTGTCAGTCAACATCCATGTTGAATATGAGGCCCTCATCGCGAGCAAGCTCGCTCCCACAGTTGTGAGGATCAGGATCTGGCAGCCGCCAGGATCAGCGTCTTCATCTCCGCCACCGCCGACTTGAACCCGACGAACAAAGCATGGGCCACCAGCGCATGGCCGATGTTCAGTTCGTTGATGCCCTTGATCGCCGCGACGGCTTCGACGTTGTGATAATGCAGGCCATGGCCGGCGTTGACGATCAGCCCTTGGGCCAAGCCAAAAGTGACGCCGTCGGCGACCCGTTGCAGCTCATCGGCCACATCGGTCGGCGTCTCGGCATCGGCGTAACGCCCGGTGTGCAACTCAATGGCAGGGGCGCCGACTCGCTTGGAGGCTTCGATCTGCCGCTCGTCGGCGTCGATGAACAGCGATACTTCGGCGCCAATCTTTGACAGCCGCTCCACCGCCGCCTTGATCCGCGCCTCCTGCCCCGCCACGTCCAGGCCGCCCTCGGTGGTCAATTCCTGGCGAGTTTCCGGTACCAGGCAAATGTGGGCCGGGCGAATGCGCTCGGCGAACGCCATCATTTCCTCGGTCACGCCCATTTCGAAATTCATGCGGGTCTGCAGCACATCCTTGAGCAGCAACACGTCGCGCTCCTGGATATGACGACGGTCTTCACGCAGGTGCACGGTGATGCCGTCGGCGCCCGCCTCTTCGGCGTCCAGCGCGGCCTTGACCGGATCCGGGTAGCGCGTACCACGGGCCTGGCGGAGGGTGGCGACATGGTCGATGTTCACGCCGAGAAGAATGCGATTGCTGGTGCTCACGAAAAGCGCTCCTGAATGGACAGAGATTCGGCCCACAGCATACGGGGAGATCAGGGCTTGCGAAACAGCTCGCGACTGACCAGCGGCCGGCCACCCAAGTGAACCGCCAGCGCCTGGCGCATCAAACGCTTGGCCGCCGCCAATGCACCGGGCGCGGTCCAGTCGGCTTCGGCCATCGCCAGTAGCTCAACGCCATTGAACAACCCGGGTTGCAACTGATAGACCTGCTCCAGGCCCGCGTCCACCTGCAAGCGATACAAGCCGTCCGCCGCGATGGGCTGGCCGTGCAGGTCGGTGTCGAGGGAAAAACCGTAGCCCAGGTCGTCCAGCAGCCGCCATTCAAAGGAGCGCAGCAATGGCTCCAGCGGCCGGCCTTCGGCCAGGGCCAGCAGCGTGGCGGTGTAGTGGTCGAAAACGGCCGGGTGGGGATCTTCGGCTGGCAGCAGGCGGATCAACAGCTCATTGAGATACAAGCCGCTGAACAACGCCTCGCCGTTGAGCCAGGCCGCGACGCCATTGCTTTCCATGCGCCCGACGTTCTTCAGCTCGCCTCGCCCACGAAACTCGACCTCCAGCGGCACGAACGGCCGCGCCAGCGTCCCGGCCTTGCCCCGCGCCCCCCGCAACACCGCCCGCAGCCGCCCTTGGGGCGTGAGGAAATCCACCAGGGCGCTGCTTTCGCGGTAGGCGCGGGAGTGTAGGACGTAGGCGGGTTGGGCGGTGGGTTGGTTGGGGGACATCGGGGCCTGAATATCAACAAGACATCAATGGTTGGAGAAGTCCCGTGGCGAGGGAGCTTGCTCCCGCTCGGCCGTAGGAGCTGTCAAGTGCAACGAGGCTGCGATCTTTCCCCAGACACTTGAATCTCAAGTGAAAGATCAAGATCAAAAGATCGCAGGCTTCGCCAGCTCCTACAGATCCCAGCGGGAGCAAGCTCCCTCGCCACAAGAGCCCGCCCCCAGCCAATCAGGTTAGAGGTCGCCGTAACCCAACGAACGCAACGCACGCTCATCATCGGACCAGCCGCCCTTCACCTTGACCCAGAGGTTGAGCATGATCTTGGAGTCGAACAGCAGTTCCATGTCCTTGCGCGCCTCGGTGCCGATGCGCTTGATGCGCTCGCCCTTGTCGCCAATGATGATTTTCTTCTGGCCGTCACGTTCGACGAGGATCAAAGCATGGATGTGCAGCGTCTTGCCCTGCTGCTTGAACTCTTCGATCTCGACCGTGATCTGGTACGGCAGCTCGGCGCCCATCTGGCGCATGATTTTCTCGCGCACCAGTTCGGCGGCGAGGAAGCGGCTGCTGCGGTCGGTGATCTGGTCTTCCGGGAAGAAATGATCGTTTTCCGGCAGGTGCTCGGCAATCACCCGCTCCAGCGCGTCGAGGTTATGGCCATGCTGGGCGGAGATCGGGATGATCTGGGCGTTCGGCAACTGCTCCTGCAACCAGCTCAGGTGCGGCATCAGTTCTGCCTTGTCTTCGATGCGATCGGTCTTGTTCAACGCCACGATCAGCGGACCGGTCACGTACTGGACGCGCTCAAGCACCATCTGGTCTTCTTCGGTCCACTTGGTACGATCAACCACGAAGATCACCACGTCGACGTCTTTCAGCGCCGCCGAAGCAGTCTTGTTCATGTAGCGGTTCAGGGCCTTCTCGCCGCCCTTGTGCATCCCCGGCGTGTCGACGTAGATCGCCTGCACGTCGCCTTCGGTCTTGATGCCCAGCATGTTGTGGCGGGTGGTCTGTGGCTTGCGCGAGGTAATTGCCAGTTTCTGGCCGAGGATGTGGTTCAACAGCGTGGACTTGCCCACGTTCGGCCGACCGACAATGGCGACATAGCCGCAGCGGGTGACGGTTGTATCAGTCATTGCCATTCTCCACGCCCAAGGCGATCAGTGCTGCAGCGGCCGCGACCTGTTCGGCAATACGACGACTCACGCCCTGGCCTCGGCTTTTTTCATTCAATAGGACCACTTCGCATTCGACGAAGAAGGTTCGGCAATGCGGTTCACCCTGGATATCCACCACTTCATAGCGTGGCAGTTCGCAACTGCGCGACTGCAGGAATTCCTGCAAGCGGGTCTTGGGATCCTTGTTGGTGTCCACCAGCGTCAGGCTGTCGATCTCGGACGTCAGCCAGGCCAGTACGCGCTCGCGCGCCATTTCCATGCCTGAGTCCAGATAGATCGCGCCAATCAACGCCTCCAGGGCATCGGCGAGGATCGACTCGCGACGGAAGCCGCCGCTTTTCAGTTCACCCGACCCCAGGCGCAAATAGTCGCCCAGGTCAAAACCGCGGGCCAGTACGGCCAGGGTCTCACCTTTTACCAATCGAGCGCGCAGACGCGACAACTGGCCTTCGCGGGCCAGAGGGAAGCGTTCGAAAAGCGCCTCGCCCGCCACGAAATTGAGGATGGCATCGCCGAGAAATTCCAGGCGTTCGTTGTTGCGCCCGGCAAAACTGCGGTGAGTGAGTGCCAGGAGCATCAGCTCCTGATCCTTGAAAGTGTAGCCGAGCTGACGCTCGAGGCGGCTTAGAGAAACGCTCACGGTTTACCCACGCTGAGTTCGTGGCTGGATTCCACCGCCACGGCGACGAGGCACCGTTGGCTTGGGACAATTAACGCTGTGTTCAAAAATGACGTCCTGACTATCGTTGGCTTCATGCCTTCGGGCGACCCTTGTGCAGGCTCCAGAAAAGCATTCGGCGCTGTGTTCAACAGCGCCGTGTGTGATTACTTGATCAGGCCAACCCGCGAGAAATTCGGCAGGTGGCTGAGTTTGGGTTCCGGCCAGCTCATCCAGACCGCGAAGGCCTTGCCGACGATGTTGCGGTCGGGGACCATGCCCAGCAGATCCTTGGGAATGTTCGGATCATCCCAGTAGCGGCTGTCGTTGGAGTTGTCGCGGTTGTCACCCATCATGAAGTAGTGCTCCGCCGGCACGGTCCACGAATGGTCCGGGGTGGCGCGGTAGCGGCTCATTTCCTTGCGGATCAGGTGTTCGGCTTCGCCGAGTTTTTCCTTGTAGAGCTCGGCGCTGCCCAGCGTGCCCGGCTCGGAGCCGATCAATTGCTCGGCCACCAGCTCGCCATTGACGAACAGGCGCTTGTCGGCGGTGTAGCGGATCTTGTCGCCCGGCAGGCCGACCACGCGCTTGATGTAGTTGACGTTCGGATCGCTTGGGTAGCGGAACACCATCACATCGCCGCGTTGCGGGTCGCCGATCTCGATGACCTTCTTGTCGATCACCGGCAGCCGGATCCCGTAGGAAAACTTGTTCACCAGGATGAAGTCGCCCACATCCAGGGTCGGCTTCATCGAGCCGGACGGGATCTGGAACGGCTCCACCAGGAATGAGCGCAGCACCAGCACGATGAACAGCACGGGAAAGAACGACTTGCCGTATTCGACCAGCAGCGGTTCCTTGTTGAGCTTTTCAATGACCACGCCATCAGGCTGGCTGACGCTGCCCTGATAAGAGGCGATGGCCGCCCGGCGCCGGGGCGCCAGGAACAATAGATCGAGCAACCCCAACAGGCCGCAGACAAACACGGCGATAACCAGCAACAGCGGGAAATTTAGCGACATAGGACCTAACTATCCAACCTGAGCACCGCAAGGAAGGCTTCCTGTGGAATTTCCACGTTACCGACCTGCTTCATGCGTTTTTTACCGGCCTTCTGCTTTTCCAACAGCTTGCGCTTACGGCTGACGTCGCCGCCGTAGCATTTGGCCAATACGTTCTTTCTGAGCGCCTTGACGGTTGTACGCGCCACAATCTGACCACCAATGGCGGCCTGGATTGCCACGTCGAACATCTGCCGCGGAATCAGTTCCTTCATCTTCTCGGTCAACGCGCGACCTTTGTAGTGCGCGTTGTCACGGTGCACGATCAATGCCAGGGCATCGACTTTCTCGCCGTTGATCAGCACATCCAGCTTCACCAGATTAGCCGATTGGTAGCGATCGAAATGATAGTCCAGCGAAGCATAGCCGCGACTGGTGGATTTCAGCCGATCGAAGAAGTCCAACACCACTTCGTTCATCGGCAAGTCGTAGGTCACCTGGACCTGCGTGCCGAGGAACAGCATGTCGTGCTGCACGCCGCGTTTTTCGATGCACAGGGTAATGACGTTGCCCAGGTGTTCCTGAGGCACAAGGATGTTGGCGCGCACGATCGGCTCGCGCATGTCCTCGATGGCCGACAGGTCCGGCAACTTGGACGGGTTGTCGACGTAGATCGTCTCGCCGTTCTTGAGCAGCAGCTCGAAGATCACCGTTGGCGCCGTGGTGATCAGGTCCAGGTCGTACTCGCGCTCCAGGCGCTCCTGGATGATTTCCATGTGCAGCATGCCCAGGAACCCGCAACGGAAACCGAAGCCCAGGGCGTCGGAGCTTTCCGGGGTGTACTGCAGGGACGAGTCGTTCAGGGTCAGCTTCTGCAGGGCTTCGCGGAAGTCCTCGAAATCGTCGGAGCTGACCGGGAACAGGCCGGCGTAGACCTGTGGCTGGATACGCTTGAAGCCGGGCAGCACTTCGACGTCGGGGGTGGTGCTCAAGGTCAGGGTATCGCCGACCGGCGCACCGTGGATGTCCTTGATACCGGCGATGATGAAGCCCACTTCACCGGCCTTCAGGTCGACGGTGGCGGTGTGTTTCGGGTTGAAGACGCCGACGCTGTCCACCAGGTGGATCTTGCCGGTGGACTTGACCAGGATCTTGTCGCCCTTCTTCACGCGGCCATGGCGCACGCGAACCAGGGAAACCACGCCCAGGTAATTGTCGAACCAGGAGTCGATGATCAACGCTTGCAGCGGATCTTCGATATTGCCGGTCGGTGCGGGAATGGTCGTTACCAGGCGCTCGAGCACTTCGTCGACGCCCAGGCCGGTCTTGGCGCTGCAGGTGACCGCGTCGGTGGCGTCGATGCCGATGATCTTCTCGATTTCTTCCTTCACGCGCTCCGGATCGGCCTGTGGCAGGTCGATCTTGTTCAGCACGGGCATGACTTCCAGGCCTTGCTCGATGGCCGTGTAGCAGTTGGCGACGGACTGGGCCTCGACGCCCTGGCCGGCATCGACTACCAGCAACGCGCCTTCACAGGCCGCCAGTGACCGGCTGACTTCGTAGGTGAAGTCGACGTGGCCCGGGGTATCGATGAAGTTGAGCTGGTAGGTAATGCCGTCTTTGGCCTTGTAATAGAGGGTAACGCTGTGGGCCTTGATGGTGATCCCGCGTTCACGCTCGAGGTCCATGGAGTCCAGGACCTGGGCTTCCATTTCACGCTCGGCCAGGCCGCCGCACATCTGGATGAAGCGATCAGCCAGCGTCGACTTGCCATGGTCAATGTGGGCGATGATGGAGAAATTGCGGATATGACTCAAATCACTCACGGATCAACACTCAAAAAGGCTGCAGGCAAGGCCCGCCGAAAAATAGCCGGGAATTGTACCTGATCCATTGAGCAAGCGTCACGTTCGCCTGTCGATGAGCTTTTGTGGCGAGGGAGCTTGCTCCCGCTGGGCTGCGAAGCGGCCCCCTTCGTCCTGCCTGATGCATCGCGATGGCTAACGGATCGTGGGGCTGCTTCGCAACCCAGCGGGGATAAATCCCCTCGCCACAGCAAGCTCCCTCGCCACAGAAGCCTGCTCGCCACATTGGCGTTGAATCAACCCGCCCGACGCAGCAGCCAGACGCCGGCCAACGCGCAGACACCGGCCGGCACCAACACCGCAAACAGCGGCGAGAAACCGAACACCAGGCTCGACGGCCCCAACAAGTCCTGGGCGATACGGAAGGTAAAGCCCACCAGCACGCCGGTGAACACCCGCTGACCGAGGGTCACCGAACGCAGCGGACCGAAGATGAAGGAAATGGCCATCAGCACCAGGGCAGCGGTCACCAGCGGTTGCAATACCTTGACCCAAAAAGCCAGCCAGTAGCGCCCGTTGTTCAGGCCCTGGTCCGCCAGGTAGTGGATGTAGCCCCACAGGCCGGTGATCGACAGCGATTCTGGCGCCATCACGACGGTGCTGAGCAGTTGCGGGCTCAACGCCACGTCCCAGCGCTCCGTTGGAGCGGCGACCACTTCGGTGCGCTTGTCATGAAACAGAGTGGTGGTGACGTCGCTCAGTTGCCAATGATCCTCGGCGAATTTGGCACGCTTGGCGAAACTCGAGGACAACATGTGCCGCTGATCGTCGAAACGATAGCGAGTCACGCCATACAAGGTGCCGTTCGGCTGGACCGAGTTGATGTGGATGAATTCATCACCCTGGCGGTGCCAAAGGCCGTGCTTGGCGCTTTGCGCATCGCCGCCACCCTGGGCCAGGGAGCGGTTGGCCTGGGCGGTATTCTCGGTGGCCGGGGCAACGTATTCGCCGATCAGCACACCGACCAGCATCAGCACCAGCATCGGCTTCATCACCGCCCAGACAATCCGACCGATGGACACGCCAGCAGCGCGCATGATGGTCAGCTCGCTGTTGCTCGCCAGGCTGCCCAAGCCAATCAGGCAGCCGATCAATGCGGCCATTGGCAGCATGTCGTACAAGCGCCGCGGTGCGGTCAGCAACACGTAGCTGAGGACGTCCGCCAGGGTGTAGGTGTCGCTGACGTCGCTCATTTCATCGATGAACGCGAACAAGGTCGCCAAGCCAAGAATGATCCCCAATACGGCAAGGATCGCCATGAATACGCTGCTGCCGATGTAGCGGTCGAGTTTAACCACGGGCCACCTCCAGCGCGCTGCGACGACTGGCGAGCTTCAGGCGCATGGGTTCCCAATAGAGCAACCCGAGACCAATGGCGAGGAATATCGAATGTACCCACCACAGGCCCAGCACCGGCGGGATCTTGCCTTTTTCCAGGGCGCTGCGGGCGGAAATCAGGATGGTCAGGTAAGCCATGTACAAAAGGATCGCTGGCAATAGCTTGAGGAAACGGCCCTGGCGCGGATTGACCCGCGACAGCGGAACCGCCATGAGCGTCACGATGAACACCAGCAGCGGCAGCGACAAACGCCACTGCAGCTCGGTACGGGCGCGGATGTCATTGCTGCCCAGCAGGCTTGAAGTTGGCATCGCGTCACGGTCGGTGACTTCTTCGCTGGCCTCGGGCTTGGGCAACAGCACGCCGTAGGTGTCGTACTGGATGGCGCGGTAATCGGCCTGGCCCGGCTTGCCGTCGTAGCGGTAGCCATTTTCGAGAATCAGGTAGCGGTTACCGTCCGGGTTGATTTCCTGACGACCCTTCTCGGCCACCAGCACGGAGATCCCGCGGTCTTTCTTGGCGTCTGAAGACAGGTTTTTCTGGGTGATGAAGACGCCCCCCAGGTTGATCCGGTCATCCGAGAGCTGTTCGGTGTAGGTGACACGTGTCCCGTCGCGCAGGGCCTGGAAGCGCCCCGGCACCAGAGTGTCGAATTCGGTCATGGCGTCTTGCTGGTTGATCAGCAGTTGGAACTGGTTGGCACCTTGGGGCGCCAGGCTCAGGCTCAGCCAGGCCACCACCAGCGCCACCAGCGCTGCCGGGAACAAGGTGATGCGGAACAGCCGCTGCTGGCTCATGCCCGTGGCGGACAGCACGGTCATTTCGCTGTCCAGGTACAGGCGACCGTAAGCCAGCAGGATGCCGAGGAACAACCCCAGCGGAAGGATCAGTTGCAGGAAGCCCGGCAGGCGGAACCCCATGATCAGGAAAAGCGAGCCCGGGTCCAGGGCGCCGGAGGCCGCCTGCGCGAGGTACTTGATGAAGCGCCCGCTCATGATGATGACCAGCAGCACGGCGCTGACCGCGCTCAGGGTCAGCAGGACTTCGCGGGACAGATAACGGAAGACGATCAAACCAGACACTCCACGATTGTCAGGCTATGGCGGCCAAACAAGGAAACGTATCGAGCCAGCTCACGCAGCGAGCCGCCGAAAAAAGAGCCGCATTATCCTGTGATTGGACGCGCCTGTCACTGCGCACGCTTTAACCAGACGCTTCATGGCCAAAAAGTTAACGACTGCGAGGGTTGTCAGGCTCGGGCGCCGAGGTTCAAACTGCGGCCTTTGTCGCCGGCAAGCCCGGCGCTTCCATATAGAAGACAGCTGTTCAGCGCGCCACGTCTCGGCGCCTGGCCTCTTGACCATTCACTCAGGGATCCGGACATGGAACTGGTTGTAAAAAGCGTCAGCCCAGAAACGTTGAAGACCGCCACGCTAGTGGTTGCCGTTGGTGAAAACCGCAAGCTCGGCGTCGTCGCCACCCAGCTTGACGCCTTGAGCGGTGGCGCCATCAGCGCCGTGCTCAAGCGCGGCGACCTGGCCGGCAAGGTCGGCCAGAGCCTGTTGCTGCACAGCCTGCCCAACCTCAAGGCCGAGCGCGTGCTGCTGGTCGGCGTGGGCAAGGACGCCGAACTGGGCGACCGTCCGTTCCGCAAGATCATTGCCGGCGTGCTGGGCAGCCTGAAGAACCTCGGTGGCGGCGACGCAGCACTGGCGCTGGACGAGTTGGTGGTCAAGGGCCGCGACAGCTACGGCAAGAATCGCCTGCTGGCCGAGACCCTGGTGGACGGCGAGTACCAGTTCGACCGGTTCAAGAGCCAGAAAGCCGAACCTCGTGCCCTGAAGAAAATCACCCTGCTGACCATCAAGGCCGCCCAGGCCGAAGTCCAGCGCGCCGTGACCCATGCCACCGCGATTGCCAACGGCATGGCCTTCACCCGCGACCTGGGCAACCTGCCGCCGAACATTTGCCACCCGACTTTCATGGGCGAACAGGCCAAGGCGTTGGGCAAGGAGTTCAAAGGCCTCAAGGTCGAAGTCTTCGACGAGAAGAAGATCAAGGACCTGGGCATGGGCTCGTTCTATGCCGTCGGCCAGGGCAGCGCCCAGCCGCCACGCCTGATCGTCATGCAATACAACGGCGGCAAGAAATCCGAGAAGCCGTACGCGCTGGTCGGCAAGGGCATCACCTTCGACACCGGCGGCATCAGCCTCAAGCCCGGCGCCGGCATGGATGAAATGAAATATGACATGGGCGGCGCCGCCAGCGTATTCGGCACCCTGCGCGCCGTGCTCGAGCTGCAATTGCCGATCAACCTGGTCTGCATCCTGGCTTGCGCCGAGAACATGCCCAGCGGCACGGCTTCGCGTCCTGGCGACATTGTCACCACCATGAGCGGCCAGACCGTCGAGATCCTCAACACTGACGCCGAGGGCCGCTTGGTCCTGTGCGACGCCCTGACCTACTCCGAGCGCTTCAAGCCGCAAGCAGTGATCGATATCGCCACGCTGACCGGTGCCTGCGTCGTCGCCCTGGGCGCCCATACTTCAGGCCTGCTGGGCAACAATGACGAGCTGATCGGCCAATTGCTGAGCGCCGGCCAGCAAGCCGACGACCGCGCCTGGCAGTTGCCATTGTTCGACGAGTACCAGGAGCAACTGGACAGCCCGTTCGCCGACATCGCCAACATCGGCGGCCCGAAAGCCGGGACCATCACGGCGGCGTGCTTCCTGTCGCGCTTCACCAAGAACCTGAACTGGGCGCACCTGGACATCGCCGGCACGGCCTGGACCAGCGGCGGCAAGGACAAGGGCGCCACCGGCCGTCCGGTTCCCCTATTGACCCAATACCTGCTGGACCGCGCCAAGGCCTGAAACTGATGACCGCCGGTACGTCGCCTTCGGGCGCCGCATCGGCGATCCAGGAACTGCAATGACCAAAGTCGACTTCTATATCCTGCCCAGCGCCGATCCCTCGGCGCGGCTGGATTTCGCCTGCAAGCTCACCGAAAAGGCCTGGCGAATGGGCCATCGCATCTACCTGCATTGCAGCGATGCCGCACAGCGCGAGGACCTCGACGCACGGCTATGGGCTTTCAAGGGCGAAAGCTTCGTGCCCCATGGCCCGGCAGAAAGCGAGCCCGAGGGCGCGATCGTGCTAGGCCTGGGCAATGACTGCGGGCAACATCAGGACTTGCTGGTCAACCTTGACCTGAAAGTGCCGGCCTTCGCCCAGCGCTTCGCCCGAGTGGCGGAAGTGGTGGTGGAGGATCCGGCCATCCGGCAAGCCGCGCGGGAGAGTTTCCGTTTCTACCGCGAACAGGGCTATCCTCTGCAAGACCACCGTTTACAGCGACTCTGAGCCTACGATGGACACTCCAAAACCGCCGCAAAAACCCGCGCAACTGCTGGATGACCTTGAGTCGATCCGCCAATTGCTGGGCGACGACAACCTGCAACCGCCGCTGCTGACCGACACGGTGGAGCGCGAGCCGGTGCATGACGAACAGATCCCACTGCTGTTCGACCCGATCAACGGCCAGCCCGAACCCCAGCCAGCTGCCAAGCCCGAACCCAAGGGCCCCGACGCCTTGTTGCATCTGGACCGGGAATTGCGCGCCGCCGCACAGTTGATCATGCAAGACGTGATCGACGACTTCGCCCCGCACATCGAGACCGAGATCAAACGCCGATTGGACGCGCGGATGGAGCGGTTGTTGAGCCAGTACGAGTAATCCCGGATTTACTGATCACCGAACACCTTGTGGGAGCGAGCTTGCTCGCGATAGCGGTGTGTCAGTCAACATCAATGTTGCCGATCTACCGCTATCGCGAGCAAGCTCGCTCCCACATTGTTCGGTTGCGCCCACAAGCCTTCCGCCAAGCTTCCAACTCGCAGCTTGTGGCTTGCACCCGCCCCGCCC
This sequence comes from Pseudomonas brassicacearum subsp. neoaurantiaca, assembly GCF_013608025.1. GTDB lineage: Bacteria > Pseudomonadota > Gammaproteobacteria > Pseudomonadales > Pseudomonadaceae > Aquipseudomonas. The sequence goes on along the minus strand of NZ_VDLV01000002.1, from coordinate 64,478 downwards.
GCTATACTTCCCGGCTTTTCCTGAATAAATGCCAATAGGGTCCCGCCGCGCATGGATAAGACCTACCAGCCGCACGCCATTGAAACTTCCTGGTACAACACCTGGGAGTCCGAGAATTATTTCGCTCCGCAAGGCGCGGGCGATTCCTACACCATCATGATCCCGCCGCCGAACGTCACCGGCAGCCTGCACATGGGCCACGGTTTCAACAACGCGATCATGGACGCCCTGATCCGTTTCCGTCGCATGCAAGGTCGCAACACCTTGTGGCAGCCGGGCACCGACCACGCCGGTATCGCCACGCAGATGCTGGTGGAACGCCGCCTCGAAGCCCAGGGCCAGAATCGCCATGACCTCGGTCGCGAGAAATTCCTCGAGAAAGTCTGGGAATGGAAAGACGAATCCGGTGGCAACATCAGCCGCCAGATCCGTCGCCTGGGCTCGTCCGTGGACTGGAGCCGCGAGCGTTTCACTATGGACGACGGCCTCTCGGAAGCGGTGAAGGAAGCCTTCGTACGACTGCATGAAGACGGCCTGATCTATCGCGGCAAGCGCCTGGTCAACTGGGACACCAAGTTGCACACGGCCATTTCCGACCTCGAAGTGGAGAACCACGACGAGAAAGGTTTCTTGTGGAACCTGAAATACCCGCTGGCCGACGGCGCGAAAACCGCTGAAGGCAAGGATTACCTGATCGTCGCCACCACGCGTCCGGAAACCATGCTGGGTGACTCCGCCGTGGCGGTGAACCCGAACGACGAGCGCTACAAGGCCCTGATCGGCCAGTTCGTCGAGCTGCCGCTGGTTGGCCGCCGCATCCCGATCATCGGCGACGACTACTGCGACCCGGAATTCGGCACCGGCTGCGTGAAGATCACCCCGGCCCACGATTTCAACGACTATGAAGTCGGCAAGCGCCACAACCTGCCGCTGCTGAACATCTTCGACAAGAACGCGAATGTGTTGCCGGCCGCCCAGGCGTTCAACCTCGACGGCACCCTGAACGAAAGCGTCGACGGCCAGATCCCGGCTGAATACGCCGGCCTGGACCGCTTCGAGGCGCGCAAGCAGATCGTTGCGGCATTCGAGGCCGCCGGCCTGTTGGTCAGCGTCGACGATCACGCCCTGAAGGTCCCGAAAGGCGACCGCTCCGGCACCATCATCGAGCCGTGGCTGACCGACCAATGGTACGTGTCCACCAAGCCTTTGGCCGAACCGGCGATTGCCGCCGTCGAAGATGGCCGCATCCAGTTCGTGCCCAAGCAATACGAAAACATGTACTTCTCGTGGATGCGCGACATCCAGGATTGGTGCATCAGCCGTCAGCTGTGGTGGGGCCATCGCATCCCGGCCTGGTACGACGAGTCGGGCAAGGTCTACGTCGGCCGCGATGAAGCCGAAGTCCGCGCCAAGCATAACCTTGGCCCGGACGTGTCGCTGGCCCAGGACAACGACGTCCTCGATACCTGGTTCAGCTCGGGCCTGTGGACCTTCTCCACACTGGGCTGGCCGCAACAGACCGAGTTCCTGAAGAAATTCCACTCCACCGACGTGCTGGTCACCGGTTTCGACATCATTTTCTTCTGGGTCGCCCGGATGATCATGCTGACCATGCACCTGGTGAAGAACGAGGACGGCACCCCGCAAGTGCCGTTCAAGACCGTCTATGTCCATGGCCTGGTGCGCGACGGCCAGGGCCAGAAGATGTCCAAGTCCAAGGGTAACGTCCTGGACCCGCTGGACATCATCGACGGCATCGACCTGGAAACCCTGGTGCAGAAACGCACCTCCGGCCTGATGCAGCCGAAACTGGCGAAGAAGATCGAGAAAGCCACCCGCGAAGAATTCGCCGAGGGCATCGCCAGCTACGGCACCGACGCCCTGCGTTTCACCTTCTGCTCGTTGGCGTCTACCGGTCGCGACATCAAGTTCGACATGGGTCGCGTCGAAGGCTATCGCAACTTCTGCAACAAGATCTGGAACGCCGCGCGCTACGTGCTGGACAAAGGCGAAGACTGCGGCCAGAACGGCGAGGCCTACGAGCTGAGCCTGGCTGATCGCTGGATCATTTCCCAGCTGCAACGCACCGAAGCCGAAGTGACCCGCCAGCTCGACCAATTCCGTTTCGACCTGGCCGCACAAGCGCTGTACGAGTTCATCTGGAACCAGTATTGCGACTGGTACCTGGAACTGTCCAAGCCTGTGCTGTGGGACGAAAACGCTCCGGTCGAACGCCAGCGCGGCACCCGTCGCACCCTGGTTCGCGTGCTGGAAGTGGCCCTGCGCCTGGCACATCCGTTCATGCCGTTCATCACCGAGGAAATCTGGCAGCGCATCGCACCGTTGGCGGGTATCCAAGGCAAGACGATCATGCTGCAACCGTGGCCGGTGGCCAACGAGAGCCGCATCGATCCGGCAGCGGAAGACGACATCGAATGGTTGAAGACCTTCATGCTCGGCCTGCGCAACATCCGCGCCGAAATGAACATCGGCCCAGGCAAGCCGCTGACTCTGTTCCTGAAAAACGCCAACGCCGAAGACCTGCGTCGCCTCAATGAGAACGAAGCACTGCTCAAGAAGCTGGCGAAGCTTGAATCGGTGACAGTATTGGCTGCGGGTGAAGAAGCGCCGCTGTCAGCCACCGCACTGGTTGGCGAGATGGAAGTGCTGGTGCCGATGGCCGGCCTGATCGACAAGGCTGCCGAACTGGCGCGCCTGGACAAGGAAATCCTGCGCCTGAAGGGCGAAGTCCAGCGGGTCGGCGGCAAGCTGTCCAACGCCGGCTTCGTCGACAAGGCGCCGGCAGAAGTCATCGAGAAGGAACGCGCCAAGCTGGCCGAGGCCGAACAGGCCCTGGGCAAGCTGGCCGAGCAGCACGCGCGGATCTCCAGCCTGTAACGGTGGTTCGCAATGAAAAAGGGGGTCCAGTCGGACCTCCTTTTTTATGCCCGCCCTTTTCTACCAGACAATGAAAAACCTTTGTGGGAGCGAGCTTGCTCGCGATGACGGCAGTACATTCAACATGGGGGCAAGCTGACCCACCGCTATCGCGAGCAAGCTCGCTCCCACATAAGCTCGCTCCCACATTTGAATAGTGGGACAATGTCCGCCAATTTCTGAACCCTCCCCGAATCGACCCGCCCATGACTGCCCCTCGCGCTCCAAAACCTGCCCGTCAGAAGACCAAGCCCGCCACCGAGGCCAAACCCGTGGCGCCGCGGGAGAAGGCCAGCCTGCACCCGCGCAATCGCCATCAGGGTCGTTACGACTTCCCGGCGCTGATCAAGACCTCGCCGGAACTGGCGAAGTACGTGATCACCAACCCGTACGGCAAGGAAAGCATCGACTTCGCCAGCCCCGACGCGGTGCGAGTGTTCAACCGGGCATTGCTCAAGGCGTTCTATGGTATCCAGCACTGGGACATCCCGGCGGATTACCTCTGCCCTCCGGTTCCAGGCCGCGCCGATTACGTGCACTTTCTCGCTGACCTGCTGGCGAGCATGAACGACGGCAAGGTGCCGCGTGGTGCGATCGTCAATGTGCTGGACATCGGCATGGGCGCCAATTGCGTTTACCCGCTGATTGGCAACAGCGAATACCGTTGGCACTTCCTCGGCTCCGAGATCGACCCGACAGCGGTCGCGGCCGCCAGGGCCATCGTTCAATCCAACGACTTGAGCAAGGTCATCCAGCTGCGCCAGCAGGAAAACCGCAAGCACATCCTTATCGGCCTGCTGGAACCGGGCGAGCGCTTCGACCTGACCATGTGCAACCCGCCGTTCCATGCCTCGATGGAAGAAGCGACCAAGGGCAGCGAGCGCAAGTGGCGCGCCTTGGGCAAGGCTGACCCGAAACGCAAGCTGCCGGTGCTGAACTTTGGCGGGCAATCGGCAGAACTATGGTGTGAGGGCGGTGAAGCGCGTTTTGTGACGCAGCTGATTGCCGAAAGTGCGAACTTCCAACACAAGGTCTTGTGGTTCAGCACGTTGGTATCGAAAGCCTCGAACCTGCCGGCCATCGAAACCGCGCTGAAAAAGGCTGGCGCGCTGGAGAGCCAGGTGGTGGAGATGTCGCAGGGGCAGAAGCAGAGCCGTTTTGTGGCGTGGACTTTCCAGACCAAGTCCGAGCAGCAGATATGGCGGCGTGAGCGCTGGGTCCGCTAATACGACTCAGACCAAGGTGGGAGCAAACTCGCTCCCACAATGACAACAGCGTCGATACAGAATCACAGGCACAAAAAAACCGTGTCCGGATCGCTCCGAAGCACGGTTTTTTTATCGCTGCGTCTTACTTGTTCACAGCGTCGGTCAGGCCTTTGGCCACAACCAGCTTGATCACTTTCTTGGCCGGGATTTCGATGGCTGCGCCAGTCGAAGGGTTGCGACCGGTACGGGCAGGACGCTCGGTGACTTTCAGCTTGCCAACGCCTGGCAAGGTCAGTTCGCCGCCGTTTTCCAGCTGATCGGCAACGACTTGGCCCAGTTGGTCCAGCAGAGCACGCACGGTAGCTTTTGGTGCGTCTACAGATTCAGCCAAATCAGCGATCAGTTGGTCTTTAGTAAGAGCCATGTAGTGTTCCTTCCCTATCAAATTCATATGGATTGCAGAGTGCAGTGTCAGCCATCGAGCCCGATCAATCTGATCAGCCGCCCTCGGTCATCACCACGACGGATCGGGGTAATAGATGCCGAAATCCGGGTTTGGTTCGACCTGACAAATGCTGAATGCACGCTTAACGCAGTGACATCGCGTAAGACCGGGCAAAACTAGCACAACGCCTGTGAAATATCCGCCTCTACCTACCCATTTGGTCAGCTTTATTGCGCTAAATCGGTAAAAAAACCCTCGCGAGGCGTCGCACGGGTCTGAAAGGGCCTTCGACGCGTTGCAAAACCAGTGATTGCGGTACACTGGGCCCTTTTTCGGGGAGCGTGCCCTCCTCTCTTTCATCAGCCGAGAAATCCATGCCGATCCGTCATTGCATCGTCCACCTGATCGACAAAAAACCCGACGGCACGCCTGCTGTGCTCCACGCCCGCGACTCCGAACTGGCTGAGTCCACGGCCATCGAGAACATGCTCGCCGACCTCAATGAAAGCTATAACGCCAAACAAGGCAAGGCCTGGGGTTTCTTCCACGCCGAGTCCGGGGCGCATCCGTTCAGCGGCTGGCTGAAGGAGTACCTGGATGGCGGCAAGGATTTCACCGCGTTCAGTCGCGTGGCGGTGGAGCATCTGCAAAAACTGATGGAAGAGTCCAACCTGTCGGTGGGCGGTCATGTGCTGTTCGCCCATTACCAGCAAGGCATGACCGACTACCTGGCCATCGCCCTTTTGCACCACAGCGAAGGCGTTGCCGTCACCGACGAGCTGGACGTCACCCCGTCCCGTCACCTGGATCTGGGCCAACTGCACCTGGCGGCACGGATCAACGTGTCGGAATGGCAGAACAACAAACAATCCAAGCAGTACATTTCGTTCATCAAGGGCAAGAACGGCAAGAAAGTCTCGGAGTACTTTCGCGACTTCATCGGCTGCCAGGAAGGCGTCGACGGCCCCGGCGAAACCCGTACGCTGCTCAAGGCCTTCAGTGACTTCGTCGAGAGCGAAGACCTGCCCGAAGACGACGCCCGGGAAAAAACCAAGACCCTGGTGGATTACGCCAGCAGCCAGGCCAAGCTCGGCGAACCCATGGGCCTGGAAGAACTCTCCGAACTGATCGACGAGGATCGCCCGAAAGCCTTCTACGACCATATCCGCAATAAGGACTACGGCCTTTCGCCAGAGATTCCGGCGGATAAACGCACCCTCAACCAGTTCCGCCGCTTCACCGGCCGCGCCGAAGGCTTGTCCATCAGCTTCGAAGCGCACCTGCTGGGCTCCAAGATCGAGTACGACGAAGAGGCAGGTACGTTGATCATCAAGGGGTTGCCGACGTCGCTGACCGATCAGCTCAAGCGCCGCAATTGATGCTCAGTGGTGTGCTGAAGAAATGCCTGCTGGTTCTTCTGGTGGTGGTGGCTTACCAGAATTGGGGCAAGATCGAGCGGGTGTTCAATCCGTCGCAGATGGTTTCAGAGCAGATTCGCAGCAATGCCCGCGTCGTGCTGTATGCCACCGATTGGTGTGGCTACTGCAAGGCCACCCGGCGCTTCCTGGACGAGAAAGGCGTACCGTTTCGCGAGTTCGATATCGAGAAAGACGCCGAGGCGCGCAAGACCTACGAGGCGCTGGGTGGTCGAGGGATTCCGATCCTGGACGTAAATGGCACGTTGATTCGCGGGTATGAGCCGGAGAATATTCTCAAGGCCCTGTCCACGATTTAAGACAATCCGCCAACAGTAACGGCCCCTTCGCGAGCAGGCTCGCTCCCACACAGTGATTAGCGGCAAACGCAGCTCCCGCGAACAACATAACCCTTGTGGGAGCGAGCTTGCTCGCGATAGCGGACCAACATTTCAACATCGTGGTGACTGGTCTAGCGCTATCGCGAGCAAGCTCGCTCCCACAGAGTCATTGGTTGTTCATTGAGCCTCGATTCGGAAGCCAAACCGCGGAAAGTGCACATGCACAACGCCGCCGCGCTCATCTTCACGGCGCAGGATCAGTTCTTCGCGCCCGGCAAACAACAATTCCCCCGCCACAGGATCGACGCCGTAGTCAGTCGCGGCGATGGTCACCTGCTGCCCTGCCACGAATCCATTAGGCTCATCGAACAGTTCGTCCGGCAGCGCCGCCGGTACAGCGTTGCGGGCCACATCCAACGCCTCTCCGGAGCTCATTTCTTTCGGCGCGCCGTGACCAAAACCCAGCACCCGCGACAGCCAAGCCGATACAGCCGGATACTCATCCACCAACGGCGAGGTGACCGGCGTGCCCTTGAGGAACCACAGCGGATGCGCCATGGCGAAGTCGGCAATCGACGGATCGCCCAACAGGAAGTCCCCTTCTTCGCGCTGCAATTGCTGCTCGAGCCGCGCCATGATCGTCGGCCACTGATGCTTGGCCTGCTCGGCAGACAGACGCGTGGTCGTGCCGCCACTGAACAGCCCGGCGCGGTCGCTGATGAACGCCTTGATGGCTTCAGGCGTCAACCTGGCAAAACGCACTGCCACCGATTCAGGCTGGAACACCAGGCTCACCGCGTGCTGGAACACCACCGAATCAGCCCACGCCGCGAAAGACGCTGCGATCATTTCACGGCCTTCCGGGAACAGCGCAGGCGAGGCTTTTTCCTGCTCCAGCCGGCGGGCTATCAGCGACGTGTCGCAATAAATATCCGCGCCGACCTGCAACACCGGCGTCTTGCGATAGCCGCCCGTCAATGCTGTCAGGTCGGGCTTGGGCATCATCGGCGGGATGTTCACCGAACGCCAGGCCAAGCCCTTGAAACCCAGCAGCAGGCGGGCCTTTTCCGCGAAAGGAGATGTCGGGTAGTGGTGAAGAATCAGCTCTGACATGAGATTCGCCAATGCAGGTAGGAAGTCCCGCACTTTAGCGCGCCAAGGAGCAACAGCCTACCCGCCTGAATGAAGGACTATTAGTGCGGTTGATCGAGCGCCGTTGCGCTGGCCACCAGGCATTCCTTGGCGCTTTTTCTAAGCTTCTTGATCAGCCGCTCCTGGCGTAAGGCCTCACCCTTGTCACGACAGGCCTCGGTATACACCAGAGCCACTGCCGGGCTTGAAAGGAAAAAGCGTGCGCCCTTGCCACTTTGATGCTTGGCGAAGCGCCGCACCGGGTCATCGCTGATGCCGCAGTACAGCGAGCCGTTGGCGGCCCGCACCAGATAGACGAACCAAGGCTTGCCCGGCTCGGTCGACTCGGGCACGCACAAGTCGGAGGATTCGTTTGCGGTCGTCACGGATGTTCAGCAAGCACGTAGGAAACAAGCCGCGATCTTATCAGCGACTGGCCTGGAACGCCCGCAACCCCTTGAGCGCCTGGGCCCTGACGGCGTTGCGCACCAACGGCGTCCAACCCAGCAGCAGGCCCTTGGTGCCCAACGCCTGGCGAGACCAGCGCCATAAATCGAAGCTGTCGTGGTGCTCGCAGATCTTGCCATCACGAAAGACGAAGCGCGCCTGGATGTCGTTGACCACAATGTTGCCGGTCTGGCTGAACAGGTACGTCGCCACCCAATGTGCACCGCCACTGTGCTCGTCGCTGCGCACGTTGTCGAAGGTCAGGGAAAAGTCCTTGGCCCGGGTCGTCAGCATGCGCCACATGTCGCCGGCATCGCGCCCGCGCAGTTCGCCGAACGCCGGATCGCTGAACACCACGTCATCGGTATAGCAAGCGCTCATGGCTTCGGCGTCCAGGCGCTGGAAGGCCTGGTAAAAACGGGTGATCAAGGCGTTGTGGGCATCACTCATGGGCAGGCTCCGAAACGTTTCAGTAGGCCTGCACGATAATCTGCCGTTGCGGGGAAGACCACCGTCATTCGCCATGAAAATGATATCAACGACGATCCGTGACTCGTTCGCTGACCACACCCACATACAATGCCCGTCCAGCCCCCATGCCGGCGATGATTGCCCCCAGGCCAATCACGCCGAAGATCCAGCCCAGGGCATTCCAGCCGCCGGTCAAGTCATGGACCACGCCCACCGCAAAAGGCCCCAGCGACGCCAGCGTATAACCAAAGCCCTGAGCCATGCCTGACAGGTTGGCGGCCACATGGGCGTCCCGCGAACGCAACACGATCAAGGTGAGCGCCAGGCTGAACGTCGCGCCCTGCCCCAATCCCAACAGGATCGCCCAGCCCCACAAACCCTCGACGGGCGCGTAGAGGCAACCGAACAAGCCGCCAAGCGTCATGAGCATGACGATCACGATGGCCAGGCGCTGATCCTTGCCACGCGTTGCCAGCCAGGGCGCCGCCAGCGAACTGATCAACTGCACGATGACCGAGCCGGACAGCACAAGCCCAGCCTGGGTCGGGCTCAGCCCCCGGCCAATAAGGATCGAGGGCAGCCAGCCGAATACGATGTAGGCCAGGGACGATTGCAAGCCCATGTACAAGGTCACTTGCCAGGCCAACGGATCACGCAACAAGCCGCGGACCCGGTACGCCACCTGGTGGGCACCGTGTTTCTGGCCAACTTGTGGCAGCCAGAAGACTGCCGCGAGCAGCGCCGGGGCCACCCAGAACCCCAATCCCAAGGCCCAGCTATCGCCAAGGTGTTCGCTCAGCGGGACCGTCGCCCCGGCCGCCATCGCAGCACCCAGGCACAGCGCCATGGTGTAGACACCGGTCATGGTGCCAGCCTGTTTGGCAAAGTCGCGCTTGACGATACCCGGCAACAGCACGCCGATGATCCCGATACTCGCGCCCGCCAGGATGCTACCGGCGAACAAACCGATCTGGCCGAACGAACTGCGCAGGACGATTCCGCCGGCCAACGTCAGCAAGATCCCCAGCACCACACGCTCGGCACCGAAACGCCGCGCCAGCACCGGCGCCAACGGCGCGAACAGGCCAAGGCAAAGCACCGGCAGCGTGGTCAACAGTCCAGCTTGCGCAGCCGACAGACCAAGACTCCTGGAAACGTCGCTGAGCAGCGGCGCCATGCTCGACAGCGCCGGGCGCAGATTCAACGCCACCAGGATCAGCCCGAGCAACAACAGCCAGGGCCGACGCACCAACGGGTGGCTCTGCTGGGTTTGCTCGTCGTCGGCTTCGGCATCGATCAGCAATTCGTCAAGTTCGGCGGCGCGCTTATGCGCGGCGGCGGTCGTGTGCGCTATGGGATCGCGGGACATGGAAAGCTCGGGTCAGGGTTCATTGATCAACTGCCGGCACAGGGACTTGGCCCGCTCCGGATCCTGTCGCTCGACGGCTTCGAGAATCTCGATGTGCAAATCGAACACGTGTTGATGGCGAGGAATAATGTTGAGGCTCTGGCGCAACTGCGCGCCGATCACGCTGGAAAAATAGCGATACAGCTCGCTGAGGGCCGGGTTGTGCGCGGCGTCCACCAACAGGCGATGGAAGATCAGATCGCAGGCGATGTAGTGCTCCAGGTCGCCGTGGTAATGCTCGCCGCTGGTTTTCAACGCTTGGCGCAAGGCAACCAGGTCGTCCTCGGTACGCCGCAACGCCGCCAACCCAATCGCTTCCACCTCAAGAATGTGCCGGGTTTCCCGGGCTTGTTCCAGCGAACAGCGCGACAGCGCCTTGAGCGTATCCAGCGGATCGACCACCGCGCGGACATAACTGCCATCGCCCTGGCGGATCTCGATCAACCCGGAAAACGCCAGCACGCGCATGGCTTCGCGCACGGTGTTGCGGCTGATGCCCAGCTCCGCCACCAGCTCCGGCTCGGTGGGCAAGCGCTGGCCAACGGCCCACACGCCGTCGCTGATGCGTTGACGCAATTGTTCCAGGGCCTGGTCGACCAAGGAGCGCTTTATCAATGGAGAAATGTCGGACATGAGATTCGCCTTTTCATCCAATCATAGGATGAATTTTCTGACATGTTAGTCAGCTTCGTGTAGGACGGCAACCGCCTACGTTGTATTGGAGACAAGAAATCTGAATTTTCGATTGGATCGAATTACCCTTTTAGGGTAGTTTTAAAAACGGAGTAAATGACTTCTTTATGGAAAAGAGCACAGCCTATTACGACCTGGCAGTGGTCAAGGCCGAAACTCGCAGGCTGGGAAGCAAGGCGTTCACGCTTAGTGCGCGAGAGGGAGGACGAAGGATGTCGCTGAGTCTTGCCCAGATGCTACGGATCGTTCACTTGCTCGAATACAGGATGTTGCATAAATCGATGACTACCTATGCCGATCACCGAATCTGGCAAGACGTCTATCACGCCACATTTCAAGATAGGGAGATTTACATCAAAGTGTCTTACCGTCCCGGCGGTGGGCATCCGGTGGTTTCCTTCAAGGAGAAGAATCAGTGAAAACCCAGCAATGTGCCAGCTGCGGCAGCCACGAAGCGATGCATCACTTCAGCGGTCGTACCTTTACGGTCGACTATAAGCAGGTGGCTCGGCAAGTACACGATATCTGCGGATGGGAATGCCGGATTTGCGGTGAGATCGAATTCGATCATGACACTGACAGTGCCGAGCGTTATTCCAAAGCCAGCGACCAGTTGCTCGAAGATTACGCGCTGGCAGTAGGTGCCGAGATCAAACGCATCCGGCGCAAACTGCACCTGACGCAAAAAGACGCAGTGAAGCTGTTGTCCGGAGGCGGACATAACGCTTTTTCGCGCTATGAACGCGGCGAAGTCGCCCCGGCTCAATCGCTATTCGTGTTGATGCGGCTGCTTGATCATCATCCGCATTTGATGGCCGAGGTCCATGCGCTGAGTGACGGAGCCGATTTGCAGCAACTGTTGTCGAGTCGTCATCCCGAACGCGACACGGAGAATCTGACCTACGGACAAAAATAAACCCGGACAAGTCCGGGTTTATTTCGCCGCTGAGTCAGATCAATGCAGGATCTGGCTCAGGAACAGCTTGGTGCGGTCGTTCTGTGGGTTGTCGAAGAAGTCGTTCGGCGCGGCCTGTTCGACGATTTCACCCTTGTCCATGAAGATCACGCGGTTGGCCACGGTGCGGGCAAAGCCCATTTCGTGGGTCACGCAGAGCATAGTCATGCCGTCTTCAGCCAGGCCGATCATGGTGTCGAGAACCTCTTTCACCATTTCCGGATCGAGGGCCGAGGTCGGTTCGTCGAACAACATGATCTTCGGCTTCATGCACAGGGCACGGGCGATCGCCACGCGCTGTTGCTGACCGCCGGAGAGCTGGCCCGGGTACTTGTGCGCCTGCTCTGGAATGCGAACGCGTTCCAGGTAATGCATGGCGATTTCCTCGGCCTTGCGCTTGGGCATCTTGCGCACCCACATCGGCGCCAGGGTGCAGTTCTGCAGGATGGTCAGGTGCGGGAACAGGTTGAAGTGCTGGAACACCATGCCGACTTCACGACGGATCGCCTCGATCTGCTTGAGGTCGTTGGTCAGTTCCACGCCATCGACCACGATGCGACCCTGCTGGTGCTCTTCCAGGCGGTTGAGGCAGCGGATGGTGGTGGACTTGCCGGAACCCGACGGGCCGCACAGCACGATGCGCTCGCCCTGCTTGACGTTCAGGTTGATGTCTTTCAACACGTGGAACTGGCCGTACCACTTGTTCACGCCCTGCATCTGAATAATGCCTTCAGGGCTCACAGGCTGTTTGATCGCTTCACTCATGAGTCAACTCCTAACGCTTGTGGCCAGTGTCCAGCTTGCGTTCCAAATGCATGGAATAGCGGGACATACCAAAACAGAAAATCCAGAACACCAGGGCGGCGAATACATAGCCTTCGGTGGCCATGCCCAGCCATTTCGGGTCGGCGGCAGCTTGTTTCACGCTGTTGAGCAAGTCGAACAGGCCGATGATGATCACCAGGCTCGTGTCCTTGAACAATGCGATGAACGTGTTGACGATACCCGGGATCACCAGCTTCAGGGCTTGCGGCAAAATCACCAGGCCCATGCTGCGCCAGTAGCCCAGGCCCATCGCCGCGGCCGCTTCGTATTGCCCCTTGGGAATCGCTTGCAAGCCACCGCGCACCACTTCGGCCACGTAAGCCGACTGGAACAGGATCACGCCGATCAGTGCCCGCAGCAGCTTGTCGAAGTTCATGCCTTCAGGCAGGAACAGCGGCAGCATCACCGAGGACATGAACAGCACCGTGATCAACGGCACACCGCGCCAGAACTCGATGAAGGTCACGCAGACCACACGGATAGCCGGCATGTTCGAGCGACGGCCCAGCGCCAGGACGATACCCAGCGGCAAGGCGCCGGCGATGCCGACGGTGGCGATCACCAGGGTCAGCATCAGGCCGCCCCATTGGCTGGTTGCCACGGTAGCCAGGCCCAGCACGCCACCGTGCAACAGGCACCAGGCGACGATCGGGTACACCACCAGGAAGCTCAGGCCGTAGATCGCCTTGCGCGGGAAGCGCGAGATGAACAGCGGCGCCACGCCGATCACGGCCAACCAGACGGTGAGGTCTACGCGCCAGCGCAGCTCCGTCGGGTAGTAGCCGTACATGAACTGGCCGAAGCGCTGCTGGATGAACACCCAGCACGCGCCTTCCTTGGTGCAATCGGCGCGCGTGGTCCCTACCCAGTTGGCATCCAGGATCGCCCAATCCAGGATCGGCGGGATGATCAGGTAGATCAGGTAGAACGCGAACAGCGTCAGCAGCGTATTGATCCAGCTGGAGAACATGTTCGCGCGCATCCATGCCACCGGTCCGAACACTTTGCTCGGTGGCGGCATATCAGGTTTGAAAGTATGGGATGTCATGCGCTTTTCCTCACCGCTCGATCAGCGCAATGCGCTTGTTGTACCAGTTCATCAGCAAGGAAATGCTGATACTGATCGCCAGGTACACGCTCATGGTGATCGCAATCACCTCGATGGCCTGGCCGGTCTGGTTCAACACCGTGCCGGCAAACAGCGAGACCATTTCCGGGTAGCCGATACCGGCCGCCAGGGAAGAGTTCTTCGCCAGGTTCAGGTATTGGCTGGTCAGCGGCGGGATGATCACGCGCAGGGCCTGCGGGATGATTACCTTGCGCAACGTCGGACCGTTGCGCAGCCCCAAGGAGTGAGCCGCCTCGGTCTGGCCATGGCTGACCGACTTGATACCCGAACGCACGATCTCGGCGATGAACGCCGCGGTGTACACGGTCAAGGCCAAGGTCAACGCCAGCAGCTCAGGGATCAACACCCAGCCGCCAACGAAGTTGAAGCCCTTGAGCTCCGGCATCTCCCAATGCACAGGCGCCCCGAAAACCAGGGTGCAAAGTGCAGGGATCACCAGGAACAGCGCCAGGCCGACCCAGAACTTGTGGAACGGCTCGCCCGTCGCTTCGAAACGCTTGTTGGCCCAGCGGGTCATCAGCACGATCGCAACAATCGCCAGCACGATGCTGATCACGAACGGCCAGAACCCTTCCGCCACCAGCGCCGCCGGCATGTTCAGGCCACGGCTGCTGACGAAGAAGGTGTCGCCGAAGTTGTGGGCAGCCCGTGGTCCCGGCATCGTCAGGAATACGGCGAAGTACCAGAACAGGATTTGCAACAGCGGTGGGATGTTACGAAAGACCTCCACGTAGACGGTCGCCAGCTTGGAGATTATCCAGTTCTTCGACAAGCGTGCGACGCCGATGATGAACCCCAGGATGGTCGCCAGGATCACGCCAATGAAGGTCACCAACAGAGTATTGAGCAAACCGATGACAAAGACGCGGGCATAACTGTCCGCTTCGGTGTAGTCGATCAGGTGTTGGGCGATGCCGAACCCGGCACTGCGCTCCAGAAAGCCGAAACCGGAAGTGATGCCCCGGTGTGCAAGGTTGGTCTGCGTGTTATCGAACAGAAACCAGCCCAGTGCGATGACCGCCACGATGGTGACGATCTGAAATACCCACGCACGCACTCGTGGATCGCTGAGGCTGAGCCTCTGCTTAGGTGCGCCGATTGAATTTTGCATGAAGTGCCCCGCAAAGAATGGAACAGAACATCACCCGGTGGTTGGCCCACCGGGTGATAGAACCATCAGCGCACTGGTGGTGCGTATTGAATGCCGCCTGCGTTCCACAGAGCGTTCAGGCCGCGATCGATTTCCAGCGGAGTTTTCTTGCCCAGGTTGCGCTCGAACATCTCGCCGTAGTTACCTACTTGCTTGACGATCTTCACGACCCAGTCTTTCGGCAGCTTCAAATCTTTGCCGTATTCACCATCAGCGCCCAGCATACGAGCGACGTCTGGGTTCTTGGTGGATTTGGCTTCGGCTTCGACGTTCGCCGAAGTCACACCAGCCTCTTCGGCATTGAGCATGGCGTAGCCAGTCCAACGCACGATGGCCAGCCACTCGTCGTCGCCGTTACGCACGACCGGGCCCAGTGGCTCCTTGGAAATGGTTTCCGGCAGAACCACGTAGTCCTTCGGCGAAGCCAGCTTGCTGCGCTGGGCGAACAGTTGAGACTTGTCGGAGGTCAGCACGTCGCAACGACCGGATTCCAGCGACTTGGCGCTTTCATCGGAAGTGTCGAAAGTGATCGGGGTGTACTTCAGGCCATTGGCGCGGAAGTAGTCGGACACGTTCAGCTCGGTGGTGGTACCGGCCTGGATGCAGATGGTTGCACCGTCCAGTTCCTTGGCGCTCTTGACGCCCAACTTGCTGTTGGCCAGGAAGCCGATGCCGTCGTAGTAAGTAATGAAGCCTGGGAATTTCAAGCCCATGCCTGCGTCGCGGGAGCTGGTCATGGTGGAGTTGCGCGAAAGCAGATCGATTTCGCCGGACTGCAGCGCGGTGAAGCGCTCCTTGGCGTTCAACTGGCTGAACTTGACCTTGGAAGCATCGCCAAATACTGCAGCGGCAACGGCGCGGCAGAAGTCAGCGTCGATACCAACGATCTTGCCGGTGGAATCAGGCACCGAGAAACCCGGCAAGCCATCACTAACACCACATTGCACAAAACCTTTCTTCTGCACGGCATCCAGGGTTGCACCCGCCTGAGCGAACCCGCTGACGCCGAGGACTGCTGCTGCAGTTACGACTGCCAGGGTGGATTTCAGTAACTTCATTCAAACCTCCAGTTTTGCTCTTGTTGTGTCGGAGCTCGAGCCCTGTCGCACCCTTTTGGGGCATTGCCGACCCTTGTTGGCTTTTTTTAGGGTCAACCGACGTCTGGGCCTTCGCTATGAGTCTATTAATGAGAGCGCCAATAAACAGTGGGGCTGCTCACTTCTCACCAATCGGCCGAACGGGCTGTAGCCCTTCACGTTCGCGAAGCCCGTAGCGGCTATTGGCGAACATCCATCACCGGATTTCTGATATCCCATGCGTCGCGTCGAGCTGATAGTGTTACCGCGCAGCGTAAGAATCATCACTCAGCTACACCCATAGCAAAGCCCGTACCACACCGCTGCGCTTGCCCCTTACTGAAGAGGTCAAGACAAAAAGTTGTAGTATTGCGACATCTAATTAACTGAGACACCAAGCCCGCACCGTAATCACGCACTGATTGAGCGCGCCCGCACATTTTTGGAGCACACCATGTCCGACCCCTTGATTCTCGAGCCCTCCGGCACCGCCGATGCCTGCGTTATATGGCTCCACGGCCTGGGCGCCGATCGTTTTGATTTCCTGCCGGTCGCCGAAATGTTGCAGGAAAGCCTGCTCACGACGCGTTTCGTTCTGCCCCAGGCACCGACCCAGCCTGTAACGATCAACGGCGGCTATGCCATGCCCAGCTGGTATGACATCCGCGCCCTGAGCCCGGCCCGAGCCATTGACGAAGACCAGTTGGAAGCCTCGGCGCAACGGGTCATCGATCTGATCGATACCCAGCGAACCAGCGGAATAGACGCCTCGCGGATTTTCCTGGCAGGGTTTTCCCAGGGCGGCGCGGTGGTTTATCACACTGCTTTTGTAAAATGGCAGGGACCGCTGGGGGGCGTGATCGCATTGTCTACCTACGCGCCAACGTTCAGCGAAGAACTGCAACTGTCTGCCAGTCAACAACGCATCCCGGTCCTGGCGCTGCACGGGCAATACGATGAAGTGGTACTCAACCCCATGGGCAGGACGGCCAAGGAGTATTTGAAACACCATGGTGTCACCGTGACATGGCAGGAATACCCAATGGGCCACGAAGTGTTACCCGAGGAGATTCGCGACATCGGCGCCTGGCTGGCCGAACGGCTGCGCTAAGAGGCAAATCGCCACGCCAGCGCTTTGATGATCACACTACGCCGCGCCCGTTTCTTGCATTACACTGGCCGGCGTACATTCCTTAACCAATCGATGAGATGACCGTGCTCAAAGCACTCAAGAAGATGTTCGGTAAAAGCGAGGCCGAGCAGCTCGCGCCTGTTTCCAGCGCGCCAGTCCAAGCCCCGAGCCGCACCGATGCGCAACAACCGCGCCGGACCGCTCCGCCGGTTGCGCAGGCCAAAACCACGCCAACGACCTCACCCGCTGCCCAGCCTGTCGCCGCATCGGCCCAGGAAGAGCCACGTAGCGAAGCACCAAGGCCACGCCGCGAACGCGCACCAAAACCGCCCGTCGTTGCCTGGAAGCTTGAAGATTTCGTCGTAGAACCCCAGGAAGGCAAGACCCGCTTCCACGATTTCAAGCTCGCCCCTGAACTGATGCACGCCATCCAGGACCTGGGTTTCCCCTATTGCACGCCGATCCAGGCGCAAGTGCTCGGTTACACCCTCGCCGGCAAAGACGCCATCGGTCGCGCCCAGACCGGCACCGGCAAGACCGCCGCGTTCCTGATTTCGATCATCACCCAATTGCTCCAGACCCCGCCGCCCAAGGAACGCTACATGGGTGAGCCGCGGGCGCTGATCATCGCGCCGACCCGCGAGCTGGTGGTGCAGATCGCCAAGGACGCCGCCGACCTGACCAAGTACACCGGCCTGAACGTGATGACGTTCGTGGGCGGCATGGATTTCGACAAGCAACTCAAACACCTCGAAGCCCGCCACTGTGACATCCTCGTGGCCACGCCCGGCCGTCTGCTGGACTTCAACCAGCGCGGCGACGTGCACCTGGACATGGTCGAGGTGATGGTGCTGGACGAAGCCGACCGCATGCTCGACATGGGTTTCATCCCGCAGGTGCGCCAGATCATTCGCCAGACCCCGCCGAAAAGCGAACGCCAGACCTTGCTGTTTTCAGCCACCTTCACCGAAGACGTGATGAACCTGGCCAAGCAGTGGACCACCGATCCGGCCATCGTCGAGATCGAAGCCGAGAACGTCGCCAGCGAGAACGTCGAGCAGCATATCTACGCCGTTGCCGGTGCCGACAAGTACAAGCTGCTCTACAACCTGGTCAACGACAACGGTTGGGAGCGGGTGATGGTGTTTGCCAACCGCAAGGACGAAGTGCGCCGCATCGAGGAACGCCTGGTGCGTGATGGCGTCAACGCCGCCCAGCTCTCCGGGGACGTACCGCAGCACAAGCGCATCAAGACCCTCGAAGGTTTTCGCGAAGGCAAGATCCGCGTGCTGGTTGCCACCGACGTGGCCGGTCGCGGCATTCACATCGACGGCATCAGCCACGTGATCAACTTCACCTTGCCGGAAGTGCCCGACGATTACGTGCACCGTATTGGCCGCACCGGTCGTGCCGGGGCCGCAGGCGTCTCGATCAGCTTCGCCGGCGAGGACGACTCCTACCAGTTGCCATCGATCGAGGCGCTGCTGGGCCGCAAGATCAGTTGCGAGATGCCACCGACTCATCTGCTGCGACCGGTTGAGCGCAAACGCCCGTAATCATCCCAACGACACGAAAAGCGCAGCCAATACAGGCTGCGCTTTTTTTTGCCTGGGGATATTGCTCGAATAAACTAAAAGTCCATAATGGACAAATTAGTTTAGTCCAGGCATCCGGAGCACACGATGACCAGCACGCCTCATGTCATGACCCAAGCCCAGGCCCGAGCGCTGCTCGAAAACGTCGATGTGCCGCAGATCCTTCGCAAGCTGTTCCGCGACCTCGCTGCCGGGCAAGCGGTGCAGCCGTCCCAGCAATTGGTGGTATTCCCCCAAGGTGCCGGGGATTTCATCAATTACTTGGGCGTGCTGGCTGAAGACCAGGTCTACGGGGTCAAGACTTCACCGTATATCGTCCGTGAACAGGGTCCTTTGGTCACCGCCTGGACTTTGTTGATGTCGATGCAAACCGGCCAGCCGCTACTGTTGTGCGATGCCGCCGAGCTGACGACGGTCCGCACCGCCGCCACTACCGCCGTCGCCGTCGACGCCCTCGCCCCACTCAAGGCCAAGCGCCTGGCAGTGATCGGCAGTGGCGCGGTGGCGCGGGCGCATGTGCAATACGTCAAGGGTCTGCGGGATTGGCAAGCCATCAGTCTCTATTCGCCAGGCCTGAAAGCCAGGTCGGCAGAACAACTTGCCTCGATAACAAGCCTGGATCCTCGTCTGCAACTCGTCGACACCCTCGAAGCCGCGCTGCACGACGTTGACGTGGTGATGCTCTGCACCTCATCCGCCAAAGCAGTGTTTGATCCGCAAACGCTGGGTAAACCGGCGCTGATCACTTCGATCAGCACCAACGCCCCGCGCGCCCATGAAATCCCGCCCGAGCGCCTCAACGATATGGACGTGTTCTGCGACTATCGTCAGACCACCCCGGGCTCGGCTGGCGAGATGTTGATTGCCGCTGAACAGCATGGTTGGGAGCCGTCGAGCATTGTGGGTGACTTGCCCGAGCTGCTGAGCGAACGGGTGGCCCGACCAAACTTTGAACGTCATGTGTTCTTCCGTTCCATTGGGTTGGGGCTGGAAGATGTTGCGCTGGCGAATGCGCTGTATCGGTTACACAGCTGACACACCATTTCCCCTTGTGGGAGCGAGCCTGCTCGCTCCCACAGGTTCTCGGAAACTCCCGGCAATGTGCTCGACAGGAGAGCTTCATGACACAAGCAGACTTTATCATCATCGGCGGCGGCATCGCCGGTGCTTCCACCGGCTACTGGTTGGCGCCCCACGGCCGGGTCATCGTGCTTGAACGCGAGTCGCACCCCGCCTACCACTCCACCGGCCGTTCGGCGGCGCTGTACACCGCCGCTTATGGCACACCACAGGTGCGCGCGCTGACCCAAGCCAGCCGGGATTTTTTCGACGCCCCGCCAACCGGCTTCTGCGAACATCCGCTGCTCACGCCGCGCGGCGAAATGACCGTGGATTTCACCGGTGACCCGACCGAACTGAACAACCAATACCTCAGTGCCAAGGCCACGGTACCGCAGATGCAGTTGCTCAATGCCGAAGAAGCCTGCGTGCGGCTGCCGATCCTGCGCCGGGAAAAAGTCCACGGCGCGATCTATGACCCCACGGCCTGCGACATCGACACCGATGCGCTGCACCAGGGTTACTTGCGCGGCATCCGTCGCAGCGGCGGCGAGGTGCACACCGACAGCGAAGTGCTCGACTTGATCCGCGACGATCAAGGGCAATGGCAGGTCAGGACCGCCAGCCAGACCTTCCGCGCGCCCGTGCTGGTCAACGCGGCCGGCGCCTGGGCCGACCAAGTGGCTGAAATGGCCGGCGCACGCAAGCTGGGCCTGCAACCGAAGCGGCGGGCAGCGTTCATTTTTGCCGGCCCCGAGGGCGTGGATATTCATGACTGGCCGATGTTGGTGAGCCTCGACGAATCTTTCTACATGAAACCGGACGCCGGCATGTTCCTCGGTTCGCCCGCCAATGCCGACCCGGTCGAGCCCCACGACGTGCAGCCCGAAGAGCTGGACATCGCCATGGGCATCTACCAGATCGAAGAAGCCACCACGCTGACCATCCGCCGCCCGACCCGCACCTGGGCGGGACTGCGCAGCTTCGTGCATGACGGTGATCTGCTGGCCGGTTTCGATGTGCAGATACCGGGTTTTTTCTGGGTCGCGGCCCAGGGCGGCTACGGCATCCAGACCTCCCCGGCCATGGGCCAGGCCAGCGCGGCGCTGGTGCGCGGCGAACCACTGCCCGAGCCCTTGGCCCGCTTCGGCTTGAACGCCGCGATGCTGTCGCCCGCACGCCTGGGCTGATCTTCACCGAGGTGACGCATCGCCACGATTGCGGCACACTCCCTCGCGCCCCTGCTTCACGGGGCGCTGACTGCCTGGAGTCCTGTCATGAATGCCCCGCAAGCCGATCCGGCGCTGGATAATTTCCGCACCATTGCCGATGCGATCGCCACGCTTTTCTATCCCCACGCCGAAGTGGTGCTGCACGACCTGCGCACGCAACGGGTCGATTACATCGCCAACAACCTGTCCAAGCGCGAAATTGGCGATGACTCATCCTTGGAAGACATGCTCAGCGAAGACGTCAGCGAACGAAACATTGGGCCTTACGAGAAGCTGAATTGGGACGGGCAGAAAATCCGCAGTCTCAGCAGCGTGTTGCGAGATGCCAAGGGTCGCCCGTTGGCGGTGCTGTGCATCAACCTGAATATCTCGCTGTTCGAAAACGCCAAGGCGGCGTTGGACCTGTTCCTGTCGCCGAACAAATTGATTGCGCAGCCGGACTCGCTGTTTCGCGATGATTGGCAGGAGCGGATCAACACCTTTCTCCACGCCTGGATGCGCGAGCGTCAACTGAGCCTGAACCTGTTGACCCGCGACCATAAACGCGAGCTGGTGCTGGCGCTGCATGCCGAAGGCGCGTTCAAAGGCAAGAGCGCGTCCAATTATGTGGCGAATGTGCTGAATATGGGGCGGGCGACGGTGTACAAGCATCTGAAGGAACTGAAGGGCTGAGGTTTTGTGTTGCCTTCGCTGACATCTTCGCGAGCAGGCTCGCTCCCACAAAGAACCTGAGATCCACTGTGGGAGCGAGCCTGCTCGCGAAGGCTATCGATCAGTCGCCGTAGATATCCGACTTGAAATACTTGGCCTGGATCTTCTGATACTCGCCATTGGCCCGAATCCCATCGATGGCCTTGTTCAAATCCGCCACCAACTGTGTATTGCCCTTGCGCACCGCGATCCCGGCGCCCTCCCCCACGTATTTCGGATCCTTGAGCTCCGGCCCGACAAACGCGTAACCCTTGCCACGAGGCATCGACAGGAAGTCTTCCAGCGGGATGGTGTCTGCAAAAATCGCGTCCAGGCGACCCGACGCCAAGTCCATGTAGATTTCTTCGTTGTTGCTGTAGCGCTTGACCGTCACGCCTTTGGGCTCGAAGACTTCCGTGGCGAAACGATCGGTGGTGGTAGCGCGCTGCACGCCGACGGTCTTGCCCTTGAGACTGGCGTATTGGTCATCCACTACAGCACCTTCCTTCATCACCAGCCGCGACGAAGTGAAATAGTACTTGTGGGTGAAGTCCACCGACTTCTTGCGCTCTTCAGTGATGGTCATGGACGACAGCGCCAGGTCGATCTTCTTCACTTTCAGCGATGGGATCAGCCCGTCGAACTCCCCTTCGATCCACTCGCATTTGACCTGCATTTGCGCGCACAAGGCATTGCCGATGTCGTAGTCGAAACCTTCAATCTTGCCTTCCGAGGTCTTGGAAGCAAACGGCGGATAAGCCGCCTCGATACCGATGCGCAAGGTTTTCTCGGCGGCGAACAGACTGCTGGAGGCCAACAGGCTCAGGGCCAGGCCGGTGATGAGGGGGAGTTTTTTCATGGTCGTTCTCTCGCAGATTGTTGTTGGTTTGGCAGAGAAAAATAGGCGCGACTGAATTTGTACTTATAAATCCATACTGGACTTTAATGTACATATCGTCAATTGGGGAATGAGGGAATGTGATGGGAGGCTGATGGCCTCATCGCGAGCAAGCTCGCTCCCACAGGGATCTGTGTGGGACATATACATTGAGTACAACGAAGATCCATTGTGGGAGCGAGCCTGCTCGCGAATCGCGCACTCGCAGGCAACATAAGAGATGACAGGCTGCCTACTGCTTCCAGCGATCCGCCGCCTCATGATCACTGTCCCGCCCTTCGACCCAGCGTGGGCCGTCAGCGGTGTTTTCCTTTTTCCAGAACGGCGCTCGGGTCTTGAGGTAGTCCATGACAAAGGCGCAGGCGTCGAACGCCGCCTGGCGATGGGCACTGGCGGCCGCGACGAAGACAATCGGCTCGCCCGGCTCAAGGGCACCGATGCGATGCAACACTTCAAGCTTGAGCAATGGCCAACGCTGCTCGGCCTCGATGGTGATCTTGCCCAGGGCTTTCTCAGTCATGCCGGGATAATGCTCCAGGAACATCCCGGACACGTCGAGGCCGTCATTGAAGTCGCGCACGTAGCCAACAAAACTCACTACCGCTCCCACACCGACATTCGCCGCGTGCATCGCGTTGACTTCGGTCCCTGGATCGAACGGCTCGGCCTGCACCCGAATCGCCATGGCTCAGCCTCCTGTCACAGTCGGGAAGAACGCAACTTCGTCGCCGTCGGCCAAAGGCTCGTCGAGTTGGCACAGGTCTTCGTTACGGGCACACATCAGGTTTTGCTCTGTGAGCACCTCGGCGCCGTCACGCTGCGCGAGCAACGCACGTACGTCGTCGACCGTGGAGAAATCGCCTTCCACCTTCAGCGAATCCACACCGAGCGCTTCACGATAACGGGCAAAGAACTTCACGGTGATTTTCATGAGGCATCCGCCTGGAAGTGGCCGCTCTTGCCGCCAAGCTTTTCCAGCACCCGCACGCCCTCGATGGTCATGCCCCGGTCAACGGCCTTGCACATGTCGTAGATGGTCAGCGCGGCGACACTGGCGGCGGTAAGCGCCTCCATTTCCACACCGGTCTGGCCCGACAACTTGCAACGGGCAACGATGCGTACCCGGTCCTCGCCTTCGGCATTGAGCTCGACCTTGACGCTGGTGAGCATCAGCGGATGGCAGAGCGGAATCAGATCACTGGTTTTCTTGGCCGCCTGGATGCCGGCAATGCGCGCAACGGCGAACACGTCGCCCTTGGGATGGCCGCCGCTGACGATCATTTGCAGGGTATCGGGCAACATGCTCACAAAGGCTTCGGCCGTGGCTTCACGGAACGTCACAGCCTTGTCGGTCACGTCGACCATATTGGCGCGACCTTGGGAATCGAGATGAGTCAGCACAGGGTTACTCCTGATCAGGAGCGTCGATTGTAAACCCGTGGGTCAGATTCCGGCAGGGCTGATTGTCGCACCCGTCTTGATTTCAGATTCACCGCAAATCCCTGTGGGAGCGAGCTTGCTCGCGATGGCGGTGTGTCAGGCACACATTTTTATCTGGAAGACCGTCATCGCGAGCAAGCTCGCTCCCACAGGATTTTCATACAGCCAAAAAAACCAGGCGACGGTGAGGTCGCCCGGTTCTGATGATCAATTACAGGTGAGATTCAGCGTATTCGGCCAGGATCGAGCGCGGTACGCCTTGCAGGGTGATGTGGACCCCGTTGGGGAAGTCCTTGAAACGTTCGGTCAGGTAGGTCAGCCCGGAGCTGGTCGCGGACAGGTAAGGGGTGTCGATCTGTGCCAGGTTGCCCAGGCACACCACTTTGGAACCGGCGCCGGCACGGGTGATGATGGTTTTCATCTGGTGCGGGGTCAGGTTCTGGCATTCGTCAATCAGGATCAGGCTTTGCTGGAAGCTACGGCCTCGGATGTAGTTGAGGGATTTGAACTGCAGCGGCACTTTGCTGAGGATGTAGTCGACGCTGCCATGGGTGCTCTCGTCGTCCATGTGCAACGCTTCGAGGTTGTCGGTGATTGCGCCCAGCCAAGGCTCCATTTTTTCCGCTTCGGTGCCGGGCAGGAAGCCGATTTCCTGGTCCAGGCCCTGCACGCTGCGGGTGGCGATGATGCGCCGGTAGCGCTTGCTGACCATGGTCTGTTCGATGGCGGCGGCCAGGGCCAGGATGGTCTTGCCGGAACCGGCGGCGCCGGACAGGTTGACCAGGTGGATATCCGGATCGAGCAAGGCGAACAGCGCCAGGCTCTGGTAGATGTCCCGAGGCTTGAGGCCCCACGCCTCCTGGTGCAGCAAGGGTTCCTGATGCAAATCGAGGATCAGCAGTTTGTCGACCTGGATTTCCTTGATCCAGCCGACGAAGCCTTGTTCGTCGATGATAAATTCGTTGATGTGCACCGCCGGCAGGTTGTCGATCAGTTGCACCTGGTGCCAGGTGCGACCGTGGTCCTGACGGGTTTCGACCTTGCTCACGCGGTCCCAGAAGGAGCCGGTCATGGTGTGATAGCCGTTGGGCAGCAGCGACACGTCGTCGACCAGTTGGTCGGTGCTGTAGTCCTCCGCCGCAATCCCGCAGGCGCGGGCCTTGAGGCGCATGTTGATGTCTTTGGTCACCAGCACCACGGCTTGATCCTTGTTGCGCGCGTGCAGGTCGATCAACTGGTTGATGATGATGTTGTCGTTCAGGTGTTCAGGCAGCACCAGGTTGGGTTCGGTGCGCTTGCTCATCAGGATTGAAAGCAGGCCCTTGGGACCGCTTTTGCCGCGCTGGATCGGTACGCCCAGCTCGACGTCTTCGGGAGAAGCGTCGCCCAGGGTCTTGTCGATCAGGCGGATCGCCTGGCGACATTCAGCCGCTACGCTGTGATGGCCACTCTTGAGCTTGTCCAGCTCTTCAAGGACGGTCATCGGGAGGGCAACGTGGTGTTCTTCGAAATTCAGCAGCGCGTTTGGATCGTGGATCAATACGTTGGTATCGAGTACATACAGGATTGGCTGGTTGGAGGAAGGGCTACGTCCGTGGTCATCCATACTCGGTCACCTTTGTGGGGGCCATTCGACGCAATACCGTGACAGTGCTGCGCCTCGAGGTAGCCACCGAATTCACCCGCGACGATTCGGATGAACTGCACACAAACTGGGTCTTGGAAGACGCCACCTGTGTTGCAGGTTTCGGCGGTCTGTCTTCTTGATACTCCAAAACACATGACAGGAAAAAGCACTTTGACGGTTTTTTGAAGTTTATTTTTCAGAGTGACGAATAACCCTTGGCGTACCGTTGCTGCACCGTTAAAGTCGGAAGTCCGGTCGCCATGAATGCGTGATCGAATTTCCCTCCCAGCCAACGTTTACGGGCCTTTCGCTTTCAGCGAAACGCGTCCTGGCAATCCTCCCAACCGATCCCGCTTTGCGCCGTTTGCGCAATGAGCCACGGCATCGCCGTTTTAACCGCATCCTGCTTGGCGTTGAAATTGATCACGCCGTGACGCCACAACAGCATCAGCGTCAACACACGCTGGGCACTCTGCTCGGGCTTGAGGCGGTTGGTGCTGTCCTGGGGATCGATATCCCACAGCGCCACTTGCAGGCCCTGGTTTCGGAAAAATGACTGCGCGTCGCCCCGGCGCTGCCCCTGGGGCGGGCGGAACAGCGGGACGAAATTCTCCGGCAGCTTGCCCTTGACCAGGTCGACACTGCGCCGCACCGAGTCCTGCCAATCTTGCCAATAACTGTGGGAACGGAACTCCCATCCCTGCACACCGACACACTGCCCGGAATAGACCGCCTGGAGATCATTGACCGAGCGGTCCGCGAGTCGCACCTGGATGTCCTTGCCCAGCACGAAGAACGTCCCGCTCATGTTCGATTTGCGCAGGTACTCGGTCAGCCACGGCGTATTGTCCGGTGCGACGTTGGCCCCGCTGTCGAAGGTCAGCAGGAACAGGCGGTCATTCATCTGCTCGCCGTTGCGCTCGTAATCGCCGAAACGCTCGATTTCACTGGTGACCTGAGGAAACAGCGCCGCCTTGCGCAGCAGTTCGTCCCGATATCGGGTGTGGAAGATCCGACTTGGCTCGGCCCACTTGATGTAATACGAGTTGTCATCCAGCTGGAACCTGCCCGCCTCTTCCCGCAGGGTCGCCATGTTCTCCACCAGATAACAGAAGGATGCGTCCAGTTCGCAGCTTCGCTGGGCAAAGTTGTAGCTGGACAGCAATCGCTGCCACAGCCGTGCGCGCAACGCGTTGACCGCCGCCATGTTGACCGTGCGCAGCCCCAGGTATTGCTTGAGGGCGATTTCGTCCATGGCATCGGTGTCCAGCAACACCCGGGCAAACATCAGCACTTCGGCCCGCGAGGCCACATCGAACAGCGTCGGGTTGGTGAGCTGTTCGGGCCAGGTGCTGCGATCCAGGGTGGCGATGTCATTGGGCGCGGCGATGGCACCGAAGCTCAACAACCACGCCGACAGTAGAAGGACGATACGCAAAAGGGATGTCTCCATAACGAAACCCGCGCGGCATGATAGCTGATCCTGGTGTGGCACCTCTTCGCAAACTGGCGAATAAGCCTCTGTGGCGAGGGAGCTTGCTCCCGCTCGGTTGCGCAGCGACCGCAGAAAAGCTTGGGGCCGCAATGCAGCCCAGCGGGAGCAAGCTCCCTCGCCACAAAAGCGCCACCACCACCCACTATCACTATCACCATCCATCCCCTATCACCCCAATAGCTGGAGTCCACCCGGACAACCCCCTAGAATCGCCGCACCCTAAAAGGAGACGTTTGCATGCTGATGGTGATTTCCCCCGCCAAGACCCTCGACTTCGAAACACCGCCGGCCACCGAGCGCTTCACCCTGCCCCAATACCTGGATCATTCCCAGGAGCTGGTCGAACAATTGCGTGAACTCTCGCCAGCCCAGATCAGTGAATTGATGCACGTTTCAGACAAGATCGGCGGCCTCAATGCCGCGCGGTTCGGCAGTTGGACCCCGGCGTTCACGCCGGCCAACGCCAAGCAGGCGCTGCTGGCGTTCAAGGGCGACGTTTATACCGGCCTCGACGCGCAAAGCCTTGGCGAAGCCGACTTCGACTATGCCCAACAGCACTTGCGCATGCTCTCGGGCCTTTACGGCCTGCTGCGCCCGCTGGACCTGATGCAGCCCTATCGCTTGGAGATGGGTACCAGACTGGCCAACGTTCGGGGCAAGGATTTATATGCCTTCTGGGGCACCCGCATCAGCGAGTGGCTGAACGAGGCGCTGGCCGACCAGGGCGACGACCTGTTGTTGAACCTGGCCTCCAATGAATACTTCAGCGCAGTCAAACGCAGCGCACTGAAAGCCCGCATCATCGATACCGAGTTCAAGGACCTCAAGAACGGCCAGTACAAAATCATCAGTTTCTACGCCAAAAAAGCCCGCGGCCTGATGAGCCGGTTTGTCATTGAACAACGCATCAACGATCCAGTAGCACTCAAGCAATTCGATGTTCAGGGCTATCGCTACAGCGCCGAGCAATCTTCTTCCGATAAGCTGGTTTTCCTGCGCGACCACGCCCCGCAATAACGCAGCATCATTTCCGGGCCCCGATAAGGGGCCTCGATCAAAGCCGAATTTGTCATCCAACTTCCCCGCCCCATTCGCCACTTTCTTGGCGTCAACAAAACAAACACTCCCCGCGCTAACTTTTCTTTCACTCGACAAATGTCAGATTTTTCCGTAGTGGCACCGATTTTTTTCTTCGATACTGGCACAAAACTATCTACCCCCTTTAACTCCCCGAAACTAAAGGGCGAAATCGGCGGTGCTATCAATATGAGAGCAGTGCCATCTAGGCAAATATTTCGAAAAATTTCGAAAATCACGATGAGCGGATCGGAACTATGTGAAATTGCACGGCTCATACCACCCGTAACGATTCTCGCCGAGCGTGTACGAGATAACTTACAAGGCACGTCGTCCAAAGTAACGGAGTTGTAACGACAACTTAGCGAAACGGTCGTCTTATTGGATCCACCCTTAAAGGACGGGAGATAACGCACCATTACTATCCCCTACAAGGCCAAGGCTGCGCCCCTATTAACGTGCTCACCCGAGCACCCAACCTTCTGATTTTGTGGGCTTTTTGCCAGGAGTCTGAAGTGAAAGATCTTTTGCACGAGCGTCCCGCCAACGAGGACTGGCTGCATAACAGGGCAGGTCATAACAACTAGGCCGCTTTGCGCACAACTTGAGTGCACTTATTTAGACACTCGGAACTTTGTATGCCTGCACACGGCACTGTGGCGCCTGCATTTCCACACTTCCGAGTGCACGATGACCGCTGAACACTATTAACTCCGGCCATTTAATGGCGTGAAAACAGAGGTAAATGCGATGCGCATTAGCATATTTGGTTTGGGTTACGTCGGTGCAGTATGTGCCGGTTGCCTGTCTGCACGGGGCCATGACGTAGTTGGCGTAGATGTCGCCAAAGACAAGATCGACATGATCAATGCCGGTAAGTCTCCGATCGTTGAACCGGGTCTTGGCGAGCTGTTGGCGCAAGGCATTCAAACAGGTCGACTGCGCGGCACTACCAACTTCGCCGAAGCGATTCGCGATACTGACCTGTCGATGATTTGCGTCGGCACGCCAAGTAAAAAGAATGGCGACCTGGAACTGAACTACATCGAAGCCGTGTGCCGCGAGATCGGTTTTGTCCTGCGCGACAAGACCACCCGCCACACTATCGTGGTACGCAGCACCGTACTGCCAGGCACCGTGGCCAATGTGGTCATCCCGATCCTCGAAGACTGCTCCGGCAAGAAAGCCGGCGTCGATTTCGGCGTCGCGGTCAACCCTGAGTTCCTGCGCGAAAGCACCGCGATCAAGGACTACGACCAGCCGCCTATGACCGTCATCGGCGAGTTCGACACCGCCTCGGGCGACGTCCTGCAATCGCTGTACGAAGAGCTCGACGCACCGATCATCCGCAAGGACATCGCCGTTGCCGAGATGATCAAGTACACCTGCAACGTGTGGCACGCCACCAAGGTCACCTTCGCCAACGAAATCGGCAACATTGCCAAGGCCGTCGGCGTCGATGGTCGCGAAGTGATGGACGTGGTCTGCCAGGACAAGGCCCTGAACCTGTCGCAGTACTACATGCGCCCAGGCTTCGCCTTCGGCGGTTCGTGCCTGCCTAAAGACGTGCGTGCCCTGACCTACCGCGCAAGCTCGCTGGACGTGGAAGCGCCGCTGCTCAACTCGCTGATGCGCAGCAACGAATCCCAAGTGCAGAACGCTTTCGACATCGTCTCCAGCCACGACAAGCGCAAAGTCGCCCTGCTGGGCCTGAGCTTCAAGGCCGGTACCGACGACCTGCGTGAAAGCCCACTGGTAGAACTGGCGGAAATGCTGATCGGCAAGGGCTACGACCTGCGCATCTACGACAGCAACGTCGAATACGCCCGTGTCCACGGTGCGAACAAGGATTACATCGAGTCGAAGATTCCTCACGTCTCGTCCTTGCTCAACTCCGACTTCGACGCGGTGATCGACAGCTCCGACATCATCATTCTCGGTAACCGCGACGAGAAGTTCCGCGCGCTGACCGAGAACGTACCGGAAGGCAAGCAGGTCATCGACCTGGTTGGCTTCATGTCCAAGGCCACCTCCCCGAGTGGCCGGACCGAAGGCATCTGCTGGTAAGTCTGTTAGCCGGCCGGGGCTCGCCCTGGCCGGCCTTTCGCCTGCCTTAACCCATCGGGCCGCCCACAAGGCCCGCCCGAGATAGAGACGGATGCAGATTATGCACAGGCTAAAGCACGGCCTGCTTCAGGCCGCCGGTTGGCTGTTTTACTTGAGTTTACTGATGGGCATCGCCACGGCGCTGCCTACGTCCACGTTCGACTCCGAATCCAAGGACTTCATCTTCCTGATCGGCGCCGTGGGCATCTGGCGTTATTCCATGGGCGCGACGCATTTCGTGCGCGGCATGATTTTCCTCTACATCGTCTACCCACACCTGCGCCGCAAGGTACGCAAGCTGGGCAAGGCGGCGGACCCGTCCCACGTGTACCTGATGGTCACCAGTTTCCGCATCGACGCGCTGACCACCGCCCAGGTCTACGGCTCGGTGATCCGCGAAGCCATCGAATGCGGGCTGCCGACCACCGTGGTCTGCTCCATCGTGGAAATGTCCGACGAACTGCTGGTCAAGAGCCTCTGGGCCCGCATGAACCCGCCGGCGCACGTCAAGCTGGACTTCGTGCGCATCCCGGGCACCGGTAAGCGTGACGGCCTGGCCTACGGCTTCCGCGCCATCTCCCGCCACCTGCCGGACGATCGCGCAGTGGTCGCGGTGATCGATGGCGACACCGTCCTCGCCGAAGGCGTGGTCCGCAAGACCGTGCCGTGGTTCCAGCTGTTCGGCAACGTCGGCGGCCTGACCACCAACGAGTTCTGCGAAGTGCGCGGCGGCTACATCATGAGCGAGTGGCACAAGCTGCGCTTCGCCCAACGCCACATCAACATGTGCTCGATGGCCCTGTCCAAGCGCGTGCTGACCATGACCGGACGCATGTCGGTGTTCCGCGCGACTGTCGTCACCAACCCGGACTTCATCGCCGACGTGGAAAGCGACTCGCTGCAACACTGGCGCCTGGGCCGCTTCAAGTTCCTCACCGGCGACGATAAATCGAGCTGGTTCAGCCTGATGCGCCTGGGCTACGACACCTTCTACGTGCCGGATGCGGCGATCAACACGGTCGAGCACCCGCCGGAAAAGAGCTTCATCAAGGCGAGTCGCAAGTTGATGTTCCGTTGGTATGGCAACAACCTGCGGCAGAACTCCCGGGCCCTGGGCCTGGGTCTGCGGCGTCTGGGCCTGTTCACCTCGGTGGTGCTGTTCGACCAGCGCGTATCGATGTGGACCTCGCTGCTGGGCCTGACCGTGGCGATCATCGCCAGCTTCAAGTACGGCACCGCGTTCATCCTGGTGTACCTGCTGTGGATCGGCATCACGCGGTTGATCCTGACCTTGTTGCTGTCGTGTTCCGGACACCGGATCGGCCCGGCCTACCCGGCGATTCTCTATTACAACCAGATCGTCGGTGCCATGGTGAAGATCTACGTGTTCTTCCGCCTCGATCAACAGTCCTGGACCCGCCAGCCCACCCACCTGACCCGTGATCTCGCCAGCTTTCAACGTTGGTTCAACACTTGGTCGTCTCGGACCATGACCTTCTCCGCCGGCAGCATTTTTGTCGCCGTGCTGCTGACGATGGTCTGACCGGACTTGAATGAATTAACTAGGAAATCGCCCCTATGAACACCGCCGTGAATGTCAACGTAGTGCATGAATCCGAAGCCCAACGCCAACACGCCCGGGTCAAAATCCCGGCCAAGTTGCGTTTCTTCGGCCCTGACCGTACGCCCATGGAAGTCAAGGTCCTGGACCTGTCGGCCGGTGGCCTGTGCTTCAACGCCGGCCAACTGCCGCTCAAGGTTGGCGAGACCTACAAGGCTCGCCTGCAGTTCGTGATCGACAACCTCGGCCTGGCCATGGACGTCGAGTTGCAGATCCGTTCCTACGACCGCCAGACCGGCCGCACCGGCTGCCAGTTCCAGAACCTGGAGCCGCGGGACATCTCGACACTGCGTCACATCATCACCTCGCACCTGGCCGGCGACATCGTCGGCGTCGGCGATGTGCTGGCGACCCTGCAGCGCGACAACTTCACCAAGGCCCGCAAGCAGAAAGATGACAACGGTGGCATGACCGCTTTCGGTCGCCTGCGCGCCGTGACCTTCAGCCTCGGCGTATTCGTCGTCGGCCTGGCGGCGTTCGGTTTCATCTTCAAGTCGGTGTACGGCATGTACTTCGTCAGCCACGCCCAGGCCGGCATCGTCAACGTACCGGGCATGGCGATCACCATGCCGCGCGACGGCACCGTGCAGAGCCTCGTCAAGGCCGACGGCGTAGCCGCCAAGGGCGCCCCGCTGGCGACCTTCAGCACCAGCATGCTCGACGTGCTCAAGGGTCACCTGGACGACAACCAACTGCAGCCAGCCAAGGTCGAGGAGCTGTTCGGCAAACAGATGACCGGCACCCTGACATCGCCATGCGATTGCATCGTCACCCAGCAACTGGTTTCCAACGGCCAATACGCGAGCAAGGGTGACGTGATCTTCCAACTGGTCCCACGGGGCACCGAGGCCAACGTCGAGGCACGCTTCTCTTATCGCCAGTTCGGCGATGTGCGTCCAGGCACTCCGGTCAGCTTCCAGGTTGCCGGCGAAGACACCACCCGCACCGGCAAGATTGTCAGCAGCACCAGCCTGAAAAGCGCCGACCTGTCCTCCGATATCCGTGTGCTGATCCAACCTGACGAAGCCCTCGACAGCGCGCTGGCCGGCCGTCCAGTGGAAGTCGTCAGCGACCGTGGCCCGAACCTGGGCTGGCTGATCGACAAAGCCATGGCCGTCGGTCTTTAAGTCGAGGATATGCCCGTGATCACTCCACAAAACAACAATGCACCGCATTCCCTGTGGGAGCGAGCTTGCTCGCGATGGGATCGACGCGGTCTGTCTGGTACACCGAGCGGCCTGCATCGCGAGCAAGCTCGCTCCCACACAGGATATGCGTTGTGTGCACTGGCGCTGGCAGTCGGTCTTAGCGGTTGCGCCGGCCTGCCCGACCAGCGCCTGGCGAACGAAGCCCTCAAGCGCGGCGACACGGCACTGGCGCAGCAAAACTACCAACGGCTGGCAGACCTGGGCTACAGCGAAGCCCAGGTCGGCCTGGCCGATATCCAGGTCGACAGCCGCGACCCCGAGCAGATGCGCAAGGCCGAGGCGACCTATCGCGCCGCCGCCGATATCTCGCCGCGCGCCCAGGCTCGCCTGGGTCGCCTGCTGGTGGCCAAGCCCGGTTCCACCGAGGCTGAAAAACACGAAGCCGAAGGCCTGTTGAAGAAAGCCTTCGCCAACGGTGAAGGCAACACGCTGATCCCGCTGGCGATGCTGTACCTGCAATATCCCCACAGCTTCCCGAACGTCAACGCCCAGCAGCAGATCAGCCAATGGCGCAGTGCCGGCTATCCGGAAGCGGGCCTGGCGCAGATCCTGCTCTATCGCACCCAGGGCACTTACGACCAGCACCTGGACGAAGTGGAAAAGGTCTGCAAGGCCGCGCTGGCAACCACCGACATCTGCTACGTCGAACTGGCCACGGTCTATCAGAAACGCGGCCAGCCGGAACAGCAGGCCGAGTTGCTCAAGCAAATGCAAGCCGGTCATGCCCGTGGCGTCGTTTCCGCCCAGCGCATCGACAGCGTCGCCCGCGTCCTGGCCGATCCAAGCCTGGGCAAGACTGACGAGAAAACCGCCCAGTCGTTGCTCGAAGGCATCGCCCCCGGCTACCCCGCTGCCTGGGTCAGCCTGGCGCAACTGCTCTACGACTTCCCGGAACTGGGTGACGTCGACAAGATGATGCAATACCTGGAAAACGGCCGCGCCGCCGACCAGCCTCGTGCCGAGCTGTTGCTGGGCAAGCTGTACTACGAGGGCAAATGGGTGCCGGCCGACGCCAAGGTCGCCGAGGCGCATTTCCAGAAAGCCGTTGGCCGCGAAGTGGCCGCCGATTACTACCTCGGCCAGATCTATCGCCGTGGCTACTTGGGCCAGGTGTACTCGCAAAAAGCCCTGGATCACCTGCTCAAGGCCGCCCGCAACGGCCAGAACAGCGCCGACTACGCCATTGCCCAGCTGTTTTCCCAGGGCAAGGGCACCAAGCCCAACCCGGTCAACGCCTACGTGTTCAGCCAGTTGGCCAAGGCACAAAACACCCCGCAAGCGACCGAGCTTGCCCAGACCCTCGAAGCACAATTACCGCCGGAACAACTTGCACAAGCGCAACGCCTGCTACAACAAGAGCAGGCCATTCGCGGCGCAATGAGCCCCGATACGCTTGAACTGCAAGCCCTAAAAGAAGATGACGGCGAGGAACCTCTATGAAGCTTTTGAAGCTCAATCCTTTTGTACAGGCTGGTATTGGCCTGTCGTTTGCCCTGCTGTGGTCCTGCCCGACCCTGGCGGCGTTGACCGAAAGCAAGAATTTCGGCCTGGAAGTAAAGATCACCGGCCAGTCTGAAGACGACCGCGACCTCGGCACCCAAAGCGGTGGCGACGTCAACGGTATCGGCCTGGACCTGCGCCCTTGGGTCTATGGCGAAAGCGGTAACTGGAGCGGGTACGCCATGGCCCAGGCCGTGACGTCCAGCGACATCATCGAGACCGATACTTTGCAGCAGTCCGATGGCGCCACGCAGGAAACCGACAGCGGCGATCGCGAAGCCAAGAAAAGCTACCTGGCCATGCGCGAGTTCTGGATTGGCTACAGCGGCTTGACCCCTTATCCAGGCGAACTCTTGAAATTCGGTCGCCAGCGCCTGCGCAACGACGACGGCCAATGGCGCGACACCAACATCGAAGCCCTGAACTGGACGTTCGACACTACGTTGCTGCGGGCCAACCTCGGCGTGGCCGAGCGTTTCAGCGAATACCGCACCGACCTCAAGGAATTGTCTCCAAAAGACAAGGACCGCCTGCACGTCTATGGCGACGTCGGCTACCAGTGGATGCCAGGCCAGTGGGCCAGTATCCGTGCCCACCATAGCCACGACAGCGGCAGCCTGGACTACCCGACCCCGGGCGAGCCCACCGACACCCTGGACAAGACCCAGAACGGTGACTTGACCTGGCTCGGCCTGGAGGCCACCAGCGACGCCTACAACTGGCGCAACACCAACACCGTCAACTATTGGGCAAGCCTCACCGGCATGACCGGCGACCGCGACACCGTCAACGCGCTGAACGCCGACGGCACGCGCCCGGCGCAAGCCAAGCGCAGTGACGACGCCGACGGCTGGGCCACCGACCTGGGTGTGCGCCTGCGCCTCGATCCGCAATGGCAAGTCGGTGCAGCGTATGCCCGCGCCAGCGAGGACTACGAACAGAACGGCCTGCAAAGCAACCGCTCGAACTTCACCGGCACCCGCTCGCGGGTCCACCGTTTCGGCGAGGCTTTCCGCGGCGAAATGGCTAACACCCAGAGCGCCAGCCTGTTCGGTTCCTGGCAGTTGCGCGACGAATACGACGCCAGCCTGGTGTACCACAAGTTCTGGCGCGTGGACGGCAACAAGCCGGTGGGCAGCAACGGCATCAATGCCGTGGAAAACAACACCGACGACGTGACCGGCGCCATCCTGTCCACCTCGTCGCTGCCACTGCGCGACGGTGACAAGGACCTGGGCCAGGAAGTCGACCTGGTCGTCACCAAATACTTCAAGCAAGGCCTGCTGCCGGCCGCGCTGAGTCAGTCCATCGATGAGCCGTCGGCGCTGGTGCGCTTTCGTGGCGGCGTGTTCAAGCCAGGCGACGCCTACGGCAAAGAGGTCGATTCGTACATGCATCGGGCCTTTGTCGACGTGATCTGGCGCTTCTGATGCAAACGACCATGGGAGTGCCCGATATGAACCGCTACCTCAGGAACAGCCAGGCGATGAAAGGTTCGATCAGCCTGTTGGCCGCAGCGATGCTGCTGGCCGGCTCGTCGGCGTTCGCCAACGTTGAACCGGTGGCCAAGCCGGGCAACGTGGTCAAGGAACTGCAACGCGCCAAGACCTACACCGTCAGCAGCGCGCCGACCGCGCCGCTGGAGCTGGCCAAGCCTACCCTGCCCGACCTCAAGGGCTACACCGCCGAAGCGGTCGCAGCCAAGATCGTACGGGCCAAGGCAGGCAAGGTCAGCGTTCGACGGATGATGCAAGAAGACGCCTTGAAGGATTTCATCGGCGGCGACAACAAGATGGCCGAGTGGGTGGTGCGCCAGCACGGTATCCCACAGGCCATCTTTCTTGACGACGGCTACATGAACCTCAAGGACCTGGTCAAGAAAGTGCCCAAGTACGTCATCGAGACTTCGCCAGGCGTCTACCTGGCGAAGATCCCGATTGTCGTCGGTCGCAAGGGCATCCTCGAGATCGACAAACAGACCCAGGAACTGCGCCTGTCCCAGGAGGGCGGGTCGTTCCTGGTCAACGATGGCCAGATGTTCATCCGCGACACCAAGGTCACCGGCTGGCGCGAAAAGGACAATGGCCCCGCCACGTTCCGCTCGCCCAAGGAGTTCCGTCCGTTCCTGCTGTCCTGGGGCGGCACCGAGACCTACATCGTCAACACCAAGATGGCCAGCTTCGGCTACTCGAACAGTAAGTCGTACGGCGTGAGTATTTCCCAGTACACGCCGAACATGGCCAAGGTCCTCAAGCGCCCGGAACCGACCGGCTGGATCATCGGTTCCGAGTTCTCGGACATGTGGTACGGCTTCTACTGCTACGAGACCCGCGACTTCGTCATCAAGGGCAACACCTACAAAGACAACATCGTCTATGGCATCGACCCCCACGACCGTTCGCACCGGCTGATCATCGCCGACAACACCGTCTACGGGACAAAGAAGAAGCACGGGATCATCGTTTCCCGTGAGGTCAACGACAGCTTCATCATCAACAACCGCAGCTATGACAACAAGCTCTCGGGCGTGGTGATCGACCGTAACAGCGTGAACAACCTGATCGCCTACAACGAGATCTACAAGAACCACACCGACGGCATCACGCTCTACGAGAGTGCCGACAACCTGTTGTGGGGCAACAAAGTGATGGGCAACCAGCGCCACGGCATCCGGATTCGTAACAGCGTAAACATCCGCCTGTACGAAAACCTGTCCCTGGGCAACGGTCTGACCGGCCTGTACGGCCACATCAAGGACCTGTCGGACACCGACCGGGACATCAAGCTCGACCCGTTCGACGCCGAAGTGTCGCTGATCGTGGTCGGTGGCGAACTGGCCGGCAATGGCAGTGGCCCGCTGTCCATCGACTCGCCGTTGAGCGTCGAGCTGTATCGCGTGTCCATGCTCGCGCCGAGCAAATCCAGCGGCATCAGCTTCACGGGAATCCTTGGCGAACGCCAGGACGAAATTCTCGACCTGCTGGTGCGCCAGCAGAAAGCCGTGCTGATCGACCCCGTTGAACGCCAGACCGAAATGCGGGACTGAGGAATGACCTTTATGAACCCACAGATGATCAAACTTCTGGGCCTGTCCGCCCTGACTGCCGGCATTCTCGCCGCCGCAAGCGGCGCGCGCGCCGATGAAATCAAGGCACCGACGTTTACTGCCGAACCGTGCTGCAACCTGTGCCCGGCGGCCCATGACGCGAAGAACTACACCACCCGCTACCAGCAGAACTTCACCACGCTGGTGCAAGCCCAGGGCGATTGGCTGTTCCGTACCCAGGAAGACCTGCGTACCGAGTTCAACATCACGCCGGCCGGCTACAAGCGCATGCAGCAACTGCACGATGCGTTCAAGAAAAAAGGCGTCGAGCTGGTGATCGTCTACCAGCCGACCCGTGGCCTGGTGAACCGCAACAAGCTCAACCCCCAAGAAAAGGCTGCCTTCGACTACGAAAAAGCCCTGACCAACTACAAGTCCATGCTCGGCCGTTTCGCGCAGATGGGTTACGTCGTGCCGGACCTGTCGCCGCTGACCAACGAAAATCAGCCTGAGACCCTGCCCGCCCACGATTTTTACTTCCGCGGCGACCAGCACTGGACCCCATACGGTGCCCAGCGCACGGCGAAGATCGTCGCCGAGAAGGTCAAGCAGATCCCGGCCTTCGCCGACATTCCCAAGCGTGAGTTCGAGACCAAGAAGTCCGGCCGCATGGGCAAGACCGGCACCCTGCACAACATGGCCGGGCAACTGTGCGGCACCAGCTACGCGATCCAGTACATGGACCAGTTCACCACCGAGCCCAAGGGCGAGGCAGGCGACGGCGACCTGTTCGGCGATTCGGGCAACCCGCAGATCACGCTCGTGGGCACCAGCCATAGCGGCAAGAACTACAACTTCGCTGGTTTCCTGGAAGAAGCCATCGGCGCCGACATCCTCAACGTGGCCTTCCCGGGCGGCGGTTTCGAAGGCGCGATGATCCAGTACCTCGGCAGCGAAGAATTCCAGAAGAATCCACCGAAGATTCTCATCTGGGAATTCTCGCCGCTGTATCGCCTGGACCAGGAAACCATCTACCGCCAGATGATGGCGCTGCTGGACAACAACGGTTGCGAAGGCAAGCCGGCCCTCATGAGCAGCAAGACCGCGCTCAAGCCGGGCAAGAACGAATTGATGGTCAATAGCAAGAACATGGATCTGCGTAACGGCAGCCACCAGGTCGACATCCAGTTCGCCGATACCTCGGTGAAAACCTTGCAAGCCACCCTCTGGTACATGAATGGGCGCCACGAGGACATCAAGATCGAAAAACCGAACACCTCCGAAACCGACGGGCGTTTCGCCTTCCAGTTGCGCACCGACGAGGACTGGGCCGACCAGAACCTCCTGGCTCTAGAGGTACAGGGGCCTGAAGCCGGGGCCGCACCGCTGCAAGTGGAAGCGAAAGTCTGCAAACGCAACGCATCTCCGCAAGCCGGGCAACAAACGGCTCAAATCGGACAATGAGGTCTCGTCTCATGACCAGAACCATGCGCACCCGAACGTTGAAAACGCTCCTGGCGCCGTCACTGCTGACCCTGGCGATGTTCGCCGGGGCCACGCAGGCCGCCGCGCCACTGCGCCCGCCACAGGGCTACTTCGCACCGATCGAAAAGGTCAAGGAAGGCAATGGCGGCCAGGGCTGCGACGCTGTGCCGACGCCGTATACCGGCTCGTTGCAGTTTCGCAGCAAGTACGAAGGCTCCGACAAGGCTCGCGCAACGCTGAACGTGCAATCGGAAAAAGCCTTCCGTGATAGCACCGCCGACATCACCAAGATCGAGCGCGGCGTCAGCAAGCAAGTCATGCAATTCATGCGCGACGGTCGTCCCGAGCAACTGGAATGCACGCTGAACTGGCTGACCGCCTGGGCCAAGGCCGATGCGTTGATGTCCAAGGACTTCAACCACACCGGCAAGTCCATGCGCAAATGGGCCTTGGGCAGCATGGCTTCGGCCTATGTACGCCTGAAGTTCTCCGAGTCGCGTCCACTGGCGAACCATCAAGACCAGGCCCAATTGATCGAAGCCTGGTTCAGCAAGATGGCCGATCAGGTGGTCAGCGACTGGGACAACCTGCCGCTGGACAAGACCAACAACCACTCGTACTGGGCCGCCTGGTCGGTGATGGCGACGTCCGTGGCGACCAACCGTCGCGATCTGTTCGACTGGGCCGTCAAGGAATACAAGGTCGGCGTCAACCAGGTCGATTCCGAGGGTTACCTGCCCAACGAACTCAAGCGCAAGCAACGCGCCCTGTCCTACCACAACTACGCCCTGCCGCCGCTGGCGATGATCGCCAGCTTCGCCCAGGTCAATGGCGTGGACCTGCGCCAGGAAAACAACGGCGCCCTCAAGCGACTGGGTGACCGAGTGCTGGCCGGGGTGAAAGACCCGGACATCTTCGAAGAGAAGAACGGCGAAGAACAGGACATGAAGGATCTGAAGATCGATTCGAAATTCGCCTGGCTCGAACCGTTCTGCAGCCTCTACACCTGCTCCGAGGATGTGCTGGAACGCAAGCACGAAATGCAGCCGTTCAAGACCTTCCGCCTCGGCGGCGACTTGACCCGGGTGTATGACCCTTCGCGGGAGAAAGGCGAGAAAGGAAGCTGACACCGTTCTCCCTGCCTGACAGGGAACCCCTGTGGGAGCGAGCTTGCTCGCGATGACGGCGGCACATGCAACTGCGATGCAAGCTGATCCACTGCTATCGCGAGCAAGCTCCCTCCCACAAGGGAAAGTGGTCTGTTTCAAATGCAATGACCCCCCGGTTTTCATGGGGGGGTTTGGGGGGGCTCTGGCCCTTGACTGTTGATTCAACAAGGAGAGATCGGGATGGTATTTTCATCCAATGTGTTCCTGTTCCTGTTCTTGCCGATCTTTCTCGGCTTGTACTACCTGAGCGGGCAACGCTATCGCAACCTGCTGCTGCTCATCGCCAGCTACGTGTTCTATGCCTGGTGGCGGGTGGACTTCCTCGCCCTCTTCGCCGCAGTCACCCTGTGGAACTACTGGATCGGCCTGAAAGTCGGTGCCGCCGGTGTGCGCACCAAACCGGCCCAGCGCTGGTTGCTGCTCGGCGTGGCCGTGGACTTGTGCATCCTGGGCTACTTCAAGTACGCCAACTTCGGCGTGGACAGCCTCAACGCGATCATGACCAGCTTCGGTCTCGAGCCGTTCATCCTGACCCACGTGCTATTGCCGATCGGTATCTCGTTCTACATCTTCGAGTCCATCAGCTACATCATCGACGTGTATCGCGGTGATACCCCGGCCACCCGCAACCTGATCGACTTCGCAGCGTTCGTGGCGATCTTCCCGCACCTGATCGCCGGTCCCGTACTGCGTTTCCGTGACCTGGCCGACCAGTTCAACAACCGCACCCACACGCTGGACAAGTTCTCCGAAGGCTGCACCCGCTTCATGCAGGGCTTCATCAAGAAAGTCTTCATCGCCGACACCCTGGCGGTGGTAGCCGACCATTGCTTCGCCCTGCAGAACCCGACCACCGGCGATGCCTGGCTCGGCGCCCTGGCGTACACCGCGCAGCTGTACTTCGACTTCTCCGGCTACAGCGACATGGCCATCGGCCTGGGCCTGATGATGGGTTTCCGCTTCATGGAAAACTTCAAGCAGCCCTACATCAGCCAGTCGATCACCGAGTTCTGGCGCCGCTGGCACATCAGCCTGTCGACCTGGCTGCGCGACTACCTCTACATCACCCTGGGCGGTAACCGCAAAGGCACGCTGATGACCTATCGCAACCTGTTCCTGACCATGCTGCTCGGTGGTCTGTGGCACGGCGCGAACTTCACCTACATCATCTGGGGTGCCTGGCACGGTATCTGGCTGGCCATCGAAAAAGCGGTGGGCATCAACACCACGCCGCGCAGCATCAATCCGATCCGCTGGGCACTGACCTTCCTGCTGGTGGTGATGGGCTGGGTGATCTTCCGTGCCGAGAACCTGCACGTGGCCGCTCGCATGTACGGCGCCATGTTCAGCTTCGGCGACTGGTCGCTGTCGGAACTGACCCGCGCCAACCTCACCGGCTTGCAGATCGCAACGCTGGTGGTGGCCTACATCACCCTCGCCTTCTTTGGTCTGCGCGACTTCTACACCAACCGTCCGCCAGTCAAGACCAAGCCTGAGGTGAACACCGAAGCCAACGGCCCGGCCACCGCGCAACCAGGGATGATCAAGGCCGTTCCGGGCGACAACCCGTCGACCATCCACGAACCTGGCTACACCGTCGGCGTCGAGGCCCAGGTGCAACCGACCTACTGGACCGTGGACTGGTCGCGCTACGTGATGCGCGCCCTGGTATTGCTGTTGTTCATCGCCTCGATTCTGAAACTGTCGGCGCAGAGTTTCTCGCCGTTCCTTTACTTCCAGTTCTGAGGGATCCGGACATGACCCGCTCATTACGCATCTTCTACGTCGTGCTGTTCATGCTGATTTTGACAGCACTGGGTATTTGGTCGATGCGCAGCTTTTTCGGCTTCAGCACCAACCCCGATGCGACCGTGCTCAACGGTCGCTGGACCAAGGCCGTGGAAACGCACTACGACGACGAGTTCCCGATCAAGC
Organism: Pseudomonas brassicacearum subsp. neoaurantiaca; assembly: GCF_013608025.1. Classification (GTDB taxonomy): domain Bacteria; phylum Pseudomonadota; class Gammaproteobacteria; order Pseudomonadales; family Pseudomonadaceae; genus Aquipseudomonas. The sequence goes on along the minus strand of NZ_VDLV01000002.1, from coordinate 22,532 downwards.
GCCTGGGCACCAACATCTGGGCGGCGCTGGACTACAAGCTGTTCAACGAAGGCCGCAAAGGCGTGGTCCTTGGCCGCGACCAGTGGCTGTACAGCGACGAAGAGTTCAACCCGATCGTCAACGAAGACCAGAACCTGCAAGGCAACTACGCGCTGATCGAAGGCGTGCGCCAGAAGCTCAAGGAACAAGGCATCACCCTGGTCATGGCGATTGTGCCGGCCAAGGCGCGCCTGTATCCCGAGCACCTGGGTGAAGTGAAGCCGTCGAGCATCCACGCCAACCTGTACCAGGATTTCCATGCCCGCGTGGCGACGGACAAGATCATCGCCCCTGACCTGCTCGGCCCGCTGCAACAGGCCAAGCAGAGCGGCCAGCAAGTGTTCCTGCGTACCGACACCCACTGGACACCTGAAGGCGCACAAATTGCTGCGGAACATCTGGCCAAGGCCATTGCCGAACGCACACCACTGAACGGCGAACCACAGCGTTTCGTCACCGAGCCTGCGGAGAAGATCATCCACAAGGGCGACCTGCGTCAGTTCCTGCCGCTCGATCCCCTGTTCGAAAACCTGATGCCGGCCCAGGAGCCATTGGTCAAGCGCAACACCCGCGAAGCCGATGACCAGCCGGCTGGCGACGACGCGCTGTTCGCCGATGCCCAGGTGCCCGTGGCCCTGATCGGCACCAGCTACAGCGCCAACCCCAACTGGAACTTCGTCGGTGCACTCAAGCAAGCCCTGCACAGCGACGTCGTCAACTATGCCGAAGACGGCCACGGCCCGATTCTGCCGATGCTCAGCTACCTCAAGAGCGACGCCTTCAAGAACAGCCCGCCACAGGTGCTGATCTGGGAGTTCCCTGAACGTTATCTGCCCGTGAACAACGAGATCGGCGACGCCGATCCGCAGTGGGTCGCCGAGCTCAAGCAGGCCGGCGCCCGCCAACAGAACGTAGCTGCTAACACACAATCCGAGACGCCCGACCGGGCGCAAAACTGAAAGAGAGGTCCACCATGACTTTCAACACTACTCCTCGCCGTCTCGCTGCTCGCTCCTTCAAGGCCGTTGCCCTGGTCGCCAGCATGAGTGCCCTTTCCCTGTCCGCCTTCGCCGGTGACTCGGCCCTGTACGGCCCGGTCGCGCCAAAAGGTTCGAGCTTCGTGCGGGTCTACAACGCCAGCAACGCGGAAGTCAGCGCCACCGTCGGCAGCACCAACATCAGCGACGTGGCCCCGTTGGCCAGCAGCGACTTCAGCTTCATGCCTGGCGGCGACTACAGCGCCAAGGTAGGCAGCCAGACCGTACCGGTTAAACTGGCTTCCGATCACTATTACACCCTGGTCAACAACGCCAGCGGCCAGCCACAACTGATCGAAGAACCACCGTTCAAGAACAAGCAGAAATCCCTGGTACGCGTACAGAACCTCAGCGACAAGGCACTGACCCTCAAGACTGCCGACGGCAAGACCGAAGTGGTTCCGAACGTAGCGGCCAAGAGCCGTGGCGAGCGTGAAATCAACCCGGTGAAAGTCAGCCTGGCCCTGTTCGAAGGCGACAAGAAAGTCGGCGACCTCAAGCCCGTGGCTCTGGAACGCGGCGAAGCGGCCGTGCTGTATGTCACCGGCTCGGGCAGCAGCCTGTCGCCAGTGTGGGTCAAGCGCCCTGTGTCGACCCGCTGATGAGTTTTCCTGACTGACGCCTTACCTGTGGGAGCGAGCCTGCTCGCGAATGCGATCTGACATCCAATATCGATGTCGACTGACACTCAGTCATCGCGAGCAGGCTCGCTCCCACACTGGACACAGGCGTCCTTCGGGCACGGAACAAAAACAAGAGAGTGAAACGACAGAACGCAGTAGCTCTAAAACCATTTCGCTTCAAAGGAGTAACAAACATGATTCCGGTGATCTTGTCAGGTGGTAGTGGCTCACGTCTTTGGCCGCTTTCGCGCAAGCAATTCCCTAAACAGTTCCTGGCCCTGACCGGCGAACACACCCTGTTCCAACAGACCCTCGAGCGCCTGGTGTTCGAAGGCATGGACACGCCGATCGTCGTCTGCAACAAAGAGCACCGCTTCATCGTCAACGAGCAGCTGTCCGCCCAGAACCTGGAAGCCCAGCGCATCCTGATGGAACCGTTCGGTCGCAACACTGCGCCGGCCGTGGCCCTGACCGCGATGATGCTGGTCAATGAAGGCCGCGACGAGCTGATGCTGGTACTGCCAGCCGACCACGTCATCGAAGATCAGAAAGCCCTGCAACGCGCATTGGCCCTGGCCACCGTGGCCGCCGAGCGTGGCGAAATGGTGCTGTTCGGCGTACCGGCCACCAAGCCGGAAACCGGCTACGGCTACATCAAGTCGACCAACGACGCCCTGCTGCCTGAAGGCGTGAGCCGCGTGTCGCACTTCGTCGAGAAACCCGACGTCAAGCGCGCCACCGAGTTCGTCGAAGCCGGCGGTTACTTCTGGAACAGCGGCATGTTCCTGTTCCGCGCCAGCCGCTTCCTCGAAGAGCTGAAAAAGCACGATCCGGACATCTACGACACCTGCCTGCTGACCCTTGAGCGCAGCGAGCAGACCAACGACACCATCACCTTCGACGAAGCCACTTTCGCCTGCTGCCCGGACAACTCCATCGACTACGCCGTGATGGAAAAAACCCAGCGCGCCTGCGTAGTGCCGCTGTCGGCTGGCTGGAGCGACGTCGGTTGCTGGGCATCGCTGTGGGAAGTCAATGCCAAGGACACCAACGGCAACGTCACCAAGGGCGACGTCGTGATCCAGGACAGCCGCAACTGCATGATCCACGGCAACGGCAAGCTGGTATCGGTGATTGGCCTGGACAACATCGTCGTGGTCGAGACCAAGGACGCCATGATGATCGCCCACAAGGACAAGGTCCAAGGCGTCAAGCAGCTGGTCAACACCCTCAACGCCCAGGGCCGCACCGAAACCCAGAACCACTGCGAGGTCTATCGTCCGTGGGGTTCCTATGACTCGGTGGACATGGGCGGTCGTTTCCAGGTCAAGCACATCTCGGTCAAGCCGGGCGCGTGCCTGTCGCTGCAGATGCACCACCACCGCGCCGAACACTGGATCGTCGTCAGCGGCACCGCCGAGGTGACCTGCGACGAGAACGTGTTCCTGCTCACCGAAAACCAGTCGACCTACATCCCGATCGCGTCGGTCCACCGCCTGCGCAACCCGGGCAAGATCCCGCTGGAAATCATCGAAGTGCAGTCCGGCAGCTACCTGGGCGAAGACGATATCGAGCGCTTCGAGGATATCTACGGTCGCTCCACCCCGATCGAACGCGGCGTGTCGGTGAAGACCATCGCGCAGTAACGATCAGCAGCAACGATCAGTCGAACAAGAAGCCCTCATCCAGCCCACTGCGTCCCCTATCCGCAGTGGGCTGGGTGGGGGCTTTTTTCATGGTTCACGCCGCCATCCTGGCGGGCGTCTTTTTATGCCAGGCACGGACATTTACCGAGCCCGGAATCTTGATTTCCAAGGTGCCGCCGAATGCAAGGTCAATCTTGTTAAGCAAATCGCGCGCCGGCATCCGACCTATCTGCACGGCCGAAACGCCTGAGTTTCCGATTAACAACGCCTTAAGGTCTTTCAGTCGACCTTTGACCATCGGAACGGCACCCAAGTCTGCGGAGTGCTTTGGGTCCAACACATCAGGCGATGCAAAGAATTCTACCGATTCAAAGCCCTTTCCCAGCGCAGCCTCCAACGCCTCATCCTCAAGATCGTACTCCGCGAAATGGGTCATCGATTGGAGAAACCTGCGCTCATTCACTTCGCCGTTGATCGCTAGAAGGAAAAACGTAAAAGGGCTATTGCCTGCTTTAGTCCAGTCCTTTTCGTTGGTATTGCCACCTTTGCCACCCAGGGTTTTCACGCCTTTGTGAACCAACGAAAAATTGGAAGCGATTTGATTGAAAGAGGGTTCTTCACCTTTGTTGCTGCCGACCGTGTAATGCCTCAACGTAAAACGTTTGTCCTTGACCTTGGCAAGCGTCGTCTCCGAGGCCTTCGTAGTTTTGAACTTCAGTTGGTTATCGGTGATGTCAGCCATCATCTCGAAAGGCAACTGCCTGTGCGTGTCGCTGTAGCGTTGTTTGTATGTGTGATAAATACCGGTTGCCGTGGTCAACGCGCTGTTCGATTCTGGGTCAGCACCGTACTCGTCAAAAAAAGTCATCGGGTTATTGCGCAGCATCCGATAAAGATTGAACCCATCCACCTGCCCCGCCGGATCCGGATTCACCCAGCGCTGCAACCACGGGACGTAATAACGAAGCCCGTAGTAATAAAGCCCCGTCGCATCCCGCTCCTTGCCCGAATAACGAACCGTCTTGTAACTCACCTCAATCGCGTCATCCCCAGCCAGATAAGCCGTTTCACCAAAGGGATAAAAATGCTCACGGCTGATGATCCGCCCATCCTCGGCCAGCTCCAGGCTCACCGAACCCAGATGATCGGCAACGCTGTAGCGATAACTGTCGTTCTCGCCGATTGGCGGCGTGCTTTCCCAATGCAACACCCGGACATCGCTAAGCCCGCCCTGTGCAACGATTACCTGCAGCGCCTCGCCCGTTCCGCTGTCGTCACGCAGTTCCAGCCCCGGCAGATAACGCACCTCGGCGGCCAGGGTGCGGGTGCCGGTGTACAGCATGCGAAGCTTGCGCACGCGTTGCCCGTCGCCGTCATAGACGTACGCCTCGCTATCGTTGAGTCCGGAGGCACGTTCGATGGGCGTGACAGAACCCAACTGGTTGCGCAGGTCCCAGGCCAGGAACCGACTCGTGTCCAATTCCAGGCAGTTGCCCCGCGCATCGAACGCGGCGGCGATTTCTTCCTCGGTGGGTGGCGCACCGTTGCGGTACGGTAGGCAGCGATTGCTGTAGCGCGCCACTTTGATCTCCCGACCATGACTTTGCGCACCGAAGTGAGTCAACGCCAGCAGATTGCCGCCCTCGTCATAGCGGTAGGTTTGCCGATAATTGCTCACCGCCGCCGGATCGTTGCGCCCCACCGAGTCCGGCCCCTGGTTGGCGGCGCCCGCCTCCCACCCCGTGGCTTCGATCAGTTGGTAAAGACTGTCGTAGACAAAGCGACTGATCGGATCGATGCGCTGGTTGGCGAAATAACGGATCGGTTGGGCCTGGTCTTCGATGCCCAACACATTCCCCATCGGGTCATAGGCATAACGCAAGTGTTGAAGCACCCGGCCGGCGCCCATGGCTTGGCGCTCCGACAAACGTCCATCTTGCGGGTCATAAGTGAGTGAGGTCTGCACGCCGTTGCCGGCTGTTTCCTGCTCGATTTGCCCTTGGGCGTCGTAGCGAACGCCGCTTGCCAACGCCTGCCAATCGACCTGCCCCTTCAACTGCAGTTGGCTGCCAGATAGCCGCCCATCCACCGTCAGGCTCACCCGTTGTCGATTTTCCCTGGCGTCGACTCGTTCCAGCACATCACCCAGCGGCCCAACGCGCCACGTCGAAACGGCGCCATCGCCGGGCTCAAGCAAGAGCTCGCGATCGGCCTCTGGCTCCGGCCAATCGGGCAACGCCGCATCGCGAATGAAACGGCGATCTTGCGAGAGGTTTTGTCCGGCCAAGGCAAACGACGCCAGCAACAACGTACCCGCCGTGTCGTCCTGGCGGATCAATTGCCCGTACTGGTTGTGGTATTGATCGCCCTGGCCCGGACAGCCGTATGTCATGCGTTCGGTACACCGTCGCAGCTGTCCGTCGCCTTGCTCGAATACCGCCACCGGGCGCAGCGAGTCGTCATAGAAAATGTCGCGCTGAGTTCCTCGGCTGTCCCAGCCCAGCAGACCTTCCTCGGCGAGGCCCGGCAGATCGGTCTGCGTACCCGCATCGACACTGACCGTATGCAGCACCGCGCCGGACAGCGAATAAATCTGAGAGAGATTGGCAGGCGTCGAGTCGTCACTTTTCCGCAAGGGCCACAAGCGCGGATCCCAATGTTTCGCCGCGCGACCACTCAAGTCAAAAAGGCTGCGGTTGATACGCGGGTAAGCAGGGCCGTCCACGCGGCTGCGACAATAGCCAACCGAGCGGACAGCCAAGCCACGCGGGTCGGAGACGATCAATGAGGGCGTTCGATGATCCATTCCCATCAACAGGGGTCCCGCTGCAGTGCCAAAGTATCGCAGCGCATCTAACCAACGGACCCGCAACGCCGCCTACTGTCATGACTGACAGTGGCGACCAACGGTCAACGACCCATGAATATCCACCGCCCGCGCCCTTCGGTAGGATGTAGCGACGGAACGGAGGCTTCAACCATGCTCATCGGCGTCTTGCTGGTCATCACCTGGCTCATCCTGCTGTTGCGCTACCCGGCCAAGGCCTTGCCGATCTCCCTGGCGGCCTTCGTCGGGCTGGGGCTGGTGGCGGCGTGGGTGCTCTTTGAAGAAAGCCGCGAAACCCGGCAACTGGCTCGCCTGGACATGCACATCGCCCATGCCCCCGACCAGTGCCCCGCTGACCGGCCGCTGCTGTTGAAAATCCACAATGGCAATGATGTGCCGTTGATGGAGCTACGCTGGCGCATCGCAGCCTACGCGCCTGGCGACACCCTAAACCTCGCCGACAACCTCTACAGTTCACCGCGCTATCGCGGCCCCGGTGACTTGCAGCCCGGTGCCGATTGGCAGGACTGCTTGCCGATCCCGCCATTGCGCCCCGGCTATCGTCCGCAGACCCTGGAGTTTCGCGCCGAGCGATTGCAGGGTAGTTTCTCCAACTGATCTATTTCCCCCTTTGCATAAGGAATGCGCCATGCCCGTTGTGTTGATTACCGGATGTTCCAGCGGCATCGGTCGTGCACTCGCCGATGCCTTCAAGGCGGCCGGTTATCAGGTCTGGGCCAGTGCGCGCAAACCCGAGGACGTCGCGCAGCTCAGCGCCGCCGGATTCACCGCCGTGCAACTGGACGTCAACGACGGCCAGGCGCTGGAGCAATTGGGCGAACGGATCAATCAACAACATGGCGGCCTCGATGTGCTGGTCAACAACGCCGGCTATGGCGCCATGGGCCCGCTGTTGGACGGCGGCGTCCCGGCCATGCAACGTCAGTTTGAAACCAACGTGTTTGCCATTGTCGGCGTAACCCGCGCGCTTTTTCCCGTGTTACGCCGGGCCAGGGGATTGGCGGTGAATATTGGCAGCGTTTCCGGCGTGCTGGTCACGCCATTTGCCGGCGCGTACTGCGCCTCCAAGGCAGCGGTGCATGCCTTGAGCGATGCGCTGCGCATGGAACTGGCGCCGTTCGGCATCCGCGTGATGGAAGTGCAGCCCGGCGCCATCGCTTCCAGCTTCGCCAAGAATGCCGGGCATGAAGCCGAACAACTCATCAGCGAACAATCGCCCTGGTGGCCTTTGCGCGACGGTATCCGTGCCCGCGCGAAGGCATCCCAGGACAACCCGACCCCGGCCAACGAATTCGCCGCGGCGCTGCTCAAAGCCGTACAACAACCCAAGCCAGCCCGTCTATTGCGTCTGGGCAACGGCAGCCGAGCGTTGCCGCTAATGGCCGGTTTGCTGCCCAAGGGATTGCTGGAGAAAGGCCTGATGAAGCGGTTTGGGTTGGATCGGTTACTGTAACCATTCCTGTTTTATTTGCTGTTGTGGCGAGGGAGCTTGCTCCCGCTCGGCTGCGCAGCTGCCGAAATCCGGCTGATCCGGTTTACCTGCCGCACCGCGGTGGCGGGTTTGGGGCGGCTTCGCCACCCAGCGGGAGCAAGCTCCCTCGCCACACGGGATTAGCGGTGATTGCGGGGTTCTACCACTACCGTACAAGTCATCCCCGCCGCCAGCAGCATCCCCTCCGGCACTTCGTCCAGGTGAATGCGCACCGGCACCCGCTGGGCCAGGCGAACCCAGTTGAAAGTGGGATTCACATCGGCGATCAATTCACGGCTCTCGGGGTTGTCGCGGTCGTAGATCCCTCGGGAAATACTTTCGACATGGCCCTTGAGCACCTCGCCGCTCATCAACTGCAACTGCGCCGGATCGCCAATCTGCACCTTGGGTAACTTGGTTTCTTCGAAGAAGCCGTAGACCCAGAACGAATTCATGTCCACCACCGCCATTTTTGCCTCGCCGATCCGCGCGTAGTCGCCACGGTGCACGTTGAGGTTGGTGACGTAACCGTCCACCGCCGCGCGAACCTCGGTGCGGGCCAGGTTCAGCTCGGCCGCCTCCAGTTGCGCCTGGGCCTGCTGGTAATCGGCCAGGGCAGAATCAGCGATGTTGCTGGCGTCGTCACGGTTCTCCCGGGAAATCACCAGGCTGTCCAGGTCGGCGCGCCGGTGGGCATTGACCTTGCGCATTTCCCAGGTGGCCTTGCGCGACGCCACCAGGGAGCGCGCCTGCTTCACTGCGATGCGGTAATGCTCGGGATCGATGCGCATCAGCAGGTCGCCCTTTTTGACCAACTGGTTGTCACGCACCGGCACCTCGACCACTTCGCCACTGACATCGGCGGCGACATTGATGATGTCGGCCCGTATCCGGCCATCGCGGGTCCAGGGCGTGTTCATGTAATGCACCCATAGCGTACGGCCGATCCACAGCGCCAGGGCCAGCACCAGCAAGGTCGCCAGCAGGCTGAAAAACTTTTTCATCGCATCGATCTCAACGGTAGACCGTCAGCGCCAACGCGCCGAACAGACAAGTGAACAGGCTCAGGCGCAGCAACGCCGGGTGCCAGAAAAAACGGTACAGATCCAACCCCGAGAGGAAACGGTCCAACGCCCAGGCCAGGCCGGCGGCGATGAAGAACATCAGGGTCATGGTGGGCATGTAAACGCCGTGGAAGGCGATCTCACGAGGCATGTTCAAGTTCCTGGGAAAGCGGCGCCGCATGCCGCACGGCATAACCGGCCAATGGCGATTGCGGGTCCAGCAACGAGGTGCGAATGAAGTGCAGGTAGCTTTTCACCCGACGCAGGGCCGAGGTGTCAAAGTGCGGGGCGAAAGGTTCGTCGGTGGCTTGCACGCGGCTGATTGCGTGGTCCACCGCCACCAAGGCACGCTCCAGATTGCTCTGGCTCGGTTGGCGGAACAGCCGCACCAGCGCGCGCCCCATCACGCGGATCGCCTGGCGCCATGGCTGGCTTTCGGCATAGGCCGGATGCACCGGCAGCGTCGCCTGCTCCTTGCGCAACTCGATGATCGCGTGGCCGACCTCCAGCACCACGAACATCCAGCGCAACAGATCCCGCTGCACCCGAGGCTGCCCCGCCGCCAGTCCGTAGGCCTGGTGCAGCAAGTCCCGGCTGCGGCTCTCGAAACCCGAGGCCAGGCCCTTGAGCTTGCCGCTGATAGCAAACACCACTTGTTCGCGCAGGTCCTGTTCGAGCCGGCGCCACATCCAGCGGCTGTTGGGCGGCAGGATGATTGCGCCAGCGGCGGCGCACACCAGCATGCCGAGGATCATTGCGATGTAATCGTTGATGAAGGTGTAGGGGTTGTAGACCGCCAGGTTGTCCGGCACGGAACCGGTGCTGAAAAAAATCAGCAGCCCCAGCCCGACCCCGGCATGCTGCGGTCGAGAACTGAGGAACGAACCCAGCATGATCACCGGCGCCAACATCACGCAGAGCAAGGGGAAACCGTCGATCAGGGGAAAGACGAAAAACATCTCGACGAAGCCAACCAGCGCCCCGAACAACGTGCCGCAGGCCATCTGGAAGGCCATGCGCTTGGGGTTCGGCGTAGCCGCGGACAGCCCGACGGTGGCGGCGGCGATCATCGTCATGGTCGCGCCGCTCGGCCAGGCCGTGGCGACCCAATAGCTGCCCAGCACCAGCAGGATGAAGGCAGCGCGAAAACCGGAAGCGGCGGCCGCCAGGCCGTTGGTCTGCGACACGAACGGCTCATCCCAGCGCTCGCGTTCATGGCGATGCTCGGCCAGGGAAGCGTGGGTCTGGGCGTAGCCATGCAGGTCTTCGACAAAGCGATACAGCAGCTCATAAGCGGTGTGGAAATCCAGTTGCTGCGCGTCACTGGGATCCGTCTTCTGGAATTGCGCACGCAAGCGGCGCACCTGGGCCGGCAAGTCGGCCTTGTAATCAGCCAACGCCGCTGCCAGCCGTGCCGCATCGGCATCGGTCAAGGCCCTTGCGCTGAAGCCATCCAGCAGTTCGGCCAGGGTCTGCAATCCGGGCTTGATGGCGCTCACCACCGAGTCCGCCGCGCCGGCGCGCAACCGTTCGAGCAACTGGTGCAAGGCGTTGAAACGCGTGGTCAGGCTCATGAACTCGCTGTTCAAGCGACTGAGGCGACCGTTGCGCCGGCGCATGTGCGGGTCTTCGAACACGGTCACGCTGCGCAAGCCTTCCAAGCCCACCGCCTCGGCGATAAACCCCACGTTGCGCGCCTCGAATACCTCCGGTTGGCTGCGCCCGCGCAAGCCATCGGTGACGAACAGGGCGAACACACCAAAGCGCTGGTAGAGCGCATTGCGCATGGCGGCACTGGCGGTTTGCGGCAGGATCGCGGCGCTGACGGCGGTGGCACAGAGAATGCCCAGGGAAATTTCCAGCACCCGCCACACGGCCGCCATGAAGGCCCCTTCCGGATGGGCCAAGGCCGGAAGGCCGATCATCGCTGCGGTGTAGCCGGCCAGCACGAAACCATAGGCCCGGAAGTTGCGATAACGCGCCGCGCCCGCCGAACAGATGCCGACCCAGATCGCCAGGCAGCCGAGGAACAGCTCGGTGTTCTGGGCGAACAAGGCGATCAACGCAACCATCACCGCCGAGCCGGCCAAGGTGCCGAGCAAGCGATAAAAACTCTTGGCGAAAACCTGGCCGCTCTGGGGTTGCATGACGATGAACACGGTGATCATCGCCGTGCGCGGCTGGGGCAATTCCAGGCGCATCGCCAGCCACAACGTCAGGAACGCGGCCAGCAAGACCTTGAAGATATAGACCCAGGTCACGCCGTCGCTGCGGGCCCAATCGTAGAAACCACGGCGCCATTCGAGGCGATGAAGCCAGAGTAAATATTTCACGGGAGAAATACTCAGCATCGTGGCGAGGGAGCTTGCTCCCGCTTGGGTGCGCAGCACCCACCTGAAGGGACTGCTTCGCAACCCAGCGGGAGCAAGCTCCCTCGCCACGGGACAGCGCGTGCCACTGGCATGTCGTTGCCCGCCTCCAGCCCGCCACCCAACGCCGTCACGAGATCGGCATGGGCACTCAGGCGCGCCGCTTCCACCTGTTGTTGCACTTGTTGTTGCTTGAACAACAGGCTCTGGGCGTTGAGTACGTTGAGGTAGTCGGTGAGCCCGCGCTGGAAAGCAACCATCGCAATGTCATAGGTGCGCTGGGCGGCGGCGACGGATTCGGCGGCGAAAACCTGTTGTTTGTCCATCGACTCGCGGCGGATCAATTGGTCGGAAATGCTCTTGAGCGCAGTCACCAACGTCTGGTTGTAATGGGCCACGGCGATGTCGTAGCCCGCGGCCGCCTCGCCCAACTGCGAACGCAGGCGCCCGCCATCGAAGATCGGCAGCGAGATCGCCGGGCCAACGTTGTAGGTGAGTTTCTTGCCGGTCAGGAACTCCAGCGCCCCGCCGCCAGTGGCCATGTAGCCCAGGCTGCCCACCAGGTCGACATTGGGATAAAACCCGGCTCGGGCGACATCGATGCCCCGGGCCTGGGCCGCCACCTGCCAACGTCCGGCAACCACATCCGGGCGCTGGCCGAGCAGTTCGGCGGGCAACGCGGACGGCAATTTCAACGCCGCCCCCAACGCCAGGGTGGGGCGTTGCAGACCCGCGCCGTCACCCGGCCCCTTGCCCGCCAGCGCGGCCAATTGGTTGCGGCTCAAGGCGATGGCTTCGTCGAGGGCGTCGAGTTGACGATGGGTTTCGGGCAGCGGCGCCTGGGCCTGACTGACTTCGAAGTGGGTGCCGATGCCACCGTCCAGGCGCTTCTGCGCCAGTTCGAGAATCTGCTCCTGCTGACGGAGCGTCGCGGCAACGATGTCGCGTTGGGCGTAGTGCAGCGAAAACTGGATGTAGGCGCGCACGATGTTGTTCTGCAACTCCAACTGCGCCTGCCGCGCCTCGGCAGCACTGACATGGGCCAGGTCGACGGCCTGCTCGCTGGCGTTGCGCTCGCGGCCCCAAAGGTCCAGGGCGTAGCTCAGGCCCAGGCCGGCGTTGTTGTCCCAGGTGGTGGTATTGGCCAGCTCGCCCGGGCCGTAGAACTGATCGGTCGGCCAGTTGTGGCGCTTGAGGGTTGCCTCGCCATTGATCTGCAACGACTCGGCCGCTTCGGCGATACCGGCCATGGCCTTGGCCTGCCGCACCCGGGCGGCGGCCATGGCCAGGCTCGGACTGTCTTGCACGGCCTGCTCAACCCAGCGATCGAGCTGCGGATCGCCATAGGCTTTCCACCACTGGCGGGTCGGCCAATGGGCGTCGCGGGCGGCCTCGCGAATCGCTTCGTCGGTTGCCAATTGGTTGGGCGACAAGGCCTCGCCTTGCGGCGCAATCCCCCCCGTGCCGATGCAACCACTGATGGATAACGTCAAAACCCAAACACTGAGAGTCTTCAGCTCTCTGCTGATGCAACGCGGCACTGGCGCAAAATTCCTGAAAGATAAGGGGCATGACGAAGTCTGCGGATGGCAGAAAGACCTGTGGGAGCGAGCTTGCTCGCGATGGGGCCCTCGCATACAACACTGAAGTGAATGCACAGACGCCATCGCGAGCAAGCTCGCTCCCACAGGTCCTTGACACCAGATCGCTCTGCATTGGCAGCAATTCTAGGGACCGCCCCCAACGGCGATAAGCCGACCTTTCTGCGAATCTTTGTTACCGTAAACGCGATAATCCCAAAGTCGGGGTCCCGTCACGCTGTAACTTCATGTCACAATTTGGCACCTTCCAAGAGAGCCCTCCATGGACACTTTGCAAAACATGCGCGCGTTCAGCTGTGTTGCCGAAGCCGGAAGCTTCACCGCTGCCGCCGTGCAGCTTGATACCACCACAGCGAATGTCTCGCGTGCGGTTTCCAACCTGGAAGCCCATCTGCAAACCCGCCTGCTCAACCGCACGACCCGGCGCATCGCCCTGACCGAGGCCGGCAAGCGCTACCTGCTGCGTTGCGAGCAGATCCTGGCGTATGTCGAAGAAGCGGAAGCCGAGGCCAGCGACGCCCACGCGCGCCCGGCCGGGCAGTTGAAGGTTCACACCATGACCGGTATCGGCCAGCACTTCGTCATTGATGCCATCGCCCGGTATCGCAAGAGCCATCCGGACGTGACCTTCGACCTGACCCTGGCCAACCGCGTCCCGGACATCCTCGACGAGGGCTACGACGTTTCCATCGTGCTCGCCAGCGAATTGCCGGATTCGGGCTTCGTGTCCCAGCGCCTGGGAATTACCTACAGCATCGTCTGTGCATCGCCTGGCTATGTGAAAGCCAGCGGCTGCCCGCAGAAACCCAGCGACCTGCTCAACCACGCCTGCCTGCGACTGGTCAGCCCGGTCATTCCGTTGGAGAAATGGGTGTTCGACGGCCCGGAAGGCCAGGAAATGGTGACCATCAACAGTTCACCGTTCCTGGTGAATTCCGCCGATGCGATGAAAACCGCGATCACCAGCGGCATGGGCGTGGGGGTGTTGCCGGTGTATGCCGCCATCGAAGGTTTGCGCAACGGCACGCTGGTGCGGGTCATGCCCAACTACCGTTCCCAGGAGCTGAACCTCTACGCCATCTACCCATCGCGCCAATACCTGGATGCGAAGATCAAGACGTGGGTCGAGTACCTGCGAGGCTCGTTGCCGGAAATCCTCGCGGCGCACCAGGCCGAACTGACGGCCTATGAATTGAGTGGAAGCCTGACCGGGGCACGGGTCGCGAGCTGAATCCGCGACCGCGTACGGAGCAAGATCTCAGCGCTTGCCCATCGAACGACGGGTACCGGGCGGCGCGGCACCCGGAGTCTTGGTGTGGCCGTTCTTCGCGCCGTTCTTGTACCAGGGCTGTTGCCCGGCACCTTTGGCCGCCGACAGTTCACCGGGCTTGAACGGGAACTTGAAGGCCGGGATCGCCGCCTTGCTATCGTCGGCGCTGGCAACATCGCTGTCCGTCTGGCCAGACAGTTCGCCTGGCAAGCGTTCGTCTGCGGGCGATGGTATTGGGGAAGTCATTTGAGTTATTCACTTGAGTGGGACAACAAACCGTGGCGAGGGAGCTTGCTCCCGCTGGGCTGCGAAGCGGCCCCATTTCTGTGAGCGCTTCGCACTCAAGCGGGAGCAAGCTCCCTCGCCACAATTGAGTATGCGGGGCTCGGTAGCCGAGCCGCGAAACGCAGCAGTATACCTGCGCGAAATCGCGGTGCCACGGAGCAGATGCGATGGTTAAGTTCCGTCTGACGGAAAACCGCGACGAAACTGACAGCCCTGACAGCTAGCCGTCACCTTCCTGACCGCCTCGCAACGCTATATAAGACAGATAGAAATCCCACCGTCCCGAACCGGCTCTTCGCATCCATGCACATTCAGAAAAAAACGTTCCTGCTCGTCGCACTGTTGGTCGCCTTGGGGGCGCTGGTCCTGTGGTTCTCGATGAAGCCCGTCGCCACCAAACCCAGTGCTACCAGCGCCGTACCGGTGAGAGTCGTCAGCGTGGTCGAAAAGGATGTGCCGCGCTTTGCCAGCGGCATCGGCACGGTATTGTCGTTGCACAGCGTGGTGATCCGTCCGCAGATCGACGGCATCCTCACCAAACTGCTGGTCAAGGAAGGACAACTGGTCAAGAAGGGCGACCTGTTGGCAACCATCGACGACCGTTCCATCCGCGCCAGTCTCGACCAGGCCCGCGCCCAGCTCGGCGAGAGCCAGGCGCAACTGGCCGTGGCCCAGGTCAATCTCAAGCGCTACAAACTGCTGAGCGTCGATGACGGCGTATCCAAGCAGACCTACGACCAGCAACAGGCGCTGGTCAATCAGCTCAAGGCCACGGCCCAGGGCAACCAGGCGGCCATCGATTCCGCGCAGGTGCAACTGTCCTACACGCAGATTCGCTCCCCGGTGACCGGTCGCGTCGGCATTCGCAACGTGGACGAAGGCAACTTCCTGCGCGCCAGCGATGCCGAAGGCCTCTTCACCGTGACCCAGATCGACCCGATCGCCGTGGAATTCTCCTTGCCGCAACAAATGCTGCCGACGCTGCAGCGCTTGATCGCGGCCCCTGACCAGGCCCTGGTCAAGGCCTACATCGGTGCCGACGGCGCCACCGGAGAACTGCTTGGCGAGGGGCGCCTCAGCCTCATCGACAACCAGATCAACACCAACACCGGAACCCTGCGCGCCAAGGCCGAATTCAACAACGCCGCCCAACGGTTGTGGCCGGGGCAACTGGTGACGCTGAAGATCCAGACCGCGATCGATAAAGGTGCGCTGGTGGTACCGCCGACCGTGGTCCAGCGCGGGTTGGAGCAACATTTCGTATACCGGGTCAAAGGCGACAAGGTGGAAAGCGTGCCGGTGGAAATGGTGTATCAGGACAGCGGCATGCACATCATCAAAGGCGTTAACCCCGGTGATCAGTTGGTGAGCGACGGCCAGTCACGCCTCAAGCCCGGCGCCAGCATCCAGGTGCTCAGCGATCCGCCCGCCCTCGCCAAGACCGGGCAGGCACAGCCATGAAGGGCCGCGGTTCGATATCGGCGTGGTGCATCGATCACCCCATCGCCACGGTGCTGCTGACATTCGCCCTGGTACTGCTGGGGTTGATCGCCTTTCCGCGGCTGCCTGTCGCGCCGCTGCCCGAGGCGGAGTTCCCGACCATCCAGGTCAATGCGCAGTTACCCGGGGCCAGCCCCGAAACCATGGCGTCGTCGGTAGCGACCCCGCTGGAAGTGCAATTCAGCGCCATCCCCGGCATCACCCAGATGACCTCCAGCAGCGCATTGGGCTCGACCAACCTGATCCTGCAATTCAGCCTCGACAAGAGCATCGACACCGCCGCCCAGGAAGTGCAGGCGGCCATCAACACCGCCGCCGGCAAGCTGCCCAATGACATGCCGAACCTGCCGACCTGGCGCAAGGTCAACCCGGCCGACAGCCCGGTACTGATCCTCAGCATCAGCTCCGACCTGATGCCAGGCACTGAATTGAGCGATTACGTCGAGACCTTGCTCGCCCGTCAGATCAGCCAGATCGATGGCGTCGGGCAAATCTACATCACCGGCCAGCAGCGCCCGGCGATCCGAGTCCAGGCGTCCGCCGACCGACTCGCGGCGATCGGCCTGACCCTGGCCGATATTCGCCTGTCGCTACAGCAGGCCAGCCTCAACCTCGCCAAGGGCGCGCTGTACGGTGAATCGAGCATTTCCACGCTGTCCACCAACGATCAATTGTTCAAGCCCGAGGAGTACGGTGAGCTGATCGTGTCCTACCGGGACGGCGCGCCGGTTCACCTCAAGGACATCGCCAAGGTCGTCAACGGTTCGGAAAACGCCTACGTCCAGGCCTGGTCCGATGATCAACCGGGCGTCAACCTGGTCATCTTCCGCCAACCGGGCGCAAACATCGTCGAGACCGTCGACCGCGTCCAGGCTGCCCTGCCCACCCTGGAGGCCATGCTGCCCGCGGCGATACAGGTCAAGGTGATGATCGATCGCACCCAGACCATTCGCGCCTCGTTGCATGAAGTGGAAATCACCCTGCTGATCGCGGTGCTGCTGGTGGTGGCGGTGATGGCGCTGTTCCTGCGCCAGCTCTCGGCGACGCTGATTGTCTCGGCGGTGCTCGGGGTGTCGTTGACCGCCAGTTTCGCCTTGATGTACGTGATGGGATTCAGCCTGAACAACCTGACCCTGGTGGCAATCGTCATCTCGGTGGGGTTCGTGGTGGACGACGCCATCGTGGTGGTAGAGAACATCCATCGGCACCTGGAGGCTGGCGATGGCATGCGCGAGGCGGCCATCAAGGGCGCCGGGGAAATCGGCTTCACCGTGGTGTCCATCAGCTTCTCGCTGGTGGCGGCGTTCATTCCGCTCCTGTTCATGGGCGGCGTGGTCGGACGGCTGTTCAAGGAGTTCGCCCTGACTGCCACTTCGACAATCCTGATTTCGGTGGTGGTGTCCCTGACGCTGGCGCCGACCCTGGCCGCGCTGTTCATGCGCGCGCCGAAACACCACGCCCACGATCGTCCAGGTTTCGGCGAGCGCCTGTTGGGCGGCTATGAGCGCGGCCTGCGCCGGGCCCTGGCTCACCAGAAGCTGATGATCAGCGCGTTCGGCCTGACCCTGGCGCTTGCGGTGGTGGGCTACGTGTTCATCCCCAAGGGGTTCTTCCCGGTACAGGACACCGGCCTGGTGCTGGGCACCAGCGAAGCCGCCGCCGACGTGTCGTTCCCGGACATGGTGGCCAAGCACAAGGCCCTGGCCGAGATCGTCGCCGCCGACCCGGCGGTTCAGACCTTCTCCCATTCCGTCGGCGTCTCGGGCAACAATCAGACCATCGCCAACGGCCGCTTCTGGATCGCCCTCAAACCCCGGGGCGAGCGTGATGTGTCGGCCAGCGGTTTCATCGATCGGATCCGCCCCAAATTGCAGAAGATTCCCGGTGTCGTGCTGTACCTGCGGGCCGGGCAGGACATCAACCTCAGCTCCGGCCCCAGCCGCGCCCAATATCAGTACGTGCTCAAGAGCAATGACGGCCCTACCCTCAATGCCTGGACGCAGAAACTCACCGACAAGCTGCGCAGCATTCCGGCGTTCCGTGATATTTCCAACGACCTGCAACTGGGCGGCAGCATCACCCACATCAACATCGACCGCAGTGCAGCGGCGCGCTTCGGCCTCACCGCCACCGACGTCGACCAGGCGCTGTACGACGCGTTCGGCCAGCGGCAGATTAACGAATTCCAGACCGAGACCAACCAGTACAACGTGATTCTCGAACTGGACACCCAACAGCGTGGCAAGGCCGAGAGCCTGGCGTATTTCTACCTGCGCTCGCCGCTGAGTGGGGAAATGGTGCCGCTTTCGGCCCTGGCCCGCTTCGATGCGCCCACCAACGGCCCGCTGTCGATTGCCCACGACGGCATGTTCCCCGCCGCCAACCTCTCGTTCAACCTGGCGCCAGGCGTGGCGTTGGGGGATGCGGTGCGCCTGCTCGACCAGGCCAAGAACGAAATCGGCATGCCTGCCGCCATCACCGGCAGTTTCCAGGGCGCGGCCCAGGCGTTCCAGAGTTCGTTGAAGAGCCAGCCATGGCTGATCCTCGCCGCATTGGTGGCGGTGTACATCATCCTCGGCGTGCTCTACGAGAGTTTCGTGCACCCGCTGACCATCATTTCCACTCTGCCCTCGGCCGGCCTTGGCGCGCTGATCATGCTCTGGCTGCTGGGCCAGGACTTCTCGATCATGGCGTTGATCGGCCTGGTGCTGCTGATCGGGATCGTCAAGAAGAATGGCATCCTGATGATCGACTTCGCCATCGACGCCCAGCGCAACGGCGGCTTGGCGCCCCAGGAGGCGATATTCCAGGCCTGCCTAACCCGGTTCCGCCCGATCATCATGACCACCCTCGCCGCCCTGCTCGGCGCACTGCCGCTGATGCTCGGCTATGGCCCCGGCGCCGAGCTGCGCCAGCCATTGGGCATCGCGGTCGTCGGTGGCCTGCTGGTCAGCCAGGCGCTGACGTTGTTCACCACACCGGTCATATACTTGTGGCTGGAGCGACTGTTCCATCGACCTGCCCATCGGCCCGGCCCTGCGCCGACGGCGGTGCCGGCGAATGCAGACTGAGGCCGGGCCATGCGTGTCCTGATCATTGAAGACGAAGAAAAAACCGCGGACTACCTGCACCGCGGCCTGACCGAACAGGGTTACATCGTGGACGTGGCGTCGGACGGCGTCGAGGGACTGCACCTGGCCTTGGAAAATGACTACGCGGTAATCGTGCTCGACGTCATGCTGCCGGGCCTGGACGGTTTTGGTGTGCTGCGTGCCCTGCGCGCCCGCAAGCAGACACCCGTCATCATGCTCACCGCTCGCGAACGGGTCGAAGACCGCATCAAGGGCCTGCGCGACGGTGCCGACGATTACCTGGGCAAGCCGTTTTCCTTCCTCGAACTGGTGGCGCGCCTGCAAGCCCTGACCCGCCGTAGCAGCGGCCACGAACCGGTGCAGGTCAGCATTGCCGACCTGTGGATCGACTTGATCAGCCGCAAGGCCACCCGGGCCGGCCAGCGCCTGGACCTGACCGCCAAGGAATTCTCGCTGCTCAGCGTCCTGGCCCGCCGCCAGGGCGAAATCCTGTCGAAGACCGCCATTGCCGAAATGGTCTGGGACATCAATTTCGACAGCGACGCCAACGTCGTCGAAGTGGCGATCAAGCGCCTGCGGGCCAAGCTGGACGGGCCCTTCGAGCACAAGCTCCTGCACACCATCCGAGGGATGGGTTACGTGCTGGAGAATCGAGGTGAGTAACAGCATCGCGCTGCGCCTGAGCGGCATGTTCACGCTGGTGGCGGCGCTGGTGTTCCTGCTGATTGGCGGCGCCCTGTACCAGCAGGTCGAAAAAGGCCTGGGCTTGCTGCCGGAAGCGGAACTCGACGCCCGCTACAGCGTGCTGGAATCCACCGTGGGTCGTTATGGCACGCCCGAGCACTGGGTCAAGATCAACAACAAGCTGCGGCTGCTGGGCGAAGAAGACAAGCGCATCCACTTCTGGATCGTCAGCGGCGACCCACGCTTCGAATACGGCAACCCCGACTCGCAGGTTCGCACCGTTGCCCAAGGCCCGTTGGGCAAGCGCGACCTGACGTTGCCTGATCGGCATTATCCGATGAAGGTCCTGGTGAGCCAGTTCCCGGCCAAGGATCAACGCCCGCCCCTGCGTTTCATCATCGGCATCGACACCGAGACGTTCTATCAGACCCAGCATCATTTGTTGGTAGCGCTGGTGAGCCTGGCCTGTATCGGTGTGCTGCTGGCATCGCTGTTGGGTTATTGGGTTGCGCGGATCGGCCTCAAGCCGCTCATCAAACTCTCCGACGAAGCCCAACGCCTGGCCCCGCCTCGCCTTTCCGGGCGCTTGCGCTTATCGCCATTGCCGCCGGAACTCAGCCAATTCGTCAATTCCTTCAATGCCACCCTCGATCGGGTCGAACAGGCGTACTCCCGGCTCGAATCGTTCAACGCGGATGTGGCCCATGAACTGCGCTCCCCACTGACCAACCTGATTGGCCAGACCCAGGTGGCGCTGACCCGCGGGCGCTCGGCGGAGCATTACTTCGAAGTGCTGCAATCGAACCTTGAAGAACTGGAGCGGCTGCGCTCCATCATCAACGACATGTTGTTCCTCGCCAGCGCGGACCAAGGCAGCAAGGCCACCAAGCTGACCACGACGTCCCTCGCCGATGAAGTGGCAACCACCCTCGACTACCTGGATTTCATTCTGGAGGACGCCCAGGTCGAGGTTCGCGTCAGCGGCGACGCCCAGGCCACCATCGAAATCGCCCACTTGCGCCGTGCCCTGATCAACCTGCTCAGCAACGCGGTCCGGCACACCGCACCCGGCCAGGTGATCGACGTGCGCATCGAAGCCATTGGCGACCAGATCACCCTCGGCGTCACCAACCCCGGCGAACCAATCGCCGGCGAGCATTTGCCGCGCCTGTTCGAGCGTTTCTATCGGGTGGATGCCTCACGCAGCAACAGCGGCGCCAACCATGGGTTGGGCCTGGCCATCGTCAAGGCGATCGCGTTGATGCACGGCGGCGATGTGTTCGTGCGCAGCGACTGCGGCGCCAATACCTTTGGAATCCGTTTGCCGGCTTGAAATAAGCCAACATGTCGATTGCTCAATTCCAGTGTCCCGAGCACAATCTTGCAAAAGGCCAGTATTGTCTTTGCCGGCCATCGGCAGTTGTAGACGAGCAGCCTATGGGAAGGATCCCAGCCACATGACAATGCAGATCGGAATCATGAGCGCGAGCAGTGCAACACCCGGCAACATCCCGTTTTCGATACGTTCGGAACGGGTTCTCGTTCTGGCCAGCTCGCTGGTTGTCATTGCCATCCTGAGTATCGTGACGTTCCTGCTGATCCGAGAACACGCCAGCGCACAGCAGGCGGCGACACGTGCGGCGAGCAACATCGTGCAACTGATCGATGCCGACGTGCTGCGCAACGTAGAACTCTACGATGTTTCATTGCAGGGCCTGATTGCCGCGGCAAAACGCCAGGACCTCAAGGACGTTTCGCCGACGATCCGCCACCTTGCGCTGTTCGATCGCGCCACCGCAGCGCCTTATAAAGGCGACATCCTTCTACTCGACAAGCGCGGCGATGTGATTGCTGACTCGGCCTCGGTCGAGCCCCGCAAAGGCAACTACGCCGAACGGGAATATTTCCAGACACACCTCCAGGACCCAAGCCCGAGCATGATGATCAGTCCTCCGTTCCGAGCTCGAAGCGAGCCGCACGACTGGCGCATCAGCTTCAGCTATCGCATGGATGACGACCGGGGCGAGTTCATAGGCGTGGCCGAGGCCGCGATGCGCCTGAGTTATTTCAGCCAACTGTTCAAAAGCCTGAATATCGGTCGCGGCGGGACGGTCAATCTGGTCAGCAGCGACGGAACGCTGCTGGCCCAGGAGCCGCCCTTGGCTGACGACATGATCGGCAAGAATTTCAGCAATCGACCGAACTTCGTGCGCATCCTGGGCGAAGGCAACGGCAGCTTCTCCGGCGTATCCAGCGTCGATCAGACACGGCGCCTGTATACCTTTTCCCGGGTCGGTAACTTACCGCTGATCGTCGTGGTCGCGCTCTCATCCCAGGAAGTCTTCGCATCCTGGCAACGCACGGCAATCCTGATCAGTGGCGCCACGGGCGCGCTGTGCTTCAGCCTGCTCTGGCTCACGTGGTTGCTGCGCCGTGAATTGCGACGCCGCCACATCGCCGAACGGGAACTGGCCCAATTGGCATCCGTCGATTCCCTCACCGGCCTGGCCAATCGTCGAACCCTGGACGAAACATTGCATCAGGAATGGCAGCGCGCCCAACGTTCGGGCCAACCGTTGTCTGTCCTGATGATCGACGCGGATCACTTCAAGGCGTTCAACGATCAACTGGGTCACCAACGTGGTGATGAGGCGTTGCGAACCCTGGCCCAACTGATCGGCGGGCACGTTCGTCGGCCGGCCGACCTGGCAGCCCGCTACGGCGGTGAAGAATTCTCGGTGGTCCTGCCGGAAACCACGACCGCCGGGGCGTTCACCATGGCGCAGAACATTCGCGAAGCCGTGGAGAAACTGCCCGGCGATGCGCCCATGACCGTCAGCATCGGCATCGCTACGTGGGCAAACGGGCCTTACAACGAACTTGAGGCGTTGCTGCTCGCCGCCGACAAGGCGCTCTACCAGGCCAAGGCCAGCGGGCGTAATCGAGTTGTTTGCGCGATGTAAGCCTTGCGCCTGCTTTTGTGGCGAGGGAGCTTGCTCCCGC
>NZ_VDLV01000022.1 GCF_013608025.1 Pseudomonas brassicacearum subsp. neoaurantiaca | reverse complement strand
GCCGCGATGGGCCATCCATGGCCCTGCGCGGCTAACCCGGCATCCATGCCGGGTTGCCCACTCCAGCAATGCTGCGTTCGGCCATCGTGGTTAACGGGGCCCTCAGATCAAAAGCCAAGCCGAGGCGGCCTTAAAGCCGACCTGGCTCTCGGTGGGACTGTGTTTCCCTGTGGGAGCGAGCCTGCTCGCGAAGGCGATGGAACAGTCGATGATGATGTGGATGCGCTGGCCTCTTCGCGAGCAGGCTCGCTCCCACAGGGTTTGCGGCAAACGTGCATCGAGTGGCTGCTGAACATCCAAATGTGGGAGCGAGCTTGCTCGCGATAGCGGTGGCTCAGCCAAAATAAACACTGGCTGACACCCTGGCCCCTTGCTCTTGCTCTTGCTCTTGCTCTTGCTCTTGCTCTTGCTCTTGCTCTTGCTCTTGCTCTTGATCTTGCTCTGCTTTTGATCTTGCTCTGCTTCTGATCTTGATCTTGATCTCGACGCCCCGTTAAACCACGCTGGCCGAACGCAGGCGTTGCGCAGTGGGCATCCCGGCATGGATGCCGGGATAGCCGCGCAGGGCCATGGATGGCCCATCGCGGCGGGCCCACGGAGCAATGCCGGAGTGAGGGCACACCGAGCCTAGGCGAGGTGCCGAGTGGTGGGGCAAAGCGCTTTGGTTACTTTCGCGCTTTTCGAAAGTGACCCGCTGTAAGAGCGGAACCGCCAGCAGCCGTTACCGCAGAAACGGATATTCACCCCCTAAAAGCAAGGTCCTAGGAGATTTCCTTCAAGTTCTGGCGAAGTCGGTGAACTTGTCCGGCATCCGTCGAGTGGCTAGTCTGGGTTTGTCACCGAAAAAAACGGTGACACTGGCGTGCAAGCCGGTTAAAAGACGACGCACAAGCGCTTTATGGCGGTTGTGCGTGGGAGATTTCTTCGCGAGGAGAGGTCTGCCGGGGTTCCGTCTGCCCGGTCTTGCACACCTACGTACAACTGCCACCTCATTTGCGTGCAAGCGAAGGGTGTCGGTTCCACTTCTACAGATGGAGCTTCACGACATGTTCAAAGCAACTCCAAATCCGCCAGGAAGCCCTGGCAACGCCTCTGACAAACCGTCGAAATCCAAAAAATTCGACGAAGCCGCCGAACGCGTCCTCGACTACTACCTCAATCCCAAACCCGCCGATCAACCCTCAGACAAATCCCAAGGGGCCCAACTCTTCATGGTCGCCCCGGACATCGACACCGAAGCCCTCCTGGCCAATGCCTCCGAAGACTTGCTATCCATCAGTGCCATCGCCGCCAACCTGGCGGATGACGTCGACGGCTCGCGCCGCAGCGTGATCCTGGCGATCAGCCGCATGGCGGATGGGGTGCATTTGTTGGTGGAACGGGCGATGGATCGGCTTGAAGCTCAAGCGTCAGTCTGAAAGCCCGGTGGTAAATTGAAGACCGCTTTCGCGAGCAGGCTCGCTCCCACACTGGATCTGTGTTGAATCGAAATATCGAAATCAACACCCATCAACTGTGGGAGCGAGCCTGCTCGCGAAGGGGTCAGCCCAGACAACTCCAAACCCGTGGCGAGGGAGCTTGCTCCCGCTCGGCTGCACTGTAGGAGCTGCCGAGCGAAGCGAGGCTGCGATCTTTCCAAAGTCAGCAGAGTTGAAGCGAAAGATCAAAAGATCGCAGCCTTCGGCAGCTCCTACCAAAGGCCAGCGGGAGCAAGCTCCCTCGCCACAGGTGTTGTGTGCTGCCTGAAATGACGTGGGAGGCTAGATCAACCCCTTCTCATCATCATCAATCAACCGGCTCAACCCGCCCAGCGCTTCACGGGCCTGGTTGCGGTCCATCAGCTTGGCCTGGGCTGCAGGTGGCAGGTCGGTGACGCGGATGACGCCTTTGCTGGTCAGCACCTGGATCAAGTCATCGAGTACCCGGATCATCTCCAGGTCGCTTTGCTTGAGCTGCTTGAGGCTGTTTTCTACTGCTTGGTTGGCGAACCAGTCCTGGATTTCATGGTTGTCGGCCGGCAAGGTCTCGGTGGCCTCGGCGTAAGCGGTGGCTTCGACGCGCACCAGCAGGCCTTGTGCATCGCGTTGCACATAAAACATCGGGCATCCCTCATGTATGAAGCGGCGTCATGCTGGGCAGCATAGGCCAACCAGGGGGCCTTTGAACACTTATCCCGTGGCGAGGGAGCTTACTCCCGCTGGGCTGCTCGGCAGCCCTAAAAAACAGGGCCGCTTCGCGCCCCAGCGGGAGCAAGCTCCCTCGCCACAGGGTTTGTGTCAGCGTCAGCTGTTGTTGTGATCGATCTTGATGGTCGGATCACTGCCGGCGATGAGCGAGTTCAGGTTGATGTTCGACCAGTTGTTGCCTTCCAGCTTGATCGTCACGTCCGGCGCCGCTGCGCTGTTGGCCGTGTTGAACTGGCCGGTAGTGCTGACTTCCAAGGAGGACACGCCGTCGACCGTGGTGATCTTCAGGAAGTGGTCGATGGTGCTGCCGGTTTCGCCCTGCAACAGATCCCGCAGATCGATCCGGTCGCCGTCACCCACTTTGAAGTCCTTGATCACATCAGTGCCAGTGTCACCGGATTTCCAGACGAAGGTGTCGCCGCCCAGGCCGCCGATCAGGGTGTCGTTGCCCTTGCCGCCGATCAGGGTATCGGCACCGCTGCCACCGAGCAGGATGTCATTGCCCTTGCCACCGTCCAGCAGGTCGTTGCCGCCCTGGCCGAACAGGATGTCGTTGCCGTTGCCGCCCAGCAGGGTGTCGTTGCCGTCATGGGCACCGGACACATCGAACGCGGTGTAGTGCTCGGTGATGTACTGGTGCACGTTGCTGGTGGTGACTTTGCTGACGTCGACGCCGCTTTGCTGGGCCACGAACGACTGGATCGCCTGATAACCCTCGCCGGCGACACCATTGAAGCTCACCAGGTCGCCGAACAGGATGTCGTTGCCGTCGCCGCCATTGACCGTGTCGGCACCTGGCAACGTCGCTTCGGTGTGACCGATGATCGAGTTGGCCAGGTCCTTGGGGTCGATGTTGGTTTGCGGCTTGCCATCGGAATCGTACGGCTTGAGGTCGTCCAGGGTCACGCCGTTGTTCAGGCCGATGGCTTCAACGTTGCTCAAGCCTTTGAGCAGAGTGAAGCTGGCCGCTGAGCCGGTTGCTGCCGAGACGTCGCCCCACCCGCCGCCGTCCAGGGTGGAGAATTCGAACGTGCCGTTGCCCTCGGCATGCACCGTGCCGACGTAACTCTCATTCCAATTGTTCTTGCCGCTCTTTGTCGACAGGTACATGTCGCCATTTTCTTCGATGACGAATTTGTGTGTGCTGTCGATCGTCTGGGTGTAGTACTTGCCAACGGTGTAGTTGGCCGCGCTCAGGACGTCGTCGAGCTTGACGGTGCCGTACAACACTGGGTTCGTCACTTCGCCGGACTGGTAGCGCGTCGGCTCACCGTCGGTGATGAAGTACGTCAGGTTCTTGGCACCGGTATTACTCAGGGCTTGGGTGCTGTTGAAGAAGTTTGCGGTGGTCTTGAACACGTCTTCATAGTTGGTATTGCCGCCGGACACCATCGAGTCGAGCACGTTCTTGAGCAGCGTCAGCGCGTTCGGATCGTTGAGGTTGACCGCAACGTTCTTGTTGACCTGGTTATCGAAATCCGCCAGGAAAATGTTCACCGTCCCGGAGTTGCTGCCCAGGCTCTGCTTGAGGGTGTTGAACACTTGGGTCAACGAGTTCTTCGCGGCGGCGACGGACGAGTCGCTCATGCTGCCGGAGCTGTCAACCATGAAGGCGATGTTGTAATTGACGCCCGGCACCACGGTCAGCCCGCCGATGTCCGCGACCACGATGTCGTTGCCGTCGGTACCGGTGACGTTGTCGTTGCCGGAGGTGGCGGTGACAGCGTTATAGGTCGCCGGGTAAACGGTGACCGGGATCTGCGCGGTCGTCACCGCCGATCCGCCGAGGGATTCGGTGGAGGTCGACGTTACGGTCAGGTTGATCTGGCCGTTGTAGTAGGTCGGTGGCGTCAGGTTGAGACTGCCCAGGTTCCAGCCAGTCACCGAAGCCTCGCCGTTGGCACCCACGATCGCGGTGTGACCCGCACCGTCGCTCAGCACGCTGCCTTCGGGCATGCCGCCGATCTTCACGCTCAGGCTTTCGGAGCCGTCGGTGTCGGTCAGGGCAGTGGTGATCTTCGACAGGTTCACGCTGCCGCCTTCGGCGCCTTCGTTGAGCTTGAAGCCGTCGTAGTAGCCTTCGCCGTTGGTGCCGTGCAGGTCGGAGACGGACACGCCGGCATTCGCCAGGTCGGCCACCCCGGTGTAGAGCGGTACGCCGGCGTTGCTCAGGTCTACCGGCGTGCTGCCGTTGACCGACAGGTTCACATCATAGCTGCCCGGACCGGTCTGGTTGTGGTGGTAGATGTCCAGGGTGTAGTAGCCGCTGGCGGTCGGGGTGAACGAGCCGTTCAACTGGCCGCCCGCCCCCCAAGTGGTGGCTGCCGCGGTCTTGCCGCCGACGGTGACCAGCAGGCTGTCGTCGCCGGTACCGCTGAAGGTGTAGGTCTTGCCAGCTTCCAGGAAAATCAGCCCCGAGGTCTTCGACGCGGTGCCCGGATTGACGTTGCTGTCGTTCTGGACGTTGGTCACGTTGGTGCTGCTGTTCGGTGTGCCGGCGGCATCGATCACCGACTTGAGCGTGCCGGACGGCGCGCCGCTGCCATCGGTGCCCAGGCCCGACAGGCCGGTCCAGACTTCCTTGATCAGGCCAGTGGAGGTCACGTTGTTGCCGGCCACGTTGAGGGTCGGCGCATCGGCGGTCGGCGTGATGTCGATTTTCACGGTGCTGGTGTTGCCCAGCGTCTGGCCGTCGGTAGGCTGGAACTTGATTTGCGTGTAGTCAGCCTGCTGGTTGCCCACGCCGCTGCCACCGTAGCCATCGGTCCCGGACTCATTGGCATCTGGCGTGAAGCGCAGCTTGCCGGCATCGATATCAGCCTTGGTGAAGGTCTGGTTGTTGGCCACGTCCTTCCAGGTTGCACCGTCGAGGTACTGCAGCTTGCCATCGCCTGGCAGTCCGGTGATTTTCACGCCCTGGCTGGCGGCGGAGCTGTCGACGTCGCTGACGCCGAAGGTCGACCAGCCAAGCACCAGCGAAGTGTCTTCGGTGCCGGTCACCGAACCGCCGGTGGCAACCGGCGCATCGTTGACGCCGACCAAGTTCACCGTGGTCGTGGCGGTGTTGGAGTAGCTTGTGCCGTCGGTCACCGTCACGGTGATGACGCGCGGTACGGTGCTCGGGTCTTCGCTGTTGTTGATGAAGCTGATGTTCTTGATCTGCTGCATGTACTCGGCCAGCGTCGCATTGCCCGTCAACGTCAGGACGACTTTGCCGTCGGTGCTGTTGGCGTTGATGCTGATGCCGTTGACGCTGTTGCCCAGGTTCAGCGCGTCGCCAGGCTGACGGTTGGTCAGCACGATGGTGGCGCCGGTCAGCATGGTGCTGTCCGGGTCGGTGATCTTCAGGTCGGTGTCGGCGATGGACACGCCCGGGCCGGTGGTGCCTTCGGTAAAGGTCACTTGGTAGTCAGCGCCGGTCTTGCCGCTGGAATCGTTGGCATCCAGGTCAAGCGCAGGCGGCGCATCGTTGTCGATGATCGACGTGCTGACGCTGCCGTTCGTCCCGCTGACCGCCAGGTGCTCGAAGTTGCCGCCAGTGGCCGAGTCGATCTTGACCACGAAGTTTTCCGTGCCTTCGGTGATCTTGTCGTCCAAGGTTGCCACGTTGAAGTTGGCGCTGGTGGCGTTGGCCGGGATCTTCACGGTATAGACACCGGTAAAGTCCGAGCCGTCGGCGGCGGTACCGCTGTAGACGATCTTGACCGTCACTTCGGTTTGCGCCGGGTTCGTCAGGCTGACGGTATACGTGGCGGCCTGGCCTTCGGTGACGGAGGAGCTGCCGCTGATGCTGACAGTGGTGTTGTCCTGCGTGTCGGTAACGGCGGTCACCGCTGGCGTGGTGCTCGGCACCAACTGCTCGAAGTTGCCGCCCGTTGCTGTCTTGATCGTCGCCTCGACATTGCCGGCGTCCTTGTAGACGTCGTCTTTCGGCGCGTCGACGGTCACGGTGCCGGTCTTGGCGCCGGCGGCGATGTTGATGACGGCGCCGTTGCTCAGGGTGACGGTGACAGGCGAGCCGGCGGCGTTGGTCAGGGTGGCGGTGTAAGTGATCTGGCCGCCCTCGGCAACCGTGCCGGTGGCGCTCAGGCTCAGGTCGGTGGTGTCCTGGACGTCGGTCACCGCGGTGTCCGCAGGCTTGCCATCGATGTCCAGTTTTTCGTAGTTGCCACCCTGGGCGTCGTCGATCTTGACGCTCAGGTTGCTACCGCCAGCCAACGCATCGTTTGGCGTGGTGAAGTTCACCGAGCCAGAGCTTTCGCCGACCGGGATGGTGATGGACTGGCCATTGCTCAACGTCACCACGAGCGGAGTGCCGGTGACTGGGGCGTTCACCGAAGCGGTGTAAACCACCACGCCGCCTTCGCCAACAGTCGGCGTCGCGGTGAGCGCAACGGTGCTGGTGTCCAGCGTGTCGGTCACATCGGTAACGGCGGCTGCAGTGCTCGTCGTCAAGTGCTCGAAGTTACCGCCGGTAGCATTGTCGATGCTGACTTCAACCTTGCCGGCATCTTTATAGACGTCGTCTTTCGGCGCGTCGACCGTCACGGTGCCCGTGGTGGCGCCAGCTGCGATGTTGATGACGGCGCCGTTGCTCAGGGTGACGGTGACAGGCGAGCCGGCTGCATTGGTCAAGGTTGCGGTGTAAACAATCGAACCGCCTTCAGCCACGGTACCGGTGGCGGACAGGGTCAGGCCGGTTGCGTCAGTCGAGTCGGTGATCGTCGTGACCGCAGGCGTGGTGCTTGGCACCAGGTTTTCGAAGTTGCCGCCGGTCGTACCAGTGATCGTGGTGCTGACGGTGCTGCCGTTGTTGTAGACGTCGTTGGCAGGAGTATCGACAGCGACGGTGCCGGTCGTGGCGCCCGCAGCGATGTTGATCACGGCACCGTTGCTCAAGGTCACGGTGACCGGAGTCTGCGCTGGGTTGGTCAGCGTCGCGGTGTAAGTGATCTGGCCGCCTTCGGTGATGGTTTCGCTGGCAGACAAGGTCAGGCCAGTGGCATCAGGCGAATCGGTGATCGTCGTGACGGCTGGTGTTGTGCTCGGCACCAGGTTTTCGAAGTTGCCGCCGGAGGTACCGGTGATCGTGGTGCTGACGGTGCTGCCGTTGTTGT
>NZ_VDLV01000021.1 GCF_013608025.1 Pseudomonas brassicacearum subsp. neoaurantiaca | reverse complement strand
ACCTCCAAGTTGGCGAAATCATATCGCCCTTAAGAGGTGTCCGGAATTATTAGGCCAGTTCAAGCTCGCTCCCACAGGTCTCGCAAACGACACGAACCCTGTGGGAGCGAGCTTGCTCGCGATGGCGGCAGCACATTCAACATCTCACCCACAGATTCTCCATCAAGAAAAAACGAACCCCAGGCGCCTTTTCCGGTTCTTAACTGATGTCCCTTGTCGACAGGGGCATCAGGCGGGGCCGCGGTCTTGCCCACCAAACACTGCGATCAGAGGAGGCGACATGCCCAACTCCTTCCATTCGCCCTGGTGGAAGAACGCTGTGATCTACCAGGTTTACCCTCGCTCTTTTGCCGATGCCAACGGCGATGGCATTGGTGATCTTCCCGGTTTGACGGCACGTCTGGACCACCTGCAACGTTTGGGCGTTGACGCGTTGTGGCTGTCACCGGTGTACCGCTCGCCGATGTGTGACGCGGGCTATGACATCTGCGACTACACCGATGTCGATCCGCTGTTCGGCAATCTCTCGGACCTGGATGCGTTGATTGCCAAGGCCCATGAGCGCGGCTTGAAGGTGCTGCTCGACTTCGTGCCCAACCACACCTCCGACCAACACCCCTGGTTCATCGAATCGCGTTCCAGCCGCGACAACCCCAAGCGCGACTGGTACATCTGGCGGGACCAGCCCAACAACTGGCGAGCCTCGATCGACGGCGGCAGCGCCTGGACCTGGGACGAGACAAGTCAGCAGTACTACCTGCATTTCTTCCTGCCGCAACAACCGGATCTCAACTGGCACAACCCCGAGGTTGTCGCCGCCATGCACCAGGTGTTGCACTTCTGGCTCGAGCGCGGCGTCGATGGATTTCGCGTCGACGTGGTGCACTGCGTCGGCAAGGACCAGAGCTTCGCCGACGACCCGCGCTGCATGGCCGGCGAAACCATGGTCAAGATCAATGACCAGCCCTACAGCCATGAAGTGCTGCGCGGGCTGCGGCGCCTGGTGGACAGCTACCCCGGCGAGCGGGTGCTGATCGGCGAGGTGAACATCCGCTCCACGGCGCAGGTGGCCGCCTACTACGGCGCCAGTGACGAGTTGCACATGTCGTTCAACTTCCCGCCGCTGGACGCTCCCTGGGACCCGGTGGTGTTTCGCATGTGCATCCGTGAAGTGGAAAACGACCTCGGCCCCTTGCAGGCCTGGCCCACTTGGGTGCTGTCCAATCATGACAACAGCCGCCATCGCAGTCGCTACGGCGGCTCATTGCGTCGGGCCCGGGCCGCGGCGGTGCTGTTACTGACGCTGCGCGGTACGCCGTTCATCTACCAGGGAGAGGAGTTGGGGCTGGAGGACACGCAAGTGACCGCCCAGACCCGCGTCGATCCCGGCGGACGCGATGGCAGCCGCGCGCCGTTGCCGTGGACCGAGCAAGCGCCTCACGGCTGGTCGGGAAAGGAGCCATGGCTGCCTTTCGCACCCGATGCGGGTTTGCTGTCGGTGCAAGCGCAGGAGCGTGCCGACGATTCTGTGTTGGCGCTGTATCGACGTTTGCTGGCCTGCCGGCGCAACAGCCCGGCGCTGCGCCTGGGCGGCTGGGAAGAGCTGCCATCGCACCCGCAGGTGTTGGCGTATCGACGTCATTGCGACGGCGATGAGCGCCTGGTCTGCGTCAACTTTGCCGACCGCGAGCACACGTTTCCCCTGGCCGATCCCTGGCGCGTGGAGATTGCCAGCGACGGGGCCGATGAAGGCCGGCCATTCAGCGGCCGACTGGCCGCAGAGCAAGCCGTGATCCTGTGTCGATGAGGAATGACTGATGAAAGCCAACTGGCACCGAAACACCTTGATCTACCAGATCGACCCTTCCTTGTTCTTGGACAGCAACGGCGACGGTCGTGGCGACTTGAAGGGCGTCATCCAGCAACTCGACTACTTACAAGGGTTGGGCGTCGGTGCGCTCTGGCTGATGCCGTTGTATCGATCACCCTTCAAGGACGCCGGTTACGACGTCAGCGATTTCATGACCTTGGATCCGCGTTTTGGCAGCGAAGAAGACCTGCGCCAATTGATCGTCCAGGCTGGTGAGCGCGGCATGCGCGTCATTCTCGAACTGGTGGTGCAACACACCAGCGACCAGCACCCGTGGTTCCTTCGGGCGCGGCGGGACAAGGACAGTGTCTACCGGGATTACTACCTGTGGTCCGACACGCCGGTGGACGACGGCAACCAGCCGATCTTTCCTTCGGTAGAAGACAGCATTTGGCAGTGGGATGAGCAGGCCGGGCAGTACTATCGGCATCTGTTCTATCGCCATGAACCGGACCTGAACCTGGCGAACCCGCGGGTCGTCGAGGAGATCGAGCGGGTGATGGTCCACTGGCTCGAACTCGGTATCGCCGGCTTTCGTCTCGATGCCGCTTCGCACTTGGTGGAACAGGCCGGCGGCGGCGATGAGGAGCAGGGCGTCTGGGTGCTGGATCGATTCTATAAATGCATGATCCGCATCAATCCCGAAGGTGTCCTGTTGGGCGAGGTGGATGTCGATCCGGAGCGCTACAGCCATTACTTCGGCACCGGGGAGCGCTTGGGCCTGGTGCTGGATTTCTGGGTGAACAATCACCTGTTCCTGGCCTTGGCCCGCGGCGAAGCCGAACCCCTGCAACGGGCCATCACCCGCCGACCGGCACCGCCCGACGGCGCGAACTACGCGGTGTGGCTGCGCAACCACGATGAGCTCGACCTGGAACGCCTGAGCGAGCAAGAGCGCGAAGAAGTGATGCAGGCCTTCGCCCCGGAGCCGGACATGCGCTTGTATGGCCGAGGTATCCGCCGACGCCTGGCGCCGATGCTCGACGGCGATGTGCGGCGCCAGGCGTTGGCCCAGGCACTGTTGCTGTCGCTGCCCGGTACGCCGATCGTGCGGTATGGGGAGGAAATCGGCATGGGCGACGACCTGTCCCGCCCCGAGCGCCTGTCGGTGCGCACGCCCATGCAATGGAATGACCAGGTCAACGCCGGATTTTCCTCGGCCCAACGGTTGGCCGCCCCGGTGATCGATGAAGGGCCATTTGCCTATGCGCATTTGAACGTTGCAGACCAACTGAAGGACGCCGAGTCGCTATTGAACCGGGCACGTCATTTGTTGCTGACCCGCGCGGACTTGAACGAAGTCGGTGACGGCAAGGCGCAACTGCTGACGGTCGATCATCCCGCGGTGTTCGCCATTGCCCATACCTGCGAGGCCACCTCGGTTATGCTGGCGAACCTCGGCAACGAAACGGTCTCCGTGCGGTTGCGGGAAATGGACCTGGAGGGTTTCGAAGAAATGTTATCCGACAGTCCGTACCCGGCCACGACGCAATCGGGCCTGACGTTGCACGGGTACGGTTATCGGTGGTTCCGCCGTGTCGACTCAAAACAATAGCAGCACGACCGCCAGCAACCCGCCGATGGCGAACAGCAGGGCCGACACTTGCGTCGAACTCAGGGCCAGCGCAGAGTCCCGTGCGCGGCCGCTGAACCGCCCACGGGTACGATGCAAGGGCTCCTGCGATTCGAACAGGTTATCCGGGCGCTGAGGGTCGTCATCCTCGTTGGTCAGCTGGCCCGAATAGGCGCTACGGGCCATCAAGCGATCGAGCAGCCCCGGCATCAGGCAAGTGCCGACGATGGCCTTGAGCGAGGCCGCACCCAGCCACAACTCCCTGGGCGTGCGCTTGACCACGCTGAATATCGCCCGGGCGGCCACGTCCGGGTCATGAATCGGCGGCACGGGCTGCACACGCTTGCCCAACTTGTTGCGCGCCCAATCGAACTGAGGCGTATTGATCGCGGGCAGTTGCACCATGCAGACCTTGATGTCGCTGTGCTCGTGAAGCAGTTCGCAGCGCAAGGAATCGGTGAAACCTCGCACCGCGAACTTGGCCCCGCAATACGCCGCCTGCAGCGGAATCGCGCGGTAGGCTAGCGCCGACCCCACCTGGATGATCACCCCGCGATTGCGCCGGCCCATGAGGTCCAGCGCCGCCAGCGTGCCGTGAACAGTACCCAGGTAAGTCACCTCGGTTACCCGACGGACCTCCTCGGCGCTCAATTGGCGGATCGGCGAAAACACCGTGACCATGGCGCAGTTGACCCACACGCCGACCGGCCCCAGTTCCCGCTCCATTCGCTGTGCCGCTGCGAACACCGCTTCGGCGTCGGCCACATCTACGCTGATCGCAAGGCATGTTGCGCCCAGTTGCTTGAGTTCTTCTTCCGTGGCCGCCAAGGCTTGTTCGCCCCGGGCCAGCAAGCCGACGCGATAGCCGGCGGCGGCAAATCGGTGCGCGGTCGCGCGTCCGACGCCGGCGGTGGAACCACAGATCACCACGACACGTGGGTTTCGCTCATCCATTGTGCTTGCTCCGCAGTTCCTACCAAGGGTCAGTGAGGTTGCGCGACGCCGCGCAGCAGGTTGGCGCTGACCTTGTCGGCGTTGCAACTGGCGACGTTAGCCAGTGAGACCATGCCCACCAGGCGTTTGTCACGGTTCACCACCGGCAGGCGGCGTTTTTCGATCTGGGCCATGTTCTTGGCGACGTGGTCGATTTCTTCATCATCGAAGCAATAGCGCACCTCATCGCTCATGATCCGGCTGACCGGGGTGCCCATGTTCATGCCTTCGGCCATGGCCCGGACCACCAGGTCGCGGTCGGTCACCATGCCGGCCATGCGGTCGTTCTGATTGATCACCAGCGCGCCGATATCGGCTTGGCGCATGATCTGCGCGACTTCGCGCAGTGGGGTATCAGGCGAGATCGTGCGGACTTCCCGACTCATGATTTCATTGATTTTCATCGTTGAATCTCCTTCGTTTCGGGGTGGACAACAAGCCACTGTCAGGCGTCGCGAGTTGCTTGTGCGGCCACCGGACGGGCTCCTCACTTATTGTGAAAATCGGGGTTGGCGATGGTTCAGGATTTTTGCCGGCGGGTTTGAAGGGGTGCACTTTTATGAAGCCGCAGGTGGGTTGCCGCACCATCGCAAGGCAGAGGGTGGTGCTAGCGAAACGGTAGCTGGCGCCGGTCAGCTTGAGGTGGCAGGGCGGGCCTCTTCGCGGGCAAGCCCGCTCCCACAGGGGATTGTGGGGATGCCCATGAGGTTGTCGCGGCAGGTCAAGCAAGGTTTGGCACGCTCGCTGCAAGACGTTGTCCAGGCCCACCGTGAACACAATCGAGTGGGCAGCCCCGTCGGTCAACGAAGATCGAGTGCCAGCAGGCCGGGGGATAACGGTAGATCAGGGCGCAGTCGCCGGGTCGATACCGCACAGAACAGGCAAAGACGCCTGGAACCGCAAGGTTTCAGGCGTCTTTTTTTGCTTTCAAAAAACCGTGATGGGCTTTTGTCGGGTGCTTTTATGAATTCCAACGTTGCTTCCCTGAACAAGCTGCAAACGCTGATCGTGATCGGCAATGGCATGGTCGGCCATCACTGCGTCGAACAATTGATCGAGCGCGGTGCCCTCAATCATTACCGCGTACACGTCTTCAGCGAAGAGCCGATGCGCGCTTACGACCGTGTGCACCTGTCCGAATATTTCTCGGGACGGGACGCCGAATCGCTGGCCTTGGGCAAAGCCTCGTTGTACCAGACCCCCGGCGTCACGCTGCACCTGGGCGTGCCGGTACTGGAAATCGACCGTCAGGCCCACGAAGTGGTCACCGCCGGGGAACGCATCCGCTACGACAAGCTGGTGCTCGCCACCGGTTCCTACCCGTTCGTGCCGCCGATCCAGGGCGCCGAAGGCGATTCGTGCCTGGTCTACCGTACCCTCGAAGACCTCGACGCCATCCGTAACGCCGCCAGCAACGCCCGTCGCGGCGTGGTCGTCGGCGGCGGGTTGTTGGGCCTGGAGGCGGCCAACGCCTTGAAGACCCTCGACCTGGAAGCCCACGTCGTCGAATTCGCCCCACGGCTGATGCCGGTGCAACTGGATGAGCAGGGCGGATTGGCCCTCAAGGCGCGCATCGAGAAACTCGGCGTCGGCGTGCATTTGTCCAAGGGCACCCAATCCATCAGCGCGGGTGAGCAATACCGTTATCGGATGAACTTCGGCAACGATGATTTTCTCGAAACCGACCTGATCGTGTTTTCCGCCGGTATCCGCGCCCAGGACGCCCTGGCCCGCCAATGCGAGCTGCAAATCGGCCCGCGCGGTGGCGTGGTGATCGATGATCATTGCCAGAGCAGCGACCCGGACATCTACGCCATCGGCGAATGCGCGGCGTGGAATGGCAGCATCTTTGGCCTGGTC
The DNA here is from genome assembly GCF_013608025.1 of Pseudomonas brassicacearum subsp. neoaurantiaca. Lineage (GTDB taxonomy): Bacteria > Pseudomonadota > Gammaproteobacteria > Pseudomonadales > Pseudomonadaceae > Aquipseudomonas. The sequence continues at coordinate 26,136 of NZ_VDLV01000021.1, read as the reverse complement.
GCGCCGGGCTACCAGATGGCCCGCAACGTCGCGGCGCGCCTCTGTGGCGAAGCCGGCGAGGCCTTCACCGGCGCGGACATGTCTACCAAGCTCAAGCTGCTGGGCGTCGATGTCGGTTCCATCGGCGACGCGCACGGCCATACCGCGGGTTCGCGCAGCTTCCAGTTCATCGACGGAACCAGCGCCAGCTACCGGCGCCTGGTGGTCGATGCTGACGGCAAGCGCGTGATTGGCGCCGTACTGGTCGGCGACAACAGCTACTACGACACGCTCTTGCAGTACATGCAGAACGGCATCGCCTTGCCCAAGGACGCCGCCAGCCTGATCCTGCCATCCTCCGAAGGCGCCCCGACACTCGGCCCGGCGGCGTTGCCTGAAGCCGCGACCATCTGCTCGTGCCACAACGTCACCAAGGGCTCGATCTGCTCGGCCATCGACGGCGGCTGCACCGATCTTGGCCAGCTCAAGTGCGACACCAAGGCCGGCACCGGCTGCGGCGGCTGCGCGGCACTGGTCAAGCAAGTGTTCGAGCACGAACTGATCGCCCGTGGCGTCAGTGTCGACAAGAGCCTGTGTGAACACTTCGCCTACACCCGCCAGGAGCTTTACGCGCTGGTGCGGGTGGAAGGCATCATCAGTTTCGAAGAGCTGTTGGCCAAACACGGTCGCGGCCACACCGGTTGCGACTTGTGCAAGCCGGCGGTGGGCTCGATCCTGGCGTCTTGCTGGAACCAGCCGATCATGGACCCGCACCTGGTGCCGTTGCAGGACACCAACGACACCTTCATGGCGAACATGCAGAAGAACGGCACCTATTCGGTGGTGCCGCGCATTGCCGGCGGGGAAATCACCGCCGACAAACTGATCGCCATCGGCGTCGTCGCGAAGAAATACGACCTCTACACCAAGATCACTGGCGGCCAGCGCATCGACCTGTTCGGCGCACAGTTGCACCAGTTGCCGGACATCTGGGCCGAGCTGATCGAAGCCGGATTCGAAACCGGCCATGCCTACGGCAAATCCACGCGTACGGTTAAATCCTGCGTCGGCAGCACCTGGTGCCGCTACGGCGTGCAGGACAGCGTGCAAATGGCCCTGACCATCGAGGACCGCTACAAAGGCCTGCGCTCGCCGCACAAGCTCAAGTTCGCCGTGTCCGGTTGCACCCGTGAATGCGCCGAAGCCCAGAGCAAGGACGTCGGCGTGATTGCCACCGAAAAGGGTTGGAACCTCTACGTGGCCGGCAACGGCGGCATGCGTCCGCGCCACGCCGAGCTGTTCGCCACCGACCTGGACGATGCGACGCTGATCCGCTACATCGACCGCTTCCTGATGTTCTACATCCGCACCGCCGACAAGCTGCAACGCACCTCGGTCTGGCGTGAAAGCCTGGAAGGTGGCCTGGACTACCTCAAGGACGTGATCATCCACGACAGCCTGGGCCTGGGCGCCGAGCTTGAAGCACAGATGCAACTGGTGGTCGATCGCTACGAATGCGAGTGGGCCAACGCCTTGAAGGACCCGGAAAAACTCAAGCGCTTCCGCACCTTCGTCAACGACAAGCGCGGCGATCCGGACGTTCATTTCGTTCGCGAGCGCGGCCAGCGTCGGCCAGTGCATGCCCATGAACTTCACCTGATTCCCGTCACCGAGGAGGTGCTCTGATGAGCCAGTCAAACGTCGTTCGTATTTCCACCCGTGAAGCTGCGCAACAACCCCAGCAATGGCGCGCCCTGTGCAGCCGCGAGGACCTGGTGCCGAACTCCGGCGTGGTCGCCTGGCACGACGGCAGCCAAGTGGCGCTGCTCTACCTGCCGGAACATGCGGACAAGCCGCTGTACGCCGTCGACAACCGCGACCCGAAGTCCGGCGCCAACGTCATCGGTCGCGGTTTGCTGGGCAACATCAAGGGTGAACTGGTCATCGCCTCGCCGATGTACAAGCAGCATTTCCGCCTGGAAGACGGCCATTGCCTGGAATACCCCGAGCAGCGCCTGCGGGTCTGGCCGGTGCGCTTGAATGGGGATGTGGTGGAGATTGGCGAGGATTGATCCGTGCCAAGGCCGCCTCAGTGGTGCTTTTGTGGCGAGGGAGCTTGCTCCCGCTGGACCGCGCAGCGGTCCTAAAATCTTGCGGTCGCTGCGCAACCGAGCGGGAGCAAGCTCCCTCGCCACGGACAGCGATCACTTTGGTTTGAAATTGAGGATTAACAATGAAAACCGCCGCCCAACTGGTTCGGCTCAAGAGCGTGCAGAACCAGCAGGTCCATAGCATCGCACCGGAGCAGACCGTGCTCGAAGCGTTGCAGATCATGGCCGAGAAAAATGTCGGCGCACTGCCGGTAATCGAAGACGGGCAGGTGGTGGGGGTGTTCAGTGAACGGGACTATGCCCGCAAAATGGTCCTCAAGGGCCGCTCATCGGTGGGCACTACGGTGCGCACCATCATGAGTACGCCAGTGATCACCGCCGACAGCCAACAGAGCATCGACCGCTGCATGGAAGTCATGACCGACAGCCACTTGCGACACCTGCCGGTGCTGGATAACGGCGAGTTGATCGGACTGCTGTCCATTGGCGACCTGGTAAAGGAATCACTCGTCGAGCAAGCGGACCTGATCCGGCAATTGGAGCACTACATTCGCGGGCATTGACCCCCTGCAGCGCTCTTGTGGCGAGGGAGCTTGCTCCCGCTCGGTTGCGCAGCGACCGCAGGTTTTTCATCCCGCTGCGCTCGAGGCGTCGGACCGTTGCAGCGGGAGCAAGCTCCCTCGCCACAAAGGCCTGCGAACCTTTCAATGGCTTTCGTGCGGGGTTGCATCAGCGCTCGGCCGATGTTGACGCAACAACTCGATGTGTTGGGCGGGAATCAAGGTGCGCAACGATTTATAAAGCGCCCGGGTTTCCAGCAGGTTCCACACGCGCAACATGGTTTCCAGCGCATCGAGGGGTTTGCTGATGAAGTCCCGCGCGCCCAGCGCCAACGCGCGCAAGCGGGTGTCGCGGGTGGCGTCGGCGGTCAGTACCAGGATCGGCAGATAGTCATTGGCCGGGATCCGCCGGTTGAGTTGCTCCAGCACGGCGAAGCCGTCGAATGCGGGCATGTGCAGGTCGAGGATGACCAGGTCCGGCTCGAAACTGTTGAACAGGTCGAGGGTGCGCAACGGTTCGGTGCTGCTCAGCACATTGTGCAACCCCTCGCGGGCCAGCAACTGCTCCATCAGATCGAGGTTGGGGCGCTGATCGTCAATGATCAGGATGCGCAAATCGCGATTCATGCGGACTCCGGTAGATAACGTTCGAGATGGCCGAGAAAGGCCTGGATATGAATGGGTTTGGTCAGGATCGCCGTCGCCCCTGCGTCGTGCAAGGCGCGGTGGGTCAGGTCGCTGGCGTCGGCGGTGATCATCAGCACCGGCGTGGATGCGGTCGCCGGGGATTGGCGCAGGCGGCGCAGGACTTCCAGGCCTTCCAGGTCAGGCAATGTCACGTCCAGCAGGATCAGTTGCGGCGCATGTTGGCGGGCCAGGTCGAGCCCCATCTGGCCTTGCATGCTCGATAACAACTGGATCCCCGGACGGCGCTGCATCAAGGTTTCGATCAGGGCCAGGCTCGACAGGTTGTCTTCGATGCACAGGACCTTGCCGTCAAACTCGGTGCGCGGGCGCGTCACTTCCAGCGCAACCATGGGTGGCAGGTGAGATCCGGATACATGGGCGCAGGGCAGTTGCAGGGTGAAGCAACAGCCTTGGCCCGGATCGCTGCGCACGCGCAGGCTGCCTTGCATCATTTCCAGCAGGCTTTTGCTCAAGGACAGCCCGAGGCCGGTGCCTTCGACCTGGGGATCCGCGCCCAGGCGTTCGAACGGTTTGAACAACTGATCCAACCGTTCGGGGGCGATGCCATGCCCGGTGTCGCTGATGGCAATGCTGACGTTCGGGCCTTCGATAACGACCTCGATGCGCACCTCGCCGCCCGGCTGGTTGTACTTGATTGCGTTGGAAAGCAGGTTGAGCAGCACCTGGACCAGGCGCTGGCGATCGGCAAGCACGCCGCAGCCATCGGGCAGCGAAGGCAACTCCGCCAGGTGAATCCCGGCGTCGGCCGCCATCGGCGAGACCAGCGTCAAGGCTTCATGGAGCACGGCGGGCAGGGCGATGGGTTCGATGTTCAGCGGCAGGCGGCCGGCCTCGATCCGGGCGATGTCGAGCACTTCATTGATCAACGCCAGCAAGTGCTGCCCGGCACGCAGGATATGACTGACGTGGGGCCGCTGGCCGGCAACGGAATCCATGTCCAGCAGTTGGGCGAAGCCCAGGATCGAATTCAACGGCGTGCGCAGTTCATGGCTCATGCGCGAGAGGAATTCACTCTTGGCCCGACTGGCGCTTTCCGCTTCTTCCCGGGCCTTGCGCAGGGCGATCTCGGCGGCACGCCGGTCCGTGATGTCGCGGGTGATCTTGGAAAAGCCGCGCAAGGCACCGGTGCTGTCGTACTGCGTGGTGATCACCACGCTGGCCCAGAAGCGGCTGCCGTCCTTGCGGCAACGCCAGCCTTCTTCCATGTAATGGCCGTCGCGGGTGGCCTCGCGCAGGGCCATGTCCGGGTGCGCCGGGCACTCTTCGGCCAGGTAGAACAGCGAGAAATGCCGGCCGAGCACTTCCTGTTCGGTATAGCCCTTGATCCGCTCGGCGCCGGCGTTCCAGGTGATGACGTGGCCTTGGGCGTCCAGGGCGAAGATCCCGTAGTCCTTCACGCCATCGATGATCAGCCGCAGGCGTTCTTCGTTGTCGCGCAAGGCGCGCTCACGCTCGGCGAGCAATTGCCCGGCCTCCACCAGGCGGGTGCCCAATTGGCCGATTTCGTCCCGCTCCGGCGGTTGTGGCAGCAGCGGTTGGCCCAGCGCCAGGCGTTGGGCGTTGCCTTGCACCTTCTGGACCCGAGCGACGATGCCCTTGGACAGGAACAGCACCGCGACGACAGCGCCGAACAAACCGCACACCGCCGCCAGCAGCGTGGCGAACAACAGGCGCATGCGCGTGGCCGAGGCGGCGGCGCTGCGCTCGGCGAGCAGGGCGTCCTCGCGTATGCGCATGGCGCTGATCTGTTCGCGCAACACGTCCAGGACCTGTTTGTTTTCGATCAGGATCGCGGTGATGGTTGCGGTGTCGTCGCCCTTGCCAGTGCGCAAGGCGAGCAGCCCGGCGAGCTTTTCGGTGATCAGCGGGGTGATGGTCTTCAGGTGCTCGCGCATCCTGGCGTCGCGGATATTGTGATCCAGCCGCTGCAATGCGGCCTGGATCTTCGGCGTTGCCTGTTCGTAACCGGGCAGGAAGTCCTCGCGCCGGGTCAGCAGGTAACCGCGCACGCTCGCCGCCGCCTCGGCCAGCAAGGTGTGCACGGCCTGGATGTCGCCTTGCACCAGCAGGACCCGGCGAACGTCTTCCTCGGCGCGGGCGGTCTGGCGTTCGGTGATGTAGATCAGCACCAGCGACAGCAGCAGGATCACCAAGGGAAGGGAAATCACCACTAGCGCCTTGCCCCTCAGTGGCAGGTTGGCCCAACGACGGGCTGCGAGAAATCTCATGGTCATTGTCCCGACGGTTGGGCGACGAGGCCCAGGGCGACACCGCGCACGGCGGCCTGGGTCCGGTCGGCGGCGCCAAGCTTGCCGATGACCCGCTCCACATGGGCTTTCGCGGTGCCAGGGGCAATGCCGAGTTTTTCGCCGATCTCACGGTTGCTGAAGCCGCTGGCCACCAGGCCGAGCACCTGGCGTTCGCGGGTTGTCAGGGCTTGCGCTTGCAAGGCGCCGTTGGCGCCACGTTCGGTCATGCGTCGCAACAGGCGGGCGCTGACCGAACTGTTCAAGGCTTCTTCGCCCCGGGCCACGCGGGTGAGCGCATCGAGCACTTCGGCGCGGCTGGCGTCCTTGAGCAGATAACCGACCGCGCCCGCGCCGATGGCGGCTTCGAGGTGGTCGGGGCTGTCGTCCATGGTGAAAATCATGACTTTGATCCCTGGCTGACGCTGTTGCAGGATGCGCGCGGCGCCGAGGCCGTTGAGCACCGGCATGCGGATATCGAGGATGGCGATGTCCGGTTGCAGTCGCTCGCACATATCCAGCGCCTCTTGGCCGTCGCGGGCTTGCCCCACGACTTCGAACCCCTCGGTTCCAGCCAGCATGGAAATGAACCCTGCACGGGTGACTTCGTGATCATCGGCCAGCAGCAGGCGCAAGGGACGGTTCATGCATGCACTCCGTGGGCTGGCAGGGGCACGCTGGCCAACAGGCGCGTGCCGCCGTCGGGTTCACTGCTACAGCTCAGGCTGCCGCCCAGCAGACTGGCGCGTTCCTGCATCGCGGCAAGCCCCAGGTGGCCGGTACCCTGGGTTTCGATGGGCGGTTGCAGGGCAAATCCTCGGCCATCGTCCTCGACCCGCAACGCCACCCGGCCGTCACGCATCGCCAATCCCAGGGACACCCGACTGGCCCGGGCATGCTTGAGAATGTTGTTGATGCCTTCCTGGGCAATGCGGAACAGGGCTATCTCGATGTTGCCCGGCAGGCGCGCGACGCTGTGCTCGACCCATTCCACCGTCAGGCCGACGTCGCGCAGGCGATCGGCTTCCTTGTCGACGGCCTTGTGCAAACCGAAATCATCCAGTACATGCGGTCGCAAGCCGCCGATGAGCTGGCGGCCTTCGCCGACGCAATCCTGGGCCAGGGCGAGGATGGCTTGCAGTTCGTCGTCCAGCGCCGATGGCAGGGGCGGGCAGCGACCGGCAAAGCCTTGCAGGCGCTGATGCAATCCGGCGAGGTTTTGTGCCAGGCCATCGTGCAGGTCATACGCCACGCGCTTGCGTTCGTCCTCCTGGGCGCTGAACAGCCGATGGACCAGCTCGGACATGGTGCGCTCGCGGGCCTGGAGCGTTTGCAGCAGTCGGCTGTTCTCCAGATGCGCGGCCAGCAGGGTCGCCAATAATTGCAGGGATTCGATGTCCTCGTTGTCCGGCGCACCCAGGGCCACGCTGTTGCCCAGTAGCAGGGCACCAAAGACGACCCCGTCGGCGCCCCGCAGGGGAATCCGCAAGACCTGCGCCAGTGCGGCGTCTACGCAATCGAGCCATTGCGGGGCGGGCGAGGGCGGCTGGGCCAGGGTGGCGAGCACGTCGAGTCCGTCGCCACTGCCGTGGCTGGCGACGATCTGCAACGGTGCATCCGGCGTCCACTCCAGCAACACGCCATGGTCCATGGCGACGAATGCGCACGCCCGTTGCAGCGCGCGCTGGCGCATCTGCGCCAGCGGCAGCCGGGTCAGCTCATGGCCGGTGCCCAGCAAAAGTCCCAGGCGTGCCGCGCGGCTTTGCGACTGGCGATATTGGCTGCGCATCGCCAGGGCGCTGCCTGGGTCGTGGGGTGGGCTTTGCATGGGGAAACTCCAGCGTGGAAGGGCACCGGCCCCGTTAATGATTGGCTGCATTAGACCTTGTGATCGGCACCGGGACTATCTGCCGAATGGCATAGGCGATCGGCACCGGTTGGCCGATGGCGAACGTCGTGCGGGTCGGCAAAGTGGGGCCATTGAAACCCAAAGGAACGCAACGATGAAAATGAAAACCTGCGCCATGGCCGTTTTTTTCCTGCTGGCTGCGCCATTTGCTCACGCCGTGGAAACTGTGCCGTTCGTGTATCGCACCGTCGCCGAGCAGCCACAGAATGTGAATGATCGGGAGATTGCCGGGCTTTTCGACCGCTGGAACGCCGCGCTGCAAACCGGCAGCGCCACCGCGGTAACAGCCCTCTACGCACCGGATGCAATCTTGCAACCGACAGTATCCAACAAAGTGCGCAGCACACCGGCACAGATCCAGGATTACTTCGCACACTTCCTGGCCGGCAAGCCGGTGGGCGTGATCAATTACCGGGAAATCCGTCACCTTGGGCCAGACGCGGCGATGGACAGCGGCGTCTACACCTTCACCCTGACCCAAACCGACGGTTCCAAGCGCGAAGTCCAAGCGCGCTACACCTTCCTCTACGAGCGACTCGACGGGCAGTGGAAGATCATCAACCATCACTCGTCGGCCATGCCCGAAGTGCCGAAGACACTCCACGCAAGCCATTGAGATCGGCGGCGCCTTGGTAATCCAGGGCGCGGATTTCATACATTCCCGTATTAAGCCTTGGAATAGACTGTGGATATTAATTAGAATCAGTCTCATTCACGTCATTCTTGACCAGGGCCTCTTCACATGCTTGATGCAGCAAAGCCGGCGGAGCACGCCCTGCATGCGTTATACCGCGATCACGGCGGATGGCTCGAAGGTTGGCTACGGCGTCGCATGGGCAATGCCTGGGATGCCGCCGACCTGCGCCAGGATACGTTCCTGCGCGTGTTGTCCAGTGCCCAGCCGTTGGCCGAGCTGCAAGAGCCGCGCGCGTATCTGCTGACAGTGGGGAAGCGGCTGTTGAGCAACTTCTACACCCGCCGCAACCTGGAACAAGCCTATCTCGACGCATTGGCGAACCTGCCCGAAGCCTGCGTACCGTCTCCGGAGGAACGTTGGCTGTTGCTCGAAACCCTGCACGCCTTGGATGAACTGCTCGATGGCCTGCCGCCGCGGGTGCGTCGGGCATTTTTGTGGAGCCAGCTCGAAGGGTTGGGCTACCGGGACATCGCCGAGCGCTTGCAGGTGTCCGAACGCACCGTCAAGCGCTACATGGCCCAGGCGTATGAGCATTGCCTGCTGGTGGACCTTTGATTCGCCAGGCGCCGACATCCCGAGCCCGGGAAGTGGCCCGTGCGGCGGCCCGGTGGCTCGCGATGATCGAATCCGGCGAGGAGGGCGTCGACCACGCCGCCCTGCAACACTGGCGCGACAGCCACGCCGAGCACGAAGCCGCTTGGCAGAAGGCCCAGCAACTGCGCCAGCGATTCGCCGGCGTGCCGCCTTCGCTGGGCATGGCCACCCTCGATCGTCCGGTGCTGGCCCGCCGCGCCGTGCTCAAGCGCGCACTGGGTGTCGCCGCCCTGGTGCCAACAGCCTGGCTGTTGGGCCGTGAGTTACCGCTGGAAGTCTGGCGCGCCGATTTGCACACCGCCACCGGGGAGCAACGCCGTTGGACCTTGGTCGATGGCAGCACCTTGCAATTGAACACCGACAGCGCCGTCGACCTGGACCTCAAGGCCCGGCGCCTGGCGCTGTTGCGCGGCGAAATCTTCCTCCGGGTCGCCGGGACCGTGCCTTTGGCGGTCCAGGGACCTTATGGCGTCATCACCATCAATCGAGGCGAGGCGTGTATTCGCCTCGATGAGCGCACCTGCCAGGCCTCGGTGCTCAGCGGCACGGTGCAACTGCAACCGCTGCGCGGACCATCGGTGATGCTTGAGGCCGGGCAACAAGTGGATCTGCAAGCGTCTGGCGCAGGGCCGGTCAACGGTTTCGACGTCGCACAGTTGGGCTGGCGGGACGGGGTGCTGGTCGCACAGAACCAGCCGCTGGAGGATTTTCTCCGTGAGCTGGATCGTTATCGACCGGGTGTGCTGCGCTGGGACAGTGCTTTGGAAGCGCTGCGTGTCACGGGTAGCTTCCGCCTGGACAACACCGATCGGATACTCGCGCTGCTCGCGGCCAGCTTGCCCTTGGAGGTGCAGATGCGCACCCGCTACTGGGTCACGTTGACGCCGCGCAAAAATATCGCCTGAAGCCTGTCCCCTTTTTTTGTCCCGCTTGTCATTCCAGGCAACTGAACAAAAAACGAGAGCGTTCTCCCATGTCCGCAGTCACACCTTTGCACTTGCGCCCGGCCGCTGCTGGCTGGCGTCCATTGTTGGGCCATCCTTTGTTGAAGCTGAGTTTGTTGCTGAGCTTGAGTGCCAGCCCGTTGTTCATATCGCCCAGCCAGGCAGAAGAAAGTGCCCGGCGCAGCTATCAAGTGCCCGCCGGTAGCCTCGGTTCAGCGCTGACCCGGTTTGCCGGGCTGGCGGGGGTCAACCTGTCGGTGAATCCGGCGCTGGTCAGCGGCCGCGACAGCGCCGGGCTCGCCGGTGAATACGGTGTGCAGGACGGCTTTGCGCGGTTGTTGCAAGGGTCCGGCCTGCAATTGCAAGCAGTCGGGGAGCAGGCCTACATCCTGGTCCCGGCGCCCGAAGGCAGCAGCCTGCAACTGGCTCCCACCTCGATCCTCGGCAGCAGCGGTTCGGCGGGTGGCGAACCCTATGCCGGCGGTCAGGTCGCCCGCCGTGGTTCCCAGGGGTTGCTCGGTTCGCGAGACTTCATGGAAACGCCGTTCAGCATGACCACCTACACCGGCGAGACGGTGAAAAACCTGCAGGCTCGGACCTTGGGTGATCTGGTCGCCAGCGACCCTTCGGTGCGCGCCACCAACCCGGCGGGTGGCCGCTATGAGCAATTCACCATCCGTGGGTTGAGCCTGTTCAACAGCGACGTCGCCTATAACGGCCTCTACGGCATCTTGCCGACCTACACGATCGACATGGAGATGGCCGATCGTGTCGACATCCTCAAGGGGCCGACCCAGCTCATCAACGGGATTTCGCCGCGTGGCAGCGTCGGCGGCGGGATCAACGTGGTGCCCAAGCGCGCCACCGACCAGCCGATCACATCGCTGACGGGCAGCTACGCCTCCGACAGCCAACCCGGCGCTGCGGTGGACGTGGGTCGCCGTTTCGGCGAGGACAACCAGTTCGGTGTTCGTTTCAACGGGGTGAAACAGTCCGGCGATACCGACTGGGATCATCAAAGCGTTGACCGCGAGATGGCGGTGCTGGGCCTGGATTTTCGTGGCGAGCGACTGCGTCTTTCGACCGACATCGGCCACACCGAGCGCGATACCGATGCGCCGCAGGAGCGCGTCCAGGTGGCGGCTGCGGCGCCGATTCCCCACGCCAGCGACGTGCGTCGCAACTACGCCCAGCACTGGAGCAAGGCGCGTACCGAAGACACCTTCGGCGCGGTGAATGCCGAATTCGATGTCAACGATTCCGTCATGCTCTATGGCGGCGCAGGGGCGCGAAAAAGCAATCATGATTTCCTGCGGCACAACGTGTCGGTCAGCAACGCCGCTGGCGACTTCACCGTCTCGCCCCGGGACTTCACCCGGGACGAAAATGTCCGGACCGCCAACGCAGGCGTGCGTAACTGGTTCCATACCGGGCCGGTGAGCCATGAGGTGAACCTGGCCGCCAGCTATTTCTACATGGATTTCGAAAACGGCGGCGCCCGTTACGCCAATGGCCGGAGCAACCTGTACAACCCGGTGCCGACACCGACGCCGAACGTTTCCACGCGTCCCGATCCAAAGGTCTATACCGAGAACCACTTCAGCGGCGTCGCGCTGTCCGACACCCTGGGGTTCTTCGATGACCGTCTGCTGCTGACCCTCGGCGCCCGCTGGCAGCGAGTGGAGGTCGACGACTGGTCCGATGGCCTCAAAGGCCGCACGGCCTACGACGAAGAAAAAATCTCTCCGTCGGGCGGCATCCTGTTCAAGGCGACCGACAGATTGTCCCTTTATGCCAATTACATGGAAGGCCTGAGCCAGGGCAAGATCGCGCCGACGTCTGCCGATAACCGTGACGAGATCTTCCCACCGTTCATCAGTCGCCAGGTCGAAGTCGGCGCCAAATATGATGCCGGCGCGCTCGCCGTCACCACCGCGGTGTTCCGCATCAAACAGCCGGCCTATGCCACCGACGCCACGACCAATGACTTCGGTCCGAACGGCAAGCGTAAAAATACCGGCGTGGAACTGAGCGTGTTCGGCGAACCGCTCAAAGGCGTGCGCCTGCTTGGCGGCGTGATGTTCATCGACAGCGAACTGACCGACACCACCAACCCCGCCTTCGACGGCAACCGGGCGCCGGCGACGCCGGAGTACAACGTCAACCTCGGCGCGGAGTGGGATGTGCCGACGGTGCAGGGGCTGACCTTGACCAGCCGAGGGATTTATTCCAGCTCGCAATATCTGGACCCGTCCAATACCAAGGAGATCGATTCCTGGGAGCGCTTCGACGTTGGCGCGCGGTATGCCTTCAAGGTGGATGAGAAGAAGATCACGTTGCGGGCGAATATCGAAAACGTTGCGGACAAGCGATATTGGAGCTCGGCAGGCGCTTCGGATGACAGTGAACCGGGGCTGACCTTGGCGACGCCTCGGACTTATCTGGTTTCGGCTACTGTGGATTTCTAGTTGGACGTGCCGGCCTCTTCGCGAGCAGGCTCGCTCCCACAAGGGCAGTTTTCACACCAATCCCTGCGTCAGCGATTTGATACAAGCCATCAACTCACCACAATCAAACGGCTTCGGGAACACCGCCACCGGACCGCAGAAACCTGGCCTGGCCAGTGGCGGCACGGTAGGCAAACCGGTGATGAAGATAAGCGGGATTTCGATGCCACGGGCATGGAGTTCATCGCACAGTTGGATGCCGGTCATCCCCGGCATCTGAATGTCCGACAGTAGGCATGCGGTGCTCTCAAATCCAGCCGAAGACAAGAAGTCGAGGGCGCTGGGGTAAGTCTTGACGCGATAACCGTGGGAGCGCAGCAAACCATCCAATGCAACTCGAACCGATTCATCGTCATCGATAACTGAAACAATTGCGGTGTCGGACATTTCGAAACCTGGCAGTAATGTCAGGTGGCCATGAAGGCGACCTAGTCACTGCACGATACGCCGTCCAGATGCCGCGGCTAGTATACGTGGGTATGAACTTTCAACGGTCGCGGCCAGGTTCCAGGGCCTGGGCCATGCGCACCAGATCGGCAAATGAGCGTGCGCCCATTTTGCGCATGGCCTGGCCACGATGAATCTTGACGGTGATCTCGCTCAAGCCGATCTGCCCGGCGATCTGCTTGTTCATCAACCCCGACGCGGCCAGCTCCATCACCTGGCGTTCCCGGGCGGAAAGGGTGGCATGGCGTTCATGGAGCGCTTGCTGGCTGCGCTCGGTTTCGCGGCGCAGTCGGTCACGCTGGTGGGCGAGGGACACCGCATCGATCAGGTCCTGTTCGCGAAACGGCTTGGTCAGGAAGTCCACCGCGCCGGCCTTCATCGCCCGTACCGTCATGGCGATATCGCCATAACCGGTCATGAATACAATCGGCAGATGAATGTCGGCGCTCGCCAACTGTTGCTGGAAGTCCAGTCCGCTGGTGCCGCGAAGGCGCACATCGAGCAACAGGCAACTGGGCGTGTCGGGCCGCGTATGGCCCATGAACTCCGCCACCGAGTCGAACAGCTCGACACGCAGGCCAATGGAACGCAGCAGGCTGCGAAGGGCTTCGCGCAGCGGTGCATCGTCATCGACAACATAGACGATGGGTTCCTGGGCGAGCGCGGGGTGGGTGGCGTGACTTGGGTTCATGGTCGGCGTCCGTGACAGGTCAGGTGTTGGAAATCAATGGCAGCGAAAACATGAAGGAGGTGCCTCGGCCCGTCTCGCTGATGGCCCAGATCCTGCCGTCATGAAAATCGATGATGGAACGGCAGATGGACAGGCCGATGCCCAAGCCGTTTGCCTTGGTGGTGAAAAACGGATTGAACAGTGACGGCAGGGCCTCGGCGGTAATGCCAATGCCTTGGTCCGCGACCTCCAGCAGCACCTCGCGCCCTTGGGTCCAGGTGCGCACATGAAGGATTCGCTCACGCACCTGGATCATCTCCATGGCGTGGCACGCATTGCTGATCAGGTTGATGATCACCTGCTGCAATTGCACCCGGTCAACGCTGACCTGGCTGGGCGTCGTCGCGAGCGCCACCTTCACGCTGACTTTGTGCTGGGCCAACTGGTGGCGCACCAGGTCCAGCGATTCCCTGACGATCGGCTCCAGGCACTCGGGCCGGCGCAGGGGATCGCATTTGCGTGCCATCGCCCGGGTACGATTGATCACCTCGCTGGCGCGGCAGGCGTTGGCGACGATCCGATCCAGCGAGTCGAGGGCTTCCTTGAGGTCGGGAACCGGCCGCTCCAGCCAGCGGCGACAGGCCTCGCCACTGCTGGTGATGGCCGTCAGCGGCTGGTTCACTTCGTGGGCGATGGAGGCGGCCATTTCGCCCAGCGAGGTCAATCGTGTGGCGTGGGCCAACTGGGCCTGGGCCTCGATCAGGTACGCCTGGTGATGTCGCAAGCTGTCCGAGGCCTGTTTGCTGCGCAGCGCCAGGAACGCGATGGCCGACAGGGCCGTCAGGCAGCGAAAGAAACCCGTGGTTGATTCCCAGCGGTGATAGCCGCCGTTGTACAGGAACATCGCCGTCAGCAGGAACATGCACATCAGGGCGACGGTGATCACCAGGTTGATGGAAAACAGGTTCGCCGCCATCAGCAGCAAGGTGATGTAGAGCAGCGTCGGCGCCAGGTCGGAATGGGTTTCGGAGTTAATGATGACAATCCCGCAGGCCACCACCAGGCCGATTGCCCAGCCCAGGGCATTGACCAGCGGGTGGGTGCCGATACCCATCGATGGGCCCGACGCCTTCGGGCAAGGGTTGTGCCGCAGGCTATCGTAGACGCTCTTGAACATCATGGCGGGTGTGGGCACGCGGCAGGCCTTTTGTCTGGCTGATCCAACCCCCGGCGACGGAGGAAACGGGGCATCGGTCCTGGATCTTAAAAGTTGCCCCCGGCCTGGGGTAGGACATAAAACCCTGAAATCCTGCCAACCTGGCAGTCGTCCCTGCATACCCAGGTATCGACGACTCGACCCAAAGCGTGGGTGAAGCTTCCTCCGGTACAAGAGACTCGCGCAGGGCCTTGGCATAACCTTCAAGCAGTCCGCCGCCGTCGGCCCTGCAAGACGTTCTGGGCGCGACTTTCCTTGAATCATTGGCCCTGTGCCTGGAATGGCTACCATGATGAACAGAAATGACCTGCGTCGTGCTGACATCAATCTGCTGGTTGTCTTCGAAACCATGATGCACGAGCGAAACGTCACCCGAGTGAGCGAGAAGCTGTTCCTCGGTCAACCGACCATCAGTTCCGCCCTGGCGCGTTTGCGCCTGATGTTCGATGACCCCTTGTTCATCCGTGCGGGCCGGGTGATGGAGCCGACCTCGCGGGCAGAGGAAATCTTTTCCAACCTGTCCCCGGCGTTGGACGGCATCGCCGCCGCCTTGAGTCGCTGCCAGGCGTTCGACCCCGCCACCAGCGACGCCACGTTCCACATCGGCCTGTCCGATGACGTCGAATACGCCTTGCTCCCGAACCTGTTGCACCGCCTGCGCGTCGAAGCGCCCGGTACGACGCTGGTGGTGCGCCGCGCCGATCAATGGCAGATGTGCCAGTTGCTGGCGTGTGGCGAGATTACCGTGGGGATCAGTCACACCCTGGAGTTGCCGGCCAATGCCCGGCGCAAGACATTGCGCCCGATCCGACCCATGCTGTTGCGGGCCGATTCGCTACCCGGGACATTGTCCTTGGATGAGTTCTGCCGCCGGCCCCACGCGGTGGTGTCGTCCATGGGGCATGTGATCGATGACTCGGACCGGGCATTGAGTCAGGCGGGCCGGCATCGGCGGGTGGTGCTGACGGTGCCGCAGTTCAGTGCGTTGCCGAGGTTACTAGCCTGCAGCGACATGATCGCCATCGTGCCCGACTACGTGGCGCAGGCCATGGCGATGGGGTCAGACTTGCGGGCGGAGGCGGCGCCAATTGCACTGCCAGAGCGTGAATTGACGATGGTCTGGCGGGGGGCTTCCCATAATGATCCGGGGGAGCGCTGGTTGCGTTCCCGGTGCTGCGCGTTCCTGGCCGAGGCGTCCGATCCACAGGCTCAAGCTCGACGCGTGGCTTGAAGGGATAGCGCCGTTCGCCTCAACGGGAGAAACGGTTGCGATACTCTCGAGGTGAAATCGAGAGGTGGCGCTGGAAGGTATTGCGCATCCGTTCTTCATCACCAAAGCCGCAGGTACGGGCGATCTGGTCGATGTTGCGCTCGGAGTCCTCCAGCAATCTTCGCGCAGCTTCCAGGCGAAACATCTCGACGGCCTTGGCCGGGGTTCGCCCGGTCTGGCGCTTGTAGACCCGGGCAAAGTTGCGCGGGCTCATGCGCGCCTGCCGAGCCAGTCGCTCGATGGTCAGGTCTGCCTCGTCCAGGTGATCGGCGAGCCATCCGTGCAGTTCATCGAACCCGGCGCTGTCCTGGGTCTGCGCCAATAGCAACTGGCTGAACTGCGCTTGCCCACCGGGTCGCTTGAGAAACACCACCAGTTCCCGCGCCACTTGCAGCGCGACGTCGCGGCCGCAGTCGGCTTCGACCAACGCCAGGGCCATGTCGATACCTGCGCTGACACCCGCCGACGTCCAGACCTTGTCCTGCTGGATGAAAATCGCGTCGAGGTCGACTTCGACCAACGGGAAGCCGCTCTTGAGCATCTCGCACATGGCCCAGTGCGTGGCGGCGCGGCGGCCGTCCAGCAAGCCGGCCTGGGCCATGAGGAAAGTCCCGCTGCACACCGATGCCGTGCGCCGGGCCTTGGTCGAGGCGGCGCGCAGCCAGTCCACCAGCTCGACACAATCAATCATTGCCTGACGGATGTCCGGGGCGCCCGGCACGATCAGCGTGTCGACGCTGACGTCGTCGAATTCGCGTAGGGAAGAGGTGGCAACGACCAGGCCTTCGGCGGTGGGCATCAGCCCGCCGTCCAGGCTCGCGGTGTGCATTCGATAACCAGGCAGGCCGCGTTCAGCCATGGCTTTGGTGGCCGCCCAGAAAACCGTCTGGGCGCCAGTCAGGTCGAGCAGTCCCATCTGCGGATAAGCGAGGAAGACCAGCGCGCGCGGTTGGGACATCGACTCGGCGGCGATGCGAATGTCATGGGTCATTTCGTTCATGGTCGCGTCGGCTCGGTTCTGGCGCAGTAGAAGGGAGGCGGTGCGCAGCGCAGCGCCGGGTGCCTCTGGCTGATTAATCCTCTGCCTGCCCATTGTCAATGGCGCATTGCATCACCCAGTGATATGCATATGCGATACAGGTATTTAAATTTTGTTTTTTATAGCTTTACAGTCGGCGCCTGACTTCATTCTCAAGAGGCCCCGGCCATGGCGTTCATGCGTCCCGTATTACTTGTTTCCTTGGCGGCAAGCTTGCTGACGGGGCCCTTGGCCCACGCGGAAGGCAAGATCAGCATCGCCCAGCAATTCGGCATCGGTTATTTGATCCTCGACGTCGTGCGCGACCAGCAGCTCATCGAGAAGCACGGCAAGGCCCAGGGCATCGATATCCAGGTGGACTGGAACAGCATTTCCGGTGCGACCGCCATGAACGAGGCCCTGCTCACCGGCGCCCTCGACGTGGTGTCGGCGGGGGTGCCGCCGATGCTGACGATCTGGGATCGGACCCGGGGCAAGCAGAACGTCAAGGCCATCGCCTCGCTGGGCTCGATGCCCAACTACCTGCTGACCAACAACCCGGCGATCAAGACGCTTAAGGACTTCACCGACAAGGATCGGATCGCGGTGCCGGCAGCCGGGGTCGGGTTCCAGTCGCGGACGTTGCAGATCGAGACGGCCAAGGTGTTCGGCAACGACCACTACAAGAAATTCGACGACATCTCGGTCAGCCTCCCGCACCCGGACGCCACGGCGGCTCTGATCGCGGGCCAGTCGGAAATCAACTCGCACTTCTCCAGCCCGCCGTTCCAGTACCAGGCGCTGCAGAGCCCCAACGTGCACAAAGTCCTCAGCTCCTATGACGTGCTCGGCGGACCGGCGACGTTCAACGTGCTCTACACCACGGAAAAATTCCACGACGAAAATCCGAAGACCTACAAGGCGTTCTACGACGCGCTTGTCGAAGCACAAACCCTCATCAAGACTGACAAGGCCGCTGCCGCCCAGACCTACATCCGGGTCGAGCAATCCAAGCTGCCGCTGCCCCTGGTCGAAAGCATCGTCAACGACCCGGAAATCGACTTTACCGTCGTACCGCAACGCACCTACATCTATGCCGAGAAGCTGCAGGAATTGGGTGTGCTGAAAAACAAGGCCGGCAGCTGGAAGGACTATTTCTTCGAAGAGGCCCATGGCGGCGCCGGCAGTTGATTAGCCGTTTTCGGCACAATCGAGCAAGCGGCCTGCCGGGCGGAATGGAACTTGCCTGATCTTCGATCATGAACCCTGGAAATCTCGAAGGTCGGGTTAATGAACGACGATATGGCGAATGCATTGCCGACGCAGCCGATCAATCGGTTCCGCACCGGCGACATCGACGAACACGCGCGGAACATGGGCGGATGGCAGGTCAGCTACGACCAGTTGACGCCGGGACACTTCGAGGGCGAACTGATCGAGTTTCGCTCGGAGTGGATGCAGTTGGTGCGCGACCGCTCTAATCAGGCCATGACCAAGCGTGGCATGGCGTGGGAGGGTGCGATCACTTTCAGCGTGCCGCTGAGCGCCGACGGCCCGGTGTTTTGTTCCGGACACCCGATTGTCGAGCCCAGCCTGATGGTCGCGCGCGGCCGAAACCTGCCGGACCTGCGTACGCCGCAGCATCTGGACCTGCTCGGTGTCGCGGTCGAAGAGCAGGCGTTGGAGCATCTGCTGGAGCGCCAGGGCAGCGCCTTTCGAATTACCGATCTTCCCAAGTGTTACCGTCTCGGCGATTCAACCTTGCCGGCTGAGCTGGCCACCTTGTTCGATGAGCTGGAAGGGGGCGGGCAGGGACGCGCGTCATTGTTGGGCCACGAGTCGATCCGCCGTGGCCTGCGCGACACGGTGATGCTGCATTTCCTCGAACTGGTGGCGCCGGACGAAGCACCGCCGCTGCCCCCGACCGCCCGCAAGCGCATGGTCGACCGGGCTCGGGAATATGCCCTGGCCCATGTCGACGAGCCGCTGTCGATCCTGGACCTGTGCAACCACATCGGTGCCAGCCGGCGCAAATTGCAGTATTGCTTCCAGGAAACCCTCGGCATCAACCCGGTGGCCTATTTGCGTGCGCTGCGCCTCAATGCCGTGCGCCGCGAATTGCGCCTCGGCACCCAAGGCGTGCAAGAAGTGGCGGCGCGCTGGGGCTTCTGGCACCTGAGCCGATTTGCCAGTGATTATCGGACCCTGTTTGGCGAAACCCCTTCGCAAACCCTGCGTCGCACGCATCTGTGCTGAAAACGGATAACGGCTGGCGCCCCCGCTCCCTAGGATGACCCCAACACCACACAGATGGGATGGGGCATTCGATGAATCAGAAAAAAAACAACAATCAGCAGCGCCTTGCGTGGTTCGCCTTGGGACTGATCGGCGCCAGCGCCGTGGCCAACGGCACCGAAAACGGCGCGCCGACCACCGCGATCGGGGTCTACGATTTCGGCGCCGGCATGATGCCGCCCGCCACACCCTTCGGGACAGTCGGGCTGCGTACGGCGTTCTATTCAGCCAACGTGCAAAAGGATCGCCACGGCCGTGCGCTGGACAACAACCTCTCCCTCGACGTGCTGTCCATCGCCGCCGCGTACCTGCACATGACCGATTACACCGTGCTTGGCGCCAAGTATGGCTATGGCGCGGTGGTGCCGTTCTTCAAGATGGACGCGTCGATGCGGGTGCAGACCCCGGTCGGTCCGCTGGACCTGGAGGCCGATCCGTTTCGCCTGGCGGACATTCAAGTATTGCCGATGATCCTGCAATGGACGCTGTCGCCGAACCTGTTCGTCAACGCCCAGTTGCAGATCCAGGCGCCGACCGGTGATTACGACGAGGATCGGCTGATCTCGCCGGGTCTCAATCATTGGACGTTTTCACCGATTCTCAACGCGACCTATCTCTCTGACACGGGGTTCGAGGTGTCTTCCAGCTTCGAGGTCGACGTCAACACGCGCAACCACGCGACCGACTACAAGAACGGCGTCGAGTACCGCCACGAATTTGCCGTGGGCCAGCATGTCGGCCCCTGGACGCTGGGTGTGGGCGGCTACTACTACCGCCAGTTCACCGACGACGATGCCCCGGGCCTGGAAGCGGGCAATCGCGCACGGGTGATGGCGGCAGGTCCTGCGGTGGGCTATTTCAAGCCGGGCATGCCACCGGTCTGGCTGCATGTGTACAAGGAGTTCGATGCGCGAAACCGCGCCGAAGGCTACACCACCGCGTTGCGCATTTCCCACAGTTTCTAAGGGGCTCGCCATGAAGCAATCAAGTTCCGTTTCAACGGCTGCGCCGCGCCAGGCGGTTGGCCGGCGTGAAGGGTGGGTGCTGATGCTGGGCAGCAGCCTGACGATCATGGGTTCGGTGATGGTCACGCCCATTCTTCCCCGCTTGGGCGCCGAGTTCGGACCCCTTGAGCCTCGCGCCGATCTGCTGGTGCCGTTGGCGATCACCGGGCCGGCGTTGGCGATTGCCCTTTGCGCGCCGCTTGCCGGCTGGTTGGCCGACCGGATCGGGCGCAAGGCGCTGCTGGTGATCGCCACGTTGCTCTACGCCCTGCTCGGCGCGTTGCCCGCGCTGCTCGACAACCTGCACGGCATTGTCATCGCGCGGTTGCTGTTTGGCTGTGCCGAGGCGGCGGTGATGACCTGTTGCGCCACGTTGATTGCCGACTATTGGCACGGCGAGGAACGCTTGCGCTACGTCAACCGGCAGGTGGTGACGATCGGTCTGGTCGGGGCGCTGTTTTTTGTCGTCGGCGGGGCACTGGGGGAACACTCCTGGCGCTCGCCGTTTCTCCTGTATCTGCTGCCGTTGCTGTTGGTGCCCGCCATGCTGAAAATTCTCTGGGAACCGCCCGTGACGAGGCGGCAGGTCACTGAGCCGCAGGCTGACGATTCAGCGCCGACCAAGGTCGCGGTTCGGCAATTGCTGGTGGGCTACCTGATGATCGTGTGGGGCATGGTCCTGACGTTTGTGATGCCGATCCAGGCGCCGACGCTGCTGGTCGGCCTGGGCGTGACGTCCAGCACAATGATCGGACTGTCGGCGGGCTTGAGCCTGCTGGCAACCCTCGGCGGTTCCTTGAGCTGGCCGTTGTTGCGTCGGCGCTTCGGGATCGCCGGTTGCAATGCGCTGTTGTTGGCACTGATGGGGCTCGGTCTCTGCCTGTTGGTGCGAGCGCAAAGCTACAACGCCGTGCTGCTGGCGGTGTTCATCCAAGGCTTGGGAGCCGGGCTGCTGGTGCCCAACGTGATGGCGCCCGTCATGAATGCCCTGACCGCCCGCACCCGTGGGCGTGGCCTGGGTGGGTTCACCTCGTTCCTCTATATCGGCCAGTTCATCAGTCCGTTGGTGGTGGCGTTCGTCGGTGCCTATGCCGGTGATTTGCGTCAATCGATCCAATGGCTGGCCTTCGCCGGCCTTGCCGCTGCACTGCTGTGGGTGGCTGTCGGCTTGCGCGCACGGGGTAATGGCCAGGCGCGCATCGCCCAATCTCGTCAATCGTCCTGAAGCAAGGAAACTGAAACATGAGCCTGCAAGACATTCACTCATTGATGGACATAGAAGATGCGACCGGGCTGGCCGAGTGGGTCAGGCGCGGTGAGGTCCAGCCTGGCGAACTGCTGGAGACCGCCATCGAACGCCTGGAACGGGTCGAACCACAACTCAATGCAGTGGCGGAGCGGCTGTACGATTCGGCACGGGAGGCGGCGCGTTCGCCTGAGGCCGGGCAAGGGTTGTTCGCTGGCGTGCCAACGTTGATCAAGGATCTGTTTTCGCCGGTCCAGGGCGCGGCGATGACCAATGGTTCCCGTTCGCTGGGGGACTGTCGCGCGGATTTTGAATCGGAATTGGTCACGCGGTTGAGGCGGGCCGGCTGTCAGGTGATGGGCACCAGCACGTCGCCGGAGTTCGGCACCTCCTATTCCACCGAGTCCGTGCGTTTTGGCGCTACGCGCAACCCGTGGAATACCGAGCGCAGCGCCGGCGGTTCCAGCGGTGGCGCGGCCGCGCTGGTGGCGGCCAGGGTGGTGCCGTTCGCCCATGGCAACGATGGCGGCGGTTCGTTGCGGGTGCCAGCGTCGTGTTGTGGCGTGTTCGGGTTCAAGCCCAGCCGTGGACTGCTGCCGTCGGGCCCGATGATTGGCGAGGGTTGGGCCGGTATGGGCACGCCCCACGCCATCACCCTGTCGGTGCGCGACAGCGCCGCGCTGCTGGACGCTACCGCCGGGATCGACTTGGGCGCGCCCTATGCCGCGCCGGTCCAGGCGCTGGCGTATGTGACGGCCGTGCAGCGTGATCCGAAGCCGCTGCGCATCGCCCTGGTCGAGCACGTCAGCCCCTGGGCCACGTCGGCGCCAAGCTTGCAGGCAGTGGGCGAGGCCGCCCGCTTGTGTGAAAGCCTGGGGCACCGCGTCGAGCCGGTGAACCTGCCGGTGGCGTTGCCGGAGTTTCTCGACCAGGTCTTCACCATCATTGGCGCCAGCACGCGGCATTACGTCGATGTGCTGGGCCAGATGCGTGGGGCTGCGGTGCAGGCGGAGGAACTGGAAGTGCGCACCCGGATCATCCTGCGGGACAAGGGCAACGTCAGTGGCGCGCAGTATGTCGGCGCCGTGGAATGGATCCATGCCTTGGGCCGCCGGTTGGCGATGTTCATGCAGGACTACGATGTGATCCTCAGCCCGGTCCTGACCCGTGAGCCGGTGCCGCTGGGAGAGTTGGAGGTGCACGACGTTTGCATGAGCCTTGAACAGCTCATCGAGCGGGTCCACAGTTATTCGCCCTTCACCGCGCTGTTCAATGCCAGCGGGCAACCGGCGATGTCGGTACCGCTGGCCTGGAGCGCCAACGGCCTGCCGGTGGGTGCGCATTTCGCCGGTCGGTTCGGCGAGGAAAGCACATTGCTCGCCCTGGCCGGGCAGCTGGAAAGGGCCCAGCCTTGGCGGGGTCGGGTACCTCCGGTCAATGCCCGCGGCAAATAACGATCCGCGCATGCCCTGTGGGAGCGAGCTTGCTCGCGATGGCGTCATCATCCTCAACACAATGGCTGACTGACCGTCCGCCTTCGCGAGCAAGCTCGCTCCCACAGGGTGCTCTGAGGTGACAAAAGCTGCGGCTCAGTTCTTCAGCGGGATCAACACCGCTTCATCCTCGCCCATCACCATGAACACCAGCAGCTTGGCCGGTTGGGTGGCGCTGGCGTTCTTCGACACCAGGTGCTCGGAACCGGCGGCTTCGTACCAGAACTCGCCAGCCTTGTAGGTGATTGCGGGTTCGCCCTTGACCTGGGATGTGATAGCGCCTTCGAGCACGTAGGCCATTGCGGTGCCGTCGTGCTTGTGGGCGATGGACGACTGGCCCGGCGCATAATCGACGGTCAGCATCATGGCCTTTTTGCCGGGCAGGTTTTTCAGCAGCTTCTCTTGCAGCACCTGGACCTTCTCCGACGGCCCGGTTTCGTGGGCGTAGAGCGGGGCAATGGGAAGCAGGCTCAGGGCGGCGATCAGGTAGAGGGTTTTCATGGGGGGGACCTTTGTGGCGTGGAGTGAGTTCGCCTTCACCCTAAGCCCCAAGGTACCGGGGACAAACGTCCAATTTTTTGAAAGATGGGTAGACCACCGTGGCGAGGGAGCAAGCTCCCTCGCCACGCAAAAGAAGAGCTCACTCACATCACCGGAAAGCTGTTGAAGTCCACGCTTCGGGCCAGGCGGCTTTCCAGCAAGCTGATGAAGCCCTGCACTTCGGGGCAGTTGAAGTGGGCCTGCATGTCCGCTTCCGATCGCCAGCGGGCGCTGACGTTCCAGCGCTCATTGTCTTCAGGGCAGCGGTCGACCATGTAGGCGTCGCAGCCTGGCAAGGCTCGCAGGGTTTCGACGATTTGCTGCAACTGCCGGCCCAGCTCTTCCGAGCGCCCGGCGGCGGCCTGCACTTGAACGGTGTTGATCACTTGGCGAGACATTGTCCTGGCTCCTGAATCAAGTCGAACGGGATCTGATCACACCCAAGCAGGATAGGCCCGACGGGACAAGGCTAAAACAGCCAATGGGCGGATAAACGCCCAGTCCAATCGGTCAGGCAACCTGCTGCAGGATGTCTCGCAGACGGTCCAGGGCGATATCGATGTCGAGCAGTTCAATGGCGCCAAAACCCAGGATCAGGCCTGGACGCACCGGCGCCTCGTTAAAGAAGCCGTCGAGGCTGTAGAGCCCGACTTCGGCTTTCTTCGCCAATTCGATCACCAAAGGCAGGTCGAACGGTACCTTGCACAGCACAGCCATATGGAAACCCGCCGTGGTGGGCACGGCCTCGAACCAGGGTGACAGGTCATCGCCCATGCGCGCCAGGATTCGCTCGCGCCGGCCGGCATACAGCGCGTGGCAGCGGCGGATGTGCTTGAGCAGGCAGCCCTCGGCAATGAATTTCGCCAGCGCCCATTGGGGCAGGGTGGAGGTGTGCTGGTCGGTAAGGCGCTTGGCCAGGATCACCGCCTCGAGAATCGCCGGTGGCAGGATCGCGTAGCCGAGGCGCAGTTCCGGCAGCAAGGTTTTGGAAAAGGTCCCTACGTACGCCACGATCCCGCGCTCGTCCATGCTCTGCAACGAGTCGGCGGGTCGGCCTTCATAGCGGAACTCACTGTCATAGTCGTCTTCGATAATGATCGCCCCGAGTTCATAGGCTCGCGCCAGCAGGGCCTCGCGCCGGGGCTGGCTCATGGGCATGCCCAAGGGGAACTGATGTGACGGCGTCACGTAGATCAGCCGTGTGCCGTCCGGAATCAAGTCGACGCACATGCCTTGCTCATCCACCGGCACTCCGGCCACCGTCGCGCCATGGGAACCGAACAGCAGGCGTGCCGGCGGATAACCCGGGTCTTCCATGGCGACCAGGCTGCCGGGACGGGTCAGTACCCGGGAAATCAGGTCAAGGGCCTGTTGCGCGCCGTTGCACACCACCACGTCCTCGTCCTGGCAGTTGACCCCGCGGGAAAACGCGATGTGCCGGGCGATGGCGTTGCGCAGCGCCGGCAAGCCTTCGGGCTGGCTGTAGAAACCCTTGGCGTTGGCGATCTGGCGCAGGGCATGGGCGGTACAGCGACGCCAGTCGTCGAGGGGAAACTGGCCCTTGCCGGTGGCACCGCCGATGAAGTCATAACGCAGCGCGCTCTCGGGCAACGGGTGGCGCAGCAGGTCCGGCATGTTGCGCCAGGTCTCGACCACATCCGCCCCGGCGAGCTCACGATGGCTTTGCTTGCGCACGATGCTGGCCGGGCGAGCGTTGACATAAGTGCCCTTGCCGATGACGCCGGTGAGGAGGTTTTCGTAGGTCAGTTGCGCGTAAGTATCGGAAACGGTCTTGCGCGAAATGCCCAGTTGCTCGGCGAGCAAGCGACTGGGCGGCAGTTGCGTGCCAGCGGCTAGCCGACCGCTTTCGATCGCGCTGCGCAACTGTCGATACAACTGGCCTGTCAGGTCCTTGCGGCCGTTGATGACGACATGAAGTTCCATACCCGTGGGCTCCTGGGTGATCGTTTGCGGCAAGGGCCAGTGACGCAAGATTACCCGCAATGCGCCGGAGCGGAGAAGTTGCGTGGGCGTTTATCGGCGGATTGGATCTGTCGCGGGTGGCCTCAAGGTTTTACCGTGGATTTATCAACCACTACGGAGCCCACCATGAGCCCGCGTCTTGATTACTACAGCGCGTCCCCGGGGGCGATGAGGGCGATGATCGGCCTGGAAGCGCTGACCAGTCGCTTGAGCATCGAGCCGGCGTTGCTGAACCTGATCAAGATCCGCGCCTCGCAACTCAACGGCTGCGCCTTCTGCACCGACATGCATTCGGTGGATGCGCGCCGCCAGGGTGAGACGGAACGGCGTCTTTTTGCGGTGGCGGTGTGGCGCGACAGTGGCTTTTTCAGCGAGCGCGAACGGGCCGCGCTGGCCTGGACTGAGGCGGTCACGCTGTTGGCTGAGAGCCAGGTGCCGGATGACGTCTATGCGTTGGCCTGTGGCAGTTTTAGTGAAGAGGAATTGGTGGACCTGACCTTGGCGATCAGCACCATTAATAGCTGGAATCGGTTGGCGGTGAGTTTTCGGCAAAGTCCGGGGGGGTAGGCAGGGCTTACGGGCGGTTTTGGATTTGTTGGTTGGGTACATATCCATTTCTGCGGTCACGGCCACTTAAGGTTCCGCTCTTACAGCGGGTCACTTTTGAACAGCGCAAAAGTAACCAAAACGCTTTTGCCC
>NZ_VDLV01000020.1:318899-319025 GCF_013608025.1 Pseudomonas brassicacearum subsp. neoaurantiaca | reverse complement strand
CACAGGGAATTGGGGTGTGTGCCGGGTTTGTGGCCCACCGAAGATCCAGTGTGGGAGCGAGCTTGCTCGCGATAGCGGTGGGTCAGTTGATGCAGATATTGGCTGTGCTGCCGTCATCGCGAGCAA
>NZ_VDLV01000020.1:306041-318889 GCF_013608025.1 Pseudomonas brassicacearum subsp. neoaurantiaca | reverse complement strand
AGAGGCGGACCCTTCGGCGCCGAAGCCGATTTTGGGGTGATGCAGACCTGGCGGACAATGGGGCCCCTGTGGGAGCGAGCTTGCTCGCGATAGCGGAGTATCAGTCAGAGATTTTTCAACTGACCCACCGCAATCGCGAGCAAGCTCGCTCCCACAATGGGTTCTGTGTTTATTTGAGAATGGGCGCCAGGCTTTGCTCCCACCGCCGCGATCTGTAGTCTCCCCGGCATTTTCTGCCCGAGGTTCCGAAAACATGACCACCCCCCTGATCCGCATCGCTGCCGCCTTGCTCATCGGCCCGGACGGCCGGACCCTGCTGGTGCGCAAGCGTGGCACCCAGGCCTTCATGCAACCGGGCGGCAAGATCGAGGCCCACGAACAACCGGTCCAGGCCTTGGCTCGGGAGTTGGACGAAGAGCTTGGGCTCAAGATCGATCCGGCGCAGGCCCGTCATCTGGGGCAGTTCAGCGCACCCGCCGCCAATGAGCCGGGGTTCACCGTGCAGGCCGAGGTGTTTTTGCTTGAAATCGACGCAGCGGTTTCGCCTGCTGCCGAGATCGAAGAAGTCCGTTGGATCGACCCGGCACGTAGCGGCGATTTGTTGCTGGCTCCGTTGACAGGCGAAGTGATCCTGCCGTTTTATCGAACCCATTGCCTCGCAACCTGCTGATTCAAGGAATGACGTCCCATGATCCCCTTGCCGGACCTGCTGGTTTTCGCCGCCGCGGCGTTGTTGATGGTGCTTACGCCCGGCCCGAATATGATCTACCTGATTTCCCGTTCGATCTGCCAGGGCCGCAAGGCTGGGGTCACGTCGCTGTTGGGCGTGGTGGCAGGCTTCTTCGTGCACATGTTCGCGGCAGCGGCGGGGCTCACAGCGGTGTTCCTCGCGGTGCCCGTGGCCTATGAAATCCTCAAGTGGGCCGGTGCGTTGTATCTGTTGTGGCTGGCCTGGCAAGCCGTGAAACCCGGCGCCCGTTCGCCGTTCCAGGCCCAGCAACTGCCGGCGGATTCGACCCGCAAGCTAATCACCATGGGCTTTCTGACCAGTGCCCTGAACCCGAAGATCGCGGTGTTCTATCTGTCGGTGTTCCCGCAGTTCATCAGCCCCGAACACGGCTCGCTGTTCACCCAGAGCCTCATTCTCGGGCTGACCCAGATCAGCGTGAGTTTCAGCGTCAACCTGCTGATCGCGCTGTTCGCCGCCAGCATCGCCGCGTGGTTCGTCCACAACCCGACATGGCTGGCGGTGCAGCGCTATTTCATGGGGTTTGTGCTCGGTGCGCTGGCCCTGCGACTGATGCTTGAGCAACGGCGTTCGGCGTGAGTATCCGACGGCTGCAAGCGGGTGATGCCCCTGCCTATCGCGAGCTGATGCTCCAGGCCTATGAATTTCATCCGCAGGCCTTCACCTCCAGCGCCAGCGAACGGGCAACGCTGCCCATCAACTGGTGGGAATCGCGTCTGACCAGCCGGCTCGAAGTGATTCTAGGGGCGTTCGTGGCGGACGAGCTGGTCGGTATCGTCGGCCTGGCCCTGGAGCCCCGGCTGAAGGCCCGGCACAAGGCGACGCTGTTCGGCATGTACGTCGTCGAGGCCCATCGTCACGCCGGCTTGGGTGAACGGCTGATGCAAGCCGCCCTCGACGAAGCCCGTCGCCACGCCTTCCTGCGCCTCGTGCAATTGACCGTCACCGCCGGCAACGACCCGGCGATCAAGCTCTACCAACGCTGCGGTTTCGTGCTGTATGGCCTTGAGCCGATGGCGATCCGCGTGGACGATGAGTATCTCGACAAGGTCCATATGTGGATCGAACTCTGAAGGAAGGTTTGAGTTGTCGAGCTTTTGTGGCGAGGGGATTTATCCCCGCTGGGCTGCGCAGCAGCCCTAACGCAGAGGACTCAATCTTCCTGATACACCGAATTGCCTGTTTTGAGGGCCGCTCCGCGCCCCAGCGGGGATAAATCCCCTCGCCACAAAGGCATTCAGCACAAAGGCATTCAGCACAAAAGCACTCAGCGCACGGCGCTGACGCCGTCGAGTGTCGAGAACGATGTGTCCTTCGCCGTCAGCAGGAAGTCGCGCATATACGGCGCGTCGAGCATGTCGGTGCGTACCGCCGCGTACAGCGTGGCGAACAAGCCTTTCTCTCCCAGCCGCTTGGCCTTCACATAGCCCCGCGAGCTGTATTCGTGCAGCGCCCAATGCGGCATGCCGCAAACGCCGCGACCGCTGGCCACCAGTTGCATCATCATCACCGTCAGCTCGGACGTGCGGACCTGGGCCGGTTCGATGTCGGCCGGTTCCAGGAAACGGGTGAAGATGTCCAGTCGATCGCGTTCCACTGGGTAAGTGATGAGGGTTTCGCTGATCAGGTCTTCGGGCACGATGTACGGCTTGCCCGCCAGTCGATGCTGGTTGGCAACGGCGAGCATCGCTTCGTAGGTGAACAGCGGCACGTAGGTGATGCCGGCCAGCTCCAGCGGATCGGAGGTCACCACCAGGTCCAGGTCGCCACGGGCCAGGGCCGGCAGCGGGGCGAAGGCAAAACCCGAGGCCAGGTCCAATTCGACTTCCGGCCAGGCATCGCGGAACTGGTCGATGGTCGGCATCAACCATTGGAAGCAACTGTGGCACTCGATGGCCATGTGCAGACGCCCGGCGGTGCCGCCCGCCAATCGCGCGATGTCCCGTTCGGCACTGCGCAGCAACGGCAGGGCGGCATCGGCCAATTGCAACAGGCGCAGGCCGGCGCTGGTGAAGCGGACCGGTTTGGTCTTGCGCACGAACAGCTGCATGCCCAGGCGCTCTTCCAATTCCTTGAACTGGTGGGACAGCGCGGATTGGGTCAGGTGCAAGCGTTCAGCGGCTTCCACCAGGCTGTCGGCTTCGCGCAAGGCATGCAGCGTTTTCAGATGACGGAGTTCAAGCACCGGAATTGCTCCATGAGTAAAACTTGTGATCAACACGAAAAGGTTGAGTTTGTCTCATGTGGGGTTGGCTGTCGACAATGGCGCCATCTTTTACAGAAGGACATTCATCATGGCCCTGGCCCACACCCTCGGTTTTCCCCGCATCGGCGCCGACCGCGAACTGAAAAAAGCCCTTGAAGCCTATTGGAAGGGCGACTTGGTCCCGACGGCGCTGCAAGCGGTAGGCCGTGAACTGCGGGCCCGGCATTGGCAATTGCAGAAAGACGCCGGCATCGACCTGCTGCCCGTAGGCGATTTCGCCTGGTACGACCAAGTGCTCAGCCACACCTTGGCGCTGGGCGCCGTTCCGCCACGTTTCCACGGCACCTTGGATGATCAGGGCAGGCCGACCCTCGACACCCTGTTCGCCATGGCCCGTGGCGCCACGACCCGTTGCTGCGGCGCTGATCACGGCCAGGCGCAGTACGCCCAGGAATTGACCAAGTGGTTCGACACCAACTACCACTACCTGGTCCCGGAGTTTTCCGCCGACCAGACCTTCGCCCTGAGCTGGGAGCAGTTGTTCGACGAAGTCGACGAAGCCCACGCCCTCGGGCATCGGGTCAAACCGGTGATCATCGGCCCGCTGACGTACCTGTGGCTGGGCAAGGCCAAGGGCGGCGACTTCGACAAGCTCGACCTGCTGGAACGCCTGCTGCCGGTCTACGGTGAGATCCTCAATCGTCTCAAGGCCCAGGGCGTGGAGTGGGTGCAGATCGATGAGCCGATTCTTACCCTAGACCTGCCACTGGCCTGGAAAAGCGCCTTCGAACGCGCGTATCACATCCTCCAGTACTCGCCGCTGAAAAAACTCGTGGCGACCTATTTCAGTGGCCTGGAAGACAACCTTGGCCTGGCGGTGAGCCTGCCGGTGGACGGCTTGCACATCGACGCGGTGCGCGCGCCAGAACAACTGGGCCAGGTGCTGGATCGCCTGCCGACCTACAAGATTCTCTCGGTGGGCCTGGTCAACGGTCGCAACGTCTGGCGCTGTGAACTGGAGCAAGCGCTGGCGCAACTACGACCGGCCGAGGAACGCTTCGGCGACAACCTCTGGGTCAGCACCTCCTGCTCGCTGCTGCACAGCCCGGTGGACCTGGAGCGCGAAGACAAACTCGATCCCGAGCTCAAGAGCTGGCTGGCGTTCGCCGTGCAAAAGTGCGGGGAAGTCGCGGTGTTGCGCGATGCGCTGAACGATCCGCAGGCACCCGGCGTACAGCAGGCGTTGATCGACAGTCGAGAAATACAGGCCAGCCGCGCGGCCTCGGCGCGTATTCATAAGCCCCACGTCCAGGAGCGCCTGGCGGCGATCGGTCCACAGGACAGCCAGCGACGTTCGTCGTATGCCAAGCGCATCGAGCAACAGCGCGCGCGGCTCAAGTTGCCGGCGTTTCCCACTACCTCCATCGGCTCCTTCCCTCAGACCCCGGCGATTCGTCTGGCACGCCAAGCCTTCAAGCAAGGCAAGTTGTCGGCCAGCGACTATCAGGACGCCATGCACACCGAGATCCGCCATGCCGTGCAGATCCAGGAGCGCCTGGGCCTGGATGTACTAGTGCACGGCGAGGCCGAGCGCAACGACATGGTGGAATATTTCGCCGAACAACTGGATGGCTACGCCTTCACCCGTTTCGGCTGGGTACAGAGCTACGGCTCGCGGTGTGTGAAACCGGCAATCATCTATGGCGACATCAGCCGGCCCGAGGCGATGACGGTCGATTGGATTCGTTACGCGCAAGGTCTCACCGACAAGCCCATGAAAGGCATGCTCACCGGCCCTGTGACCATGCTGATGTGGTCGTTCCCCCGTGAAGACGTGTCACGCAAAACCCAGGTCCGACAGTTGGCCCTGGCCTTGCGCGACGAAGTGCTGGATCTGGAAAAAGCCGGGATCTCGATTGTGCAGATCGACGAAGCGGCCTTTCGCGAAGGCTTGCCGCTGCGGCGCGGGCAGTGGCAGGAATACCTCGATTGGGCCGTGGAAGCGTTCCGCCTGAGCGCGTCGGGCGTGAGCGATGAAACCCAGATTCACACCCACATGTGCTACAGCGAATTCAACGACGTGATCAAGGCAATCGCCGACATGGACGCCGATGTCATCACCGTCGAAACCTCGCGTTCGGACATGGAATTGCTCGATGCCTTCGAGGCGTTCGACTACCCCAACGACATCGGCCCGGGTGTCTACGACATTCACTCGCCGAGGGTTCCGGACACCGCCGAAATGGTGGCGCTGATGCGCAAAGCCGTACAGCGCATCCCCGCCGAGCGGTTGTGGGTCAACCCCGATTGCGGGCTGAAGACCCGGGCGTGGCCGGAGACGGAAGCCGCGCTGGTCAACATGGTAGCGGCGGCGCGGCAGTTGCGTAGTCAGTTGGCTTGAGCCTTGTTGCGCGGACAGACGCCTACCTCATGGTCAGGCAGGCTTCTGTGGCGAGGGAGCTTGCTCCCGCTGGGCTGCGCAGCAGCCCTCAAAATCCATCCGTCGCCGCGATGGTCTCTGGCAAAACCCAGGGGGCTGCTTCGCAGCCCAGCGGGAGCAAGCTCCCTCGCCACGGGTGATCATGGCTTCAGATAACCATTCGGCAATCTTCATCAAACTGTCACGCAACTGTGGCAGCGCGCTTGAACAAACTTCATCAGACTCGCGCTCTACTGGGGTTCTGCGTTTTGGTGTTTCTTCATGCGTGTATTCATTTTCCTGGCCGCGTTGTTGTGCGGCCTGCCGTCGTTGGCGGCTTCTCGTTGTGATGTCAATGTCGCGACCCAACGGGTCGATCTGGACCAGGTAAGCCT
The DNA here is from genome assembly GCF_013608025.1 of Pseudomonas brassicacearum subsp. neoaurantiaca. GTDB lineage: Bacteria > Pseudomonadota > Gammaproteobacteria > Pseudomonadales > Pseudomonadaceae > Aquipseudomonas. The sequence goes on along the minus strand of NZ_VDLV01000020.1, from coordinate 313,121 downwards.
GGCGTACCAGAGCATCGGGCGTGCGTCCGATCCTGCGTTGTTGCTGGTGATGGGCTTGGGCGGGCAGTTGATCCACTGGCCGGACGAAGTCGTGGTGGCGCTGTGTGAACAGGGCTTCCGAGTGATCCGCTATGACAACCGCGACGTCGGCCTGTCCGCCTGGCGCCAGGCCCCTGGCAGCGCCAACCTGACATTCGAGGCCCTGCGCTACAAGCTCGGCCTGCCCGTGGCGGCGCCATACTCACTGACGGACATGGCCGCCGATGGCCTGGGCTTGATGGACGCGCTGCACGTGCGAAGCTTCCATGTATTGGGCGTCAGCATGGGCGGCATGATCGCCCAGCACATGGCCGCCATGGCACCCGGCCGGGTCGAGAGCCTGACGCTGATCATGACCACTTCAGGCGCGCAAGGCTTGCCGGCGCCCAGTGAAACGCTGGTGCAACTGTTGTCGCGGCGCAGCGCACCGAATCGCGAAGTGGCGCTGGAGCAGCAGGCCGACTTGCTCGCCGCATTGGGCAGCCCAATGGTGGTGGATGATCGGCAAGTCCTGTTGCACCAGGCAGCGGTCGCCTACGACCGGGCCTTCAACCCCGAGGGTGTGAAGCGCCAGATCATGGCGATCATGGCCGAGCCGAGCCGGGTGGCGCTGCTCAACCAATTGCAGGTGCCGACCCTGGTCGTCCATGGCACTGCCGATCCGTTGTTGCCGGTGATGCATGGCGTGCACCTCGCGGCGCATATTCGCGGCAGCCAGTTGAAGCTGATCCCGGGCCTGGCCCATCGCTTTCAAGAAGCCTTCAAGGAGCCGTTGCTGGGGGCGGTGTTGCCGTATCTGCAGCAGCATCGCGAAGACACCTCGCACTGGGCGCAGATCGAACCGGCGCAGGCGCCGAATCTGCTTTGATTAACCGAGGCCTGCCTGGCTTTTGTGGCGAGGGAGCTTGCTCCCGCTGGGCTGCGTAGCAGCCCCGAAAATGTTCAGCCAGATCATATTTCGCTGTCGATCGCTTTGGGACCGCTTCGCGCTCCAGCGGGAGCAAGCTCCCTCGCCACAAAAGAACCCTCAGCGCGCCCGGGCCTGCTCCACCAACCACCCCATCAACGCCTGCAACGGCCCCGAAACCTCCGGTTTGCGCGGATACACCAGGTGATAACCCAACCCGGTCCTGACCTTCAGTTCAAACGGCATCACCAGCCGACCGGCGCTGAGGTCGTCGCCGATCAGCGACCAGTCGCCAATCGCCACGCCCGTGCCTTGGGAAGCCATGGACATTGCCAGGTCCAGGGTTTCGAAATGCTGGCCCTTGCTGACATTGCTCAAGCGCACGTCGGCCGCCGCCAGCCAGGCATTCCAGTCGCGCTCGTCGGCAGTGGGGTGCAGGAGCAAATGTTGTTGCAGGTCGATGGGTGAATCCAACGGGACCGGACCTTCCAGCAAAGGCCGCGAGCACACCGGTGTCAGCTGTTCGTCGAACAAATGCAGGCAGTTGAGCGAGGCGTCGGGCGGCGGGCCGTAGATCACCGCTGCGTCGAACGCCTCACGCTGGAAATCCACGCCGTGCCGGACCGTGGTGGTCAGTTCCACCGGCACGTCCGGGCGCTCCTTCTGCCATTGCAACAGGCGCGGCAGCAGCCAGCGCATCACGCACGTCGGGGCCTTGAGCTGGAGGGTCTGGCGCTTCTCGCCGATCTGCTCGACCGCCTCGCCGATCAGGCTGAACACTTGCTGCACCCTCGGCAGCCACGCCTGGCCCTCGGCGGTCAGGCTCAAGCCGCGTGCCTGGCGCTGGAACAGCGCATAACCCAAATGATCTTCGAGCCCGGCGATCTGCCGGCTCACTGCGCCTTGGGTGATGTGCAGCTGCTCGGCGGCCCGGGTGAAGTTGCAGCACTGGGCCGTGATCAGAAACGTGTGCAGCGTCGGCAGCGGAGGGAGTCGTTTCATTTGGGATCCAAGCCATGACGTGAGGACATGGCTAGTATGACTTTTTATCCATTGTTGCCGCTACGTCCTGACCGTTCCAATAACGCCATTCCCTCAGAGAAAAAGGGCTCGTGATATGTCATGCGGGGCTCTTTTCAAGACAAGAAAAAGGCAATGGCAATGGCGACGTGCGGTGAAGTGTTGGTCAAGTTACTCGAAGGCTATGGCGTGGAGCAGGTGTTCGGCATCCCGGGCGTGCACACCGTCGAGTTGTACCGTGGGCTGGCCCGTTCGAGCATCCGCCATGTGACGCCGCGCCATGAACAGGGCGCCGGTTTCATGGCCGACGGTTACGCCCGGGTCAGCGGCAAACCGGGCGTGTGCTTCATCATCACAGGTCCTGGCATGACCAACATCACCACCGCCATGGGCCAGGCCTACGCCGATTCGATCCCGATGCTGGTGATCTCCAGCGTGCAGTCGCGCAGCCAGTTGGGCGGCGGGCGCGGCAAGCTCCATGAGCTGCCGAACCAGGGCGCGCTGGTGGGCGGTGTGGCGGCGTTTTCCCATACGCTGATGTCCGCCGGCGAATTGCCGGGCGTGCTGGCCCGGGCCTTTGCCTTGTTCCAGGCCGGGCGTCCGCGGCCGGTGCATATCGAGATTCCGCTGGATGTGCTCGTCGAGGAGGCCGATGACTTGCTCGCCAGCACGCCGGTGAACATCAACCGAGCCGGGGCCGCGTCGAGTGCCGTGGAGCAAATGGCGGCCTTGCTGGCAACGGCCAGGCGACCGTTGATGCTGGTCGGAGGGGGCGCGCTGGACGCCGGGGTCGAATTGACTGAACTGGCCGAGCGCCTCGGCGCGCCCGTGGCGTTGACCATCAATGCCAAGGGCTTGCTGCCGTCCCGCCATCCGTTGCTGATCGGCTCGACCCAGAGCCTGGCCGCCACCCGTACCCTGGTGGCCGAAGCCGATGTGGTGTTGGCGATCGGCACCGAACTGGCCGAGACCGATTACGACATCACCTTCGCCGGTGGCTTCAAGATTCCCGGTGCGTTGTTGCGCATCGACATCGATCCCGACCAGACCGTGCGCAACTACCCACCAAAACTGGCGCTGGTGGCCGACGCCCGCAGCGCCGCCCGGGCATTGCTCGATGCGTTGAGCCGCCGCGTGCCCGGGGCGGGCGACGACAACTGGGGACCGGTTCGCGTCGAACGGCTGCGGACCGAACTCGACCAGCAGTGGGACGTCCCGACCCGCGCCCAGACGTTGTTCCTCGACACGGTCTTGCAGGCGTTGCCCGACGCGGTTTTCGTCGGCGATTCCACCCAGCCGGTCTACACCGGCAACCTCACCTTCAATCCTGAACATCCGCGCCGCTGGTTCAACTCGTCCACCGGCTACGGCACCCTCGGCTACGCATTGCCGGCGGCGATCGGTGCCTGGCTTGGCGGTGTCGACGACGGTCATGGCCGCCCGCCCGTGGTGTGCCTGATCGGCGACGGCGGCTTGCAGTTCACCCTGCCGGAACTGGCCAGCGCCGTGGAAGCGCGCACGCCGGTAATCGTGCTGCTGTGGAATAACCAGGGTTACGAAGAGATCAAGAAATACATGGTCAACCGCGCCATCGAGCCGGTGGGCGTGGACATCTACACGCCGGATTTCATTGGCGTCGCGAAGGCCTTGGGCTGCGCCGCCGAGTCTATCGACGGCGTGCAATCACTGCGCAGCGCGTTGCAGGCTGCCCGTCATCGCCAGGGGCCAACGATGATCGAGATTGATCAAGCGCGCTGGATGTCGGAGGTAGCCGAATGAGTTTCCCGACGATGCAAGACGGGCTCTATATCAACGGCCATTGGTCGTCGGGGGATCACGCCCTGCGGGTCATCAATCCGGCAACCGAGGCGCTGCTGACCACCGTCTATGGCGGCGACGAGCATGCTGTCGATCAAGCCTTGAACGCTGCGACCCAGGCATTTGCGCAATGGTCGAACAGCTCCGGTGCCGCACGCGGCGTGCTGCTGCGGCGCATCGCGGCAGGCGTGCGGGCCAACCGTGAGCGGCTGATGCATTTGCAGTCGAGCAACAACGGCAAACCGTTGTTCGAAGCGGCCATCGATGTCGATGATGTGGCCGCGACTTTCGAGTATTACGCCGAGCTGGCCGAAGGCCTGGACGCTCGCCAGGACAGCCCATTGGCATTGCCCAGTGATGATTTCAGCGCACGCATTCGCCGCGAACCCTGCGGGGTGGTCGGCTTGATCGTGCCGTGGAATTTCCCGATGGTCACCACCGCCTGGAAGCTCGCCCCGGCCCTGGCCGCCGGTTGCTGCGTGGTGCTCAAGCCTTCGGAAGTCACGCCGCTGCCGGAGCTGGCGCTGGCATCGATCATCGCCGAATGCGGCTTGCCCGATGGCGTGTTCAACCTGGTCTGCGGCACGGGCCTGGCGGTCGGCGCGCCGCTGGCGTCAGACCCGCGCGTGGCGAAGATTTCCTTCACCGGCAGCAACGCGGTCGGAGTGCAAGTGATGCAACGGGCGGCGGAAACGGTGAAGGGCGTGAGCCTGGAGCTGGGCGGCAAATCGTCCTTGCTGGTGCTGGCCGACGCCGACCTGGACCTGGCGGTGGAACTGGCCTGTGGCGGCGGTTTCTTCAATGCCGGGCAGATGTGTTCGGCCACCAGCCGCGTGCTGGTCGCCGATGAGCTGGCCGATGAATTCCTGCAGCGGCTCAAGGCGCGCGCCGAGGCGATCCGCGTGGCCGATCCGTTTGACCCGGACGTGGAAATGGGCGCGCTGGTCAACCAGGCGCAATACCAGCGGGTGCTGGGGCACATCGATCGCGGCTTGAGCGCCGGGGCGACGCTGGTCTGCGGTGGTCAGCGACCTGCGCATCTGTCGCGCGGCTTTTTTTTACAGCCGACCATTTTTACCAACGTGCCCCTGGACAGTGCGTTGTGGTGCGAAGAGATTTTCGGGCCGGTGCTGTGCGTACGCAGTTTCAGCTCTCAGGAAGAGGCGATCGCCCTGGCCAACGACAGCCGTTTCGGCCTGGTGGCCAGCGTGGTCAGCCGCGATGCCGAGGCGGCCGGGAAGGTCGCCGACGCCTTGCAGGCGGGGCTGGTGTGGATCAACGCGCCGCAGGTTATTTTTCCCCAGGCCGCTTGGGGCGGTTACAAGCAGAGCAGCCTCGGCCGTGAATTGGGGCCGTGGGGACTGGCCGCGTTTCAGGAAATCAAGCATGTGATCCGGGCCGTCTGACGGCACGTTCTCAGGTCACGCATGCCTCGAAAAAAGGCATGCGCCACGGACATGGCTTCAATGAGTTTTTTTCGATAGTCAGGGATTTTGCACAACCTCAGGATGGCCGCAGACGGCGGCGAAGCCCTTGCAGTACGGGGCTTTGACCAGCGTTGAGCGGTGCGGGCGCAACAGGTTTTACCCACCTCATACTTAGAAGAACAAAGGGAGTCCTCCATGGGCGAGCATGATCTGAACAGACGTCAATTCATCAAGACCGCGAGTGTGGTGTCGGTCGCGGCGGCCGCCATGAGCGTGCCTTTCATCAGCGCCCGGGCCAGCGACACGCGGTTTGTCGGCAAGACCCTGCGCCTGTTGACCTGGTCGGATGACACCGGGTTGGCGGCGCTGCGCAATATCGCCGCGACGTTCGAGGCCAAGACCGGGGCCAAGGTCATCGCCGATCGAACCGGCAGCACGTCGGAAATGGTCGCCAAGCTCAAGGCCGGGGGCGATCGCCCGCAGTACGACATCATCACGCTCGCGGGCGTCGGCGCCGAAGGCCTGGCCGCCGCCGGGTTGCTGGAAAAACCTGACCTCAATCGCATTCCCAACCTGGTCGATGTGCCGGCGCAATACCGCACGGGCGCTGGCGGGCATGGCATCGGTTATCTGTTGTGGTGCAACAGCCTGGTCTACAGCACCCGCACCTTGAAACAGGCGCCGGACAGCTACGCCGCGTTGTGGGATGCGGAGCTGGCGCCGAATATCTTCCTGCCGCCACCCAACTGGACCGAGGCCATGGACCTGATCATCATCGCCGCGAAACTGGCCGGCGGTGACGAACACAACATCGAACCGGGCTTCAAGAAACTCGCCGAGCTCAAGGACCGGGTGATGACCCTGGGGGAAAACCCCAACCAGATCGCCGAGCTGTTTCGCACCGGCTCGCTGGACCTGGGCGGGTTGTACGCGCCGGCGTTCTTCCCCAAGCAGATCCGCGACCCGGCCTACGGCCTTGGCGCGACGTTCGGCATGAAGGAAGGTTTCTACACCGACCTGATGCTCTCGGTCATGCCGAAAAACCGCCCGGGCGATACCGACCTGGCCTACGCCTTCATCGACCACTCCCTCGACCCGCTGGTGCAGGGCAAGATGGCCGAAGACATCTTCAACGGCCCGGTCAACGCCAAGGCCATCATCTCCGCCGAAGCCCGCAAGAGCCCGTACATCCTCACGCCCGAGCAAATCGCCGACAAGGCAATCATGCACGACAACGCCTTCCTCGCGACGGTGCATGACCAGTGGATCCGCCGGTACACGGAAATCTTCTCCTCCTGAATTTCCCCAATGTGGGAGTGCTCGGGTCTTGCGGCCCACTGAAGATCCAGCGTGGGAGCGAGCCTGCTCGCGAAAGCGGTGGTTCAGTTGATAGAGATATTGGCTGTGCCGCCGTCATCGCGAGCAAGCTCGCTCCCACAGGGAATTGGGTTGTCTGCCGGGTTTGTGAGCACAGAGATCCAATGTGGGAGTGCTCGGGTCTTGTGGCCCGCTGGAAAACCAATGTGGGAGCGAGCCTGCTCGCGAAAGCGGTGGGACAGTTGATGCTGATGTTGGCTGTGCCGCCGTCTTCGCGAGCAGGCTCGCTCCCACAAGGATTGCGGGTGTGTGCCGGGTTTGTGGCCCACCGAGGGTCCAATGTGGGAGCGAGCTTGCTCGCGATAGCGGTGGGTCAGTTGATGGAGATGTCGGCTGTGCCGCCGTCTTCGCAAGCAAGCCCACTCCCACAGGGAATTGGGGTGTGTGCCGGGTTTGTGGCCCACCGAAGATCCAGTGTGGGAGCGAGCCTGCTCGCGAAAGCGGTGGGTCAGTTGATGGAGATATTGGCTGTGCCGCCGTCTTCGCGAGCAG
>NZ_VDLV01000020.1:260214-306031 GCF_013608025.1 Pseudomonas brassicacearum subsp. neoaurantiaca | reverse complement strand
GCCGGGTTTGTGGCCCACCGAAGATCCAGTGTGGGAGCGAGCCTGCTCGCGAAAGCGGTGGGGCAGTTGATGGGGATGTTGGCTGTGCTGCCCTCTTCGCGAGCAAGCTCGCTCCCACAAGAGGATTGGGTTGTTTTGAGAGTGTGTTTGTTCTGTCGTTTTCCACTGACGAGATCTTGCCATGGAACATCAACCGTTAATCCATTCGCAGAGCGTTGCGCCTACGCGTTCAAGGGGCGGTTTTTCGCCGACTGCTCGCGCGTGGTTTTTTCTATCGCCGTCGATGCTGTTTCTCGGCGTGCTGGTCGCCGCCAGCCTGTTGGTGCTGCGTATGAGCGTTGGCACCAAGGGCGCTGAATGGAGCGGCTTCAGCCTCGCCAGCTATGGGCAGTTGCTGGAGCCTTATTACCTCAAGTCGCTGCTGCTGACCTTGCGCCTGGCGCTGATCAGCGCGGTGATCGCCGTGCTGTTGGCGATTCCCGTGGCTTACACCATGTCGCGCTTGTCCTCACCGCTGTTGCGACGGGTGTTCCTGGCGGCGGTGCTGTTGCCGTTGTTGGTCAACCTGCTGCTGCAAAGCTATGGCTGGCTGGTCATCCTCGGCCCTGCCGGGATGCTCAATCAGGCGTTGATGGGCCTGGGCCTGATCAAGCGTCCGCTCATGCTGCTCTACAACCAGAACGGCGTATTGATGGGCCTGGTCCAGACCGCGTTCCCGCTGGCCGTGCTGCCCATCGCCAGTGCCATGCGCGGCGTTGCCCGCAGTTATGAAGAGGCCGCTGCCACCCTCGGCGCCAGCCGTTTCCAGGTGTTCCGCCAAGTGGTGCTGCCCATGAGCCTGCCGGGGATCATTACCGGCGCGACGCTGGTGTTCGCCTACAACGCCAGCAGCTTTGTCGTGCCGCTGTTGCTGGGCGGGCGACGGGTGCCGATGCTGGCGGTGATGGTCCATGACCAGATCGCCCCGCTGATGAACTGGCCCGCCGCTTCCGCCGCCGGGGTGGTGCTGATTGTCACCACGCTGCTGATCATGACCCTTTCCGAGTATTTCACCGGCCGTCGTCGGCGGATGCTGGAGGCTTCGCAATGAGTACGTCGAGTAAAAAACGCCAGGCGCTGCTGCCCGGTGAAACCGGCCGTGTGGCGGGCCTGCTGTCAGGTTTCATCCTGCTGCTGGCGGTGCTGCCGATCCTGACCATGATCGTCATGTCCTTCAGCGGCGCGGCGAACCTGGACTTCCCACCGAGCAGCTACAGCCTGCAATGGTACCGGGCGGCCTGGCACACCTTCGCCTCGCCGGATGCCAGCGATGTGCTGAGCCTGGGCCAGGCGATGGGCACCAGCCTGCTGGTGGCCTGCCTGACCATGATTTTCGCCACGCTGATTGCCGTCCCGGCGGCTTATGCCCTGACCCGTTGCGAGTTCCGTGGCAAGGCCGTGGCGTTGCAACTGATGTCGCTGCCGCTGGTGTTTCCCATGGTGGTGCTCGGGTTGGCGTTGCTGCTGGTCTTCGACAGCCTGCCGTTCCAGATGACCACCTCGCGGCTGGTGATTGCCCATGTGATCCTCGCGCTTCCGTTCGTGGTGAAGAACTGCACCGCCGCCATGCTCGGCATCGGCAGCGAAGTCGAAGAGGCCGCACGCATGCTTGGCGCGACCCCGCGGCGGGCCATCGTCGACGTAGTGGTGCCGTTGATGAAGTCGGGGATTCTCGCCGGGATGCTGCTGGCGTTCATCGTCTCGTTCAACGAATTCACCGTGACCTATTTCCTCTACACCATCGATGTCATGACCGTGCCGATCTGGATGTACAGCCGCACCGTGTCGTCGCTGGACCCCACCGTTTTTTCGTTTGCCGTGCTCATCGTGCTGATCGACTTCGTGCTGATCTGGGCGTTGGAGAAACTGGTAGGCGAGGGCGGCGTTTCCTTTTGATTTCGAGGTGAAGACATGACTGGACTGATACTGGAAAACGTCGAGAAACACTACGGCTCGGCCTGCGCGGTCAGGGATGTGAACCTGCATCTGCCCGAGGGCAAGCTGGTGTGTTTTCTCGGGCCTTCGGGCTGTGGCAAGACCACGCTGCTGCGCATGATCGCCGGCCTGGAAAGCCTCAGCGGCGGCGAAATCCGCTTGGATGGCGAAGACATCGGCCACACCCCGGCGCACCTGCGTAACTTCGGCATGGTGTTTCAATCCCTGGCGCTGTTCCCGCACATGACCGTCGGCGAGAACATTGCCTACCCGCTTAAGCTGCGGGGCGTGGGCAAGGCCGAGCAACAGGCGCGGGTGGTCGAATTGCTGGAGCTGATCCAGCTCCAGGCGATGATCGACCGGCCCGTGGCGAAGCTTTCCGGCGGCCAGCGCCAGCGGGTGGCGATTGCCCGAGCCATTGCCGCCCGCCCGAAAATCCTCTTGCTGGACGAACCGCTTTCGGCCCTGGATGCCAAGTTGCGCGAGTCGATGCAAGTGGAAATCCGTCAACTGCAACAGCGCCTGAACATCACCACGATCCTGGTGACCCATGATCAGCGCGAAGCCATGACCATGGCCGACATCGTCGTGGTGCTGGGCGAGCATCGCGTGCAACAGGTCGGCACGCCGATCGAAATCTATCGGCACCCGGCCAATGAGTTCGTCGCCGATTTCATCGGTTCCGGCAACATCTTTCCGGCGACTTCCCTGGGCAACGGGCGGGTCGGACTGCCGGGCGGGGACACGCTGGAGGTTCCGGCCAGCCGCAGCATCAATCCGGGGGAAAAGATCAAATTATTGGTGCGTCCCGAGGATGTGCAACTGTCCTCACCCCAGGCTTCGGCGGGTAATCGGTTGCTGGGCAAGGTGCTGTTCGTGCGGGACATCGGGGCGACCGTCGAGACCACGGTGGAATGTTCCGGCGTCTCGTTCACGGCGCTGAACACGCCGTGCCAGGGCATGGAGCTGGGCATCGGGCACGCAGTGTCGGTGACGGTGCCGGCGCAGGCGTGTCGGGTGCTGGGGGCCTGAATTCAAGGGGTGAGGTGCATTTCCTGGCCTCTTCGCGAGCAAGCTCGCTCCCACAGGAGATCTTCAGTGAACACAAATTCTCTATTCACAACCGATCAACTGTGGGAGCGAGCTTGCTCGCGATGAGGCCGGCCCAGTCAGCACAAAGTCTGGATCAAACAGTCATCCGCAACCGCGCCAAATCCCGCAACGGCGGCGCGCCAAACAAGCGGCTGTACTCGCGGCTGAACTGCGAAGGGCTTTCATACCCCACCCGATACCCCGCCGCCGACGCTTCCAGCCCTTCGGCCAGCATCAGCCGGCGGGCTTCCTGCAAGCGCAGTTGCTTCTGGTACTGCAGCGGGCTCATGGCCGTCATGGCCTTGAACCGATGATGCAAGGTCGAGACGCTGAGGTTCACTTCCCGCGCGAGGTCATCGATGCGCAACGGCTGTTCGAAATGGCCATTGAGCCATTTGATCGCCTGGCTGATGCGATGGCTCTGGCTGTTGGCGATGGCGATTTCATACAGCCGATAGCCTTGCGGGCTGCGCAACAGGCGATAAAGGATTTCCCGGCGCACCAGGGGCGCGAGCATGGCGATGTCTTTCGGCGTATCGAGCAGGCGCGTCAGGCGCAGTACGGCGTCGAGCATCGGCGTGTCCAGGCGTTCGACATACAGCCCGCGTCCGGCCGGGCGAGTTGGCACGCCCAAGGGGCCGGCATCGGCGATCAACGAGGTGATTTCCGCCGGGTCGATGTCCAGGCGCAACGCCAGGATTGGCTGCTCGGGCGAGACATCGGCGATGCAACCGCTCAACGGCATCGAGACCGAGACCACCAGGTAATGCAGCGGGTCGTAGTTGAACAACTCATCCGCCAGCCGTACCTGCTTGCTGCCCTGGGCCATGATGCACAGGGCTGGTTGCGCCAGCACCGGGGCGAATTTGTGCGGCTGGCTGTGGCGCGACAGATGCAACGAACCGATGGTCGTGGCGTAGCTGCCGTCCTCGCTGGTATTGCGGTCGATAATCGACGCCAGTTCGGCGCGCTGTTGTTCCAGATACGTGTCCAGTGGGACATGGGCGTGATCGAGTGGCGACATGCCGGGATCCTCAAGGAAAACGGGGAGCGATGGAACAAAGCTTAAGTTTGTGCAAGGCGCGGCGGTAGTCAAATCCTGTTGAAAGCTTGCCTGATCCTGCAAGGCTGACACCTGCAGGACCATGCAATGCGCTTGAAACTTGCTTGAAACCTTTTGTTTCAACTTCCTGTGCTCAACTTTTGTCGAGGCCGAATTCGGTGTTGGCGAGGGGCAGGATTGTGCAATGGGTCGGCAGGAATCGACTAACGACGCTGGCGTCGCGGCGCTTAACCTTTGATCCTGTCGCAGCCTGTCCCCGGCTGCACAACGGATTACCTGGGAGGGTTGAACATGACTACACACATCCCCGTCAGTCACATGGCTTTCGTCCGGGCCCGCACCGGCTGTTCCAAACCGTTGGGTGCACGCCTCAGCACACTGATCGCGCCCTCGCGCCAGGCGCCGGGTTGCCTGCACTTTGCCTTGCAACAATCGCAATGCGACGCCGATTTGTGGCTGGTGTCCGGGCTGTGGGTCAACCAACAGGCGATGGACGCCTACTTCAACTCACCGGCGATGGCGATCTTCGCCGAGCTGGTACAGGACCTGGTGGTGAGCAGCCTGGATTTTCATACCTTCCGGGAAGTGTCTGCCGTCCAGGCGACCGAAGGGTGCATGGCGAAGGTACACAAACTGGCCGGTTGAAGGTTTAATGACGGTCATTTTCCATCGCCAGGATGCGCACTATGGCACGCAAAGCCTTTGAAACGTTTGAAGCTGTTTCCGCTGTTGTTCCCAAGGAAGGTGGCGGCTATTACGCGGCCATCGCCACCAAGGCCATCGGTGGCTCAGGTGCGCCGCGCTTCAACAAGGTGCTTGAGGAGCAGGTATTCGAAACCGCTACCAAGGCCGATGAGGCGGCTGCGGTGCAGTTGACTCACCTGCAAGGTGTGGACGACGAGGGTGGGTTGGTCTGGTAGGCCAGCCTCCTGGGGATCGCTTTTGTGGCGAGGGAGCTTGCTCCCGCTGGGACGGTCCGACGCTTCGGGCGCAGCGGCCCCAGGATTTTACGGTCGCTGCGCAACCGAGCGGGAGCAAGCTCCCTCGCCACAGGATCGCGCTGCTCTTACTTGGGGCGATGCATCTTGAACAACGCCTCGGGCCCCAGCTGGAAATAATCCGCCGGCCCGCCACCGCGCAAGATCGGCTCGGCGGCGGCGGTGTCGTACACCCCATCCTTCAACAGCCATTTGGCGATGTGCACGGCGACCACTTCGCCGAGGATCAGCCAGCTCGGCACCCGTTCCTTGTCCGCCCGCTGCAATTGAATGATCTGCGTGACCTTGCATTCGAATGACACCGGGCTCTCGGCCACGCGCGGCACCTGGATCACTCGCGACGCCGCTGTCGTCAGGCCCGCCAATTCGAATTCGTTGACCTCTGGCGCAACCATCGCGCAGCTCTGGTTCATCTGCTCGGCCAGCGGGCGCGTGGCCAGGTTCCAGGCAAACTCGCCGGTCTGTTCGATGTTGTTGAGGCTGTCCTTGCGCCCGACGCTGGAGAACCCAATGATCGGCGGAACGTAGTTGAACGCGTTGAAAAAACTGTAGGGCGCCAGGTTCAGGCGACCTTCGGCATCCTGGGAGGAAATCCAGCCGATGGGCCGTGGGCCGACGATGGCGTTGAACGGGTCGTGGGGCAGGCCGTGGCCGTTGGCGGGTTCGTAGTAGTGGATATCGTCGGGCATGGCTGGAGAAGATCCTGCGGTGGAGTTTCAAGGGATTCGAGATAGTGCAGGGCCCCGCTGTTTTTGTCAGCACCCTGGAGCCCTTGTGGGAGCGAGCTTGCTCGCGCTAGCGGTGGATCAGTCAGCATTTTTGTCGGCTGCACCACCGCTATCGCGAGCAAGCTCGCTCCCACATTGGATCTCTGAACTCAGACAAATCGTGCTCCGTCGTCATCGCTGTGCCAGATAAATCGTTGGACGTGCAGGATGAAAAAAGGGGCGAACCGGTGAGGTTCGCCCCTTCTGTTTGTACGACCGAGATGTCAGTCGGTCACGATTCGCGAATGCTTGCGGGTGTCTTTCATGGTGATGTACACCAACAGCGACACGGCAATGCAGGCCGTCACGTACCAGTAGTAGCCGGTTTCCATGCCGATGCTCTTGAACCACAGCGCGATGTATTCAGCGGTGCCGCCGAAGATCGACACGGTGAGTGCATAAGGCAGGCCGACGCCCAGGGCGCGGATTTCAGTAGGGAACAGCTCGGCTTTCACCACGGCGTTGATCGAGGTGTAGCCGCTGACGATGATCAGCGCCGCCATGATCAGGAAGAACGCGCCCCACCAGGTCTGGATGGTGTGCAGGGTGGTGAGGATCGGCACGGTGAACAGCGTACCCAGGATGCCGAAGGCAATCAGGATCGGCCGGCGACCGATCTTGTCCGACAGCCCACCGATCACCGGTTGCAGGCACATGAACAGGAACAGCGTGGCGGCGGAAATGGTGGTGGAGTCGGAGATGCTCATGCCGACGGTGTTCACCAGGTATTTCTGCATGTAGGTGGTGTAGGTGTAGAACGCCAGGGTGCCGCCCATGGTCAGGCCGACCACGGTCATCAGTTCCTTGGGATGGCGCATCAAGGTGCGCATGGCGCTTTCCTTGGCTTTTTCCTTCTTGGTGAACGACTCGGTTTCTTCCATGCCACGTCGCAGGTACAGCGCGACGATTGCACACAGCGCGCCGATGGCGAACGGGATACGCCAGCCCCAGGCGTACAGCTGCTCGGTGGTGAGGAATTGTTGCAGCACGATCAGCACGCCAAGGGCGATGAGCTGGCCGGATATCAGCGTCACGTATTGGAAGCTGGAGAAGAAGCCGCGACGTTCCTTGGTGGCCATCTCACTCAGGTAGGTCGCCGAGGTGCCGTACTCGCCACCCACCGACAAACCTTGGAGCAGGCGGGCGAACACCAGCAGGATCGGCGCGCCGACGCCGATGGTTTCGTAGCTCGGGCTCAGGGCGATGATCAGCGAGCCGAAGCACATCAGGTACACCGAGGCCATCAATGCACGTTTGCGACCGGCGCGGTCAGCGTAGAGGCCCATCAGCCAGCCGCCGATCGGGCGCATCAGGAAGCCCACGGCGAAGATCGCGGCGGTGTTGAGCAACTGGGCGGTGGTGTCGCCCTTGGGGAAGAAGACTTTGGCGAAGTACAACGAGAAAGCGGCGTAGACGTACCAGTCATACCACTCGACCATGTTGCCGACCGAGCCGCTGAAGATCGATTTGATCCGGCTGGCGGTGGTTCTTTCACGGGCGGGCACGGCAGCCGACCCGATGGGCAGGGCGTTGGAGTTATCCATTGAAGGATCCTTCGTTTAATTGTTTTTGTGGAGCGCGTTGGAACGCAGCCTGCCAGGGCTATAGCAGGAGCTGTGCCAGGTAGGAGAGGGCCGGTTTAGAGGGGGTTGTCGCGTTTGGTGAGCGGAAATCCGCTTATTGCGGGCGGCGGTGTGGGCGGGAATCCGCTTATGTCGGGGGAGGTTTCTCGTCTGTACCGGCCTCATCGTCGGATCGCCGCCCGGAGCAAGCTCGCTCCCACAGGGTCATGTATACATCGGACAAATGTGGGAGCGAGCTTGCTCGCGATGAGGCCAGTACCGGCACTGCGAATTCAGCGCCCCTACAAAAACATCTCCCGACTCAACCCATGCCGCTGCATTTTTTCATTGAAGGTGCGGCGCGGCAGTTGCAGTTCTTCGAGCACGGCTTTCACATCACCCTTGTGCCGGATCAGGGCGGCGCGCAGGCATTGGGCTTCGAAGGCTTCCTGTTGCGCCGCGAGGGACTGGCCCGGCTCGGTGTCCAGGGTGGGAAGCTGGTCCAGGCCCAGCACCTGGCGTTCGGCGACGTTGGCCAGTTCGCGCACATTGCCCGGCCAGTCATGACTGAGCAGATGGCTCAGTTGCGAACCGCTCAAGGGCGCGGCGGGACGGCCGAGGCGTTCGGCGGCGCTGTGGGTGAAGTGCTCGAACAACAGCGGAATGTCTTCGCGTCGTTCACGCAGCGGCGGCAGGCGCAGCTCGGCGATGTTCAGGCGATAGGCCAGGTCTTCGCGAAAGCGTCCGGCCCGGGCTTCATCCAGCAGATCGGGCTTGGTGGCCGCGATGATGCGCAGGTCGACGTTGATGCTCTGGTTCGAACCCAGGCGTTCGAGTTTCTTTTCCTGCAAGACTCGCAGCAACTTGGCTTGCTGGGCCAGCGGCATGCTTTCGATCTCATCGAGGAACAACGTGCCGCCGTCAGCGTATTCAAGCTTGCCGATGCGCTTGCCCTGGGCGCCGGTAAAGGCGCCGCTTTCATGACCGAACAATTCGGCCTCGAACAGCGGTTCGGGAATGGCCGCGCAGTTCAGGGCCACGAAAGGTTTGCCGGCCCTTGGGCCGAAGTCGTGCAGGCAGCGGGCAACCAGCTCCTTGCCACTGCCGGTTTCGCCGCGGATCAACACATTGACCGGCAGTGTCGCCAGGCCCAGCACCTGACGCCGCAAGTTCTGCAATGCGCGGGAGACGCCAAGCAGGGTGGCGTCAAGCTTGGCGCGGGCATCGGCCTGTTCGTGCAGCCGGCGGTTTTCCAGAATCAGGAAGCGCTTGTCCAGCGCCCGGCGCAAGCTGCCCAGCAGCGCTTCGGGGCTGAAGGGTTTTTCGAGGAAGTCATAGGCTCCGTCGCGCATCGCCTCCACGGCCATCGGCACGTCACCGTGTCCGGTCAGCAAGATCACCGGCAGGTCCGGGTCACGCCTGCGCACTTCGGCCAGCAACTCCAGGCCGCCCAGCCCGGGCATGCGCACGTCGCTGAGGATCACCCCGGGAAAATTCTCCGGTAGCTTCGCCAGGCATTCTTCGGCGCGACTGAACAATTGCACCTGGAATCCCGACAGGCTCAGCCACTGCTCGACAGCCGTGCGGATGCTGCTCTCGTCATCGACGACTATGACCGAATCAAGCATGCAATTGCGCCTCCTGATCGATGGGCAAGCTCACGCAGAATACCGCGCCGTGTTCATGATTGTCCGCCGTCAACCGCCCACCGGATTCATGAATGATCGCAAACGAAACCGCCAACCCCAGGCCGAGGCCATCGCCTACGGCCTTGGTGGTGAAGAAGGGGTCGAACACCTGCGCCAGATGTTCTTCGGCGATCCCGGTGCCGCTGTCGCTGACGGTCAGGCGCCACAATTGCTCATCGGCCTCCAGGCGCACGTCCAAGCGTTTGATGGGTTGGTCGACCATGGCGTCGAGGGCGTTGCGCAGCAGGTTGATCAGTACTTGTTCGAGGCGGATGGCGTCGCCACGAACCCACGCCGGACGGGTCAGGTGCAACACGGTACTGACGTTTTCGTCTCGCAGGCGCGTTTCCAGCAATTGCAGGGCCTGATCCACCACCGCCGCCAGGTCCAGGCGTTCGCGCAGGCCGCTGGGACTTTTGCGGGCGAAGGTTTTCAAGTGGCCGGTGAGGGCGGCCATGCGGGTCAGCATGTCATCCACCGGCTTGAGCGCTTTGTAGGCATCGTCGATCCGGCCGTGGTCAAGCAACAGGCGCAGCGTCGCCAGTTGCATGCGCTGGGCAGTCAAAGGCTGGTTGATCTCATGGGCCAGCGCGGCGGACATCTGCCCCAGGGCTGCAAGCTTGGCCGATTGCACCAAACCGTCCTGGGCAGTGCGCAATTCACGGGTGCGCTCGTCCACCAGTCGTTCAAGTTCCTCGCGGCTGCGTTGGCGCAGCCTGGCCAGGCGCCAACGCTGGTTGAGAAACAGCAGCAGGAACACCAGCGCCAGCCATGACCCGGCGGCGGCGAGGCCGGCGTTGCGCAAGTCTTCGAAGGCGATCTGCGGACGGCGCAGCAGATGCAGCGTCCAGCCTTCGCTCGTCAACGGCAGGGACTCCCAAAGGTAATCCGCCGGGCCATCGGGCGCCTCGACCCGTGACAAGTGGCTGTTGTCGTCAAAACGCCGTAGCGGCTCGAAGGCCAGGGGTTGCAGCGGTTGCTTGTCGTATTGGCGGGTGGCCTTGAGCTCGGCAAGGTCGCTGTCGGTCAAGGGTTGCAGGTGGCGATAACGCCAGCCAGGGCGATTGGCGATAAAGATGATTCCCCGTGCGTCGCTGACCAATAGCGTGTCGCTGCCCAGGCGCCATTCGCGCTCAAGCTCCGGGAATTCGAGCTTCACCACCATGGCACCGAGGAACTCGCCATCGTCGCCGGTCACGGCGCTGGACAGGAAATAGCCGGGAATGCCACTGGTCACACCCACCGCATAAAACCGCCCGGTACCCTGGGTGCGTGTCTGGATGAAATAGGGGCGAAACCTGTAATTGTGACCGACATAGCTGCTGGGCAGACGCCAATTGCTGGCCGCCACGGCAAGGCCTGTACCGTCCATCAATTCCAGAGTGGACGACTGCGCGGCGCCGTTGATCTTTTCCAGCTTGCGATTGAGTTCATCCTGTTGCGCCGGGCTGACCGGTCCCTTGAGGGCTTCTCGCAGTTGCGGGTCCAGGGCGAGCACGGCGGGCAGGGCGCGGTAGCGTTCGATCAACATATGCAAGGAATTGGCGTACAGCGCCAGTTGCTGGCTCGCGCGGCTGGCGTCTTCCTCCAGGGCTTCGCGTTCGGCGTGACGCACGGCCAGGGTGGCAGCAAGGGCGGCGCCGACAAGGATCAGGGCGATGGCGAACAGCAGACGCAAGGTACGAGGAGTCGGCAGCATGCAGGCGCAAACCGGTGGGAGTCGGGGGCGAACCATAGCATGTTGCCTACGGGCAACGGCAACGGGAACAGCGGGTAAAAATTCCCGGCACAAAACCGGTTTTCGGTCAGGTGGTGCGGCAACGGCTGGAGCGCTCTGGCAATCGATTGAGCCTCACCGTCCAAGACGTGCGCTTGATGGAATGGCAGCGCCCTAAATGAATGGTCGGACTGCGCTATTCCAGCGCGAGTGAGTCAGATCCACCCGGCCGGTCCTAACACCGAATGGCTTGAAATCACCCTGGGAATCGTCAGGGCCCATCAGGATATTGGCGCAATTGAAACAGGCGGGAAAGTCCAACGCGACCTTGGCACCTTTAAGCTTCTGAGTGACCACGAGGATCTGCGAAGGATCGAGCGCCCCCGTCATACTTTTTTGAAAGGCGAGTGCGAGGTGTGCGCCAATACTCTCGGCATGCATGCCGGGAAGTCCGGCTGATTTCGGCAAGTACTGCCGACCTGCAACGATATGAGCCTGTATCCGCTCTTTTATCATGGGTTGTATCAAGGGCATCTCATGTTCGAGACCGGCCAAATCGACCGGTTCCGGATTCGCGCCTCTGTAGATTTTTATGGGGCGCTTAGCGTCGTTGAACACTTCGACGATCTTGTTTTCCAGAAGCCTCTCATACAGTGAGACATCGCCAAATTTGAATATGCCACTGGACACAGGGTCATCCTGCTCCACGCCTTGAATGGCGGGTCGAAACTCTTCTACCCCATGAACTCCGAGCTCCAGCTGATCGGGAAGTGGAATATTGAATAAATCCGTCACTCGAACCAGTTCGTCAGGCGTGCTGCCAGGGATTTCAAAGCCAGCATGGGCAACCAGATTCCCATCTCTGTTCTTTTTTAGAAAAGCTTCCGCTTCCGGATGTTCTTTGAAATAGGCATTCCGTTTTTCCATCATTTTCCGGTGCCCGCCAGTAAGGATAGGTAATGGGTTTGGTCCGCCCTGCAAAATCTGCGTAGTTCTCCCAGTCATCAGGGTATGGAGTGCATCACCCCTGTTTAGCCCAAGGCTGTCGCTGTAGCGAACCGGGTTATTCCCCACCATCGCATACAAATTCAACCCATCCACCGGCCCCGCCGGGTCCGGGTTGATCCAGCGCATCATCCACGGTGCGTAGTAACGAAAGCCGTAGTAATAAAGCCCGCTGGCATCACGCTCCTTGCCGGAGTAACGAACGGTCTTGTAACTGGCCTGGATCTGGGAATCCGCCGCCCACCACGCCGTGCCGCCGAAGGGGTAGTAGCCCTCGTGGCTGATGAGCCGGGCGTCCTGGTCCAGTTCCATGACCAACGAACCCAAGTGATCGTCAAGGCTATAGCGCAGTTGGCCTTGTTCGATTTCAGTCGGCCGGCCTTTAGCCCAGTACAGTCCGCGTATGTTGGACGCCGGGCCTTGCAAAGTGCAGACGTGCAATTCTTCAGTGTCGTCGAGGGTGCGGATTTCCAGGCCCGGCAAATAGCGCACGTCGCGCACGTGGGTAAAGGAAGCGGCCCGGGCGCTATGCAGCTTACGCATGCGCATGCCCTGTGCGTTGTAGCTGTAATGCTCGGCATCGTCTTCGCCGTCGTCGCGTTGTACTTGGGTGACCTTGTGCAGTTGATTGCGCCAGTTCCAGGTCAGGCGCTGCCCGGAAGAGGGCAGCCTCAGCTGGTTGCCGCCGGCATCGAAGCCCAGGGTGTCGTCGAGATAGGCTTCACCCTTTTGCCATTGCAGGCAGCGGTTGCTTGACGGGTCAATGGTCAGGCGCAGCGTATGCGCCTGCCCTGGAGTGGCGCTGTTGTGGATCAATTTTTCCAGATTGCCGCCATGGTCATATTCGTAGTGTTGGGTGTACGGGGTTCGCAGGGTCAGGTTGGAGGGCGAGATAAGCCCGGGCAACCCCGGTTGTGTGCCTGTCCCGGGAATTTCCAGCCCCGTGGCGCTTTCCAGGCGATAGAGGCTGTCATACAAAAAGGTACGAACGCCTTCGCAGCGCTGGTTGGCGTGGTAGCGCACGACATGGGTGTGATCGGTGATGGACGTGACATTGCCAACGAGGTCGTAGAGGTAGCTCAAGTGTTGGTGGACATCGCTGCCTTTTGTGGCCTTGAGCTCAGTCAGGCGCCCATCGGCGGGGTCGTAGGTAAAAGTGATGTTGACGCCGTTACCGGCGGTATAGGCCTGGCGCTGGCCCGCCGCGGAGTATCGGAATTCATCGGCGATCAGCTCGACAGCGGAGCTGTCGGCCCATTGCAAATGCACGCTCTTGGGTTGTCCGGCCACATCGAGTTCGATGCGTTGGCTATGCCCCTTGGCGTCCGTCTGCCCTAGGGCATCGCCCAAGGCGTCGTAGCGCCACTGCGTGTCGTAGCGGGCAGATTCCAGCAAACGCTCGCGTCCAGCTTTATCGTCCGGCCAGTCGGGCAGCTCCAGCGTGTCCAAAAACCGTTGCCTTTGATTCAGGGGCAGGCCTGCCAGCGAATAATCGTCGACGGTGACCAGCCCGGCCGTGTCGTATTGCTCCAGCAGTTTGCCGCATCGATTGTGCAGGGCGTCTTCGGTCGAAGGGGTGCCATAGCGCAGGCGGCCAACCGTGATCCAGGCCTGGTCTTGGCCGCGCTCGCGGATCAGCGTGGGTCGCAACTGTGAGTCGTATCTGGTCTGTTGCTCGCTGTGGCGGGCGTTCCAACTGTGCAGGCGTTGGCCGGCCAGGCCAAGCAATTCGCAACGCAGCCCCGCGTCGATGTTTTCCGTGCGCAGCGGTGTGCCTGACAGGCTGTAGATGCTGTGCAGGTTGATGGTTTGCGTACCGTGGAAGCGCGGGTCCCATTGGTCGACGATGCGCCCGGCGGCGTCATACGCCTGGGCCGTGACCAGCCTTTGGGTCTGGTCGCTCCTCGAACCGCGCAGGTAATCCACTCGCCGGACCGGTCCTGCCCGCCCATCGACCACCGCCACGACTGGCGTCTTTCGATGAACCTGCGTGTTCACCGGGCTGGGCCCGGATCCGTATCGTTGTAATCGTGATCGCACTGGTACCACGGATGATAGACATGCCAGGCCTCATGCCCCTTGGCATTGATGACCTTGACCAGCCGTCCGGGCGGATCGTAGAACTGCTGATCGTGATAGCCGTGTTCGCGCAACGAAGCATCGTTGATGTAGCGCCAGGCATTGGCGAAGTAAGGGCGGTAGACCCGGGTGACCAAACCTTTGTTGTTGTACTCGACCCGTTCGCTGACGCGCCAGCGCGGGGTGGCTTCTCGCTGGGTCGGCTTATCGCCGTCCAATAGCAATGAGCCGTCCTCGGCCACGGCATAGGCTTGCCCTGGCTCGACCAATTGCTTGGTTTGCAAAGGACGACCAAAACCGTCGACCGCGCTGAGGGCGATGCGTATCTGGCGCAAGTCATCACCCGGATAACGGTCGGCACTCAGCACGACGCTGTGGGCCGGTTCCCGGACCGTTGCCAGGATCAACGAGCTGAGCAGTTCTTCATCGGCGGTACGCGTTTTCATCCGGGCCAGGCGAACACGCGCCGAGGCGCGAATATGGCCGCTGGGCAGTAGATAGCGGGCGTTGATCCATTCATCGCGCAGCTCCGACAAAACCAGCGTCAAGTCGAGCGTGCCCATCCAGCTCATATTTTCGATCCGCACGACGCTGGCCATGTTGCCTAGGGTGCCCGCTGGATTTTCAATGGCATAAGCGGGAGACAGGTCTGCGGGCGGTTGATAAGTTTCGATGTAATCGAAACCTGCCGAAGCGCCACTCTCGGTGCCGTGAAACGTGGTAGCCAAAGGCACGCCGGCCGGGCCATAAAGCGCCTGTTGGATATTATTGTTGGGGTCGGTGATTTTCCAGGGCAGCAGCGAATGGTAGTCGTATTCGACTCGGCTCGTGCAGCCATCCGGCAGTGTCACGGCGATGGGCATCAGGTTATAGGCGTCATAGTCGGTCGTGGTAACGCCGTGGCTCCGGGTTTGCTGTAACGCACTGAGATGGAAGAAGCCTGCGAGTGGCAAGTAGGTGGCGAAGCCGACTTTTTTCGACCACAGGTTCAGGGCTTCATCTTCGTCTGGGTTTTCTGGCAGGAATAGATTCATGGGCTCGAAGCCAATCATTACCAGTTCCCTGCGGATGTTGAATTGCCCAGGCACGACGTCGTAGGCGCCCAGCGCCTGCTTGTCGAACTCGGCCACTTCCAACGGACCGCGCAAGGCCTGGAACAGAATGTGGTCCGAGTCATCGCGCAGGTAGGTTTGTTCTTGTAGGGCGATCAGCACCCGGGCGGTTGCCCACTCTTCCGAGTCTTGATGAACAAGGAAGGATTCGTAGCTGATCTGTCGCGGAGACAGTCCTGCGGGGAGATCGCCTTTAGGAAGCTGCAGCCCGTTGGTTCGAGCGCGCCAGGGCAGGCCCAGCTGTATGCGTTGGCGGTCCTCGTCGGATAAATCCAGTGTTTCGGCCCGGCTTTCAATGAGATGAAAGACTTGCTGCTGATCGTCATGGGCATCGCGCCACCAGGTGTTCTCGTGTTCATCTGCAAAGGGCGCCTCGTCGGTCGCGGTCAGGCGTCGGGCGTAATGAACGACGAAGCTGTGCACTGGCTGGCCGTAGCGGTTCCAGTCTAGGGTAATGCTGTGCTGGGCTTGCGGATCGTTGATGAAACCATCGTATTGCAGGCTGACCGTTTCCAACCCCAATACCGACAAGGTTTTATGCCCCGGATGTGGTAGACGCAGCAGGTAGCGTTGTTGCGTCACAGTGTAAGGCACGTGTATGAAGATGGATTCGGTCTGATGGGTCTCGCTGCGTAATACGTTGCCACCCAAGGCGTAAGCCATTTCCCGAGCAGTGTCGGGGTCGGGGGTGATGATCTCTTCGGCGTTTTCCAGTTCATTAAACTGAGTCAGCAGCGTCGGTCCCAGCAGCGGTGCGTGGTCGTCGTCAGCCTCGAAACAATCCTTGAGGAGTTGGTCGACGGTACGGCCGGTGTGGAACCAGGTCTTGACCAATACCGGCGCGGTAAAACCGCTGTCCGTGTTTGCGTCGGAGATTTCGCTGTCGAGCTGATACAGCCGGCCGAAGCCCCGGAATTCGCGGTGATAGCTGTCGTAGTCGCCCTCGAAATAGGTAAAACGCTGGGTCAGGCTATTTCCAGTGATTTCGTCCAGCTGTTGCTGACGGGCTATCAGCGGCAAAGCCATGGGCAAATGGCAAACGGGTGGCTGGCTGCGTTCCAGGATCTGCCATTTTTCATCCAGCCAGAACTGCGCACTGCTGCGGTACGCCAGGCTACTGCTGCAGCCCATGTTGTTGTTCGTGGCGCTGAGCAGGTAAGGCCGTGTCGCGACGAAATCGTAGCGCCAATGGCGCGGTTTCAGGTCCGACGGGTGATGGGTATCGCTCAGGATCAGGCTGGCGCAACCCAGGCCTTGCAGATCGGCCAGGCTGACCTGGCAGAGGTTGTCATAGCGCATGCCGTCGGGCCACGGGACCTGCAGGGGTGTTTGCTCCAAGCCATTGCCGCCACGGTTGTAGTAGATCTCGAAACAATCGCTGCGCAAGTAAATCAGCGCGGGCGCGCCGGAGCCATCCAGATCGGCGATCCGCACCCGCTCGGCGTCGAATTCGTCGTAGTTGAAGGGCAGGGGACTCATGACGAAACCCTTGCCGAAACGCCCGTGACCGAGGTTGGGCCAACACTTTATTTCATTGAAGCGAATGCGGCACAGCTCGGTGCTGTCGCTGCCGAGCATATTGCCAAAAAATACCAACTCGCTGCGCACGTTGCTGAACAGGGGCAGGTCGCTGTCCGGTTCATGAGGAACGTCCACGCCGTCAGCGAAGCCTTGTTCACGAAGGTTGGCGTAGAGCCGCACGCTTTTCGGGCCGATCATCGCCAGCGAGCGCAATCCGTCGCCAGCCAGGTCGCCCAATTGTGCGGCGGGGTGCAGGAACTCCGTGGGGAAACGCTTGAAATCGGTGAAGGTCGACCAGCTGCGGTCCGGGTTCAGCGTATAGAAGCCGCTCATGCCGGGCTGGGCGATGACCCAGTTGAGGCGGCCGCTGCCGGTCAGGTCGGTGAGCAATTGCATCACCCTTGGACCGTCGGTCGCCACCGGGATCCTCGGCAGGAGCGTCCAAGGGCCGTAGCCGATCTTGTCGCTGTCGCCGGTCGTGGCGCGCTCGGGTTCCCGGTAATACCAACGATTGCTGTAGCGGCACAAGAAACCCGGAACACCTTCGCCATACAAGTCGACGCATTGATAACCCAGGCCATCTTCCAGGGCGGGCATTGTCTCCAGGGCAAAGAACGTCTCAGGTTCCTGGTTCAACTCGAATTCGCTGTAGTGCAGTTCGATGGGAGGGCTGTTTTCGACCCGGCCCTCGGCGTCCCAACCTTGATAATGGGCAGCGGTCAGCGTGCTATAGCCCAGCTCGGTCGCGGTATATTCCAACAGCAACCGGCGCACCAGCGCGGGTTCCGTACCGGCTTCAGCGGGGAAGTGGTGGAACATCAACACTTGATGACACAAGCGCCGTGTACCGATTTCGAAACCGTATCGGTAGGCATGGAACGGGTCGGTGCGCAGTTGCCAGGCGCCCTCGTCGGCGGCTGTCCATGCCGGTTTTTCATCGAGCTGGAGGGAGCGCTGTCCGTAGTCGAATAGCAGATGGAGGTGCCAGCGCAAGGAGGCCGGGTCCGCCGGTTCGAAGCAGAAGAAGGTTTCTCTGGCCTCCGCATTGCCATAGCACACCCGGCGCAGGTAGCGCTGGGCGTTGTAGTCGTGATCGCCATCGGATTCGGCGGGATCGGCTGCGTATTCGTAATAGATGTGCTCGCCCAGCGGGCTGACTTCCTCCAGCAGCAACCATTCGGCGATGCGTGTTGGTTTCCCAGGGTCAGCGATGCGCGATGCTTCGCTTTTCCCGTAGCAGTACAGGTGGCCATTGCTGCCCTGCACTCGCCAGAACGGAGCGCTCTCGAAGGACGTCCAGAGTTCATAGATGTCGAAGCTGCTTTCGATCCTTGGGAAATAACGCACGACTGCGAAGGTTTCGCCGCCGATCTTGCGGTGGGTCTGTCTTTCGAGGTCGGGCCAAAGGTCCACCCCGTCGGGCCCCACCATGACATCGTCCGCACCGTAATGCGGCACGCCGCTGCTGGTCTTGCGAGCGATGCTGGGGATCGATAGCTGCATGCCAATGCCGAACGTACCGTTGCCGCTCTGGCTGTTGTATTGCAGCGCCAAGGCCGGCGTCAGATGGCGTGCGTGGGTGATCGGCAGCGGCAGCCCAAAGGAGGCTGCGCCCCGAGTGCCTACCGGACCGAGACTGTTGCCAATGGTGGCGATCGACGCACTGCCGGCGATGGAAGGCGTGATGATCTGTAGGGGCGCTTGCTCTGCCATGGATGTTCATCCCTTTGACCCGCGCCAGGCGTGTGCCTGGCCAAAACGAGGATGCCAAGGGAGAACGGGGCTGTAACCTGTCAGATCTGACAGGTCGGCGGGCGTACCCGATGAATGGCTGTGCTGGTGGCCCTTGTGGGAGCGAGCTTGCTCGCGATAGCGGAGGTTCTTTCAACATCAATGCTGAATGGACCCAAGCCATCGCGAGCAAGCTCGCTCCCACAGGTTTTTATGTGGCATGAAAAAAGGCCGGTGAGCTTGTCGCTCACCGGCCTTGTTCACATCGCTTGCGTGCGCGTTACTGCACTTCCACCGCGAGGCTCTCGCTGATCTTCTGCTGCCAGATCGCTGGGCCGGTGATGTGCACCGACTCGCCTTTGCTGTCCACGGCGACGGTCACCGGCATGTCCTTGACCTCGAACTCGTAGATCGCTTCCATCCCCAGTTCGGCGAAGGCCAGGACCTTGGATTTCTTGATCGCCTGGGCCACCAGGTAAGCGGCGCCGCCGACGGCCATCAGGTAGACGGCCTTGTTGTCCTTGATCGCTTCGATGGCGGTCGGGCCGCGCTCGGATTTGCCGATCATGCCCAACAGGCCGGTTTGCTCGAGGATCTGGCGGGTGAACTTGTCCATCCGCGTGGCAGTGGTCGGACCGGCTGGGCCAACCACTTCGTCACCGACCGGATCGACCGGGCCGACGTAGTAGATGAAGCGGCCCTTGAGGTCGACCGGCAGGGTTTCACCCTTGTTCAGCATCTCGACCATGCGCTTGTGCGCGGCGTCGCGACCGGTGAGCATCTTGCCGTTGAGCAGCACGGTTTCGCCCGGTTTCCAGCTCTGCACGTCTTCCGGGGTCAGAGTGTCGAGGTTGACGCGACGGGCCGACGGGCCGGCTTCCCAGACGATTTCCGGGTAGGCGTCCAGCGGTGGCGCTTCCAGCGAGGCCGGGCCGGAACCGTCGAGCACGAAGTGGGCGTGACGGGTGGCGGCGCAGTTGGGGATCATGCACACCGGCAGCGAGGCGGCGTGGGTCGGGTAGTCCATGATCTTCACGTCGAGCACGGTGGTCAGGCCGCCCAGGCCCTGGGCGCCGATGCCCAGTTGGTTGACCTTTTCGAACAGCTCCAGGCGCATCTCTTCGATACGGTTCTGCGGGCCACGGGCCTTGAGCTCGTGGATGTCGATGGATTCCATCAACACTTCCTTGGCCATCACCGCGGCTTTCTCGGCGGTGCCGCCGATGCCGATGCCGAGCATGCCCGGTGGGCACCAGCCGGCGCCCATGGTCGGAACGGTCTTGAGCACCCAGTCGACGATGGAGTCGGATGGGTTGAGCATCGCCATCTTCGATTTGTTCTCGGAGCCGCCGCCCTTGGCCGCTACGTCCACTTCCACGGTGTTGCCCGGGACGATGGAATAGTGGATGACCGCCGGGGTGTTGTCCTTGGTGTTTTTACGTGCGCCTGCCGGGTCGGCCAGGATGGAGGCACGCAGGACGTTTTCCGGCAGGTTGTAGGCGCGACGCACGCCCTCGTTGATCATGTCGTCCAGGCTCATGGTCGCGCCATCCCAACGCACGTCCATGCCCACGCGCACGAACACGGTCACGATGCCGGTGTCCTGGCAGATCGGCCGATGGCCGGTGGCGCACATGCGCGAGTTGATCAGGATCTGCGCCATGGAATCACGGGCCGCCGGCGATTCTTCGCGCAGGTAGGCTTCGTGCATCGCCTGGATGAAATCCACGGGGTGGTAATAGGAAATGAACTGCAGGGCGTCGGCAACGCTCTGAATCAGGTCGTCTTGCTTGATCACGGTCATGAGTCGCGCTCCTCTCTAAAGACGGGAACATTCAATAAGGTGCCGTCCGCTTGGGTGAATCGGTCGACGGACGGCACCTCTTAAGGCACGCCGGGCATGCTGGCGCGACGCTAAAAAGGCGCGGCAGTATATCGCAGGGCGGCAAGCCTGTGGGAGCGAGGTTGCGTTCTGACCGGGAGTGCTAAATACCTTTGTGGCGAGGGGATTTATTTGTGGCGAGGGGATTTATCCCCGTTGGGCTGCGAAGCAGCCCTGAAAACCAGTCACCTCGGTGTGTCAGGTTGTTCGCCTTCAGTCATTTTGGGGCTGCTCCGCAGCCCAGCGGGGATAAATCCCCTCGCCACAAGGGGCATTGGCGGGGGTGGTAGCTGCGTCAATCCAGGCCATTGCTTTGACGCCATTTTTCTGCTCCAGAATTGAATGGTCATTTGTCGAACACGCCACTAAAGTGGCGTCTGGCCTATAGCGTAGGACACCTCTGTCAGTCTCCTTTCCCATGGTGAGTCACCGATTGACCCATAACGCCATTCAACGTCTTTTGCTTAAACGCTTCGCCCTCGCAGCCACGACATATGCGCTGGCGCTGGTGTTGCTGTGGCTGGCGTTTTTCAGTGGCCATTATCTCGACTCGTTGCGAGGCGTCGTCATTGGCAGCCTGCTGGTGGTGCTGTGCCAGGGCGGGTTGTTCGCGCTGTTCATCACCGACCGCAACCTGCGGTTCGCCGACCCCAGTCTCACGGAAGTACAGGTCTGGATCGGTCTCGGCTGGCAGACCTGGATGATGGCCCACCTGGACCAGGCCCGTGGCGTGTTCCTGGTGTTTTATGTGCTGATCCTGCTGTTCGGGCTGTTCCATCTCACGCGGCGGGCCTTTGTGCGCTGTGCGATGTTGGTGTTCTTCAGCTTTACCGGCATCACGCTGTGGGACGGCTACTTCTTCCGGCTTCCCGACCCGACGCTGGCCGGCTTGCAAGTGTGCGTGCTGTTCATCGTGCTGGTGTGGCTGGTGCTGTATGCCCGCTACGTCCAGACCTCGCGCCAACGCATGCGCCAGCGGCGGTTTGCCTTGCAGGCCCATCAAGACACCTTGCGCGGCATGATGCGCCAGCTCGAAGACCTGGTCGCCACCGACGAATTGACCGGCCTGTTCAATCGCCGGCATTTCCTGCGCCTGGCAAGCCGCGAACTCAACACCCTCAGGCCCGGCGTCGCCCATGGCCTGGCCTTGATCGACCTGGACCATTTCAAGCGCATCAACGATCTGCATGGCCATGCCGCTGGCGATCAGGTGCTCCAGGCCTTCGCCGGCGTCGCCACGGCCTGCCTGCGCGAAGGCGACGTGCTGGCCCGTTACGGCGGCGAAGAATTCGTCATGCTGTTGCCCGCCTGCGACCCCGCGCGCCTGACGGCCTGTTGCGAGCGATTGCGGCTGGCGTTCACCGAGGTTCAGTTGACTGAATTGCGCGTGGGCAGCCTCAGCCTGTCGGTGGGCATGACGATGCTGGAAATCGGCGATGACCTGGACAGCGCGTTGCAGCGCGCCGACCAGGCCTTGTACCGTGCCAAGCGCGATGGCCGTAATCGGTGTGCCGCGGCCTGGGAGAATGTCGATGCCTGAGCTGAAAGTCCCGGGCCAGCAATGGACGGTGGCGGCGGGCAGTAACCTGCTGGACGCGCTCAACCAGTCCGGCGTGCCGGTGCCCTTCAGCTGCCGTGCCGGTAGTTGCCATGCCTGCCTGGTGCAATGCGTGAGCGGCGATGTGCGTGACAACCGTCCCGATGCCCTGACGCCGGCGCAGCGTGATCAAGGCTGGCGCCTGGCATGCCAATGCCAGGTAATCGAAGACGTGCAGATCCACACCTTCGACCCACGGCGCGATGGCCAGGCCGCCGAGGTGGCGGCGCTGGATTGGCTCGGCGCCGAAGTCCTTCGGTTGCGCATCACCCCGCAGCGACCGTTGCGCTATCGAGCCGGGCAACATTTGGTGCTGTGGATCGGCGACGTGGCCCGGCCATATTCCCTGGCGAGCCTGCCCGAGGAAGACCGCTTCCTGGAGTTTCACCTCGATTGTCGCGCGCCTGGGCAATTCGTCGATGCGGTGCGACAACTCAAGGCCGGCGACCCGATCCGCCTCGGTGAACTGCGCGGCGGTGCGCTGCATTACGATCCCGATTGGCATGAAAAGCCGCTGTGGCTGCTGGCGTCCGGCACCGGGCTGGGGCCGCTGTTCGGAATTTTGCGTGAAGCGTTGCGCCAGCAGCATCAAGGGGCGATTCGGTTGATTCATGTGGCCCGTGAGGCCGCCGGGCATTATCTGGACAAACCGTTGGCGGCGTTGGCGGCCAAGCATCCGAACCTGAGTGTCGAGCTGCTGACGGCTGCCGAGGCGCCAGCCGTACTCGCGCAGCTGCGCCTGGCTTCGCGCCAGACCCAGGCGCTGGTCTGTGGCCATCCGGATTGGGTCGAGGCGTTTGCCAAGCGCTTGTACCTGGCGGGGTTGCCGCGCAATCAGTTGTTGGCGGATGTGTTTCTTACTCGGGGGAATGGCGGCGTCTGCTAGATCGCCATCGCGAGCAAGCTCGCTCCCACAATGGATTTGCGGCGTATACAAAGCCCTGTTCCCACAATAGATTTGCGGCATACACAAAACCCCTGTGGGAGCGAGCTTGCTCGCGAAAGCGCCAGCCCAGACACCGCATTCCAAAAAGCAGAAACCAAAAAGCCCCGCCATTCAAATGGCGGGGCTTTTCGTTTTCAGCGACCGATCATCAAACCATCGGGTCGCCAACGTGCAGGATCTTCATCCCGTTGGTGCCGCCGGTGGTGTGGTAGCTGTCGCCCTTGGTCAGGATCACCCAGTCACCTTTTTCCACGACGCCGCGCTTGGTCAGTTCATCGATCGCTTTCTGGCTGACTTCGTGCGGCTCCAGCGAAGCCGGATCGAACGGAATGGTGTACACACCACGGAACATCGCTGCGCGCGCCTGGGCTTCGCGGTGCGGGGTGAACGCGTAGATTGGCACCGAGGAGCGGATGCGCGACATGATCAGCGGGGTGTAGCCACTTTCGGTCAGGGCAATGATCGCCTTCACGCCCGGGAAGTGGTTGGCGGTGTACATGGTCGCCAAGGCGATGCTTTCGTCGCAGCGGCTGAATTCCTTGCCGATGCGGTGGCTGGAAGTCTTGCCGGTCGGGTGCTTTTCAGCGCCGATGCAAATCCGCGCCATGGCCTGCACCGCTTCGAGCGGGTAGAGGCCGGCGGCGCTTTCGGCCGAGAGCATCACGGCGTCGGTGTAGTCCAGCACGGCGTTGGCTACGTCGGACACTTCGGCGCGGGTCGGCATCGGGTTCTGGATCATCGACTCCATCATCTGGGTCGCGACGATCACCGCTTTGTTGTGGCGGCGTGCGTGCAGGATGATCTTCTTCTGGATGCCTACAAGCTCGGCGTCGCCGATTTCCACGCCGAGGTCGCCACGGGCCACCATCACGGCGTCGGACGCCTTGATCAGGCCGTCGAGGGTTTCATCGTCGGCCACGGCTTCGGCGCGTTCGATCTTGGCCACCAGCCAGGCAGTGCCGCCGGCTTCGTCGCGCAGTTGACGGGCGTATTCCATGTCCGCCGCGTCACGGGGGAAGGACACGGCGAGGTAGTCGACTTCCATTTCCGCGGCCAGCTTGATGTCGGCCTTGTCTTTCTCGGTCAGGGCTGGAGCGGTCAGGCCGCCACCGCGACGGTTGATGCCTTTGTGGTCCGACAGTGGGCCGCCGATGGTCACGACGCAGTTCAGTTCGGTGGCGTTGGCGGTCTCGACGCGCATCACCACGCGACCGTCGTCGAGCAGCAGCTCGTCGCCCACGCCGCAATCCTTGACCAGGTCCGGGTAGTCGATGCCGACCACTTGCTGGTTACCTTCGGTCAGCGGGTGGCTGGTGGAGAAGGTGAACTTGTCACCGATTTTCAGCTCGATGCGCTTGTTGGCGAATTTCGCGATGCGGATCTTCGGGCCTTGCAAGTCGCCCAGCAGGGCAACGAAACGGCCGTGCTTGGCGGCCAGGTCACGCACCAGCTTGGCACGAGCCTTGTGCTCGTCGGGGGTGCCGTGGGAGAAGTTCAGGCGGGCAACGTCCAGGCCAGCCAGAATCAGCTGTTCAAGAACTTCCGGCGAGTTACTGGCCGGGCCAAGGGTAGCGACGATTTTGGTGCGACGGACGGACATGCAGGACTCCTCAAGTTCAAGCGCCAGCGAAGGCTACTATGGTCTTTGGGTGTAGTCATTGTTCATGTGCACTACTTATTCGTTTCTTTTTCGAAATGAACATTCCTGAAAATTTTTGCGCCTTTAACTACTAAAGCCGAACATCGCTCTTGTGGCGAGGGAGCTTGCTCCCGCTGGGCTGCGAAGCGGCCCCAAGATTCTGCGGTCGCTACGCAACCGAGCGGGAGCAAGCTCCCTCGCCACAAGAGCGGGTCCGATTGAAGATTTTCCGCGCCAGGTCGATAAAGAGCTCAAGACAGGAGAACCTCCCCATGCGATTCGTGCTTTTTATTGCCCTGGCCCTGAGTATCACGGGCTGCACCCGTTGGTCCATGAACCACCATATGAACCTCGCCTACACAGCTTATGAGCGTGGCGACTGCGACCAGGTCATGCTCGAGCTGTCCAAGGTCGACCGCGCCAGCCGTGCCCGGCGCTACATGCAACCGGAAGTCTCGATGATGCGCGGCCAGTGCCTGGAGCGGCAAAAGCTGTTCGTCGATGCGGCGCAAACCTATCAGTTCATCCTCGCCCAGTACCCCAACAGCGAGTACGCCTACCGCGCCCGCGCACGGCTCGAAACCCTGCAGAGCCTAGGCCACTACCCGACCCGCAGCGCCTCGGCCGTCCGCCCTACCTCATTCTGATCGTCGCCGATGCAATCCATGGCTCGCACCAGTTGTCGACCGATGATTGGTAACGCGTCCGGCTGGCCGTTGGTTACGCATCGGCTATATTTGTATAAGTTGTGTCTAGTGGCAGTGCTCTAATTTATTAGGGGGCATCTGCTTTTAGCCGGCTAGCTTGAAGGTGTCTGGCATCCGGATCTGGGAGAGCGAGCAGGGACAGGCTCGTTTCAAAGCACAGGGTTGGCTGCGTGATCAGCCATAAAAAAAGCGATACAAGACATGTACAAAGAGCGTCGAATCGCGCGGCATCAGTTGTCGTATTGCTTGGAAGTGTTCAACGGTGCCAACGGCAAGCCCATCGGGTTCTTGGGCAATGTCTCGGAAAGGGGGCTGATGCTGATCAGTCATCTGCCGTTGATGGTCGGCGTGGAGTTTGATTTGCGCCTGAAATTGCCCGCCGGCGACGGGTCGCAGCAAAACTTCCTGTTGAAAGCCATTTGCTTGTGGTGCCACGAGGACGTCACACCGCAACATTTCGACGCTGGCTTCAGCCTGCAATGGGCGCCGCCG
Source organism: Pseudomonas brassicacearum subsp. neoaurantiaca (assembly GCF_013608025.1). Lineage (GTDB taxonomy): Bacteria > Pseudomonadota > Gammaproteobacteria > Pseudomonadales > Pseudomonadaceae > Aquipseudomonas. The sequence goes on along the minus strand of NZ_VDLV01000020.1, from coordinate 280,459 downwards.
GAGTACGGGCAATTGGTGAGCGCGTTGCAGGAATATTTCAGCTTTTACGAGATGCCGGCCTCGGCGTAGGCTGCCGCGCTACAACAACCCTGTGGCAAGGGAGCTTGCTCCCGCTGGGTTGCGCAGCGGCCCCGGATTTTGCGGTCGCTGCGCAACCGAGCGGGAGCAAGCTCCCTCGCCACGGGTTGTTTTTCATACCGTCGTGGTGCCGTTCACAGCGGCCTCATCGCTGCACCTTCGCTTCGCCATCGAGCAACCTCTCCAGCAACAACACCCCCATCTCGCCCATCTGGTGAATCGCCAGGGCGAGGTTGCGCGGGGCGCCTTCAAGGTCTTCCGATAAATCCTGGGCGATTGGCCGCTCGAACGGTGGCCGTTGGTCGCTACTGTCAGGTTTGACAGGTGTTTCGGCAGGCACGGGCGGTATTTACTGAGACGACTTCGCTTCGAAGGCTCGGCTGAAATGACACTGGAGATTTGAAATGACTACTGATAATGGAAATACAGAAACGTTCGACGGTGATTCCGCGAGTTCGGACGATGCGGGCGGTGGCGTGTCCATTGAGCCTGTTCAGGATGCCCGGGCTGTGGAAACGGTTATCGTGGCGTCATTCGGTGATTATTGGGCAAATCTGAAAGTAGAGTACTGGTGGGCGCCGGATGGCAGGACATTTACCGTAAATACAAAGCAATATCGGGCCCGCGGAAATGGCGGAAATAGCGGTGACGTTGAGTTACGTATTATGTCTGGAGATAACAACACTGGGTGGCAGAGGTTAACCGACCGGGCTACCCAAAATGGCGAATGGCATAATCTGACTGGTCAACTCACGGTTCAGGGAAACATTGCTGCTACAGCAACAATAGGTTTTCATTATATCTATGATCGTTCGATGGCGGATGACCCCCACCTGTATGGCAGTGAAATCGTCAACTACACGGTCCCGCAGCCAACCATTACTTCTCCTGGCAATGGCGATGGCGTGAGTCCGCGATTTACCATTAGAGGCACAGGTGTGACTGGAGCGGAAGTTGTAGTTTTTAGAAGGAATTCGAGCAGCCAGATTGCTCCTCCAGCCCAAGTGCAAAATGGCCAGTGGAACACGACTGTTTCTCCAGCAATCGCTTTGGGGAATTTCAATTTCAGCTCTCGGCAGCGGATTAACGGCCAAAATTCAGAATGGGCACACGTCCAAGTTACCGTTGTGCTCGACCCACCAGTGATTACAGGTCCCATTAATAATTCGACAGGAACCGAGTTGAGACCGAACTTTTCTGGCACGGGTGACAACGGGGCACAGGTACAAATTTTCCGCAATGGCGATACTCCGATGAGCAACGCCGTCAATGTGGCAAACAACAGGACTTGGTCTGCCACATTGAACCAGAATTTGAACTGGGGCCCGAATACACTGACCGCTCGACAAAAAATGGGCAATGTATTCTCGGCCAATAGCTCTGTCACGGTGACGCTCCTTCCCCACCCGCCTTCGATTACTTCTCCCACCGCCGACACTCAGGATAGGCAATTTACTGTCTCCGGCACCAACGGTGTAAACGGTGCAACGGTAAGGATCTATCTCGAATCGAACAACAGTCTCGTCGGTACTGGTCAGCCGAATACGACAGCTAATTGGAACGTCACCGTGACAGTTCCGCCCGGGCCGGTATCGCTTGTCGCGACGCAAACCATTAACGGAGCTGTTTCAGGTTTGAGCGGCGCTCAAGGCTTTCGTATTCGTCCCCCCAAATTGACCGAACCCACGGTGACCTATCCAGTCCCAGAACGGGCGGTATTCTCGGGCACCGGCTATCCCGGCGCCACGGTTGATATCGTGATCGAAAGGGGGCCTACGGGGGCAGTGGCGCCGGATTCGGTGACGGTCCGCGATGCAGGTACCTGGGAGACGGAGCGGACGGCTTTTCCACCCGGCAGTTATGAGCTGAAACTCATCCAGAAAGTTCGCAGCGGTGCCAATAGCTGGATCGAATCGGAGCCGCTTACATACCTCGTTGATCGGCAGCCTCCGGCGTCGGCCGGTGTAACCGATACCACGACGGTGAATTAAAGCAGGTCGATTGTCCGACACGGCCTTACCGGTGTTTCGGCTTTTATCCGATGCCTGCGCTTGCGAACCTTTTTTGCGGATACCTTGGTGCTCAAGGTATCCGCAATCCTGGGCCAACGTGGGCTGCTGACCACGCTACAACAACCCTGTGGCGAGGGAGCTTGCTCCCGCTCGGTTGCGTAGCGACCGCAGAATCTTGGGGCCGCTGTGCAGCCCAGCGGGAGCAAGCTCCCTCGCCACGGTTGTTTTTTATACCGTTGTGGTGCCGTTCACATCGGCCTCATCGCTGCACCTTCGCTTCGCCATCGAGCAACTTCTCCAGCAACAACACCCCCATCTCGCCCATCTGGTGAATCGCCAGGGCGAGGTTGCGCGGGGCGCCTTCAAGGTCTTCCGATAAATCCAGGATCAGCGTGCTCACCGAGCAGAAGGTTTCGTAGGTGTGCGCGAGCATGCCTTCGGGGTCGGCGTCGGGCGCGACGATGAAGTTGTCCGGTTGTTTGGCGGGCTTCTTTTCTGGCTGGCCGTGGTTGGGCTTGAGGTAGTAGTCGAGGGCTCTTTGGGTGGCTTGCTCGAGTTTTTCGGGGTCGAGGGTTTCGTGGGGGGATAGCGGGTCGGTGTGGGGTGGATTTGGGGTTGGCTTGATCATTGGTGAACTTCCTTTCGGTGATGCCTTGACCTCCTCGCGACTAAACGAGGGGTGGCGGCTGTACGCAGGTTAGTCGACCGGGGAAGTGTCACCAAAAACCGGCGCGCCGAAGCGCCCTGCGCACAGCCACCATCGAGTGCAGGGTAAGAAGCCTGACTGATGGAAGCGCATTGCACCTGATGACATACCCCGAGCGACTAAACCCGATCGCTGAGTTGTCAGCGACGCGGATCACGTTACGGGGCAAGGCCAAGACGCACAAGCCGGCGGATTCTGGCGGATCTGTAGTCCGTTGCGCAAGGTTGTGTAGTCAGTTGGGCAATTGGCTGCGGGAACGGTGGCCGTTGGTCGCTACTGTCAGGTTTGACAGGTGTTTCGGCAGGGACGGGCGGTATTCACTGAGACGACTTCGCCTCGACGGCTCGGCTGAAATGACACCTGGGGATTTGAAATGACTACTGATGATGGGAAAACAGATACGTTCGACGGTGATTCTGCGAGTTCGGACGATGCGGGCAGTGGCGTGTCCATTGAGCCTGTTCAGGATGCCCTGGCCGTGAAAACGGTTATTGTGAAGGCTACGATCAGTAACAGGATATATTGGGCAGAACTGGAAGTAGAGTATTGGTGGGCGTTGGATGGCCGCAGATTTACCGCGAAAACAAAGCGATATCGGACCTATCCAAATAACCGAAGCAGGGGGGATGTTTATTTTCATGTCGGGTCTGCAACAGATAGTGGTTGGCAAACTTTAACCACTAACGCTAATCAAGACGGAAATTGGCATACGCTTGTAAGCAATGATTATGAAGTGGAGGGAAACGCTGATAACGCAGTCATAGATTTTCATTATGACTACGATGTTCAGGCGGACGGTGATCCTCGTCTGAGGGGCAGTGAAACCATCCGAATCACGGTCCCGCGCCCAGTTATTTCTTCTCCCGTCAGTGGCGATCGCGTGAGTCCGCTATTTACCATTAGTGGCACGGGTCTGACTGACGCGACGGTTGAGGTTTTCAGATCGAATTCGGGCAACCAGATTGCTCCTACAGTCCAAGTCCGAAATAGCCAGTGGAGCACGACTGTTGATTCAGCAATCCTTCAGGGATATTTAAGTTTCACCTATCGGCAGAAGATTTATGGCAAATACTCAGACTGGGCACCGGACGTCAATGTCATCGTTGTGCTCGCCCCGCCGGTGATTACAAGTCCCACTCATAATTCGACAGTAAACGAGTTGAGGCCGAACTTTTCAGGCACCGGTGACAACGGGGCACAGGTACGAATTCTTCGCCTTAACGGTGAGCTGCTAGGCAGCGTCGACGTGGAAGATAATCAATGGTCTACCGCGTTGGATTTGAACTGGGGCCAGAATACACTGTACGCGCGACAAAAAATGGGCAACGTATTATCGCTCGCTAGCTCTGTCACGGTGACGGTTATTCCCCGCACGCTTTCCATTACTGCTCCGGGCGTCAACAGTTATCAGAATACGCAATTTACTGTCTCCGGCACCAACGGTGTAAACGGTGCAACGGTAAATATCCATCTCGAATCGGACAACAGTCTCGTCGGTACTGGTCAGCCGAATACGGCAGCTAATTGGAACGTCACCGTGACAGTTCCACCCGGGCCGGTATCGCTTGTCGCGAGGCAAACCATTAGCGGAGCTGTTTCGGTTTATAGCGCCGCTCGTGGCTTTCGTATTCGTCCCCCCAAACTGAACGCCCCCAGCGTAACCTATCCAAACGAAAACCAGGTCCGGGCGATATTCTCTGGTGGCGGCCATCCCGGCGCCACGGTTGATGTCGTGATCCTAACGGGGCCTACGGGGGCATTGGCACCGTCTCCGGCGACGGTCTCCGGTACAGGCAACTGGGCGACGAACCCGACGGATTTCCCACCCGGTAGTTACACCCTCAGAACCACCCAAAAAGTGGGCGACGGTGCCAGTGGCTGGATCGCATCGGATCCGCTTGAGCATGCCTTTGTGCGGCGGCCTCCACAGCCCACGGGCATCAGCCACACGATGGACTATCAGCCAACGTTTTCAGGAACTGGTTACACCAATGCCACGGTGCGACTTGCCAATCCCGGCGGTTCCACCGATGCCGCTCCTACGGCGAGCGTGATCGCAGAGGAATGGTCCAGCAGGGCCTCGCAGGTATGGGGCCCCACGCTTAATCGAGAAGTACATATTCGCCAATCCTTGAATGATGTGAACTCGCAGGATTGGGTCCACTATTCGGTCACCATCCCCCCGCTTGCGCCCACCCTCGAAGACCCGGGTGACAGCGAATCCCAGCCGGTATTCCGAGGGACCTGCTGGCCAGGTGCATCGGTGACACTGACGTTCAGCGATGCGCCTGACACTGAACATGCGGTGCCCGACGGGAACAGTGACGGCAACTGGACATTCCAGCGCCAAACGCCGTTCCCCGTTGACGAAGCGGTGACTGTGATCGCCACCCAAACCGCCGCCGAACAAACCTCGCCGCAGGTCTCCAGAACGTTCACGGTCCTCACGTTTATTCCCAAGCCGAACATCAGCGAACCTGATGCCGGGGCCGAAGTCGGCCACGAGCCCACCATCAGGGGATCGGGAGGCTTGAACGGTGCCTCGATGCAATTGCGCGATGCTCAATACGGCAGGGATTTGGGTTCGCCAAAACAGCTTGATGCCGACGGGGAATGGTCACTCGACCTTGCCGGTCTTGAGTTCCGTCAATACTCCATCGACGCACAACAGACCTTCAACGGACGGGTCTCGGAGCGCAGCGACGTGCGGCGTTTCGAGGTGGTGTTGCTGCCGCCGGTATTCGAGGTGCCCCAGCCGGGGGGTAACCTGCCGCGCACTTCGCGGCTATCCGGCAAGGGCAGGCCCGGCGGGCGTGTTCAGGTGTGGCTGCAAGACCAAGTATTGGTAGGGGATATAGGCGTTGACGACACGGGCCATTGGGAAGCCGAAGTGACCTTGCCGGTCGGCGAAACCACGATCTGGGCCCGGCAAAGCTTCGAGGATCAAACGTCCCGTGACAGCCCCTCGCTGACTTACTCCGTGGTGCCCGCCGCGCCTTTCATTGAAACGCCCGCCACCGATGAGCACATCGGTCGGCGGACGGTGGTGTCGGGGTTTGGTGTACCGGGAGACACCGTGGCGGTGCGACTGGACGATGCGGCGCGCACGGTGTTGGGCGGCGCCACTGTGTTGGAGGATCGCACCTGGTCGGTCACGCTCGAAATTGATCAGCCCGGTGGCCCTCATCGCGTGCTGGCGGTGGCGTCGAGCGAGGGTTTCGATTCCGCCGATTCGGCGCCGCGCAACGTGGTGCTTGGCACATATGCGCCTTCGTTTGAGGCACCGGCGGCGGGCCGTTGGGTCGCTAACCGGGTTGTGTTCGAAGGCCAGGGCAGGCCGGGTACCGGGAACGTCGTCAGTTGGTTCAACCCCGAGCAGGTCTGGGCTCAGGGCCTTGCGGTCGGTGCCGACGGTTGGCAGGGCGGGGCGACGCAATCGCTGCCCGTGGGCGCTAACTGGTGCCGCTTCCAGCAGACGCTGATTGACAGCGGGAACGGCGAAACCGTGTCCGATTGGGTTCAGGGGCCGCGTTTCGAGACGCTGCCGCCGGCGCAACCCTGACGGTAGCCGATCAGCGGTAGTCGCTACTGTCAGATCTGACAGTAGCCGGTGCCCGCGCCAGGGCGCCTACTACCACTACAACGTACCCGCGGCCTAGCGCTTTGCCGCGTCAATCAGGATATTCCAACGCGAGGAATTGACCATGGCCAACCCCCGTCCGGCTGTCGAGCTGTTGCGTCAAGTCTTAGGTAAAGACGTGCCCAGCGAATACACCGTTTTCAAGACTTACCTGGAGCAAGGAGGCTCGATTTTCCCCTTGGTTGAAATGGGCGCGCGGGGGTTGATGAAGCAATACGACCTCAGCGCCGATGACGCTCAAAGGTTCTTGAGGCGGGCCAACAGCATGGCCATTTACGTGCGGCGCCAGTTCATCGAGCAGCGCCTACAGCATGACAAGCAAACGCCCAAGGGGGCCGGCAGCGGTTTGCTGTCGCTGGTGGAGGGGCCCAGTTTCGAGGCGCTGTTCAAGCCCGAGTTCGATGGGTTCTGCCCGCCGCAGGCGCTGGAATCCCTCGCGTCGCCCGTGGCCTATCTGATCGAATTGCTGCGGTGGATCCAGGATCGCATCGAGCCGGAATCAAGCAGCGAAATGGGCCGACTCCGGTTGCGCGACAGGCGCCGAGACCTGATGGATTTGAGCGTTGATTACAACGCGGTCCACCGATCGGTGTCTGCGGTGGACATCATCGTCAAGGTGTTGGAGACATTCATCAAAGGGCACGAGTCGCAAAGGCCCGCTACCAGCAGCCTCGAAGAGGCCATGTTCGAGGCACGTTATCCCAGCGGGCTTCCGTATTTCCAGGATTGGACCACGCTGGATGAGATTGCCCGTGACAACGGCCTTTCAGTGGGCAGTTTCGTGCGTGCCATTGACCCTGCTTTTCCTTACTTTTGGCAGGAGCGGCGCACACCGGAATTGGGCCATGCCCTGACCCACGCGTCGCGGTTAGGGGCGCATCAGCGTGAACTCCTCACCGAAGCGCCGGCCGAGTATGGGGGAACTGGCGGCGGGAAGGCTGACGAGCTGTCTCATGTCCAGTTTTATGACCGAAATTTCGGTACCACCGGGCTGGAATTCAAGGATCTCAACCAAGTGCCCTTCTTTGGCCAGCGCACCAAGCTTGCCACGCCGGCGTTGGAGTCGTTGTTGGCGTTGCGTGGCTTCGTACCCGTGCGCTCCGCCAATGTGGTCTTCCCGTCAGGGGCGCCTGTTGCGCCTGAAAGTGAGCGTTCGGGGGCGGTTTACCTGAACGCCGGTACAGCACCGGCCATTAGCATCATCCCTGGCGATACGTCGGGCACTTACAAGTTGACGCCGGACCCTGACACCGCCCAGGGATTGGAGCGCTTTGACCGCATTAACCGCAAATTACGCCTGGACCAGTGGCTGGATTTGCCCAGCGAAGAGGTGGACGCATTGCTGGTGGCGGCCATCAAGGCCGAGGCGCGCGGCGCGTCTGCTGTAACTGACTGGCGGATCACCGATGCTACCTTGCGGGGGCTGGGATTGTTCCAATCACTGCGCGAGCGCTACGGGTGCACGGCGCCCGATTTTGCTGTGTTTATCGACGAGTTGTCAGTTTATGGCCGTGGCGAGACCCCCTCGCAGTTTGACCAGATATTCAATGGCCAGGGCGACTATGGCGATCCATTTATCCTTGACGGCGCACCGTTTTCGATAGTGCCCGAACCCGGGGAGGTCGACCTGACTGTCATCCAGCTGTGCGGCGCATTGCGGATTGACCTCAAAACCTATCAGTACCTGGCCGAGGCAATTGCCAAGGCCCATGGCCTCGACAAGGGCAAGCTGTCGCGCAGCAACGACATCCTGTCCAGTTTTTACCGCATGGTACGGTTGCCACGGTTGCTGGGGATGACACCGGCCGAGGGCGTCCTGATGCTCACGCTGTTGGATGGCGAGGACTTGCTCGGGGGCTTGGCGGGCGTTCCGAAGATAGATTCGAGCCTGTCGGATGTGCTCAGCATCATCCATAGCATGGACACCTGCGTGCAATGGTGCGCCGATCGCAATTTCTCGGTGCTCTGGATGCTGCAGCAAATCGCGCCACTACAAGCTTCGGCGGTCACGGACGCCGAACGCCAGTTGTTCGACGCGGTTCTGAACTTGCTACCGGGCGCCCTGTTAACCCACCAAGTGTTGCTGACAGCCGGTGTGCCGGCACCGACGGGCGGCAACTGGCTGGAGCTGCTGACGAAACTGGTGGACCCCGAGGGACTGGTCATCGCCTCTACGGTAACCGAGGCCGAGTACCTGGCGACTGCGCGGCAAGAGCTGGACCAGGCTGTGATGGACGGCTTGGGTGCTGCCTACGAATCTGAGCGCCCGGCCATTGTCGAGCGCATGATCGCGGTGTTGCTACAGGCCCGGGATGGCCAGGCATCGGTGTTGAAGGAATGCCTGGCAGTGTATATGGGTGACAACGTCGGGCAGGCACTTAACGTCCTGGCTTGGGCCGGTGCCACGGTTTACCAGTTGCTGGGGCTGGTGCTCGAACGTGCGCGGGCGGATCTGGACGACGCTTCGCGCGGTCGTGGCGACGAGCCGGGGCCGTTACTCACACTGTTGGCGGATATACGCCGCCGCGGTGCGGTGGTGTCGACGCTGGGGCTGAGTGTCGAGCTGTTGCAAGACTATCTGGCGTACGGCCATAAAGCCTGGCTGGGGGAGAATGACCCGCGCGCGTTTACCCTTCGTACGCTTTATTACCTGACCACGCTCACCCACGCCTTTGAACTGGGCGAACAACCGGCGAGCGAATTGCTCGGTTATCTGCGCGAGGTCAACCAACTTCCTGACTTGCCGGGTAAGGATGCGCGGGAGCTGGCCGAGCAAGCGGCGACGATCAGGCTCGCGGCGTTTTTTGGCTGGAGCGTCCAGGATGTCGGCGAGTGCCTCAGCCGTATCGACCCCAACCTGAAAGTTCTGAAAAACCTGAGCCAACTGGATCTGCTGATCCGCGTGCGCGTGCTGGCGATGCGCACGGGCATGGACGCCTTGACCATTTTCCTGATTGGCGAGCTCGCGCCGTCCGTTACCGTTCCACCCGCCAAGGCGAAGTACCAAGAGGCTGCTGCTCGTGCGTTGCTGAGCCTGTCCGAAACCCGTGCGCCCCGGGGCTATGTTGCCGAGGATCCGGGGCGGCTCTTCACCCTTACCTATGTCGCGGATAAAGAAGAGGTAGTGGCAAACAAGACAGGCGAAAGCATCATTTTCACCGTTACCCTGAAAAACCGCGAAGGCGATCCGTTGAGCGGCGTTCAGGTCCGAGGGACCGCGGTTCTAGGAAGCATCCCGCCCCGTGATACGGATATCCACGGTGTGGTCAGTCTCGTCTACACGCCGGGGTCGGTCATGGGTACGGATACGCCCTTGTTCTGGGTGGACCTGTTCGAGCCGGTGCCGGGCCCGACCATCAATATCGTTGCCGACTTGAGTCAGCTGGTGTTCTCGCCATTTCTGATGTCGCGTGTGCCTTTGCAGGGCGTGCCCTTCGGCCAAGAGGTGGAACTCTATGCCACTTTGAAGGACAGGAGCGGCAACCTGGTCAAAAACCATCCGGTGCAGTGGACATTCCAGGAGGACGTAAAGGAGTTGGATCAGCTGGTTTTTCGGCCCGCAGTCACCCGCACCAACCAGGACGGCCAGACCCGCGTGTTCGTCACGAGCCCTACCGGCGGTAACTTCAAGATCAGTGTTGAATCCGGTGTAAAGGCGAACTTCGAACCTATTAATTTCCTCCCGCAGGAGTAGACGATCATGGCAATGAATACATTGGGCAGTCTGCAAGAGAAGCGCCGAAACGCCCTGGTCGAATACTGCCTGGGACAGCTTAAAGACAGCACCGGAGCGCCGGTGTACCCCTTCCTGAGAACCCCGAACGACCTGTTCGAATTGTTGCGCATGGACCCGCTGGACAATCAACCGGTCCAGAGCAGCTGGGTCGCCGAAGCGACGAGTTGCGCGCAGCAGTTCATTCATGCGGCCTACCGCAAGCTGGAGCCTGGTTATGCGCAGGTGGAGTTCAGAGCGCAGGATCTGGCCACTTGGGAGCTCTACAGCAATTATTCGGATTGGGCGGCGGTGCAACTCATTGCCCTTTACCCGGAAAACTTCATCAACCCCTTTGTGCGTCGGCGCAAGACCAGCCTGTTCAAGACCTTGGAAAACAACCTGAACCAGACCCGCTTGAACAGCGACTCGGTTCAGTCGGCCCTGCAAGATTATCTGCAATCGTTCGAGCAAACCTGCAACCTGGACGTCATCAGTAGCTACATGGACGGAGCGTCCCCCAGCCATGCCGACTATTACTTCGTAGGTCGTCAGCGGGTGCCGCCGTTTCAATATTTCTGGCGCAAGGCCGAAGTGGAGCTCTCTCCCGAGAGCACCGCTATCAACCCTGCGGCATGGAGTGAGTGGCAGCCGGTGGATATTCCTGCCGACGGGGCGGTCATGGATATCCGTCCGGTGTTCTGGAACGGTCGGTTGTGCCTGGTATGGGCCGAGTGGCATCACCAGGTGACGGGGGAGGACATCGAGAAAAGCACGCCGCACCGGCTGGACATCAACGTGGCGTTCATGGGCCAGAACGGTCGATGGTCGGCACCGCTGAGCCTGCATTCCTCTTGGAGGAAAGAAGACCTTTCCCAAGGGGCGCGGCTGGTCGCTACCTTGTTGATCGACAGCGCCCACCCCAAGGGCAGGCTGGGGGTGGGGTTGTTCAAGGACGTAGGTTTGGAAAAGGTGCTTAGAGTATTCGCGGTTCGTGATGTGTTGTTCCGTCCCGTGGAGGGGGATGACGGGAGCTGGATGGAGTTCGTGGCTACCGATCGCTTCAAGACGGTCGACGTGGTCCAACACGCCTTGCCGAACCAGCCGACGATGGTCGTCAGCGATGTCCAAATAGGCGAGTTGACAGAGTTCCTGGAGCTGCGGGCCGTGGCGCTTCGCGTCAACGGTAACGACAAGCTTTATATTCAGGGGTACTGCCGGCCAACGGACTCGTCTGGTCCTGACGTCGAATTGACGCTCAAGATTATTGATCAACCAATCGGCGACCCTGATCCCATCACCGGTACCTATTCCCGTGAGGGCGGTTGGAGTACCCCCTGGATGATACTCAGCCGGCGCGCGGGCACCTGGAATGGGCAGGATTTTTCGTTCGGTGATCCAAAGGATACAAACGGACTGGGCAGAAGAAAATTTGAAATATCCGTCAGCGACATAAGTGGCTTCACTCCTGCGAGCCTGCTTAAAAACACCCGGAACGCTGCGCAATTCTTATCGTTGGAGCAGACGGGACTGGCGTTGAAATATGCTCGCCTGAACTCGCTGTTCGGCCCCGAGCTGGTGCAACGCGCCAATATTTCGGTCGATGCGGTGCTCGATTGGCAGACGCAGTTTCTAGCGGAGCCGGGCCCCGAGTCCGGCACGATCGATGAGCCGAACGGCGCGTTCAACGGCGCGAATGGTCTGTTTTTCTGGGAATTGTTTTTTCACTTGCCCCACCTGGTGGCCGTGCGGCTGAGTACCGAAGACCGCTTTGTGGAAGCACAAAACTGGCTGCACTACCTGTTCGACCCGCAAGCGCCCGCCGACGTCTCCAAGCTCAATCCAGACGCCAAGCCCTTGTACTGGCGCTGCCGGCCCTTGGTGGAAGCAGGCGACGTGGGGCGTGAAGCCCAGGATCCAAGCGACCCCGACGCCATTGGCTACTCGGCCCCCCGGCATTTCAGGATACGGGTGTTTACCGAATACGTCAGGAACCTGATGGCCTGGGGAGACTGGCATTACCGTCAGCTTACCCGTGACAGTTTGGTGGCGGCCAAGTTGTGCTATGTCCAGGCCGAGTTCCTGATGGGGCCGGAACCGGTGATACGCACGGTGAACCGGTGGGAAACCGACACGGTGCGGAATCTCTTGAACAATGGCGCTTCGCGCCCTGACCTCGAAGCTTTCGAAAGCGGACAGGAGATCGGACTGGAGGATTTTCCCGCCGCCGCCGAAGCTGCGCCGTGGATGGGCTTGCTGGCAAACGAGCCGTTCAAAGAACCGATCGACGGTGCACTGCTGGAGTTGTACCGGTTGCCCGGCCAGCGCCTGGGCAACTTGCGTAACAACCTGACCCTGGATGGCAGGCCGTTGGACGTACCGCTGTTCAGCCCAGCCACGGATCCGAATCAGCTGTTGCGTGATCTGGCCAGTGGCAGCGGCGCCGTGCGCCCCATGGGTGGTCGGCTGGTGGTCGGTGCGTTTCGCTGGCGCGTGTCTTTCGACGCGGCATTGCGGGCGGTGCAGACGTTGCAGGATTACGGCAACCAAGTGTTGCGGTTGCTCGACCAACGAGACCGGGCCGAGCAGGAGGAAACGCAGCAAACCCACCTCGTGGAGCTGGGGGCCTATGCCCGGACCATGCAGCAACAGAGCATCGACCAGTTGCAAGCGAACCAGGACGCGTTGCAGCAAAGCCGCTCGGTGGCCCAGGAGCGGGCCGAGGCCTATGGACGACTGTATGAGGAAAACGTGTCGCCGGGTGAGTATCAGGTCATGGATAGAATCCAGCTCTCCAAACAGTTTGCATTGGCGTCGTCGAGCATCAAGCCGGCAGCGGCCGCCATCGCCGCGTTCCCCAATGTCTTTGGTCTGGCCAACGGTGGGCATCGCCTGGACGCGATCCTCGACGCGGTGAGTTTCGGGCTCGGTATCACCGCTTCGGTGCATCAAATGGAGGCGGAGAAAGAGGCAACCACCGAAGGTTATCGTCGTCGCCGCGAAGAATGGCAACTGCAACGCAACCAGGCGCTGGCCGAAGTGCGCGCCATCGATGCGCAAATCACTGCGCAAAGTCATGCCGTGCAAGCTGCGCAAACGGCGCTTGCGCAAACCCTCATGGCTAACAACCAGGCCTTGATGGTTTACAACTTCATGAAGAAACGTGCGAGCAATGCCGAGCTGTTCGGCTGGTTGTTAGGCCAACTCAAGGCGTTGCACTACCAGGCTTACGACGCTGTGGTCAGTTTGTGCCTCAGCGCCCAGGCTTCGCTGAATGCTGAAACCGGCGACTACGATACGCAGGTGCCTTTGCCTCAAGTCTGGTTGGACAACCGTCACGGTTTGACAGCGGGCGAGCACCTGCGCGGGTATTTGCTGCGCATGGAGCGGGACTACCTGCAACGCCACGAACGGCGACTGGAATTGGTCAAGACGGTTTCCCTGCGGCAATTGTTCGGCGATACAGTCGAACCGCAGCCCGGTATCGGTAGCTGGGAAGCGGCCCTGGGACAGCTGAAACAAAGGGGAACCCTGGAATTCCAACTGACCCAGTTGCTGCTCGACCGCGATCATCCCGGGCATTACTGCCGGCAAATCAGCTCTGTGGAGGTCGACCTGCCTGTGGTGACGGGGCCTTACGAAAACGTACGGGCCACCTTGCTGCAAGTCAGCAGTATGACCGCCACCCAGGCGTCGGTCCCCTCGGTGGAATACCTGCATACACCCACTTCCGGCGTGGCGCCTTCCGATGTGCAGATCAACCTGCGCAGCGGTCAGCAGATCGCGTTGTCGGTGGGCATCGCCGACAACGGCATGGTGGCCATGAAACCTGACGAAGGGTTGCTCAACCCGTTCGAGAACACCGGGGCGGTTTCACGCTGGGTGTTGAATTTTCCTTGGCCGGACAAGGCGCCTCAACGCACCATGTTGGCCGCGTTGACGGACATCATCGTGCGCATCCGCTACACCGCCAAGGCCGGCGAGCCGACGTTCGTGCGTACCGTCATGGATCTGGTGACCGAAAAAGAAGAGACCGCGCAAGACAAAGTGCGCTTGATAACCGCTGAAGAGGCAAGCCGTGATGAATAAGCAGAGCAGGCTTGCTGTCCGGGCCAATGAGAGCCTTGTGCTCAATGGCGATTTCCAGCGCGGCTTTATCAACTGGACCAAAGACGGCAATTCGAGGTGGTTAAGTACCGGGTCGGATAACTATCAGGGGGAGCAAATTCCGTACCTGGTCGCCGGTGGCGGGGCGTCTGTCTTTCAGACATTTCGGGTGCCAAAAGCGCCGGGCGACTCAGCCCGGTACGTGCTGAGTTTTCTGTGCGAGTCGCGACAGGACTCGGCGGGTCGCTTGGTGGTGGAGGTCGACGGGAAACCCGATAACCGTTTTGAAATTGCTTTGGAACCCACTGGCAAAGCCCAGCGCCTGGCGCAGCAGCAGGGCGCTGAGCCCTTGGTTTTCGAGCCGATCGTGTACCACTGTCAACTGGATGACGAGCTTTCGTTTGACGACCAGGACACACTCAAACTCAGCGTAATCAGCGCGCCGAACGCACCCGATGATGATTATTCGTTGCTGTACATCACGCGTATCAAACTCCAGGTGCTGTTGGAGCCCTTGGTACTGCAGACGATCAAGCTCGACGATCAATCCTTGTCGGTAACGGAGCGTTTGCCTTTATGCCTGGGGGCGGAGCATCGGCTTGAGTTCGTTCCGGCGTCGGGGAATGCATGGGAGGGGACTCTGGCCGCGCTCACCAGCGACGACAATCCGCAGGAGGCGATTATCGCGACGCCGGGTTGGGGGATGGACCACGACATGGCGTCGCCGTGGTTAATCGAATGCCCGCAGATCGGTAATCAATACCCTTATCGGTTTTGCATGAAACTGATCAACCAGTACACGGCCGAGGCTCATCCGGTGGAGGTATCGCTCGGGCATCACCGGTTGGCCTTCCTCGAGGTGCGCGAAGCGACCTATTTCCCAGTCCTCGAGTATGGACAAAGTGTCTGCCTGGGGGTTCGGGTCGGTTCGCCTTACACCGAGCAGGCTCTGACTGGGCAGACAGTGAACTGGAACGTCACGCCCGGCCAGGTCAAAACGGTTTCTGTCACGGACGACCAGGGCTGGGCCTATTTCGAATATCAGCCGACCCAGGCCGGTGGGTTGGAGATCGAGGCATCGGTCGAAAGCCTCTATTACGGTACGGGTGTCGTGGCGCAAACCTTCCCGGTTCGGGTCCTTGAAACGGATCCGTGGAACGATGTACGCGTGGTCGTAGAGCGAGAGGAAGCGCCTTGGGCGGAGAAAACCGGTTATCCCAACCGGGGCTCGGATTATGCGCTGGAGCTGCGGTTGCCCGAGGCCTTGATCGGCACCGACCTGTCGTTGCGTTGGAGCGGCGACTCCCATGAGCAACTGGGCGTTGGGGTCAACCCGGCGTTGGACCTTGCGGTCCGGGTTGACGATGCAGGACTGACCTGGACTTTGACCAGTGAAGATAAGCTTGATGGCCTGTTCTCCCTGGAGTTGGTGTGCTCGAAGCTGCTTTCACACTCACCGAAAAAGTCCATGTCGCTGGCCCGAAATCTGGTCAAGGTGGGCGAAGTACGCGAGGCCAATAAATTCCCGTTGGTGGACGACGACGAAAGTGTGTTGTTGCGCGTGCAAGTGGTGCATGTCACCAGCCAAGGTGACGGTGAGCCTGTTGTCAATGCACAGGTGGAGTGGAGCACGCCGGAAGAGACCAGCGCCACGGTAACGGGAAATGGTGGTTGGGCGAGCTTCCTGTACACGCCCATCAGCGCGGGGGACAAGGTCGTCACCGCGAGCATCAAGTCCCCCGTGGAGGCCGCACCCGTTACGCACGCGTTCAATGTGACGGCGATTGCAAGCAGCCCTTGGAAGGGGAACGTCAACATTCTGCTCGATGGGGAAGTCGTCGAGCCTGGTTTGCTGGGTGTGCTTTGCCGACGTGGCCAGACCCATGTGCTGAAAGTCGTGCCGGTGGCTGGCAGTTCCTGGATCGGCAGAGATATCAGTTTGCATTGGCGGGGTTCCGACCCGGATATCGGCTTGGTGCTCGCTGACCTTGGAACCGCCAAGCCGCTGATCGCAGCCTGCGTGGAGTGGAGAATTTCTTCGCAGGCTGAAACCAGTACCAGCAGCCTTTTCGATCTGGAGCTGCGTCTTGCTGGCGAGGAAACGGTTCGGGAACTGTCCGGGCGGTTGGTGGCAATGAATTTGTTGGAGGAAGTCAGCCTGCGGTTTGATCAGATAGACGCCGCGCTGGATGGCCAACCGCTTTATCCGTGCCTGGGCGCGCAACACCGTTTCACGGTCATGCCCAACGCGTTGAGCCCATTGGTGGGGTTGACCTCGAAGTTGACTTGGTCTGGTGCCTCCGCGGCAGAGCTGGGGGCGACGGTCGAGCCGGCTTTGGCGAACGGCCAGCCCATCAGCGACGGCGGCGCGAGCTGGACGCTGGACTTTACCGGCAGCGAGGTACCGGGCGAATTCAACTTGGCCTGGGAACTGTCTCTGTTGGACTTCCAAGCGACCGCCAAGCCGATGCAGCTGGGCCATAACAAAGTCCGGATCCAGGCGTGGCGCGACTCAGCAGTGGACCCGGTGGTGGGAGAGGATCCGGCGTGGGTGTGGGTTCAGGTGTTTTCGCACTTCACCGGGCAGGGCGTCGCCGAAGTCCCGGTGACTTGGGCTGCGAATGACTCGCGCGCGGCGCACACCGATGCCGAAGGCTGGGCCGGTTTTGACGTGCAAGCGTCAAGCGCGGGCGAGCAGACGGTAATGGCCTCGGTCATCAGCGCCTACGACGGTTACCAGGAGCAACGCACGTTCGAGGTAACGGCATTGACCAGCGATCCATGGGAGGACTTGACCGTCAGCTTCGATGGTGCCGAGTCATGCCGCTGGGGCGAGAAGACTTATTTCCCGCGACGCGACGGCAAACACGAACTTGTGCTGACGGCTCCCGCAAATAGCCCCTTGCTTGATGGACACCTGACCCTGGGCATGACCGGAACCGGTCCGACGGAGCTGGGGATTACCTTTACATCCGGGGCGCTGGGTGTGGCGCGTCAGTTCGAGGAAGGAAGCCTGCGCTACGCGTTCAACGTGGGCAACCTGAAGGATGGGAGTTTTGCCTTGTGCCTGGCGTCGCAGCGCCTCGCCCGCCTTTCGCCAGCCAATGCCCTGTCAGTGGGCGAGGGCAACCAGGTGTTGGAATTCGGCTGGGATACGCGCGCGGATCAAACGCTGGACTGGAAGCAGGAACTGGTCGAACACATCACCATAATCTCTTCCGTCAACCGCAGGCCCGTGGCCGGTGTCGCCGTCAACTGGCACAGCGCAGACCTGGGAACGGTGGCCACGGTGACCAACTATTACGGGGTGGCTCGCATACGCTTCGTGCCAACGACCCCCGGCGCGGCCCAACTGACCGCGACGGTGGGCAGCGGGGACACCGCCAGATCGATTACGCGGACGTTTTCCGTGAACGAGCCGCGGGAGATCAAGTCGCTGACCAGCGAGAAAACCTACGGCCACTTCGGAGAAGAAGTTTCAGCGCTGGCCACGGTGGTGTCAGCCATCGATAGCAAGCCGTTGCAGGGCGTTGAGGTTCAGTGGGATTACCCGGGCATCACGCTCGACGCGACGAAGACCGATGCCGATGGGGTTGCACGGGTGACGTTCAGTTTGACGGGAATTTGGCGGGGGGGTTTGGAGGCGGTCGTCAAAGGCGGTTCTGCCGGGTGGGAGGTGAAACACCTGGAGTTCGGGTTGCTGCCCGCGCCCGACATGGACGTTGTATTCGATGGTATGCCGGTTGTGTTCGGGGGCGCCGCCTATCCTTGCCATGGGGCGACGCACACGATCCGGGTGAGCCCGACATTGTCCAGCAGGCTCTCGGGCATGCATATCCGGTTGATCTGGGACGGGGATGCTGCCGAAGAGATCGGTGCGGAGATCAGGCCTCCGTTAGAGGAAGCGCAACTGCTGACTGACGAAGGGGTCACTTGGGAGCTCGATTTCAGCGGTACTAGTCGCAATGTCGAGTTTTCCTTGAGCATGGAGGTGGTGGAGACGGGGGAGGTCAGTGAGCGGTTGGTTATGTCGTTGGGCCATAACTTGGTGACGGCTGAGCGTTGGGCTACGGAGCATCAGGGTTGGCCAGAATGGGAGACATATTTCGTAAGATATATTCGCGCCACGTCTGTGTACCTGAATCAACCGGCACCTTACGTGATCGTTCGCATCAACGGCGCGCCCATCGTGAACACCAACGCTAACGGCGTGTACTCCACATCTGAACAGGGCTACGGGCCCAAGTACCTGTCGATTGTTAACTGGTACAACATGACCATCGTCTGAGACCGCTTGGCTCCATCGAGCAACCAACGCCGGAAAGGCCTTGGTTGCTCATCCATCCCCCGCCTTTTTCCAGGCCAGATATTGCGTCACCAACGCCGCTCCCAACTCACTGGGGCGCGAATCCAACGTCGGGACCCCATGGCTATCCAACCGCCGATACAGCTCGGCCCGCGCATTCAAATACTCCACCGTCCCGCAATACGCCAGCGCCTCGGGCAAATCTTGCACCGACCCTTGGCGCAGCCGGTCCAGTGCTTCCTCCCGCAGGCTCGCGACCAGCACCTTGTGTTGGCGGCCCAGGCGTTTGATCGCAACCAGCAGATCGTCGTCGTCCTCATCCCGCAGGTTGGTCACCAGCACCACCAAGGCCCTGCGTTTCTGCCGGGCCAGCAGTTGGGTGACGGCGGCCTGGTAGTCCGCGGGCTGTTGGCTGCTGTCCAGGTCGTACACGGTGTTGAGCAACACGTTGAGTTGGCCGGTGCCTTTGACCGGGGCGAGGAAACGCGGTTGTTCGCTGGCGAAAGTGCTCAGGCCCACGGCGTCACCCTGGCGCAGGGCGGTGTAGCTGAGCAGCAGGCAGGCGTTGAGGGCGTGATCGAAATGCGACAACTCATCGTCCTGGCTGCGCATGCGCCGGCCGCAGTCGAGCATGAAAATGATCTGCTGGTCGCGCTCGTCTTCATATTCCCGAGCGATCGGCGCGCGGTGGCGAGCGGTGGCTTTCCAGTCGATCTGGCGCAGGCTGTCGCCTTCGCGGAATTCGCGCAATTGATGGAATTCCTGGCCCTGGCCCCGTCGTTGTCGCTGGCGAATGCCCAATTGGCTGAGCCAGTTGTCCACGGCCAGCAGTTGACCGTCGTAGAGACGGGCGAAGTCCGGGTAGACGCGGGTGTTGTCGACGGCGGCGAGCAGGCGCTTTTCGGTCCACAGGCCCATTGGGCTCGGCAGGTTGATTTCGCATTGTTCGAAGCTGAAGTGACCGCGCTTCAGAGGGCGGACGCGGTAGCCGAGCTGGGTGAGCTGGCCGGGTTGTAGTTCCGCTGAAAGAGGGAGGTGTTCGAAGTCCAGGCCATCGGGCACGTGGTCGAAGAGCTGGATTTTCAATGGCTGGGCCAGGTCGTGGCTGATGTCCAGGCGCACGTCGCTCCAGCGGCCTAGTGCCAGGCTGCCGGGCAGTTGCCGCAGGATTCGAGGCGAGGGCAGGCGACGGACGCGCACCGCGTCGAGTATCGCCAAGGCGAGTAACGCCAACAGCAAGCCCCAGTGGATCGACAGCAAAGTTGTGGGCACGGCGATGCCCAACGCTCGCAAGGCGCCCAGGACGGTGCCGACGGTCAGCAGAATGGCGGGCCAGATCAAGAGCAGGTGCGAAGGCTTCATGGCTGTAACTCAATGCTAGGGTGACAACCCATTGTGGCGAGGGAGCTTGCTCCCGCTGGAGGCGCAGCCTCCCTTTGCGGTGTGCCAGATAGAATCTGAGGTCTGCTGCGCAGCCCAGCGGGAGCAAGCTCCCTCGCCACAAGGGAATGCGTTGCCCCGGCCAGCATGTGCAAGGGCACGGCATTCACAATCGCGGCGCCGAGACTTGATCGAGCAACTGCCCCAGCACCTGATCCACCGAAAGCCCCTCGATGTCCAGCCCCGGCGATGCCCAGCGCTCGCAAGGCACCCAGGACAGTGCCGACGGTCAGCAGAATGGCGG
>NZ_VDLV01000020.1:216733-260204 GCF_013608025.1 Pseudomonas brassicacearum subsp. neoaurantiaca | reverse complement strand
CCGAGACTTGATCGAGCAACTGCCCCAGCACCTGATCCACCGAAAGCCCCTCGATGTCCAGCTCTGGCGCCAGCCGCACGCGATGGCGCAGCACGGCCAGGGCGCAGCCCTTGATGTCGTCCGGTACCACGAATTCGCCGCCGCGCAGCAAGGCCCGGGCGCGGGCGCAGCGGACCAGGGCGATCGAGGCGCGGGGTCCGGCGCCGATTGTCAGGCCTGGCCAGGTGCGGGTGGCGCGGGCCAGGCGCACGGCGTAATCGAGCACCTGGTCGTCCATCGGCAGGTCGCTGGCGATGCGTTGCAGCGCTTGCACGTCCTTGGCTTGCAACACCGTGCGCAGCGGTTGCACATCGAGCATGTCGGCGCGGGTCGAGCGGCTGACCTGGCGCACCATGTCCAGTTCCTGCTCGGCGTCGGGGTAGTCCATGCGCACCTTGAGCATGAAACGGTCGAGCTCGGCCTCCGGCAGCGGGTAGGTGCCTTCCTGTTCGATCGGGTTCTGGGTGGCGAGCACCATGAATGGCTGGGCGATCGGCAACGCTCGGCCTTCGAGGGTGACTTGGCGTTCCTGCATGGCTTCGAGCAATGCCGCCTGGGTCTTGGCCGGCGCGCGGTTGATCTCGTCGGCCAATAGCAGGTTGGTGAACACCGGCCCCTTGCGCAGCTTGAACTGCTCGGTCTGCAAGTCGTACACCGCGTGGCCGGTGACGTCGCTGGGCATCAGGTCGGGGGTGAACTGAATGCGCGCGAACTCCCCGCCAAAACAGCGGGCCAGGGCGCGCACCAGCAACGTCTTGCCCAGCCCCGGCACGCCTTCGAGCAGGACATGACCGCCGGCGATCAGCGCCGTGAGCACATCGTCGATCACCGCGACCTGGCCGACCACGGCCTTGTGCAGCTCGGTGCGGATCGCCTGGGCCAGTTGACTGGCGCGCTGGCGTTGCTGGGCGGCGTGGGCCTGGCCGTCTGAAGGTTCGTTCTGTTCAGTCATAAGGCATTCCTGAGGGTTTGCAAAAGGGCGACCTGGCGGCAGAACTCGGCGCTGGACAGGCGTTGTTTCGGTCGAGGGCTGAGGGCCTGGCTGATGGCTCGCGTAGGCTGTCGGGACAGGCGGGCAAGCACTTGCCATTGTTCGGCGACGACCAATTGTTCAAAACCGGGATGAATCTGGCGCGCCCGGCGCAATACGTCCTGTTGCAGGCTCTGCAGCAGGTGTTGCTGGCCGTTGTGGCGCAAGTGGAAGGCGGCGCTGGCTTGCAGGTGCTCCTGCAGTTGGCGCCTGGCCTTGGACGCCGGTTGTTGCAACGGGCCGTGACGCACCGCCGAGCGCCAGAGCCAAAGGGCGATCAAGGCCAGCAACGCCACGATGGCTTGAGGGAAGTAGCGCAGCAGCAGGGTCAGCAGGTTGTCATGGTCGGTATTGAATAGCAGCGTGACGTCGGTGTCGGCGCTCAGGTACCAGAGCAGCCAGGCATTGTCGTATTGGTCGATGTGATCGTTTTTCCACAGCTCGGCATCGGTGAGCACGGTGATCGTGCCCTGGCCGTAATTCATTTGCATCAGGTGGGTCGACGCCTCGCTGTTGGCCCACGCCTGGGCGAGGTTCAGCGGGTCTTCGAGGTGGAAGTCCGTGTCGAAGCCGAGGTAGGCCGGCGCCTCTTCGTCTTCCAGATAGAGTTTGGTCAGCTCGGGATAGGGATCCTTGATCAGCTCCGGCTCCGGTGCCTTGAGGTCCTTGCTCAAGAGTTGGCGCAGGCGCACGCGGTCCAGCAGCAGGTCGCCGCTGCTGCTCGTGCTGTCGTCCCACAAGGCTTCGGCGACGAACAGCAGTCGGCCGCCGGCGCGGGTCCAGTTCATGACTTGATCGACGTCTCGTGGCGTCATGTTGCTTCGCTCACCCAACAGCAACAGTGTACGTTGGCGCGGCTCCAGCGTCGGCAGGACGTCCAGGCTGTTGGCGTGATCGACGTTGATGCCTTGCTGACGCAAATAATGTTCGGCGGCCAGGTAAGGGTTGGCCTGGGCTTCAGGGGACGGGCCGTGCTCGATGACCTCTTGATACGGCACGGCTTTGATGTACAGGAAAATGGCCAACACACCGCCCAGCGCGGCAACCAAGGCGCCGACCAGCCATCCCGCGCGCCGGCTCATCGGGAAGCTCCCGGACCGAACAACCCGCGCCAACCATCGCACAGTTCCTGTTGCAGATGAGCCGGTGGCGGCCGGTGTCCGTAGGCAACGTTTTGCCAGTGCAGGGTCAGGTGCTTGCTGAACGCCATCAGTTGTTCATGCTGGAGCTGTTCTACACGTTGCAACACCTGGCCTTCGGTGTCGGACGGTTTCAACGGGATGCCGAACCCGTGGTGCAAGCGGCTGAGCAGGGCCCGATAGAGCAGGCCCAACGCCTCTCGGGGTGCGCTGGACCACAATTGTTCGGCGCTGCTCGCCACGTCGTCCGGCAGGCTTTCTTCGCGGATATCCAGGCCGAACATCCGTGCTGGCGTCGGCCACTCCATCACTTGGCCCTTCGCCGGTCGCCGGTTCACCAGGGCATTGAGTCTTTCCCGATAACGCCAGGCCAACCAGGCGACCGCACCTATCAGGGCGGCCCAGAGCAATACCTGGATCAGCGCAGCGACGGTTTCGAAGCGTTTGGCACTCCAGTTGAACATCGATTTGAGCCAACCCGGGGCTTTGTCGGCCTCGGCCGGCTCAGGGGCTTCTTCGCCAAAGCGATAGCGCGTCACGGTTTCCGGGTTCTTGAAGGGCGGGGCGTCGAGGATGGCCTTAATGCCTTCGCGAGAGGCTTCGCTGGTGACGGGTTGGTGCAGCAGGCGAGGGCTGTCCGGCGCTGTGCCTTCCTCGGCCGCCCAGGCGGGTGGCGCCATGGGCAGCAGCATTACCGCCGCCAGCATCAGCAGGGGGGCAGCCGCACTCAGGCGCTGGCGCAGGCGGCGGAAAACCAGTTCGATGTCCCAGGCCTCGAGAATTGTGCGTCGATTCAGATAGAGGCTGAAGCCGCAGGCGACGTAGATCGGCTCCCAGACAATCAGCAGCAGCGGATAAAGGAAATTGAGCAGGTGTTCGAGCCACAGCCAGTCATGCTCGGCGACGGCGATCAGGGTTTGCCAGTCCCATTCCAGTTCGACTTGTTGCGGCACGAACAGATAGAACAAGGCCATCAGGCCAAACCACAAGGCCGTTTCCAGATGCACGCCAATGATGGTCAACCACTGCGCCGCGCCGCCGTTGCGTTGCAGCAATACACGCAAGCGCTGTTCCCGTGCTTCACCGGCGAGCCCTTCGAGTTGCACGACGGGCATCAGGAAGCTTCGGCTCAGACTCAATCGGCGCCAGGTCAGGCTGGCCAGCAACTGCGGCTTGAGCAGCGCCGGCCATTGGCGCAAGGCCTGTTTCAATGTGGGCGTCTCGCCAAACAGTGCCTTGGAGACGATGTACAGGGGCAGGCGGTCAAAGGCTGGTTTCAGCCACCAGAACACAAACACCACCAAGGACGGTGAATCCCACAGCAGCAGGCTCAGCAACGCATACACCGGCAGCGTGACGATGGCCCAACTGGTCATCAACAACCGTCGATGCTGCTGGGCCATCAAGACCCCGAGGTCCATGGCTTCCCATGTGGTGCGCGGTCGAATGGTTACGGTGACGTCACTCAGGCGCATGCTGGCCTCGCCCGGCAAACAGCAGGTAACCCAGCATCAACAGCCACAACAACGTACCGACGGTGTACTTGGTGGCGGTGGTCACTGCGCTGGAGGACCAATAGGCCTCGATGAACGCGGCGATGAGCAGGAAAAGGATCACGCCGCCGATCATCAGCACGCTTTTACCGGCGGCGAGTCGCAAGGCTTCGCCGCGGGTCAGGCGTCCCGGCGCGATGAGTGACCAGCCCAGTTGCAGGCCCGCGGCACCGGCCAGGACAATGGCGGTGAGCTCGAAGGCGCCGTGGCCGATCACGAATGACCAGAACGTCCCGCCCGAGCCGATCTGGGTCAGGTGACCGGCCACCGCGCCAATGGTCAGGCCGTTGAAGAACAGGAAGAACGCGCTGCCCAGGCCAAACAGCAAGCCGCTGGCGAAGGTCTGAAAGGCAATGCCGATGTTGTGCATGATGTAATAGCCGAACATGACCCAGTCTTCGCTGGCGGCCCGCTCGATCGAACGTCCCAGATGCCCTGCCGCCGGGTCGTACATGCTGCGGATCTGGCTGATCTCCTCGACGCCCAGCAGGCTGTAGACCAGCTCCGGAAACAGGTAGACCAACAATCCGATGCCGGCCAGGCTGCCCAGGAACATCAGGCCGGCCGCGAGTACGAATCGCCATTGTTCGCGAACCAGGCGTGGGAAACCGGCAAGGATGAACGCCGACAAACTCGCTGTCGGCCGACTGCGGTCACGGTAGAGCTGCTGGTGGCCGCGTAGCGCCAGTTGTTGCAAGGTGTCCACCAGCAAGCTGCTGTAGCCCCGCGCCTGGGCCAGCGCCAGATGATGGCAAAGCCGCCGATAGACGTGGGGGAAGTCGCTGCTCTGGGCAACGCTGCGGCTGCGCTCCAACTGGTCGAGCAGACGGGACAGGTGTTCCCATTCCCCTTGGTGGCGACTTTCGAACAGGCTTTGCTTCATGTCGGCCCCAGCAGGCCGCGGGCGATGCCATTCAGTTCCGCGACCGCGCCGGTGGGGTGCACCTTCAGCGGGACGGCCAGGATGGTTGCCAGTTCAGTGAGCCGTGCTTGGGAAAGTTCAGCCTGGCGTTCGGCGAACCCCAGCACGGCGCGTTGTTCGGCCAAGGCCAGGGCAAAAGGTGGGCGCAACGGTCGGGCCATTGGCAGTTCGGGACGCTTGACCGGTTGCTCGCGATAGACCACCAACGTGCCGGCCGCCAGGTCGCCGAGGCGTTTGAAGGTTGGGTGTTGCAGGCAACTGATCGCGCCGAAGGCGTAGCCAAAGGGCAGCATGTCGACGAAACGCAGCAGGTTGCGGATCAATGAGGCGGACCAGCCGATCGGCCTGCCGTCGTCCTGCACCACGCGCAACCCCATCATTTGCTTGCCCGGCGAGCGGCCCTGGTTGAACAGTTCGAACAGCACCATGTACCACCAGCTGATAACGAACAGCAGGATCGACCCCAGGCCGATGCCCACTTCACCAAAAAATGCCAGGACGAAAAACAGCACCCCCAGCACCAGCCCGCGTATCCCCAAGTCGATGGCGAAGGCCAGCGCACGGGGCATCAGCCCCGCCGGGCGCAGTGGCAGGTCGATGCCTTCGGGCGTTTCGACCTGGTAGCGCGTGTCCAGTGGTGGCGGCAGCGGCGCGTTCCTTTGCAGTGCTGGTGTCTCGAGCATGGGCAACCTGTGATGGGCCGTTCGAACGTTCGATCTCGGCCCAGATGCTAGCAGTCTTCGTGCGGGCGCACGATACAACTGTTTGTGTCATTTCATGGGCTGCAACAGGATCGCTGGCGGAAACGGTGGCGGGTGTCGGGTTCGAACGCCTAGACTTCGCCAGTCTTCAGCTCAGGAACCCACCGTGACTTCCATCTTCTGGTACGACTACGAGACCACGGGCATCAATCCGCGTTGCGACCGACCCTTGCAAGTGGCGGGGATCCGTACCGATTTCGAGCTCAACGAAATCGACGCGCCGGTGAACCTCTACTGCCGGCCCAGCGATGACATCCTGCCGCATCCGGCCGCCTGTGCGATTACCGGCATCACTCCGGCGCAACTGGCGGAAAAAGGCTTGAGCGAAGCCGATTTCATGACCCGCGTCCACGCGCAGTTGGCAGCCCCCGGGACCTGTGGCGCGGGTTACAACACCTTGCGCTTCGACGATGAAATGACCCGCTACAGCCTGTATCGGAATTTTTTCGATCCGTATGCGCGGGAGTGGCAGGGCGGCAACAGCCGCTGGGACTTGATCGACCTGGTGCGCGCCGCCTATGCGTT
Source organism: Pseudomonas brassicacearum subsp. neoaurantiaca (assembly GCF_013608025.1). Lineage (GTDB taxonomy): Bacteria > Pseudomonadota > Gammaproteobacteria > Pseudomonadales > Pseudomonadaceae > Aquipseudomonas. Next base: position 254,235 of record NZ_VDLV01000020.1, on the reverse strand, counting down.
GCGCCCCGAGGGCATCACCTGGCCGCAAGAGGATGGCCGCGTCACCCTCAAGCTCGAACGACTGACCGCTGCCAACGGCATCGACCATGGCCAGGCCCATGATGCGTTGTCAGATGTGCGCGCGACGATCTCCCTTGCCCGGTTGATCCGCCAGAAGCAACCCCGGCTTTATGACTGGTTGTTCCAGTTGCGCAGCAAACAGAAAGTGCTGGACCAGGTTCGCCTGTTGCAGCCGATGGTGCACATCTCCGGGCGTTTCTCGGCGGCGCGAAACTACATCGGGGTGGTGCTGCCGCTGGCCTGGCATCCGAAGAACCGCAACGCCTTGATCGTCTGCGACTTGCATCTGGATCCCCAGGGCCTGCTGGATCATGATGCGCAGATCCTGCGTCAGCGGTTATACACCCGCCGCGAAGAGCTGCTCGACGGCGAACTGCCGGTGCCCCTCAAACTCATTCATATCAACAAGTGCCCGGTGGTTGCGCCACTGGCTGTCCTGCGGGCCGAGGACCAACTACGGCTGCAGCTGGACATGGAGGGCGTGCGGGAGCGGGCGCTGCGGCTAACTGACGCACAACACGTCTGGCAAGACAAACTCCAGGCTATTTATGGGCAGGAAGATTTCACCGCCAGCGAAGATCCCGAGCAGCAGTTATATGTGGGGTTCTTGGGGGATCGAGATCGTCGTTTATGTGAGCAAGTTCGCATGGCGGATCCGGCTCAATTGGCACAAGGGCATTGGCCTTTTGACGATGAACGACTGCCGGAATTATTGTTTCGATATCGTGCGCGCAACTTTCCGGACACCTTGGATCCGGAAGAGCAGGCGCGCTGGAAATTATTTTGCCAGCAGCGCCTGTCATCCCCGGAGTGGGGCGCGCCTAATACGTTGAACAGTTTCGATGAGGCAATGGCAGAGTGGATGGGGCTTTCTACATCATTGCAGCAAGAGGTACTGATGCAGTGGCAAGGCTACAGCCAACAATTGCGTAAACGTTTTAGCCTTTGAATTGTCACGCTGCGATTCAATCCCCGGGGGGTTAAACGAAGGCATAAAAAAACGCCAGCAATGGCTGGCGTTTTTTTGCCTGGCAAGCTTCGCGTAAAGCGCGATGCCGGCTGGCGAGGCTTAGCCCAGCAGGGTTGCCCAGCCTTCCACCACATCACCGCCCCACTTGGCTTTCCACTCTTTCAGCGTCTTGTGGTTGCCACCTTTGGTTTCGATGACTTCGCCGTTGTGCGGGTTTTTGTACTGCTTAACTTTGCGAGCGCGTTTGGTGCCAGTAGTTTTTGCGGCGCCACGAGGGGCTTTGGCCGATTTGGCTTCTGGGTCCAGCAGGGCAATGATATCGCGCAGGGACTTGGAGTATTCGCCCATCAGAGTGCGCAGTTTGCCTTCGAATTCCAGTTCTTTTTGCAGTTTGTCGTCTTCGGACAGGTTTTTCAGGCGAGCTTGCAGTTCTTTGATTGCTTCTTCTGTAGCGCGGTATTCGTTGATCAGGGACATGGGGACTACCTTATGTAGGACGCGGGTGACAAGGACACAGTGAAGCAATAGTAATCAGACAGTTTCATCAAGTAAACATTTAAGCCGTGTTTATTTAGTTAAATAGTGCAGTGTCACAAAATGCTCGGCGCAATAAGTAACCCGATGTACGTTCACATCTGTTCACACATATAGCGCTGCCGCCTCAGGCCAGGCCATTCCCAGCCCCGACTGATCACGGAGAGGGCGATGGTGTCATCAGTACTGCAGTTTTGCCGCACAGTGGCTAGAATGGCCGCCTTTGCGAAAGTTCTGGAGTTTCCCTAATGCGCACTTTTCGGCTGGTGATCGCTTGCCCGGACCGCGTCGGTATCGTTGCTAAAGTCAGTAACTTTCTGGCGTCCCATAACGGTTGGATCACTGAAGCAAGCCATCATTCGGACAATCAGAGTGGCTGGTTCTTCATGCGCCACGAGATCCGTGCTGACTCGCTGCCCTTCGGCATCGAAGCCTTTCGCGAGGCGTTCGCCCCCATTGCCGAAGAGTTCTCGATGGACTGGCGCATCACTGACACCGCACAGAAGAAACGCGTGGTGCTGATGGCCAGTCGTGAGTCTCACTGCCTGGCTGACTTGCTGCACCGCTGGCACAGCGATGAGCTTGATTGCGACATCGCCTGCGTGATCTCCAACCATGACGACTTGCGCAGCATGGTGGAGTGGCACGGCATCCCGTACTACCACGTACCGGTCAACCCGCAGGACAAGCAGCCGGCGTTCGCCGAAGTCTCGCGCCTGGTCAAGCAGCATGACGCCGAGGTGGTGGTGCTGGCCCGCTACATGCAGATCCTGCCGCCGTCCTTGTGCCGCGAATACGCGCACAAAGTCATCAACATCCACCACAGTTTCCTGCCGTCGTTCGTGGGTGCGAAGCCGTATCACCAGGCTTCGATGCGCGGCGTAAAGCTGATCGGCGCGACTTGCCACTACGTGACCGAAGAACTCGACGCCGGCCCGATCATCGAGCAGGACGTGGTACGCGTCAGCCACAGTGACAGCATCGAAGATATGGTGCGATTCGGTCGCGACGTGGAGAAGATGGTGTTGGCGCGCGGCTTGCGTTATCACCTTGAAGACCGCGTGTTGGTGCACGGCAACAAGACCGTCGTGTTCTGATTCAAAGCAGAGTCCCGTGGCGCGGGAGCAAGCTCCCTCGCCACGATTAGCCTTGAGGAGCAAGTTAAGCCATGACCGATCCCTTGGACAAAGCCGCCGCCAAAGCCCCGCCAACCGTGGGCGAGGGCTGCCTGAGCCGGTACGATCCCGAAGCGTTGAGCCCCGAGGACGGCACCGAGTTTCCCGAAGCGGCAAAACTTTGGGAAGAGTTGCACCAGCAGCCCAAGGACGACCCCGAACCCAAGCGGTGAACGGTTACGCCTGCCGCAGCCTGATCAGCTTCTTGATCAACGGTCGCCCGACCATCATGAAGAACACCGGCCCTCCGGCCAGCAGATAGAAGTAATACGTCACCGCCCGCCAAATCAGAATCGCCGCCGCCGCGGTGGATTTACCCACCATCGGCGCGAGCAACGCCGCTGAAGTTAACTCCGCCGCTCCGGCGCCGCCCGGCAGCAGGCTGAACTGTCCTGCGCTCAAGGAGAGCATCTGGATCAGGAAACTCCAGGCCCATTGCAAGTCCGCCCCCAATCCTTTCAACGCCAGATAAAGCACGCTGTAGCGCAGCGCCCAGTGCAGGCACGTCAGGCCGAACACCTGGAACAACGTCTGTCGAGGCAGCTTCAGCGTGTCGGTGAAAGCCGCCAGGAAGTGCAGGATTTTGCGTCCCCAGCGCCGGCGCGTGCTGGAGCGTACACGCAAGTGGCGCAGCAACCGTGCGCCCAGCAAAATCAACCGACGATGGTAGCGCGCCACGAGCCCGCAGCAGAGCAGGCCGCCGAACAATGACACGGCGCTCAGCGCCAGCATCCATTCCATGCGTTGACTGAGGTTCTGGAACAGCGCGTAGAACAGGATGCCCAACAGGGCGCAGAGGAAAAAAAGCAAGTCACTCAACTGATCCATGGCAAACACGGCACTGCCATGGGCCGGGCGCACGCCGTTGCGGGCCAGCAGGGCCATCAGCGTCAACGGTCCACCGCTGCCGCCGGGCGTGGCACACATGGCGAACTCGGTGGACATAACTACGCCCATGCTTTTCAGGCCACCGATGCGCCCGCGATGTTCTCCCAGCAGCAAGCGCAGGCGCACCGAATTCAAGCCCCAGCAGAGCACGATCATGCCGAGCATGACCAGCAGCAGCGACAAGGGGAAGCGCTGCACCCGTGACCACATTTCGCCGCCGCCCACCAGCATGGGCACCAGCAACGCGATGAGCAGGGCGGCGACCAGCCAGGCCAGGCGCTTCATGCGGCGTGACTGACTCGCAGGCCCTGGGTGGCCAGCCAGCCGGCTTTGGTCATCGGCACACGACCGTCTTGGAGCAGGCGTTCCAGGGTGCGCAACCAATAGTCGCGGGAAAATCCGTGGCGCATGTCCACCGGATGCAGGCCGAGGCGGATCACCGGTGCCTGGCGCCAGCGCTGTTCCCGTTGGTCGCAGATGATTTTCGACAGTCCCCGACGCCAGGCATTGCGGGCGCTCCACACCAGCCCCGGGGCATCGACAGGGATGAACTCCGGCAAGCGATAGAGGTGCTGGGTATCGCTGGTGTAGCGCAAGGGCAACTGGCGCAAAGCTCGGCGAGTGCCTTCGCTCATCAACCAGGCTGGGGCGACGAAACCCTTCAGCGGCCAGTCATAACGTTGGAACAATTCGATGCCGGCGTGCAGGCGGGCAAGGGCGTCCTCCTCGGACAGATCATAGAATTCGCCTTCGTGGGTGTAGACCCGGCGCATGAACCAGTCCTTGGGATGAAGGGCGGGCGGCCCGTCGTCGCAATGGTAATAGCCGTGCAGGACCAGTTCGTCACCGCGCTCGATCCGGCCGTCGAGCAGGCGCCGGAAACCGGGGTGATCGTCCAGCGCATTGGCGTGGTGAAAATCCGGCACCACCAGCCAGGTCATCGGGACTTGGCCAAGGGCGTCGACGGCTTCGACGAAGGGCTGGTAATCGGGCCAGGTCTGCGGCGCGACGTCGTGGAGCACCAACAGCACGCTGGGTGAGGGATTCATCGTCATCGGCTGCGCCTCACCCATTGGCCAGCATGGGCATCTCTGCGCCAAGCACGCTGTAGTAGTGGCCCAACAGACTGTTGACCACCGAATCCCAGGCGTAATGCCGTTCCACGTGCCGGCGTGCCCGGGCGCCGCGCTGCTGGCAACCTTCGGCGAACAGTTGTCGCACGGCGTTCGCCATCGCCTGGGGATTGTTCGGTGTGCACAACAGGCCACAGTCTTCGTGAACGAGCTCGCTGAACGCGCCCGCGGCGACCGCCACCACCGGGATGCCGCTGGCCATGGCTTCAAGGATCACCAGGCCGAACGTCTCCTGGTCGCCGGCATGCAGCAGGGCGTCGGCGCTTGCCATCAGCCGGGCGACTTGCGGCGCCGGGCAGAACTCATCGATCACGGTGACGTTGTCCGGCACCACGGCGGGCATGGAAGAACCCACCAACAGCAGGTGGTAGCGCTCGCCCAGGCGCTTCATGCATTTGAGCAGCACCGGCAGGTTTTTTTCCTTGGAGCCACGTCCGGCGAAAATCAGCAGGCGGGCATCTTCGGCGATGCCCAGCTCGGCGCGCAGCTCAGGGTCGCGAGCGGCGGGATTGAAGGTCTGCAAGTCCACGCCCAACGGCTGTACATAGACATTCCGGACGCCGAGCCCGGTCAGTTTGTCGGCCATGACCTGGCTCGGCGCCAAGACTCGGTCGAAGTTGCCGTAGAGCTTGCTGACATAGGCTTCGATGTTGGGTGTGAACCAATTGCCCATGCGGTTGCTCACCAGCAATGGCAGGTCGGAGTGATAAAAACCGATGACGGGCACGTCAAGTTGGCGACGGGCATCAAGGGCGGCCCAGGCAGTCAGGTAAGGGTCGCCGACTTCGATCAGGTCCGGCTGCAAATCGCGCAGGACATTGCGCCAGGGCGCCAGGCGAAGCGGGAAGCGATAGCCCTTGCCAAAGGGGAGCGGAGGGGCCGGAACCTTGTAGATCCCGTCCTGCTCACTCAAGTGAGCGCCGGGAATCAAGAGGCTGTGGCGGATACCGGGCCGATTGCCCAGGCGCCGGTGCTTGGCATCCAGATAAGTGCGCACGCCTCCACTGGCGGGGGCGTAGAACATGGTTATGTCCGCTATATGCACGATGAACATCCCTCCGGTCTGTGTTCTCCTGTGTTGACCTTTAGTAAGAATAGATGTTCGGTTGGGGTTGCGGTGGCGTAGCGGTGATGCGAATTCCTGTGGCGAGGGGATTTAGCGAAACGTCGCACCGCCCCGCTGGGCTGCGAAGCGGCCCCAAACCAGGCAACTCGGTGTGTGAGGATGATGGAGTTCGCTGCTTTAGGGCTGCTTCGCAGCCCAGCGGGGATAAATCCCCTCGCCACATAGGTTGGCCAGATACAGTTTTGATCGTGCATTCAAGCCTTAATACGCTGGGCATGCTTTTATATAAGCGCGCAAAATGGCGTCATATCGCAAACCCACAGGTGACCAAATGCCTGATTCATCGCAACTCATCATCGGGGCCGACCTGGCCGGCCAACCTGTCGTCCAGGCCATGCGCCTGGCGAACCGTCATGGTCTGGTGGCGGGCGCCACCGGCACCGGCAAGACCGTTACCCTGCAACGCCTGGCCGAAATGTTCAGCGATGCCGGCGTGGCGGTGTTCGCGGCGGACATCAAGGGCGACCTTTGCGGCCTCGGCGCTGCCGGTGCTCCCCAGGGCAAGATCGCCGAGCGCATCGCCGGCATGCCGTGGCTCGGCCACAAACCCCAGGCCTATCCGGTGACCTTGTGGGATATCCACGGTAAGTCCGGCCATCCATTGCGCACGACCTTGAGCGAAATGGGTCCGTTGTTGCTCGGCAGCCTGCTGGAGCTCACCGACAGCCAGCAGTCGGCGCTGTACGCGGCGTTCAAGGTTGCCGATCGCGAGGGCCTGTTGCTGCTGGATCTCAAGGACCTGAAGGCGCTGCTCAATCACCTCAAGGACAATCCCGAGTTGCTCGGCGACGACGCGGCCTTGATGACCACCGGTTCCAGCCAGGCGCTGATGCGACGCTTGTCGACGCTGGAGCAGCAGGGCGCCGACGCCTTGTTTGGTGAGCCGGCGTTGCAGCTCGAGGACATCCTTCACCCAGCCAGCGATGGCCGTGGTCGTATTCATTTGCTGGATGCAAGTCGCCTGGTCCATGAGGCGCCGAAGGTCTACGCGACGTTCCTGCTGTGGCTGCTGGCCGAGCTGTTCGAGCAACTGCCCGAGCGCGGCGATGCGGACAAGCCTTTGCTCGCCTTGTTCTTCGATGAAGCCCACTTGCTGTTTGCCGGAACGCCCAAGGCCCTCCAGGATCGCCTGGAGCAGGTGGTGCGGTTGATCCGCTCCAAGGGCGTCGGGGTGTATTTCGTCACCCAGTCGCCGGGCGATCTGCCGGACGATGTGCTGGCGCAGTTGGGGTTGCGCATCCAGCACGGTTTGCGGGCCTTTACCGCCAAGGAGCAGAAATCCTTGCGGGCAGTGGCGGAAGGTTTCCGCCCGAATCCGCAGTTCGATGCCCTGGCGGTGTTGACGGAACTGGGCATCGGTGAAGCCCTGGTCGGCACCTTGCAGGAAAAAGGCACACCGGAAATGGTCCAGCGCGTACTGGTAGCACCGCCGCAGTCGCGCATCGGACCGCTGAGCGAGGCCGAGCGCGCCGGGTTGATCGCCAGCTCGCCGTTGCAGGGACGCTATGACAAACCCATCGATCGCGAGTCGGCCTATGAAGTGTTGATGGGGCGCAAGGGGCTCGAACCCCAGGCGGAAGCGGCACCGGGCAAGCCTGCGGCGGATGAGCCGAGCTTCACCGAACAGGCTGGGGAGTTCCTCGGAACGGCTGCCGGCCAGGCCTTGAAATCCGCGATGCGCCAGGCAGCCAACCAATTGGGCCGGCAGTTGGTGCGTGGGTTGATGGGATCATTGCTGGGGGGCAGCAAGCGGCGCTAGATCGAAGACCGAGTCGCTGCCTTCGCGAGCAGGCTCGCTCCCACAGGGAATCTCCAGCGGATACCGATTTCGTATCCGCCGCAGCTCCAATGTGGGAGCGAGCCTGCTCGCGAAAGCTGTCTGGCAGACGAAAAAATAGCGGCTGACCTGCCGCCTTCGCGAGCAAGCTTGCTCCCACAGGGAATCTTCAGCGGACATGGATTTTGCATCCGCCGCAGCTCCAATGTGGGAGCGAGCTTGCTCGCGAAAGCTGTCTGGCAGACGAAAAAATAGCGGCTGACCTGCCGCTGTCGCGAGCAGGCTATTCAATAGGCGACGGAGATTTCAATCCTTGGGCCGCGCATGGGCCGCCAATCGTTCCAGCGCCGCCCGCAGGTTGGGATCGCTGATGCCCTCGGCGGTGGCTTGGATGGTCGCGGCCGCGTCGGTGGACAGGTCGAGGGTATGTCCCTTGGCGCCGGCCTGTACGGTCGGCGGCTGGACCTTGAACAGGATGCGCGTCAGGTTGGCGAATTCTTCGAAAGCCTGCAATTGACGCAGCAAGCGCTTCTGCTGGTAGCGCAAGCGCGTGGCCCAATGGCCATCGGTGACGATCAGCAACAAGCTGCCTTCGCGCCAGGACGCGACATGACAATGCTCGCGCGCGGCGGGTTGCAACTGGCTGTCGAGCAGGCGTTGCAGATGACCCAGGCGCCTGGCGTGGCCGAAGATGGCTTTCAGCGGCTTGGCTTCGCGCAGCAGGACGGCGGGTGCCTTGGCTGGAAGAGGGCGGAAGGCCATGGACTGATACCGCAAATGACAGGAGCGCCATGGTAGCAGAAAGCGCCGGATGCGCCTCGATCCGCTCGTCCTGCGAGGTTTTATCCACACAATCAATAGGTAACTTCTGCACCTTGTGGCTTGAAGTTCGCGCAAAAGCCCTTATTTTAGGGAGGCCCCGTCACAGCGCTGTGCCAGCATCGTGGAATAACGCCACTTTCCTCACCATCGTTTCCGGGTAGAATGCTCGTTCGCATGCGGCCATGAGGGCTGCACGGGCGACTCATGGGGCCGCCCTCCATCCCTTTAGTGTGGAAGATCCTGCCGATATGTTTGCGCCTTTGTTAAAGAAACTTTTTGGAAGCAAGAACGAGCGTGAAGTCAAGCGCATGCTCAAGACGGTACAGACTGTCAATGCCTTCGAAGAGCAAATGGTGGCCCTTTCGGACGATCAGTTACGCGCCAAGACTGCCGAATTCAAGGACCGCATCGCCAAGGGTGAAACCCTTGACCAGATCCTGCCCGAAGCCTTTGCGGTCTGCCGCGAAGCCGGCAAGCGGGTGATGGGCATGCGCCACTTCGACGTCCAGTTGATCGGCGGCATGACCCTGCACGAAGGCAAGATCGCCGAAATGCGCACCGGTGAGGGCAAGACCCTCGTGGCCACCCTGGCGGTGTATCTCAACGCATTGTCCGGCAAGGGCGTGCATGTGGTGACGGTCAACGACTACCTGGCCCGCCGCGACGCCAACTGGATGCGCCCGCTCTACGAATTCCTCGGCCTGACGGTCGGCGTGGTCACGCCGTTCCAGCCCCCGGAAGAGAAGCGCTTCGCCTACGCCTCGGACATCACCTACGGCACCAACAACGAATTCGGTTTCGATTACCTGCGCGACAACATGGCGTTCAGCATGGAAGAAAAATTCCAGCGTGAACTCAACTTTGCCGTGATCGACGAAGTCGACTCCATCCTCATCGACGAAGCCCGTACCCCGCTGATCATTTCCGGTCAGGCCGAGGACAGCTCCAAGCTGTACATCGAGATCAACAAGTTGATCCCGCAGCTCAAGCTGCACGTCGAAGAAGTCGAAGGCGAAGTGACCCAGGCCGGCCACTACACCGTCGACGAGAAGACCCGCCAGGTCGAGCTCAACGAATCCGGTCACCAGTTCATCGAAGAAATGCTGACCCGCGTCGGCCTGCTGGCTGAAGGCGAAAGCTTGTACTCGGCCCACAACCTGGGCTTGCTGACCCACGTCTATGCTGGCCTGCGTGCCCACAAGCTGTTCCATCGCAACGTCGAATACATCGTGCAGGACGGCCAAGTCGTACTGGTGGACGAACACACCGGCCGTACCATGCCGGGCCGTCGCCTGTCCGAAGGCCTGCACCAGGCCATCGAAGCCAAGGAAGGCCTGAACATCCAGGCCGAGAGCCAGACCCTGGCCTCGACCACCTTCCAGAACTACTTCCGCCTGTACAACAAGCTGTCCGGCATGACCGGTACCGCAGACACCGAAGCGTTCGAATTCCACCAGATCTACGGCCTGCAAGTGGTGGTGATTCCGCCGAACAAGCCGCTGGCGCGCAAAGACTACAACGACCTGGTGTTCCTGACCGCCGAAGAGAAATACGCGGCGATCATCAATGACATCAAGGAAGGCATGGCCCAAGGCCGTCCGATCCTGGTGGGTACCGCCACCATCGAGACCTCCGAGCACATGTCCAACCTGCTCACCAAGGAAGGCATCGAGCACAAGGTCCTGAACGCCAAGTTCCACGAGAAGGAAGCCGAGATCATCGCCCAGGCGGGTCGCCCGGGTGCGTTGACCATCGCCACCAACATGGCCGGCCGTGGTACCGACATCCTGCTGGGCGGCAACTGGGAAGTGGAAGTCGCTTCCCTGGACAACCCGACGCCTGAGCAGATCGCGCAAATCAAGGCCGACTGGCAGAAACGTCACCAGCAAGTGCTCGAATCCGGCGGCTTGCAGGTGATCGCTTCCGAGCGTCACGAATCGCGCCGTATCGACAACCAGCTGCGTGGCCGTGCCGGTCGCCAGGGCGACGCCGGCTCCAGCCGCTTCTACCTGTCGCTGGAAGACAGCCTGATGCGCATCTTTGCCTCTGACCGGGTGAAGAACTTCATGAAAGCCCTGGGCATGCAGCCAGGCGAGGCGATCGAGCACCGCATGGTGACCAACGCCATCGAAAAGGCCCAGCGCAAGGTCGAAGGCCGCAACTTCGATATCCGCAAGCAATTGCTGGAGTTCGACGACGTCAACAACGAGCAGCGTAAAGTGATCTATCACATGCGCAACAGCCTGTTGGCCGCCGACGACATTGGCGAAACCATCGCCGATTTCCGCCGCGAAGTGCTCGACGCCACCGTCAGCGCCCACATTCCGCCGCAGTCATTGCCGGAGCAGTGGGATATCGCGGGCCTGGAAGCTTCCCTGCGCAGCGATTTCGGCGTGTCCTTGCCGATCCAGCAGTGGCTCGACGAAGACGATCACCTGTACGAAGAAACCCTGCGGGAAAAACTGCTGGCCGAGCTGATCGCCGCGTACAACGAGAAAGAAGACCAGGCCGGTGCCGAAGCGCTGCGCTCCTTCGAGAAGCAGATCGTATTGCGCGTGCTGGACGACCTGTGGAAAGACCACCTGTCGACCATGGATCACCTGCGCCACGGCATCCACCTGCGCGGCTACGCCCAGAAGAATCCGAAGCAGGAATACAAGCGCGAGTCCTTCACGCTGTTCTCCGAGCTGCTGGATTCGATCAAGCGCGACTCGATCCGTGTCCTGTCCCACGTTCAGGTTCGCCGCGAAGACCCGGCCGAAGAAGAAGCTCGCCTGCGTCAGGAAGCCGAGGCCTTGGCCGCGCGCATGCAATTCGAACACGCCGAAGCCCCAGGGCTGGAAGTGGCCCAGGCGATGGAAGAGGGCGTCGATGTGGATGTCGCCCTGGCCACCGCACCGGTGCGCAACGAGCAGAAGCTGGGCCGTAACGAACTGTGCTACTGCGGTTCGGGCAAGAAATACAAGCATTGCCACGGGCAGATCCAATAAACCCGTTTCAACGCTGAACGCCCCGCGCCGCGACAAGAGTCTCTTGTCGCGGCGTTTTGCCATTTGATCCGTCGTCTTGATAACGACGATGCTGAACACATTTATTTAAGGAGCGCATTCATGGCTGTTGGTCTTGGTCCGTTGCCAACGTTGCACCCGGTTGCCGGTTTTGAACTCGGTATCGCCTCGGCGGGCATCAAGCGCCCCGGGCGCAAGGATGTGGTAGTCATGCGTTGCGCCGAAGGCTCGACGGTGGCGGGTGTGTTTACGCTCAACGCGTTCTGCGCCGCGCCGGTCATCCTGGCCAAGCAACGCGTGCAGGGGCCGGTGCGTTACCTGCTGACCAACACCGGCAATGCCAACGCCGGCACCGGCGCGCCAGGCCTGGCCGCCGCCGAGCGTACCTGCGCCAAGCTGGCCGAACTGACGGGTGTCGACGCCAACCAGGTGCTGCCTTACTCCACCGGTGTGATCGGCGAGCCGCTGCCGGTCGAGAAGATCGAAGGTGCGTTGCAAGCCGCCCTTGATGACCTGTCGGAAAACAACTGGGCCGCCGCCGCCACCGGCATCATGACCACCGATACCTTGCCCAAGGGTGCGAGCCGCCAATTCCAGCATGACGGCGTGACCATCACCGTCACCGGCATCAGCAAAGGCGCGGGCATGATCCGTCCGAACATGGCGACCATGCTCGGTTACATCGCCACCGACGCCAAGGTATCGCGCCAAGTGCTGCAGGACCTGATGCTCGACGGCGCCAACAAGTCGTTCAACCGCATCACCATCGACGGCGATACCTCCACCAACGACTGCTGCATGCTGATCGCCACTGGCAAGGCCAACCTGCCGGAAATCACCGAGGCCAGCGGCCCGCTGTTCGCGGCCCTGAAGCAGGCGGTGTTCGAGGTGTGCATGGAAGTGGCCCAGGCCATCGTCCGTGACGGTGAAGGCGCAACCAAGTTCGTGACCGTGCAGGTCAACGGCGGTGGCAATCACCAGGAATGCCTGGACGTCGGCTACACCGTGGCGCACTCGCCGCTGATCAAGACCGCGCTGTTCGCCTCCGACCCGAACTGGGGCCGGATCCTCGCCGCTGTCGGCCGTGCCGGCGTGCCGGCGCTGGACGTGAGCAAGATCGACGTGTTCCTCGGTGAGGTCTGCATCGCCAGCCAAGGCGCCCGCGCTGCGACCTACACCGAAGCCCAGGGCGCGGCAGTGATGCAGCAGGAAGAAATCACCATCCGCATCGAGCTGGGACGTGGGGATTGCAGCGAAACCATCTGGACCACTGACCTGTCCCACGAGTACGTCAAGATCAACGCTGAGTACCGGACTTAACAGGCTCGGGACCGAGCTGCTCCAATCGCGAGCAAGCTCGCTCCCACAGTGGATCTGTTGGGTGATATCGATAGTGTTCACGCCAGCCCCCTGTGGGAGCGAGCTTGCTCGCGATGGCACCATAACAGACACCTCAGAACCATAAGAAAGGAATCCACATGAGCCTGCACCTGATCATCGGCGACAAAGATCTATCTTCCTGGTCCCTGCGTGGCGCCTTGGCCCTGGCGCTGACCGGCGCGAAGTACACCGAAGAACTGGTCAGGCTCGGCCAGCCCGATACCCGCGAAAAGCTGCTCAAGTATTCGGCCACGGCCAAGGTCCCGTTGCTCAAGACCGAATTCGGCGTGATCGCCGATTCCCTGGCGATCGGCGAATACCTGGCCGAACAATTCCCGGATGCCGGACTCTGGCCCAAGGATGTGGCCGCCCGGGCCCAGGCCCGCTCGGCCTGTGCGCAAATGCACAGCGGCTTTTTCGCCCTGCGCAATCATATGCCCATGGACCTGCTGCACGATGCGCCGCTGTCGCCTATGCCATCTGAAGTGCAGGTGGAAATTGAGCGGATGCTGGCGCTGTGGGCTGAATGCCGTGGAGTGGCGCCCGAACCCGGTCCTTATCTGTTTGGTCGCATCAGTCTGGCCGACGCATTTTTTGCCCCTGTCGCGGTGCGCTTGCGCACTTATCGAGTGGCACTGCCGGAGGTCGATGAGGCCTACGTTGAAACCTTATATCAATGGCCAGCTTTCAAAGCGTGGCAACAGGCTGGCCTGGAGGAGACTGCGCGGTGAAACGAGTTCATGTGGCGGCGGCGGTCATTCGTGACGCTGCTGGTAAAATCCTGATTGCCCGTCGGGCCGACACCCAGCACCAGGGCGGCCTGTGGGAGTTTCCCGGTGGCAAGGTCGAGGTGGATGAGTCCGTCGAAACCGCCTTGGCCCGGGAGCTAAACGAGGAACTGGGTATCGTCGTCGAAGCCGCCCGGCCATTGATCAAGGTGCGCCACGATTACCCGGACAAACAAGTGTTGCTCGACGTCTGGGAGGTTTCGGCTTTCAGCGGCGCGCCCCATGGCGCCGAGGGTCAACCGCTGGCGTGGGTGACGGCCCGTGAGTTGACGAATTACGAATTTCCGGCGGCCAACCAGCCGATCGTCGCGGCGGCCCGTTTACCGGGCGAATATTTGATTACGCCCGAAGGCCTCGAGACGCCGGCCTTGCTGCGCGGCATGCAGAAGGCGATTGCCGGCGGGATCAAGTTGGTCCAGCTGCGCGCGCCCAACGGCTACGACCCGCAATACCGCGACCTGGCGGTGGACGCGGTGGGGTTGTGCGCCGGCAAGGCCCAGTTGATGCTCAAGGGACCGTTCGAATGGCTGGGGGATTTCCCCTCCGCCGGCTGGCACATCACCGCCGCGCAGCTGCGCAAGCATGCGGCAGCCGGCCGCCCGTTCGGCAAGGACCGCTGGCTCGCGGCCTCGTGCCATAACGCCGAGGAGTTGGCCTTGGCGCAGCAGATGGACGTGGATTTCGTGACGCTTTCGCCTGTGCAACCGACCCAGACCCACCCCGATGCACAACCGTTGGGCTGGGCAGAAGCGGCGCGGTTGATCGACGGTTTCGACAGACCGGTTTATCTGTTGGGTGGGGTTGGGCCGGATCAGCGGCAGAAGGCCTGGGAAACCGGGGCGCAGGGTGTGGCGGGGATTCGGGCGTTTTGGCCGGAGGTTTGAGAATGTGGTGCAGTTGCTGACGCCATCGCGAGCAAGCTCGCTCCCACACTGGGTCAGTGGTGTTCACAAAACCTGTGGGAGCGAGCTTGCTCGCGATGGCGGACTGACAGGCAATGCACCTCTCTGATCAGCTCCCAGGCTTGGCCGCCGCTTCCCAAAGCACCTCCGCCACCCCTTGCCGCCGGGCAATGACCCGTGCGGCCACGAACAGCAGATCCGACAACCGATTGATATAGGCCAGCCCCGGCCCGGCCAGCGGCTCGACCGCGTTCAATTGCTGGCAACGGCGCTCGGCACCACGGGCCAGGGCTCGGCAGACGTGCGCTTGCGCGATCAAGGAAGAGCCGCCGGGCAGAATGAAGTTTTCCAGCGGTCCCAGCTCCTCGTTCCATAGATCGATCGCCGCTTCCAGCCGCTCGATCTCCGCCACGCTCAAGGCTTGGTAAGCCGGCATCGCCAGTTCACCACCCAGATCGAACAGCCGGTGCTGACAAGGCGCCAACACCGCGATGACTTCCTTCAGCGCCGGATGCCGGGCTGATTCCTCGGCTAGACCGGCCAGCAACAATCCCAGCTGGCTGTTCAACGTATCCACTTCGCCAATGGCTTCGACCCGCGGGTGATCCTTCGCCACGCGGCGGCCATCGCCCAATCCCGTTTCACCTTTGTCACCGGTGCGGGTGTAAATCTTCGATAGGCGAAAACCCATGTTCAGCGCTCCACTGGCTTGTTTTCCTGGGCCACGATCGAAGTGCCCGCCAGGGGCAAGCGCAGGGTGAAGCACGTGCCCTGGCCTGGCGCGGATTGCACTTCCATCTGGCCCTTGTGATTGTTGGTAATGATGAAATACGAGACCGACAGCCCGAGGCCCGTGCCCTGGCCGATTTCCTTGGTGGTGAAGAATGGCTCGAAGGTGCGTTTGCGCACGTTCTCGCTCATGCCGATGCCGTTGTCCTCGACCTGGATTTCTGCCCATGGCGGATTCAGGCGGGTACGCAGGATGATTCGGCCGGGCTCGCTATCGTCCTGGCGTTGATGAATGGCCTGGGCAGCATTTTTCAGCAGGTTCAGCAGCACCTGTTCCAACTCGTTGGCCGTGCCGGGCACCGGCCCCAGGTTCGGGTCGAACTGGCGGACGATCGCCTGGCCCTTGAAGTCGAAACCGATCGTCAGGTCGAAGTCGTTACCGGCAATTTCCACCGCCTGGTCGATCAGCGCCGGCAGGTCGCAAGGCGCCATTTGCCGCGTGCTGCGCCGGCTGAAACTGAGCATGTGGGTGACGATTTTCGCCGCCCGGGCGCCGGCCTGCTGGATGCCGTCGAGCAATTGCGGGATCTCCCGGCTTTCCAGGTAACGGTTGACCACCGGCAAGTCGATGCCCAGTTGCTCGGCCTGTTCGAGGTTCTTCGGCAGTTCCGCCGACAGGCGTCGACGGATGTTCTGCACGTTGTGCAGGATCGCGCCAAGCGGATTATTGATCTCATGGGCCATGCCCGCCGCGAGGCCACCGACCGAGAGCATCTTCTCCGATTGCACCATCATCTCTTCCAGCGACAAGCGCTGGGTGATGTCGTCGATGCGGATCACCACGCCTCGCCCGGCGCCGCCCATCAGCGGATAGAAGGTGAGGGCGTAATGCCGGGCTTCGTCATCCTTGGTCCAGGTCACGCGTTCGATCTTCGCCACGGTGTGCTGTTCGACCGTTTGCTTGAGTTGGGGCAGGTACGGCTTCAGGGGTTCGAAAGCGAGGAATATCGGCTGGTTCAGCGCTTCGTCCAGCCGTGTGCCGGAGAGCGCGCTGGCCTCCTGGTTCCATTGGGTGACGTAGAGTTGCTCATCAAGGGCAATCAGCGCCGATGGCATGGAGTCGATGATGCTATTGAGGTAATTCTGGAAGCCGGTGAGCTTTTTCTCGATCTTGCTGCGCACTTGGACTTCCAGCTCCAGCTTGCGATTGGTGTGGCGGGTTTCTTCGGCCAATCCCTGGGCCTGGTCATAGGCGGCCTGGGAGTCGTCCCGCGCGCGTTTGAGTTGCTGTTCGCGGGCTTCGATCCGCGACAGCATCGTATTGAACGCCTCGGCCAGGCTGCCGATCTCGTCATGGTTGCCACGGGCGGCGCGCAGGGCGTAGTTCTCCTCGCGGGTGACCTGGCGGGACAGCTCTTCGAGTTGGTGGATTGGTTGGGTGATCAGGCGTTTGATCTGCTGGGCAATGACCAGCCACAGCAGCACGCTGAATATCAGGATGCCGAGGCTGGCGGTCAGGGTGCCGGTGTAGAACGCCGTGGGCAATTCGCTGCTGGCCACCAGCAACAGATGGCCTGGCGCGGTGCCGGGGCGGGGGAGGGTGATGATCTGGTTGCTGCGAAATTCACCGGCCTGCCAGGTCTGCATGTGGCGAAAGTGCTCCGGCAGCTTGAGCTTTTCGCCCTGTTGCAACTGCGCGAGGCGTTCGCCTTCGCCGTCGTAAAGCGCTGCCGCCCGTAGCGGCGCGTAACTGTTGAGTTCGTCGAGCAGGCGCTGGGCGCTTTGGGGTGATTGCAGCGCTTCGGAGATCAGGCTCGGGTTGGCCACCAGGCGGCCGATGGTCTGCAACGCCTGGGGCGCCATGCTTTCCTGGGAAATGTAATAGGCCGCGCTGATGAAGGTCAGGTTGGCCACCAGCAGGACGGTGGTCAACAGCACCAACAGGGCCGCCAGCAGTTTCTGGCCGACCGGGAGATTTTCAAGACGCTGGCGCAATGGCATCGGACTCGTCGCTAACAAGGAACACGAGGGCCAGCGTAGCCGCTGCTCAGTCGCTGGGCAATCCGAGGTTGTCCAGGTGGGCAATCAGTCGCTGGCGCATTTGCTCAAGGTGCGGCACCGCCACGCCATGGCGCTGGGCGACCGCGCAGGCGTGGCCGAGCAGGTAACTGATTTCGGTGCGCCGCTGGTTGGCGACGTCCTGGTACATCGAGGAGTAATTGGCGGCGGTGGCTTGGATCACCCGTTCGACTTCGGTCTGCAAATCTTCGGCGGCGGCGGGCTGGCCGCAACGTTCGAGCAGGTCGGTGAGTTCGGCGCAGAGGGTCGCGACTTCGCAGCGATGCGCTTGCAACTCACCGTTCTTGCAATGATGAAGTACGGTCAGTGGATTGATCGCACAATTGAGGGCCAGTTTGCGCCAGAGGCGGGTGAGGATATCGGCGCTCCATGCATGGGGAATGCCCGCCGCCGCCAGGTCGTCCAGCCAGATCGGCGCAACCGGGTGGGCGGGGTCGCCCAGCCAGGTGTAGCCATGACCCGCGAAGACCACGCGCCAGTCACCGTCGCGGAACGCGCCCTCGGTGCTGGAGGCGCTGATACAGCGTGCCCAGGGTACGCAGTTGGCCACGGCGTCCTGGCTGCCGAGGCCGTTCTGCAGCAGGATCAGTTCCGAGTCGCTGTCCAGGCGATGGGCGACCGACGCAACGGCGGCTTGCGCATCGTAAGCCTTGCAGGCCACTAGCAATCGCTTGATTGGCTCGGGATCCTGCGCGGTTTCGCCTGGCACCGGGTAACACTGCGCCTGGTCCTGTTCCACCAGCGTCAGGCCGCCGACGGCGAGGTAATCCTGCAGCCGCTGTTCATTGCGCAGCACCAGCCGCACCGGCAGGCCGGCCCGGGCCAGGCGCGTCGCCCATAACGTGCCGAGACTGCCGGCTCCCAGGACATGCCAGGTGGTGGACATCAGTTTTTTACTCGGTTTGGTGCAGGCATCTGCGGGGCTCGCGGTAACGGCGGGGAAAGACCCGTTATAATGAGCCCGATTTTAACCACAAGCCAAGTGCGCGCCGTTTCATGAGCGCGCCTTTTTATTTGGAGAACACTACATGCCGTCATTCGACGTGGTATCCGAACTGGACAAGCACGAAGTCACCAACGCCGTTGAAAACGCCGTCAAGGAACTCGACCGTCGGTATGACCTCAAGGGCAAGGGCAGTTTCGAGTTCAAGGAAAAGGACCTGACGGTCAACCTGACCGCCGAAGCCGACTTCCAGCTCGAGGCGATGATCGAGATCCTCAAGCTGGCACTGGTCAAGCGCAAGATCGATGTGCAGTGCCTTGAAGTGAAGGACGCCTACGCCTCGGGCAAGCTGATGAAGCAGGAAGCCGTGCTCAAGGAAGGCATCGACAAGGAACTGGCCAAGAAGATCGTTGCCCACATCAAGGACGCCAAGCTCAAGGTCCAGGCCGCCATCCAGGGTGAGCAAGTGCGGGTCACCGGCAAGAAGCGTGACGACTTGCAGGAAGCCATTGCGGCACTGCGCGGCAAGGAATTCGGCATGCCGCTGCAGTTCAATAACTTCCGCGACTGAGCCCTCAGTTATAGGGAAACACTGTGGCGAGGGAGCTTGCTCCCGCTGGGCTGCGTAGCGGCCCCTTTGGTGGGTGCTGCGCCCCCAAGCGGGAGCAAGCTCCCTCGCCACAATTGCGTGCAACGGAAACAAGGAGAATACGATGGACTTGAACGCTGAAGTGGACCACCTGGTCAAGGCTTCCCAGGCCTGGATCCCAATGATCATGGAATACGGCAGCCGGGTGCTGCTGGCGCTCGTCACTCTGGTCATTGGCTGGTGGCTGATCAACAAGGTGACGCAGAAGCTCGGGGCGCTGCTCGCCCTGCGTAACGCTGACCTCGCGCTGCAAGGGTTCATCAGTACCCTGGCAAACATCATTCTGAAGATTCTGCTGATCGTCAGCGTCGCGTCGATGATTGGCATCGAAACCACCTCGTTCGTCGCAGCCATCGGTGCGGCAGGCTTGGCGATTGGCCTGGCTTTGCAGGGCAGCCTGGCGAATTTCGCCGGTGGCGTGCTGATCCTGCTGTTCCGTCCGTTTCGCATCGGTGACTGGATCGAAGCCCAAGGCGTGGCAGGTACGGTCGACAGCATCCAGATCTTCCACACCGTGATTCGTACCGGTGACAACAAGACCGTCATCGTGCCCAACGGCAACCTGTCGAACGGCATCATCACCAACACCAACCGCCAGCCAACCCGCAAAGTAGTGTTCGACGTGGGCGTGGATTACCAGGCTGATCTGCAAAAGGCCCGGGAAGTGTTGCTGGCGTTGGCCAAGGACGAGCGCGTATTGGCTGATCCTGCGCCTGAAGCGGTGATTTCGACTTTGGGCGATAGCTCGATCACGGTGTCGCTGCGTATCTGGGTGAAGACGGCGGATTACTGGGCCGTGATGTTCATGCTCAATGAGCATGCACGGGATCGCTTGAAGGAGTCGGGTATTGATATTCCGTTTCCGCAACGCGTGATTCGGGTAGTTCAAGAATCGCCAACGGCCTGAAGTAGTCGACCGTTTGGTCAAGTTTCAGTGCAATGAAAAAAGGCCCATCCGAAGATGGGCCTTTTTTTGATTACCGCGAACAGACTTTCGGCAATTACAGAACCGAAATCGGGTAGTCGACGATCAGGCGGAACTCTTTGATATCGCCTTCGCCTTCGTCAGCGTTAGCGTAGTGCCAGGCTTGACGAACACGGAAGGAAAGATCCTTGGCCGGGCCAGACTGAACAACGTACTTGGCTTCGAAGTTGGTTTCGTTGTGCTTACCGTTGTCACCGTACAGACCAGCGTAAGGGCTGCCTGTTGGGGTGTTGGTGCCATCGATGTCCCAACCTTTGACGTAGCGAGTCATGAAGCTCAGACCAGGAACGCCGTACTCAGCCATCTTGATGTCGTAACGAATCTGGGCAGATTTCTCGCCAGGCGCGTTGAAGTCAGAGTACTGGATGGAGTTGGCGAGGAAGATCGAGTCGCCGCCACGGTTGTTCTTGCCCACGCCGATGTAGTCGAAAGGCGTATCGCCGTTGACCTTCTGGAAGGCTACGGTGACGGTGTGCGCTTTCAGGAAGGAGAAAGCGGCTGCCAGGGAGAACGCGGTGTTGCTGATGTCACCGGCCTTGGAGCTGCCAGTGTCGGTGGTGCGGTAGATGTTACCGTCCAGGTTCAGCGACTGATCGCCACCCATTGGGATGGTGTAGTTCAGGTTGCCGTAGTACTGGTTCCAGATGTCTTCCAGCTGGGCGCCGTAGATCGATGCGCTCAGGTTTTCGGTGAAGGAGTACTTACCGCCAGCGTAATCGATGGAGTTGGCTTCTACGCCAGCGTAGGTTGCGAACAGGCCGCCGTCACGGGCGTTGCGGTCCTGGCTGGTCGCCGAGTAGAAGTGACCGGCTTCGAGGTCGAGGTCTTTGACTTCGCTGCTCTGCAGTTGGAAACCGCTGGCAGTTTGAGGCAGGACGCGGGAACCACCGACAGCGAACACTGGAGCAGTGCTTGGCTGTTGGTCGCCGATTTTCAGCTCGGTCTTGGAGACGCGGAATTTGACCGCTGCGCCGGCTTTGCCTTGGCTGTCGTTGACGTCGCCATCAGCGTCGCGGCTCATGTTGCCGGTGCCGCCAGTGCCGTCGCCGCCGTCCAGTTTCACGGCCAGGTAACCGAATGCATCAATACCGACGCCTACGGTGCCTTGGGTGTAACCGGAGTTGAAGTTGCCCCAGATGCCCTGAGTCCAGTCTTTCTGGTCAGTAGCGCCATCTTTGCGGTCACGGTTGAAGTAGTAGTTGCGCAGCAACAGTTTGGCGCTGGCGTCTTCAACGAAGCCCTTGGCTTCAGACTGGTCACTTACGAAAGGTGCGGCCGAGGCCATTTGAGTACTGGCTGCTGCAGCAACGGCCAGTGCGATCATGCTCCACTTCATCACGCGCATCGTGATTTGCTCCTTTGGTTTTAAGAGTACTGCCGTCCCACCTGTTTTATTATCTGGGCGGCTCTTTCTTTTTGTGTCGGCGCAAACTTATATCACGTCGACATTCTTTGGCGATACTTGCCCATTCATCCTTCCAGCTTCTTTACGACCATGTCGCCAATGGCTCGATCCATGTCGCATTTCAGCTGATCCGAGGTGTGCGGAATGACAACTTCAAGTTGTTCTTTGATTGCACGCTTCGGTGTAAAGAGTCCGTAAGTCCAACCTTGTAGCTCCTGAGGGCAGCCTTGCCACTTTAATTCTCAGGCCTGCAGGTTCCGCTTCCGGCGGCTCCTGTAGACGATATGGGCATGAATGCAACAAGCATGCACAAACCCGGATTTCGTTGACATTTTTTTCACAATTTAGCTGCGGTTGCGGTGAAACCTCATGAAACCGGGCTCCAAAGGCCTTGTTTTAAATGGGGTTGACTGTCAGGCAGCTGTCATGTTTGAAGCCGTTGGAGCTCGCGCGACAACCAAAAACGTTACCGGTTCACCCCGTCAGTGGGTAAAACGCGGATGTCACGAGCAGTGAGCGTAGCTGCATTGTGCTGTTTTGGTGCAAAAAATCTTCAAGCTGTACGAAAAGCGGACAGTCCTTACACCTGCTCAACGCTTAATGCGCTTTTACGGCGCTCGGCGCACGGCATTGGTGCGCAGGGGCGGTGCGCAGTGAAGGTTCCGTCGTTCACGGGTATGCTGGGCTCATATGCCCCAAGGCAGGCCAGTGGGCTGCCAAATCGGCACAATCATCAATGAGTGAGGAGTACGCGCGGTGTTTGCCTTAGATCCACGATTGCAACAAGACACATTGCCCATCGGCGATTTCCCGCTTTGCCGGTTGCTCTTGTCCAACGACTCGAACTACCCATGGTTCATCCTCGTGCCGCGGCGGGACGATATCAGTGAATTGTTTCAATTGGATGACGCTGATCAACAGCAACTGTGGAAAGAAACCACGGCGCTGGCCGAGACGCTCAAGGACTCGTTCGACGCCGATAAACTGAACGTTGCAACCTTGGGTAACGTTGTCAGTCAATTGCACATGCATGTAATCGTGCGCAAGCGGGACGATGCCGCCTGGCCGGCGCCGGTGTGGGGCAAGCATCCGGCACAGCCTTATAGTGCCGAGCAGGTGAATGTCATTCGTGAACGCTTGCGAGCGGTCCTGACCGATGATTTCAAGTTCCTGGAGGGCTGAACCATGAATCTTGAAGAGCGTGTAACCGACCTTGAGAGCCGCCTGGCATTCCAGGACGACACCATCCAGGCGTTGAACGACGTGTTGGTGGCGCAACAGCGAGTCGTCGAGCGTCTGCAGCTGCAGATGGCGGCGCTGCTCAAGCGCCAGGAGGAAATGGTTGGGCAGTTCGAATCTTTCGAAGAAGAAGCGCCGCCTCCCCACTACTGACGAGCCCGAACGACGGGCACAAAAAAACCGCGAGCAGCCAGGCTGCATCGCGGTTTTTTTACACCTGGATCAGCGGCGCGGCAGCGCGGCGATCACGTCTTCGGCTTGCAGGCCCTTGTCGCGATGCATGACGGAGAACTCCACGCGCTGGCCCTCGACCAGGACGCGATGGCCTTCGCCACGAATGGCCCGGAAATGCACAAAGATGTCATCGCCGGAATCACGGGAGATGAAACCGAACCCCTTGGACGTGTTGAACCACTTCACGGTGCCGGTATCACGGTTGGACATGTCGTAGTTCTGCGGTGCGGCGGACGGCGACGACTTCTTGTAGAAGCTGACGGCCAAATGCAGCAGTACGGCGAGCAATGCCGCAGCCAGGCTGGACAGGATGGCGGGTTGGCCGCCGATTTCCGGCATGGGCGCCAGCAGGGTCAGGGTTTGCAAGGCAACGGCCAGCACCAGCAGGGCACTGACAAGGTTTTGCAGTTGATGACGTGGACCTTTGTTCCAGTAAGGGATGACGGGTGCCAGTGTCAGGTTGAGCAGGCCGAAAAAGGCCAGGTAAAGCGCGTCGGGATGTTGCAGGTAAGGTGTGGCTTCGGAACCCAGGCTAGGGATGAAGGACAGCAGCAGGGCAGCTGCGCCCATTAGCAAGTGGACGATTTTCAACATTTTGATTGGCTCACGGTTAAGACAGATCACAAGGAAGAGCTGATCGGGGGCGGTTCGCTCCAGAACAATGAGAGGCGTAGTAATACGTACCCGAATCAGCCTATGCGCGCCGCCCGGAAAAATAGGCGTAGCGACACACTGCCTATTTAACAGCAAAGCCGGGGCCTTCTCAAACGTGTTGCTGGCGGGCGGGACGCTGTTCGTCGGCGGAGCGGGTGCTGGCCCCTGAAGATGCCAGGCGAATGAGGATTCGATTTCAGGTTTTCCGGAACCGCTCGCCGTCGCGGCTTGTCGGTTCAGGACGGCTGGCGATTTGTCGCAGGCCTCAGGCGGCGACACACGCTAGAGTGAAATGACCGCTGTCGAATCCATCACGTCAGGAGATCAACCCACATGGCCATTGATATCGGTATCAGCGAAGAAGACCGCAAGTCCATCGTCGACGGGCTTTCGCGGTTGTTGTCGGACACCTATGTGCTGTACCTCAAGACGCATAATTTCCACTGGAACGTTACAGGTCCGATGTTCCGGACGCTGCACCTGATGTTCGAGGAGCAATACAACGAGCTGGCGCTGGCGGTTGACCTGATCGCCGAGCGAATCCGTGCGCTCGGTTTCCCGGCGCCGGGTGCTTATTCGGTATATGCGCGTTTGTCGTCCATAAAGGAAGAAGAGGGTGTGCCTGGCGCCGAGGACATGATCCGGCAATTGGTCGAAGGGCAGGAAGCGGTGACTCGCACGGCCCGTGGCATCTTTCCTTTATTGGACAGGGTCAGCGACGAACCCACCGCCGACCTGCTGACCCAGCGCATGCAGGTCCATGAAAAAACCGCCTGGATGCTGCGTTCGTTACTGGAGGATAAGTAAGTCACGCCCAGGCGGTGGTGTTGCCGTTGGCATCATCGCCTGACGCCAGGTTCCAGGGCTGTGTAATTTGTCGCCAGTCTTCTGTTGGCTTGTCCTACGTTGATGGTCAAAAAGTCATCTGGAACTGGCGATCCCGTTGAGCTTCCATAGAGCCACAGATCGGTTGTTCCGACTGAGGCTCGTATGGCAAAGGAGTGTCAACGGTATGATTCAAGGAAAAGAACCCCGGGAAGATGGGCGTGGACGCTTGCAGTCTATCCACATCGACCCGTTCGTCAGCGGTTTCGATATGCAACTGGCCCGGCCCCTGGCCCGCTCTGTCCGGCTCAATGGGTTCGCCACCTGCCTGCGGCTGGAGCAGGTCTATTGGGATATTCTCAGCGACATGGCGCACCTCAACAGTTGCTCCATCAGCACCTTGTTGTCCCATGTGGACCGGGAGGTACACCTGCGCCATGGCGGCGTGCGCAATTTCAGCGGGCTGGTGCGTGTTGTCTGCGTGGTTCACAGCCTGAAGGAAATGCACCCGGGTCATGCCGGCCTTGGGTGAACGATATTATCGGCAATGACTGTGCGGTCTTACGGCTGCACAGGCTGCATTTAATGGATATAATCCCGCTCTTTGCCGCAAAGCCCCGCTTTTGCGCGAGTAACCTGATCGCCGAGACAACCCCCATGCCGATGTACGACTATCAATGTGCTTCCTGTGGTCATCAGATGGAAGCCATTCAAAAGATCAGCGCGGCACCGCTGGTCGACTGCCCTGCCTGCCAGGCACCAGAACTGAAAAAGATGCTGTCCATGCCTGGTTTCCGCCTCGGTGGCACGGGCTGGTATGAAACCGACTTCAAGACCGGCGCCAAGAAAAACCTGGCCGGTGGCGACAAGGCTGATTGAGTTGAATACGCGCGAGTTCTTGCACGGGCAGGGCCTCCAACCGAATGTCGAATTACGAGAAGTGAAACCACTACCATGATGCGCAGCCATTATTGCGGCCAACTGAACGAAAGCCTGGAAGGCCAGGAAGTTACTCTTTGCGGATGGGTTCATCGTCGCCGTGACCATGGCGGGGTGATTTTCCTCGATATCCGTGATCGTGAAGGCCTGGCCCAGGTGGTGTTCGATCCGGACCGCGCTGAAACCTTCGCCACCGCCGACCGCGTGCGCAGCGAATACGTCGTCAAGATCACCGGTAAGGTGCGCCTGCGCCCAGCCGGCGCTGGCAATGCCAATATGGCGTCCGGCATGATCGAAGTGCTGGGCTACGAGCTGGAAGTGCTCAACGAGGCGGAAACCCCGCCGTTCCCGCTCAACGAATACTCCGACGTGGGTGAAGAAACGCGCCTGCGCTACCGCTTCATCGACCTGCGTCGCCCGGAAATGGCCGAGAAGCTGCGCCTGCGTTCGCGCATGACCACCAGCATTCGTCGCTACCTGGACGAAAACGGCTTCCTCGACGTCGAGACGCCGATCCTGACCCGCGCCACACCGGAAGGCGCGCGCGATTACCTGGTGCCGAGCCGCACCCACCCCGGCAGTTTCTTCGCTTTGCCGCAGTCGCCGCAGCTGTTCAAGCAACTGCTGATGGTGGCCGGGTTCGATCGCTACTACCAGATCGCCAAATGCTTCCGCGACGAAGACCTGCGTGCCGATCGTCAACCTGAGTTCACTCAGATCGACATCGAGACCAGCTTCCTCGACGAAAAAGACATCATGGGCCTGACCGAAGGCATGATCCGCAACCTGTTCAAGGAAGTGCTGGACCTGGAATTCGGCGAGTTCCCGCACATGACCTTCGAAGAGGCCATGCGCCGCTACGGTTCCGACAAGCCAGACCTGCGTAACCCGTTGGAACTGGTGGACGTGGCCGATCAGCTCAAGGACGTCGAGTTCAAGGTGTTCAGCGGTCCTGCCAACGACCCGAAATGCCGCGTTGCGGCCCTGCGCGTACCAGGCGGTGCGAGCATGCCACGCAGCAAGATCGACGATTACACCAAGTTCGTCGGCATCTACGGTGCCCGCGGCCTGGCCTACATCAAGGTCAACGAGCGCGCCAAGGGCGTTGAAGGCCTGCAGTCGCCGATCGTGAAGAATATCCCTGAAGCCAACCTCAACGTGATCCTCGATCGTGTTGGCGCGGTCGACGGCGACATCGTGTTCTTCGGCGCCGACAAGGCCAAGATCGTCAGCGAGGCCTTGGGTGCGCTGCGGATCAAGGTCGGTCATGACCTGGAGCTGCTCACTTGCGAGTGGGCGCCGATGTGGGTCGTGGACTTCCCGATGTTCGAAGAAAACGATGACGGCAGCTTCTCCGCGTTGCACCACCCGTTCACCGCGCCGAAGTGCTCGCCTGAAGAGCTGGAGGCCAACCCGGCCGGCGCGCTTTCCCGCGCCTATGACATGGTCCTGAACGGCACCGAGCTGGGTGGCGGTTCGATCCGTATCCACCGCAAGGAAATGCAACAGGCGGTATTCCGTCTGCTGGGCATCAGCGAAGCCGAGCAGGAAGAGAAGTTTGGCTTCCTGCTGGACGCCCTGAAGTACGGTGCTCCGCCCCACGGTGGCCTGGCCTTCGGCCTGGATCGCCTGGTGATGCTGATGACCGGCGCCCAGTCGATCCGCGAAGTGATCGCGTTCCCGAAAACCCAGAGCGCGGCCGATGTCATGACCCAGGCGCCTGGCGTCGTGGACGCCAAGGCGTTGCGCGAGTTGCACATCCGCCTGCGTGAACAGCCAAAGGCTGAGTAAGGCTGGCACCTGAGAGGGCGCATCTTCGGATGCGCCTTTTCGTTGGGGTCGATATTTCTGATTGCCGGCCACTGCGCAAGCGCAGGGCGGGCAATGTTCCAAAGCGAAACGGAGCGAGTTATGGCAGGTCATTCCAAGTGGGCGAACATCAAGCACCGCAAAGAACGTCAGGATGCCAAGAGAGGCAAGATCTTCACCAAGTGGATCCGTGAACTGACGGTCGCGGCCCGCCAGGGTGGCGGTGATCCGGGTTCCAACCCGCGCTTGCGCCTGGCGTTGGACAAGGCGCTGGGCGCGAACATGAGTCGCGACATCATCGACCGGGCCATCGCCCGTGGCGCTGGCGCCACCGAGGCCGACAACGTTGAAGAGCTGACCTATGAAGGTTACGGTCCGGGCGGCGTGGCGGTGATGGTCGAGTGCATGACCGACAACCGCAACCGCACCGCGGCGGCCGTGCGTCACGCCTTCAGCAAGTGCGGCGGCAACCTCGGCACCGACGGCTCGGTGGCCTACCTGTTCGAGCGCAAGGGGCAAATCAGCTTTGCGCCGGGCGTCGACGAGGATGCGCTGACCGAAGCGGCGCTGGAAGCCGATGCCGACGACGTGGTCAGCCATGAGGACGGTTCGTTCGACGTGTTCACTTCGTTCGCCAGCTTCTATGCCGTGCGCAATGCCTTGGAAGCGGCCGGTTTTGCGCCTGCGGACGCGGAAATCGTCATGCAGCCGACCACCAGCGCCGAACTCGACCTGGAAGGCGCCGAGAAAGTGCTCAAGCTGATCGATATGCTGGAAGACCTGGATGACGTGCAGAACGTTTATTCCAACGCCGATATTCCGGAATCGGTGGCTGAACAGCTCGGCTGACAAGCCGTAATGCTGCTCACTTAAGGCTGTTTGAAATCATTGTGGCGAGGGAGCTTGCTCCCGCTTGAGTGCGAAGCACTCATTGAAGAAGGGGCTGCTGCGCAACCCAGCGGGAGCAAGCTCCCTCGCCACAGGTTCACCGCAAGCCTTGGGTGAGCTGTATCCTCTCGCAACCGCACTACCTTTCGCAGGCGTTATGACTTTAATCCTTGGTATCGACCCCGGTTCGCGCATCACCGGCTACGGTGTGGTTCGCGATACCGGGCGCGGCTGCGTGTACGTCGCCTCCGGATGCATCCGCACCGGTGCGGGTGAGCTGCATGAGCGCTTGCAGATCGTCTATCGCGGTGTGCGCGAGGTCATCCAGACCTACGGCCCCGTGACCATGGGCATCGAAAAGGTCTTCATGGCCCGCAACGCCGATTCTGCGCTGAAACTGGGGCAGGCCCGAGGCGCGGCGATCGTGGCGGGTGCCGAGGAAAACCTGGAGATTGCCGAATACACCGCGACCCAGGTCAAGCAGGCGGTCGTCGGAACCGGCGCGGCGAACAAGGAACAGGTGCAAATGATGGTGATGCACTTGTTGAAATTGGTCAGCAAGCCGCAGATCGACGCCTCCGACGCCCTGGCCATCGCCATTTGCCATGCCCATACCCGTTCCAGCCTGTTGCCCCATGGCTTGGGAACCGCACGCAGTCGTGGCGGGCGCCTGCGTCTCTGATAGCATCAGCGCTTCATTCATGAACCCGAGCCCGTTGCGCCTGTGTCGTCGGCCTTAGTGCTCGTGTTGTTATTCGCCAGCCAGTGGCTGGCCAACGCCCAAGGATCTGAAACGTGATTGGACGCTTGCGCGGCACCCTGGCTGAAAAACAGCCGCCGCACCTGATTCTGGATGTAAATGGCCTGGGCTATGAACTCGAAGTGCCCATGACCACGCTGTATCGCTTGCCGTCGGTCGGTGAGCCGCTGACGCTGCACACTCATTTGGTCGTGCGCGAGGATGCGCAGTTACTCTATGGCTTCGTTGGCAAGCGCGAGCGGGATTTCTTCCGCGAGCTGATTCGCCTCAACGGCGTCGGCCCGAAACTGGCCCTGGCCCTGATGTCGAGCCTGGAGGTCGATGAGCTGATTCGTTGTGTGCAGTCCCAGGACACCTCGGCGTTGACCAAGGTGCCAGGTGTCGGCAAGAAAACCGCCGAGCGCCTGCTGGTGGAGCTCAAGGATCGCTTCAAGGCCTGGGAGGCGGTGCCGGCCATGTTCGCGCTGGTGCCAAACCAGCCGGATGCGCCTGCGCCGACAGTCAGCGCCGAAAACGATGCGGTCACGGCGCTGATCTCCCTGGGCTATAAACCGCAGGAAGCCAGCAAGGCGATTTCCGCGATCAAGGAAAAAGGCTTGAGCACCGAAGACATGATTCGTCGCGCCCTGAAGGGAATGATTTAAGTGATTGAAGCTGATCGTCTGATCGCCGCCACGGGCGCGCCCCGTGACCGCGAGGAAATCCAGGACCGCGCGATCCGCCCTGTCAGCCTGGCCGACTACATCGGCCAGCCGACCGTGCGCGAGCAGATGGAGTTGTTCATCCAGGCAGCTCGTGGGCGCAGCGAGTCGCTGGACCACACCTTGATCTTCGGCCCGCCAGGCTTGGGCAAGACCACCCTGGCCAATATCATCGCCCAGGAAATGGGGGTGTCGATCAAGAGCACGTCCGGGCCGGTGCTGGAGCGGCCAGGCGACCTGGCGGCATTGTTGACCAACCTTGAACCCCATGACGTGCTTTTCATCGACGAAATCCACCGGCTGTCGCCAATCGTC
Organism: Pseudomonas brassicacearum subsp. neoaurantiaca; assembly: GCF_013608025.1. Taxonomy (GTDB): domain Bacteria; phylum Pseudomonadota; class Gammaproteobacteria; order Pseudomonadales; family Pseudomonadaceae; genus Aquipseudomonas. The sequence goes on along the minus strand of NZ_VDLV01000020.1, from coordinate 224,518 downwards.
GAAGAAGTGCTGTACCCGGCCATGGAAGATTTCCAACTCGACATCATGATCGGCGAAGGGCCGGCGGCGCGTTCCATCAAGCTCGACCTGCCACCGTTCACCCTGGTGGGCGCCACCACCCGCGCCGGCATGCTGACCAACCCGCTGCGTGACCGATTCGGTATCGTCCAGCGCCTGGAGTTCTACAACAACGCCGACCTGGCGACGATTGTCAGCCGCTCGGCGGGCATCCTCGGCTTACCGCTGGACCCGGACGGCGCCTACGAAGTCGCCCGTCGGGCCCGCGGTACGCCGCGGATCGCCAACCGCTTGCTGCGCCGGGTCCGGGACTTTGCCGAAGTCCGGGCCAAGGGCCATATCACCAAGCCGATCGCCGACCTGGCGCTGAACCTGCTGGATATCGACGAGCGTGGTTTCGACCATCAGGACCGGCGCCTGCTGCTGACCATGATCGAGAAATTCGACGGTGGCCCGGTAGGCGTGGACAGCCTGGCCGCCGCCATCAGCGAAGAGCGCCACACGATTGAGGATGTACTGGAACCGTACCTGATCCAGCAGGGCTATATCATGCGCACCCCTCGCGGGCGCGTGGTAACGCGTCATGCTTATCTGCACTTCGGTTTAAACATCCCGACACGAATGGGCGAGATGCCGGTGGTAGACGAGTTCCTCGATGCGGTAGACGATTGAGCGCGCTCTGTACGACGACTTTTTTCCGGTTGGTGCTGTCCCAGACCACGCCTGGAGCGTCAATGCGTTCGAGAATGAAAAAACAGTTGCCTGGCCGATTGGCAACCTGAGGAGTAAGCACTAGAGTATGCGCGCGCAAAACGGGCTGGAGTCGTTCGCACATCGCTGTCGCGTTTATTACGAGGACACCGATGCCGGCGGCATCGTTTACTACGTCAATTACCTCAAGTTTATGGAACGGGCTCGAACCGAACGGCTGCGGGAACTGGGTTTTGCCCAATCCGCGCTGGCAGGGGAGGACCTGTTATTCGTCGTGCATTCCAGCGAAGCGCGCTACCACGCGCCGGCGCGACTGGACGACGAGCTTGTGGTGACTGCCGATGTCATCGAGTTGAACCGCGTCAGCCTGCGCTTCAAGCAGCAGGTCAGGCGCGCTGCGGATAATGTGCTGCTCTGCGAAGGGCAGTTTTTGGTGGCCTGTGTGCGCACCCATAGTTTGAAACCCCGGGCCATTCCCGAAGCTCTACGTGCGGCCTTTGCCGGCGTGAGCGGCGCGGGTACACACTCAGAGCAGGAGATAAAGCGTGGAAGCTAACGTCGTCGACCATTCCTCCATGTGGAGCCTGGTCAGCAATGCCAGCGTCGTGGTGCAACTGGTAATGCTGACCCTGGTAGCCGCATCGGTGACCTCATGGATCATGATTTTTCAGCGCAGCAACATGCTGCGCGCCGGTCGCCGTGCCCTGGAGAGCTTCGAAGAGCGCTTCTGGTCCGGCATCGACCTGTCCAAGCTGTACCGCCAGGCCGGCAGCAACCCGGATCCGGATTCGGGCGTCGAGCAGATCTTCCGCGCCGGTTTCAAGGAATTCTCCCGCCTGCGCCAGCAGCCCGGTGTCGATCCTGAAGCGGTCATGGAAGGCGTGGCCCGTGCCATGCGCGTCGCCATTTCCCGCGAGGAAGAAAAACTCGAACAGGGCCTGCCGTTCCTGGCGACCGTCGGTTCGGTCAGCCCGTACATCGGCCTGTTCGGTACCGTGTGGGGGATCATGAACTCCTTCCGTGGCCTGGCATCCGCCCAGCAAGCGACCCTGGCCACCGTGGCCCCGGGTATCGCCGAGGCGCTGATCGCCACTGCCATCGGCCTGTTCGCAGCGATCCCGGCCGTTATCGCCTACAACCGCTTCGCTGCTCGCAGCGAAACGCTGATCAGCCGCTACTACACGTTCGCCGATGAATTCCAGGCGATCCTGCACCGCAAAGTGCACACCAGCGAAGAATAAGCAGGTATTTCCCGATGGCTTTAATCGCTCGAGCCCGAAACAAGCGCAAGCCGGTTGCCGAGATGAACGTGGTGCCCTACATCGACGTGATGCTGGTGCTGCTGGTCATTTTCATGGTCACCGCGCCGATGCTCAATCAGGGCGTGAAGGTCGATCTGCCCAAGGTTTCCAGCGAAGCCTTGCCGCAGGACAACAACACCCAGGTCCTGACCATTTCGATCAAGGCTGACAAGACCTACTACTGGAACCTTGGCAGTGAAGTCGATACCGAGAAGCAGCAGGACCGGGCCATGACCTTGCCGCAGATGACCGATGCGGTGACCAAGATCATTCGTGTCGGCAACGATGCCGGCAAGCGCACCCAGGTGTTCATTCGCGGCGACAAGACCGTCGACTACGGTGCCGTGATGGGCGCCATGGGCGGCCTGCAGAAAGCCGGGGTCGGTAACGTTGGCCTGATCACCGAGGCACCCTGATGCAGCAACAGCGAGAGCCGTCCGCCTCGGAAAGCTACTTCTGGCCCAGTGTCCTTGCCATCGGCCTGCATGTGCTGGTGTTCGGCATGCTGTTCGTCAGCTTTGCCATGACGCCGGAGCTGCCGCCGGCCAAGCCGATCGTCCAGGCGACCCTGTACCAGCTCAAGTCGAAAAGCCAGGCCACGACGCAGACCAACCAGAAGCTTGCCGGCGAAGCGAAGAAATCCGCTGCGCGCCAGACCGAAGTCGAGCAGATGGAGCAGAAAAAGGTCGAGCAGGAAGCGATAAGGGCTGCGGAACAAAAGAAAGAGGAAGCGGCTCAAAAGGCCGAAGAAGCGAAGAAGGCCGACGAGGCGAAGAAAGCGGACGAGGCTAAAAAGGCAGACGAGGCCAAGAAAGCCGACGAAGCGAAGAAGACCGCCGAGGCCAAAAAGGCAGAAGAGAAACAATTGGCTGATATAGCCAAGAAGAAAGCCGAAGAAGAAGCCAAGAAAGCCGCTGAAGAAGAGGCCAAGAAAGCGGCCGCTGAAGAAGCGAAGAAAAAGATCGTCGAGGACGCGAAGAAAAAAGCGGCCGAAGACGCCAAGAAGAAAGCTGAAGCTGAAGAGGCGAAGAAGAAAGTCGCCGAAGACGCGAAGAAGAAAGCCGCCGCCGACGCCGCCAAGAAAAAGGCCCAGGACGCAGCGCGTAAATCCGCCGAAGAGAAAAAGGCCCAGGCCTTGGCAGATTTGCTTTCCGACACGCCGGAGCGCCAGCAGGCATTGGCCGACGAGCAAGGCGATGAAGTCGCCGGTAGCTTCGATGATCTGATTCGTGCCCGTGCGGCGGAAGGCTGGGCTCGTCCACCTTCGGCGCGCAAAGGCATGACGGTAGTATTGCAAATCGGCATGTTGCCCGACGGTACGGTTACCTCGGTCAGCGTGGCCAAGTCCAGTGGCGATGGTCCGTTCGACGCTTCGGCGGTCGCGGCGGTCAAGAACATTGGGCGGTTGACGGAAATGCAAGGAATGAAGCCGAGCGATTTTGCTCCCTATCGTTCGTTCAAGATGACATTCACACCTGAGGATCTAGCCTTGTGAGAAACCTTCTTCGATCAATGCTTGTCGTTGTCTGCTGCCTGGCAGGGATCGCGATGGCAGAGGAAAAGAACATCCTGGTCACCAGCGGCAGCGACCGGGCTACCCCGATCGCCGTCGTACCGTTCGGTTGGCAGGGCGGCAGCGTCCTGCCGGACGACATGGCGGAAATCATCGGCAACGACCTGCGCAATTCGGGTTACTACGCGCCGATTCCGAAGCAGAACATGATCAGCCTGCCAACCCAGGCCAGCGAAGTCATCTACCGTGACTGGAAAGCCCTGGGCGCCCAGTACATCATGGTCGGCAGCATTGTTCCGGCGGGCGGTCGCCTGCAGGTGCAGTACAGCCTGTTCAACGTCGCCACCGAGCAGCAAGTGCTGACCGGCAGCGTATCGGGCAGCGTTGATCAGCTGCGCGACATGGCCCACTACATTGCCGACCAGTCGTTCGAGAAACTCACCGGCATCAAGGGTGCGTTCTCTACCCGCATGCTTTACGTGACCGCCGAACGCTTCTCGGAAAACAATACCCGCTACACCCTGCAGCGTTCCGACTATGACGGCGCCCGCGCGGTGACCCTGCTGCAATCGCGCGAGCCGATCCTGTCGCCGCGTTTTGCGCCTGACGGCAAGCGTATCGCCTATGTCTCGTTCGAGCAGAAGCGTCCGCGTATTTTCGTACAGCACATCGACACCGGTCGCCGTGAGCAGATCACCAACTTCGAAGGCCTGAACGGCGCGCCAGCCTGGTCGCCGGACGGCTCGCGCCTGGCGTTCGTACTGTCCAAGGACGGTAACCCGGACGTCTACGTGATGAACCTGGCTTCGCGCTCGATCTCCCGCGTGACCAACGGCCCGGGCATCAATACCGAACCGTTCTGGGGCAAGGATGGCTCGACCATCTACTTCACCTCCGACCGTGGCGGCAAGCCGCAGATCTACAAGACCAGCGCCGGTGGCGGTGGTGCCGAACGCGTGACTTTCGTCGGGAACTACAACGCCAACCCTAAACTGTCGGCGGACGAAAAGACCCTGGTCATGATCCATCGCCAGGATGGTTTCACCAATTTCAAGGTGGCGGCCCAGGATTTGCAGCGCGGAAGCGTAAAAATCCTCACTGATAGCACTCTGGACGAGTCACCTACTGTTGCGCCCAACGGCACCATGGTAATCTACGCCACCCGCCAGCAGGGCCGGGGAGTCTTGATGCTCGTGTCCATTAATGGACGCGTGAGGCTCCCGCTTCCTACCGCTCAAGGCGAAGTCAGAGAACCGTCCTGGTCCCCTTACCTGAACTGACGCGGCGCAATACGTTTTACTTAACACACTGGGGTTCATTAGGAGTTTCACGATGGAAATGCTGAAGTTTGGTAAATTTGCTGCGCTGGCTCTGGCCATGGCTGTAGCTGTAGGTTGCTCGTCCAAAGGCGGCGACAACGCCGGTGAAGGCGCTGTTGATCCAAACGCTGGTTACGGCGCTAACACCGGTGCAGTTGACGGCTCCATGAGCGAAGAAGCTGCTCTGCGCGCAATCACCACCTTCTACTTCGAATACGACAGCTCGGACCTGAAGCCAGAAGCCATGCGCGCTCTGGACGTTCACGCCAAAGACCTGAAAGCAAACGGCGCTCGCGTTGTTCTGGAAGGCAACACCGACGAACGTGGTACTCGTGAGTACAACATGGCACTGGGCGAGCGTCGTGCGAAAGCCGTTCAACGCTACCTGGTACTGCAAGGTGTTTCCCCAGCTCAGCTGGAACTGGTTTCCTACGGCGAAGAGCGTCCAGTTGCTACCGGCAACGACGAGCAGTCCTGGGCTCAAAACCGTCGCGTCGAACTGCGTAAGTAATTCGTCATGCGAACGTGCCGTCGTGCTGTAACTGTTCTGGCTCTCAGCCTCGCGCCGCTTGCGGCGTGGGCTGCGGTTCCTGTGGTCGATAACGATGCCGGCTATAACAATAGCGGGAGCAGTTATCCGCCTGCAGGTTACGGTACGAACGGCGCCTATGCCGGGGGAGGGGTTTCGGCCCCTGTCTCGGCACAGGGCCAGCTGTTCAACCAACTGCAGCAAATGCAGGATCAGATCTCGCGCCAACAGGGTGTGATTGAAGAACTGCAAAATGATATTTCGCGCATGAAGCAGGAAAACCTGGAGCGATACCAGGATCTTGATCGGCGCATAGGAACCGGCGTTGCACCTGCCGCGACTCCTGAGAATTCTCCAGCCGGTGGCGATCTGAACGCCCCCGGTGCAGCCGCAGGCGCTGGGGCAAATGCTCCAGCTGCACCTGCTGCCGGTGGCGAGCCGGCTGATCCAGCGAAGGAAAAGCTCTATTACGATGCTGCCTTCGACTTGATCAAGGCCAAGGATTTCGACAAGGCCAGCCAGGCCTTTGCCGCTTTCCTGCGCAAATACCCAAACAGCCAGTACGCGGGCAATGCCCAATACTGGCTGGGTGAGGTGAACCTGGCCAAGGGTGACCTGCAAGGTGCCGGCCAGGCGTTCGCCAAGGTTTCGCAACTGTATCCCAAGCACGCCAAGGTGCCGGATTCGCTGTACAAGCTGGCTGATGTAGAGCGCCGCCTCGGGCACACCGACAAGGTCAAAGGCATCCTGCAACAAGTGGTGGCCCAGTATCCGGGGACATCCGCCGCTCAGCTGGCCCAGCGCGATCTGCAGCGCATGTAAGGCTGTTTGAACCCGCTTGGAAGAAACCCGCGCCTGTCGCGGGTTTTTTCGTTAGAATTCACGCCCTTTTTATGAAACACGCTTCCTGGGATCTACGCGTTGGCGGGGTTCCTTGAGGTGCCTGACGGAGGCGGACAGCCTGTTTAGCTGTTACGCCCGTGGCGACTATGCAAGACACATTGAGAATTACCGAAGTTTTTTACTCGTTGCAGGGTGAAACGCGAACGGCCGGGCTGCCGACTGTTTTTGTGCGCCTTACCGGTTGTCCATTGCGTTGCCAATACTGCGACAGTGCCTATGCCTTCAACGGCGGCACCTTGCGCACCCTCGACGATCTCCTCGAACAAGTGGCCGGCTTCCGTCCGCGCTATGTTTGCGTCACCGGGGGGGAGCCATTGGCGCAGCCCAATGCCATCCCCTTGCTCAAGCAATTGTGCGATGCAGGCTATGAGGTTTCCCTGGAAACCAGTGGTGCGCTGGACATTTCGGCGGTCGATCCGCGGGTCAGTCGCGTCGTTGACCTGAAGACGCCAGGCTCCAAGGAAGCACACCGCAACCGATACGAGAATATCGAACTGCTCACACCCAACGACCAAGTCAAGTTCGTGATCTGTTCGCGGGAAGATTACGACTGGGCGGTGTCCAAGCTGATCCAGTACGGTCTGGACCAGCGGGCTGGCGAGGTGCTGTTTTCCCCGAGTCACCACGACCTGAATGCCCGGGAGCTGGCGGACTGGGTGGTGGCGGATAACTTGCCGGTGCGCCTGCAACTGCAACTGCACAAATATCTTTGGAACGACGAGCCGGGGCGCTGACATGACTGAACAATCAACCACTCCAGAAAAGCGCGCGGTCATCCTGCTGTCGGGCGGCCTGGATTCGGCCACGGTCGTGGCCATGGCCCGCGCCGAAGGCTATCGCTGCTACACCATGAGTTTCGACTATGGCCAGCGCCACCGTGCCGAGTTGCACGCCGCCGAGCGGGTCGCCCGAGACCTGGGCGTTGTCGAGCACAAGGTGATCGGCCTGAACCTCAACGGCATCGGCGGTTCCGCCCTGACTGACAGTTCCATTGATGTGCCCGAGGCGCCGAGCGAAGGCATTCCGGTGACCTATGTGCCGGCGCGCAACACGGTGTTCCTGTCCTTGGCGCTGGGGTGGGCCGAAGTGCTGGGTGCCCGTGACATCTTTATTGGTGTCAACGCGGTGGATTATTCCGGCTATCCGGATTGCCGTCCGGAGTTTGTCGAGGCTTTCGAGCGCATGGCGAATCTGGCGACCAAGGCCGGCGTAGAGGGGCAGGGCTTCCGGATCCAGGCGCCTCTGCAAAACCTCAGCAAGGCTGACATCGTCAGGGCAGGGGTGAAGCTTGGGGTGGATTATGGCCTCACTGTTTCGTGTTATCAGGCCGACGAACAGGGGCGCGCTTGTGGCAAATGCGATAGCTGCCGCCTGCGTGCCGAAGGCTTCGCGGCGGCGGGTGTGAGCGATCCAACCCCTTATTTTTGATTTATTTCAAATTAAGTGTTGAATAGTCCTTAGAAATCAGTATTATACGCGCCACCACACAGC
>NZ_VDLV01000020.1:88510-216723 GCF_013608025.1 Pseudomonas brassicacearum subsp. neoaurantiaca | reverse complement strand
GTAGAGCAGTTGGCTTTTAACCAATTGGTCGTAGGTTCGAATCCCACACGACCCACCATTTTCTGTAGTTTTAAAAGTCTGGAAGGCCCACGAAAGTGAGGATTTCCGGATTTTTTTTTTGCCTGCGAGAAAGTGATCGAGCGGATGCGCCAGGCAGCCAACAGGCTGCGGGGCGCTTGGATCATTACTGAATGTGCTGAGCGTAATGCCTCGGATTCAATCGCAGCACCATCCCCATCATCAATACCATGACCGCCGCGAGCGACCACCAAGCCCATTCAAAGCTCCCCAACTGATCGCGGATCAGCCCGGCAATCAAGGGTGAGAGGCCGGCAATCAGGTAGCCGACGCCTTGCACGAATGCGGTTAGGCCGCCGGCCCGGCGCGGGTTGTCCACATGGTCGAGGGATACGATCAGGCTCATGGGAAACAGGCCGCCGATACCCAGCCCCAGCAGGCAGGGCCAGAGCAGGCTGAAGCGTTCCGGGCTGAGGATCAGGCCGCAGAAGCCGCTGATGATCAAGGCCAGCAGGACGGTCAGGACCAGGCGTTTATCCCGGCTGCGGTTGGCAATCGCCGGGGTCACCAGCCCAGAGAGCACTTCCATTGCCGTGAGGAACCCCAGCAGCAGGCCCGCGTGCTGTTCGCTCCAGCCTTTTTCAACGTAGTACGGCGCCAGCCAGGCCAGTACGCAGGTATAGGAAGCGGTGCCCAGTCCGAAGAAAATCGCCAACGTCCACGCTCGGCTGTTGGCGAAGAACGATTCCTGGTGCGGTGTCGGCGCTTCCGGCGAGGGGAGGACTGTCGAGCGTTGAGCGTACCAGCAACCCAGTGCAACCAGTGCCAGTAGTGTCCAGATCGAGAGACCGATGCGCCAACTGCCGGTGTGCGCGAGGACCAGTGGCGAAAAGGCCGCCGCAATTGCCGCCCCGCCCATGATGGACGTTACGTACAAGCCCATGAACAGCGAGACGTTATCGGTGAAGCGAGACTTTATCAGTGCTGGCATTACGGCCTGGATCAACGCAATCCCGAGCCCGGCCACGACCGCACTGGCGATCAACCCGGCGGCACTGTCCAGATACAGGCGCGAGGCTGTGGCGATACCAACAATCAACAGCGACAGCACGATGGTGCGATGCTCGCCGATACGCAGGGCGATGCGCATGCCGAGGAACATTGCCAAGCCCATCGCCATGACAGGCAACATGGTCAGCAGCGACGCCGCGCTGAAACTCAAGGGGACTTCGCCGCGAATCGCTGATAACAACGGCCCGACGGCTGCCATCGAGGGCCGTAGATTCAGCGCTACCAATACGATGCTGACCATTAGCCAGGCGGCATGGGTGCTTGAGGGGCGAACGTTTTCCATAACAGAGCCTTGGCTGGAACAAAGCGCTATTTAGGCTGGGGCACGCTGCCTTGGGCAAACTGAAAACTGGCGGGGCCTATCGAAAAATTAAATCCAGCCTATGGGCCTTTGTGGCGAGGGAGCTTGCTCCCGCTGGGCTGCGAAGCAGACCTGAAAAGCAAGAATGCCATTTGTCAGGCATGTCGAGTGCTTCAGGGGGCGGCTTCGCCACCCAGCGGGAGCAAGCTCCCTCGCCACGGGGCCAGTGGGGGGCGGGAAAAGTCTGTTTACTCCATCACCGGACTCAACGTCCCCAACCAAGCCACCAGCCCCAGGATGATCACCGCCACGGAGAACTCAAGGCCCATGCTGCGCCGCAAGGCACTCACCGCGACGCCATGTTCGCCGGTCTGTCGGGCCTGTTCGAGCAATGGGCTCAGATGGAAGCGGTTCAGCGCGGCGAACACCAACATGGCGGTGAACAGGATGAGCTTGAATGCCAGCAACTGACCGTAGGTGCTATCGAGCAGCCCATCGACGTTTGGGCCGGCAATGAACAGGTAATTCACCACGCCGGTCACGAAGATGATCGCCACGATCAGCGCCCCCGCGGTTTCGAACCCGGTCAGTGTCCGGGCCAATACCGCCAACTGCGGCTCGGCCTGGCGGAGCAGCAGGGCGAACGCAGCCAAGGCGCCCACCCAACCGCCTGCCGCCCACAGGTGCAGGAAATCGGTGATGAAGTGCCAACTGCGGCGCGAGCCTTCATCCATGGCGCCGTGGCCCGCCCAGGCAAGCGTCGCCAAGGCCACGGCACCGCCGAACGTGATCAGGCCCAGGCTGGCGGTCGGCCAACGTTGGCTGAACATTACGGCGAAACCGGCCAGCAGCAGCGCCGCCATGCGCAGCGTCCAGGCCCAGCCGACATCCGTCTCAAACACCATCATCTCAATGTGCGGCCACAGCTCGGTCCAATCCGCGACGCCGCTCATGGCCCAAGCCATGCACGCCATCGCGGCCAGGGAGAGCAGGCCGCCAAGCACAACTGCGATCGCCGACAGCGACACGAAAGGCAACACTGCGCCCGATACCCGCTCCTGTCCTCGCAGGCTATAGAGGCCAAAGGCGGCCAGGCCGAACAGCAACATCAGGTCCACATACAGGGCAAAGCGCAACGCAATATTGATCGAGTCGCTCACGAGTCACTTCACCTTGAACGTGACGTTGCCGGTGATCGGGTGAGTGTCGGATGACACCGCGCGCCACTGGACTTGATAAGTACCAGCGGAGAGAGGTGCGTTCGGAACGATGACCATGGTTTTCGGATCGTCGCTACCGGACACCTTGGCCGGCATGGGCATCGGTGAGTGCGCCGACATGCCGGGCATCTCGGTCATCATCAGCTTGGCTCCGGAAAACTTGGTCATCAGGTTTTCGGAAAAATGCAGCTCGATCTTTGTCGGCGCCGTCCCCTCTGCGCCTTCGGCCGGGGTCGAGGACAGCAGTTTAGGGTGGGCCTGGGCCAAGCCACTGGCCAACAGGCCGGTGGACAGCGCGGCGGCAATGACAGCGTTTTTGATGAGTGACATGCAAGGACTCCTACAACACAGGTTTTCTAGGTTTTTTTAAAAATAGGATGACGCCGTCAGAACCACAGGTGCACGCCGAGTACCAGGCGTGCCTCGCTGCGGTCTTCGCCTTCTTCCCGGGCATAATCGGCAGTGTTGCCGTAGACGCGGTTCCAGGTGACGCCGACGTAGGGGGCGAACTCACGGCGGATCTCGTAACGCAGCCGCAGGCCGACTTCAGTGTCCGACAGGCCCGAGCCGACGCCGCGGTCGGGGTCGTTCTTGCCGTAGAAGTTGGCTTCGGCGGTCGGTTGCAGGATCAGGCGATTGGTCAGCAGGATGTCGTAGTCGCCTTCCAGGCGCGCCGCACTCTGGCCGCCCTCGCCGATGTAGGCGGTGGCCTGGGCTTCGAAGTTGTATAACGCCATGCCTTGAACGCCGAGCGCCGCCCAAGTCTGCGGGTCACCGGGCTTGAAGTCCTGGCGCACGCCAGCCACCACATCCCACCAAGGGCTGATGGCATGGCCCCACAAGGCCTGGAGTTCGGCCTCTTCGGTCTTGCCGTTGGTGCGTTCGCCTTCGGAGCGCAGCCACAAACGATCGATGTCGCCGCCGATCCAGCCAGAGGCGTCCCAGCTCAGGGCACTGCCGTCATCGGCGTCCAGCCATTCCAGTTGGTTGATCAGGAAAAACGAATTGATGGCGCTGTCATGCACCGCATGGCCGTTGTGGTCTTCATAAACGGCAGCGCGGTCGGCGGCAGTGAGTTCGGGAATGGGTGTGCGGCTGCTGGTCGGCGCGGCGTCCATCGAATCCATGCTCTGCATCGAGTCCATGCCTTGCATCTGGCTGTGGTCCATCCCCTGCATCTGGCTGTGATCCATGCCTTGCATATCATTGCTTGCGGCCCAGGCCGAAAGGCTGCTGCCGAGGAAAAGAATGGCCAAGGGCACTGAACGGTACTGAAAAATAATGCTCATGGTCGGCTCCTTATTCCTCTACCCGGACTTCACGGAACATGCCCATTTCCATATGGAAGAGCAGGTGGCAGTGATAAGCCCAGCGTCCGAGGGCATCGGCGGTAACCCGGTAGCTGCGCTTGGCGCCCGGTGGTACGTCAATGGTGTGCTTGCGAACCATGAACTGGCCGTTCTCGTCTTCGAGGTCGCTCCACATGCCATGCAGGTGGATGGGGTGGGTCATCATGGTGTCGTTGATGAGCACGATGCGCAGGCGCTCGCCGTACTTGAGCAGCAACGGCGCGGCATCACTGAACTTCACGCCGTTGAACGACCAGACGAATTTCTCCATGTGCCCGGTCAGGTGCAACTCGATGGTGCGCCCCGGCTCGCGCCCGTCGGGATCGGCAAAGGTGCTGCGCAGGTCTGCGTAGGTCAGCACTTTGCGACCGTTGTTGCGCAGGCCCATGCCCGGGTCGTCGAGCTTGGGCTTGACGCTCATGGCCTGCATGTCCACCAGCGGGTTGTTCTTCTCTGTGGCGGGATGGGTCTGCATGCCACCCATGCCTTGCATGGCGCTGTGGTCCATGCCGGTCATGTTGTCCATGCCCTGCATCTGGCTGTGATCCATGCCTTGCATGGCGTTATCGTCCATGCCCTGCATCTGGCTGTGGTCCATTCCCTCCATGCCCTGCATCGAGCCATGGTCCATGCCGCTCATTTCGCCCATGCCAGCCATGCCGCCGTGATCCATGCCACCCATGCCCATGTCGCCCATCGTGACCAAGGGGCGTGGATCAAGGGGCGGAACAGGCGCCGACAATCCTGCCCGGCTGGCGAGGGTGCCACGGGCATAGCCGGTGCGATCCATTGACTGGGCGAACAAGGTGTAGGCCTCTTGCGTCGGCTCGACGATGACGTCGTAGGTTTCAGCCACGGCGATGCGCAATTCGTCGACGCTCACTGGCTTGACGTGCTGGCCATCGGAGGCCACGACGGTCATTTTCAGGCCGGGGATGCGCACGTCGAAATAGGTCATGGACGAGCCATTGATAAAGCGTAGGCGAATGCGCTCGCCAGGCTTGAACAGGCCGGTCCAGTTCATGTCCGGCGCCTGGCCGTTCATGAGATAGGTATAGGTGGCACCGCTGACGTCGGCGAGATCAGTGGGGTTCATCTTCATCTCGGCCCACATCTTGCGATCGGCCACGGTGGCGCCCCAGCCGTTCTTGCCCACGTCATCGATGAAGTCGCCGACGGTGCGTTTGTTGTAGTTGTAATAGTCCGATTGTTTCTTGAGCTTGCGAATGATGTCGGTGGGGTTTTCATCGGTCCAGTCGGTGAGCATGACCACATAGTCCCGTTCGTACTGGAAGGGTTCGGGCTCCTTGGCGTCGATGACCAGCGGCCCATAGACGCCGGCCTGCTCCTGGAAACCGGAGTGGCTGTGGTACCAGTAGGTGCCGTTTTGTCGGACCTTGAATTGATAGACGTACAAGCCACCGGGTTCGATGCCCTTGAAGCTCAGCCCTGGCACGCCGTCCATGTTGGCCGGCAGCAAGATGCCATGCCAGTGGATAGACGTAGTGTCGTGCAGGCGGTTGCGCACCCGCAGGGTCACGGTGTCGCCTTCGCGCCAGCGCAGCAGCGGGCCAGGGATGCCACCGTTGATCGTCTGGGCGGTGCGCGGATGGCCGGTGAAGTTGACCGGGCTTTCGCCAATGAACAGATCGAATTCGGTGCCGGTCAGTACATTGGGCTGGCCGGGGCCGGTGACGGCCCAGACAGGCGCCCGCCATAGGCCAAGCCCCCCAAGAATGCCGCCGGCGGACAAGCCTTTAACGAAGGTTCGCCGGGAAGTTTTTGTTTGCATGCGATGAAAATCCGTCAGTCGATTCGCTGCGGTCGTGGGGCAACGCCCGGTGCCGCTTTGGAAAGAAGATGACATAAGCCGGCCGGGCAAGTGATTACATTTCAGTCAGCTTTGGGCGGGGCTGAGGCGCACTGGCGCGATGTGGCTTTTGTGGCGAGGGACCTTGCTCCCTCGCCACAGGCGATCGCGTTCGATCCTGTTGCCGGGCACAGGTCAGAATGATCTTTTGCAACGGTGGGATATTCTGTAGCCTTGCCGGCTTCACGCTGTCCCGTGCCTGATGGACACTCACTTTCCCGGCGGTACCCGAGTGGTCCGGAGCCGGGTGTATACTCGACTTTCGCGCAAAACGCGCCCATAGGTCTTGCGAACATGACGCAAATTTCCGAACGCCTTCTGGTCCAGGCTCACCTCGACGCCAAGCAGCCCAAGCCGCTGTCGGCCGAACAAGAGGCCTGGTACCGCGCCGCCATCGCCGCCGAGCTCAAGGCTCAGGACGCGGTGCTGGTCGCGCATTTCTACTGTGACCCGATCATCCAGGCCCTGGCCGAAGAGACCGGGGGTTGTGTCTCCGATTCCCTGGAAATGGCCCGCTTCGGTAACGCCCACCCGGCCAAGACCGTGGTGGTGGCGGGGGTCAAGTTCATGGGCGAGACCGCCAAGATCCTCAACCCCGAAAAACGCGTGCTGATGCCGACCCTGGAAGCCACCTGCTCCCTCGACCTGGGCTGCCCGGTGGATGAGTTCTCGGCGTTCTGCGACCAGCATCCGGAGCGCACCGTGGTGGTGTATGCCAACACTTCGGCGGCGGTCAAGGCCCGGGCTGACTGGGTGGTGACGTCGAGCTGCGCATTGGAAATCGTCGAGAGCCTGATGGATAACGGCGAGACGATCATCTGGGGACCGGACAAGCACCTGGGCACTTATATCCAGCGCAAGACCGGTGCCGACATGCTGCTCTGGGACGGCGCTTGCATCGTCCACGAAGAGTTCAAGTCCAAGCAGTTGGAAGACATGAAGGCGCTGTACCCGGACGCTGCGATCCTGGTGCACCCGGAGTCGCCGACTTCGGTGATTGAACTGGCCGACGCCGTGGGCTCCACCAGCCAGCTAATTACCGCCGCGCAGAGCTTGCCGAACAAGACGCTGATCGTCGCCACCGACCGCGGCATCTTCTACAAGATGCAGCAGCTATGCCCGGACAAGGTGTTTATCGAGGCTCCTACCGCCGGCAACGGCGCAGCGTGCCGCAGTTGCGCGCATTGCCCGTGGATGGCGATGAACACCCTGGAGCGTACGCTCCAGGCATTGAAGGATGGCAGCAACGAGATATTCGTCGACCCGGCGCTGATCCCCCAGGCGATTCGCCCCCTCAAGCGCATGCTGGACTTCACCCAGGCGGCGCGGATGAAGTTGGCGGGGAATGCCTGAAGCTGAAGAATATCTTCAGGCTTGCGGGGCTTTCTGTGGCGAGGGAGCTTGCTCCCGCTGGGCTGCGAAGCAGCCCCAAACGAGACACCGCGCGGTATTCAGTCACACAGCATTGGCTGGATTACGACTGCTGCGCAGCCGAGCGGGAACAAGCTCCCTCGCCACGGGGTTTGTGTGTGTTCCTATTTGGTCTTCTTGGGAATCCGCACCAACTGCGTATCCGAGTAGATGTCATGCCAGCCGCGCTTGCGCTTGTCGAACAGCGCCCAGATGAAGCCTGCGCCGAACAGCAGCAATGACGCGATCGACACCACGAATCGCAACAGCGCCTGCCAAAGGCTGATGGCCGTGCCATCGGCGTTCTGCACGCGGATGCACCACACCTGCATACCCAGGGTCTGGCCGTTGTGGGTCCAGAACTTGGCGAAGAAACCGAACAGCACGAACAGCAACACGGTGGACAGCAGCGGGTCACCGTCCAGCGCGCCGGCTTCGGTGAGGGCACGCATTTTTTCTTCGCCGATGATCGCCATCTGGATCATTTTGTACGCGCCGCTGGTGACGATCAGCAGCGCCGTGCACAACAGGAAATCATAAAACATCGCCGCCAGGCGACGGCCGAGGCCAGCGGGGGGGAAGTCACCCTGGGGGGTGAGTACGTGTTTCGACATGACGGCCTCGAACGAAAAAGAAGCCATTTTACGGATTTACGCCCATAAAAAAGCCCCTGATATCAATCAGGGGCTTTTTAGTATGCAAAAGCCTTAGGCTTCGGCAATTACCTCGTCAGCCTGCATGCCTTTCTGGCCTTGCACAGCAACGAAAGTGACTTTCTGGCCTTCTTTCAGGCTCTTGAAGCCGTTGCCCTGGATGGCGCGGAAGTGTACGAACAGATCCGGACCGCTTTCAGGTGTGATGAAACCAAAACCTTTTTCGTCGTTGAACCACTTGACGGTACCGCTCTGACGATCAGCCATTTTCTTATTTCCTTGACGCTAAATTAATGACAGCCTCTTTCCAGGCGAAAGAGTACTGGGGCTGGGTTGCAGGAAAGTAAGATGACGTCGAACGGGTTGTAGCTAACTTCGTAGGCTACTGCCCAGGTCACGATCCAAGCGACCCATGCAAACACAGTGACCAAACTCTACGCCAACTTCCAACGAAAAAACAACCCCCCTCAAGAGCCCGGATTTACTCAGCTTGCTGGTGTTTTAGATGTTTCGCCGGGGAAAGCTTATTCAAAAGGCTAGTCCGATTGTTCCGTGGCGTTATAAGCCCGGTTGAATATCAGTACATGCACCTTTTTATGGCGGTTGCGTTACACATTAGTGCACGTATAACGCAACCGCGTTACTTATAGAAACAAGCAATCAACCACGGTAGTAGCGCTGTGGAACGAATGGCATTTTGCTTACAAGCAGAGGCACTTTTTTCCCACGCACTATGGCCCAGACTGGCGTATCCAAGGCGACGTAGGCGCTGTCCAGATACCCCATCGCCAACGGACCACCCAGCGTCGGCCCGAAACCGCCGCTGCAAACGGTGCCGATGGTCTCGCCGGCTTCGTTGACGATCTCCGCGCCTTCGCGCACCGGTGTGCGTTCTTGGGGCAGCAGGCCGACGCGTTTGCGGCTTACGCCGCTCTGTTGCTGGGCAAAGACAGTTTCCGCCCCGGGGAAGCCCCCGGCACGAGCGCCATCGGCGCGGCGGACCTTGGAGATCGCCCAGAGCAGGCTGGCTTCGATCGGCGTGGTCTCGGTGTTCATGTCGTGGCCATAAAGGCACAGGCCGGCTTCCAGGCGCAGGGAGTCACGGGCGCCAAGGCCGATGGCGGCCACTTCTGGCTCGGCGAGCAGGGCGCGGGCGAGTTTCTCCGCATCGGCGGCCGGCACGGAAATCTCGAAACCGTCTTCGCCGGTGTAGCCCGAACGGCTGACAAAGCAGTCCACGCCCAGAAGGGTGACGCGCTGGAATTGCATGAAGGTCATTTTCGCCACGTCCGGCGCCAGGCGCGCGAGTACGGTGACGGCGGCCGGGCCTTGCAGGGCGAGCAGGGCACGGGCTTCGAACAGCGGTTCGATGCTGCACTGGCCGCCGATTTTCCCTTGCAGGTGGGCCAGGTCCTGATCCTTGCAGGCGGCGTTGACCACCAGGAACAGTTCTTCATTGCCCAGGTTGGCGACCATCAAGTCGTCGAGGATGCCACCGTTCTCATTGGTGAACATGGCGTAGCGCTGCATGCCCACGGGCAGGTCGACGATGTCCACCGGCACCAGGGTTTCCAGTGCCTTGGCGGCACCCGCGCCGGTCAGGCGGATCTGGCCCATGTGGGACACATCGAACAAGCCGGCCTGATCACGGGTGTGCTGGTGTTCTTTCATCACGCCCAACGGGTATTGCACCGGCATGTCATAGCCGGCAAACGGCACCATGCGGGCGCCGAGTTCGAGGTGCAGCGCGTGCAGCGGTGTTTTCAACAGTTGTTCGGTGGACATATCAGCTCCTGGAAATTGAAAGTGGCACGCATCAGCATTCGATGATGTTGACCGCCAGACCGCCGCGGGCGGTCTCCTTGTATTTGCTTTTCATGTCGGCGCCGGTCTGGCGCATGGTGCGGATGACTTTGTCGAGGGAGACAAAGTGATGGCCGTCGCCGCGCATGGCCATGCGCACCGCGTTGATGGCCTTCACCGAGCCCATGGCGTTGCGCTCGATGCAGGGCACCTGGACGAGGCCGCCGATGGGGTCGCAGGTCAGGCCGAGGTTGTGTTCCATACCGATTTCGGCGGCGTTTTCCACCTGCTGCACGGTACCGCCCAGCACTTCGCACAGTGCGCCGGCGGCCATGGAACAGGCCACGCCGACCTCGCCCTGGCAGCCGACCTCGGCGCCGGAGATCGAGGCGTTTTCCTTGTACAGGATGCCGATGGCCGCGGCGGTCAGCAGGAACCGTACCACGCCATCCTCGCTGGCTCCGGGAATGAAGCGCATGTAGTAATGCAGCACGGCCGGAACGATGCCCGCCGCGCCGTTGGTCGGGGCAGTAACGACGCGCCCGCCATAGGCGTTTTCTTCGTTGACGGCCAAGGCATACAGGTTGACCCAGTCGAGCACCGACAGCGGATCGCGCAATGCGGCTTCAGGGTTCTTGCACAACTGGCGGTGCAGCGCGGCGGCTCGCCGCTTGACCTTCAGCCCGCCCGGCAAGATCCCCTCGTTGCGACAGCCCGCCGCCACGCAATCCTGCATCACCTGCCAGATCTTCAGCAGGCCGGCGCGCGTTTCGGCTTCGGGGCGCCAGGCGCTTTCGTTGGTCAGCATTACCTGGCTGATGGACAGGCCATAGGTGCTGCAATGGGCCAGCAGGTCCTTGGCGCTCTTGAACGGGAAGGTCAGCGGCGTGGCATCTTCGACGATACGGTCGGCACCGGCCGCATCTTCATCGACGACAAAGCCGCCGCCCACCGAGTAGTACTCGCGGCTGCGAACTTGCAGGCCCGCCGCATCGAAGGCGCGAAAGATCATGCCGTTGGGGTGGTAGGCCAACGGTTTGCGGATCATCGCCAGGTGCAGTTTTTCGTTGAATTCGATGGTGTGTTCGCCAAGCAGGTTCAGGCGACCGCTGCTGCGAATCTCCTGGAGCCGGGCGGTCACTGTTTCGGTGTCCACGGTGTCGGGATGTTCGCCTTCCAGGCCCAGCAGCACGGCCTTGTCACTGCCGTGGCCTTTGCCGGTGGCGCCGAGGGAACCGTACAGCTCGACTTTGACGCTGGCAGTGGTTTTGAGCAGCTCATCACGACGCAACCCTTCGACAAATCGGGCCGCGGCACGCATCGGGCCGACCGTGTGGGAGCTGGAAGGGCCGATGCCGATCTTGAACAGGTCGAACACGCTTAACGACATGGTGTTTCTCCGGTTTCTTTTTATGGGATCGACTTTGGAGATGTAACTCAGGCCCCTTGTGGGAGCGAGCTTGCTCGCGATAGCGGTGTGACAGCCACTGAAGTGACAACTGACAGTCCGCTATCGCGAGCAAGCTCGCTCCCACAGGGGAGATTCGGAGGGCAGATAGGCTGCCCTCCACTTACCTCAAGCGTAGCTTTCGATCGACGGGCAGGCGCAGACCAGGTTGCGGTCGCCGAACACGTTGTCGACCCGGCCAACCGGCGGCCAGTATTTGCCTTCGATCAACGACGCCACCGGGTACACCGCCTGTTCGCGGCTGTAGGGATGAGTCCACTCGCCGACGAGTTCCGCCGCGGTGTGCGGGGCGTTCTTCAGCGGGTTGTCGTCCTTGTCCAGGCTGCCGTTTTCCACCGCGCGGATTTCTTCGCGGATGCAGATCATCGCGTCGCAGAAGCGGTCCAGTTCTTCCTTGGATTCGCTTTCGGTCGGCTCGATCATCAACGTGCCGGCCACCGGGAACGACATGGTCGGGGCATGGAAACCGAAGTCGATCAGGCGCTTGGCGACGTCATCGACGCTGATGCCGCTGCTGTCCTTGAGTGGACGCAGGTCGAGGATGCATTCGTGGGCCACCAGGCCGTTGCTGCCGGAGTAGAGCACCGGGTAGTGCTCTTCCAGGCGACGGGCGATGTAGTTGGCGTTGAGGATCGCCAGTTGCGAGGCGCGCTTGAGGCCGGCGCCGCCCATCATGCGGATGTACATCCAGGTGATCGGCAGGATGCTCGCGCTGCCGAACGGCGCCGCGCACACCGCGCCTTCCTTGCGTTCCATGTTGGCGTGGCCTGGCAGGAATGGCGCCAGGTGCGACTTGACGCCGATCGGGCCGACACCCGGGCCGCCACCGCCGTGGGGAATGCAGAAGGTCTTGTGCAGGTTCAGGTGCGACACGTCGCCGCCGAACTTGCCCGGGGCGCAGAGGCCGACCATCGCGTTCATGTTGGCGCCGTCGATGTACACCTGGCCGCCATTGTCATGGATGATGCCGCAGATTTCGCGGATGCCTTCCTCGAACACGCCGTGGGTGGACGGGTAGGTGATCATCAGCGCGGCGAGGTGTTCGCGGTGCTCGATGGCCTTGGCGCGCAGGTCTTCGATGTCGACGTTGCCACGGGCATCGCAGGCGGTCACGACCACGCGCATGCCAGCCATGTTTGCGGTGGCCGGGTTGGTGCCGTGGGCCGACGACGGGATCAGGCAGATGTCGCGACGGTCTTCGCCACGGCTCTGGTGATAGGCGCGGATCGCCAGCAGGCCGGCGTATTCACCTTGGGAACCAGCGTTGGGTTGCAGCGACACCGCGTCATAGCCGGTGGCGGCGCAGAGCATGGCTTCCAGCTCGTCGGTCAGTTGCTGGTAGCCAGCGCTTTGTTCGGCCGGGGCGAACGGGTGCAGGGCGCCGAATTCGGCCCAGGTCACCGGGATCATTTCGCTGGCGGCGTTGAGTTTCATGGTGCAGGAACCCAGCGGGATCATGGTGCGATCCAGGGCCAGGTCCTTGTCGGCGAGCTTGCGCAGGTAGCGCATCAGCTCGGTTTCGGAGTGGTAGCGGTTGAACACCGGGTGGCTGAGGATCGCCGATTGGCGCACCAGTTCGGCCGGGATGCGGCTTTGCACGCTGGCGGCCAGTGCAGCGAAGTCTGGCAGGGCCTTGCCGTCGGCCAACAGGCCCCAGAGGGTTTCGATATCCGCTTGGCTGGTGGTCTCGTCCAGGGACAGGCCGACACGCTCAGCGTCCACTACACGCAGGTTGATACGCTGGGCACGGGCCTTGTCGTGCAGGGCGGCGGTTTGCGCGCCGGTGTGCAGGGTCAGGGTGTCGAAGAAGCTCTCTTGCTCGACGCTCAGGCCCAGCGCGCCCAGGCCTTTGGCGAGAATCGCGGTCAGGTGATGGATGCGGTTGGCAATCTGCACCAGGCCCTTGGGACCGTGGTACACGGCGTACATGCTGGCGATGTTAGCGAGCAGTACTTGAGCGGTGCAGATGTTGCTGGTGGCTTTCTCGCGGCGGATGTGTTGCTCGCGGGTCTGCATCGCCAGGCGCAGGGCCGGCTTGCCGAAACGGTCCACGGAAACGCCGACCAGACGGCCCGGCATGTCGCGCTTGAACGCATCTTTAGTGGAGAAGTAAGCCGCGTGCGGGCCGCCGAAACCCAGCGGTACGCCGAAGCGTTGGGCGCTGCCGATGGCGACGTCGGCGCCGAACTCACCCGGTGGGGTCAGCAGGGTCAGGGCCAGCAGGTCAGCAGCGACGGCTACCAGGGCGTTGGCGGCGTGGAAGCGTTCGGTCAGTTCGCGGTAGTCGAACAGGTCACCGTTGCTGGCCGGGTATTGCAGCAGCGCGCCGAAGAAACTGCTGACGTCGCTCAGTTCGCGCTCGTCGCCCACGACCACGTCGATGCCCAGCGGCTCGGCACGGGTGCGCAGCACGTCGAGGGTTTGCGGGTGGCTGTGTACGGAAGCGAAGAAGGCGTTGCTGCCCTTGTTCTTGCTCAGGCGCTTGCAGAAGGTCATCGCTTCGGCAGCGGCCGTGGCTTCGTCGAGCAAGGAGGCGTTGGCGATCGGCAGGCCGGTGAGGTCGCTGATCAGGGTCTGGAAGTTCAGCAGCGCTTCGAGACGGCCCTGGGAGATTTCAGGCTGGTACGGGGTGTAGGCGGTGTACCAGGCCGGGTTTTCCAGCAGGTTGCGCAGGATTGGCGCTGGCGTGTGGCAGTTGTAGTAGCCCTGGCCGATGTAGGTCTTGAACAGTTGGTTCTTGGCGGCGATGGCCTTGATCGAGGCCAGTGCATCGGCTTCGCTCTGGCCGTCGCCCATGTCCAGCACGCTGGTGCCCTTGATGCTTTCAGGGATGACGCTGGCGCTCAGGGCTTCCAGGGAGTCGTAGCCCAGGCGCTCGAGCATGGCTTGCTCGTCATTGGCACGCGGGCCGATGTGGCGGGCGATGAATTCGTTGGCGGTGCCGAGATTAACGGTCATGGTGCGCTCCTCAGGCTTCGGCGTTGGCTTTGATCAGGCGGTCGTACGCGTCTTGATCCAACAGCTTAGCCACTGCGTCGGCGTCGGTCGGTTTAAAACGGAAGAACCAGCCTTCGCCCATCGGGTCCTCGTTGACCAGCTCCGGGCTGCCGTCGAGTTTGTCGTTCACTTCCAGCACTTCACCGTCCAGTGGCATGTACACGCCGCTGGCAGCCTTGACGGACTCCACGGTGGAGGCTTCAGCGCCTTTTTCGTAGGACTGCAATTCAGGCAGTTGCACAAAAACCACGTCGCCCAACGCGTTCTGCGCAAATGCGGTAATGCCTACGGTAACGGTGCCGTCGGCTTCGGCGCGCAGCCATTCGTGATCTTCAGTAAAACGCAACTCGCTCATGGAAACTCCTGGGGCCAGATTTCGTCTGGTGGACGCGAAGAAAGGCGCGGGGCTTGGCCCGGCCGAATGGCTATACCCTTAGCAAGAACGTGGCCAATGTTTAAAAGTCTTTGTTTATCAATGGAATGGCGGGTTTTTCAACATGCTCGGAATTTTAAGCTGTAGCGAAATCGCTACAGCGCTGGGGCTGGAAAAAATCGCTACGGGATCAAAACCTTAACCGGTGCAGGTTACAGAGGGGTGTAGCGATATCGTTCCGCTGTAGCGCTTTCAGTACAGGTGGAGGTCGTTTTTGATGCGATTCTCGACTTTCGACACTGAACCCCTGTGGGAGCGAGCTTGCTCGCGATGACGGTAGTCCAGTCAGCCATAGGTTGACTGACACACCGCTATCGCGAGCAAGCTCGCTCCCACAGGGGAATGTGGTGCGCTGGGCTTATGGCTTCCCGGAAATCCCATACTTGCGCAACCGATGGGCAATCGCCGTATGGGAGGTCTGCAGGCGGCTGGCGAGTTGGCGGGTGGAAGGGTAGTTGGCGTAGAGGCTTTCGAGCAGGTGTTTCTCGAAGTTCTCGACGGCCTGTTCCAGGCTTTCGACCTCCACATCGCCCTGGCGCGCCACGCTGGTGCCAGCGATGTCCAGGTCGCCGATGTCCACCAGGCTGCTTTCACAGATGGCGGCGGCGCGGAAGATCACGTTCTGCAATTGCCGCACGTTGCCCGGCCAGCGGTTGCCGAGCAACGCCGGGTAAGTGCCGGGGGCGAGGCGGCAGACCGGGCGTTGGATCTGCGCGCAGGCTTGCTGCATGAAATAACGCGCCAGCAGCAGGATGTCCTGGCCACGTTCACGCAGCGGCGGGACTTCGACGTTGAGCACGTTCAGGCGATAGAACAGGTCCTCACGGAAGGAGCCTTCGCTGACCATTTTCTCCAGGTTGCGGTGGGTGGCGCTGAGAATCCGCACATTGACCTTGATCTCCCGATCGCCACCGACCCGACGGAAGCTGCCATCGTTCAGGAAGCGCAGGAGTTTGGCTTGCAAGTACGGTGACATCTCGCCGATTTCGTCGAGGAACACCGTGCCCTGGTTCGCCAACTCCATCAGCCCCGGCTTGCCACCGCGTTGGGCTCCGGTGAAGGCGCCGGGGGCGTAGCCGAACAGTTCGCTTTCGGCCAGGTTTTCCGGCAATGCCGCGCAGTTCAAGGCTAGAAACGGTGCGCCGTGACGGGCGCTGATGGCGTGGCAAGCCCGGGCCACCAGTTCCTTGCCGGTGCCGGTTTCGCCTTGGATCAGCAACGGTGCGTCCAGCGCCGCGACCCGCTGCGCCCGGGCCTTGAGGGTGCGGATCGCCGGGGATTCGCCCAGCAATGCGTCAAAGCCTTCGGCGTGATCGTGATGCAGCGCTGACAGACGCTCACCGATGCGGTTCGGCTGGTAAAGCGTCAACAGCGCACCGGCATCCGTAATCGGCGTGGCGTCCAACAACAAGGTCTGGCCGTTGAGGGTGATCTCCCGCAGCGGCAAGCGAAAGCCGTTTTCCAGCAGGGCGTCCAACAGCGCGGCGTCGCCGAACAGCTCGGCCACGCTTTGCCCGGCCGGTTCGCGCCCGTACAGCGCAATCAGCGCCGGGTTGGCCAGCAGCACCTTGCCGGCGCTGTCGAGGGCCAGCACCGGGTCGGTCATCGCTGCGAGCAAGGCATCGAGCTGCAAGTGCCGCCGCTGGCCCGGCAGGATGTCCACCACGGTGACCGACTCTACGCCGCGAACGTTGAACAGCGCTTCGCGCAACTCATCGAGCACCTGCGGGCTGAGAGTCGGGGCGTCGATGTAGACGTTGGGCGGCACCATCTCCACCGCATCCAGATTGAGATTGCGCCCACCGAGCAAGGCCAGGACTTCCTGGGTGATGCCGACGCGGTCGATGAAGCTGACGTGGATACGCATGGGGCGGCTTTGGGTTCTGGACGACGAAGGGTGGCAAGTATGCCTTGGGGCGGGCTAATGGTGAAATCCCGGCCCGGGCTCCAGGCTGTACAGAGATCCCTGTGGGAGCGAGCTTGCTCGCGATGGCGGTGTGTCAGACACATGGAGGCCAACTGATCCGGCGCTATCGCGAGCAAGCTCGCTCCCACAGGGGACGGGGTTTACAACCCAATATCCCACTCCGGCGTCTCGGGAAACCTGAGCACCAGAAAATCCAGCAGGCTGCGCAGCGCCGAGGGCATGTGCTTGCGTGACGCGTACACCGCGTACATGTTCATCCGGCGCGGTTCGGCGTGGGCCAGCAGGCGTACCAGTTCGCCGTTCTGGATATGCGGACCGGCCTGGTAGCTGGGCAGCATTGTCACGCCCGCGCCGGCTATCGTGGCCTGGAGCAAGGTGCTGGCTTCGTTGGCGCTGATGTTGCCTTGCACCGGCACCGACACCTGTTCGCCATCCTGCTCGAAATGCCACAGGCTCTTTCCGACGTAGGAATGGGTCAGGCAGTTGTGCCGGCTCAGGTCTTCCACGCGCAGCGGTGTCGAGTGCTCACGTAGATAGCGCGGCGAGGCGCAGATCACCGAGCGGCAAACCGTGAGGCGCCGGGCGATCAGGTTCGGGTCGAGGTCGTTGCTCATGCGGATCGCCAGGTCGATGCGTTCGTCCACCAGGTTGACGGTGCGGTCGAGCATTTGCAGGTCAACGCTTACGCCGGGGTAGCGCTGGACGTATTCGGCCATGGCGCTCGCCAGTTGGGCCTGGCCGAATGAGGTGCTGGCACTGATGCGCAACATGCCTCGTGGCGCGTCGTCCGGGGTGCCGACGGCCGCTTGCATGTCGCCGGACAGTTCCAGCATCTGTCGGCAACGCGGCAGGACCTCCGTGCCGGCGGCCGTCAGGCTCAGTTTGCGCGTGGTGCGGTGCATCAATCGGGCACCCACCCAATCTTCCAGCTCCGCCAGGTAGCGCGACACCACCGGCCGCGACAGGTCCAAGTGCTCGGCCGCCGCCGATTGGCTGCCCAAGTCCACCACCGTGACGAACACCCGCATTGCTTGTAGACGATCCATGATCTGCCCGATTTCAGAAACAAACTATGTTCCAGCATCGCATTTTTTGTAATGAGTTTGGCAACTAAGCTCCGTTCATTCCCTTGCGGGCCTTTGCACAACGGAGCACCTCATGACCGGTTTCACCCCCATCAAACGTTTGTTGCTGGCGACCGTGGCGCTGGCCTTCACGGCCCAGGCCTGGGCCGCCGACTTGACGCTGGATGTCTATAACCCCGGCGCGGCGGCAGTCTTCCCGGTGACTTCGGTATTGGTCAGCGGTGAAAAAGAGGCGATCCTTGTCGACGCGCAGTTCGGCCAATCCCAAGCCGAACAAGTCGTCGAAAAAATCCGCGCCAGTGGCAAGCGGTTGACCACTATCTACATCAGCCACGGCGACCCCGATTACTATTTCGGCCTGGAAACCCTGGTGGCCGCGTTCCCTGAAGCCAACGTCCTTGCTTCCGCGCCGACCGTGGAGCACATCAAGGCAACCGCCGACGGCAAGTTGAAATATTGGGGGCCGATCCTGAAGAGCGATGCGCCGTCCAAGACCTTCGTGCCCCAAGTGCTCAAGGGCGACAGCCTGACGTTGGAAGGCAAGCGCTTGCAGATCATCGGCCTTGATGGTCCGCAGCCAGACCGCAGTTTCGTGTGGATTCCATCGATCAAGACCGTGGTCGGCGGCGTGGTGGTGGCCGAGAACATTCATGTGTGGATGGCTGACACCCAGACAGCGCAGTCCCACAAGGATTGGTTGGCGACGCTGGCGGGCATCGAAAAATTGCAACCGGCCACGGTAATTCCCGGCCATTACTTGGGCCAAAGCGCTCGTTCCCTGGCACCTGTGCGCTTTACCGCCGGTTACATCAAGGCCTTCGACGAAGAAACCGCCAAGGCCAAGGATTCCGCCGCGCTGATCGCCGCCATGAAACTACGCTATCCGGACCTGGGTGAAGAGAGCTCCTTGGAGCTGAGTGCCAAGGTGGCGAAGGGCGAGATGAAGTGGTGAAACCCGAACTTTGATCTGAACGCTTTTGTGGCGAGGGAGCTTGCTCCCGCTGGGCTCTGTAGGAGCTGGCGAAGGCTCGGGCCGCGTTCGGACGATCCTTTGATCTTGGCTTGTGATTCAAGCGCCTGGGGAAAGATCGCAGCCTCGTTGCACTCGGCAGCTCCTACCCGCAGGCGAGCGGGAGCAAGCTCCCTCGCCACAAAAGCATGTATTTCAACTTCGCTAATCACTGGAGAACACCATGAGCAAAATTGCAATCATCGGCGCCACCGGCCGGGCTGGCAGCCAACTGTTGGAAGAAGCCCTGCGCCGTGGTCACAGCGTGACGGCCATTGCCCGCAATACCGCGAAAATCGGCGAACGGGCCGGGGTGGTCAGCAAGCAATTGGACGTGCTGGACAGCGAGGCATTGACCGCCGCTGTCGCCGACCATGACCTGGTCATCAGCGCCGCGCATTTTGCCACCGTGCCGGCTGACAAGATCCTCGCCCCGCTGAAGGCCGCCGGGGTCAAGCGTTTGCTGGTGGTCGGCGGGGCCGGCTCGTTGCTGTTGCCGGATA
Source organism: Pseudomonas brassicacearum subsp. neoaurantiaca (assembly GCF_013608025.1). GTDB lineage: Bacteria > Pseudomonadota > Gammaproteobacteria > Pseudomonadales > Pseudomonadaceae > Aquipseudomonas. The sequence goes on along the minus strand of NZ_VDLV01000020.1, from coordinate 197,606 downwards.
ACAGCCGTGTCATCGACAGCGATGGCTTCCCTGAGGAATACCTGGCCGAAGCCACGGCCGGTGCCTTGTTCCTGGATGTGCTGCGCAACGAACAGGACCTTGATTGGACCTTTCTCTCGCCGTCGGCGGAGTTCGTCGAAACCGAGCGCACCGGCCAGTTCCGTGTCGGCAAGGACCACCTGTTGTTCGATCAGGCCGGGCGCAGTTGGATCAGCTTTGCGGACTACGCCATTGCGATGATCGATGAAGTCGAAACGCCGCAGTTTTCGCGGACGCGGTTTACTGTCGGCTACTGATCCTGCACGACCTGCACGACCTGACGGTCTGCACTACCCGTAGGAGCTGTCGAGCGAAGCGAGGCTGCGATCTTTCCCTTGGCAATTGATTCACGACCGAAAGATCAAGATCAAAAGATCGTCCGAACGCGGCCCGAGCCTTCGGCAGCTCCTACGGGGATGTGCGTCGCCGCAGACTCAGCCGTGGACTCTCACCCAGACGCTGACCAGCACCGTCGCGGCCATCAACCAGGCCACGGCAGCGACGGCCAATGAGGCTTCGAGGCGCATCCGGTCGACCATCACGTACAGCGTCGCGAGATAGACGAAGTACGGAATGATCGACCACATGCCGAACACGATCGTGGTTTTCAGGTCGTCCACCGAACGGCCCTTGCCGACGATGTAATGGGCAATCAGCGCGAAGGTGGGAAACAGCGGTACCAGCCCGGCGATGTAATAATTCCTGGTCTTGGCGAGCATCGCCAAGATCAGCACCACGGCTGCACCCAGCGCCGCTTTGAAAATCAAATCCACAGGTTCACATTCCAGGTCAGTGGCTCAGGCCATATTTTTTGACTTTGTCGAACAGCGTGGTCTTGGCCATGCCCAGTTCCTGGCTGGCCTGGGTCAGGTTGCCACCGCTGCGTTGCAACGCGTCCACCAGCAGGTTGCGTTCGAAGGCTTCCACCGCTTCGGCGAAGGCCAGGCCCTGGCTGCCGGCGCTGGCACCGGAGCGCTTGAACGCCGGCAGGCCGAGGGCGTAGCGTTCGGCGACGTTGCGCAGTTCGCGCACGTTGCCCGGCCAATCGTGGCTCATCAGGTTCGACAGGGTCTGGTTGTCCAGCTCCGGCACGGTACGGTCGAAGCGCAGGGATGATTGGCGCAGGAAGTGTTCGAACAACTGCAGGATGTCCTCGCGCCGCTCGCGCAGGGGCGGCAGTTCCAGGGTCACGACGTTGAGACGGTAATACAGGTCGCTGCGAAACTGTCCGGTCCGGCCCATTTCGTCGAGGTCGGACTTGGTAGCGGCGATAACGCGGCAATCCACGGCCACGCTCTGGTTCGAACCCAGGCGTTCGAGGGTGCGTTCCTGCAGTACGCGCAATAGCTTGATCTGCAGGGGCAGGGGCATGCTTTCCACTTCGTCGAGGAACAGCGTGCCGCCGTCGGCGTGTTCGATCTTGCCGATCCGGCGTTTGCCGGCGCCTGTGAAGGCATTGGCCTCGTGGCCGAAGATCTCGCTTTCGAACAGGTTTTCCGGCAGGCCGCCGCAGTTCAGCGCGACGAACTGCTTGTCGTGGCGCCGGCTGAAGTCATGCAGGCAGCGAGCGACCAGTTCCTTGCCGGTGCCGGTCTCGCCTTCGATCAGCACATTGGCCGAGGTGTCCGCGACATTGGCAATCAACGCTCGCAGATGTTGCATGGCCGGCGAGCGACCGATGATCCGGCCTTCGAGGGAATCGCGTTCGGCCAACTGCCTGCGCAACGATGAAACTTCCCGCGCCAGGCCGCGCTGTTCGAGGGCTCGGCGGGCGACGTCCACCAGGCGTTCGGGAGAGAACGGTTTCTCCATGAAGTCATAGGCGCCTTTCTGCATGGCGTCGACGGCCATGGAAATGTCGCCGTGGCCGGTGATCAGCACCACCGGCAGGCGGCTGTCCCGCGCCTTGAGGCGGGTCAGCAATTCCAGGCCATCGATGCCCGGCAGGCGGATATCGCTGATGACGATACCGGCGAAATCATCGCCGACTTGTTCCAGCGCCTCTTCGGCGCTGCCCACGCCGATGCATGGAATGTCTTCCAGGCTCAAGGCCTGCTGGCAGCCCAGCAGGACATGGGGATCGTCCTCGACGATCAATACGCTCAGGTCATTGTTCATAGCGGCTCGGCAGGTGAAAGGCTTACCAACGGCAAACTGAGGATGAACGTGGTTCCCCCGCCATCCGGATGCTCGACGCCCAGGTGTCCGCCAGCGGCGGCGCACAGGCTCGCCGAAAGCGTCAGGCCCAGACCCAGGCCTTGCTCGCCGGGTTTGGTGGTGAAGAAGGGTTCGAAAAGATGCTTGCGGGCTTCCGGATCGATGCCATGGCCATTGTCCCGCACCCGCAAACGATATTTGCCATCGCTGGCCTTGCCTTCGAGCCATAGTGTCGGCTCGGGCTGGGCTTGCATGGCGTCCAGGGCGTTGCCGATCAGGTTCACCAGGATCTGTTCCAGGCGCGTCTGGTCGATCTGCACCTGGACGTCATCGAAACCGGAATTTAGCTGGATGGCCCGGTTTTCCAGGCGTCCGCCCAGCAGTTGCAGCGCGGCTTCGACGGCCTTGCCCAGGCTCGCGCGGCCCTTGTCATCGCCGCGCCGGGCAAAGGCGCGCAGGCTGGCGGTGATGCGGCCCATGCGGTCGATCAATTCGTTGATGGTCTTGAGGTTGGCGCTGGCAACGTCCAACTGGCCGCGTTCCAGGAAGCGCACGGTATTGCCTGACAGAGTACGCAGGGCGGCCAACGGCTGGTTGAGTTCATGGGCGATGCTGGTGGACATCTGGCCGATGGCTGCCAATTTACCGGCCTGTACCAGTTCGTCCTGCGCGTGGCGTAAGGTTTCCTCAGCCTGCCGCCGTTCACGGATCTGGCCCTTGAGCCGTTCGTTGCTGGCCCGCAGGTCGGTGGTGCGTTCGGTAATCCGACGTTCGAGCTGGTTGTTGGCCTCTTGCAGCGCTTCGCGGGCGGCGAGGCGGGTGGCGATGACTTTGCGCCGCTCGTTCCAGGCAATCAAAAGGAAGGCCACCAGGGCAAAGGCCACGGCCACCAGAATGCCTTGGTTGATCGCTTGGCGGCGCAGGTCGTCAAGTGGGGTCAGCAGGGTGAAATTCCACGGTGTGTCGCTCAACGGCCGGGTCTGCGAGAGATAGCTGGTGGCCTGCTGGTCGGCTTTGATCTCGGTGTTGGCCGGGAAGGTCAGTTTCTCCATGCCTTCGGTGAGGTGTTCCCGTGCCAGGGGAATCAGCTCGTTCAGCGGGAACCAGTAATATTGCAGGCTGCGAGCCAGGCGTTCCTTGGTTTCGTCGCTCAGTGGGCGTACCGACTTGAGCCGTCGCGCCGGGTCGCTGGACAAGATAATGATGCCGTTTTCGTCGCTGACGAAGGCTTCCAGGCGGGCCCGCTGCCAGCGTTCTTCCATGGCTTCGAGGCGGACCTTGACCACGGCCACGCCGATGATCTTGCCTTGTTCTTCCAGGCCGTGGGCGAGGTAATAACCGGGTTCGCCGTTGGTACTGCCGATGCCATAGAAGCGTCCCGGCTGGCCGCGCACGGCGTTCTGAAAGTACGCACGAAATGATAGGTCTTCACCCAGGTAACTGTCGACATCGCGCCAGTTACTGGTGGCCATGACCCGGCCGGTGGTGTCCATGACGTAGATGGCCCGGCTGCGGCTGCGCCGGTTCAGGCCTTCGAGGTATTCGTTGACGGTCTTGCGGTGCTCGGGCGTCGGGTCGTCGAGCAATTGCGCGACGCTGGATTCAAGTTCCAGCAGGCTGGGCAGGTAGGTGTACTTGCTGATCTCGCTCTCGACCGCACGGGCGTGCAGCTCCAACTGGCGCTCGCCATTCTCGGCCAAGCCGCGAATGCCGTAGTGCTCGCTGATCCAGAAGCCGAGGTAGCCCAGGCCGATCATCAGGGCGATGATCAACGGCGGCAGGAACAGATGGCGGATCAGACGGGGTTTCACGGCGAGTGATGGCGGCGCGGCGCGATAAAGGGTGGGGTCGCATTTCATCACAGAAGCCTTGGGTCAACCACAACACAAATCGACAAGCCAACACTGGACCCTGTGGGAGCGAGCTTGCTCGCGATGACTGCTGACCCGTCGACAATGATGTTGACTGACAGTCCGCTATCGCGAGCAAGCTCGCTCCCACAGGGAATTGCGTGTTGTTTAGTGCTGCAGGATTTTCTCGAGGAAATGCTGCGCGCGTTCGGAGCGGGCGCTGATGTCGCCGAAGAACTCTTCTTTCGGGCAGTCTTCGATGATCTGACCCTGGTCCATGAAGATCACCCGGTTCGCCACTTTGCGGGCGAAGCCCATTTCATGGGTCACGCACATCATGGTCATGCCTTCGTGGGCCAGTTGCACCATCACGTCGAGCACTTCGTTGACCATTTCCGGGTCAAGGGCCGAGGTCGGTTCGTCGAACAGCATCACCACCGGGTCCATTGCCAACGCACGGGCAATCGCCACGCGCTGTTGCTGGCCGCCGGAGAGCTGGCCCGGGTGCTTGTGGGCATGGGCCGAGAGGCCGACGCGCTCAAGCAGTTGCAGGCCTTTCTTGGTGGCTTCTTCCTTGCTGCGGCCCAGTACCTTGATCTGCGCGATGGTCAGGTTCTCGGTGATGGTCAGGTGCGGGAACAGTTCGAAATGCTGGAACACCATGCCCACGCGTGAACGCAGTTTCGGCAGGTTGGTCTTCGGGTCGGCGATGGACGTGCCATCGACCACGATGTCGCCTTTCTGGAACGGCTCCAGGGCATTCACGCATTTGATCAGCGTGGACTTGCCCGAACCTGAAGGACCGCACACCACCACAACCTCGCCCTTGCTGACCTCGGTGCTGCAATTGGTCAGTACCTGGAAGTCCCCATACCACTTGTTGATGTTCTTGATAGAGATCATACGGCGAACCTTTTTTGCAGACGCTTGACCAGCAGCGAGGCGGCAAAGCTGATTGTGAAGTACACGAGACCTGCGATGATCAGGAACTCATTGGAGCGGCCGATGATGTCGCCATTGGCCCGCGAAGCATTGAGGAAGTCCACCAGGCCGACCGTGTAGACCAGCGAGGTGTCCTGAAACAGGATGATGCTTTGTTGCAGCAACAGCGGGGTCATCTTGCGAAACGCCTGGGGCAGGATGATCAGGCGCATGACCTGGCCATAATTCATGCCCAGTGCCTGTGCCGCGCCCATCTGGCCCTTGGGGATCGACTGCACGCCGGCCCGGACGATTTCGCAGAAGTACGCAGCCTCGAACATCATGAACGCCACGACGCAGGAGCCGAACGCGCCGATAGGCGTGTCCTCGCCGGTGATCCAGCGCAGCACGAACGGCACCGCCAGGTAGAACCAGGTGATGACCAGCAGCAATGGGATCGAGCGGAAGTAGTTGACGTAGGCGCCGGCGATATTGGAGACCAGCTTGTTGTGGGACAGGCGCATCAGCGCCAGGATCGTCCCGAGGATGATCCCGCCGACGACGCCCATGGCCATCAGCTTGAGGGTCATCACCATGCCGTTCCACAAGCCGGGAATGGCCGGGATGACGCCTGTGAAATCGAATTCCATTATTTACCCCCCACGGAGATCAGGCCGGGCACCGCGACTTTCTTCTCGACCAGGCGCATGAGCAACATCAGGCTCATGTTCAGGGTGAAATAGATCAGCGTCGCCAGGGTAAAGGCTTCGAACAGGTTGGCCGAGAATTCAGCGGTTTGCTTGGTCTGCGCGAGCAGCTCCATCAGGCCGATCAACGACGCCACGGAAGAGTTCTTGAAGACGTTGAGAAACTCCGAGGTAAGCGGCGGGATGATGATCCGGTAGGCCTGGGGCAACAGCACGTTCCAGTAGATCTGCGGCAGCTTGAAACCCATGGCGCGGGCGGCGGATTCCTGGCCGCGCGGCAGCGCCTGGATACCGGTGCGCACCTGTTCGCAGACCCGTGCGGCGGTGAACAGGCCCAGGCACACGACAACGCTCAGGTAGGCCGAGGTGGTCGGGTTGAGGTCCTGCTTGTACCACTCCTGCATGTCGGCGGGCAGCAGGTCCGGCACCAGGAAGTACCAGATGAACAGCTGAACCAGCAGCGGCACGTTACGAAAAAGCTCCACGTAGCAAGTCGCGATGCCCGACACCAGCCGGTTCGGCACGGTGCGCATCACACCCAGGATCGAACCCAGCAGCAGGGCAATGATCCAGGCGACGACGGCGATGGCGATGGTCCAGCCCAGGCCGGCCACGTACCAGTCGAGATAAATCTCGCTGCCGACGCCGGTGGACTTGAAGAACACGCCCCAGTCCCAGTTGTAATTCATTAGGGTCTCCCCTCAGATCGTTCGATGTACAAATGCCTGCCTGGGGAAGCTCCGTTCCCGCCCGGCTTGGAGGCCAGGCACACGCAATCGGCTCGACAGCCACCGGTTCGAGTGTTTCCAGATTTGCTAGCAGGGAGTGACCATCCCCTGAAAGGGCGGGGCCCCTCCAGGAGATAAGGTTAGTCAGAAATCAGGATTTCTTTTCGTCAGCCGCTTTGTCGGTCGGGTTGGCGATCAGGTTCTTCAGTTCTTCGCTCATCGGGAAGTTGAGGTTCAGGCCTTTTGGCGGGATAGGTTGCATGAACCATTTTTCGTAGATCTTGTTGATCTCGCCCGAAGCGTAGGTGGCCTTGATAGCGTCATCCACAGCTTTTTTGAACGGCTCGTCGCCCTTGCGCATCATGCAACCGTAGATTTCGTAGGACTGTGGCGTACCGGTGACGGCCCAGTCATCGGCCTTCTTGGCCTTGGCGGCTTCGCCGGCCAGCAGGGCGTCGTCCATCATGAACGCGACGGCACGACCCGATTCCAGCATCTGGAAGGATTCGCCGTGGTCCTTGGCGGAGATGACGTTCATGCCCATCTGCTTGTCTGCGTTCATGGCCTTGAGCAGGCGCTCGGACGTGGTACCGGCGGTGGTCACGACGTTCTTGCCTTTGAGGTCGTCGAAATCCTTGTATTTCGAATCCTTCTTGGACAGCAGCTTGGTGCCGATCTCAAAGATGCCAACGGAGAACGCGACTTGCTGCTGGCGCTCGACGTTGTTGGTGGTGGAGCCGCATTCCAGGTCCACGGTGCCGTTCTGCACCAGCGGGATACGAGTCTGCGAGGTGACCAGGTTGTACTTGACCTGCAGGTCCGGTGCGTCGAGCTCTTTCTTCAGGGCTTCGACAACTTTCAGCTGGATGTCATGGGAGTAGCCGACCGGCTTGCCGGAAGCGTCTGCGATGTAGGAGAACGGAATGGAAGCGTCGCGATGCCCAAGCGTAACGACGCCGGACTCTTTGATCTTTTTCAGCGTGCCGGTCAGTTCGGCTGCGAAAACCGGAGTGCTGATCAGAGCGGCAGCAACGGCTGCGCCCAGGAGATGGGGAACGATGCGCATCGATGTTTCCTCGACATTGTTTTTTTTGTATTTGGCCGGTTTACCGGCCCTGAGTGCTTCGAATGCCTGGCAGCTCCTGTTGTGTTGGCGTAACAGGCATTCGTCTCGAGGAGTGTAGAGCATGACTCGTGCCAGGCCAGTGGCTTGGCCCTATCTAGCTGTTTTTAAAAGAAATTAATGTTTTGTTTCAGCTTTTTGAGCCGTTGTTTATCCGGTTTGCCGAACTGACTGGTGGGTCTTGTTCGGAAAACCGAATGCGCGGAGATCACTTTTGATCCTTGTGGGAGCGAGCTTGCTCGCGATAGCGATAGGGCAGTCACCTAGGTGTCGAATGTGCTGGCCTCATCGCGAGCAAGCTCGCTCCCACAGAGGTTGGCGGTGTGTTCCAGAATGCAAAAAAGCCCCTGGATCGCCGGATTTCAGGGGCTTTGGTTTAGCGGGTTGCGGTCAGGCCGCTTCTATCTTGCGGCGGTTGTGCTCGACTTTGTCCAGGTACTGCTGGAGCTTCTCCTGCTCCGCCGCAGTGGTGAACAAGCCCAGCTTGCTGCGGCGCCACAGTATGTCCTGGGCATCGACGGCCCATTCATCGCTGCACAAGTAATCGACTTCCCGGGTATAGAGGCCGGCGCCGATGTGTTCGCCCAGGTCCGCGAGGCTGTGTACGCCTTCGAGCATCCGCCAGGTCCGGCTGCCATAGGTCGTGGCCCAACGGCGGGCGATGTCGGTCGGCAGCCAGTCGAACTTGTCGCGGATCGTCGAGCACAGCGCCTGTGGCGTGGTCATGTTTTCCCCGCCGGGGAGGGCCTCTACGGCGGTCCAGCTTGGACGCATCTGCGTGAAATAAGGGGCCAGTTGCGCCATGGCCGATTCGGCCAGTTTGCGGTAGGTCGTCAGCTTGCCGCCGAATACCGACAGCAACGGCGCCTCTTCGCCGCTTCCGGAAAGTGCGAGGGTGTAGTCCCGGGTCACGGCGGAAGGGTTGTCGGACTCGTCGTTGCACAGCGGGCGGACGCCGGAATAGCTGTGCAGGATATCGTCGCGACTGAGCTGCTTCTTGAAGTGCGCATTGACCACTTTCAACAAGTAGTCGGTTTCGCCTTCGGTAATCGCCACCTTGGCCGGGTCGCCCGTGTACTCGCGGTCAGTCGTGCCGATCAGGGTGAACTGGTTCAAGTAGGGAATGGTGAAGACGATGCGCTGGTCTTCGTTCTGGAGAATGTGCGCGTGCTCGCCTTCGTAGAGTTTCGGCACGATCAGGTGGCTGCCCTGGATCAGGCGAATACCGTAGGGCGATTCCATTTTCAGATCATCACGAATGAATTTGGCCACCCAAGGTCCGGCAGCGTTGACCAGTGCCTTGGCGCGGATCGAAAACAGGCTGCCGTCGGCACGTTCCAGGTGCAAATGCCACAAGCCCTTGCTGCGGCGAGCGTTGATGCAACGGGTCCGGGTGTGGACGTGCGCACCTTTTTCCCGGGCGGCCATGGCGTTGAGCACTACCAGCCGTGCGTCATCGACCCAGCAGTCGGAATATTCGAAGCCTTTGGTGATCTCGCTTTTCAACGCGCTGTCGGCGCCGAACTTCAAGCTCTTGGAGCCGGCGAGTTGTTCACGCTTGCCCAGGTGATCGTAGAGAAACAAGCCGGCGCGAATCATCCAGGCCGGACGCAGGTGCGGGCGATGGGGCAGGACGAAGCGCATCTGCTTGACGATGTGCGGGGCCTTGGCCAGCAGCACTTCGCGTTCGGCCAATGCCTCGCGCACCAAGCGGAATTCATAATGTTCGAGATAGCGCAGCCCGCCATGAATCAGCTTGCTGCTGGCTGATGAAGTATGACTGGCAAGGTCGTCCTTTTCGCAAAGGAACACCGAAAGACCGCGACCGGCAGCGTCCGCGGCAATCCCCACGCCATTGATCCCGCCGCCGATGACGGCGATGTCGTAGATCTCGGCGATAGGGGGCGTAGGCAAGGTGGAAGTGGGCATCGGCTGGCCTCGGGTTCTTTTCGAAATATTTGAATTCGAACATTTATGTTCATTTGCGAAAATACTAGCCCATAAGCACAGTCACAGCCAGTCGAATTCGATTGAAAATACTGATCGAAGGGGGCTGAAAGGAAAATTTTCGAACAAAAAAGCTCGGGGGGAATAAAAATAGCTGTGGCGAGGGAGCTTGCTCCCGCTGGATGGCGAAGCCATCCCAAGCAGGCTGGCGCTTTTCTTCAGGCTGACCGCATCAGGCTGGTTTTGCGACGGCTGCGCCGCCGAGCGGGAGCAAGCTCCCTCGCCACAGTGATTAAGTCAGACCACTTCCAACCGAATCTTGTGTTGGCTCAGCAACTGCGCCAGGGCTGGCACCGGTTGCTGGTCGGTCACCAGGCAATCGATCAGGCTGATCGGGCCCAGGCGAACCATGGCGTTGCGCCCGAATTTGCTCGAGTCCGCCGCCAGCAAAACTTGCCGGGCGTTGGCGATGATGGCTTGGGATACGCGCACTTCCTGGTAGTCGAAGTCCAGCAGGCTGCCGTCTTCATCGATTCCGCTGATGCCCACCAGGGCGAAATCGACCTTGAATTGGTTGATGAAATCGACGGAGGCCTGGCCCACCACGCCACCGTCACGTCGTACGTTGCCGCCGGCGATCAGGACTTCGAAGTCGTCCTTGGCGCTGAGGATCGACGCCACGTGCAGGTTATTGGTGATGACCTTGAGATGGTTGTGATTGAGCAGCGCCCGGGCGATAGATTCGGTGGTGGTGCCGATGTTGATGAACAACGAGGCGTGGTCGGGAATCTGTGCAGCGATCGCCTCGGCGATGCGTTGTTTCTCATCGCGCATCTGATCGGCGCGCATGGCGTAGGCGGTGTTTTCCACGCTTGAATCATAGGCGGCGCCACCGTGGTAGCGGCGCAGCAGGTTCACTTCCGCCAGTTGATTGATGTCGCGGCGGATGGTCTGTGGGGTAACGACAAATAACTGCGCCATTTCCTCGATGCTGACATAGCCGCGTTCGCGGACAAGCTCGAGGATTTGTTGCTGGCGGGGAGGCAGATTCATGGGGCTTCCTTTGGGCTGCCATACAAAATTTGCCCATGATGCCGCAGGAATGCCCTCCCGACCAGTTTCAGGATTTTATCGGGCCTTATTCAGCGTCTTCGTGGGGCTCCCAATCGCGGGTGCGGCTGACGGCTTTTTTCCAGCCCGCGTAGAGTTTTTCCTTCGCGTGTTCATCCAGCTGCGGTTCGAATTCGCGCTCGATGACCGCTTTGCCACGCAACTCTTCCAGGCTGCCCCAGAAACCGCATGCCAGGCCGGCCAGGTACGCCGCGCCAAGGGCCGTGGTTTCGCGCATCTTCGGGCGTTCGACGTGGGTGCCGAGGATATCGGCCTGGAACTGCATCAAGAAATTGTTGGCCACCGCGCCGCCGTCCACGCGCAGGGATTTGAGGCGCTCGCCGGCGTCTTGCTGCATGGCGTCAAGCAAGTCGCGGGTCTGGTAGGCGATGGATTCCAGGGTGGCGCGAATGATGTGATCGACTCGCACGCCTCGGGTCAGGCCGAACAGTGCGCCGCGGGCGTAGGGGTCCCAATACGGTGCGCCCAGGCCGGTAAAGGCCGGCACCAGGTAGACGCCGTTGCTGTCCTTGACCTTGTTGGCAAAGTATTCGGTGTCGAGGGCATCGTTGATGATTTTCAGCTCATCGCGCAGCCATTGCACGGTGGAGCCACCGTTGAACACCGCGCCCTCCAAGGCGTACGCCACTTCGCCGCGAGGGCCGCAGGCGATGGTGGTGAGCATGCCGTGGTTGGATTTGACGGCTTTGCTGCCGGTGTTCATCAGCAGGAAACAACCGGTGCCGTAGGTGTTTTTCGCCTGGCCCGGCTCCACGCACATCTGGCCGAAGAGGGCGGCCTGCTGGTCGCCGGCAATGCCGCCGATGGCGATGCCACTTTTGGTACGACCGTAGATCTCGGAGGAGGATTTGACTTGCGGCAGCATCTCCCGAGGGATGTTGAGGATGTCGAGCATCTTCGCATCCCACTCCAGCGTGTGGATGTTGAAGAGCATGGTGCGCGAGGCGTTGGTGTAGTCGGTGACATGGACCTTGCCGCCAGTGAATTTCCAGATCAGCCAGCTATCCACTGTGCCAAACAGCAGTTCGCCGTTGCGCGCGCGCTCACGGCTGCCCTCGACGTGGTCGAGGATCCATTTGAGCTTGGTGCCGGAGAAATACGGATCGGTGACCAGGCCGGTGGCTTCGCTGATGTATTGCTCGTGGCCGTCACGCTTGAGTTGCTGGCAGATCTCGGTGCTGCGTCGGCATTGCCAGACGATGGCGTTGTAGATCGGGCGCCCGGTGTTCTTATCCCAGACCACAGTGGTTTCGCGCTGGTTGGTGATGCCGATGGCGGCGACCTGGTCGTGATGCAGGCCGGCCTGGGCCAACGCCTCCACCATGACGGCGCTCTGGGTGGCAAAGATCTCCATCGGATCATGTTCGACCCAGCCTGGCTGCGGATAGTGCTGGACGAATTCCCGTTGGGCGGTGCCGACCACGTTGGCGTCACGGTCGAAAATAATCGCCCGTGAGCTGGTCGTGCCCTGATCGAGGGCAATGATGTAGTTCTTATTCTCAATGTCGGTCATGTCGATTGCCTTGGGACGTAAATAAGGGATGGAGCCATGGCGCGCGTTGTGAGGGGCAGCGGCGCGCGCCCTTTGTTTCAAGACGTTCTGGGTTTGCCGTCAATGGCGGATCCTGCATCCTTTTCCGTAGTCATGGGGCTTGGCAAGTGGCGTGCGATCAAGCCGCGGTACGCGGCGGCGCCCAGGCATGCCCCGACAATCGGCGCAAAGATCGGCACCAGGAAATACGGAATGTCGCGTCCGCCAGTGAGGGAAATTTCACCCCACCCTGCAAGGAAAGTCATCAGCTTAGGACCAAAGTCTCGCGCCGGGTTCATCGCGAAGCCTGTCAAGGGCCCCATCGAGCTGCCTATCACGGCGATCAACAGGCCGATCAGCAGGGGCGCCAGCGGCCCGCGAGGCAAGCCATTGTTGTCATCGGTGAGGGACATGATCACGCCCATCAGGATAGCGGTGATGATCATTTCGACCAGAAAGGCCTGGCCGATGGACAGTGCCGAATGAGGATAGGTGGAGAACACTGAAGCCAGCTCGAGGCTTGCTTCTGTGCCACGGACCATATGACGAGACTGTTCGAAATCGAAGAACAGATTGCTGTACAGCGTATAGACCAGCAGCGCGCCGCAAAAAGCGCCGGCCACTTGGCAAATGATATAGAAGGGCAGTTTACGTTTTTCGAAGTCAGTGAAGAGGCTCAGGGCGATGCTGACGGCGGGGTTCAGGTGCGCGCCGGAGATGCCTGCGCTGAGGTAGATCGCCATGCTGACACCAACGCCCCAGATGATACTGATCTCCCATAGGCCGAAGCTGGCACCCGCGACCTTGAGCGCCGCAACGCATCCGGTGCCGAAAAAAATCAGCAAGGCCGTCCCCAGGAATTCGGCCAGGCATTGGCTGGAAAGGGACGGTTGTTCTAAAGCAGTAGCCATTCAAACCTCAATTCTTTTTCTTGTCTTGCGCTACCGATAAAGCCTGGTTGCGCGTTCTTCGCCAAAGGCCCGGATGTTCACCCTGCCCCCGGAGTGTTTCTTGAGACACGTGTTTCTGCTTTCAGTTTCGAAAAAATATAGACAAGAAACGCTGCTGTCAAAGGTCGAAAGTGAACCATTGGTCACATTTGGATTATTCGTGATGTGAATGATTCTTGGCATGCTGGGCGTCTTGATAATGAACGCAATGTGCTCAAAGCCTTTTACCCGCTGATCGCATAGAATTTTGCCATTCGTTTCCCTGTAAGGAATGGTCATGACCCCTGCGTTGGATCTGCTTAAGAAAGTGCGCGCCGAACATCGCATTCATAGCTACGAACACGACCCCAAGGCTGCGTCTTATGGCTTGGAGGCGGCGGAAAAGCTCGGACTGGACCCGGCGCAGGTGTTCAAGACCTTGCTGGCGGCCAGTGAAAAAGGTGAGCTGCTGGTGGCCGTGGTGCCGGTGGCGGGAAGCCTGGATCTGAAAGCACTGGCCCATGCTGCCGGGGTGAAAAAAGTCGAGATGGCCGATCCGTCCGCCGCCCAGCGTTCCACCGGTTATTTGCTGGGGGGCATCAGTCCGTTGGGACAGAAAAAGCGTCTACGCACGTTTATCGACAGTTCCGCGCAGCCGCTCACCCACATGTTTGTCAGCGCGGGGAGGCGTGGTCTGGAAGTTGAATTGGCGCCTGTGGTACTGGCGGAGCATACCGGGGCGAAGTTTGCTGATATTGGGCGTGCCTGAACGACGGTTCGTAGCAGCCGCGCCATCGAGCGGGAGTGGCCGTCACACAATGGAGTGAGTCTTCAAGGCTGAAAGGATGTCGGATTTTTTATGCGCTGTAGGGCGAAAATTCTACGGATCTGTCACTGGATAAACGCTGCCGTGGCCGGTCATGCTCGCGCATCAATAAAAAAGGAGAAGTGCCATGCAGCTTGCGTTTCATCAGGTCGATGCGTTCAGTGACCGGCCTTTCGGCGGCAACCCGGCGATGGTCTATCGGCTCGATGCCTGGCTCGCCGATGACTTGATGCAGAAAATAGCCGCTGAACACAACCTGGCTGAGACCGCGTTCCTGGTGCGAGAGAATCAGCAATGGCACATCCGTTGGTTTACCCCCACCACCGAGGTCCCTTTGTGTGGCCATGCCACGCTGGCCAGCGCTTATGTATTGTTCGAAATTTATCATGAAGCTTCGCAGCGATTGGATTTCATCTGTAAATCCGGTGCCCTGAGCGTGACCCGCGAAGGTGATCGCCTGTGGCTGGATTTCCCAGCCATCGTACCCGTTGAATTGGGCGCGTCACTGGCAGTCCAGAATGCCTTGGGCGTCGAGGCGGTGGATGTGCTGAGTTCGAATGAATTGTTCGTGGTGTTGGAATCGGAACAAGCGGTACTTGAATGCAAGCCGGACATGGCAGCCCTGGCGAAACTGCCTTGGCCGGGCGCGATCGTTACCGCACCGGGAAGCAAGCACGATTTTGTCTCGCGCTATTTTGCTCCGGCGATTGGCATCAACGAGGACCCAGTGACCGGGTCGACCCATTGCAGCCTCATTCCGTACTGGTCCAAACGCCTGAGCAAGCTGGGGCTGACGGCGTATCAATGCTCGGCCAGGGGCGGGGCGTTGTTTTGCCGGTTGGAAGGCGAGCGAGTGAAAATTGGCGGCAATGCGACGTTGGTGGCCAGCGGGACGTTGTCGCTCGGTTGAATCGTGGCGAGGGAGCTTGCTCCCGCTCGGCTGCGAAGAAGACGTTTGGGTTTTGGGGGGCTGAATTGCCAGAATGGGGCCGCTTCGCGGCCCAGCGGGAGCAAGCTCCCTCGCCACAACGGCGCTCCTTTAAGTATCAGCTGGCAGTGCCAAACCGCCGCACACCACTTTCCGTCGCTGGCAAGTGCGCCGCCGTGCTACCCGACGCCTGGAACAGCACCAAATGCTCGGCCGCCACGCGAATACCCACAGTGGCGCCGATCAGATGGTCGGCATGGCTCGGGAAAATCGATTCCAGTTGCGCACCCGTCGGCAATTGCAGGCGATACAAGGTTGAAGCGCCCTGGAACGTCTTGCCAACAATGGTCGCCGTCAGCGGGCTGTCCGGCGCGTAGACGATGTCGTCAGGGCGCAGCAAGACATCCACGGCGCAGCCAACCGGCCAGGTGTAGGCCCGGTTGCCGCGCAGTGCGCCCAATTCGGTTTGCACCGATTCCGGGCTATCCAACTGTCCGCGGATGAAATAGCCCTGGCCAATGAAGCTGGCGACGTAGGCCGTAAGCGGTTCGTGATAGAGGTTGTAAGGCGTGTCCCACTGCTCCAGGCGACCTTCCCGGAATACGCCGACATGATCACTCACGGCAAACGCTTCTTCCTGGTCATGGGTGACCAGGATCGCGCTGGTGCCCCGGGCCTTGAGAATGTCCCGGACCTCATGGCTGAGCTTGCGTCGCAGCTCGCCGTCCAGATTGGAGAAAGGCTCGTCGAGCAGCAACAATTGCGGTTCGGGCGCCAATGCCCGGGCAAGTGCGACGCGTTGTTGCTGGCCTCCGGAGAGCTCATGGGGAAAGCGTTTACCCAGGTTCTTCAGGTTGACCAGTTCCAGCAGTTCGTCGACCACGCGGTCCTTTTCAGGGTGCTTGCGGATACCAAACGCCAGGTTCTCGGCGACGCTCAAATGCGGGAACAGCGCGTAATCCTGGAACACCATGCCGATGCGGCGCTTTTCCGGTGCCAGGGTAAAACCCGCGCGGGAGATGGTTTCCCCGGCCAACTGGATCTCACCTTCGTGTACCGGCTCGAACCCGGCGATGGCCCGCAAGGTCGTGGTCTTGCCGCATCCGGACGAGCCGAGCAAGCAACCGATGTCGCCCGCATTGAGGTGCAGGTTGAGGTTTTGTACGACCCGCTGGTCTTGGTAGCCGCAGGCCAGGTTTTGCAGGTTCAGCAGCAATGAATGGCTCATGCGTGGTGGTACGCCGGCTCGACCAGGAACTCCAGCAAAGCTTTCTGCGCGTGGAGACGGTTTTCCGCTTGGTCCCAGGCCACGGAGCGCGGATCGTCCAGCAAGTCGAGGCTGATCTCTTCGCCACGGTGGGCCGGCAGGCAATGCATGAACAGCACCTCGCCGTCCGCCAGGTCGAGCAGGGCGCGATTGACCTGGAATGGCGCGAACAACTTCAAGCGTTTAGCGGTTTCTTCTTCCTGGCCCATGGAGGTCCACACATCGGTGCTCACCAAGTGTGCACCGGCGACGGCCTGTTTCGGGTCGCGCAGGATGGTCACCCGGTCACCGGCCTTGGCTACGAATTCCGGATTGGGCTCGTAGCCTTCAGGGCAGGCGATGCGCAACTGGAAGTCGAATTGAATCGCCGCTTCTATATAGCTGTTGCACATGTTGTTGCCGTCGCCGATCCACGCCACGGTCTTGCCTTGGATCGAGCCGCGATGCTCAAGGAACGTCTGCATGTCGGCCAGCAATTGGCAAGGATGCAAATCATCGGACAGGCCATTGATCACCGGCACGCGGGAATGGGCGGCGAACTGGGTCAGCGTACTGTGGGCAAAGGTACGGATCATCACGGCGTCGAGCATGCTCGACATGACGATGGCGCAATCGCCAATGGGTTCGCCGCGCCCGAGCTGGGTGTCGCGGGGCGAGAGGAAGATCGCCTGGCCACCGAGCTGGATCATGCCGGCTTCAAATGAAATGCGCGTGCGAGTCGATGACTTCTCGAAAATCATCCCCAGCACACGGTTTTTCAAGGGCTCGAACAGTACGCCGCGCTTACGCAGGTCCTTGAGCTCCACGCCTCGACGGATGACGCCGAGCAACTCTTCGGGCGTGAAATCCATCAGGGAGAGAAAGTGCCTTGCGCTCATGATTGACTACCTTTTTGTAACTGACCGCAGATGCTCAAAGCCTTGTTTACGAAAAAACGGGCGAGACCTGCGGCAAAAGCCGCACGGGGCGACGAAATAGGGAAAGGCGCGATCTTATAAGGAAATGTCGCGTCTTACCAATAGGGCCACGGTTTTAAGGGATTTCAGCGAAGCCATCACAGAGTTGCGATGGCATGGTCGAGGCCGGTTTCCTGACAGCAGCAGCCCATTTGTACACTGGCGTCGAGTCGCTTGGCAAACAAGCTGGGCGGGTCGCGGTCGATCGGGCGGCCGATTATGGCGGCCTGTGTCTGGCGCGCCTGTCTGTTGTCTGACGTGAAATATTTCCTAATGCGGGGGGCTGGGTTATAAATGAATCCCGAGATGCAGGAGCCCCGAAATGGATTCGAAAGAGCAACAACTGATGGAATTGCTGGGGCTGACGGCACGCTCCCTGACGCACCTCACCGCTTCGGTGACGTCCATGTCATTCGAATTGTTGCGCAGTGATGACGAAGTGACCAAGGCCGCCGGCCGGCGCATGATCGATCGCATGGCCACTATCAGCAGTGGGCTCGATGAGCACTGGCGGTTGATTGGCGAGTTGACCGGGGTGCCCATTGCCCAGGAGCAAGTGGAAACCATCGAGGAAATCCAGCTGCTGGCGCCTCCTCCCGAGCATCCCTGATCCCACTTTATCGGCGGGCCTGATGCCCGGCGATTCACGGGACGAACGTAGCTGGCGCTGCGCAAGTTCAGGCGCCATAGTTTTATTCCCGCGGCCGAAAGTGCCCGCCACGAATAAAACAGAGACTGGCCATGACCAAGACTCTTCACCACCGTGCGTGCCACCTGTGCGAGGCCATCTGCGGCCTGACCATCGAAACCACTGAAACCGAAGGCCAGGGCCTGGCGATCACTTCGATCAAGGGCGATCTGCTGGACAGTTTCAGCCGTGGCCACATTTGCCCCAAGGCAGTGGCCCTGCAGGACATTCAGAACGATCCGGACCGGTTGCGCCAGCCGATGCGGCGGGTCGGCGGCGAGTGGCAGCCGATTGCCTGGGACGAAGCCTTCGCACTGGTGGCTGAGCGTCTCGCGAGCATTCAAGAGCGCCACGGCCAGAACGCGGTGGCGGTCTACCAGGGCAACCCCAGCGTGCACAATTATGGGCTGATGACCCACAGCAACTATTTCCTGGGCTTGCTGAAGACCCGCAGTCGCTTTTCGGCAACGTCCGTGGATCAGCTGCCTCATCACCTGACCAGCCATCTGATGTACGGGCATGGTTTGCTCCTGCCCATCCCGGATATTGACCACACCGACTTCATGTTGATTCTGGGCGGCAATCCGCTGGCCTCCAATGGCAGCATCATGACCGTGCCGGACGTGGAGAAGCGTCTGAAGGCGATCCAGGCCCGTGGCGGCCAGGTCGTGGTGGTGGATCCTCGGCGCAGCGAGACGGCAGCCATCGCCAACCAGCACATCTTCGTACGTCCTGGTGGCGACGCCGCGCTGCTGTTTGGCTTGCTCAACACGTTATTCAGCGAAGGCCTGACTCGCGACAGCCATTTACCGGTGGATGGCCTCGATGAAGTGCGCCAGGCAGTTGCAACTTTTACCGCCGAAGCGATGAGCCCTCTCTGTGCCATTCCGGCCGCGCAGATTCGTCAATTGGCCCGCGATTTCGCCGCCGCGCCGTCGGCCGTGTGTTACGGGCGGATGGGGGTTTCAACCCAGGCTTTCGGCACGCTGTGCCATTGGCTGATCCAACTGATCAACCTGATCACCGGCAACCTCGATCGGGTGGGGGGCGCGCTGTGCACCGAGCCGGCGGTCGACCTGGTGGCTACCACCTCGGGCGGCCATTTCAATCGTTGGCAAAGCCGGGTGTCCGGGCGTCCCGAATATGCCGGCGAGTTGCCCGTATCGACCCTTGCCGAAGAAATGCTCACCGAAGGCGAAGGACAGATCCGCGCGCTGGTGACCGTGGCCGGCAATCCGGTTTTGTCCACGCCCAACGGGCGACAGCTCGAACAGGCGTTGGATGGGCTTGAGTTCATGGTCAGTGTCGACCTGTACATCAACGAGACCACGCGCTACGCCGACTTGATCCTGCCATCGACTTCAGCGTTGGAAAACGATCATTACGACACCACCTTCAATCTGTTCGCGGTGCGCAACGTCAGTCGTTTCAACCGAGCGATCCTGCCCAAGCCCGAAGGTGCATTGCACGACTGGGAGATCTTCGTTGGCCTGGCAAAAGCCTTTGCTGCCCGGACTGGCAAGGAACTCAAGCCGACCATGCCGCCAGCACAGATGATCGATTTTGGTCTGCGGACGGGGGCTTATGGGGATGCGTCGCCGCACAAGTTGTCCCTGGCGACGCTGTTTGATCATCCCCATGGCATCGATCTTGGTGCGCTCAAGCCCAACCTGGCGCCCCGGTTGAAAACCGAAAATGGCCGGGTACAGGCGGCGCCTGCGGTAATCCTCGCCGACCTGGCGCGTTTTGCTGCGTTGCCAGCGCCGACATCCGACGAGCTATTGATGATTGGCCGTCGTCATGTACGCAGCAACAATTCCTGGATGCATAATTTTCATCGGCTGGTTAAAGGCAAGCCGCGCCACCAGTTGCTGATGCATCCGGATGATCTCGCCAGCCGAGGCCTTGTCGATGGGCAGCGGGTGAAGGTCAGTTCTCGCGTAGGCACGATTGAAGTGGAAGTGCAGGGCAGCCAGGACATGATGAAAGGCGTGGTCAGCCTGCCACACGGCTGGGGCCACGCCCGCCCGGGTGTACAGATGAGCATCGCCAGCGGGCAACCCGGTTCCAGTGCCAACGACCTGACGGATGACTGTCAGCTTGATGAGCTGTCCGGGAATGCGGCGCTCAACGGGGTTCCGGTGAAAGTCGCAGCTGCGTAAAATTGTCCCTGGGGCGGACCGAGCAGGGTGCTCGGCTTTCCGTTACAATGCGCCACCGTGTCGACATCTGTAGTCGCAAAGTTCAAGCCGAGGTGCTCCGTGGATATCATCGAAACGATCAAAGACCAGATTGCCAACAACACCATCCTGCTTTACATGAAAGGCTCGCCGAACGCCCCGCAATGCGGTTTCTCGGCCAAGGCTGCTCAGGCGGTGATGGCGTGTGGCGAGAAGTTCGCCTACGTGGACATCCTGCAGAACCCGGAAATCCGCGCCAACCTGCCAAAGTACGCCAACTGGCCAACCTTTCCACAGCTGTGGGTAGGTGGTGAGCTGATCGGTGGTAGCGACATCATGACCGAGATGGCGGCGGATGGTTCTCTGCAGACCACGATCAAGGCAGCTGTAGAAGCAGCAGCGGCGAACAAGTCCGAAGCTTGATCTGCCCCCAGCCCCTTTGAGGGCGAGCTTGCTCGCGATAGCGGTGTTCCAGTCGCATCAAGTCGACTGACACTCCTTCATCGCGAGCAAGCTCGCTCCCACAATGGATCTGGGTAGGCCTGGAATCCAGGCAACAAAAAGCCCCGCACCTCGAAAGAGGGCGGGGCTTTTTAGTGGCTTGCTTGCAGGGCGCTTATTCTTCGCCCATCTGCGATTGCAGGTAGTTCTCAAGTCCCACTTTGTCGATCAGGCCCAGTTGGGTTTCCAGCCAGTCGATATGTTCTTCTTCGGATTCGAGAATATCTTCGAGCAGTTCGCGGCTGCCGAAGTCACCGACGCTTTCGCAGTGGGCGATGGCGGCTTTGAGGTCGGCGTGGCCAGTGCGTTCGATACGCAGGTCGCACTCAAGCATCTCGCGGGTATGTTCACCGATGTGCAGCTTGCCCAGGTCCTGGACGTTTGGCAGGCCCTCGAGGAACAGGATGCGCTTGATCAGCTTGTCCGCATGTTTCATCTCGTCGATGGATTCGTGGTACTCGTGCTTGCCCAGCTTGTTCAGGCCCCAATCTTCGTACATGCGCGCATGCAGGAAGTATTGATTGATCGCGACCAGCTCATTGGCGAGGATCTTGTTGAGATGCTGGATGACTGTAATGTCGCCTTTCATGGTAACGGCCTGCCCTGTAATAGCTGTGTATAAGGCAGAGTTTGAGCCGCGCAATTACCACTGTCAAACCTAAGTATTTGAATAATAAATGAAAATTAATCGGAATAAGAATGTTTGTGTTCTGCGTCTGGCAGCTAAGCATTTGATTTACAGGCATAAAAAAACCGGACATTGAGTCCGGTTCTTCAAAAAGCTAGATTTATGCGGCAGTAAATTCTACCGGATAAGGGATCGAGGCCTGGGCGGTCTGCACTTTGGCGAGGGTTTCACGCACCACTTCCTTGGCGAGGCAGGCGCATTTACCGCATTGGCTGGCTACGCCGGTGGCCTGGCGGACTTCGCGATAGCTGCAGCAACCTTCATAGATCGCTTCGCGGATTTGTCCGTCGGTGACGCCAGTGCAGAGGCATACATACATAAGTGAGGACCGTCGCTGGTTGTGACTCAATTGAGACGGATCTTAATGTTAACGAGAATGATTGTCAAAGTGGTTTCCAGAACTCTTTCATCACATACGCTTCGGGCTGACGAACGGTTTTGGGTTGGAGAGTCGATCATGCGCAACAGATTTTCGATGCCATGGAAAAACCGTTGAGGACAGTCCAAACGTGCGGTGTATGATGGTCGGTCCTTGCGAAGCGGGTTCGTGTCACAGGGCTGTCGCCTGGAGGTGGCAGGCTGGCGCGGACCCTGTTTTCACGTTACTACACCAGGAGATATCCAATGAGCGTACTCGTAGGCAAACAAGCCCCTGACTTCACCGTTCCAGCCGTCCTCGGCAACGGCGAAATCGTCGACAGCTTCACCCTGTCCTCGGCCATCAAAGGCAAATACGGCCTGGTGTTCTTCTACCCGCTGGACTTCACCTTCGTCTGCCCGTCCGAGTTGATCGCCCTGGATCACCGCATGGACGACTTCAAGGCGCGCAACGTGGAAGTGATCGCTGTTTCGATCGACTCGCATTTCACCCACAACGCCTGGCGCAACACCGCCATCAACGCAGGCGGCATCGGCCCGGTGAAATACACCATGGCTGCCGACATGAAGCACGAAATCGCCAAGGCCTACGACGTTGAGTCCGAAGGCGGCGTGGCTTTCCGTGGCGCGTTCCTGATCGACGACAAAGGCGTGGTCCGTTCGCAAATCATCAACGACCTGCCGCTGGGCCGTAACATGGAAGAACTGATCCGTCTGGTCGACGCCCTGCAATTCCACGAAGAGCACGGCGAAGTCTGCCCGGCCAACTGGAAAAAAGGCGACAAGGGTATGACTGCATCGCCTGAAGGCGTAGCCGCTTACCTGGGCGAGCACGGCGACAAGCTGTAAGCGCAACCGCGGTATAAAAAAAACCGGCCCTCGAAGGGCCGGTTTTTTTATGGGAGCGATAAGCCATGACATCTGCTGGCGCTGTTCCGTGGCGAGGGGATTTATCCCCGTTGGGCTGCGCAGCAGCCCCTCTATTGTCCTGATACACCGTGCGGGTAGATTTAGGGGCGCTTCGCACCCCAACGGGGATAAATCCCCTCGCCACAAAAAGCCAGGCGATCTCAGTCGTCGAAATCCTGCCAGCCACCCATCTCCTTCCATCGGTTGACGATGCCGCAAAACAGCTCGGCGGTCTTTTCGGTGTCGTAGCGGGCCGAGTGGGCTTCACGGCCATCAAAGTCGATGTCGGCCGCCTGGCACGCCTTGGCCAAGACCGTCTGGCCGTATGCCAAGCCGGCCAGGGTCGCGGTGTCGAAGCTGGAGAACGGGTGAAACGGATTTCGCTTCATGTCCAGCCGTGCAACGGCGGCGTTGAGGAAGCCCAGGTCGAAGCTGCTGTTATGGCCGACCAGGATCGCTCGCTTGCAACCGTTGGCTTTCAGCGCCTTGCGCACGCCACGGAAGATATCGGTCAGGGCGGTTTCTTCGCTGACCGCCATGCGCAACGGATGATCCAGCTTGATCCCGGTGAACTCAAGGGCGGCTGCTTCAACGTTGGCGCCTTCGAACGGTTCGACCCGGAAGAAATAGGTGTGGTCGGGAAAGACAAAGCCTTTCTCGTCCATGCCAATGGTCGTCGCGGCGATTTCCAGCAGCGCATCGGTGGCTGAGTTGAAACCACCGGTTTCTACGTCGACCACGACCGGCAGATAACCCCGGAAGCGGGCAGCCATAGGGTGACGCGGGCCGCCCGAGCCGCCATTGCCGTCCAGTTCGTCGTCGAAATGATCTTCACTCACGCGTTTTCCTCCAGCAGGCGCCAGCGCAGTTTTTCACCGGCGCGCAGCGGGATGACAGTCTGCTCACCAAACGGCAGGCTGGCAGGGGCGGTCCACTCGTCGCGGACCAGGGTAATACGATCGGTGTTCACCGGCAGGCCATAGAAGCGCGGGCCGTGCAGGCTGGCGAAGCCTTCGAGCTTGTCCAGCGCATTGCGCTGCTCGAACGCCTCGGCGTACATCTCGATCGCGGCGTAGGCGGTGTAGCAACCGGCGCAACCGCACGCGGCCTCCTTGGCATGGCGGGCGTGGGGCGCCGAGTCAGTGCCGAGGAAAAACTTGGCGCTGCCGCTGGTGGCCGCGTCCAGCAAGGCTTCCTGGTGGGTGTTGCGCTTGAGGATCGGCAAGCAATAGAAATGTGGCCGGATCCCGCCCACCAGCATGTGGTTGCGGTTGTACAGCAGGTGATGGGCGGTAATGGTCGCGCCAACGTTGGCCGGGGCCTCGTTGACGAACTGCACGGCATCGCCCGTGGTGATGTGCTCGAACACCACCTTGAGGGTCGGGAAGCGCTCGACGACGCGGCGCATGTGCTCGTCGATGAAGATCTTCTCGCGATCGAATACATCGACATCGCCCCGGGTCACTTCACCGTGGATCAACAACGGCATACCGACTTCGGCCATCGCCTCCAGCGCCGGGAAGATCTTGTCGATGCTGGTGACGCCGGAATCCGAATTGGTAGTAGCACCGGCCGGATACAACTTGGCCGCGTGGACGAAACCGCTGGCCTTGGCCTCGCGTATTTCCTCGGGCTGGGTGCGGTCGGTGAGATAAAGCACCATCAGCGGTTCGAAGCGGCTGCCAGCCGGGCGCGCGGCCAGGATGCGCTGGCGATAGCCATCGGCCTCGGCGGCATTGCGCACGGGCGGAACCAGGTTGGGCATGATGATAGCGCGGCCAAAAGTGCGCGCCACATCGGCGACGGTATGGGTCAACACAGCACCATCGCGAAGATGAATATGCCAGTCGTCGGGACGCAGCAGGGTCAGGCGGTCGGACATGGGGGGCTTCCAGGCGGGTAAATCTCCGGGGAATGCTACCGGAAAAGACCGATCCGGGCACCCGCTATCAAGTTTTGCCGCAAGTTACCGATAGCCCCTTCAGGTGTGCCACGATTTTGTGCCCTGTCTCGGCCAAACGGCATGCCCAGCGTTTTCGATTTCCGTATAAAAGCCAGTGGAGCCTCCCGTGCGCCAGCGTTATCTAGCCTTGCTCAGTGTGTTTGCCAGCCTTCCTGCGATGGCGCTCACTTTCCAGACCCGTCTGGAGAGCATTGAGTGGACGGTCGAAGGTGACAAGTTCGAGTGCCGGCTGAGTCAGCCGATCACCGATTTTGGCAGCGGCGAATTCGTGCGCAAGGCGGGCGAGCAGGCGACGTTCCGGCTCAAGGCGTATAACCCGATGCTCGGTGGTGGTTCCGCGACGTTGTTGGCGGCTGCGGCGCCGTGGCAGCCGGGACGGGGCGATATCAATCTGGGCTCGGTCAGGATCGGCAGTGGCGATGTGTTGTTCAACAGCTCACAGATACAGGCGGGCCGTCTGATCAGCGGGCTGATGGAGGGACGCAGTCCGGTTATACGACGCAATACCGACGATGGGCGCGTATCGGAAGTGCGGCTGCTGCCTGTGCGCTTCAACAAGGCGTTCAACGATTACCAGGGCTGTGTAGCGAAACTGTTGCCGAAGAACTTCGAGCAGATCAAGCAAACCCAGATCGGCTTTCCCGGCGAAGGGATTGAGCTCGACGCCCAGGCCAAGGCCCAGCTGCAGGTCATGCTCGATTTCATCAAGGCTGACCCGAGCGTCAATCATGTCGAGCTCGATGGCCATTCCGACAACAGCGGCAATCGTTTGACCAACCGTGAGTTGTCACGCCGTCGTGCGCTGGCGGTCATGGATTTCTTCAAGGCCAACGGTTTCCAGGAATCCCAGTTCACCGTGCGTTTCCACGGCGAGCGCTATCCGCTGGTTCCCAATACCAACTCAGCCAATCGGGCCAAGAATCGCCGAGTGGTCGTACAGCTGGAGCGTGTAGCGGCCAGCCAGGCCCCGGCTCCTCAGCCGCCAGCACCCGCGACAGCGCCAGCTACCCCTGCCGTGGCGCCCGCTGCTGCGCCGGGCAAGGCACCGGCGCCGGTTGCTCCGGCCAAGGCGGCTGTGCCTGCCGCGGCAACTGCACGCACTTCCTGATGCCGTCCTAATCGTCGCTCAATCGACATAATCTGTCGCTTCGTCGTCATAAGCTGTCGCGCCTCTGTAAATTATCCGCGCTGGACGTTAGACTTCCCGGCTTTCCGTACAACCCGTGGAGTGATGGCATGGCGGACGTAAACAAGGTCGTTCTGGCGTATTCCGGCGGCCTGGACACTTCGGTGATCCTCAAGTGGCTGCAGGACACTTATAACTGCGAAGTGGTGACCTTCACCGCAGACCTGGGGCAGGGCGAAGAAGTCGAGCCTGCACGCGCCAAGGCCCAGGCCATGGGCGTCAAAGAAATCTACATCGATGACCTGCGCGAAGAGTTCGTCCGTGACTTCGTGTTCCCGATGTTCCGCGCCAACACCGTTTACGAAGGCGAGTACCTGCTGGGTACCTCCATCGCCCGTCCGCTGATTGCCAAGCGCCTGATCGAAATCGCCAACGAAACCGGCGCCGACGCCATTTCCCATGGCGCCACCGGTAAAGGTAACGACCAGGTGCGTTTCGAACTGGGTGCCTATGCCCTCAAGCCCGGCGTGAAAGTCATCGCCCCGTGGCGTGAGTGGGACCTGCTGTCCCGTGAAAAACTGATGGACTACGCCGAGAAGCATGCGATTCCGATCGAGCGCCACGGCAAGAAGAAATCCCCGTACTCGATGGATGCCAACCTGCTGCACATCTCCTACGAAGGCGGCGTGCTGGAAGACACCTGGACCGAGCACGAAGAAGACATGTGGCGTTGGACCGTCTCTCCTGAGAAGGCTCCCGATACTCCGCAATACCTGGAACTGACCTACCGCAACGGTGACATCGTCGCGCTGGACGGCGTGGAAATGAGCCCGGCGACTGTGCTCGCGACCCTGAACCGCATCGGCGGCGAGCACGGCATCGGTCGCCTGGACATCGTCGAGAACCGTTATGTCGGCATGAAGTCCCGTGGCTGCTACGAAACCCCAGGCGGCACCATCATGCTGCGCGCTCACCGGGCGATCGAGTCGATCACCCTGGATCGCGAAGTGGCTCACTTGAAGGACGAGTTGATGCCCAAGTACGCCAGCCTGATCTACACCGGCTACTGGTGGAGCCCGGAGCGTCTGATGCTGCAACAGATGATCGACGCTTCCCAGACCAACGTGAACGGCGTAGTACGCCTGAAGCTGTACAAGGGCAACGTGATCGTGACCGGGCGCAAGTCCGACGACTCGCTGTTCGATGCCAACATCGCGACCTTCGAAGAGGACGGTGGCGCCTACAACCAGGCCGACGCAGCCGGCTTCATCAAGCTCAACGCACTGCGCATGCGCATCGCGGCGAACAAGGGTCGCAAGCTGTTCTGATCTGGTTCAACGAAAAACGGCCTGCCATGAGCAGGCCGTTTTTTTTTGTCCGTCGGACAGGGATCACGGCTTTCTTCTCCGACGAAGACGCATCAAACGACGCTGATTTTTCCTTCCTCGATGTAATGTATGTCCGCGCCGGCCGGTTGAGCCGTTCGTGGTCTTCTTGACGTGTTTGCTTTTATCGAGGTCCGAAGGTGTATACAGAGAACGGTAATTAAAGTTGAGTGTGAGAAAAAACAGCAGCGACAAGTAAAAGGGAAAGCCGATCAGGAACCAGATATAGCATTCACGATCTTCATCATCCAGAAAGGGCAGGGATATCGCTGCGGATGTCTCTGATAGCGTTGCGAGTATGGCAATCAGCGTCATGGGGTTGGTAATGGTTCTTTGAGTATTGTTCATGATAAAGGCTCATGGATAATTTATGCTCGGTGATTGAGGTTTTAATTAAATGGATTTGGTGTGTTGGCTCGAAACAAAACGGCTTGGCCAAAAACGCAATTACATTTTTTTGAGTTGTGGATGTCGAGCAATTCTTTTATACAGAACCTGATTCGATCGAGTGAAATTTTTACCGTGCGTCTATAAATAAATCAGTTACTTTTTGTGAAGATATTGTCGATGTGAACTGAGGTGTGTTTTTTCTCCAAGAGAAGTCGCTTCATTCATCGGGTCTTCGGGACGTCAGATTCGGCGCTTCGATTTTTCGGAGAATTCCTGCCACATTATTTCGCGTATTATTTGTAGGAATTTTCTGTAATGTTTGTAGGTTTTGTCTTTCGCTGCGAGCGCTCAGGGGAAGCGGCATGCGAAGGGAAAATGACTACGCTATTGTGCACGCTCTAAAAATTCGAACAGCGAAATTGGATTTGCCCATGAATAAAGTGCTGATCGTGGATGATCACCCCGTCATTCGTCTTGCTGTACGTTTACTAATGGAGCGTCATGGATATGAAGTTATCGCCGAAACGGATAATGGCGTTGATGCATTACAGATTGCCCGGGAACAAATGCCCGATATTGTTATCCTGGATATTGGAATTCCGAAGTTGGACGGATTGGAAGTCATCGCACGCCTGGCCGTCAATCCAACACCTTTGAAAGTATTGGTATTGACGTCCCAGGCTCCCGGACATTTTTCGATGCGTTGCATGCAGACGGGGGCAGCGGGCTATGTTTGCAAACAACAGGACCTGACCGAGCTGTTAAGTGCAATTAAGGCCGTGCTGTCGGGGTACAGTTACTTTCCCAACCAGGCATTGCACACGGTACGTTCAAGTCTTGGTAATGCCAGTGAGTCCGAGATGGTGAACCGTCTGTCCGGACGAGAAATGATGGTCTTGCAGCAATTGGCTCGCGGAAAAACCAATAAGGAAATAGCGGACGCGATGTTCCTGAGCAACAAGACCGTCAGTACCTACAAGACCCGCCTGTTGTTGAAACTCAACGCCCGTTCACTGGTCGACCTGATCGAATTGGCACAGCGAAATGGATTGGTCTGAGTCCAGGGCCACAGGCACACAGCAAAAAGCCTCCACCAGGGAGGCTTTTACGTGTCAGAGGTCAAAATCGTAATCGGCCAGTTGTTTTTGCAAGCGACGCTCTTCCAATAGGTTGTCGATGGTGCGGCGTTTGCTCAGGTTGGTTTTCGCCACTTCCACCACCACCGGTTCCGCGTCGTCAGCCTCAACGGCGATGAAATCGTCTTCTACATCCAATTGTTCTTTGCCAGTACTCATGGGTTCGGCTCCAGGCTAAGACTGCCATTCGCGCTCCTTATATCGATAAACCACCGGCGGGTAAAAAAGATTTTTTCAATCGACGGATAAACAAAAGCAATAGCGCGTCAATCGTCGGATGTCTTGTGCTTGTACTCGCACAGGTCCTCGATCCGGCAGCTCCCGCAACGGGGCTTGCGCGCCAGGCAGACGTAACGTCCATGCAGAATCAGCCAGTGATGGGAATCCAGAAGATATTCCTTGGGAACGAATTTCATCAGCTTCTTTTCCACTTCCACTACGTTCTTGCCCGGGGCCAGTCCAGTCCGGTTACTGACGCGGAAAATGTGGGTGTCGACTGCCATCGTCAATTGTCGGAATGCGGTATTGAGCACAACGTTCGCTGTCTTGCGGCCGACGCCGGGAAGGGCTTCCAGCTCTTCGCGGGTCTGGGGGATCTCGCCGCCGTGGCGCTCGATCAGCAGGCGACAGGTTTCGATCACGTTTTTTGCCTTGCTGTTGAATAGCCCGATGGTCTTGATGTATTCAGACAGCCCTTCGACGCCCAGGGCAAGGATCGTCTGAGGTGTGTTGGCAACAGGAAAGAGTTTGGCCGTGGCCTTGTTGACGCCGACGTCGGTGGATTGAGCCGATAGAATCACCGCGATCAGCAACTCGAAGGGGGAGGAGTAGGCCAGTTCGGTCTTTGGCTCCGGGTTGTCTTCATGAAATCGACGAAAGATTTCCAGACGTTTTGCGGCGTTCATGGGCGCGACGTTTCCTGTAGGGTGGAACGGGTTTTATTGCCTATCCAGGCTTGATACGCGGCGAGCAGCAGGCCCAGCAGAATGAAACCGCCAGGAGCGAGCTGGGCCAATGGCATGCCGCTGCCGATCAGCTCGCGCAACGTGCCCAGGCTGATGGCCAGGAGGCCGAATTGTCCCGCCAACCTGAGATGAACCGTCAGGCGGCGCTCGCCGACCGCGACATGTTCCAGCGCCACGCAGCTCAATGCGATCCATCCGATATACACGCTCAACGCGTCCTGTCGCTCTAGTATCCAGGCCTGTGCGAGGAGATCCGCGCAGGCAGTCATCGCTGCGGCCACGAGGCTGGATGCGATGAGCCCTTGGTAATCCGTGAGGCGTGGCCTCAGCAGCGCCATTGTCGAACCGTGGGCGAAGCTGATCAAAGCCCAGGCGAGCCAGAGGATCAGTACATTGACCAGCGAGCCGCTGGCGCCCACCAGGGGTACGAGTACGAGGCCACGGGGCCAGTAGGCGGAATTACTCATGACTGATCGCCCCGGTCAGCCGAGCCTTGTGCTCGTCGAAATAACGCAGCGCATCGTGGACAGCCTGGAGCACCGCCTTGGATGTCACCGTCGCACCAGCCACCTGATCGAACTGGCCGTGATCCTTTTTCAACGCCCAACCCTCATCGACAGGCGCCTGGCGCGACTTGCCATGGAAGGTTTGCAGCCACGCATTCGGCCAACCGGCAATCGCCGCGCCCAGGCCGGGGGTTTCCGACTGACGCAGGGTCTTTACGCCCAACACTCGTCCTTCCGGATCCACCGCGACCAATAATTCGATGCTGCCCTCGTAGCCCTGTACCTGGCTGCGTAGCAACACGGCGCTGGCCGTCCCGTCGCGAGTTGCCAGGTAAGCGCCCAGCAACGTGCTGCGGGGCAGCGTCACCGGGGTCGCAATGACAGGTTGCGCCAATGGCTGATTGTTATATAGGTCGACTGGCAATACCTCGAGCAAGGTCCGGTTGGCGACGGCTTGGCGTTGCGCCTCGATGCGTTCGGCGGTGCTGATTTGCAGCAGATACGTGGCGCCGATGGCGAGACCACCCAGCAATACCAGAGTCGCAGCGCTAGTGGTTTTCTTCATGTCAGCGGGCGCCTCTGTCTTGCCTCGACGAAACGTTCCAGAGCCGGTACGCCGAGATTCATCAACAACACCGCAAACGCCACGCCGTCGGGGTATCCCCCCCAGGTGCGGATCAGGTAGACCAGCAACCCCGTGCCTGCGCCGAACAACAGCCGGGCCAGCGGAGCCTTGGCGCCCGATACGGGTTCGGTCACGATAAAAAACGCGCCGAGCATGGTTGCGCCGGTCAGCAGATGAAACAGTGGCGAGCCGTTGGAATCCGAACCCGAACCGTTCCAGAACAGTAGGCTGATCGTGAACAGGCTGGCCAACATGCCCACCGGGGCGTGCCAGGTAAATACACGTTGGTGCAGCAGGAACAGACCACCGACCAGGAATGCCAGGTTGATCCATTCGACACCGCGTCCACCCCAACGGCCGAACGCCGGGTTGCTGGAAAACAGCTCGTCCAGGGTCAGGCTTGTGTTGATCCGCAGGCTGTCCAGCGCGGTGGCGCCGGCCCACCCATCGGGGGCCTGGCCCATGTCGGCCACCAGGCGCAAACCGTCGATCAGGCCCAGGCCATGGGTCGTTGGCCATTGGCTCAGATGTTGGGGGAACGCCAACAGCACCAAGGCATATCCGAGCATTGCCGGATTGAACGGATTGCTGCCGACCCCACCCCAAAGGTGCTTGCCAAACAACAAGGCGCAGGCGACCGCCGTCACGGTCAGCCACCAAGGGCAGTACGCGGGCAAGGCCAGGGCCAGCAATGTGGCGCTGACCAATGCGCTGCCGTCGCGCAGGTCAGGCTCGAGCGGCCGTCGCCGCAAACGCAATACCAGTGCCTCGATCGCCAGCGCGGTGAGTCCGGACAACAACAAGTTCAGCAATACACCCCAACCAAAGACCCACACCGAGGCCAGCACCCCGGGCAGCGTCGCCAACAGCACCCGCCGCATCGCCTGCCGCAGCCGTTCGTCCAGCGGATCAGCGAGCGGCACGGACATCTACCTGCTCTTCGGCATCTTTGACGGCCTGTTCCAGTGCCTGCAATTGCTCAGGGAAGGCGGCGGCAGCCCGGGCTTTGCTGAGTTCGGCGCGACGCATTGCCAATTGGATCTTCGCCCGCTTCAGTTCAGCATCATTTACGGGCGCCGGTACCGGTGTGGCGGGCGATGCAGCGCTTTCCAACCGGGCCAATGCCTGTTCAGCCGCTTCGAACTGGCGTTGCAGCGCGATCAGCTGTGACTGTTGCTCGAAGGTTGGCGGGTGGCCGAACGCTTTCAAGGATTTGTGCAACTGTGCCCGGCTCATGGCCAGGTCGACCTTGGCTTTCTTCAGCGCGGCGTCAGCCGTGGCGGCTTTTTGTGCGCGCACTCGCTCCAGCGCGGCTTGCACGGGATCGAGTGGCTGCGCCTGGGCTTGCTGGGCGTTTCGCTGGGTTCGGGCCAAACGCTCGGCTTGGCGCTGTTCTTCTTCGCGACGCAGGCGAGCGTTGCGTAGTTCGAAGCGTCGGCGAGCTTTATTGCGCTTGGCGGTTCTTGCTTGCCGTTCTTCGTCGCTGGCGGCCAATCCGCCAACGACCGGCGTTACAGTTGCGATCGGCAGCGGCCGCATCTCGATGCAATCCACTGGGCACGGTGCCACGCAGAGATCGCAACCGGTGCATTCGTCGATGAGAACGGTGTGCATCAGCTTTGCTGCGCCGACAATCGCGTCCACCGGGCAGGCCTGGATGCACTTGGTGCAGCCGATGCATTCGGCTTCCCGGATAAACGCGATCTGCGCCGGCGCCGTGCCGCGACTGGTGTCCAGTTCCAGCATCGGTACCCGCATCAGCTCGGCCAGGGCCGCGATGGTCTCTTGTCCGCCGGGCGGGCATCTGTTGATCGGCTCACCCTGGGCGATGCCTTCGGCGTATGGCTTGCATCCCGGGTGACCGCACTTGCCGCACTGAGTCTGCGGGAGCAAGGCATCGATGTGTTGAATCAGGTTCATGTCTTGACCAGCCCGCGCAATCCGAGAAAAGCCACCGCCATCAGGCCGGCGCTGATCAGTTGGATCGGCAGCCCTCGGAAAGGTAGGGGAATATCGTTGTCGAGGATTCGCTGCCGCAAGTCGTCAAACAGGCTCAATACCAGCCAGAAACCCAGTCCGGCACCCAGGCTCGACGTCATAACATCGCCCAGGCCCGTGGCCTCCCGGTTGAGCAGCGCGAGGCCCAGTATGCCGGCATTGCCGAGAAGCAGCGGCCACAGGCCGGCAAACGGCAGCATGGGCAGCCAGCGCCCCAGCAGCCGCAGCACCGGCCCGATCAGCAAGACGCTCATGGGCAGCCACACCAATAACTGTAGCGATGTCAGCTCAGCCGGGGCCAGCAACCATCGGTCGACCAGATAGCCCAGGCTACCGACACAGAGCATCAGGCACGCCGTCGCGAGGCCCAAGGCGTGTACCTGGCTTCTCCCCCTGGCTGCCAGCAGCGGATCGACGCCCAGCGGCCAATGCAACGCCAGATTGTTGATCAGGGCCGCGCTCAACAGGGATAAGAAGATTTCGGTCATGGGTATGGGGCGACAGGGCCTGTGACAAGATTAGGCATTATCCGGCACTCCGTGAGGACGGGCCAGATATGAAAAATCCCACAGTCGCTCGATAACGACTGTGGGATCGGTGCCGTGTGCAGTCGCGTTACTTGATCCGTTGACCCGGCTTGGCGCCGCTGTCCGGACTCAGCAGGTAGATCTCTTCGCCGCCGGGGCCCGCCGCCATCACCATGCCCTCGGAAATACCGAAACGCATTTTGCGTGGCTTGAGGTTGGCGATCATCATCGTCAACCGACCTTCAAGCTTGGCCGGGTCCGGGTAGGCGCTCTTGATGCCGGAGAACACGTTGCGTTGCTCATCGCCGATGTCCAGAGTCAAGCGCAGCAGCTTGTCAGCGCCTTCGACGGCTTCGGCCTTGACGATCAGTGCCACGCGCAGGTCGACCGCAGCGAAAGCGTCGAAATCGATTTCCGGCGACAGCGGGTCCTTGGCCAACTCACCGTTGCCGCTCGGGCCGCCGGTATCGGTCTGGCTGGCGGCCAGGTCTTCCTTGGACGCGTCGATCATGGCCTGGACCTTGGTGGCGTCGATGCGGGTCATCAACGGCTTGAACTCGTTCAGCTGATGGTTGCTCAGCAGGATCTGGTGATCATTCCAGGTCAGCGGCGCCACATTGAGGAACGCCTCGGCATCGGCGGCCAGCAACGGCAGCACCGGCTTGAGGAAAATCACCAGTTGGCGGAACAGGTTGATGCCCAAGGCGCAGATGGCCTGGACTTCGTCCTGCTTGCCTTCCTGCTTGGCCAGCGACCACGGGGCCTTGTCGGCGATCCAGGCGTTGGCACGGTCGGCCAGGGCCATGATCTCGCGCATGGCGCGGGCGAAGTCGCGACTCTCATAGGCGTCGGCGATGCTTGGCGCGGCGGCCAGGAAGGCGTCGGTCAGTTCCGGCGCGGCATTACCGGCCACCAGCACGCCAGCGTTGCCCTTGTGGATGAAACCGGCGCAACGGCTGGCAATGTTGACGACCTTGCCCACCAGGTCGGAGTTGACCTTCTGCACGAAGTCTTCGAGGTTCAGGTCCAGGTCGTCGACGCCACGGCCGAGCTTGGCCGCGTAGTAGTAGCGCAGGTATTCCGGCGACAGGTGATCCAGGTAGGTACGCGCCTTGATGAAGGTGCCGCGGGACTTGGACATCTTCTGGCCGTTGACGGTCAGGTAGCCATGGACGTTGATGCCGGTCGGCTTGCGGAAGCCGGCGCCTTCGAGCATCGCGGGCCAGAACAGCGCGTGGAAGTTGACGATGTCCTTGCCGATGAAGTGATACACCTCAGCGGTGGAGTCCTTGCCCCAGAACGCATCGAAGTCCAGCGCCGGGGTGCGGTCGCACAGGTTCTTGAAGCTCGCCATGTAGCCGATCGGCGCGTCCAGCCACACGTAGAAATATTTGCCGGGTTCGCCGGGAATCTCGAAGCCGAAGTACGGCGCATCGCGGGAAATGTCCCACTCTTGCAGGCCGGAATCGAGCCACTCGGCGAGTTTGTTGGCGACCGCGTCCTGCAGCGTGCCGCTGCGGGTCCAGGTTTGCAGCATCTGCTGGAAATCAGGCAGCTTGAAGAAGAAATGCTGGGAGTCCCTGAGCACCGGTGTGGCGCCGGAAATCGCCGACTTCGGGTCTTTCAGGTCAGTCGGTGCGTAGGTGGCGCCGCATTTCTCGCAGTTGTCGCCGTACTGGTCTTCGGTGCCGCATTTCGGGCAGGTGCCCTTGATGAAGCGGTCGGCCAGGAACATTTTCTTTTCCGGGTCGAAATATTGCGTGACCGAACGGGTGGAGATATGCCCGGCGTCACGCAGCTTCAGGTAGATCTGGCTCGACAGCTCACGGTTTTCTTCGGCGTGAGTGGAGTGGAAATTGTCAAAGTCCACCAGGAACTCGGCAAAGTCGGCGCTGTGTTCAGCCTGGACGTTGGCGATCAGTTGTTCCGGGGTGATGCCTTCCTTTTCCGCGCGCAGCATGATGGCCGAGCCGTGGGCGTCGTCGGCGCAGACGTAGATGCATTGGTTGCCGCGATGTTTCTGGAAGCGCGTCCACATATCGGTCTGGATGTATTCCAGCATATGGCCAAGGTGAATCGAACCATTGGCATAGGGCAGGGCGCTGGTGACGAGGATCTTGCGTGGCTCGGACATGGGGCTCGGCTACTTGATGAAACGGAGGTCGGCCACTATAAAGCGCCGGGAAATATATTTCACCCCACGGACCTGTTTCCAGATGCATTGCTGGAGCAGTAAACGGATGCGTTGCCGGGGCAGCACAGGCACAACCTGTGGCGAGGGGATTTATCCCCGCTGGACTGCGCAGCAGTCCCCCAAAACATTCGTACCAGGCCCGTCTGATTCACCGAGGCGCCAGGTTTTGGGGTCGCTTCGCAACCCAGCGGGGATAAATCCCCTCGCCACAAAAGATTTTCGCCCTGCTGTTATCGGGTCGCCACGCGGGAGCGCGCGGCGTAGGATAGCGGCCTGTTTTCAAGTCTTGCTATCGGAGTTGCCCATGAGCGCCGTCAATCGCGCAGCGGTGGAAGCCGTCCTTCGCCAGTACACCGACCCCTACCTGAACCAGGATCCGGTCAGCGCCGGGTGCGTGCGCGCCATCGATATCCAGGGCGATCGCGTCAGCGTCCGGCTGGAAATCGGCTACGCCGCCGATCTGTTCAAGAACGGTTGGGCGCAAATGCTGCAGATGGCGATCGAAGGCCTGGACGGCGTGGCCGCCGCCAAAGTCGAGATCAACAGCGTGATCGCCGCGCACAAGGCCCAGGCCCAGGTGCCGGGGCTGGCAAACGTCAAGAATGTGATTGCCGTAGCATCGGGCAAGGGCGGCGTGGGCAAGTCCACCACTGCCGCCAACCTGGCGCTGGCGCTTGCCCGCGAAGGGGCAAAGGTGGGGATTCTGGACGCGGACATCTACGGTCCGAGCCAGGGCATCATGTTCGGCGTTGCCGAAGGTACCCGCCCGCAGATCAAGGACCAGAAGTGGTTCGTGCCGCTGCAATCACACGGCGTCGAGGTCATGTCCATGGCCTTCCTGACCGACGACAACACGCCGATGGTCTGGCGCGGACCGATGGTGTCCGGGGCTTTGCTGCAACTGGTCACGCAAACCGCCTGGGGCGACCTGGATTACCTAGTGATCGACATGCCGCCGGGCACCGGCGATATCCAGCTGACCCTGGCGCAGAAAGTCCCGGTGGCCGGCGCGGTGATTGTCACCACGCCCCAGGACCTGGCCCTGCTGGACGCGCGCAAGGGCGTGGAGATGTTCCGTAAAGTGAACATCCCAGTGCTGGGCGTGGTGGAAAACATGGCGGTGCACATCTGCTCGAACTGCGGGCACGCCGAGCACCTGTTCGGCGAAGGTGGCGGGGAAAAACTGGCGACCCAGTACGGCGTCGAGCTATTGGCCTCGCTGCCGCTGTCGATGGTGATCCGCGAACAGGCCGACGGCGGCAAGCCGACCGTCATCGCCGAGCCGGACAGCCAGATCGCCATGGTCTACCAGGAATTGGCCCGCCACGTCGGCGCGCGGATCGTGTTGCAGGAAGCTGCGTCACCGGC
Source organism: Pseudomonas brassicacearum subsp. neoaurantiaca (assembly GCF_013608025.1). Lineage (GTDB taxonomy): Bacteria > Pseudomonadota > Gammaproteobacteria > Pseudomonadales > Pseudomonadaceae > Aquipseudomonas. Next base: position 161,039 of record NZ_VDLV01000020.1, on the reverse strand, counting down.
GATGCCAAATATCACCGTCAGCGACGATTGATGCTTTGAAACACAATCCCCTGTGGGAGCGAGCTTGCTCGCGATAGCGGCCTGACATTCAACATTGATGCAAGTTGACCCGGCGCCATCGCGAGCAAGCTCGCTCCCACATTGATTATGTGCAGTCCCTTAGATCCGCATCCCGCCATCCATCTCCAGGATCCGACCGGTGTAGTAGTCGTTCTCGAAGATATAGGCGGCCGAATGGGCAATTTCCTCGGGTTTGCCCATACGCTTGAGCGGGATCGCGGAGGTCATTCTTTCCAAGGCGTCGGGTTTCATGCCCAAGGTCATCTCGGTTTCGATGAAACCTGGTGCGATGCCTGCCACGCGGATGCCATAGCGCGCCAATTCCCTGGCCCAGGTCACGGTAGCTGCGACGACGCCAGCCTTGGCGGCGGAATAGTTGGTCTGGCCGATGTTGCCCGCACGGGATATCGAGGAAATATTGATGATCGCGCCACTGTTCTTCAACTCGACCATTTTTGCCGCCACTTCACGGGTGCACAGGAATACACCGGTGAGGTTGACGTCGATCACGGCTTGCCATTGAGCCAGGCTCATCTTGGTCATTTCGCCGTCCTTGACCTTGAGCAGCAGCCCATCACGCAAAATACCTGCGTTGTTGATCAGGCCATGAATCGCGCCGAAATCCTCGGCTACCCGGGCAACCATGTCGCTGACCTGCTCCTCGTTCGCCACGTTGCACACGTAGGAACGGGCCTCGACACCCTTGGCGGCACAAGCGGCGACCGCCTGGTCGAGTTTTTCCTGATTGAGATCGACCAGGGCGAGCTTTGCGCCCCTGCCAGCCAGATACTCCGCCATGGAGCGGCCCAGGCCCTGGCAACCGCCAGTGATAATGATTACTTTGTCGGTGAGTTGCATTCGCATGCCCCGGTGGCAGAACGTTGGAGGAATACCTTCATGGAGGCCTCTCGATCTGCGACGGTGTAGCCCGGCTGCACATGAGAACTGCCCCGACGGCGCACTGAAACATCCTTCAGTCGCCCGACCGTTTTCTAAACGGATCTCTTCAAAGGAGTCATAAATTGAGCGTTGACGTTGCCAAGCATGCCCGAGAATTGCTGCTCAAGGAATACCGGGGGATGCTCTCCACCCATTCCAAGTCGATGCCGGGTTTTCCGTTCGGCTCCGTCGTGCCGTATTGCCTGGACGAGCAGGGCCGGCCGTTGATCCTGATCAGCCGCATCGCCCAGCACACCCACAATCTGCAGAAAGATCCCAAGTGCTCGATGCTGGTGGGCGAGCGGGGCGCTGAGGATGTGCAAGCGGTGGGGCGCCTGACCTATCTGGCCGAGGCCCGCAGACTCGAAGACAGCATTGCGATCGAGGCCGCTGCCGAGCGTTACTACCGTTATTTCCCTGAATCGCAGAACTACCACAAAGCCCACGATTTCGACTTCTGGGTCCTCGACCCGGTGCGCCATCGCTACATTGGTGGTTTCGGCGCCATTCACTGGATCGACCAGCTCACCCTGGCAAATCCTTTCGCCGGCAAGGCCGAAGCCAGCATGATCGAACACATGAATGCCGATCACGCCAAGGCGATCGCCCATTACGTCGCGCTGACGGGGCTGCCGAAAACAGAACCGGCGCAATTGGTCGGCATCGACAGCGAAGGCATGCACCTGCGAATCGGGCAGGGGTTGCATTGGCTGGCGTTTCCGAACTCTTGCAACACGCCGACACAAGTTCGCGAGGCCTTGGTTTATCTGGCCCACGCCGAGCAATGGCCAAAAAATGCCGAGGTTGGTGCTTGAATTCACGAAAGGGCGACGTCATCTAGGTTTTCATAGCAAGGCATTCTTGCGTAGAGGAACCCTTTGATGCGCCCTTTTTTGTTGCTCTTTCTGCTGTTCCCGGTGTTGGAGCTGTTCGTATTCGTCAAGGTCAGCGGTGCGATCGGGTTCTTCCCGGCGCTGCTGCTGGTCATTCTCGGTTCGATGCTCGGCGTGTTCGTGCTGCGCATCGCCGGTCTCGCCACGGCGCTGCGGGCCCGTGAAAGCCTGAGCCGTGGCGAGCTGCCTGCCCAGACCATGCTCGAAGGCCTGATGCTGGCCTTGGGCGGCGGCCTGTTGATCCTGCCAGGTTTCATCAGCGACGTGCTGGGCCTGGTTCTGCTGTTGCCGTTTACCCGCAGGCTGCTGGCGAACAAGATGCGCCAGCGCGCCGAAGATCAGGCGATGCGTCAGCGAGCGTTTGCCGATGATCTTCAACCCCGTGGCGGACCGGCTCCGCGTCAGCCTGTGGGCCGCGAGCCTAACGTGATCGAAGGCGAATTCGAACACCGGGATTCCAAGTAAACCCCCAACACGGCGCCTTCGGGCGCCGTGTTCGTTTTGGCGGCGACACACAAAAAATTTCTACCCCGGCCCTTGTAATCCACTTGCACGCCCTTATGTATGGGTCACCGCAAGGTTTCCGGTGGCGACACCGGACAGACTTCCGCGGTTCGCTTGACGAACCGCACCCCGGCTCCGCCGGCTTTTGTTAAACCCGCCGGGACTACACCGGCCGATGAAAACCAAAATTAGGAGAGATCGACAATGAAGCTTCGTCCTCTGCATGACCGCGTCGTCATCCGTCGCAGCGAAGAAGAGAAGAAAACCGCTGGCGGTATCGTCCTGCCAGGTTCGGCTGCCGAGAAAGCCAACCACGGTGAAGTTCTCGCTGTAGGTCCAGGCAAAGCACTGGAAAACGGTGAAGTACGTGCGCTGGCCGTGAAAGTGGGTGACAAGGTTGTGTTCGGCCCTTACTCCGGCAGCAACACTGTGAAAGTCGACGGCGAAGACCTGTTGGTAATGGGCGAGAGCGAAATCCTCGCCGTTCTCGAAGGCTGATTCCCCCGCTCATTTTCCCGCTACTAAAAAGTATTTAAGGAATATCGATCATGGCTGCTAAAGAAGTTAAATTCGGCGATTCCGCCCGCAAGAAAATGCTCGCCGGTGTCAACGTCCTGGCTGACGCAGTAAAAGCGACCCTGGGCCCGAAAGGCCGTAACGTGATCATCGAGAAGAGCTTCGGCGCTCCGACCATCACCAAGGACGGCGTTTCCGTAGCCAAGGAAATCGAGCTGAAAGATCGCTTCGAAAACATGGGCGCGCAACTGGTCAAAGACGTTGCCTCCCGTGCCAACGATGACGCCGGTGACGGTACCACCACCGCGACCGTACTGGCTCAGTCGATCGTCAACGAAGGCCTGAAAGCCGTCGCTGCCGGCATGAACCCGATGGACCTCAAGCGCGGCATCGACAAGGCGACCATCGCCATCGTCAAGGAACTGAAAGGCCTGGCCAAGCCTTGCGCTGACTCCAAGGCGATCGCCCAGGTGGGTACCATCTCGGCCAACTCCGACAACTCCATCGGTGACATCATTGCCGAAGCCATGGAAAAAGTTGGCAAGGAAGGCGTGATCACCGTTGAAGAAGGCTCGGGCCTGGAAAACGAACTGTCGGTTGTAGAAGGCATGCAGTTCGACCGTGGCTACCTGTCGCCATACTTCGTCAACAAGCCAGACACCATGGTTGCCGAGCTGGACAGCCCGCTGATCCTGCTGGTCGACAAGAAGATCTCGAACATCCGCGAAATGCTGCCAGTGCTGGAAGCCGTTGCCAAAGCCGGCCGCCCACTGCTGATCGTGGCTGAAGACGTCGAAGGCGAAGCCTTGGCGACCCTGGTCGTGAACAACATGCGTGGCATCGTCAAAGTCGCAGCCGTCAAGGCGCCAGGCTTCGGCGACCGTCGCAAGGCCATGCTGCAGGACATCGCCGTACTGACCGGCGGTACCGTTATCTCCGAAGAGATCGGCCTGAGCCTGGAAAGCACCACCCTGGAGCACCTGGGTAACGCCAAGCGCGTGATCCTGTCCAAGGAAAACACCACCGTGATCGACGGCGCTGGCAACGATGCCGATATCCAGGCTCGTGTGACCCAGATCCGCGCCCAGGTGGCCGAGACTTCGTCCGACTACGACCGTGAAAAACTGCAAGAGCGCCTGGCCAAGCTGTCCGGCGGTGTTGCGGTGATCAAGGTTGGCGCCGGTTCCGAAGTTGAAATGAAAGAGAAGAAAGCCCGCGTTGAAGACGCCCTGCACGCAACCCGCGCAGCCGTCGAAGAAGGCGTGGTACCTGGCGGTGGCGTGGCACTGGTTCGTGCCCTGCAGGCCATCAGCGAGCTGAAAGGCGACAACGACGACCAGAACGTCGGCATCCAGTTGCTGCGTCGCGCTGTTGAAGCACCTCTGCGCCAGATCGTTGCCAACTCCGGCGACGAGCCAAGCGTTGTGGTCGACAAGGTCAAGCAGGGTTCGGGTAACTACGGTTACAACGCTGCCACCGGCGAATACGGCGACATGATCGAAATGGGTATCCTGGACCCAGCCAAAGTGACTCGTTCGGCTCTGCAAGCGGCTTCGTCGATTGCCAGCCTGATGATCACCACCGAGGCGATGATCGCTGAAATCAAGGACGACGCTCCAGCTGGCGGCGGCATGCCAGACATGGGCGGCATGGGTGGCATGGGCGGCATGATGTAAGCCAGCCTTACCCCTGTAATAAAAACCCCGCGTGCGAAAGCAAGCGGGGTTTTTTATTGCCTTGGATTCATGAGCGACGCCATTCCCCTGTGGGAGCGAGCTTGCTCGCGATAGCGATGGGGCAGTGCCATATACATGAGCTGACGCACCGCCATCGCGAGCAAGCTCGCTCCCACAGGGTTGTTGTATGTTCAGGCATTGGCGGGGTGGGTGACGGCTACACGCTCAGTTCTGGAAACCGGTCGATAAAGAATCCAGTAATAACACCCCAGGCAAATCAGCCAGCAGAACACCGCCGTCCACACGTTATGGGAAAAGAAATGCGCCCCCTGCATCATCCGGCCCACGGAGAAAACGGTGCCCAGTGAAAAGGCAAATATCAGCGATTGACGGGCCAGGCGCGGACGGCGGTCGCGGAATACAAAAAACAGCGCAAACAACGTGAAACCCGTGGCGGCGTGCCCGCCGGGCCAGCATCGGCCAGGCTTGTCGGTGGCTGGACGCGGGCTCAACAATTCACTGTAGGTTTCCTTGCCACCGAATTCTTTCAGGCTCCAGGGACATTGCACTGCGGTTGCCGCCTTCAAGGGCGTGACAAAGGCCGTCGCCAGTGCGAGTGACAAGACCAGGCAGCCCAGCTCGCGTTTGAAAGGTTTGAGCCGAGCGATAAAAAACGAAGCGATGAACCCCAGGACGGCCAGAAGAGAGAATCCGATAACAGCCTGTTTGGCCCGGTCGTGAAGGATATCTTCAAGAAAAAAACTGTGCCGGCCAATGAATCCCCCCTCAGCGGAGTTGTAGAACAGACGGGCCAGGTCCATGTCCAGCGTGGTCAGTTCCAGTAGTACCAGAATGACCGCGACCACGGCGGGAATACCCAGGGCGACCGGCAAGTTCAGCGGTCTGGAAGCGGGGCGCAGGAGGGTGGAAACCATGGCAGTACCTTTAAAGGAGTGTTCGTGAACAGCGCGTCGCGCGAAGTGTGGGCCGCGCTGCGTTGGCGAGGTGTGAATGTTGGGTGAAAAACTCGTCAATCCGGTCCGGTCCGTGCAATGCGTGCTTCTGGTTCCCCCTGACACAGGCAGATACAACCCTAGCCGCGAGACACGCTTGGCCTTAAGCTGCGCGGGCCACGACGATTGCCTACGTGTGCAGAGGAGATTTCCATGCGAATTCTATTGGTCGAAGACAACCGTGACATCCTGGCCAACCTGGCCGATTACCTGGGGCTCAAGGGTTACACCGTCGATTGTGCCCAGGACGGTTTGTCGGGGTTGCACCTGGCTGCGACCGAACACTACGACTTGATCGTGCTCGACATCATGCTGCCGGGCATCGACGGCTACACCCTGTGCAAGCGTCTGCGCGAAGATGCCCGGCGCGATACGCCAGTGATCATGCTCACCGCGCGGGACCAACTGGATGATCGTCTGCAGGGCTTCAAATCCGGGGCCGACGATTACCTGGTCAAACCCTTCGCCCTGTCGGAACTGGCGGCGCGGATCGAGGCGGTCATGCGTCGCGCCCAGGGCGGTGGCCGGCGTGCCTTGCAAGTCGGTGACCTGAGCTACGACCTCGACACCCTGGAGGTTACCCGTGAGGGCAAGCTGCTCAAGCTCAACCCGGTAGGGCTCAAGTTGCTGGCGGTACTGATGCAGAAAAGTCCTCATGTGCTGCGTCGCGAAATTCTCGAGGAGGCTTTGTGGGGCGATGATTGCCCGGACAGCGACAGCCTGCGCAGCCATGTTCATCAACTGCGACAAGTGATCGACAAACCGTTCGAAAAACCGCTGCTGCAAACGGTGCACGGCGTCGGTTACCGCTTGGCCGAGGGCCGCGATGGAGTTTAAGCAAAGCCTTGCCCAGCGGATCATCATCGCGTTCGCGTTGATGAGCGCGTTGGTGGCGGGGGCTTTTGCCCTGGGCATCATAGCGACGGTCCATCTGGTTGAAGAAAAACTGATTTCCGCCGGGCTGGGCGGCGATCTGCAACGCCTGCTGTTGATGGACAGTGTTTCGGACTGGAGCCATCGCCCAGAGCCCGACCAGTTGTTTTACTTCAGCGGCGGTCCGGGAGACTTCGAGTTGCCCAAGGATCTACGTCACCTGGACCGCGGCTTTCACGAGGTGTTTCGCGAACAACTGTCCTATCACGCGATGGTGGAGATCGTAGACGGTCGGCATTACGTGTTGCTGCAGGACCAGAGCGATTTCGAGGAGCGTGAACGGGTCTTGTTCGCCGTGGTGTTGGTGGGCTTCGTGCTCAGCCTCGCGCTGGCGGTTTTCCTGGGGTGGGTGTTGGCCCGTCGGGTGATGGCGCCGGTCGTGCGCCTGGCCCGCCAGGTTCGGCATCGTGACCAGCTCCTCGGACTTGCGCCACCGCTGGCCCCGGACTATGCCGCTGATGAAGTGGGCGAGCTGGCCGTGGCGTTCGACGCTACGTTGGGGCGGCTGCGCCAAGCCCTGACTCGTGAACGGTTGTTCACCAGTGACGTCAGCCATGAGCTGCGCACGCCATTGATGGTCCTGGCCACATCCTGCGAACTGTTGTTGGAAAATCCGGCACTCGACCAGCGGGGGCGGACTCAGGTGGAGCGAATCAACCGGGCCAGTGAAGAGATGCGCGAATTGGTGCAGACCTTCCTCATGCTCGCCCGGGCCCAGCGCGAAGACAATGGCATGGCGCCCCGGCTTACGCTTGGGCAGGTCGCGGAAAACCTGCTCGGTGTATGGCGTGCACCTATCGAATCCAAAGGGCTGGCGTTGATCTTCGAACCGGGACAGACCCTTGATACACCCTATAACGCCACCTTCCTCACGGCTGTCATGGGCAACCTGTTGCGCAATGCCTTGCATTACACCGATCAGGGATTTATCCGTATGTCGCTGACCGCGACAGGTTTCGTGGTCGAAGACAGCGGTGTGGGCATTCCCGAGGAGAAACGCGAGGCGATGTTCGAACCCTTTGTGCGAGGGAACGAAAAGCGCGGCGAAGGGCTGGGGCTGGGGCTGTCGCTGGTGCAACGGATCTGCGAGAACCAGGGTTGGACGGTCAGCCTCAGCACGATGGAGCCCAACGGTTGCCGCTTCGAGGTGGAACTGAATCCAAAGGGCTGACACTGGCGCTTGAAAAATCCTGAAACGATTCGTCAATTTTCGTGACGGTTTTTTCACAAAGCGATGACATGCCGGTTCATAAGGTGGGGGCATTCGTAACGGAGTACTCCCCCTATGTCAAAGAGCGTCAAGCTGGATTTTTCCGAAAAGTACGACGAGCAGCACGCCAAGCAATATTTTCTCAAGCATCGCAGTAGCTTGAGCCGCCGTCTTTCCAATCAGCGCGACCAGCAACTGGCACGCCGCGCCCTGACCTTGGCAGGTGATCCGGGCCTGGTGCTGGATCTGCCATGCGGAGCGGGGCGTTTCTGGCCCCTGCTGGGCGAAAACCCGAACCGGGTCATTATCGGCGCGGACAATTCCGAAGCCATGCTTAAAACCGCAATGAGTGCTCAGCCCGCCGATATCGTGAAACGGGTACGACCTTTGCAGACTTCTGCGTTCGACATTGCCTTGCCTGATAACGCCGTCGACAGCATTTTTTGCATGCGCCTGCTCCACCACATCGGTGAACCCGCGCATCGACTGGCGATTCTGCGGGAATTCGAGCGTGTCAGCCGCGACAGCGTGATCGTTTCATTGTGGGTCGATGGCAATTTCAAAGCCTGGAAACGCAAACGCGCGGAGCGAAAGCGTGGGCAGAAAGACTACCAAAACCGATTTGTGTTACCTGCTGCTACAGTAGAGGACGAATTTCGACAGGCCGGGTTTCGGATTCAGGAACAATTGGATTTCCTGCCGTTCTATGCCATGTGGCGAGTTTACGTATTACGCAAGGGGTAACAGGCATGGCAGTACAAGCAGCAGAAGCCCCAACGGCTTCTCGTAGTTGCTTCGATCATTTCTGGAATCAGCGCGGTGAATGGGTGGAAGAGCCCAATACGCGCCGTGGCGGCGAAAGTGGTGTACAGCGGATCAGCGATAATGGCGAAACGCTGTATGCCAAGCGCCAGACGGGTCATATCTACCGCAGCCTGCTGCATCCGTTCGGTCGTCCGACCGTGCTGCGTGAGCAGCGCGCATTGTCGGCACTGAGCGAACTCAACGTCACGGTTCCGCAGATTTTTTTCTGTGGCGCCCAAAGAGACCCCGTGCACAAATGGCGTGCACTATTGGTGACTCACGCGTTGGAGGGGTTCCAGGAAATCGAACACTGGTATGCCGGAGGCGGACGTGAACGTCACGGTGAAGCGGTGCATGAGCAGCTTCTCCAGTCGTTGGCTGAAAACCTGGCCCGTATGCACAAGGGTCGCTGGCAACATGGCTGCCTCTACATCAAGCATGTGTTTGTCCGCGTGACCGGAGAAGGCGAGTCGGCGAAGGCCGAAGTCGCGCTGCTGGATTTTGAGAAATGCCGACAACGCCTGACCGCCCGAAGCGCTGCTTCCCACGACATGAAGCAACTGCGGCGCCATTCGTCGTTTCATGATTCCGACTGGAAAAAACTGGTCTATTTTTATGAGGCGGCGTTTGGCAGCGCTATCAAAGGTTTATAGCGATGAAACTAGAAATTGCTAGAGGTTTGTTTCTAGTCGGAGCCCTGGCAGTTGCATCAATGGCGGTCGCGGTATGGGAGCAGCCGCGATCACAGATCCTCGGTGCCTCCAACAGTACTTCCACCGTTGGTGCGCATTGCCCTTTGCCTCGAGTCGCCAAGGCGACCGATGTAATCCGACCGGATAATGATCTGTTGCTGTTCATGTTTGGCCTGTCCCAAGGCATGAAGCCTCAGAGTTGAACGTCTTGCAAAAAAACAAAGGCTTCGCATTTGCGAAGCCTTTGTTTTTCCACCGTTAACAGGTCTCAGCGTTTATCGGCTTTGGCCAGCAGGGTGTAGACACAAGGCAGTACGAACAAGGTGAACAGGGTGCCGATCGACATGCCCGTGGCGATGACCGTGCCGATATCGAAGCGGCTGACCGCACCGGCGCCAGTGGCCAGGATCAAGGGCACCATGCCGAACACCATGGCCGCAGTGGTCATCAACACTGGCCGCAGTCGTATCGACGCGGCCTGTTCAACGGCATCGCGCGGGCTCAAGCCTTGTTCCCTGCGCAATTGATTGGCGAACTCGACGATCAGGATGCCGTGCTTGCTGATCAATCCGATCAGCGTCACCAGCCCGACCTGGGTGTAGATGTTCATGCTCGACCAGCCGAGGAACAGCGTAATCAGCGCGCCGCAAATGGATAAGGGCACCGTGACCAGGATAACCAGCGGATCCCGGAAACTCTCGAACTGCGCGGCCAGCACCAGGAAAATAATCGCCAGCGCCAGGCCAAAGGTCACCCACAGCGCGCTGCCTTCCTGTACGAATTGACGTGAAGCGCCGGCGTAATCGAAGGCGAACCCCACCGGGGCCTCCTCGCGGGCAATCTGGCGGACGGTTTCAATGGCCTCGCCCATGCTCACGGTTGGAAAGCCTGAAATAGTCACGGCGTTGAGTTGCTGGAACTGATTCAATTGGCGCGGTCGTGCCCGGTCGCTGACCTTGATCAACGTCGAGAGCGGAAGCGATTCGCCCTGGGCATTCTTTACGTAGTAATTGTTCAGCCAGTCCGGATTGTCCCGGAACGGGCGTTCAACCTGGGCAATGACTTTGTAGCTGCGCCCTTCAAGGGTAAAGCGGTTTATTTCGGACTCACCCAGCAGTGTTGCCAGGGTTCCGCCCAGGTCCTGCATTGAAACGCCCATTTGGGCAGCCTTGGCGCGATCGATATCCACCACGACTTCGGGTTTGTCAAAGGCCAGGTCGATGTCCATGAAAGCGAATTTGCCGGACTCCAGCGCACGTTTCTTGACCCGTTCGGCAATCTGCAGCAGCGTCGTGTAGTCCTTCGGTGAATTGATGACGAACTCGAAGGGCAAGCCTTCGCCGGTGCCCGGCAACGATGGCAGGTTGAATCCGAAGATCTGCAGGCCCGGGATGCTTTCCAGCTTGGCCTGGACCTCGGGAAGGATTTCCATCTGGGTGCGGTTGCGTTCGTTCCAGGGTTTGAGCAGGAAGCCGCCGATGCCCGACTGCACGCCGTTGTAGCCGTTGATCTGGAACGAGGAGTAGTACTCGGGGAACTCCTTGAAGATCGTGATGAAGTGATCGGTGTAGGCGTTCAGGTAATCGAGGTTGGTCGTCTTCGGCGCGTTGGCCATCATGAAAATGATGCCTTGGTCCTCGTCGGGCGCCAGCTCGGACTTGGTGAACATGATCAGCACTGGAATAAGCAACAGCACGATCACCGCGAATACCAGCACCACGGGTCGACTGTTGAGCGTGCCATGGAGCAGGCGTTGATATCGGTGTTTCAGGCGTTCGAAAATCACGTCCAATCGATGGGCCAGTCCCGAGGGATTCTCGTCATGGCGCAGGAGCATTGCGCACATCATCGGTGACAAGGTCAGCGCGACGATGCCTGAAATGACCACGGCTCCAGCCAGGGTCAAGGCGAACTCCTTGAACAATGCCCCCGTCAGGCCTTCAAGCAGGCCGATTGGCGCGTATACCGCCGCGAGGGTGATGGTCATCGAGACCACCGGCATGGCTATTTCCCGCGCGCCTTCAATGGCGGCATCGAATGGGGTCTTGCCTTCCTCCATGTGTCGGTGGATGTTTTCCACGACCACGATGGCATCGTCCACCACCAGACCGATGGCGAGCACCATGGCCAGCAGCGTCAGCAGGTTCATGGAGTAGCCCATCAACTGCATGAAGAACATGACGCCGATCATCGACAGTGGAATGGTCACCACCGGGATGAGCACCGAGCGAAAGGCTCCGAGGAACAGGAAGACCACGACGATGACGATCAGTACCGCCTCGAACAGGGTCTTCACCACCTCGTCGATGGAGGCCTGGATGAACAGAGTGGCGTCGTAGGCGATCTCGGCCTTGAGGTTGGTCGGAAGCTGGGCTTCCATCTCCGGCATGATCTTGCGCACTTCCTTGATCACGTCCAGGGGGTTCGCGCCGGGTGTGGCCTTGATTCCGATGTATACCGAAGGCGTGCCGCCAAAGGAGCTGATGGTGTCGTAGTTTTCGGCGCCCATTTCCACGCGGGCGACGTCCCGCAGCAGCACGCGGCTGTCTCCGGCGGTCTTGAGGGGGATCGCGGCGAACGCTTCGGCGGACTTGAGTTCGGTGTTGGCGTTGATACTGGTAACGACGTACTCGCCTTTCACTTCGCCGGCGGCGGAAAGGAAGTTCTGCTGGCGCACCGCATCGGTCACGTCGGCAGCCGTCAGCCCGAAACCTGCGAGCTTGACCGGGTCCAGCCAAAGGCGCATGGCAAAGACCTGGTTGCCGAGAATCTCCGCTTCGGCCATGCCGGGCAGGGTTGCCAGTTTCGGCTGGATCACTCGAGACAAGTAATCGGTGATCTGCGGGTTGTTCAATTCCTTGCTGAAGAAACTGATGTACATCAGCGCCGAGGCGTCGGCTGCCTCGCGGCTGAGGACGGGGTCCTCGGCGTCCTGGGGCAACTGGTTCTTGACCTCGTTGGCCTTGGCCAGCAGTTCGGTGAAGAGCCGGTCACTGTTGGAGCCGATGCGAGCATAGACCGAGATCACCGAGAAATTCTGTCGGCTGACCGAGGTCATGTAGTCGATGCCTTCGGCACTGGCCAGGCTTTGTTGCATTGGCTGGGTGATATAGCCCTGGATGGTCTCGGCGTTGGCCCCCGGGTAGGCGGTAGTAACTGTGATCAGCGCGTTTTCCATCTGCGGATACTGACGCAGGGGCAATTTGCTCCAGGCCTGGAAGCCCAGCAGCACGATCAACAGGCTGACCACGGTGGCGAGCACCGGGCGGCGGATGAACGGATCGGTAAAAGCCATGGGGATTCCTTGATCAGTCCGCGCGCGGCAGGCTGTTCTGTTCGGTCAGGGTCTTGTCGTCGCTGATGGCGATGGGCGTTCCGTTGTCGAGCTTGAGCTGGCCGGCAATCACCACTTGTTCACCGTTGTGCACGCCCTTGGTCACCAGGACCTGCCCGTCGCGACGCTCACCGGTTTCAACGAAGCGCCGCTCGGCGATCAGGATCGGCTGGCCCTTGTCATCTTTCTCGACGTTGCCATCGGCGGCTTTCTTCTGCGTTACCACGTACATCGAGTTGCCGTAGAGCGTGTAGGTCACGGCGCTCTCCGGTACGACGATGCCGGCGGCTACGTCCGGCAAGACGACCTGCAGGTTGGCAAACATGCCGGGCAACAGCTTGCCATCGGGGTTGGCGAGGGTAGCGCGCACCAACACGTTGCGAGTGCTGTCCTCGACCTTGGGATTGATGGCGCTGATGGTGCCGACGAATGTCTGGCCTGGGTAGGCCGAGACACTGACGTTGACCGTTTGGGCAACGGCGAGCCGAGGCACGGCCTGTTCAGGGACATAGAAATCCACGTACAGGCTGCTGAGGTCTTGCAAGGTGGCGATCACCGTGCCGCTGGCCAGGTAGTCCCCAACATCCACCTGGCGAATGCCGATGGTGCCGCTGAACGGCGCGACGATGTGTTTCTTCGCCAACGATGCCTTGAGCTGGTTGACCGTGGCCTGATTCTTCTTCAATTGGGCCGCAAGCCGGTCGAACTCGCCTTTGGAAATCGCCTGGCTTCCGACCAGTTGTCGACCTCGGCCGAAATCCAGCTGCGACAGGCCAAGGTCGGCCTGGGCGGTTTCCAGCAGGGCGCTTTCGACTTCGCTGTCCAGTTGCAGAAGCGGTTGGCCGGCCTTGACCTTTTGCCCCGATTCGAACTGCAGCTTTTGCACCGTGCCGGCAATCTCCAGGCTCAAGTCAACGCCTTGCAAGGCCTTGAGGCTGCCGACCGTGGGCAGGCGAGACTGCCAGGGTTGCTCGGTGGCCTTGGCCACGGCAACGCTGACGGGCGGTTTCGGGACAGAAAACATCTGGATCTGCTGGTAGATGGAGAAGGCCTTGTAGCCTGCCAGCAACAGCACCACCAGCAGGACAACACCCAACATGATCAGCATGCGGCGTCGCAGCATGTTCCACTTCCTTGGAAAAGAGCTGAGAGAAAATACAGATAGGCGGGCACATTACTCTGTGCGCGCGGGGTATTCCAGATGCTGGCGGGGCGGTGGGGCGTAGGATTCTTCCGAAAAGCCAGAGCGCCCAGCACCGACCGCCTTCGCTTGCCCACTCAGACCAGATGCAGATGGTTGTCCCAGAGCCCCGCCGGCAGGTCCAGCGGCTTTGCAACCAGTTGTGATTGCCGGCAATCGTAATAGCGACAACGCCCCTGGCCCGACGTCACGACGAAACCGTCAGCCACCGCGCCCACGCCGGCGCAATCGGGCAAAGGTGCGTCCAGACGAACTTCGCCGCTGTCCAGGTCCCAGATGAAAAAGCGATTGCCCCGTGGCGCCGTCAGGGCCACCAGGCGCAGTTCGCTGTGCACGGCCACGCTGGCGGTGTAGTGCCCCATGGCCTGCAACTGGTGTTCGGGCACCGGGAACGCCTTGAACGGTTGGCCCGGGCGCTTGATCGCCAGCAGTTCCGACGGCTCGTGCGCCGCGCCCATGAATTGCTGGCCGGAAACGATAGTCCCGTCGCTGGCGATGCCCAAATGGCGCACGCTGTTCATCTGCTGGGCGAGGGTTTCCTTGCTCAACAGCGTGCCATCGCGCCGCATCAGCACCAGGCTCGGTTCCATGGCGTCGAGATTCATCTCGACCCGGCTCTCGGCCTCGGTGCGGATACCGCCGTTAGCCACCACGAGCGTTTCCCCGTCGGGCATCCACGACACTTGGTGAGGGCCAATACCGTGGGTGGATATTTCGCCGCTGTGCACCAGCCGCTCGCCTTCGAAACGGTACACGCCCAGCAGGCCACGGCCCGGATCGCTGGTATCGTTCTCAGTGGCGTACAACCATTCTCCGCTCTTGTGGATCACCGCGTGACCATAGAAATGCCGGTTCGGCAACGAGGCGATGGTCTGCAGCAGCGTCCCGTCGCGCAGGTCGATCAGATAGCTTTCGGTGCCTGGGCGGCGGGCAACGAACAGCGCGATCGGCAGCGTCGGGTGGTTGATGATGTCATGGCAACGCTGGCCGACCTGGGTGGCGAACACCCGGGTACCGTCCAGTCGATAGCCGACGGCGAAATGGTTGCCGTCGCCATCGTCCCGTGCCGAAAGCAGTAGCGGACTCTTGTCCTTTTGCTTGAACAGCGTCCAGCCGCCCAGGGTAACGGCGCCCAACAGCATGCTGCCGAGCGCCAGAGCCTGACGTCGAAACATGATCAGTCACCGTCGTTGGCGTTGAAGCCCAGTTGAATGCCCAGCGCCTTGGCCAGTTCGCCTTCGTGCAGGCGGTGGACAACGTTGAGGCTGTCGTACAAATCGTTGAGCTGTTGGCGCCCGGCGTCGTCGTTGAGCATGTCGGTCAGTGAGCGCTGGCTGCTGGCGAACAGTTTCAACGAGGCATCGTAAGCAGCATCGATCTTGTCCGCCAATGGCTTCTGGTCGCTTGGCAGCAAACCGCGCAGGCCTTTGTTGTCCACGCCGACCCACACGGTCCGGGCGGCGCTCAGGCTCGCTTCCAGACCTTGAAGTGATGATTGGCTACGCCAGGCATCGGCCTGGAACGGTTGCGGTACGCCTTTGCTCTGGCGGCCCATCGGCGTGCCGAGTTTTTTCTTCAGGGTGTCCAGGGCCGTGACCTGTACCCGCAGCAGATCGGCGATTGCCTCGTGGGAATCGGCGTAGCGCTGGTTAGGAAACTTGCTCATCTGGGCGAGCATGCCGTCGTTGGTGTTCCAACGGGACAGGATCTCTTCGGCCAGTTGCTTCTGGCGCTCACCGATGGCGGTGAGCAATGGGCAGTACTTGGCTTTCTGGGCGCTGTCGGCCATATCGATCTTGGCGTCGAACAACAGGTATTCGTAGGCGGAAAGCCCTTGCACCACAACGCTGGACTTGGCCAGGCCGGCGGCGTCGATCTGCGGTTCGCTATTGACCAGTTGCTCGACCTGACGGCCCACCAGGTTTTTCTTGTCCGGCCAGAACTGCACTTGCCAGGCACGGTTGCCTTCGGCCAGTGGACCGATCAGCAGTGGTTGCAGTTCGGCCCAGGCTTTTTGTGCCTTGAGGAAGTCGGCGCGGGCGGTCTCCAGGGTTTCCTTGTCCTGGCAGAACGCCAAGGCGCTGGTCGCCAATTGCCGGTCGGCTTCGACCCAGCGGCTGTAGGTCGGCAGGATCACTTGCTTGGCAATGGCCGCCGACGTGACCGCTTGAGGGTCTTGGGGCGAGCACGCGCCGAGGGCGATGGCGGCGAGGCTGGTGAACAACAGCTTGGGACGGAACATGTCGGACTCCCGTTTCAGGAAATAACGTTTAAAGGGAATTCAGGAAAGCCAACAGCGCAGCGCGCTGCTCGGCGTTGAATGCTAGAACCTGTCGCTGCGCCGCCTGGGCTTCGCCGCCATGCCAGAGCACGGCTTCGAGCAGGTTGCGGGCGCGACCGTCGTGCAGGAACTCGGTATGACCACTGACGGTTTCGGTGAGGCCGATGCCCCACAGCGGCGGGGTTCGCCAGTCACGGCCGCTGGCCTTGAATTCGCTGCGGTTGTCGGCCAGGCCTTCACCCATGTCGTGCAGCAGCAAATCGGTGTAGGGGCGGATGACCTGGTTCGTCAGTTCCGGCTCGGCAGCGTTGGCGGACGTGGTGTATTGGGGGGTGTGACAGGACTGGCAACCCGCCTGGAAAAACAGATTCTTGCCCGCCAGCACCTGGAGTGAGTTCACGTCGCGGCGGGCCGGCACGGCGAGGTTGCGGCTGTAGAACAACACCAGGCGCAGAATATTGTCGCTGACTTCCGGCTCGCCCTTCGGACCGTTGCCGTTGGGCGCGCGCTTGCAATCGACCTGGGCCTCGGTGCAATCGTCGAACGGACGCAGGCTGGTCGTCAGGCCCATGTCGCCGGAAAACGCATGGACGTTCTGTTGATTGAGGTTCGGCTGCCCGGCCTTCCAGCCGAAACGCCCCGGCACGGTCTTTTGCTGGACATCGTCCCAGACCATGTTCGGACGGCCAGCAATACCGTTTTTGTCCCGCGCCTGCGCTTGCGCATTCGCCAGGATGGCGTCGTCGGGTATGGCCTCGAGCAAACCCAGGCCGATCATCGGCGGTGCGACGCGGGCCGAAAACCGTGTTTCGGGGTGCATCGGGCCATAGCCCAACTGGGTAATCTGCAGGCTCGGCTTGCGCAGTTCCACGACGGTACCGTCCTTGAAACGCACCGGGACTGGCGAGTAATCGACCCGCACCTTGCCTTCCGGAGCGACGCCAGGCACGGACATGTCCTGCAATTGTCCGCCGTAGACAGGCTCCGGCACGACGCCGAGCTGTTCGATGACCTTGGCGTACAGGGGCGCGTCAGGAATCGACAGGCGCACCAGCATCGATACCGCGCTGGTTGCGTCTGGCGCCGGCGGGTGGCCGCGGCCGTCCTTGATGTGACAGTTCTGGCAAGCGTTGGTGTTGAACAAGGGGCCGAGGCCATCGCGGGCAGTCGTCGTCGATGGGGCGATCACCCAAGGACTGCGGAAGAAACTGTTGCCAACGCTGAAATCCACGCGCCGCGAGGGCGGCAGGTTGGCCGAAGGCAGGGAAAAGGCATTCTGGTCGGCCTTGCGTACCGTCGCGTTGCCACCGGACTTGGCTTCGCCGGGTTCGGCCTGGGTGAAACGCGGGGCGTCATCGCAGGCACTCAGGCCCAAGGCCAACAGCAGAGCGCATAAGCGAAGAGGCAACGACGGCATCGGAAATCCTGCGGGACGAGTAAAACGCGGGCGCAAAGTCTAACAGGGCGGGGCGGTTTGAATAAGAGGAATTATCGTTTGGTTGTATTCATTGTGGCGAGGGGATTTATCCCCGTTGGGGTGCGAAGCGCCCCCCATATATGCCTGCCATCGCGTTGAATCAGATAAACCAAGGGGCTGCTGCGCAGCCCAGCGGGGATAAATCCCCTCGCCACAGATTTTTGCTCGTCGCATTGCCAGTCTTATGGCTGCGCTACCGCCCCTGGCACCAACGGCAATTCCAGCGTCGCGATAAACCCGCCCTCGGGATGGTTGGCCAATACCAGCGCGCCGCCATGACGTTCGGCGGCGCGGCGGGCGATCGCCAGGCCCAGGCCGTGGCCGGCAGCGGTCTGGCCGGGAGCGCGGTAGAACGGTTCGCCCAGTTGGCTCAGATGCTCGGCCTCGACGCCCGGCCCATGGTCACGCACGCTGATCAGGATCCGTTCCCCTTGGTGAGTCGCGCGCATCTCGACGGGCTGCCCATTTGGACTGAAGCGCAGGGCGTTGCGCAACAAATTGTCCACCGCACGCTCGATCATCGTCGGCCAGCCCTTGAGGGTCAGGTTCGGCTCGGTTTCCAGCTGCACGATTTGCTCAGGCGAAGCCATTTGGGCATCTTTTTGCAGATTGATCAGCAGCCCGTTGAGATCGACCTCTTCGGCACTGGCATTGTCGGCATCGACGCGAGCCAGGACCAGGATTTCGCTGATCAGCGCTTCCAGGCGATCACACTCACGCGTCAGGCGCGGCCAGAGCTTTTCGCGCTCTTCTGGGCTGGCTCGCTCTGCCAGTGCCAGGGCGATGCGCAGCCTGGCCAGGGGCGAGCGCAATTCGTGGGAAACATCGCGCAGTAATTGGCGCTGGCTGGCGATCAGGCTTTGCAGGCGCGCACCCATGCGGTTGAAATCCGTGGCCAGCACGCCAAATTCGTCGCGGCGGTTAGCCAGCTTGGCGAGGCTGTTCTGCTGATAGGCCGCTTGTCCCAGGTCATGCACCGCGCCGCGCAGGCGGCTCAGCGGTCGGGTGATGGAAAGAGTCACCAACAGGCTGAACAGCGTCAGCACCACCAGCGCGATCGCCAGTGCACTGAGGGGCCAGAGCAGGCTTTCGCGGTGCCAGGCGTCTAGCTCGGGATGCGGGATGCGATAGATAAACAGGTACGTGTCGCCGGTCTTGGCGCTGGTGAACTCGTCGGTCAGGCGCCGCCAGGGCAGGCGTCGGTCGTCGTTGTTCTGGCGCGCCTCGAAAGCAGCGGCACGGTGCGGGAAAGTGCCGCGCACCACCGGGTCGCCACTTTCATTGAGCACCTGGACGTCGATGTGATACTGGCGCTTGCGCTGTTGGAGGATGTCCTGGGCGGCGTCTTCGCCCTGGCTTTCGTAAGTCTGCGTCCATTCTTCGGCCAGGGTGTTGAGACCCGGATGGCGGCTGAGGATCCAGGCGTCCTGGTTCAACATGTGGCCCATCAGAATCGAAAGTCCCGCCACCAGAGCGATGGCCAGCCAGAAACTGGCCAGGACGCGCCAGAACAATGAACGCACGGATTTATCCTCGCAAACAAAGAAAGCCCAACGGCGGTGTGCCGTTGGGCTGCTGATACTTCAGGGCATTATTGCGCTTTTTGCGGTTGTTGCGCTTTCCAGGCCTTGAATTCGGCCCACTCGGCCCGACGTTCGGCCTGCTTCTTCTGGATCGCGTCGAATTCTTTCTGCTGTTCCGGCTTCAACAGTCCGCGGATCTGCGCATCGATCTTTTGATGCCGAGCCTCCATTTCGTCCTTCATGGCCTTCTGGTCGGCTGGCGACAGCTTGGCCAGGTATTTGTCCACCAGCTCACGTTGCTCGTGGCGTTGTTCGCCCATGATCCGACGAATCTGCTGGCGTTGCTCGTGGCTCAGGTCCAGTTGGCTGTAGGGACCTCTGTCATGCATCTGGCCACCGTGGCGCGGGCCGTCCATCGGGCCCATCGGGCCAGGACCTTCGGGCATGGCCATGGCAACGGTCGGCAGGGCAGCAGCGAACATCAGGGCGGTGAGGGTCTTGCGCATGGTGTTTCTCCTTGTCTCGTTCCCGGTCAGTTCCGGATGTGTGCAGATTACGGAGATCAAGGTCAGCGGCGGTCAGGGGTGGGTAAAGCTTGGGTAAAGACGGTTTGGTGCAGACCTGACAAACCCAGGGGCGAACACTAATCCCCGTGGCGAGGGAGCTTGCTCCCGCTGGGCTGCGCAGCGGCCCCAAAGATCTTGCGGTTGCTGCGCAACCGAGCGGGAGCAAGCTCCCTCGCCACAGGGTTAGCCATGTTCCTCGGTCCAAGCAGTGTTCAGAGGCTGTAGTAATAACCGCGACTACGCAGGGCGACGATTCGCGGACGGCCATCTGGATGAGGGCCGATTTTCTTGCGCAGATTACTCACGTGCATGTCCAGGCTGCGGTCGTACAGGGTCAGCTTGCGGCCCAGAGCGAGCTGCGCCAGCTCCTGCTTGTCCAGCGGTTCGCCTGGCTGCTTGAGCAGTGCTTCGAGCAGGCGGCTTTCGGACACAGTGAGCGTCTGTTCCTGCTCGTCGATGCTGACGACGCCGCGTACCGGGCTGAAGGTCAGATCGCCCAGTTCTATCTGGCTGGACACGGCCGTCGGGTGGCTGCGCCGCAGCACGGCGCGCAGGCGGGCGGTCAGTTCCCGAGGGTCGCAGGGTTTGGCGAGGTAGTCATCGGCGCCCAGTTCCAGGCCAAGAATGCGGTCCAGCGGTTCGCCACGGGCCGAGAGCATCAGCACCGGCAGTTCCGGGTGATCGTTGCGCAATTGCTTGAGCAGTTCCAGGCCACTGCCATCGGGCAGCATCACATCCAGTACTACCGCCGCCGGGGCGGTTTCGGCCAGGGCCTTGCGGGCGCTCTGGCCATCGTGGCAAGCGCGGACTTGGAACCCTTCCTGGCTCAACCAACTTACGAGGAGCTCGCACAGCTCCTGGTCATCATCTATCAGTAACAGCTCGCTCATGACTCACTCAATTTAGCCATTGCCGACGTTGTCTACGTCCACCGCTGGCAAAGATACCGCAGAGCAGGGCCAATAGCGCTACCCCGGCGCCCACCACGAACCATTGCTGCTGTTCGGTCAGCAGGCGTGGCAGGGGACTGGCCTGGGCTTCCTTGAGCTGCAGTTTCAAGCGCTGGTTTTCCTGGCGCAACCGTCCCACCAGCGCGCTTTCGCGTTCGCCGTTGGTGTTCTGTAATTGTTGGGTGAGCTCTTCACGCATGCGCTCGCTGTCTTTCAAGCGTTGCTGCAATTCGGCGATCTGGCCGCCTGCGCTCAACGACAAGGGCGTCGAATGGCCGGCTTCGGAGGTTTCCTCGCCATGGGCGGGAGCCCCGATCGCCAACGTGACCAACAACAGGCACAACGGACCTTTGCGCATTGCAGCTCCTGAATTCCAATCAAGATTTAGATTAGACAGGTTGTCGGCAGGCGGACGAGAACAATGAGCCATTGAGCGCAATGAGCCAGGAAGGCTCATCGCGCCGGGGGAATTACGGCAGGACTTGCTTGAACGGCTTGACCTCTACATTGGCATAGACGCCGGCTGCCACGAACTGGTCGGCCTTGGCCCAGGCTTGCGCGGCGGCCAGGGACTCGAACTCGGCCACGATCAGGCTGCCCGTAAAACCGGCAGCGCCCGGGTCGTTGCTGTCCACCGCCGGGTGCGGGCCGGCCAGCACGATGCGGCCTTCGGCCTTGAGCTGTTGCAGGCGCTCCAGATGCTCGGGTCGGGCGGCCAGGCGTTTTTCCAGGGAGTTGGCGACGTCGGTGGCGATGATTGCGTAGAGCATGTCAGTCCTCGGTTTTTGGCGTGGTGGGATCGGCATCGTGCAAGTGGCGGGACAGGTAGATGCCCTGGCCAATCAGGAACAGCAACGTCATGCCCAGGCTGCCGAAGACCTTGAAGTCGACCCAGTACTCCTGGAACGTGAACGCAACGAACAGGTTGGCGGCGCCACAGAACAGGAAAAACGCGATCCAGGCGATGTTCAAGCGGGTCCAGATCAGCTCTGGCAGGTTGATGGCATGGCCCATGATGCGCTTGATCAGCAGACGGTCGCCGATGAAGTGGCTGCCGATGAAGGCCAGGGCAAACAGCCAGTTGACCACCGGTGCCTTCCATTTGAGGAAGGTTTCGCTGTGGAAGGCCAGGGTCAGGCTGCCGAACACGAGGCAGGCGATCAGGGTCAGCCACTGGCTCTTCTCCAGCTTGCGCTGGGAGATGAACAGCGCGCCGTAGACCACCAGGGAGCTGATGATCAGCACCGCGGTGGCGCTGTAGATACCGCCTACAGTCAAGGAGTGACCGGCGATATCGACGGTCCGCGGATCAAGTTTGTAGACGATGAAAAACAGCAGGAGCGGGATGAAATCGATGAATTGTTTCACAGTGGCAGCCAGAAGCAGGATGTGGCGGCATAATAACAAACATCCTTGGCCGCGATAGGGCCAGCTGATTTGAGGTAACAAAGTCCCGTGAATGTTGATTTGCACTGCCATAGCACGGCCTCCGATGGCGCCCTGGCGCCTGCGGTTCTGGTGGCGCGGGCGTTCGAGCACGGCGTGCGAGTCCTGGCCCTGACCGATCACGATACCCTCGAAGGCCTCGACGAGGCCCGCAGCGCCGCGACCGCGCTGGGCATGCAGTTGGTCAACGGGGTCGAATTGTCCTGTACGTGGGGCGGGGCGACCATTCATGTGCTGGGCTATGGTTTTGACGTGCATGCGCCGTCCCTGGTCCAGGCCATTGCCGAGTTGCGTGATGGTCGTTGGCTGCGCTCCGAGGAGATCAGCCGCAAGCTCTCGCTCAAGGGCATGCCTGGCGCGCTGGAAGGTGCCCGGCAGATCCAGCAGGCGTTGGGCGACAGCGGCAACGCGCCGGCCCGGCCGCATTTTGCCGACTGGATGGTGCGCGAAGGTTTCGTCAAGGACCGCGCCGAAGCCTTCCGCAAATGGTTGGGAGCCGGCAAGCTGGGGGACGTCAAGCAGCATTGGCCGACGCTCGAGGAGACGGTCGGGACGCTGCGGGCCGCCGGCGCCTGGATCAGCCTGGCGCATCCCTGGCACTATGATTTCACCCGCAGCAAGCGCCGCCGCCTGATAGCCGACTATATTCAAGCAGGGGGCCATGCCATCGAAGTGGTCAATGGCCATCAGCCGGCCGAGCAGGTCGGCAGCCTGGCGATCCTCGCTCGGGAGTTTGGACTGCTGGTGAGCGCCGGCAGCGATTTCCATGGCCCGGGGGGCTGGTCCGAGATTGGCGAATACCGCCCGTTGCCGGAAGATCTGCCACCACTATGGTGTAGATTCAAACATGATCCCGTTATCGCCGACGTCTGAACAGGTAGAACACGTGAGTCAATTTTTCCAGATTCATCCGGAAAACCCGCAAGCGCGCCTGATCAAACAGGCCGTGGAGATCATCCGGGGTGGTGGTGTGGTGGTCTATCCCACTGACTCGTCCTACGCCATCGGTTGCCAGATCGGCGACAAGAATGCCGTCGAGCGGGTACGACGCCTGCGTCAGTTGGATGACAAGCACAACTTCGCGCTCATCTGCAGCGATCTTTCGCAGTTGGGGTTGTTCGCCAAGATCGATACCGGCACTTTCCGGCTGCTCAAGGCCCATCTACCGGGCCCCTATACGTTTATCCTGAATGCTACCCGGGAAGTCCCGCGGCTGTTGCTGCATCCAAAAAAACGCACCATTGGCCTGCGCGTGCCGAGCCACCCCATTGCCTTGGCGCTGCTGGCGGAGCTGGGTGAGCCGTTGATGAGCGTGACGCTGATCATGCCCGGCGAGACCGATCCGCTGACTGACCCTTACGAAATCCGCCAGTTGCTCGAACATCAGGTCGACCTGATCATCGACGGCGGTTTCGGTGGCATGAAGGCCTCCACGGTGATCAACCTGGCCGACGGCGAGCCGCAGGTGGTGCGCGTCGGCTGCGGCGACCCGACGCCGTTCATGGTCGAGGCCTGAATGTCCGTTGTGGAAACCGCCGTCGACAGCGTAGACAGCCAGGCCGGTGCGCAGCAGGAGCTGCCATTCGCCATGGTCTATGGCCAGGCGGTCATGGAAATGCCGCTGGACCTGTACATTCCGCCGGATGCGCTGGAGGTTTTCCTCGAAGCCTTCGAAGGCCCCCTCGACCTGCTGCTGTATCTGATCCGCAAACAGAACATCAACATCCTCGACATTCCCGTGGCGGAAATCACCCGCCAGTACATGGGCTACGTCGAGCTGATGCAGTCGGTGCGCCTGGAGCTTGCCGCGGAATACCTGGTGATGGCGGCCATGCTGGCCGAAATCAAGTCGCGCATGCTGCTGCCGCGCTCAGCCGAAATCGAAGAGGAAGAAGACGATCCTCGGGCCGAGCTGATCCGCCGCTTGCAGGAATACGAGCGCTTCAAGGTGGCCGCCGAAGGCATCGACGGCCTGAGCCGGGTTGGGCGCGATGTGGTGGTGCCCAAACTCGATGCCCCCGAGGCACGGGCGCGCAAGTTGTTGCCCGACGTCAGCCTGGAAGAATTGCTGATGTCCATGGCCGAGGTCCTGCGCCGGGGCGATATGTTTGAAAGTCACCAGGTCAGTCGCGAAGCGCTGTCCACCCGCGAGCGCATGAGCGATGTGCTGGAACGACTCAAGGGTGGCGGCTTCGTGCCGTTCGTCGAGCTGTTCACCGCCGAGGAAGGGCGGCTGGGCGTGGTGGTGACGTTTATGGCGGTCCTGGAATTGGTCAAGGAATCCTTGGTCGAGCTGGTGCAGAATGAGCCGTTCGCAGCGATCCATGTGCGGGCACGAGCCGAATAACGAGCAAATCAATGAATCTGACTGAACCCCGCGAGCTGGCCCCCTTGCTTGAAGCTTTCCTGTTGGCTTCGGGAAAGCCGCAATCGATGGAGCGTCTGTTCGAACTCTTCGAAGAAGGCGAACGGCCCGAGCCGGCCGTGTTCAAGAAAGCCCTGACGTTGCTAGGTAAATCCTGCGAGGGGCGGGCGTTTGAACTCAAGGAAGTGGCGTCCGGGTACCGCCTGCAAATCCGTGAGAAGTTCGCGCCGTGGGTCGGACGCCTGTGGGAAGAACGGCCGCAGCGCTACTCCAGGGCACTGCTCGAAACCATGGCGCTGATCGCCTATCGCCAACCGATCACTCGCGGCGAGATCGAGGATGTACGCGGCGTGGCGGTCAACAGCAACATCGTCAAGACCTTGCTGGAGCGCGAGTGGATCCGCGTCGTCGGTTATCGCGACGTGCCAGGCAAGCCGGCCATGTTTGCCACCACCAAGGCCTTTCTCGATCACTTCAACCTGAAGAACCTCGACGATCTACCGCCGCTGGCCGAATTGCGGGAGCTGGAGCCCGAGCCAATGCTGGAGTTCGACGACGCTCCGGTGCCCCAGGGCTTGCAGGAACTGGCCGACGCCAGTGCCGAGCCCGAAGAGCCGAAGGAAGAGACCAGTTTCCATTCGTTGTTGCTGGAGCTGGACACGATGGAGCAGGGCCTGAAGACCGACTTCGACGACTTGCTGCGTGAAGGTCCGGGCCCTGAAGAGGAGACGGATGAACCGACGCTGCCGCTGAGTGAAATCGAGCACGCGCCGGAGCCCGAGCCCGAAGAGGACATCCTTGGCGTCGCCGAAGCCCGGGAAAAATTGCTGGCCGCCGTCGCCGCCCTCCAGCCTCCGGAGCCCGAACTGAGCGACGAAGAGGCCGAAGCCCGCGCCTTGGCCGAAGCGATCGAGAACGAACGGCGCCAGCTCGACGACGATTGATCATGCTGATTTCACCGCGAATCCTTGTGGGAGCGAGCTTGCTCGCGATAGCGGTCTGATAGCCAACATCGTTGTTGAATGCAGGATAGCTATCGCGAGCAAGCTCGCTCCCACAATGGATCTGTAAAGATTCAATTGCCTGTGGCGCTGTCACCAGTCGGCGGAAAAAGCGCCAAGGGCATTTCGATCAGCTAGTCTCTGATGCGCAATCATCTCAACGAGCGTATGATTCGCGACCCTTTGGCGATCCCTTCGCCGAAAGACCCGTTTTCAAAGCGCCAGGCCAAGCCTGGTTCGACCACACCGGGAGGTGCCCAGAAATGAACGACCAAGACCAGAACGACAGCCAGGAAATCGGCCCAGCAGGCGAAAAACTGCAAAAAGTCCTCGCCCGCATCGGCGTCGGTTCGCGCCGTGACGTGGAAGCCTGGATCACCCAGGGCCGCATCAAGGTCAACGGCAAAGATGCCACCTTGGGCCTGCGCGTCGACATGCACGACGCCATCACCATCGATGGCAAGGTGATCAAGCGTGAAGAGGCCGCCGAAACGGTGCGCCGCGTGATCATGTACAACAAGCCCGACGGCGAGATCTGCACCCGTGACGACCCGGAAGGCCGTCCGACCGTGTTCGACAAGATGCCGCGCCCGAAAGAGGGCCGCTGGATCAACATCGGTCGCCTGGACATCAACACCACCGGTTTGCTGATGTTCACCACCGACGGTGAGCTGGCGAACCGTCTGATGCACCCGTCCTACGAAATGGACCGTGAATACGCCGTGCGCGTGCGTGGCGAAGTCGATGACGAGATGATCGAGCGTCTCAAGGCCGGCGTCGTGCTGGAAGACGGCCCGGCGCGTTTTACCGACATCAAGCAGGCGCCGGGCGGTGAAGGTTTCAACCACTGGTACCACTGCGTGGTGATGGAAGGTCGCAACCGCGAAGTGCGCCGTTTGTGGGAATCCCAGGGCCTGGTGGTCAGCCGCCTGAAGCGCGTGCGTTTCGGCCCGGTATTCCTCAACTCCGACCTGCCGATGGGCCGCTGGCGTGAAATGACCCAGCAGGAAGTCGACATCCTGGCAGCCGAAGTGGGCCTCAAGCCTGTGGCAATGCCGCAGATGACTGCCAAGAGCAAGGACAAGCTGGAGCGGATGCAGCGCAAGTCCTCGCGTCCAATGGGCAAGACCGAGCGCGTGCGTACGCTGCGCCCGGCGGCCGATGGAGTAGCGACTGGCCCGCGTCCTTCCCGTGAGCCGCAGATCGAAGGCGAACGTCCGGCTCGCAAGCCAGCACCGCGTCAGGACGGCGAACGTGGCCCGCGTGCGCCACGTCCGGCCAATGGTCGTACCGAGCGTGGCGAAGGCCGCGGAGCCCCGGCTGGTCGCGGTACGCCAGTAGCCGATCGTCCGGCCGACACCAAGCGTCCGGCCAAGCCTGCACCGAAAAAGCGTCCGGGCATCATCCTGGCCGATCGCGATGCTCCGTCGGGCAAGCGCCGTGGTGCCCCGGCCGGTTCGGGACAGCGTCCAGGGTTTGGACGTCGTAAGCCGGAGTGAGGCAGCGGTGAGTTTTTAGCTGCAAGCTGCAAGAAAAAACGCCAACCGTTGGGTTGGCGTTTTTTTTGTGCCTGGCTCTTAGCGATGCATTGCCTTTGAGTCCGCCTTCGCGAGCAAGCTCGCTCCCACAGGGACCATGTCGAGCACAAACCTATGGTTCACTGAAGATCAACTGTGGGAGCGAGCTTGCTCGCGATGGCGTCCGCAGCCAACAATCGATTCCAGCCTAAAGCACAAACCGCCCATCAAACATCGGCTCTTTATCCAGCGCCAGCACACCGCTTTCGAAAATCAGATCCAAGTGATGGCTACCCTTGGCCCCGCCGCCGAGTCCCAAGTGCAGGCCACAATGGCGTTCTTCAAAACCAGCATTGCGGGCGTACAGGCTCTTGACCCCTTCGTTGGTGCCGATCCCCAGTTCTTCGATGCGCCGGTTGGACGGATTGGCGTCCAGGTACCGGTTGAAATCGTGTTCCAGGCCCGGGACATCGGTGGCGATCTTCTGGATGGTCGAATCTTCGATCCACAACTCCAACGGCGATTGCAGCACGCCATATTTGCGTGCGAACGGAATTGTGCTCAGGAAAGTCCCTACGAACTTCACCCGACCATTGATGGTGTCGCTGTGGGTGGCGATTTCGCCTGGAGCCAGGTCGTAGTTGCCGACGCCGTTGATGTCGGTCCACTTCTTGACGTTGTTCAGCGCGGTGTCGAAATACGAGCCGTGCTCATCCTCGAAGCTCAATGTGGTGGCTTGGGACATGCGGCGGATCAGGTGGCTGTTGAGCCCGGCGATGCGTTGGGGAATGACGCTGAAGGTGTCGTAGAAGTACTCGCCGTAGTCCTTGAACAACAGCGATTTTTTCCAATTGTCCGCCATCACGGCCTGCAGCGCGCGGACAAAGTCCGGGCCGTCGGGGCGTGGGTTGGGCAGGGTGGATGAATCGTAGAAGAAAATGTACAGATCGCTGTCGGCAATAGCCTGGGACAGGCGCTCCGTGGGCTCGAGGTCCAGGCGCATGGCGCTGAAACGAAACGGCGAAGTGCTTCCGGCTTGTTCGGCAATGTTGCCGACCAGCGCTTCGTAATCGGCGGTGTGGCCGAGCAACACCTTGGCGAGCTGGACGCCGGCCAGGGCGGGATGATGTTCAAGGTAGTAAAGGAAATGTGAGATGGCTCGTTGTGTGTCCATGCTTATTCTTCCCTGACGATAGATTTGGCTTCCTGACAGCAGGATGCGGAGCCGACCGGCCGGATCAGCTCCGCCGGGTATCGCTTACAGAGGCCACATCGCCGTGCCGAACGGAACGACGGCGTCGGCTTGCATCATTTCAACGGCGGCTTCATGGGTCGGTGCCTCGAACCATTCGTCCAGTTGCAGTTCGGTTTCCAAGTCTTTGTCCAGTGCTTGCATAGTGAATCTCCTAGATGACTTTTACGGAAAACGCGGGCCGATTCGGCGGGTAATACCCGGCTGAATCGGCACCGCAAAAACTCGCCGGCACGATGCCTGGGCAAGTGGCTGAAAACCTAGTCGAGGGTTTTTTGGAATGCAAAAAATTATTTTATTTTTTTTGTTTGAACTTTTTGTTCCATTTTTTCGTAGGGAAATTAGCCGTTTAAAAACAGTCGTCTGGTGGGTTTTCTTCGTTAGGTAGCTACCTACCGTCAATTTGTGGTCAGGGTCCGCAAACACCCTCGACGGAAAATATGCTTTACGCGTTGTAAAGAAATGATTACGAAAAAAGCCACTCGTGCGGGTCGTAGAGGCAGGTTTTTCCTGTTGTAAGAAAAAGCTTCCGCATGGCCCCGGCGTGGACCGTTTCCGCAGCTCTGGCCCGCTTGTTTCAATGCTTCTTCAGGGGTGAGATGCGCTCCATGCCTGTCGTGCAGGTGAATAACAAAAAGGAGGCGCAATGAACGCCGTAGCTCCGTTTCCATTCTCCCGTGGTGGCGTTTTTCGCGCTCCGCACTTCAACGGCTCGCAAGAGCCCGGACCTGTTTTCGCAGCCGCTCGAAATGTTCGAGGCGGCCCCGTGCGATCCCGGCAAATGACACGCTGATCTGGTGGTGTCTGGCAGCAGGGGGTCAGCGGTGTACAATGCGCCGCGTTTTACTGTGACCCTTCGCGTAGCCACGCACTTTCAAGGTTATCCGCCTTGTTCACTCCGCCACGCCACAAGCGTGTCGGGTTCGATTTCGTCACAGATAAAAACAAACAGGTGACGCATGACCGTTGTAAAAACGCTGAATTCCTGGTGCCTGCGCTGGGGTTTGATCGGCGCTGCTTGAGATCCGATTCGAGCGGCAACGTCTAACGAACATCATCAAACCTTGCGTGAGACCCTTTTCATGAGTGGACAAAACTCGCATTCAGGCGAGCTGAAGCGCGGCCTGAAAAATCGCCACATTCAATTGATCGCCCTCGGCGGCGCGATCGGCACTGGTCTGTTCCTGGGTTCGGCGGGGGTGCTGAAATCAGCCGGCCCGTCGATGATCCTCGGCTACGCCATTTGCGGCTTCATCGCCTTCATGATCATGCGCCAGCTGGGCGAAATGATCGTCGAAGAGCCGGTGGCCGGGTCATTCAGTCATTTTGCCCACAAGTACTGGGGCGGTTTCGCAGGGTTCCTGTCGGGTTGGAACTGCTGGATCCTGTACATCCTGGTGGGCATGTCCGAGCTGACGGCGGTCGGCAAATACATCCATTACTGGGCGCCGGACATTCCGACCTGGGCCTCGGCGGCGGCGTTCTTCATCCTGATCAATGCGATCAACCTGGCCAACGTCAAAGTCTTCGGCGAGGCCGAGTTCTGGTTCGCGATCATCAAGGTCGTGGCGATCGTCGGCATGATCGCCCTGGGCAGCTACCTGCTGGTCAGCGGTCACGGCGGCCCGCAAGCGTCGGTCACCAACCTGTGGTCCCACGGTGGGTTTTTCCCCAACGGCGTGAGCGGCCTGGTCATGGCCATGGCGATCATCATGTTCTCCTTCGGTGGCCTGGAGATGCTCGGTTTCACCGCCGCTGAAGCCGACAAGCCGAAGACCGTGATTCCCAAGGCCATCAACCAAGTGATCTACCGGATCCTGATTTTCTACATCGGTGCCTTGGTGGTGTTGTTGTCCCTCACGCCTTGGGACAGCCTTTTGGCCACCCTTAACGCTTCCGGCGATGCCTACAGCGGCAGCCCGTTCGTGCAGGTGTTTTCGATGTTGGGCAGCAACACCGCTGCGCACATCCTCAACTTCGTGGTCCTGACCGCCGCATTGTCGGTGTACAACAGCGGCACCTACTGCAACAGCCGCATGTTGCTGGGCATGGCCGAGCAGGGCGATGCGCCCCGGGCCCTGGCGAAAATCGACAAGCGCGGCGTGCCGGTGCGCTCGATCCTCGCCTCGGCGGCGGTCACACTGGTGGCGGTGCTGCTCAATTACCTGATTCCCCAGCATGCGCTGGAGCTGCTGATGTCGTTGGTGGTCGCGACCCTGGTGATCAACTGGGCGATGATCAGCTACTCGCACTTCAAGTTCCGCCAGCATATGAACCAGTCTCGCCAGACGCCGCTGTTCAAGGCGTTGTGGTACCCATATGGCAACTACGTCTGCCTGGCGTTCGTGGTGTTCATCCTCGGCGTGATGCTGCTGATCCCCGGCATCCAGATATCGGTGTATGCGATTCCGGTGTGGGTGGTGTTCATGTGGGTGTGCTATGTGATCAAGAACAAGCGCGAGGCTCGGCATGAGCTGGCTGTGGCGGCTGCCGCCAAGTAAGCATCGCTGAAAGAAGACGAACCCGGCCGAGTGCCGGGTTTGTTGTTTCAGACCACATACAAATCCCCTGTGGGAGCGAGCTTGCTCGCGAAAGCGGTGTATCAGTTCTAGAAATGTCGACTGTACCGCCGCCTTCGCGAGCAGGCTCGCTCCCACAAGGGGCTAGGTGTTGTCTCTGGGATTCGCGGTATCCTGTGGAACCTGACACCGGACACTTTCCATGCTGGTCATTTCCAATACCGTGCACATTCCGGACGCCGAGATCGAGCTGACGGCTATTCGCGCCCAGGGCGCCGGGGGCCAGAACGTCAACAAGGTTTCCAGCGCTGTGCACTTGCGCTTCGACATCCCGGCCTCGTCGCTGCCCGAGTTCTACAAGGAACGGCTGCTGGCCCTGCGCGACAGTCGCATCACCGGTGACGGCGTGTTGATCATCAAGGCCCAGCAATACCGCACCCAGGAACAGAACCGTGCCGATGCGCTGGAGCGCCTGGTCGAACTGATCCTCAGTGCCACCAAGATCGAAAAGAAACGCCGCCCGACCAAACCGACCCTCGGCTCGAAAAAACGTCGCCTCGAATCGAAGACCAAGCGCGGTTCGATCAAGGCCGGGCGCGGCAAGGTGGATTTCTAGTTTTTCTCCCGCTCTTCACGGTAGCGAGGCGCCTGACGGTACAGGTAGACGCTCAATGCCAACCCACCCAAGGCCGCCAACGCAGCGAAAAGAAAGATCGAGGCAAAGCCGAAACCGGCGGCTATCGCCCCGGCCAGCGGGCCGGTGACGCCTAGCGATAAATCGATGAACAGCGAATAAGCCCCCACCGCCGCCCCACGGCTGGAGGCCGGCACCAGGTTGACGGCTTCCACGCCCAACGCCGGGAATACCAGCGAGAAACCGAAACCACTCAACGCCGCGCCCGCCAAGGCCCACTGCGCATCGGGCGCCAGCCACAACAGCAACAAACCCAGGGTTTCCACCGACAGGCAGGCAATCGCGACCCTGAACCCTCCGAGACGGTTGATCAAGTTGCCGAACAGCAGGCGCGCACCGATGAAGCAGGCACCGAACAGGCTCAGGCAAAGCACGGCGTTGTCCCAGTGCTGCGTGGCGTAGTACAGCGTGATGAACGTAGCGATCGTGCCAAACCCGATGGAGCCCAGGGCCAAGCCGCAGCCGTGGGGCAATACGCGCCCCAGCACATGCATGAACGGCAGGCGCTCGCCGACGACGATGGGCGCGGCGGTTTTCGGCCAGGCCAATGCCAGCCCGAGCACGGCCAGCAGGATGATGCTGAAGCCCATGCTCCAAAGTCCGAGTGATTTCACCAGCCACACTCCTAATGGCGCGCCGATCGCCAGCGCGCCGTAACTGGCGATGCCGTTCCACGAAATGACTTTGGCGGTATTCGCCGAGCCGACCCGGCCGATGCCCCAGCCGATCGAGCCCGAGCCCACCAGGCTTTCGGCGCTGCCCAGCACCAGGCGACCGATCAGCAGGCTGGTCAGGCTCAGGACCGGCGTGCCTGCGGTCCAGGCAGAAGCCAGCATGAACACGCCGCTCAAACCACACCCGGCCAGGCCGAACATGACCGCGCGCTTGCTGCCCAGGTTGTCGATGATGCGTCCCGCATAAGGACGGCTAAGCAGCGTGGCCAAGTATTGGACGCTGATCACCAGCCCGGCGATTACCGCGCCGAACCCCAGCTCGCCGTGGACGAACCCGGGCAGCACGGCCAAGGGGATACCGATGTTCAAATAGCCGATGAAGGTAAACAGGACGATGGATACGACTTGCAGCGTGACCGCCATGGGGCGCTGGAGATCTGGCATGGGAAAAGGGTCCACGGGAAAGCAGGATAGATAGGCTGCTTATGATAACGGTGACCGTGTGGGTGGCGCGCGGAAAAGTAAAACTATTTGCCGGACGGCGGTTCGGCGGTGGTTTTGCCTGCGACCATGTGCGCAGTGACCAGCGCGGCAATGGCATTTTCCTCCGTGCCGAACCGAGTCAACAGGGCGGCTTGTTTCTCGGGAGAGAGGCGGGTCCAGATCTCGACCATTTTCTCGGTGGTGCCAATCAGCACGCTGGCTTGGGCCGGGCTGAAAGAGGAGGTGTCGTCGGTCATGGCGCGGGACTCGGATTCAGGCGGTGTGGAAAGCGCATCTTAGCGCTTTCCACACAGTCTGGTGTTGCGGGTGGATCAGTCTTCGTTGTCGGCCTGGCGGCGTTCAATGGTTTGCTGCTGCTCGGGTTGCTGGGCGTCGGGTTGCCCTGCGGCTTGCAGCGGGGTCGTCTGCTCAGGTTCGTGCAGGCTTGGGAAGGGGAGATTAGGGATCTCGTGCATATCGCGCTCCTCGCAAAGTCTGTTGATCGATCGGGTAGATCCGCGCTTATACAAAGCGTGGGCAGGATACCCCAGGAGAAATGACAAAAAGACTTTCAATCCAGGTGGGGCGACCGGTGGGCTTGTCTGGACAGGTCATGTCCAGCCAGCGAAAACGTCATCGCTACCGGCGGTCGCCACGGCTCAAGAACGGGCGTCGCAGGCCGATGCCGAGTACATATCCTCCACATCCAGTCGCGAGAGTGGACCCTGGACATGGAGGTCCTTTTTTCGAAGAGATCGACTCCATGTTTCTACAAAAATCCCTGAGAGCGCAGATTCTGGCCCTGCTGGGCGGTAGCCTGCTGGCAATGCTGCTGATCGCCCTGGCGTCCTTTCATTTCCTGTCTGATGGCATCCGCAATTATCGCAACCTGATCGACGGCCCGTTGCATGCGTCGCAATTGATCGATGAGGCCAATCTGCAATTCAAGGTACAGGTCCAGGAATGGAAGAACGTCTTGTTGCGTGGCAAAGAGCCCGCGGACCTGGATAAATATTGGAAGCAGTTCGAGGCACGTCAGCATGATGTCCAGGCACTGCTGGGAGAGTTGGGCAACCATGGCGGTGTCCCGGCGCCAATCAGGACGCGTATCGAACATCTGCGAGCCGAGCATGCGCAGTTGGGCAGCGCCTATCAAAAGGGCCGCGATGTGTTTGTCTCTTCAGGTGCCAACGCGGCGGCGGGAGATGCAGCGGTCAAGGGCGCGGATCGTGCGGCCAGTGAGCAAATGAGCGAACTCGTGGAGGAGCTGCACAAGCTGGGCAACGAAGAGTCGGTATTGATCAGCGCAGGTGCGGACCGCACGATCATGCTGGGTATCGTGGTCATGTTGGTTTCAGGCCTGCTGATCGGCCTGCTCAGCCTGTGGTTGATCAATCGCAACCTGGTGCAGCCAATCCGCGCCTTGATCGACTATGTCACCCAGCTGAGCCTTGGACGTTTTGCCGAGCGTGTCACCAGCAATCGCCAGGATGAGTTGGGCAATCTTGCTGTAGCGGCCAACACACTGCGTGGGTTCCTCGCCGAAACCTTCACCCGCTTGCAGCGCAGCGCCACGGAGCTGGACAGCGCCAGCGGTGAGCTCAATGCCATCGCCAGCCTGATGAGCCAAGGCACCAGCGAGCAATTCGAACGCACCGATCAAGTCGCAACAGCGATGAACGAGATGTCCGCCACCGCCCAAGAAGTCGCACGTCATGCTGCCGACGCGGCACGGGCCGCCGATGACGCCGATCAGTCGGCGCAGCAGGGCGAGAAGGTCATGCAAGGCACCATCCACACCATCACCCGGATGCGCGGCGAAATCGCCAACACTGCCACGGTCATTCGCCGCCTGGAAACCGACAGCGGGCGCATCGGCAAGGTGTTGGAAGTGATTCGCGGGATCGCCGAGCAGACCAACCTGCTGGCTCTCAACGCTGCCATCGAGGCCGCGCGGGCCGGCGAGGCCGGGCGCGGTTTTGCCGTGGTGGCTGACGAAGTGCGCAGCCTGGCTCAGCGCACCGCGTCGTCGATCATCGAGATCAACCAGATCATCCAGACCGTTCAAACAGGCGCGGTGGACGCGGCCCAGGCCATCGAGAGCGGCCAGTCGCGCAGCGAAGAAAGTGTCGAGCAGGTGACTCAGGCCGGCGAGATGCTCGAACGTATCACCGAGGCAGTGGAAGCGATTCGCGACATGAACCGGCAGATTGCCACGGCGGCGGAGGAACAGACCTCCGTGGCCGAGGACATCTCGCGCAACCTGACTGAAATCACCAGTATCGCCAGCACCAACCTGGACAATGTGCAGCGTACTGAAGCGGCCAGTCGGGATTTGCATGGGTTGTCAGGGCAGTTGAACGAGGTGACGGCGCGGTTGAGTGCCTGATTATCTTTAGTTATTAGCGCTAATATCTGTGGCGAGGGGATTTATCCCCGCTGGGCTGCGTAGCGGCCCCAAACCAAGCAACCCGGTTTGTCAGAAAGACTGAGGTTCACGTCTTCAGGGCTGCTACGCAGCCCAACGGGGATAAATCCCCTCGCCACAAATTAATACGGGGCGCAGAGGACAGGGTTCAATAATCGCGCCGCTTGCGAAACGCCCATCGGCCGGCGATCAGGGTGAAGGTCGCCACGAGCGCCACCAGGATCCAGAAACCCTCCGGATCGCTGGCCAGTGGCACGCCGCCGACGTTCATGCCGAAGAAACCGGCAATGATGTTGATGGGCAATGCCAGTACCGTGACCACCGTCAGGGTGAACAGGGTACGGTTGCTCTGTTCGTTGAGGTTGGCGGCGATTTCTTCCTGCAGCAGCTTGATGCGTTCGCCGAGGGCCGTGAGGTCATTGATGATCAGGGCAAACTCCTCGGTGGATTTGCGCAGCTCCTTGACGTCTTCTTTCTGCAGCCATTGCGGCGGGCGATTGAGCAGGCGCAGCAATGACCCGGGCTCCAGGGCCAGCAGGCGTTGCAAGCGCACCAGCACCCGGCGTTGGCTGCCCAGTTCGGCGCGGTTGGTGGACAGGCGTGAAGACAGCAACTGATCCTCGATCTGATCAACGCTGAGGCTGGTCTTGCGCACGATCTGCGTCAGCACCTCGCCCTGGTCGCGCAGCAAATGCACAAGCAACTCCAAAGGCGACCGAAAGCATTCGCCGGCCTTGACCGATGAGCGAAGCTTGTCGACCGAGTGCAGCGGTTGCAGGCGTGCACTGACAATCAGCCGACTGCTCACGCAAACCCACAACGTGGACACATCCGAGGACACCAGGTTGCTGAGGTTGAACACCACATCGTTCACCACGGCCAGCAAGGCCGAGTCCACATGCTCGATGCGCGTCGAGCGCGAGCCTTCGTGCAGGGCTTCGAAGAATTCCTGGGGCAAGGCCAGGTGACTTTTCATCCAGCGTTCGCAGGCCGCGTGAGCCAGGTTCAGGTGCAGCCAGAGGAATTCATCGGCATCCTGCGGCTGTTGCAGGCTTCGCAGCGCCTGGGCCGAGTCAAGCTCGCGTCCACGTTCGCCGGGGCGAAAGCGGAACCCGTAAAGCAGGCCGAACAGGTCCGGGTCGCGATGGCTTTGGTCGATGCTGTGGTTCATGAAGGCTCGCTGGCGGGAGTGCCTGTCGCGGCGATGACAGGTTCACTTGAGCGGCATCATTGCAGGGTTCTTTGAAGGTTTTGTGACGGTTGGGCTGCGGCGACGGGCTTGGACAACGTTCATGAAAAAGCCGCGCAACTTCAAGTTGCGCGGCTTCTTTTATTTCCATGGATCAAGTGTCTTGTTTGTTCGACAAGACTTTGCCAGTGGTGGCGTCGAAATCAACGTCAAATTCCTTGCCATCGGCAGTTTTAAGTTCCACTTCATATTCGTAGCCGTTGAAGTGGTTATCCAGGTCGGTGTCGGTGATGGTGGCGCCCGGGTGCAACTTCAGGGCTTCAGCGTTCATCGACTCGAGGGATTTGATCTTGCCGTCCTTGACCAATTGAGGAATCTGGTCGATGCGTACATCGGCCTGGGCCAGGCCAGCGGTAAGGGTCAGGGCGGCAGCGGTAAACAGGGCAGTCAAAGTTTTCATATGTCTTTCCTTGGTGTCGTTAAAGGGTGATTGGTTTAAGTGGGGCCAGATTATCTCTGGCAACTTAATTCACCCTTAATTCGGAAAACTTACAGCGACTGCCCCGATTCGGCACTGATGCTTCAGTAACCGTTCTTCTCCAATAGTTGCGCCACACTGCCGGTTTCGGGACGCTTGAAGTACTTGAGCAACTCACTGGACCGGTTGGTGAAAATGCCATCTACGCCGGCATCCATCACGTTCTTGAAGTCCACCGGCTCATCCACGGTGTAGACATGTACCAGCAGACCCTGCTGATGGGTGTACTGGTTCATCCACGGTTTCACCAGGTCCGAATAGCTCTGGCTGCCGCCATGGGTCAACGCCGCTGAAGGTCCGGTGCCGATGGCGCCATGGGCCTTGGCGTACTGGATCCATTGCTCGAACTCGGCCTTGTCCTTGGGCTCTTGCCTGGCGTAGTAGGCGGCCTTATCGGTTTCGCCGGATTCGGCGAATGTCACTTTTGATTTAGGCTCGATGTTGCCTTCTCCCACCCACAGCAGCAGGATTTTCGGCACCTTGGGCATTTCCTGATGAAGCAGTTCCAGGCTGCTCTTCTCGAACGTTTGCAAGACCACTTTGCCTTTGCCCTGACCCACGCCGGTGGCGCGTTTGGCCAGCTTGGACCCGGACGGACTCAGCCAGCCGCGGTCCTGCAACTTATCCTTGAGGTCGCGTTCGATGCCGGGAAACAGCTTGGGCTCCTTGGTCTCGATGTACAGTCCTGGTTTCTGCTGGGGGTTGCCCTCGGCGATGTTGATGACTTCGTCCAGCGTCAGGATCTTCAGGCCCACGAAGGAAGGCCGAGCACGGTCCGGATAAGCCGCGTTGAACCAACTGCCGGCGTCCAGCGTCTTGAGTTCGGCCATGGTGAATGCGTTGGCGCTACTGTCCTTGCGCTCGGGAAACTTGGTCGCGACATCGGTGGTGCGCAGCAGGCTGTCGTCGTGCAGGACGAACAGGACGCCGTCCTTGCTGCGTTGCAGGTCGAGCTCCAGATAATCCGCTCCCAGGTCCCGCGCCAGCTTGTAGGCTGCAGCGGTGGATTCCGGTGCGTCGAACGATGCGCCGCGATGGGCGATGACCGCTGGATGGGGAATACCCTGTTGGGTTGCCAGGGCCTTCGGACTTGGCGTTTCGAGGGCGTGTGCCTGGCCGATGCCGAGCAACAGGCTGAGCATCAGGGCGCTACGGGTAAAGGTGACAGGCATGCTCGAGATCCTTTCGTGGTTTCTGTAAAGCCTCTCTTTTAACAATTGAACGCTGCGGACGCTATCGCCATACCGACATTGACCTGCGTAAAGCAGATTTCCCACGCACTTTCAAACCACTTTGAAGTACCCTTGGCCGCACCAGTTTCCCCGCCAGAGGGAAACCTGAACATCATTCGCTTGCCCTGCGTGTAAACCACTGATCAGACGTCCCTCGGGACGCATCCATGAGGTTTACCATGCGCATCACTTCGACACTCATCTGCCAGGCCGCCGACCAGCTCAAAGGTTTTGTAGGCCTGAACCGCAAGACCGGCCGATACATCGTGCGTTTCAGCGAAGACGCTTTTGGCATGGACGTCGCCGATGACGGCATCATCCCCACCAGCGAATTTGCCTGGGCCCCGGCGGCAGACGGCACCATGGCCCTCAAGCGCGAGCGAATCCAGTTGCTGTTGGACCAGAACGTTGACGACCGGATCAACCTCACCGAGCCGCTGCGTGTGTACATGGCCCGCAGCGATCTGCCGGAAATTGTTGCGGTGCGGCAGTTGGTCGAAGGCTGAGCCCTTGATTCGGAAGTGAAAAAAACTGTGGGGCCCATTAGGATTTTTGGAACGGCACGGTCCTGTGGCGAGGGAGCTTGCTCCCGCTGGGTCGCGCAGCGGCCCCCAAAAAAAACGATGAGCGCTGCGCACTCAAGCGGGAGCAAGCTCCCTCGCCACAAAAGCTTCACGGTTATCACGCTACAGATTGATCAACGGTCAACGCTGTGACGTCAGATTGGGCGTTGGAAGGCGTATTCCCTTTCTACCTTGCACACCCTCGTCTGGAAATGCACATACCAGGTCGATCGGCCACGTTCCCGGATCGCGACGTGTTCGGGGTGCTGCTTCCAGGCCAGGATGGCGGCCTCGTCGCTCCAATAGGAAACAGTGATTCCCAGGCCATCGTCGCCACGGGCCGATTCGACGCCCAGAAATCCGGGTTGCTCCCGGGCGAGGGCCAGCATGTGCCCGGCGGCTTCGGCGTAGCCTTGGTCCCCCTCGGTACGCAGGGAGGTGAAAATCACGGCGTAATAATAAGGGGCGCTCATGGCGTTTTCCTCGCGCAGGCTTCGACAAACGCCCTGACCAGTGGCGGCACGCGGCCTTCCAGTGCGGCGCGTTCAGGCTGGAACAATGTTGCGACAAAGAAAGGATGATCCTGCAGCTCCACCGCCCGCAGGTCGCCGGCCGAATCCCTTGCTACGGCGCGCAGGCGCTGGCTCAGCAAGTCTTTTTCAAAATCCGGATTAACCCCGAATCGGCAATGGTAGCCCTCGAACGCGGTCTGTCGGCCATAAGCCTCGGCAATCAACGAGCCGCCATCAAACTGAAGGCTGTCAATGGTTTCGACCAAGGCACAGCTCAGTGGCGTCAGCAATGCCCGTTCAGCTCCGGGGGACGTTTCGCCATGCGCAGCGTCAGCCCAGCCCATCACATTGCGGGCATATTCCAGAACGGCATGCTGAAAGCCCCCGCAGGTGCCGAGGAAAGGGAGACGCTCTTCGCGGGCAAAACGAATCGCACGCAGGGCGCCATCTTCATTTCGGTAGGGACTGCCGGGGACGCACCAGACACCGTCGAAGTCATTCAACAACGTATCGTCGACAAGCCCGTTGGTGCCCAGCCACTGGAAGCGAATACCGTGGTCCGTCTGCCTGCCGGCCAGCTCCAGTGCGAGGGGGATCGCCCGGTGAGCGGTGATCTGAGGGTCGTGGTCGCCGACCAGGGCGATGTTTAGAGCACGCTGTTTTTCCATGGGTGGCTCGCCGCTTGTTGATTCCTGGTTGCCACTATAAATTGGCGTCCACGCAATCAATATTGGCGTTTACCCAAGTGATCAATGCAGCCACGCACTATCGTCTGGACTATCCCGATCTGTCCCTCATCCTCGCGCTGGTCCGTGGCGGCTCTCTGGCTCGGGCGGCTCGGCTGCTGGCGGTGGATGTCTCCACCGTCTTTCGCGCGGTACGTCGTTTGGAGGCCGCCCTCGGTCAACCCTTGTTCGACAAAAGCCGTTCGGGTTACTTGCCCACGAGCCTGGCCCAGGCGTTGGCCGAACAAGCCGAACGGGCGGAACAAGCCTTGGAGGCCGCGCGGGTGGGGGTTGAGCAGGGCGGCGAGGTCATCAGCGGGACGGTGCGCTTGACCTGCAGCGACTCAGTCCTGCAAGCGTTGTTGTTGCCGGCGCTCGCGCGTTTCATGCCGGCTTATCCGGCGTTGAGCCTTGAACTGAGCACCTCGAACGACTTTGCCAACCTGAGCCGCCGCGATGCCGACGTTGCGTTGCGATTGACCCGTACACCGCCGGAGCACCTGGTCGGTCGCAACCTGGGCAGTGTGGCTTACCGGGTATGTGCCGGAGCCGAATATCTGCGCTCGGCGAATACGCGAGAGCTGGCGTCCATGACTTGGATCGCGCCGGATGATTTCCTGCCCGATCACCCCACCGTGGCCTGGCGTCGCCAATATCTGCCCGGCGTAATGCCCGCCTATCGTTGTAACAGCATGCTCTCGGTTACCGAACTGGTGCGGGCAGGCCTGGGCGTCGCGGCGCTGCCGGACTTCTTGATCGATGCAAGCAAGGGCTTGATGCCTTTGGGCGAACCGCTGGAGGGTTACGACACCGCGCTGTGGCTGCTGACCCGTCCGGATTGCCGGGCCTTGCGCTCGGTGGTGACCTTGTTCGATGAGTTGGGGCGTAATCTGCGATGGGGCTGATATTCAGGCCTGGTAGCGACTGAGGAACATATCGAGCGCCGACTCGATCACCCGTGTCTGCTCCTCTTGGGTCAGGCTTGGCTGGCCCATCGAAACCTGCGGCCAGAACGCGAACGTCTTGAGCAGTCCATGCATCTGTTGGGCGGCAAAGGCCGGCTCCACGGGTTTCAATCGACCATCGGCCTGGGCTTGGCGAATCCAGGCCGTCAGGCCTTCTTCGCGTTCCCCCATGCGCGACACCATGTCCTGGGCTCGCTCCGGGGAGTGAATCGTCGCGGCGATGGCGATGCGTGCCAGGTCGAGGAAGTTCTCGTCCGCCAGCAGGTGCAGTTTGGCTTGCAGCAGCGTTTGCAGTTGCTCTCGTAGTGGCGTTTGAGAGCGGTAGGGCATGTCCTGTTCCGCAGTGATGCTGTTCCATAACCGATTCAGAATTTCGGCGAACAGTTCTTCCTTGCTCGGGAAATGGTTGTACACCGTGCGCTTGGATACGCCGGCGGTCGCCGCGATCCTGTCCATGCTGGTGACCTCGAAACCGCTGCTGCGGAATTCGGCAATCGCGGCCTGGAGGATGGCTTCGCGTTTTCGCTCGGTGAGGCGTTGCGGTGCGGTCATGGGCATTCGTCGGTTGAAAGACAGAATTTATACTCGGCAGTTTACTTGGCTGGAGGATTCATGCAATGTAGAAACTACACCGAGTGGTGTAGTTTTAGTCTGGCGGCTGAGCGTGCATGCGGCCAATCCAGCGTCCACAACGGCGAAGCGCAACGGCGCCGACGCCCTTGGAGTTATCGCATCATGACCATTTCTTCTCCGGATAACCCTGCATCGCGACAAGAACAGGGCAAGTATCGCAATCATGCCTTCACACCGCGTGAAGGCTTTGGCACTACCCTGCGCATCATCTGGAACATGATCTTCCACAAGCCGCACTCCACCCGTCCTGCGGGAGCCATCGACGTTCAACCGCTGACGCGTGCCGCGCTGCTGGCCGCGCCGAACCACAGCGTCTTCCGCCTCGGCCATTCCACCGTATTGCTCAAGCTGCGGGATAAATTCTGGCTGACCGACCCGGTATTTTCCGAACGCGCCTCACCCGTGCAATGGGCCGGTCCCAAGCGTTTTCATCAACCACCTATCAGCCTGGAAGAGTTGCCACCCATCGAAGCGGTGATCCTTTCCCACGATCATTACGACCACCTCGACCACCAGGCCATTCTCAAGCTGGCAACCAAGACCCGCCACTTCCTGACGCCCCTGGGCGTAGGCGACACCCTGATCAAATGGGGCGTCGACGCCAGCAAGGTACGCCAACTGGACTGGTGGCAAGGCACCGAGGTGGACGGCATCGAGTTCGTTGCCACGCCCTCCCAGCATTTTTCCGGACGCGGCCTGTTCGATAGCAACAGCACCTTATGGGCCTCGTGGGTCATGATCGACGGCGCCACACGAATTTTCTTCAGCGGCGACACCGGGTACTTCGACGGTTTCAAACGCATCGGCGAACGATACGGGCCGTTCGACCTGACGCTGATGGAAACCGGCGCGTACAACGTCGATTGGCCT
Organism: Pseudomonas brassicacearum subsp. neoaurantiaca; assembly: GCF_013608025.1. Lineage (GTDB taxonomy): Bacteria > Pseudomonadota > Gammaproteobacteria > Pseudomonadales > Pseudomonadaceae > Aquipseudomonas. The sequence goes on along the minus strand of NZ_VDLV01000020.1, from coordinate 118,861 downwards.
CATGTCCACATGCAGCCGGAACAGACCTTGCAGGCCCATATCGATCTGAAGGGCCGCTGGCTATTGCCAATCCACAACGGCACGTTCGACCTGGCGATGCATGCCTGGTATGAACCCTTCGATCGCATCCTGGCCTTGGCCTGGGAACGCAACGTCTGCATCACCACGCCCCAAATGGGCGAAGCCTTCACACTGACGCAACCACAATGTGGCCGTGCCTGGTGGCTGGATGTGGAATCCCCGGGATACCAAGATCAGGCCGGTATCGCCTAGAACCTGTGGTTTTACTCGATCATTGCGTAATCGGATCGCCCCATCGGGTCTGGCGTCGCGCCCTTGATGTTCATGCCGCGCCCCGGTGCGAAGCCGGGGAAGAATACCAGGCCCTCCGCTTCCAGGCGAAACGCCAAGGCCAGGCGGGTCACGTCGAGTAACTCGCCACCGGCCTCGAAGCGTCGGATAGCCTTGACCGAGACGCCGGACTGCCGGGACAGTTCCTCGACACTCCAGCCCAACATGGCACGGGCCTGTGCACTGTGGGCGGGGGTGAATTGATAGACAGCGATGCGTTCCAGGGTGGTTTTGATTGCGAGAGAGGCCATGAGCAGCTCCAAAGCGGCGGATTTAAAAAATACTGTGTTTTTGTACAGTTGTTTTGAGGCCGCTTCAATCTCATTTTTTTGATCAACGACCAGCGGTCATCTCCAACCAGGTGCTCGGAGCATGGCCGAGCGTGCGGCGAAACATGGTGGAAAATGCCGCTGGGCTGTCATAGCCCAAGTCCAGGGCGATGCGCGTCACCGAGTCCCCGCCAGCCAGGCGAGGCAGCGCCGACATCACGCATGCCTGTTGACGCCATTGACTGAAACTCAGGCCGGTGTGCCGACTGAACAGCCGGTTAAACGTGCGTAAGCTGATGTGCAACTGCGCCGCCCATTTCACAGGCGAGGCATGGGCGTCAGGGTGCGTCAGGAACGCCTGGCATAGTTCGAGCAGCTGTGGATCCCGTGGCATGGGAAGGTGCAGCGGCAGATGGGGCTGCGCAGCAGTTCGTGCAATAGCAGGCCTATCAGTACGCCGTCCCGTCCCGCCTCGTCGTATTCCGGCGCAAGCTCGACGGCTTCCATCAACAACTGACGCATCAAGGGCGACACGCTGATGACTTGGCAGCGTGAATCCATGGCCGTTACCGTGGCCGGTTCGATGTAGAGACTGCGCGTACTCACGCCCAGCATCAGTACTTCATGATCGACCCCCGGCGGAATCCACACTGCCCGTTGCGGTGGCACCACCCAGTTGCCATCCGCCGTGCTGACCTGCATCACCCCGGTGGCGCCATAAAGCAACTGTGCGCGGCGATGGCGATGCAACGGCAATATTTGCCCGTGAGCGTAATCGGTGCCGATGGCGACTACTGCCCTGGGTATTGCATCCAATAAATCGATCGAGCTGTTGCGCACCGGTGAGTACTCGCGATTGGCGTAAACGCGAGTATTGTTGGCCTGTTTGCTACGGCGAGCCAAGCTTGGCGTTCTTATCGTAGACGTCTTCCCATTTCACGGATTCGCCGCGATGTTATATGTATTGCTTGCCTGTTTTGGCTGCCTGAGTGGCGTGACGGCTGTGTTGTTCGGCTTCGGCGGCGGATTCGTCGTGGTGCCCTTGCTGTATCGCATGCTCACCGGCAGTCACGGCGCCGACGACCCAATCGGCCAATCGGCGATGCACATTGCGGTGGCCACCTCGACCTGCGTGATGATCGTCAACGCGCTGATCGCCACCCGAAAACAGCATCGCGCCGGTCAGATGATTCGCCATTATCTGTGGCCTTTCGGCGGTTTCATCGCCTTGGGCGCGATCTTTGGTGCGATGGCTGCCATAGAGACGAATGGCGAGATTATCCGCTGCGCCTTCATTGCCTACTTGGGCCTGACCATCCTGGATTGCCTGCTGCGGCGGGGGTTTCTGAGCCACACCAGCGGTGCCGCTTCACGTCCCATGGCGATAATGGAAACCACACTGGGCGGCGCGACCATTGGCGTCATCGCCACGTTTCTGGGAGTCGGAGGCAGTGTCATGACCGTGCCGTTGTTGCGTGGCTGCGGATTGAGCATGTCCCAGGCGACTTCAATGGCCAACCCGCTAAGCGTGCCGGTGGCCCTGGCCGGAACTGTGACCTACATGGCCTTGGCCAGCTTCACCGAGGTAGACTTCGGCCCGTGGTTTGTCGGGTACGTCGACTTGCTGGCCTTTTTTGCGCTGATACTCGGCGCGTTATTGGGCATTCGTCTGGCAACGCCGTGGATTGGGCGGATACCGGATGGGCTTCACGCTTGGGTCTATATTGGTTTGTTGGTCGTTGTGATGTTCGGCATATCGATACAATAAATCGCCGTTCAGTGTTGCTCTATGTCTTGTTGAAGGAGGATGGCATGTCGGTATCCGATAGTGACTGGAAGCTTTACAACGGACTCCGCGATGTGGCGCTGGAGCGCTTCTGCCAAGGTGTTCTTTCGGATGCCCAGGCGGTGGCTCAGAACGAAGTTTTATCGGCTCACGCTCGATATCGCACGCTCTACGGACTCATGCGGGAGCGGGACAAAAGCTTGGCGATGGCGTTCAACGTAGGTCGACGTCGAGACATTTCCTTATCGTTGAGATTGCTGATCGCGTACTACCTGCTGAGCGACGAGGAATTGGCGATTCTGAGCGAGGAGCTTCGTGAAAGGGTTTCTGACGCTGTTCGCCAACCCTTCGAGATTGAATGGGCGGAAGACGCCTGATATTTTCCGAGAATTTAGATGCTGATTTTCAACTGCACCGAAGCGGCCAGCAATTTTTTCAGCCGCGTGAGCAAAGGTAAGAAAGTCACTCCGGTAGAGAAACCACCATCATCCGTTATCGAGGACGATGAACTGGGTGAGTTCGACGAACAATGGCTGGTTCATGTGATTACTGTGCAGCGCAAGCACGTGTTGTTTGTCATCCATGTGCGAACCCGTTATTGCATGATTTTCGCCAGTGCTAAAAAAGCGGACATCGAAGGTTTTGTTCACCGGTTTTCCGAACGATGGATCAATGGCTTGATGCGCCACGCGGGGCAGCATGATCTTCTTCGCTGGGTCGATGATGAGCCGATGATGGAGCGCTTTGCGAAATGTTGCGGTGAGTACGTCTTTTACAAGCGTGGTCATCGCGGTGCTCAAAAGCACATTAACGAAATTTCCTGGACGTTCGAGGACTGCGCCGCGGAGTGGGGAACGTTACCCTCTGATGAGTTCTCTGCGGGCCGCTTCGATGGCGGCATGAACGATGTCCCAAGAAGCACTAAGGAATACAAGGGCTACCACTACCCGGACGAGGAAATGGTTGTTCATTGGTTGCGACGTTATGGCGGCTTGGATGAATCGGCCGTCGAGGCAGCGCGTGAGCGGCGCATGGAAGTAAAACGGGAGATATGGGCGTTCGAACGGCAACTTGCTCAAGAGGCACAATGAAAAGACCAGCTGCTACAAGTTACTTATCGGCCAACCCCGGCGCCTCCCGAATAATGAAGTGATCCAGGTTCCCGATCTTGGCACTGAACACCCCGAACGTTTCTTCGGGGTTTTTCTTGCTCGGCACCTGTTTGAACTCCGGCGTCACGCCATAAAAAAAGCAATACAACGGCGCGTCACTGTCGATGGCGTGCTTGATCTCTGCCAGGAACGCTTTGCGCTTGCGGTAGTTGTCGATCAGCTTCTTGCTCAGGTAAACGTTGACCGAGTAAGGCTTCTTCTTCGCCTCGTCTGGCTGCTTGAACCAGACCTTTGCTTCGAAATCGATGCGAAAGCTCAGCGTGTAATCCTTGATCTCCTTTATCTTGCCCCAGTAAATCAAGCCTTTGTTGTCCTGCAAGTACTCGATCTTCTTGAAGAACGATCCATAGGGCGCCGTGTGCTCGCCAATCTTCAACGGCTTGCGCTTGAGCAGGTCCTTGTTATCAAAGTTCGAGACGAAACACTCCACGGGGTGGGCGAAGACACTGGTCTTGTCAGGTGTCGAATCCTGCGCGGAAGGAGCGTTATCACTGTGGGACGATAGGGTGGGCGACGTAGGCCGAGTCGCCTCAATATCCTTCGATGGATCGGGCGGCTTGCGCACGTACTGGCGCCGAGTCAGCAACAGCTCCGACGGAAAGTGCTCTTCACGGTCGTCATCTGCCTCAACACTTTCCGCATCCAGGCCGGGTGTTTTCGGACTGACGTAAGGACAGCCTTCGATATGCCGGGTAGTAGGCTGATTCTTGAAATGTGGCGTGCGGATGTAATTGACGTTCTTGGCATTGAACGTCGTCAACCGATTCCCCTCATCAAACGCCGCCCGACAGGCATCGTTGGGGCACTGAAAGCGCTCCTTGGCCGAATCGAATGCCATGGTCTCGTCGAAATTCAGATCCCGAACGTCATAGATCGAAAGCTTGGCATCGAGGCTGAGGCAGTAGGCAGTGTCGAATTTCATCGGGGCTCGGGTCCGTGAGAGGAAGTGTATTAATACCGAAGGACGCGGCGGGCTGCACCCAAAGTTTCAACCCACCACAAAGCTTCTATGGGAGCGAGCTTGCTCGCGATTCCCCAAACAGACCCCGCCATCAAACCCGCCACCCACCTGCGCCCTGATACCAACCCGTGGCGAGGGAGCTTGCTCCCGCTGGGCTGCGCAGCAGCCCCAATTCCATATGACCAACAAAAAACTGCCGCCCGAACACGGACGACGGCTTCTGATTGAATCTCAAAACCCCCGCAAAATCCGAGAAGCTCTCCGCCACCATGACTCATGCTGTCCAAACGGATCATCCACCAGCACCGCCGGCATATCCCGCAAGCGGATCCATGGCTCATCCTGCCAGTGCAGCATGCAGAGCGACATCTTCGGCCAATCCAACACGCTCAACGTAGGCCGTTCCACCCTATGCGAGTAGCGCTCATCCCGCAGGGTCGGCACTACCTGATGCGTGATCCACTCACGCAGTAACCGATACTCAGGACAGTAGTGATACACCAGCAACGCATAGACGCCCGACTCGCTCAGCATCAGACGCTCTTCAGTCAAGCCGTGAACATGCACGAGCATCATTCGGCGCTGGTCAGGGTCAAGCTTGCGGGTCATGCGCTCGTCGAGGTGCTTGCTCATCAAACGCCCCAAATCGGAGGCGCTGAACCAAGCCTGGTTTTCAACCAGGAGGGCAGGAAGATTAACGTTATGACGGGTAAAAACCGCCGGAGTGTAAGCGTCAGGCATGACGGGTCTCCGAGATATACGGAGAGCAGGGCTGAGTTTTGGTGGGCATAACTACCTCTACGTTCGAAGGTTAGCGGCGCGAGCCCGACGTAGAGGATCTAAAAAAATCCCAACTAGCTATCTTCTCCCACAGAATTGCAATGTCGTCAGACAGTACGCGATTCAATGTTCGGCGATTAGCTACTACGTTGGGCGTTTCTTAGGCACCTGCGACTAAGATAGGTAACGAGGCGATGCGGCGTCAATACGGAACGATTCCGAGTTTTGCGTAGGGTAAAGGTAGCGTGACAGCCACAGAGCTAAACGCAGTTTTGCTCCCGCAGAAAACTAAAAACCCCGTTCTCACGGGGTTTCTAGTTAAGTCGCTAATGGTTCAACTTAGGACTTGGAAATCAATCCCAGCTCAAAGCCCCACCCGTCTGATACTCAATCACGCGCGTCTCAAAGAAGTTCTTCTCTTTCTTCAAGTCCATGATCTCGCTCATCCAAGGGAACGGGTTAGTCGTGCCTGGATACTCTTCCTTCAAGCCAATCTGCGACAGACGACGGTTAGCGATGAACTTGAGGTAGTCCTCCATCATCGCCGCGTTCATCCCCAATACACCGCGAGGCATGGTGTCGCGGGCGTATTCGATTTCCAGTTGGGTCCCTTGCAGGATCATCTGGGTCGCTTCTTCTTTCATCTCGGCATCCCACAGGTGTGGGTTTTCGATCTTGATCTGGTTGATCACGTCGATGCCGAAGTTCAGGTGCATGGATTCGTCGCGCAGGATGTACTGGAACTGCTCGGCGACGCCGGTCATTTTGTTGCGGCGGCCCATGGAGAGGATCTGGGTGAAGCCGCAGTAGAAGAAGATGCCTTCCAGGACGCAGTAGTAGGCGATCAGGTTGCGCAGCAGCTCTTTGTCGGTTTCCGAGGTGCCGGTTTCGAACTTCGGATCGGAGATCGAACGGGTGTATTTCAGGCCCCAGGCGGCTTTTTTCGCGACCGATGGGATCTCGTGGTACATGTTGAAGATTTCGCCTTCATCCATGGCCAGCGATTCGATGCAGTACTGGTAGGCGTGGGTGTGGATCGCCTCTTCGAAAGCCTGGCGCAGGATGTACTGGCGGCATTCCGGGTTGGTGATCAGGCGGTACACGGCCAGGACCAGGTTGTTGGCAACCAGGGAGTCGGCGGTGGAGAAGAAGCCCAGGTTGCGCATCACGATGCGGCGTTCGTCGTCGGTCAGGCCTTCCGGGTTTTTCCAGAGGGCGATGTCGGCGGTCATGTTGACTTCTTGCGGCATCCAGTGGTTTGCGCAGCCGTCCAGGTACTTCTGCCAGGCCCAGTCGTATTTGAATGGCACGAGCTGGTTGAGGTCGGCGCGGCAGTTGATCATGCGCTTTTCATCGACGGCGACACGGGCGGAGGCGCCTTCGAGTTCGGCGAGGCCTTCGGCGACGTCGAGTTTGTCGAGAGCGGCCTTGGCGCGAATGATCGCAGCCGAGTCGCTGGCCGTCACGGCGCGGGCTTCGAGCGCGGCGGCACCGCCGGCGCTGTCGAGGCGGTCCATGTTGGCTTCAGAAGCGTGGCCGGCGTTGGCGCCTTTTACAGCGACTTCGCCACTGTCTTCTTTGTCGAATTCGTCCCAGCTCAGCATGACGTGTCGTCTCCTGCGTGAGGGCCAGATGCCCGATGAAGGCCTACTGGCCGCGGTGGATCTTGAAAAATCGTTTGTTGCAGCAGCTGACGCAGGCAATAAACAGAAAAATGTACGGGTCATTCCGGAGCAGCGGTGAACGCGAGGAGGCGACTGGCCCCTGCGTGGGCTCCAGGCTGGCGTGATCCCCTGTAAGGGAATATTGCAGGCCCGTTTAAGGCGGCATTATAAGGACTTTTTTGCCTACGTGCTGCGGCGAAATAGCTCACAGAAGGAGCGGCGGGGGGTATATCCGCGTGGGAGCGAGGGTTTACAAGGCTTTGGCCGTTGAAGATTTTTTTTGCAGGGTGCGGATCAAGGTTTTTTTTGATCAAAAAACCAGCGTTTTTTGCGGTTTTGCACTACATGTTGTGTCTTTGGAGGGTTTTCGGCGGTTTCAGACACAACCTGGCCCGACCGAAATCGGGCCATGGAAGTTGCCAGTAATGATCAGTCGGTACGCGCCGAATCGGCATGATCGCGGTCATCGGTGGCGACTGTCGCCGTGTGCGCGCGACCGTGAGCGTCGGTGGCGATCGTGGCGGTATCCACCAGGTCGGAGCGCTTGATTGCGGCAGCGGAACCGGTGCGATCAAAACCGTCGGCGGCGAAGGTATTGGCAGCCAGTACGGACAGGGTCAGGGCGAGGATCAGTTTGCTTTTCATGAGGGTTGGTCCTGGTTTGATTAGGTTGATCAGCCGTTGGAGCAACCGTTGCCCATGACGCTATAGCGCAGGATGTGGCGTTGGCCCTTGGAGTCGTCGTATTCCATCTTTGCCGGGACCACTTCGCAGACATTCGGAATGTCGCTCATGTAGATAACCTTGGCGATGTCCAGGTGAGTGGAGTAGGTGTACTCCTCAATGGCCGGTTTTTGCTGTGCGGCATCGGTCGGGGCCTCATCCGCCATCGCGGTGGCGCACAGGCTGCCGAGGACCAGAACCCATAAAGCTTTCATCTGTATTTCACCTTTTTTGAGGTCGAGTGGGGTCACGCAACCTTTTTGGGGTTGCGTGTGGAGCAAGTGTTGGAAGTTGGATCAACGGCCTTCGTGGGGGCTGCGTTGCGTCAATCGTTTTTGCCGGTTGGCGAGGTGGATTCTAGAAGTCGCGGGCAGGGGTAAAACAGACTCGGTTTTGATAAACACTGTTGGTTGATCTGGTAATAATCGTCGCAGGAACCAGTGGCTGTCTGTTGAATCGGTGTTGGATTTACCACCGTCTTCGCGAGCAGGCTCGCTCCCACATGAAGATATCTTCAGGTGGCTTTGCGGGTTAGTACCGACATTTTGTAGGGACTTGTTACTACCATCGTCGAATGGTTCTATAGGCCCGCCCCAAGCTACAACGGAACCATACAAAAACAACTATTGTCACCGAGGTAAGAAAGATGAGTGCGGCTTCTGTGTATCCCGTTCGTCCCGAGGTTGCGGCCAACACGCTGACTGACGAGGCGACCTACAAGGCCATGTACCAGCAGTCGGTCGTCAACCCCGATGGCTTCTGGCGCGAGCAGGCCAAGCGCCTCGATTGGATCAAGCCTTTCACCACGGTGAAGCAGACTTCTTTCGACGATCACCATGTCGACATCAAGTGGTTTGCCGACGGCACTTTGAACGTTTCCTACAACTGCCTCGACCGTCACCTGGCCGAGCGCGGCGATCAAATCGCGATCATCTGGGAGGGCGATGACCCGTCCGAGAGTCGCAACATCACCTATCGCGAGCTGCACGAAGAGGTCTGCAAGTTCGCCAACGCCCTGCGCGGCCAGGACGTGCACCGTGGCGACGTGGTGACGATCTACATGCCGATGATCCCTGAAGCCGTGGTTGCCATGCTGGCCTGTGCCCGCATCGGCGCGATCCACTCGGTGGTGTTCGGTGGTTTCTCTCCGGAAGCCCTGGCAGGCCGGATCATCGACTGCAAATCCAAAGTGGTGATCACCGCCGACGAAGGCATTCGTGCCGGCAAGAAGATCCCGCTCAAGGCCAACGTCGATGACGCGCTGACCAACCCGGAAACCAGCAGCATCCAGAAAGTCATCGTGTGCAAGCGCACGGCGGGCAGCATCAAGTGGAACCAGCACCGTGACATCTGGTACGAAGACCTGATGAAGGTCGCCGGCACCGTTTGCGCGCCGAAGGAAATGGGCGCCGAAGAAGCGCTGTTCATCCTCTATACCTCCGGCTCCACCGGCAAGCCCAAGGGCGTGCAGCACACCACCGCCGGCTACTTGCTGTACGCGGCGCTGACCCATGAGCGCGTGTTCGACTACAAGCCGGGTGATGTCTACTGGTGCACCGCCGACGTGGGTTGGGTCACCGGCCACAGCTATATCGTCTACGGCCCGCTGGCCAATGGCGCGACCACGCTGCTGTTCGAAGGCGTGCCGAACTATCCGGATATCACCCGGGTGGCCAAGGTCATCGACAAGCACAAGGTGAACATCCTCTACACCGCGCCAACCGCGATCCGCGCGATGATGGCGTCGGGCACCGCTGCGGTGGAGGGCGCCGATGGCAGCAGCCTGCGCCTGTTGGGTTCGGTCGGCGAGCCGATCAACCCGGAAGCCTGGGACTGGTACTACAAGAATGTCGGCAAGGAGCGTTGCCCGATCGTCGACACCTGGTGGCAGACCGAAACCGGTGGCGTGCTGATCAGCCCACTGCCAGGCGCCACGGCGCTGAAGCCAGGTTCGGCCACGCGTCCGTTCTTCGGTGTGGTGCCGGCGCTGGTGGACAACCTCGGCAACCTGATCGAAGGCGCCTCCGAAGGCAACCTGGTGATCCTCGATTCGTGGCCGGGCCAGGCGCGTACGCTGTACGGCGACCATGACCGCTTTGTCGACACCTACTTCAAGACATTCAGTGGTATGTACTTCACCGGTGACGGCGCTCGTCGTGACGAGGACGGCTACTACTGGATCACCGGTCGGGTGGACGACGTGCTCAACGTCTCCGGCCACCGCATGGGTACGGCCGAGATCGAAAGTGCCATGGTTGCCCACCCGAAAGTCGCCGAAGCGGCGGTGGTGGGCGTGCCGCACGACATCAAGGGGCAGGGCATCTATGTCTACGTCACGTTGAACGCCGGCGAAGAAACCAGCGAAGCCCTGCGCCTGGAACTGAAAAACTGGGTTCGCAAGGAGATCGGTCCGATTGCTTCGCCGGACGTGATCCAGTGGGCGCCAGGGCTGCCGAAAACCCGCTCCGGCAAGATCATGCGCCGCATCCTGCGCAAGATCGCCACGGCGGAATACGATGGGTTGGGGGATATCTCCACCTTGGCCGATCCGGGTGTGGTGGCGCATCTGATCGAAACGCACAAGACCATGAACGTTGCCTGACGCTAGCGTGTAGTACCCAAAAGCCCCACCCGGCGTATGCCGGGTGGGGTTTTTTTGTGTGTGTCTGATAACACTTTGTGGCGAGGGGATTTGTCCCCGCTGGGCTGCGAAGCTGCCCCAAAATCTGTCGCCTCGGTGTTTCAGGGGGGATTGTGCTCAACCTTATTGGGGCTGCTGCGCAGCCCAGCGGGGATAAATCCCCTCGCCACAGGTGCGGTGTTCGAACGAGCGCGGCGTCTGGTTTGGGGCTGCTTCGCAGCCCAGCGGGAGCAAGCTCCCTCGCCACGGGTTTGGTGGATGAATAAATATCGGCGTTTAAAGTAGGAGGTATCTGAACGTTACCGGTGTTTCGAAATGTGTAACCAAAGGCGCCACAACGGGGCGATGCGAAACGCGGAGCCCCGCAATAGGGCGGTTGCAGGCGTCTGTAAAAACAAGCCGACACGCTGTGCTTGCCGGATTAGAAGGGTTTGCGAATAATGGGCCCGCTATTTGCAACTATGATTGGTTCCCTTTCTGTTGCTCTTGCATGAATTTGCGGGGCTGTCAATGTGCTCGAACAGCTTTCTCGGTGCTTCTGTAATTTGTTGTCGCATTGAAGAAATATCGGCTTCGGGCCTGTCGTTAGAATGCCGATCACTCGCTCGTCGTGGCGTGCGTTGAAAACGCGTGCCATCGGATGCAGCACCAAAGTTCGTTTACCCATTCGCATATTGGGCTGTTGCTCACTCTGCCGTTTTGCCCTTTACCGATGGAGTCCCAAGATGAAGAAACTTGTGCTGCTTGGCGCCCTGGCACTGTCCGTGCTGTCCCTGCCGACCTTCGCCGATGAGAAACCCCTGAAGATCGGTATCGAAGCGGCTTACCCTCCGTTCGCCTCCAAGGCTCCGGACGGCAGTATCGTCGGTTTCGACTACGACATCGGCAATGCGCTGTGCGAAGAGATGAAGGTCAAGTGCGTGTGGGTCGAACAGGAATTCGACGGCCTGATCCCGGCGCTGAAGGTGCGCAAGATCGACGCGATCCTGTCGTCCATGTCGATCACTGAAGATCGCAAGAAGTCCGTCGACTTCACCAACAAGTACTACAACACCCCGGCCCGTCTGGTGATGAAGGCCGGTACCCAGGTCAGCGACAGCCTGGCTGAGCTCAAGGGCAAGAACATCGGCGTGCAGCGCGGTTCGATCCACGAGCGTTTCGCCCGCGAAGTCCTCGCCCCGCTGGGTGCCGAGATCAAGCCGTACGGTTCGCAGAACGAAATCTACCTGGACGTCTCCGCCGGCCGCCTCGACGGCACCGTGGCAGACGCTACGCTGTTGGATGACGGCTTCCTCAAGACCGACGCCGGCAAGGGCTTTGCGTTCGTCGGCCCGGCCTTCACCGACGTCAAGTACTTTGGCGACGGCGTCGGGATCGCGGTTCGCAAGGGCGATGCGCTGAAAGACAAGATCAGCACTGCAATTGCTGCCATTCGCGAGAACGGCAAGTACAAGCAAATCCAGGACAAGTACTTCGCCTTCGATATCTACGGCAAGTAAGCACGTCCCGCCACTCGTGCGAAATGGCGCAAGCAACAGGATCCCTGCGGTTTGCGCCATTTTTTCATCCCACTTTCGAGGACCTGAATCATGTTGAAAGGCTACGGGGCTGTCATCCTCGATGGCGCATGGTTGACGCTTCAGCTCGCCTTGTCGTCCATGGCCCTGGCCATCGTCCTGGGGTTGATTGGTGTCGCGTTGCGCCTCTCGCCGGTGCGTTGGCTGGCGTGGCTGGGCGACCTGTATTCCACGGTTATCCGCGGCATTCCCGACCTGGTGCTGATCCTGCTGATCTTCTACGGCGGCCAGGACCTGCTCAACCGCGTCGCGCCAATGCTCGGCTATGACGACTACATCGACCTGAACCCGCTGGCGGCCGGTATCGGCACCCTGGGCTTCATCTTCGGTGCGTACCTGTCGGAAACCTTTCGCGGTGCCTTCATGTCGATTCCCAAGGGGCAAGCCGAGGCGGGCATGGCGTACGGCATGAACGGCTTCCAGGTGTTTTTCCGGGTGCTGGTGCCGCAGATGATTCGCCTGGCGATCCCAGGCTTCACCAACAACTGGCTGGTGCTGACCAAGGCCACCGCGCTGATTTCGGTGGTGGGCCTGCAAGACATGATGTTCAAGGCCAAGCAGGCGGCGGATGCCACTCGCGAGCCTTTCACCTTCTTCCTCGCGGTGGCGGCGATGTACCTGGTGATCACCAGTGTCTCGTTGCTGGCATTGCGTCACCTTGAGAAGCGCTACTCGGTAGGCGTAAGGGCGGCTGATCTATGATCTTCGACTACAACGTCATCTATGAAGCCTTGCCGCTGTACTTCAGTGGCTTGCTGACCACTTTGAAGCTGTTGGCCCTGTCGCTGTTCTTCGGCCTGTTGGCGGCGCTGCCCCTGGGGTTGATGCGGGTGTCGAAGCAGCCGATCGTCAACATGACGGCCTGGCTCTACACCTATGTGATTCGCGGCACGCCGATGCTGGTGCAGCTGTTCCTGATCTACTACGGGCTGGCGCAGTTCGCCATCGTGCGCGAGAGCTTCCTCTGGCCTTGGCTGTCCAGCGCAACGTTCTGTGCGTGCCTGGCGTTCGCCATCAACACCAGCGCCTACACCGCCGAAATCATCGCCGGCAGCCTGCGGGCCACGCCCAATGGCGAGATCGAGGCGGCCAAGGCCATGGGCATGTCTCGCTACAAGTTGTATCGCCGGATCCTGCTGCCGTCGGCCCTGCGCCGGGCACTGCCGCAGTACAGCAACGAAGTGATCATGATGTTGCAGACCACCAGTCTCGCGTCCATCGTGACCCTGATCGACATCACCGGTGCCGCGCGCACGGTGAACGCGCAGTATTACTTGCCGTTCGAGGCCTACATCACCGCCGGTGTGTTCTACCTGTGCCTGACCTTCATCCTGGTGCGCCTGTTCAAACTGGCCGAGCGCCGCTGGCTGGGTTACCTGGCGCCGCGCAAGCACTGATAACGCATCGATCCGATCGACTGCTCAACGACTGACGTTTTGTGAGAACCGACCGCATGTACAAGCTTGAAGTCCAAGACCTGCATAAACGCTATGGCAGTCACGAAGTGCTCAAGGGCGTGTCCCTGAAGGCCGCCGCTGGCGATGTGATCAGCATCATTGGCTCCAGTGGCTCCGGCAAGAGTACTTTCCTGCGTTGCATCAACCTGCTTGAGCAACCCCACGCCGGCAAGATCCTGCTCAACAACGAAGAGCTGAAACTGGTCGCCGGCAAGGACGGCGCCATGAAGGCCGCGGACCCCAAGCAACTGCAGCGCATGCGTTCGCGGTTGTCGATGGTGTTCCAGCATTTCAACCTGTGGTCCCACATGACTGCGCTGGAAAACATCATCGAAGCGCCGGTCCATGTGCTGGGCGTGCCCAAGGCCGAAGCCCGCGAAAAGGCCGAGCACTACCTGAACAAGGTCGGCGTGGCCCATCGCAAGGATGCCTATCCGGGCCATATGTCTGGCGGCGAGCAGCAGCGCGTGGCGATTGCCCGTGCGCTGGCGATGGAGCCGGAAGTGATGCTGTTCGATGAGCCGACCTCGGCCCTCGACCCGGAATTGGTCGGTGACGTGCTCAAGGTGATGCAGGCCCTGGCGCTGGAAGGCCGGACCATGGTGGTGGTGACCCACGAAATGGGCTTTGCCCGTGAAGTGTCGAACCAGCTGGTGTTCCTGCACAAAGGCATCGTTGAAGAAAGCGGCAACCCGCGCGAAGTGCTGGTCAATCCGCAATCGGAGCGCCTGCAGCAATTCCTGTCGGGCAGCCTCAAGTAATCGCTCCCGTTACGTAGCTGATTTGGATCATGCTGCGCGTCATGCGCCAGATGGTCTAATTTGGTTGCAGCCGCTTTTGGCTTTAACACTGTTTTCGCTTCGGATTGCCCGCCATGACTGCCCATCGAATAGGTTTCCTGATTTGGCCCAGCACTAAAGCCTTGACGCTGGCGCTGGCCGAGGAGGCCTTGCGTGTCGCTCAGCGAGTGCATCCGGACGTGGTCTACGAGCTGTCGTTTCTTCAGGCCGAGCCTCCGACCGAGGGCGCCTGGCAACTGCCGGGCGAACCGTGGGCGGGCAAGCTCGAAGGTTTGCAGAAGCTGTTCCTGGTGGCCGATGAGCCACCGACTGCGCTGGCTTCGCCGCTGAGCAGTGCGCTTAAACAATTGGTGCGGGCCGGTTGCGTCATCGGTGGTTTGTCCGCCGGCGTCTATCCCTTGGCCCAGTTGGGTTTGCTCGATGGCTATCGGGCTGCCGTGCACTGGCGCTGGCAGGATGATTTCTCCGAGCGCTTCCCCAAGGTCATCGCCACCAGCCATCTGTTTGACTGGGATCGCGATCGCCTGAGCGCTTGCGGCGGCATGTCGGTGTTGGACTTGTTGTTGGCGGTGCTGGCCCGTGATCACGGCGCCGAACTGGCTGGCGCGGTGTCGGAAGAACTGGTGGTCGAGCGCATTCGCGAGGGCGGCGAGCGCCAGCGCATTCCGTTGCAGAACCGCTTGGGTTCCAGCCATCCGAAGCTCACCCAGGCCGTGCTGCTGATGGAGGCCAACATCGAGGAGCCGCTGACCACCGACGAAATCGCCCAGCATGTGTGCGTGTCCCGCCGGCAACTGGAGCGGATCTTCAAGCAGTACCTCAACCGCGTACCCAGCCAGTATTACTTGGAGCTGCGCCTGAACAAGGCTCGGCAGATGCTGATGCAGACCAGCAAATCGATCATCCAGATCGGCCTGTCCTGCGGTTTTTCTTCCGGCCCTCATTTTTCCAGTGCCTATCGCAACTTCTTTGGCGCGACACCGCGGGAAGACCGCAACCAGCGCCGTAGCAGCAGCCCGTTTGAATTGTCCTCGGTACCGTCCGAACGCGGCTAAGCGGCAAGACTGCGGATAGGGCGGTCAATACATAAAATTGTGGGAGCGAGCTTGCTCGCGATGGCGGAGTATCAGTCAATGCTGAAGGTGACTGACACTGCGCCATCGCGAGCAAGCTCGCTCCCACAGGTGTTTTGTGTCTGGCAGCGCAAATGTGAATGCGAGCGCCTCAAATACACTGGCAACGTTTAAACTGCGCCTTTGCGACGCTATTTGTCGCATTGCCGTAAACCCGCGAAAAACGTGGGTTGGCGCTATAAGAAGTTGTCGCTTGGCGGCAAGGCCGGGCTGAAAACTGTCCTTACAATCCTTACCAAGCCCGCCAGTTCCCGGCGGGTGTTCCTCTTCAGGAGACTCCGATGTCCGTTGAGCAAGCCGCGGTACAACGCGCCGATTTCGACCAGGTGATGGTTCCGAACTATGCACCTGCTGCCTTCATCCCTGTGCGTGGTGCCGGTTCCCGCGTGTGGGATCAATCCGGTCGCGAACTGATCGATTTTGCGGGCGGTATCGCAGTCAACGTTCTGGGCCATGCCCACCCGGCGCTGGTTGGAGCCTTGACTGAACAGGCCAACAAGCTGTGGCACGTATCGAACGTTTTCACCAATGAGCCGGCCTTGCGCCTGGCCCATAAGCTGGTCGACGCGACCTTCGCCGAACGTGCTTTCTTCTGCAACTCCGGTGCCGAAGCCAACGAGGCCGCTTTCAAGCTGGCCCGTCGTGTCGGGTTCGATCGGTTCGGCAGCGAAAAATACGAAATCATCGCCGCGCTCAACAGTTTCCATGGCCGTACGCTGTTCACCGTCAACGTCGGCGGGCAGTCGAAGTATTCCGACGGTTTCGGTCCTAAAATCACCGGTATCACCCACGTTCCTTACAACGACCTGGCGGCTCTGAAAGCGGCGGTCTCGGACAAGACCTGCGCGGTCGTGCTGGAACCGATCCAGGGCGAGGGCGGTGTATTGCCGGCCGAATTGGCTTACCTGCAAGGCGCCCGCGAACTGTGCGACGCGCATAACGCGTTGCTGGTGTTCGACGAAGTGCAGACCGGCATGGGCCGCAGTGGCGAGCTGTTCGCCTACATGCATTACGGCGTGGTGCCGGACATCCTCACCAGCGCCAAGAGCCTGGGCGGCGGCTTCCCGATCGCGGCGATGCTCACCACCGAAGCGCTGGCCAAGCATCTGGTCGTCGGCACCCACGGCACCACCTACGGCGGCAACCCGCTGGCCTGCGCGGTGGCCGAGGCAGTGATCGACGTGGTCAACACGCCTGAGGTGCTCAATGGCGTCAAGGCCAAGCACGACAAGTTCAAGACCCGCCTGTTGCAGATTGGCGAGAAGTACGGCCTGTTCACCCAAGTGCGTGGCCTGGGCCTGCTGATCGGGTGCGTGCTGAACGACGCCTGGAAGGGCAAGGCCAAGGACATCTTCAATGCCGCCGAACAGGAAGGCCTGATGATCCTGCAAGCCGGCCCGGACGTGATTCGTTTCGCCCCGAGTCTGGTGGTGGAAGATGCCGACATCGACGCCGGCCTGGATCGCTTCGAGCGGGCCGCGGCGAAGTTGACCCAAGGCTGAACTGGACTGGATCCCTTGTGGGAGCGAGCTTGCTCGCGATGGCGTTGGTTCAGCCTGCACTGATGTTGAATGTGCCGCCGCTATCGCGAGCAAGCTCGCTCCCACAGGAGTCTTGCAGCGGCTGAAAAATCGAAGACCGCCGCAGATGCAATGCGGGCCAGGGTATTCGTTTAGTTTTTTTCTGTGTATCGACCCTTTGGTCGAACCGTTTATTTCAAGTTAAGGAGTGACACCATGCTGGTGATGCGCCCCGCGCAAATGGCTGATCTGGGCGAGGTACAGCGTCTGGCTGCGGACAGCCCGATCGGTGTCACTTCCTTGCCGGACGACGTGGAACGCCTGAGCGACAAGATCGCCGCGAGCGAAGCCTCGTTCGCCGCCGAAGTCAGTTTCAACGGTGAAGAGAGCTATTTCTTCGTTCTCGAAGACACCGCCACCGGCAAGCTGGTGGGCTGCTCGGCGATCGTTGCGTCGGCGGGGTATTCCGAGCCGTTCTACAGCTTTCGCAACGAGACCTTCGTCCATGCGTCCCGCGAACTGAAGATCCATAACAAGATCCACGTGCTTTCCCAATGCCACGACCTGACCGGCAACAGCCTGTTGACGAGTTTCTACGTGGTGCCGGAACTGGTCGGGTCGCCCTGGGCCGAACTCAACTCCCGTGGGCGCCTGCTGTTCGTCGCCAGCCATCCGGAGCGCTTCGCCGATTCGGTGGTGACCGAGATCGTTGGCTACAGCGATGAAAATGGTGACTCGCCGTTCTGGGACGCCATCGGTCGCAACTTCTTCGACCTCAACTACGCCGCCGCCGAGCGTCTGTGCGGGCTGAAAAGCCGGACCTTCCTCGCCGAGCTGATGCCGCATTACCCGATCTACGTGCCGCTGTTACCCGATGCCGCCCAGGAAGCCATGGGCCAGGTCCACCCACGTGCACAGATCACGTTCGACATCCTGATGCGCGAGGGTTTCGAGACCGATCACTACATCGACATCTTTGACGGCGGCCCGACCTTGCATGCCCGCGTCTCGGGGATCCGCTCGATCGCCCAGAGCCGCGTGGTGCCGGTCAAGATCGGCGAAGCCGTCAAGGGCGCCGGTCGCCAATACCTGGTGGCCAACGCCCAATTGCAGGACTACCGCGCCGTGCTGCTCGACCTCGACTACGCGCCAGGCAAGCCTGTGACGCTGGACATGGAAGCAGCCGAAGCCCTGGGCGTCGGTGAAGGCGCCAGCGTGCGCCTGGTGGCGGTTTAACAGCAGTGTTTCGCGGGTGGCGTGAGCGGCCCGTCTGAGGAGATAGCATGATCGTTCGTCCCGTACGCAGCAGCGATTTACCCGCTCTGATCGCCCTGGCCCGCAGCACCGGCACCGGCCTGACCACGTTGCCGGCCAATGAAGAGCGCCTGGCCCATCGGGTTGGCTGGGCCGAGAAGACGTTTCGCGGCGAAGCCGGGCGTGGTGACGCAGACTACCTGTTCGTGCTCGAAGACGATGACGGTCGCGTGGTGGGCATTTCCGCCATCGCTGGCGCCGTGGGGTTGCGTGAGCCCTGGTACAACTTCCGGGTCGGCCTGACGGTCAGTGCTTCCCAGGAACTGAACATCTATCGGGAAATCCCGACGCTGTTCCTGGCCAACGACCTGACGGGCAATTCCGAGCTGTGCTCGTTGTTCCTCCATGCGGACTACCGCAACGGCCTCAATGGCCGGATGCTGGCCAAGGCGCGGATGCTGTTCATCGCCGAGTTCCCACAGCTTTTCGGCAACAAGATCATCGCCGAAATGCGCGGTATGTCGGACGAAAATGGTCGCTCACCTTTCTGGGAAAGCCTGGGTCGGCATTTCTTCAAGATGGAATTCAGCCAGGCTGATTACCTGACCGGCGTCGGCAACAAGGCGTTCATCGCTGAGCTAATGCCCAAGTTCCCGCTGTACACCTGCTTCCTCTCCGAGGACGCACGGGCTGTGATCGGCCAGGTTCATCCCGACACCGAACCGGCGCTGTCGATGCTCAAGAGCGAAGGCTTCAGCTACCAGGGCTACGTCGACATCTTCGATGCCGGCCCGGCCGTCGAGTGCGAAACCGGCAAGATCCGTGCGATCCGCGACAGCCAGGCGCTGGTGCTGGCCATCGGCACGCCGGGCGATGACGCCACGCCGTTCCTCATTCATAACCGCAAATGCCAGGACTGCCGCATCACGGCGGCGCCGGCGCGCTTTGCCGCGGGCACCCTGGTGGTCGATCCGCTAACGGCCAAACGTCTTCAACTCAACGCTGGCGACCAGGTGCGTGCCGTGGCGTTGTCCGCTGCTCGGGAGTCGAAATAATGAAATCGTTGTACATCGCTGGAAGTTGGCTGGAAGGCCAGGGCGACGCTTTTGAGTCGTTGAACCCGGTGACCCAGCAAGTGCTGTGGTCGGGAAGAGGCGCCACGGCGGCGCAGGTGGAATCCGCAGTGCAAGCGGCGCGCCAGGCATTCCCTGACTGGGCGCGGCGTCCGCTGGACGAACGTATCCAGGTGCTGGAAGCGTTTGCCGGCACCCTGAAGACTCACGCTGACGAATTGGCCCGCTGCATCGGTGAGGAAACCGGCAAGCCCTTGTGGGAAGCGGCCACCGAAGTCACCAGCATGATCAACAAGGTCGCCATTTCGGTGCAGAGCTACCGCGAGCGTACCGGCGAAAAGAGTGGCCCGTTGGGCGACGCCACCGCCGTGCTGCGCCACAAGCCCCACGGCGTGGTGGCAGTGTTCGGCCCTTACAACTTCCCCGGCCACTTGCCCAACGGGCACATTGTGCCGGCACTGTTGGCGGGCAACTGCGTGCTGTTCAAGCCTAGCGAGCTTACGCCGAAAGTCGCTGAGCTGACGGTCAAGTGCTGGGTCGAGGCCGGCCTGCCGGCGGGCGTGTTGAACCTGCTGCAAGGCGCGCGGGAAACTGGTATCGCCCTGGCGGCGGAGCCGGGCATTGACGGGCTGTTCTTCACCGGGTCCAGCCGTACCGGCAACCTGCTGCACCAACAGTTCTCCGGTCGTCCGGACAAGATCCTCGCGCTGGAGATGGGCGGCAACAATCCGCTGGTGGTGGATGAGGTGGCCGATGTCGATGCGGCGGTCTACACCATCATTCAATCCGCGTTCATCTCCGCCGGCCAACGCTGCACTTGTGCGCGCCGCCTGTTGGTGCCGGAAGGCCCGTGGGGCGATGCCTTGCTGGCGCGCCTGGTGCAGGTCAGTTCGACCATTGAAGTTGGGCGGTTTGACCAGCAACCGGCGCCGTTCATGGGCTCGGTGGTTTCCCTGGCTGCCGCGAAGGCCTTGATGGATGCGCAGAATCATTTGTTGGGCAAGGGCGCCGTGCCGCTGCTGGCCATGACCCAACCGCAGCCCCAGGCGGCGTTGTTGACGCCAGGGATCCTTGATGTCACCGCTGTGACCGAGCGTCCCGACGAGGAATTGTTCGGGCCATTGCTGCAGGTTATCCGTTACAAAGACTTCGCCGGTGCGATCGCCGAAGCCAACAATACTCAATATGGCCTGGCCGCCGGCTTGCTTTCGGATTCTCAGGAACGCTACGAGCAGTTCTGGTTGCAAAGCCGTGCGGGCATCGTCAACTGGAACAAACAACTGACCGGCGCCGCCAGCAGCGCGCCGTTCGGCGGTGTCGGCGCCTCGGGCAACCATCGCGCCAGCGCTTATTACGCGGCGGATTATTGCGCGTATCCGGTGGCTTCGCTGGAGACGCCGAGCCTGGTCATGCCTGTGAGCCTGACGCCTGGCGTAAAAATGGTTTAAGCCCTAATCGCGAGCAAGCTCGCTCCCACAAGGACAGTGCAAGACCCTGTGGGAGCGAGCTTGCTCGCGATAGCCGCGACGCGGCTGTTACTCGATGCCTATAAAAAACAGATTCTCGTGGAGCCTCGCTGATGAAATCCTATGAAGTCAACTTTGACGGTCTAGTGGGGCCGACCCATAACTACGGCGGGCTCTCCTACGGCAACGTAGCCTCCCAGAGCAACAGCCAGCAATGCTCCAACCCCAAGGAAGCGGCGCTGCAGGGCCTGGCGAAAATGAAAGCGCTGATGAACATGGGGTTCAAGCAAGGTGTGCTGGCGCCACAGGAACGTCCGGACGTGGCGGCCCTGCGCCGGCTGGGCTTTGCCGGCACTGACGCGCAGGTCATCCAGCAGGCCGCGAAAGAAGCGATGCCGCTGCTGGTCGCCAGTTGCTCGGCGTCGAGCATGTGGGTCGCCAACGCCGCCACCGTCAGCCCGAGCGCCGACACGGCTGACGGCCGCGTGCATTTCACCGCCGCCAACCTGAACTGCAAATACCACCGCAGCATCGAGCATCCGACCACCAGTCGCGTGCTGGGGGCGATGTTCGCCAACCAGCAACACTTCGCCCACCACGCCGCGCTGCCAGCCGTGGCGCAATTCGGTGACGAAGGCGCGGCCAACCACACGCGTTTCTGCCGCGCCTATGGCGAGGCTGGCGTCGAGTTCTTCGTGTTCGGTCGCAGTGCGTTCGACAGTCGTTTCCCGTCGCCACAAAAGTACCCGGCGCGCCAGACCCTCGAAGCCTCCCGCGCCGTCGCTCGCCTGCATGGCTTGAGTGAGGAGGGCGTGGTGTACGCCCAGCAGAACCCGGCGGTGATCGACCAGGGCGTTTTCCACAACGACGTGATCGCGGTGGGCAACGGCGAGGTCCTGTTCTACCACGAGGACGCGTTCCTCGAGACCGAGAAAATGCTGGCCGAGCTGAGCGGCAAACTCGCCAAGGTCGGTGGGAAATTTCAATCGGTGTGCGTACCGCGTTCGGCGGTCACCGTCGATGACGCGGTACGTTCCTACCTGTTCAACAGCCAATTGCTGTCGCGTGCCGATGGCTCGATGCTGTTGATCGTGCCGGAAGAATGCCGTAGCAACGAACGCGTCTGGCAATACCTGCAAGGCCTGACCAGCTCTGGCGGAGTCATCCGTGAAGTGAAGGTCTTCGACCTCAAGCAAAGCATGCAGAACGGTGGCGGCCCGGCTTGCCTGCGATTGCGCGTGGCGCTGAATGAAACCGAGCTGGCGGCCGTCAACCCAGGGGTTATCATGACCGCGCCGCTGTACGATTCGCTGACCCAATGGGTCGAGACTCACTACCGCGACCGTATGACCGAAAACGACCTGGCGGACCCGCAATTGCTGCTTGAATGCCGGTCGGCCCTGGATGAGCTGACACAAATCCTTAAACTTGGCTCGGTCTATCCTTTCCAGATCAATTGAAAGCGCGCGCGACCTGACTACAGTCAAAGCAGGGCGCGTTGCCTTATCCCCAGACGAGAATGTAAAAACATGAGCGATACCCTGCAGCTGATCCTTGAAGACACCGACGGCACGCAACTGGAAACCTCCTGCACCCGCGTCGCGGTGATGTGGCAAGGCAAGGAGCTGTGGATCCAGCAGGACGGCCGTGGCCAGCTGCTGATCGGCGTCGATGTCGAGGAAGGGGACGAGGAATACGCCAACTTGCTGTTGCGCCCATTGGCGACCAACCTGGTCAGCCTGCAGCTGGAAATGGAGCCGGCGGACCTGGGCGATGACGACCATGTCCATGGCCCGGATTGCGGCCACGACCATTAAGGAAATCGCACTATGCTCGCCCTCGGCAAACTGCTTGAACTGACCCTCGCCGGCCGTGAACCGGCGGAGAAGACTCAACTGACTGTCGAAGGCGTACGGATGCGCTGGTTGAGCGAGGGCGCGCTGGAGGTCAAGCCGCCCGAGGCCCGGGATAACGGCCTGGACCTGTTGTTGTCGGCCGGTATCCACGGCAACGAAACTGCGCCGATCGAATTGCTCGATCGCCTGCTGCATGACATTGCCCGTGGCGACCTGAAGCCACGGGCACGTATTCTGTTCCTGTTCGGCAACCCCGAGGCGATCCGTCGCGGCGAGCGTTTTGTCGAGCAGGACGTCAATCGCCTGTTCAATGGTCGCCATGAGCTGAGCGGCGGCCCCGAGGCACTGCGCGCCTGTGAGTTGGAACGGTTGGCCGCGAGCTTCTTCAGCGTGCCGGACCGCAGTCGCCTGCATTACGATCTGCATACCGCCATTCGTGGCTCGAAGATCGAGCAGTTCGCGCTGTATCCATGGAAAGAAGGTCGCCAGCACTCACGCCGTGAACTGGCGCGCCTGCGTGCAGCGGGCATGGAGGCGGTGCTGTTGCAGAACAAGCCATCCATCGTGTTCAGCGCCTACACCTACGACCAGCTCGGCGCCGAGTCCTTCACCCTCGAATTGGGCAAGGCCCGGCCATTCGGCCAGAACGACGGCGTCAATGTCAGCCTGCTGGAAACGCGCCTGCAACAGATCATCGAAGGCAACGAGCCGGAGATGGAAGACAGCCTCGACGGCCTGCAACTGTTCAGCGTCGCGCGGGAAATCATCAAGCACAGCGACAGCTTCCGCCTGAACCTGCCGGCGGACATCGAAAACTTCTCTGAACTTGGAAAAGGCTATGTGCTGGCCGAGGACATCGCCCAGACCCGCTGGGTGATCGAGGAGGAGGGTGCGCGAATCATCTTCCCGAACCCCAAGGTCAAGAATGGCTTGCGGGCGGGGATTCTGATCGTGCCGGCGACGGATGAAAACCTGGCCTAAAGCCCAGGCCAAACCATTGTGGGAGCGAGCTTGCTCGCGATTGCGGTGCTTCAGTCCATGTAGAGGGTGACTGACAGTCCGCTATCGCGAGCAAGCTCGCTCCCACAGGTTTTTTGGAGAGGGGCTTTAGACCGCTACCGCCCGCTGCTCACTGCGACGCAGCGCCCGCATCTTGTGCAGCGTATCGGCGCAGGTCTTCGCCGCTTCCTCGCCCTTGTGCACGAAGTGCTCGAAGAAGAACTTCTGATGTTCTTCCCCCGCATGGAAGTGATGCGGCGTCAGCACGACCGAGAACACCGGCACTTCGGTTTCCAGTTGGACCTGCATCAGGCCGCTGATCACCGATTGGGCGACGAACTCGTGACGGTAGATGCCGCCGTCCACCACCAGGCCGGCGGCGACGATGCCGGCGTAGCGACCGGTCTTGGCCAGCAGCATGGCGTGCAGCGGAATTTCGAAGGCGCCGCCGACTTCGAAGAAGTCAATGTCACTTTCCTGATAGCCCTGGCTGATCATTTCGGCGACGAAGCCTTTACGGCTCTGGTCGACGATTTCCTTGTGCCAGCAGGCCTGGATGAACGCGACGCGCTCGCCCGGATGGTTTTTGGTCTTGCTGTCGATTGCGGTGGGTTGCATGTTCTGGTTCCTGTTTGTGTGAAAAACAGGGCGTCATGAATCGAAGGGGATTCGAGGGTACGCCGCGCACAGAGTCGCAGTCGGCCCTTGGGTGTCAATCCCGTTCTCTCTTCATCCGGACTATGACCGTCGGCCCCGGGATCACACCGGGTCTGCTGACCTTGTCGCTGCACCGCAAAAGCCGTGTAGTGCCAAGCGCTCGCGGGCTATGCGCATTGCGCGCAATTACCGCCGGTGGGGAATTGCACCCCGCCCTGAGAACGTTTTGCCGACACATTTTGTGACGGCGGACGATTTTTAACACATAACCCCTGTGGGAGCGAGCTTGCTCGCGATAGCGGTGGTTCAGCTTGCATCAATGCTGAATGTGCTGCCGCCATCGCGAGCAAGCTCGCTCCCACAGGGGATTTGGATAATCCGTTGGGTTAGTGTCGTCCTGGGCTTGATTATTCTTCGCCATGCCCGCAGTAATTGCCCTCCGAAAGGGAATTCCCCCACCAGAAACCGAGGCCAGATTCATGAGCGTTATCGATCTTCGCAGCGACACGGTCACCCAACCTTCCGCCGGCATGCTGGATGCCATGGCCTGCGCGCCGACCGGCGACGATGTGTATGGCGAAGACCCGACCGTCAATCGCCTCGAAGCCGAACTGGCCAAGCGCCTGGGTTTTGCGGCAGCGTTGTTCGTGCCCACGGGCACCATGAGCAACCTGTTGGGGCTGATGGCCCACTGCGAACGCGGCGACGAATACATCGTTGGCCAGCAGGCCCACACCTACAAATACGAGGGTGGCGGTGCGGCGGTGCTCGGCTCGATCCAGCCGCAGCCTCTCGAAGTGCAGGCCGATGGCTCCCTCGACTTGGCGCAAGTCGCGGCGGCGATCAAGCCTGACGATTTTCACTTTGCCCGTACCCGGCTGCTGGCCCTGGAAAATACGATGCAGGGCAAGGTCCTGCCACTGGAATACCTGGCCCGGGCCCGTCGCTTCACTCAAGACAACGGCCTGGCGCTGCACCTGGACGGCGCGCGGCTGTATAACGCCGCGGTCAAATTGAATGTCGATGCCCGGGAAATCACGCAACATTTCGATTCGGTGTCGGTGTGCCTGTCGAAGGGACTGGGCGCTCCGGTGGGCTCGGTCCTGTGCGGCACGACTGAGCTGATCGGCAAGGCGCGTCGGCTGCGCAAAATGGTCGGCGGCGGCATGCGCCAGGCCGGGATCCTGGCAGCGGCGGGGCTGTATGCGCTGGATCATAATGTCCAGCGCTTGGCCGACGACCACGCCAATGCTCAGCGGCTCGCCGAGGGTTTGCGTGCGGCGGGCTACGAGGTCGAGCCGGTACAGACCAACATGGTCTACGTGCAAATGGGCGAGCGGGCCGAGGCGATCAAGGCGTTTGCCGGTGCGCGGGGCGTCAAGCTCAGCGCTGCGTCGCGCCTGCGAATGGTGACGCACATGGACGTGAGCGCGGCGCAAATCGATCAGGTGATCAGCACTTTCGTCGAATTTTCCCGCCAGTGACCCGCCAACCGGGCCAATTGAGCGTTTCTATCGCATAAACACGCTGTACCCCACGCAAAGGGCCGATATAATGCGGCCCTTTGCCGTTGCTTCGTCTGTTGACGTTATGCACAGGCCTTTGGCCGCAGCCTCCGTGGAAGAACCTAATGAAAAGCGCAGAAATCCGTGAAGCCTTCCTTCGCTTCTTCGAAGAGCAAGGCCACACCCGAGTAGCCTCCAGCTCTTTGATTCCGGGCAACGACCCGACCCTGCTGTTCACCAACGCGGGGATGAACCAGTTCAAGGATTGCTTCCTGGGCCAGGAAAAACGTGCCTACACCCGTGCGGTGAGCAGCCAGAAATGCGTGCGCGCCGGCGGCAAGCACAACGATCTGGAAAACGTCGGCTATACCGCTCGTCACCACACCTTCTTCGAAATGCTGGGCAACTTCAGCTTCGGTGACTATTTCAAACGCGACGCCATTACCTTCGCCTGGACCTTCCTGACGTCCGACAAGTGGCTGAACCTGCCCAAGGAAAAACTTTGGGTAACGGTCTACGCGACTGACGATGAAGCCTACGACATCTGGACCAAGGAAGTTGGCGTCCCGGCTGAGCGCATGGTGCGCATCGGCGACAACAAGGGCGCGCCTTACGCCTCCGACAACTTCTGGACCATGGGCGACACCGGCCCGTGCGGCCCTTGCACCGAGATCTTCTACGACCACGGCGCCGACATCTGGGGCGGCCCACCCGGCTCGCCGGAAGAAGACGGCGATCGCTACATCGAGATCTGGAACAACGTCTTCATGCAGTTCAACCGCACCGCCGATGGCGTGTTGCATCCGCTGCCAGCGCCGTCGGTCGACACCGGCATGGGCCTGGAGCGGATCAGTGCGGTGCTGCAGCACGTTCACTCCAACTACGAAATCGACCTATTCCAGAGCCTGTTGAGTGCGTCGGCCAAGGCCATCGGTTGCACCAACGACAACCAGGCTTCGCTGAAAGTAGTCGCCGACCACATCCGTTCCTGCGGCTTCCTGATCGCCGATGGCGTGCTGCCGTCCAACGAAGGCCGCGGCTACGTGCTGCGCCGGATCATCCGTCGCGCCTGCCGTCACGGCAACAAGCTCGGCGCCAAGGGCAGCTTCTTCTATCAAATCGTCGGAGCGCTGGTGGCCGAGATGGGCGAAGCCTTCCCGGAACTCAAGTCCCAGCAAGCGCACATCGAGCGCGTGCTCAAGGCTGAAGAAGAGCAATTCGCCAAGACCCTGGAGCAAGGCCTGAAGATCCTCGAGCAGGACCTGGCCGAACTCAAGGGCAACGTGGTCCCGGGCGACGTGGTGTTCAAACTCTACGACACCTACGGCTTCCCGATGGACCTGACTGGCGACATCGCCCGCGAACGCAACCTGACCCTCGACGAGGAAGGTTTCGAGCGCGAGATGGAAGCCCAGCGCGTGCGTGCGCGCTCCGCCAGCTCTTTCGGCATGGACTACAACAGCCTGGTCAAGGTTGACGTGGCCACCGAATTCACCGGCTACACCGCAACCACCGGTTCGGCCAAGATCGTCGCCATCTATAAGGATGGCCAGTCGGTCGACATCCTGAGCGAAGGCCAGGAAGGCGTGATCGTGCTGGACAAGACCCCGTTCTACGCCGAATCCGGCGGCCAGATCGGCGACTGCGGCTATTTGCAGGCCGGCAACTCGCGCTTCGACGTGCGTGATACCACCAAGACCGGCGGCGCGTTCCTTCACCACGGCGTGCTGGCTTCCGGCAGCCTGATGATCGCCGCTCCGGTGGCGGCCCATGTCGATGCAGAAGTTCGTCACGCGACCTCCCTGAACCACTCCGCCACGCACTTGCTGCACGCAGCCTTGCGCCAGGTGCTGGGCGAGCACGTCCAGCAGAAAGGCTCGTTGGTGGACAGCCAGCGCCTGCGCTTCGACTTCAGCCACTTCGAAGCGATCAAGCCTGAACAGCTCAAGGCGCTGGAAGACATCGTCAACGCCGAGATTCGCAAGAACTCCCCGGTAGAGACCGAGGAAACCGACATCGAGACTGCCAAGCGCAAGGGCGCGATGGCGCTGTTCGGCGAGAAGTACGGCGATAGCGTGCGCGTGCTGAGCATGGGCGACTTCTCCGTTGAGCTGTGTGGCGGCATCCACGCCAATCGCACCGGCGACATCGGCCTGCTGAAGATTGTCAGCGAAGGCGGCGTGGCCTCCGGCGTGCGGCGTATCGAGGCGGTGACTGGCGCTGCGGCGCTGGCGTACCTCAACGCGGCGGAAGAACAACTCAAGGAAGCGGCCAGCCTGATCAAGGGCAGTCGCGACAACTTGATCGACAAGCTGTCGGCTGTGCTGGAACGCAACCGCTCGCTGGAAAAGCAACTCGAGCAGTTGCAGGCCAAGGCTGCCAGCGCCGCGGGCGACGATCTGTCGGCCCAGGCGGTGGACGTCAAGGGCGTGAAAGTGCTGGCCGCGCGTCTTGACGGCCAGGATGGCAAGGCGCTGCTGGCGCTGGTTGATCAACTGAAAAACAAACTCGGCCGCGCAGTGATCCTGCTCGGCGGTGTCCATGAGGAAAAGGTCGTTCTCGTCGCAGGCGTGACCAAAGACCTGACTGGCCAACTCAAAGCCGGTGATTTGATGAAGCAGGCCGCTGCAGCAGTGGGCGGGAAGGGCGGTGGTCGTCCGGACATGGCGCAAGGCGGCGGTACCGACGCCGGCGCATTGGACGCGGCACTGGCCCAGACCGTTGCATTTGTAGAGCAGGGTATTTAAGACGGCGCTCCGGGCTCGCCAAGGTGGGCCCGGCCGCTGTTGATTGATTATTTGGGCGCCCTTCATGGGCAGAGGCGGCTTTGAAATGGCTTTGATCGTACAGAAATTTGGAGGCACCTCGGTCGGCACCGTCGAGAGAATCGAACAAGTCGCCGACAAGGTTAAGAAATTCCGTGAAGCGGGCGACGACCTTGTAGTCGTGCTGTCGGCAATGAGCGGCGAGACCAACCGTCTGATCGATCTGGCCAAGCAAATCAGCGGCGACCAGCAACCGGTTCCCCGCGAGCTGGACGTGATCGTTTCCACGGGCGAGCAGGTGACTATTGCCTTGCTGGCCATGGCGTTGATCAAGCGTGGCGTGCCGGCGGTGTCCTACACCGGCAACCAGGTTCGTATCCTGACGGACAGCGCGCACAACAAAGCGCGTATCCTGCAGATCGATGACCAGAAGATTCGCGGCGACCTGAAGGCCGGTCGCGTCGTAGTGGTCGCCGGTTTCCAGGGCGTGGACGAACACGGCAACATCACCACCCTGGGTCGTGGCGGTTCCGATACCACGGGCGTGGCGCTGGCGGCGGCCCTCAAGGCTGATGAATGCCAGATCTACACCGATGTCGATGGCGTCTACACCACCGATCCACGGGTCGTGCCCGTGGCTCAGCGCCTGGACAAGATTACCTTCGAAGAGATGCTGGAGATGGCCAGCCTCGGTTCCAAGGTGTTGCAGATCCGTGCGGTCGAATTCGCTGGCAAGTACAACGTTCCGCTGCGCGTCCTGCACAGCTTCAAGGAGGGTCCGGGCACCCTCATTACTATTGATGAAGAGGAATCCATGGAACAGCCGATCATTTCCGGCATCGCTTTCAACCGCGATGAAGCCAAGCTGACCATCCGTGGCGTGCCAGACACCCCCGGCGTGGCGTTCAAGATTCTCGGCCCGATCAGTGCCGCCAACATCGAAGTCGACATGATCGTGCAGAACGTCGCGCACGATAACACCACCGACTTCACCTTCACCGTGCACCGCAACGACTATCAGTCCGCCGAAGCTGTATTGAAGAAAACGGCTGGCGAGATCGGTGCCCGCGAAGTGGTCGGCGACACCAAGATCGCCAAGGTCTCGATCGTCGGTGTGGGCATGCGTTCTCACGCAGGCGTGGCCAGCCGCATGTTCGAGTCCCTGGCGAAGGAAAGCATCAATATCCAGATGATCTCCACGTCGGAAATCAAGGTTTCCGTGGTGATCGAAGAGAAGTACCTGGAGCTGGCCGTGCGCGCCCTGCACACGGCGTTTGAACTCGACGCTGCGGCCCGACAGGGCGAGTAAGGCGTTGCCTGGAGGGCGCGGTTTTTACCGCGCCCTTTGTTTTTCTGAATGGCGTGTCCCAAAACTGTTCTTTTGCGCGCGCTGGTCAATACTAGGCCTGTAGGCTGCGACCGTTTCGGTTGTAGGTCCCATGCCTTTTTTTTGCAGACGGTTGTCCCTTAAGTGAATTGCGTGAGGAGAAAGGTATGCTGATTCTGACCCGTCGGTGTGCAGAAAGCCTGATTATTGGCGATGGCGAAATCACCGTGACCGTGCTCGGCGTCAAAGGAAACCAGGTACGTATCGGCGTCAACGCCCCGAAAGAGGTTGCTGTACACCGGGAAGAAATCTACCTGCGTATCAAGAAAGAGAAGGACGACGAACCAAGCCATTAATTTTTATCGATTTTTATGTTTGCAAACGGGGATGAAGGTGGTTAATATACGCCCCGTGTTGCGGAGAGCTGGCCGAGTGGCCGAAGGCGCTCCCCTGCTAAGGGAGTACACCTCAAAAGGGTGTCGGGGGTTCGAATCCCCCGTTCTCCGCCATTATTCGTTTAGTGCGCTGTAATCTGGCTTGATCGGTAAGTGTTTGAAATTACTGAAAAAAGCGCTTTACAAAAAGATTTAGCGACCTATAATGCGCGGCATCAAA
>NZ_VDLV01000020.1:221-88500 GCF_013608025.1 Pseudomonas brassicacearum subsp. neoaurantiaca | reverse complement strand
CTGGATAGAGTACTCGGCTACGAACCGAGCGGTCACAGGTTCGAATCCTGTCGAGTGCACCAAACACCAAAAAGCCTGCGTTAAACGCGGGCTTTTTGCTGTCTGCGATTCAGGTTTTTACACATCCTTTCTCATCGAATACCACCTCTGCACTACGACCCTTCTTGGTTTTGTAGGTATACCGCGTGCTCGAATTCCGCACCTTGACCGTGTCGGGCTTGCCAAGCGCGCTCTCCACGTCCTGCTGGCTCATGCCAGCGATGATCCGTTGGTTGATGATGGCTTCGCGACGCTGGCCGGGGGTAATGAGGTTCCCGCAGCGGTCTTCGAGGCGACCGACGATGGTCGGTTCCTTGCGCCTGGTTTTGTTGCTGGATGTCTCACGGCTTTCGGCTTCGGGCAGCATCGGCTCGATGTAGCCTGGGCTGAACGAATGGATCGACTGTAGCGTCAGGGTTTCTCCCGGGCCGCAGCTCAAGGTCGTGAAGGTGATCTGCCCATCGATATCTTCGCAGCGATGCACAACGTGGTCAGCGGCCCAGAGAGGCAGGCAGGGCAGGGCGTAGAGCAAAAATAGACAGCGACATCCAGGCATCCTGGCGTCCTCCTTGACGGTGAACGGGCAAGGTTAGTCGCTGCATTTTTTCCGGGTAGTGTGTTTTCTTTTCAGAATAAGTCGTCGTAAATACAGAGGTTCAGCCTGTGTTCAGGTTTGTCTCGCAAGCGCTTGTTCTTGCCATGATTTTTTAACGTTTTACGGCGCCAAGCGGTGTATGATTGCGCCCGTCAGCCCCGCCGGGGCTTTGGAATATCTTCATGGACTTACCCAGTAGTTACTCAACAGCTTGTTTTGCCAATCATGAATTAACTGATTGATCCTTCCGGCGTGCTCCACTGCTGGGAGTGGAGTTCGCCTATGACTGAAATCGAAGTAAAAAAAACGCAGGAAAGCCTTCAGGATCGCCTCGCTCAAGTCGTTGAGCTGCTGCATCGCCAGCGGGTCGTGGAAGACCTGACGCATCGCCAGGAAGGTCCGCATCATGACCGGGTCGAGAACCTGGTCCACCGGCAGAACCTCGTCGAGTTGCAACGCAAGCTCGATGACCTGCACTCCGCCGACGTCGCCTACATTCTTGAAGCCTTGCCGCTGGAAGAGCGCCTGACGGTCTGGCAACTGGTCCAGGCTGATCGCGACGGCGACATCTTGCTTGAAGTGTCCGACTCGGTTCGTGAAACCCTGATCGCCGACATGGATGATCATGAGCTTCTCGCCGCGGCCAAGGAAATGGACGCCGACGAGCTCGCCGACCTTGCCCCCGAATTGCCCCGCGACGTTGTCCATGAGCTGATGGAAGCCCTCGATGGTCAGCAGCGCGAGCGTGTGCGTTCGGCGTTGTCCTACGACGAGGAGCAGGTCGGTGCGCTGATGGACTTCGAGATGGTGACGATCCGCGAGGACGTCAGCCTTGAAGTGGTCTTGCGTTACTTGCGTCGTCTCAAGGAGCTGCCGGGGCATACCGACAAACTCTTCGTCGTCGACTATGACGGCGTACTCAAGGGCGTACTACCCATCAAGCGTTTGCTGGTCAACGACCCGGAAAAGCAAGTGGCCGAGGTGATGGCCAGCGACCCTGTAAGCTTTCACCCTGACGAGAATGCCTACGATGCGGCGCAGGCGTTCGAGCGCTACGACTTGATTTCCGCGCCGGTGGTGGACAAGAACGGCAAGCTGATCGGCCGTCTCACCATCGACGAAATGGTTGACCTGATCCGTGAGGAAAGCGAAAGCGAAGTCCTCAGCATGGCGGGTCTGCGGGAGGAAGAAGATATTTTTGCTTCTGTCTGGAAATCCCTGCGTAACCGCTGGGCCTGGCTGGCGATCAATCTGATCACCGCGTTTGTCGCCTCCCGCGTCATCGGTCTGTTCGAGGGCTCCATCGAGAAGCTGGTAGCACTGGCGGCATTGATGCCTATCGTTGCCGGCATTGGCGGCAACTCCGGCAACCAGACCATTACCATGATCGTTCGGGCCATGGCGCTGGACCAGGTCAGTACGGGTAACACGTCGCGGTTGATGCGCAAGGAACTGGCGGTGGCGTTGATCAACGGCGTCATCTGGGGCGGCGTGATTGGTGTTGTGGCCTATCTGCTCTATGGAAGCTGGTCGCTGGGCGTGGTCATGACCGCCGCGATGACCCTCAACCTGTTGTTGGCGGCGTTGATGGGGGTTTTGATTCCCATGACCCTGGCTCGCCTGGGCCGCGACCCGGCGATGGGGGCCAGCGTGATGATCACCGCGATGACCGACAGCGGCGGGTTCTTTATCTTCCTGGGCTTGGCGACGATCTTCCTGCTCTGAATGACTTATCAAGAAGCCCGCCTCGCCGGCGGGCTTTTTTCTGGGCGATTGCTTTTCAAAGCGGCCAAATTTCGGGCAAAAAAAAGCCAGCACTAGGCTGGCTTTAATATCTTGGACGAGATCAGGACGCGTCTGCGGCCATTTCGGCGTCGTGGGCGATCAGCGAAACAAGGGCGTTCTGCTGACGATGGGAAAGTTGTCGGAAGCGTTGAAGCAACTCGCGCTCATGCAGCGAAAGCTCCGGGCTGTCCAGGCGCATGCTCAGCTCTTCGCCCAATGCACCTTCCTGAATCAGGCTTTGCTCCAGGCGCGCAATGATTTCGGAGTTCATGCTGCGGTGATGATTACGAGCCACCTCGGCAATGCGTTCGCGCATTCCGTCTGGCAGACGTACGACGAACTTGTCAGCCGTACGGCTGGAATAAATTGGCTTTGTCATTGGGCGCATATTTATTAACCGGTTAGTTCAGGGGAGCGGTTCTCGGGATTGGCCGCAGGATGTCGATAGGACAAGGCGCGCAGCCAAATGTTCAACCTGAATTGTCATGAGGCCCGCATCATGCCTCAAAATTGCCAGATCATTGGCGCCAATTCTGTGACAAATTCTGATCCGGGTAAAGGCGTTATGCCAGCACCTTTCATCAAAAAATGCGGACTGGTTTGAAAAAACCGTCAGGTTCCGCATTTGTGACCATTGCATCGTGTCGTTGTGCCATACCGTTGGGCGGATAACGGGTACGGAACAAGACGGCTGCTTTCCTTGTTACGTACAGGATAGTGGCAATTGGCCGATTTACTAGATCGACAAGCCTGGGACAGATGAGTGGCGGCTGGAGTCACGAGGGTTTGGTTGGCGCAAGAACCGGGCCGTACCATTTGCCTACACTTAATAGAGGCGGATGCATGACAAAGTCGGGGTTGACCGTTAACATGCTCGCCGTCCAACGCACCGCGTTTCTCGCGGTCGACCCATGTCTCAGTAGCTCAATTGGATAGAGCATCCCCCTCCTAAGGGGAAGGTTGGCAGTTCGAACCTGCCCTGGGACACCATTTCTGCCTCAATCTTCCTGATCCCCCTCCACGAATCCTTAACGGATCGCCATTTGTGGCCGATAACCCAATGAGGCCCCTTTCCAGACGTTCCGGCGTTCCGGAGTGGCTCGCGGTGGGTGTCGCGGTTGTCTATCATCTGCGCGCCTCGCCTGACTGCGGGGCGGTGTTGTGTTGTTTTTTTACCATTGAGCTCATTTTCTTATTTGCCTGGACATCCTCGATGCTGGCGTACCATCAAAAAAGTTTTCTGATCGTCGATGATTTCTCGGATTTCCGCAGTTCCGTCCGGTCCATGCTGCGTGAGCTGGGCGTCAAGGACGTGGACACCGCCGATACGGGTGAAGTGGCGCTACGCATGTGCTCGCAGAAGCGCTATGACTTTATTCTGCAGGATTATCACCTTGGCGACGGGCGCAAGAATGGCCAGCAGGTTCTTGAAGACCTGATGGTCGAGAAGCTGATCAGCCATGAAAGCGTCTTCCTCATGGTGACCGCCGAGACCAGCCAGGCGATGGTGCTCAGTGCCTTGGAGCATGAGCCCGATGCATACCTGACCAAACCCTTCAATCGCTCTGGCCTGGCCCAGCGGTTGGAGCGCCTTGAGCAACGCAAGACGCTGCTCAAGCCGATCCTGCAAGCCCTCGATCGTGGCAAGCCGATGGAAGTGCTCAATGCCTGTATCGCCTTGTGCAAGCAGGACCCGCGCTATGGGCCGCTTTGCCTGCGTTATCGGGCTGATGCGCTGCGCGACCTGAATCAGAATGAGCCCCTTGAGCGGTTGTACAACTCCATCATCGCGGATCGCCCGTTGCCGTGGGCGTACGCAGGGTTGGGTAAATTGCTCTTCAAGCGCGGGCAGATAGGCGAAGCCAAGGCTGTCTATGAAAAAGCCCTGAAAGTCTTTCCGATGATGCCGGCCTTGTACGACGGCATGGCCGATGTGCTGGTGGCTGAAGGCGACACCAAGCGGGCTCAGAATGTGCTGGAAGAAGCGGTGCGCCTGTCGCCCCTGGCGGTGCGCCGGCAAGCGTTGTTGGGCAAGTTGGCGATGACCAACGAGGATTACGACACCGCGTCAAAAGCCTATCGCCAAGCGGTGGGGCAGGGCGCCCAGTCGCGCTTCAAGGACCCGGAAACTAACCTTGGACTGGCCCATGCGTTGATCAGCAAAGGCAGCGAGAAAGGCCTGGATACCCGGACCCGCCTGGAGATCAACACGACGCTCAGCGCCGTGGCGAAGGAAAACCCCAGCGATCCGGGACTGCAGGTGCGGGCGCGCCTGATGAAAGCCACGAGCCTGTTGCTCAACGATGCCGAAACCGCCGAGAAGCTGACCGAGCAGGCCTTGCAGCGCCTCGACGGGATGGAGCAGTTCATGAGCGCCGAAGCCGCCTTGCTGGTGGCCAAGCAACTGCAAATGCTCGGCCAGACCAGCGCTGGCGAGTCGATGCTCAAGAACTGCGCGGAGATCTACGGTGATGATCCGACGGTCATGCAAGGCATCGCCAAGCTCACCGACGACCCGAACATTCTCAACCAGGGCAATGCCGCCGCCGAGCTGAACCGCGAAGGCGTGCGCGTCTACAAGACGGGCGCATTGCCCGAGGCACGGGAATTGTTCCGGCGGGCCCTGAAGATGCAACCGAAAAACATCAGTATTGCCCTGAACATGGCGCAATCCCTGCTGCATGGCACCGATACCAGTGTGGAATCGGAGCTGCTGCAGGAATGCCGCGCCTGCCTGAAACTGGTGGGCATGATGCCCGACACCGATGCGCGTCATGCGCGTTATCAAAAACTGCGAAGCAAGGCATTTGGCGATGAATGACAGCGAACAGGCACTCGATTTTTCCACGGTGATCGCGTCTACCGTGCACGACATGAAAAACTCCCTGACCTTGCTCATGCAGGCGCATACGCAATGGCTCGAGCGCATGCCGGAGCGCGAGCGGCAGACCTCGGAACAAGGCGTGATGGAGTTCGAGTTCGCCCACCTCAATGGTCTGTTGGTGCAATTGCTGGGACTCTACAAACTGGGCGTCAACCAGCTGCCATTGCATCCGGCGTATCACGAACTGGATGACTTCATCGAAGCGCAACTGGCCGGCCACCAGGACGTGTTTCGCAGTCGCGGGATCATGGCCACTTACGAAGTCGATCCGCTGAGCCCGCTGGGTTTCTTCGACCGTGAGCTGATTGCTTCGGTGCTCGATAACACGATCAACAACGCCATTCGCCATGCGCGGCAGGCGTTGCTGATCAGCGTGAGCGATGAGGCCGGGCAGCTTGTGTTGACCATCAATGATGATGGCGAAGGTTACCCGCCCGAGATGATCGAGCGTCAGGCCGAGTACGTGCAGGGCATCAACCACAGCAGCGGCAGCACCGGGCTGGGCCTGTATTTCGCCGCCAGGATCGCCGGGCTGCACCAGCGTGGCGGCTTGAGCGGGCGTACCGAGATTGCCAATGGTGGTGTGCTGGGCGGTGGGGTGTTCAGGCTTTATCTGCCCTGAGCCAATCTTCGGTCGGTACAGAGCCCTGTGGGAGCGAGCTTGCTCGCGATAGCGGTGTATCAGCTGCATCGATGCTGCTGACCTGACGCTATCGCGAGCAAGCTCGCTCCCACAGTGCGTTCTATGCCAGATGTTTATTGTCTCTGGGTGCTTGATATTCCGAACAGCCGGAGCCTATTTTGTACGGGTTGCCGTTCGCGGCTCGCACATAACAAGGATTGCGTCATGACGACCGATGGCCAGTGTTCACTCGCACAGCGATTGACGGGCATTGATGAGATTGAATGTGTCACGCCGGATTTGAATGGCGTGCCCAGGGGCAAGGTAATGAGCGCCGAAGGCTTCCTCGAGGGCCGGCGGTTGCAGATGGCGCGAGGTGTGCTGCTGCAATGCATCATGGGCGGTTATCCGCCATCGCGCTTTTATGGCAGCGATGACGGTGATCTGGCGCTGGTGCCCGATCCGCAGCAGATCCATCGCCTGCCTTGGAGCCATCCGCCCCGGGCCTTGGCGATTTGCGATGCCGACGAACTCAGCGGCGAAAGCTCGCCACTTTCGACGCGCGGCCAGCTCAAGGCTATCGTCGCTCGATATGCGGCCCTCGGGCTGGCGCCCGTCGTTGCGACGGAGCTGGAGTTCTTTGTGTTCGCGCCCAATGCGGACCCTACGCAGCCGTTCCGGCCTCCGGTGGGCCTGGACGGTCGTCGCGAAGACGGCCAGTCGGCGTTCAGCATCAGTTCCAATAACGGCTTGCGGCCGTTCTTCAATGAAGTCTATGAATGCATGGCGACGCTGGGGTTGCCGCGCGACACCTTCATGCATGAAATGGGCGTGAGCCAGTTCGAAATCAATCTGCTCCACGGCGATCCTGTGCTGCTGGCCGACCAGACATTCCTGTTCAAGCACTTGCTCAAGGAAGTGGCTCTCAAGCATGGTTTGATCGTGGTGTGCATGGCCAAGCCCCTGGCGCATACGCCGGGCAGTTCGATGCATATCCACCAAAGTGTCGTCGAGTTGGGCAGCGGACGTAATGTTTTCAGCGATGAGGCGGGCGAGCCGACAGCCGCGTTCAGGCATTTCATTGGTGGCCAGCAGGCCTGCATGGCGGACTTCACCGCGCTGTTCGCGCCGAACGTGAACTCCTACCATCGCCTGTGCCACCCGTTCGCGTCGCCAAACAATGCGTGCTGGTCCCATGACAATCGTTCCGCCGGGCTGCGCATTCCTGCCAGTTCACCAGAGGCCCGGCGTGTCGAGAACCGCTTGCCGGGGGCCGATGCCAACCCTTACCTGGCGATTGCCGCGAGTCTGGCGGCGGGGCTTTATGGGATCGAAAATCGCCTGGAACCGGGCGCCGCGATCCAAGGCGAGTTCGAGGTGCCGGACAATCTGTCTTTGCCATGTACCTTGCACGCTGCCCTTGAGCGTCTCAAGCGTAGTCATTTGGCGAAGGAACTGTTCGGGGCCGAGTTCATCGAAGGTTACATTGCGTCGAAGACTCTGGAACTGACCAGTTTCTTTGACGAGATCACGCCCTGGGAGCGGCGTGTACTGGCGGCCCAGGCATAACGAACCCGTTGCATCAGGGCTATCTTCAAGATAGCCCTCACTTACCTCAAGGAGCCGCTCGGAACGCCGATGCGCCAAATCTGGAAACCTTTTCGAGCGCTTTATTTTGCCTCGCTGATGATGCTCATCGGCTCGGGCCTCTTGAGTACTTACCTGGCGTTGCGCCTGGCTGCCGACCATGTCGACAGCCTGTGGGTCGGTGCGCTGATGGCCGCCAACTATTTCGGCCTGGTGCTGGGCGGCAAGATCGGTCATCGGCTGATCGCCCGTGTCGGGCATATTCGTGCTTATTCAGCGTGTGCCGGGATTGTCGGCGCGGCGGTGCTGGGCCACGGCCTGGTGGACTGGCTGCCGGCCTGGATCGTGCTGCGGATGATTGTTGGCCTGGGCATGATGTGCCAGTACATGGTCATTGAAAGCTGGCTCAACGAGCAGGCCGATGCGAAGCAGCGCGGCGTGGTGTTCAGCGGCTACATGATCGCCTCGTACCTGGGGCTGGTGCTGGGCCAGTTGATTCTGGTCATGCACCCGGCCCTTGGGCTGGAACTGCTGATGCTGGTGGCGTTGTGTTTTGCCCTGTGCCTGGTGCCCGTGGCGTTGACTCGACGGATTCACCCGGCGCCGCTGCATCCGGCGCCGATGGAGCCGCGCTTCTTTATCAAGCGCGTACCGCAGTCGCTGACCACCGTGCTGGGCTCCGGGCTGATCGTCGGTTCGTTCTATGGCTTGGCGCCGCTGTACGCCTCCCAGCAGGGGCTTTCCACCGAGCAGGTCGGTCTGTTCATGGGCTGCTGCATTTTTGCCGGCCTTTTGGTCCAGTGGCCGCTGGGCTGGCTGTCGGATCGTTATGACCGCGCACTCCTGATCCGATGCTTTGCACTGGCCCTGGCGATCTGTGCGTTGCCGTTGGCTATCTTGTCGCAGGTGCCGCTGGAAGTATTGTTCGTCGCGGGGTTCTGCTGTTCGCTGGTGCAGTTCTGCCTGTATCCGCTGGCGGTGGCGTTTTCCAACGACCATGTCGAAGGCGATCGCCGGGTGTCGCTGACGGCGATGCTACTGGTGACCTACGGCGTGGGCGCCAGTATCGGCCCGTTGGTGGCTGGTGTGCTGATGAAGCTGTACGGCAGCCAGATGCTCTATGGCTTCTTCGCCCTGTTTGCGTTGGTCCTGGTATGGCGGATCCGGCCGAAAGCGGTCACCAACCTGCACCAGGTCGACGACGCACCGCTGCACCACGTGGCCATGCCGGACAACATGACCAGCTCGCCACTCGTGGCGTGCCTCGATCCACGGGTAGATGAGCAGGTTGTCCAGGAACAGATGCAGGCGTCGCCCAATCCGGACGTCGAGCCGGAGCCGGAGCCTGAATTGGAGCCGGTCACCGAAGGCGCTGATGACCAACCGCCTCCCTCCGACTTCACCCAGGCCAGGCCTTGAGCCGGGCATAAAAAAACGGGCAGTCCCTACCAGGGATTGCCCGTTTTTTATTGCCCGCGAAAATCAGAAGTCGTCTTTATCGAACCGACGGGCTTCACGCTGCAACTGATACACGAAACGTTCGACTTGGCGCTGCACCAGGCCACTGATGTTGTGGAAGCGCACGCCAGCGAAGGTGGTGTTGATTCGCTCTTCAAAATGCAGGTAACGCAGTTCCACCGGTGCGGTCATGTTGCCGAATGGCAGGGCGGCGATGAACCGTTCATAAACCTGGCCCAGTTGCAGCCGTTCGGTGATGTCACCATCGAAGCGCAGCTTGCAGCCGGTGGCGGAGATATCCAGCAATTGGCCATTCACCGCTGATTTGAGCTTATCGCCACCCATCTCCACGCTCACCAGTTGCGCCAGTTTCAACGCAGCCCGAAAGGCGTTGCGACGTTGGTGATACACCACTTCTTCGGGCAGGGCGCCGCGGTAGCAGCGGCCGTCGTTGGAATCATCGATGGTCAACGGACCATTGCCTTCCCACGCGATACGCACGCCGTCATGGAAACCCTCGACACGAAACGGCTCGCCCGCCAGCAGGAAGCGCTCGCCGTCCCGGGGAATCATCTCGTCCAGAGCGATGGTGTTTTTCTCGCGATCAACGTCCACCAGGTAGCTCTGGAAGCGCTGGCTGCGCTCGTGGAAAGTAATGATCAGCGGATCATGACTGTCTTGCAGCATCCGCAGGTTGCCGGAGATTTCCAGGGGCG
Source organism: Pseudomonas brassicacearum subsp. neoaurantiaca (assembly GCF_013608025.1). Classification (GTDB taxonomy): domain Bacteria; phylum Pseudomonadota; class Gammaproteobacteria; order Pseudomonadales; family Pseudomonadaceae; genus Aquipseudomonas. The sequence continues at coordinate 78,814 of NZ_VDLV01000020.1, read as the reverse complement.
TGGTAAGGACCTTCGGTGGCTGCGGAGCATCTTCCGCGTTTGAGGCATTGAACACGGTGGGTCAATCTCCAAGCAAAATACGACTACATAGAGCCAGCATTTTGCCAGCATGTTTCGCGCGTTGATAGTGCGCAGTCATCGTTCGCGTCACGCCTGGCTGAGCGGACGGTGTTTGACCAGTTTCGCGGTCGATCCGCGAGCGTCGTACAGCGTCGGGATTTCCCCGCCATTGAGGATGCGCAACTGATTGGCGGTGGCGGCCTGTTGCATTTGGATGGATTGGCCGTTTCGAGCGTTGGCGGCCTGGCATTGGCTGAGCAGGTCGTTGAGCACTGCGCTTTGGGACAATAACTGATCGCCAACCGACGATTGGCTGGCCAATTGTTCGAGGCCGTTATTGTCTGCGGGCAGGTTGAGGCTGGCGAGAATCTCGCTGCGCTTGCGGCCATGCTGGTCGAGCAAAATGATCAATGCCTGTTTCTGCGCCAGAATATTTTCCAGCAGCGGCATGTCCCGGCCATGGAGTGCCAGGGCTTCGGTCTGCAACAGCTCCAGCAATTGTTGAGCGGGAGCGAAGTCGTCGGTGATCAGTTGCAACAAATTAGTGTCGTGCATGGCTGGCCTTGGGTCTTGAGCGTCCAAAAGCCTCGCGCCGGCGGACGGCCTAGCGCTGGGCTTCGAAGTTGAGCAGCTTGCTGGCTACACGGTTGCTGTCGACTTGATAGCTGCCATCGGCGATTGCTGCTTTCAACGCGGCCACGCGGGCGTTGTCGACGACAGGTTGATCGCGCAGCTTGTCAGTGACCTTCTGCAACTGCTGAGCCTCATTGCTGAGGTGTACCGACTCCCCATTGTTGACAGTGGCGGCCTGTTCGGCTGGCTTGGATTTGTCGGTTTCGACGGTTTCCTTGCTGGCGCTGGTACGCGCAGTACCTGTCACAGGTGAGGAGCTGTTTAAACGATTGAAATCGATGACCATGGTAAAAAACCTCTGGGTATTTGGACGCTTGCCATGTTTTCGGCCATCCCCAAAAAAACTTTAGGCTCATTTTTCAATGAACGAGCGCACGTCTGCGCTTGCCTTTGTACAAGGCACAGTCTAGGGAACACCGAGGTCAAGCGCCAGCCTGTCTACCCTCCTTACATGGCCACTTCCACCTGGCCAGGCGCTATCACTTGCGCCTTGATGACCCGTTGGGAGTTGAGGTTCTTCACACGAATCTGTTCGCGCATGCCGCCGTTGGACAGGGCCTCGCCCGGCATCCGCACGGCCAATGTGCCGCTGCGGGCGGTGATGACCACCTGGTCGCCCTTGCGAACCACTTCGGCCTGTTCCAGGTGCACGAGAGTAACGACCTGGTCGGCGACCATTGGTCGGACAAGTTTCTGCCCGATCGCCTGATCAACGGAGGTCAGGAAGCCCTGGGTGATCTGGCTGACGTCGCGTTCTCGCAACACCACATCCTGGGGCTCGACAATCCCGGCGCGCTTGAGCGGGCGAGTGGTGGTGACAATTTCACGAAACAGGCGCACTTGAGCGGGCACGAACACCGTCCAGGGCGCCGCGCTGTCGCAACGAACCTTCACCGTGACGCGGCCCAACGGCCTGGCCGGACTCTCCAGCGAGGCAGTCAATTCCTTGTCGCACATTGGCATCCGCAGGCGCGGGTCGAGCTGGTTGACTTCGATCTCGTAGCGACCTTCCGTTTGACTGGTTGCCAGATAGTCTTCTACGGTGAACTCAAGAAAGCCCTGAGTGACGCCGATAAGGAGATCAGGCAAGGTTACTTCAGCACCGACGGCAGGACCGCCAGAAGCGAGCAGGCAGGCAGCCAGCAGTGCACCGAGCCAGTGGCGGCAGTGAGTGGTCAGGCGTCGAGAAAATGTCGTTTGTGCGTTCATGCCGGTTCAATAGCAAGCCCCGTGCCGTTTAGTGATGAATGCGCGACGGACACATTAGCGTGATTAGGAGTCAGGGCATGGCGGGAGTGATGGATTCGGTAAACCAGCGCACACAGCTGGTGGGTCAGAATCGCCTGGAGCTGTTGTTGTTCCGTCTCGATGGCCAACAATTGTATGGAATTAACGTATTCAAGGTTCGCGAAGTGCTGCAATGCCCTAAGCTGACCCTGATGCCCAAGTCCAGTCCCGTCGTGTGCGGTGTGGCGAATATCCGGGGAGCGACGATCCCGATTCTCGATCTGGCGATGGCGACCGGTTCCGGGCGACTGCTGGATCAGAGCAATCCGTTTGTGATCATCACCGAGTACAACACCAAGACCCAAGGGTTCCTGGTGCGGTCGGTGGAGCGCATCGTCAACATGAACTGGGAAGAGATCCATCCGCCACCCAAGGGGACGGGTCGCGACCACTACCTCACGGCGGTGACGCGGGTCGACAACCAGTTGGTTGAAATCATCGACGTGGAGAAAATCCTCGCTGAAGTCGCGCCAACGCCGGAGACCATTTCCGTCGGCGTGGTGGATGCCGAGACGCAGCACAAGGCAGTTTCCCTGCGGGTGCTGACCGTCGATGATTCGTCGGTGGCACGCAAGCAGGTCACGCGTTGCCTGCAGACGGTCGGCGTCGAGGTGATCGCCTTGAACGACGGACGGCAAGCGCTGGATTACCTGCGCAAGCTGGTCGACGAGGGCAAGCGGCCGGAAGAGGAGTTCCTGATGATGATCTCCGACATCGAGATGCCGGAGATGGACGGGTACACGCTGACGTCGGAAATCCGCAGCGACCCGCGCATGCAGAAACTGCACATCATCTTGCATACTTCCTTGTCCGGGGTATTCAACCAGGCGATGGTCAAGAAAGTCGGCGCCGATGATTTCCTGGCCAAGTTCCGGCCCGATGACCTGGCTTCCCGGGTCGTCGAGCGAATCAAGACAGCAGGCTAAAGGTCGGGCGCGTTGTGCGTCCGGCAAGTAAACACAGTGAAAAGAGGCGGCATCTTGTCTACGGGTAATTTGGATTTCGAACAGTTCCGGGTCTTCCTGGAAAAAGCCTGTGGCATCTTGCTTGGTGAAAACAAGCAGTACCTGGTGTCGAGCCGTCTCAACAAATTGATGGAACAGCAAGGCATCAAGTCATTGGGCGAACTGGTCCAGCGTATCCAGAGCCAGCCGCGCAGTGGCTTGCGTGAGATGGTCGTGGATGCCATGACGACCAACGAAACCCTGTGGTTTCGTGATACCTATCCCTTTGAGGTTTTAAAGAACAAGGTGTTGCCGGCGGCCATCAAGGCCAGCCCGGGCCAACGCCTGCGGATCTGGTCGGCAGCGTGTTCGTCGGGGCAGGAACCCTATTCGCTGTCGATGTCCATCGATGAATTCGAGCGGACCAACCTCGGCCAACTGAAGGCGGGCGTGCAAATTGTCGCCACCGACCTGTCCGGGACCATGCTCAATAACTGCAAGACCGGCGAGTACGACAGCCTGGCCATTGGCCGTGGGTTGTCACCCGATCGCCTGCAGCGCTATTTCGACGCGAAAGGGCCGGGAAAATGGGTGGTCAAGGCGCCCATCAAGAGCCGTGTGGAGTTCCGTTCGTTCAACTTGCTGGATAGCTACGCCAGCCTGGGCAAGTTCGACATCGTGTTCTGCCGCAACGTACTGATCTACTTCTCCGCGGAAGTGAAGAAGGACATCCTGCTGCGTATCCACAGCACCCTGAAGCCGGGTGGTTATCTGTTCCTTGGCGCTTCCGAGGCGTTGAACGGCTTGCCGGATCATTACCAGATGGTCCAGTGCAGTCCGGGGATCATTTACCAGGCGAAGTGATTGGCTTGGGTTATAAAAATCGGGAGCCCCACGGGGCTCCCTTTTTTTGGCCTGCTGATATTCATTCGCCACCGTCCCCTGTGGGAGCGAGCTTGCTCGCGATAGCGGCGGCAGATTCGAAAACGCTGTCACTGACAGACCGCTATCGCGAGCAAGCTCGCTCCCACATTTTTGACCTCCTTTGCCAGATGAAAGCGGCAGAAAAGCGGCAGCCAGCGGAAACCGATTGCCGCTTTTCTGGCATTGCCGCGTTGCCGATCCCCGCAAAGCCCCGGTTTACGGGCTTTTTCAAAGTGGCACGGCGCTTGCTAAAACTCTCGTACGTACATTCTGGTCACCCAAAGGTTTCCGACATGAGCATCAGCTTCGATAAAGCGCTCGGTATCCACGAACAGGCCCTGAGCTTCCGCGCCCAGCGTGCCGAAGTCCTGGCCAACAACATCGCTAACGCCGACACCCCGAATTACAAGGCGCGCGACCTGGACTTCTCCAAGGTCCTCGCCGAGCAGAACGAAAAAGCCAAGAACGGCCACTTCGCCTTGAACATGACCAACAGCCGTCATATCGAAGCCGAAGGCGTGGGCAGCGGCGACGAGTCGCTGATGTACCGCACGCCGATGCAACCGTCGATCGACCAGAACACCGTGGACGCTCAACTGGAACAGTCCAACTACGCGGAAAACTCCGTGAACTTCCAGGCTAGCTTCACCCTGCTCAACAGTAAATTCAAAGGGCTGGTATCGGCCCTGCGTGGAGAGTAAGCCATGTCGATCGCGAGCGTTTTCAACATCGCCGGCAGTGCCATGAGTGCCCAGACCACTCGCCTGAACACCGTCGCCAGTAACATCGCCAACGCCGAGACCGTTTCGTCGAGCATCGACCAGACCTACCGCGCCCGTCATCCAGTGTTCGCCACCATGTTCCAGGGCGGCCAATCCACGGGCGGCGACTCGCTGTTCCAGGAGCAGGACGCGGCCGGGCAGGGCGTGCAGGTACTCGGCGTGGTCGAAGACCAGAGCAACCTCGAGGCCCGTTACGAGCCCAATCACCCGGCGGCCGACGCCAAGGGCTACGTCTACTACCCGAACGTCAACGTCGTTGAAGAAATGGCCGACATGATTTCCGCCAGTCGTTCTTTCCAGACCAACGCCGAAATGATGAACACCGCCAAAACCATGATGCAGAAGGTCCTGACCCTCGGTCAGTGATAAGGGGCGAGTCACATGAGCGTCACCAACACCACCGGCGGTTTGAGCCTTAACGAGATCCTCGCCAACTCTTCGGTCAAGACCACCACCACGACCGATGGCCTGGGCGCGGCAACCAGTGCGGCGACCGGCAAGAAAGAGCTGGGCAAGGATGCGTTCCTGCAATTGCTCGTGACCCAGCTGAAGAACCAGAACCCGCTGGAGCCCCAGGACAACGGTGAATTCGTTGCCCAGCTGGCGCAGTTCAGCAGCCTGGAAGGCATCACCACGCTCAACCAGACCGTGAGTGGCATCGCCGGCAACTACAACTCGTCCCAGGCTTTGCAAGCGTCGTCCCTGGTCGGTCGCTCGGTGATCGCTCCCGGCGACAAGGCCGTGGTCGACACTTCCAAGAGCCTCAACGGCACGGTGGTGGTGCCTTCGGCCGTGTCTTCCCTGGCAGTCAAGATCGTGGACAAGGATGGCAAGACCGTCCGCACCATCGACCTGGGCAGCCAGAAAGCAGGCAACTCGGCCTTCATCTGGGATGGCAAGAACGATGCGGGTGCGACGGTTGAGTCGGGCACGTACACCTTCGCGGCCTCGACCACCATCGACGGCAAGGCTACGTCGCTGATCACCAACCTGCCGGCTACGGTCAGCAGTGTGACGATCAGCCAGACGGGCGGTGAGCTGATGCTCAACCTGGCCGGGCTGGGCAGCATTGCCCTGTCCAAAGTACAAACTATTGGTATGTAGAGCCGACTAACCGGCAAAAGGAGTCAACATGTCTTTCAACATCGGCCTTAGCGGTCTCTATGCAGCCAACAAACAGCTGGACGTGACCGGCAACAACATCGCCAACGTGGCGACCACCGGTTTCAAATCATCCCGCGCGGAATTCGAAGACGTCTACTCGGCCACCAAGCTGGGTTCGGGCAGCAAGACCGTCGGCAACGGCGTGCGCCTGGCCAACGTTTCCCAACAGTTCGGCCAGGGTGACGTGAACAACACCGGCAACGTGTTGGACATGGGCATTCAAGGCCAGGGCTTCTTTGTCCTGGATAACGACGGTTCGCTGAGCTACACCCGTGCCGGTACATTCAAGACCGACAAGGAAGGCTACGTCACCAACAGCGATGGCACTGCACGCCTGCAGGGCTACGGCGTGGACGCCAACGGCAAGATCCTCAACGGCATCCTGACCGACCTGCGCATCGACACCTCGAACCTGCCGCCACAAGCCACCAGCCTGGTTTCGTCGACGATCAACCTGAACTCGACGGCGACGCCGATTACCGTTGCGTTCAACCCGGCCGATACCGCTACTTTCACCAAGCAGTTCACCACGCCGATCTACGACACCCAGGGTAACCAGCACTCGATGGACCAGTACATGGTCAAGACTGCCGGCAATACCTGGAACGTTTATACCTTGATCGATGGTCGCAACCTGAACGGCAGCCTGCCGACCACGACCGGTGCGACTGCGCCAGTCCCTTCGACCATGAACTTCGACTCGAGCGGCAAGCTGACCTCGGTCACCACTCCGCCAGCGACGGTCAACAGCGATCTGGTACTGACCGGCTGGATTCCCGGCACCGTGACCAACGGAACCTGGACCCCCAACGGCGCCGCCAGCGCCCCGACCATCACCATTTCCATGGGCAACACCACCCAGTTCAACGCCGACACCGCGCGGTCGATTCCGACCCAGAACGGTTACGCCACTGGCCAGATCACCAACCTGACCATCGATGGCAGCGGCGTGATGCTCGCCAACTTCAGCAACAACCAGACCAAGCCGATCGGTCAGATCGCCCTGGCCAGCTTCACCAACGAGCAAGGCCTGCAGCCAGTAGGCGGCACCAGCTGGAAGGAAACTTTCGCCTCGGGTATCCCGGGCTACGACGCTCCGCAAACCGGCACCCTGGGTTCGATCGTCTCCAACTCTCTGGAAGAGTCCAACGTCAACCTGACCAACGAACTGGTCGAGCTGATCAAGGCGCAAAGCAACTACCAGGCGAACGCCAAGACCATCTCCACCCAGAGCACCATCATGCAGACCATCATTCAGATGACCTGATATCGATGGTTGCTTGAAGCTGCACAAGGAGCCCCTCGAAAGAGGGGCTTTTTTATGAGCTTCAGTTTTGTATTGCCTGGACCGGCCTCATCGCGAGCAAGCTCGCTCCCACACTGGATTTTCGGCGTTCACAAATCCTTGTGGGAGCGAGCTTGCTCGCGATGGGGCCGGCACAGGCGCCGACTTTCCTCCAGACAAAAGAAAGCCCCCGATAAACCAATGGCCTATCGGGGGCTTCTTTCAGCGGGCGCCTTTACGCGCCCGCCCGCTCAGCTTATTGGCAAGCTTCGCAATCCGGCTCGTCGATCGCGCAGGCTTTTGGCACTGGCGCAGGACCTGCTGGAGCAGCCAGGACCGAGTCGTCACCGTGGTTGCCGCCGCTGGAAACCGCGTTCAGCTTGCCGGTGTTGATGGTCGACTTCTCGGTGCTGGTGGCGGCCAGGGCACGGAGGTAGTAGGTGGTTTTCAGGCCACGGTACCAAGCCATGCGGTAGGTCACGTCCAGCTTCTTGCCCGAGGCGCCGGCGATGTACAGGTTCAGCGACTGAGCCTGGTCGATCCACTTCTGGCGACGGCTGGCGGCGTCGACGATCCACTTGGTGTCCACTTCGAACGCGGTGGCGTAGAGCTCCTTGAGTTCTTGCGGGATGCGCTCGATCTGCTGCACCGAACCGTCGTAGTACTTCAGGTCGTTGATCATGACCGAGTCCCACAGGCCGCGGGCCTTGAGGTCGCGGACCAGGTACGGGTTGATCACGGTGAATTCGCCCGACAGGTTCGATTTCACGTACAGGTTCTGGTAGGTCGGTTCGATCGACTGCGACACGCCAGTGATGTTGGCGATGGTGGCGGTCGGTGCGATGGCCATGATGTTCGAGTTGCGGATGCCTTTCTGCACACGGGCACGAACCGGTGCCCAGTCCAGGGTTTCCTTCAGGTCGACGTCGATGTACTTCTCGCCGCGCTGGGCGATCAGGATCTGTTGCGAGTCCAGCGGCAGGACGCCTTTGGACCACAGCGAACCCTGGAACGTCTCGTAGGCGCCGCGCTCGTCGGCCAGGTCGCAGGAAGCCTGGATGGCGTAGTAGCTGACCGCTTCCATGGACTTGTCGGCGAACTCGACCGCAGCGTCCGAACCGTACGGGATGTGCTGCAGGTACAGCGCATCCTGGAAGCCCATGATGCCCAGGCCGACCGGACGGTGCTTGAAGTTCGAGTTCTTCGCTTGCGGCACCGAGTAGTAGTTGATGTCGATCACGTTGTCGAGCATGCGCACGGCGGTGTTGACGGTGCGTTGCAGCTTGGCGGTGTCCAGCTTGCCGTCGACGATGTGGTTCGGCAGGTTGATCGAGCCCAGGTTGCAGACGGCGATCTCGTCCTTGTTGGTGTTCAAGGTGATCTCGGTGCATAGGTTCGAGCTGTGGACCACGCCCACGTGCTGCTGCGGGCTGCGCAGGTTGCACGGGTCCTTGAAGGTCAGCCATGGGTGGCCGGTTTCGAACAGCATCGACAGCATCTTGCGCCACAGGTCTTTGGCCTGGACGACTTTGAACAGCTTGATCTTGTTGTACTCGGTCAGGGCTTCGTAGTACTCGTAGCGCTCTTCGAAGGCCTTGCCGGTCAGGTCGTGCAGGTCCGGCACTTCGGACGGCGAGAACAGGGTCCACTTGCCGTCATCGAAGACGCGCTTCATGAACAGGTCAGGGATCCAGTTGGCAGTGTTCATGTCGTGGGTACGACGACGGTCATCACCAGTATTCTTGCGCAGCTCGATGAACTCTTCGATGTCCATGTGCCAGGTTTCCAGGTAGGCACAGACCGCGCCCTTGCGCTTGCCGCCCTGGTTGACCGCAACGGCGGTGTCGTTGACCACTTTGAGGAACGGCACGACGCCCTGGGATTTGCCGTTGGTGCCCTTGATGTACGAGCCCAACGCGCGAACCGGGGTCCAGTCGTTGCCCAGGCCACCGGCGAATTTCGACAGCATGGCGTTGTCGTGGATCGCGCCGTAGATGCCCGACAGGTCGTCCGGCACGGTGGTCAGGTAGCAACTCGACAGCTGTGGACGCAGGGTGCCGGCGTTGAACAGGGTTGGAGTCGAGGCCATGTAGTCGAAGGACGACAACAGGTTGTAGAACTCGATCGCACGGTCTTCACGCTGCTTCTCTTCGATCGCCAGGCCCATGGCCACGCGCATGAAGAAGACCTGCGGCAGTTCGAAGCGCACGCCATCCTTGTGGATGAAGTAACGGTCGTACAGGGTCTGCAGGCCCAGGTAGGTGAACTGCTGGTCGCGCTCGTGGTTGATCGCCTTGCCGAGTTTTTCCAGGTCGAACTCGGCCAGGACCGGGTTCAGCAATTCGTATTCGATGCCCTTGGCGACGTAGGCCGGCAGGGCCTTGGCGTACAGGTCGGCCATTTCGTGGTGGGTCGCGCTCTCGGCGACTTCCAGGAAGCTCAGGCCTTCGGCGCGCAGGGTGTCCATCAGCAGGCGAGCGGTCACGAACGAGTAGTTCGGCTCGCGCTCCACGAGGGTCCGCGCGGTCATAACAAGGGCGGTGTTGACGTCCTTGAGGGCGACGCCGTCATAGAGGTTCTTCAGGGTTTCGCGCTGGATCAGGTCGCCATCGACTTCTTCCAGGCCTTCGCAGGCCTCGGTGACGATGGTGTTCAGGCGGCCCATGTCCAGCGGCGCGAGGCTGCCGTCGGCGCGTGCGATGCGGATCGAAGGGTGGGCCTGGACCGGTGCGTCGGCCGGCGTGCGGGTGGCGCGTTCCTTGGCGCGGGAGTCACGGTAGATCACGTAGTCGCGAGCCACTTTCTGCTCGCCGGCACGCATCAGGGCCAGTTCGACCTGGTCCTGGATTTCTTCGATGTGGATGGTGCCGCCCGAAGGCATGCGACGCTTGAAGGTCGCGGTGACCTGTTCGGTCAGGCGGGCCACGGTGTCGTGGATTCGCGACGAGGCGGCAGCGGTGCCGCCCTCAACTGCGAGGAACGCTTTGGTGATGGCGACGGTGATCTTGTCATCGGTGTAGGGAACGACAGTGCCGTTACGCTTGATCACGCGCAGCTGACCAGGCGCGGTGGCGGACAGATCCGGGCTCGAATCGGCGGCCAGCGGCGCGGTGCCCTGCGGGTTCTCGCGAGTTGTGTCGGTGTGCATGGGTGTCTCCACGTTCTCTATGTTTATTTGGGCACCATCACGGTGCCCACCGTTCCGTCCTGAAGCACTACAACCGACTGACGCCGGGCATAACAACTTCGGGACAGTAGGAGGCGGGCCACTGGCACCGCCTCCATCCGAAGTTCTTGGGTAACGGGCCTGGGCTCGAAACCTGGTTTGCTAAGGTGGCAGCAAAGAACTGCAACACCCGTACCGTTTCGGTCGTTTTCGACCTGGGAAACGGTTGCCATCCGCAGGGGCGGTCTGGACTTGGGAAACTACGGTGTTACAGGAGGACAGAGGCAAGAAAAGCGCTTGAATTCTCTATCCGACTTGTGTTTGGTTTTTGGCCTGAAACCCTACATGTAGGGTTTTTTGCGCGGCGGGCTACAAGATAATGCGTTTTCGGGCGTGAATCAACGTGCTACCTGTGGATAAGCCTGTGCGTAATTTGTGTGCGAAACGTGGAACTGCTCTGTAGGCCGCGACCTAGCTGGAGCGAGCCTTTTTTCGATGTTTTTGACGACTCGAAAACAGCCTGAGGTTTTTTGCGGGCGCGGACGTTACCACACAAATCCAGCCCGACCGAACGCATTTGTCCGCTTGTTTTCTGCGCAGGTGGCGTTTATACAATCGGCCGGTGCATGGGCGTGTTTATCCTCCTCTTCCGATATGACAAAAGATGGAGGGGCGGTAGTCATTGTGGGAGCGAGCTTGCTCGCGATAGCGGATTCACATCCACATTTTTGTCGGCTGATACACCGCCATCGCGAGCAAGCTCGCTCCCACAGGGTTCGCGTTTTCCTTTATACCCACAAAAAGAAGAGGCCCCCCAGTGGAACAAGAAGCCTGGCAGATTTTGATCGTCGAGGATGACCAGCGTCTCGCCGAGCTGACCCGCGAATATCTGGAAAGCAACGGCCTGCGCGTCGCCATCGAAGGCAACGGCGCGGTGGCGGCGCAGCGGATCATCGATGAGCAGCCGGACTTGGTCATTCTCGACCTGATGCTGCCCGGCGAAGACGGCCTGAGCATCTGCCGCAAAGTGCGCGAGCGCTACGACGGACCGATTCTGATGCTGACGGCGCGAACCGACGACAGCGACCAGATCCAGGGCTTGGACCTGGGAGCTGACGATTATGTCTGCAAGCCCGTGCGCCCACGCCTGCTGCTGGCGCGCGTCCAGGCCCTGCTGCGGCGCAGCGAACCGGAACCTGCCGTGCCGCCGAAGCAGAGGCGCTTGGAGTTCGGTCCGTTGGTGGTGGACGACGCCTTGCGCGAAGCCTGGCTGCAGGGCAACGGCATCGAGCTGACCAGCGCCGAATTCGATTTGCTCTGGCTGCTGGTCTCCAATGCCGGGCGCATCCTGTCCCGCGAGGAGATTTTCACCGCCCTGCGCGGCATCGGCTACGACGGCCAGGACCGCTCCATCGACGTGCGCATCTCGCGCATCCGTCCCAAGATCGGCGATGACCCCGACCACCCACGCTTGATCAAGACCATCCGCAGCAAAGGCTACCTGTTCGTCCCCGAAGCTTGCGTAGACGCCGCTCCGTGAACTCGATCTTCCTGCGCATCTACGGCGGCATGTGCGCAGCGCTGGTGTTGGTGGCGGTGCTTGGCGTGCTGGCGTTGCACCAACTCAACCAGACGCGCGGCGAGCAATACCGCGAGCGCCTGGCCCACGGCACGTTTTCCTTGATGGCCGATAATTTGCGGCCGATGAATGACACCGAGCGCCGTCGCGCCCTGGCGGTGTGGGCGCGCCTGCTGGGCATCCCGTTGGAACTGCAGGTGCTCAGCCAGGCGGACCTCGACCTGGGCCAGCGCACCCGCGTCCTGCGTGGGCAGGTCCTGGTGGAGCAGACCGGGCCCCATGCGGCGAAGGTCTATCGGCTGGTCAGCGATGGCGAGCAACTCACGCTGGTCGGCGAAGTTCGCCAGATCAGCGAGCAACTGGCCCGGGCGACGATCTACCTGCTGGCCGATGAGTTGGTGCGTTACCCGGTGGCCGAGCAGCCCGAACGGCTGGCGCAACTCAAGCGCGACAAAGGTTTCGGTTTCGACCTGAGCTTGATGACCGCCGATAAGGCGGACATGGACGAAGACCAGCGTCGACGCGTATCCGAGGGCGATACGGTGATGGCGCTGGGCAAGGGCGGCGACTCTATTCGCGTGTTTGCCGGTATGGTCGGCACGCCGTGGGTCCTGGAAATCGGCCCGCTGTACCAGATGAATCCGTATCCGCCCGAATGGCTGGTGCTTATCGCGGCGTTGGGGTTGAGCCTGATCGGCTTGATCGTCTACTTGCTGGTGCGCCAATTGGAACGACGTCTGCGCGGCCTGGAATCAGCCGCCACCCAGATCGCCCAGGGCAGCCTGGAAACCCGCGTGCCGGCGCGCGGTGCCGACTCGGTGGGACGGCTGGCCGCGGCGTTCAATGGCATGGCCGAGCATCTCCAGCAATTGCTGGCGATCCAGCGGGAGCTGGTGCGCGCGGTGTCCCACGAGCTGCGCACGCCAGTGGCGCGCCTGCGTTTCGGCCTGGAAATGCTCGGCAGCGCCAGCACGCCCCAGGCTCGTGACAAGTACCTGGCCGGCATGGACCACGACATCGAAGACCTCGACCGGCTGGTGGATGAAATGCTGACGTATGCGCGTCTGGAGCAGGGATCACCGGCGTTGAATTTCCAGCGGTTGGACCTGGACGCGTTGGTCAACCAAGTCATCGAAGAATTGGGACCGCTGCGCGCCGGGGTTACCGTGGAGCGTGGCCTATGCCTGTCCGCCGCTGATTGCGATGATGCCTGGGTCGAGGCCGAGCCGAGATTCCTGCATCGCGCCCTACAGAACCTGGTGGGCAATGCGATGCGCCACGCCAAGTCGCGGGTGACGGTGAGTTATCAGGTGGGCCAGTTGCGTTGCCGGATCGATGTCGAGGATGACGGACCGGGGGTGCCGGAGGCGGCATGGGAGCGAGTCTTCAAGCCGTTCCTGCGCCTGGACGACAGCCGCGCGCGCGCCTCGGGAGGTCATGGGTTGGGGCTGTCGATCGTGCGGCGGATTATCCATTGGCATGACGGCCGCGCTCTGATCAGCAAGAGCAAAAGCCTGGGCGGGGCGTGTTTCAGCTTGAGTTGGCCGCGGCATCAGGATCGGTCTTGAAAGGTGCAGCGCCTGGGCCGGCCTCTTCGCGAGCAGGCTCGCTCCCACAAGTTGGACGCATTCCAATGTGGGAGCGAGCCTGCTCCGGGCGGCGATCCGACGAAGAGGCCTAGACAGGCACTAGAGATCTCAGGCCTCGATCCCCACCAGGCTCAGCAATTGCCCATCCTTCACCCCGAATTGCGCATGCAATTCACTGCCATGACGCCACTCGGGCGACAGGTCGGTCAGCAGCCGCAGGTGCACCTGCCCGCCGTGGGACCATTCCAGCACCTCGGCATGTTCGAAATAAAAGCGCTGCCCGACGATCGGGTACAGCGCTTTGAACAGGCTTTCCTTGACCGAGAAGGTCAACGTCACCAGTAGCGCCCGGTCATCCCGCGAGAGGGGCGCCATGCGCAGCAGCTCGGCGGGGGTGAGGATTTCCCCGGCCAGGCGCTCGGCGCGTTCGGGGTCGAGGAGGTTTTCAAGGTCCATGCCGAGGCCTTGCCATCGTTGTTTCTGCGCGACGATGGCGGCTGCCCGGCCGGTGCTGTGGGTAATCGAACCGCTGATATGAGCAGGCCAGACAGGTGCACGGTCTTCGCCGATGGCAGGAATACAGGCGATCCCATCAAGCCGATGCAAGGCCGCCCGGGCGCAGATCCGTCCGGCGAGGAATTCCGCCTGACGCTTGGCCACCGAGCGCTGGATGCTCGCCGGCTGTTCGACGGCGCTGTTGGGGAAATCAGCCGCGACGAGCAGCAGCGGGTCGAAGCGCGTGCTGAGCAGCACCGTATCGGGCAAGGCGTCGGGCAGCAGCCAATGTTCATCCAGAGGGGAGCAGCAGGCGGGCAGGGCGGGAAGTGGGTTCATGCCGGGCATTTTGCCGGGTTGGCTTGAGGCTGGGTAGTGGGGAGACGCTTGAGCGGGATGGCTTTTGTGGCGAGGGAGCTTGCTCCCGCTGGGCCGGTCAGCGGCCCCAGGATTTTGCGGTTGCTGCGCAACCGAGCGGGAGCAAGCTCCCTCGCCACAGGAACGGTAAGGATCAGAAGATCTTCTTGAAGAACTTCTGCATGTCCGCCCATGACTTCTGATCGGCTTCCTTGTTGTAGCCAATGTCCGGCCCGCCATGTTCGCCGTGGCTCAAACGGTCGGCGTCAGGGTTGCTGAAGCCGTGCTTGGCGCCTTCGAGGCTGACGAATTTGTAGTCGGCGCCGGCCTTGTCCATCTCGCTCTTGAACGCGGTGACGTTGTCTTCGGTGACCATGCTGTCCAGCGCGCCGTGCTCCACGAGGATCTTGGCCTTGACGCTGCCAGGGGTGGCCGGCGTGTTGGTGACCAGGGCACCGTGGAAACTCACCACGCCAGCCAGTGGCACGCCTTGGCGCGCTGCGTCCAGCACCACCTTGCCACCGAAGCAGTAGCCGATGGCGGCGAGTTTGTCCGGATCGGTCTGGGGTTGTTTCTTCAGGAGGTCGAGCCCGGCCTGGAAGCGTGCGCTGGCCGCCTGGCTGTCCTTGAGCGCTGCCTGCATGAACGCCATGGCGTCCTTGGGATGCTCGGTGTTCTTGCCGTCGCCATACATGTCGATGGCCAGGGCGCTGTAGCCAAGACCGGCGAGGTCACGGGCGCGGCGCTTGGAATAATCGTTCAGTCCCCACCACTCATGCACCACCACCACGCCTGGGCGCGGGCCCTTGACCGCATCGTCGTAGGCGTAATAGCCGATCAGCTTCGTGCCGTCGGCACTGGTGTAGGGAATCTCCTGGGTCTGGATGGCGGCGTGACTGGCGCCGCTCAAGGCCAGAAGTACAACAGCAAGCAACCTGCGCATGATCGATCTCCTTAAAAAGTGGTGCACACAGACTAGCCGATTCATTCAGCCGAGGTTCAGAGAACGTTCAAGGGGTGTTCAGGGAGCGATGGCTATCGTGGCTGCGACTTCACCCAACCATTGCTTCATAAGGAATCGGATCATGACTGCTATGAAAAAACTATTGCTGGCATTCACTGTACTGGGCGCCAGCGCCATGGCCCACGCCGATGACAACTTCGCCAGCCTGACCCTCGGCCAGACCAGCGACAAGATCAAGAAATCCAACGCCCTGGACCAGAACCTGAACAATCCCAACGCCGACGGCGCGATCGCCAAGGACACCACCTACGGCCTGCGCCTGGGCCGGCAGAACGATCAAGGTCGCTACTACGCCACCTACGACAACGTATCGGGCAGCCACAACGGCATCAAGCTGCGCCAGGAAAACCTGTTGGGCAGCTACGACCTGTTCTATCCGGTCACCAGCAGCACCAAACTGTTTGGCGGTGGCACGGCGGGCCTGACCAAATTGACCCAAGACTCCCCAGGCTTCAGCCGCGACACCGACATCGGCTACGCGGTGGGCTTGCAAGGCGGCGTCCTGCAACAGATTTCACAAAACACCTCGGTAGAACTGGGGTACCGTTACCTGCGCAGCAATGCCAGTACCGAGATGAGTCCGCACGATGGCGCCAAGGTCGGTTCGCTGGACCTGACCAGCAGCGCCCAGACCTATCTGTCGGCGAACTACACCTTCTAGGCGGCAGGAGATGGAAACGTGCAGCCGGATCGGCCCAAGACGATCCGGCGCCTTGTTTGACATGGCTGTTCTGAATCTCCTGGGAGAGGCCCATGAAACTATTGGTTGTCGAAGACGAAGCGCTGTTGCGTCATCACCTGCAAACCCGGCTCACTGACAGCGGCCACGTGGTCCAGGCCGTGGCCAATGCCGAAGAGGCCTTGTATCAGGTCCGCGAGTTCAATCATGACCTGGCGGTGATCGACCTTGGCTTGCCAGGCATCAGCGGCCTGGAGTTGATTCGCCGGCTGCGCTCACAGGACAAGACCTTCCCGATCTTGATCCTCACCGCCCGCGGCAACTGGCAGGACAAGGTCGAAGGCCTCGCCGCCGGGGCTGACGACTATGTGGTCAAGCCCTTCCAATTCGAAGAGCTGGAGGCCCGGCTCAATGCCTTGCTGCGACGCTCCAGCGGCTTCACCCAATCGACCATCGTCGCCGGGCCATTGCTGCTGGACCTCAACCGCAAGCAGGCGTCCCTCGGCGAAGAACCACTTCCATTGACGGCCTATGAATACCGCATCCTTGAGTACCTGATGCGCCATCACCAGCAGGTGGTCGCCAAGGACCGCTTGATGGAGCAGCTTTACCCGGATGACGACGAGCGCGATCCCAATGTCATCGAGGTATTGGTGGGCCGCTTGCGCCGCAAACTGGAAGCCCCGGCCGGCTTCAAGCCGATCGATACCGTGCGGGGCCTGGGTTACTTGTTCAACGAGCGCTGCCAGTGATTCGTTCGCTACGGCTGCGCTTGATGCTGGCCGCCATGACCCTGGCGGCGTTGTTCATGCTGGCGTTGTTGCCGGCAATGCAGGGCGCGTTCAGCCTCGCCCTGCAGGAGTCCATCGAACAACGGCTGGCCTCGGATGTGACCACGCTGATATCCGCCGCCCGGGTGGAAAATGGTCGATTGAAGATGCCGGCGCAACTGCCGGATGAACGCTTCAACCTCGCCGACGCCCGCCTGCTGGGCTACATCTATGATCGCGACGGCAACCTGGTCTGGCGCTCGAAGGCGACCCAGGAAGAACACATCAACTACACGCCGCGCTATGACGGCCAGGGCAATCAATTCGCGCGTATCCGCGAGGACAACGGCCAGGAATTCTTTGTCTATGACGTCGAGGTCAAGCTGCTCGGCGGCCAGAGCGCGGCGTTCAGTATCGTCACCTTGCAGCCGGTGCGTGATTACGAAGTGACCCTCCAAGGGTTGCGGGACAATCTTTACCTTGGCTTTGGTGCGGCCTTGTTGGTGCTGCTGGCGCTGTTGTGGATCGGCCTGACCTGGGGCTTGCGCGCCTTGCGACGCTTGAGCCAGGAACTGGACGAAATCGAAGCGGGTACGCGGGAAAGCTTGAGCACTGCACACCCGCGGGAACTGTTGCGCCTGACGGGCTCGCTTAACCGGTTGTTGCACAGCGAGCGTGAACAGCGCAGCCGCTATCGCGATTCCCTCGATGACTTGGCCCACAGCCTGAAAACCCCGTTGGCCGTGTTGCAGGGCGTCAGCGAAGACATGGCCCGGCGCCCGCAGGACCGTGGACAGGCTTGGGTGCTGCAGACTCAGATCGAACGCATGAGCCAGCAGATCGGCTACCAGTTGCAACGGGCCAGCCTGCGCAAGAGCGGGCTGGTGCGCCACCAGGTGCGTCTGCGCCCGGTCCTGCAGAGCCTGTGCGACACTCTCGACAAGGTCTATCGAGACAAGCGCGTCCAGGTCCATTTCGATTTGCCGGAGCATTGCCAGGTGCCCATCGAACAGGGCGCGTTGCTGGAGATGCTTGGCAACCTGCTGGAAAACGCCTATCGGCTGTGCCTGGGGGAAGTGCGGGTCAGCGTGCACCAGACCCTCGGCGGTACGGAGTTGAGCGTCGAAGACGATGGCCCGGGCGTACCGCCCGACCAGCGTGCGCGGATTCTCCAGCGGGGCGAACGATTGGATCGCCAGCATCCGGGGCAGGGGATCGGGTTGGCGGTGGTCAAGGACATCATCGAGAGCTATGGCGCGCGGTTGACCTTGGGGGATTCGGAGTTGGGCGGGGCGGCGTTTCGGATTCTGTTTCCGGTGGTTTGACTGGAATATTTTTCGGTGTGTTTGCCGGCCTTTGTGGCGAGGGGATTTATCCCCGCTGGGCTACGCAGTAGCCCCAAATGGGTGGCGGTGGTGTGTCAGACAGAGCGCAGGGGGCCGCTTCGCAGCCCAGCGGGGATAAATCCCCTCGCCACAGGGCAGCACACCACAGAAGTGGGATATCACCACTCAGCTCTCCAACTCCCGATACGCCCCAGGCGTCACCCCCGTCCACTTCTTGAACGCCCGATGAAACGCCGACGGCTCCGAAAACCCGAGCTGCTCGGCAATCTGCTGCAACGACAGGTCCGCCCGGCCCAAATGGTAGATGGCGATATCCCGCCGCAGTTGATCCTTGAGTTCCTGGAAGCTGGTGCCTTCCTCGCGAAGGTGCCGGCGCAGCGTCTGTGAGCTGATGTGCAGATGCGCGGCGACGGTGTCCAGGTCGGGCCAGCGCGCCGTGTCGCGGCTGAGCAGACGGCGTAGCTGGCTGCTCAGGCTGTGGCCATCGTCCGGGCGCGACAGCAGGTCGGCGGGTGAGCGTTCGAGAAAATGCTTGAGCGTTCGCTCGTCCTGGAGCAGCGGCATGTCCAGGTAGCGCCTGTGAAACAACAGGCTGGTGCGTCGAGCCTCGAATACCAGCGGGCAGGGGAACAGCAGGTCGTATTCCGCGCCGTGGGCAGGCTTGGCATAGCTGAAGGTCGCCTGCTCCAGGCCGATCCGCTGGCCGATCAGCCAACTGCCGAGGCGATGCCAGATGACCAGCAGGCTTTCCGTCAGGAAATGATCGGGATCGCGCAGTGTCGACTCATCCAGGCTCAACCGGACCCGTTCTCCTTCGGTGTCTAGTGTCAGGCTCGGTGCATCGGGAAACAGGCTGTAAAAGAGCAGGCCGCGTTGCAGGGCTTTGCCCAGGGTCCGACAGTGGATCAACGTGTGACACATCATGGCAAACGTCCCGGGTTTACTCGCGGCCCGGCCAAATCCGAGGAATTCATCCCCCAGGTCCGCCCATAGCGCCTGCAACAGCCGGGCGAACTGCTCCGGGGCGATTCGCGCTCGCGGTTCGTCGAGCAGCTCCGGGCTGATACCCAATTGTTGCAGCAGGGGAAGATAGTCAAACCCGTGCCGGCGCGCGCCGCCCAGGGCTGCGCGGGCGAAGTGGCTGGCGATCGTGCGTTGGCGCATGGCTCAAATCCGTCCGTTGAGCCGGCGATGGTAGCAGGGCGTCCGGGCTGGACAAGGCGGATATCCGCCAAATCCAGGAGTGAGAAACGGGGTCTTGGCGGAAATCCGCCATCCGTCGCCGCCCGTTTAACCGACGACGAATCAACAAAAGCGTTCTGCAACGCGGGTTGTAGGACATTTCCTCAAAATGGCACGGGCCTTGCGATGCCCTGTGCAGGTCTGCCGCGTGCAGCCGACACAACAAATCCCTCCAGTGCAGGAGGGTTCGCAATTGAGGTGTCGTGGACAACAGGTGGATGTTGCCCACGGGACTCTTGAGGAAGGTTTGCCATGACGACTCGTCAGCCACTGTACAAATCCCTGTATTTCCAGGTGATCGTAGCCATTGCCATCGGCATTTTGCTCGGCCACTTCTACCCGCAGACCGGCGTTGCCCTCAAGCCGTTCGGTGACGGGTTCATCAAACTGATCAAAATGGTCATCGCTCCGATCATCTTCTGCACCGTCGTCAGCGGCATCGCTGGCATGCAGAACATGAAATCGGTCGGCAAGACCGGCGGCTACGCGCTGCTGTACTTCGAAATCGTTTCCACCATTGCCCTGCTGATCGGCCTGGTCGTGGTCAACGTCGTGCAACCGGGCAACGGCATGCACATCGACGTAGCGACCCTGGACACCAAGCAGATCGCCGGTTTCATTGCGGCAGGTAAAGACCAGAGCATCGTTGCCTTCCTGCTCAACGTGATCCCAGGCACCATCGTTGGTGCGTTCGCCAACGGCGACATCCTGCAAGTGCTGATGTTCTCGGTGATCTTCGGTTTCGCCCTGCATCGCCTGGGTGCCTACGGCAAGCCGGTGCTGGACTTCATCGATCGCTTCGCCCAAGTGATGTTCATCATCATCAACATGATCATGAAGCTGGCGCCGCTCGGTGCGTTCGGTGCCATGGCCTTCACCATCGGCGCCTACGGTGTTGGTTCGCTGGTGCAACTGGGCCAATTGATGATCTGCTTCTACATCACTTGCGTGGTGTTCGTGCTGGTGGTGCTGGGCGCCATCTGCCGCGCCCACGGCTTCAGTGTCGTTAAACTGATCCGCTACATCCGTGAAGAACTGCTGATCGTGCTGGGCACTTCCTCCTCGGAATCGGCCCTGCCGCGCATGCTGATCAAGATGGAGCGCCTGGGTGCCAAGAAGTCCGTGGTTGGCCTGGTGATCCCGACTGGCTACTCGTTCAACCTCGACGGTACCTCGATCTACCTGACCATGGCCGCGGTGTTCATCGCCCAGGCCACCGATACCCCGATGGACCTGACTCACCAGATCACCCTGCTGGCGGTGCTGTTGCTGTCCTCCAAAGGTGCGGCTGGCGTGACCGGTAGCGGCTTCATCGTGTTGGCGGCCACCCTGTCGGCCGTGGGCACCCTGCCAGTGGCCGGCCTGGCACTGATCCTGGGCATCGACCGCTTCATGTCCGAAGCCCGCGCCCTGACCAACCTGGTGGGCAACGCCGTTGCCACCATCGTGGTCGCCAAGTGGGTCAAGGAGCTGGACGAAGACCAGTTGCAGACTGAACTGGCCTCCGGTGGTCGCGGTATTTCCGATGTTCGTGAAGAAGACGACGTGGTTGCAACGACTGATACCGCGGTGTCCGTGAAGTGATTTTCGGCCTGTGACGAAAAACCCGCTTCGGCGGGTTTTTTGTTGGGCGCAATTATCGGCAGACAGGCTTTTGTGGAGAGGGAGCTTGCTCCCGCTGGGCTGCGCAGCGGCCCCCTGCTTTTTGTCTGATAAACCGCAGCGTTTTTTGACTAATGGGGCCGCTTCGCAGCCCAGCGGGGATAAATCCCCTCGCCACAGGTTTTTCCATCAGCCATCGAGCACAATTGTCAGCCCGAACGCTTTCTTCGGTAATTGCCCCACCTTCAGCCTCTGCCTAGTCTTGGATGCACATTCAAAACGGAGATCTTCCATGCAAGGTCCACTGGCATCGCTCAAGGTTCTGGATTTCTCGACCCTGTTGCCGGGGCCGTTTGCCTCGCTGTTGCTGGCGGACATGGGAGCCGAGGTGCTGCGCATCGAATCGCCGGACCGTGCGGATCTGCTGCGGATCCTGCCGCCCCACGATGAGGGCGTCTCGGCCAGCCATGCCTACCTCAATCGCAACAAGCGCAGCCTGGCGCTGGACCTCAAGCAGCCGGCGGCGCTGGAGATCATCAAACGGCTATTGGCCGACCATGACATCCTGTTGGAACAGTTCCGCCCCGGCGTGATGGAGCGGTTGGGCCTGGGGTATGAAGCCTTGAAAGCGATCAATCCCCGGTTGATCTACGTATCCATTACTGGTTACGGCCAGACGGGGCCCTACAAGGACCGCGCCGGCCATGACATCAACTACCTGGCCTTGGCGGGGTTGGCGAGCCACACCGGCCGTGCCGACAGCGGCCCGTTGCCGCTGGGGATCCAGGCGGCGGACATCGCCGGTGGTTCGTTGCATGGAGTGATCGGGCTGTTGGCGGCGGTGATCGCCCGACAGCAGAGCGGGCAGGGCCAACACCTGGACGTGAGCATGACCGATTGCGTTTTCAGCCTTAATGCCTTGGCCGGTGCCGGTTACCTGGCTTGTGGCGTGGAGCCGGGGCGGGAAAACCACGTGCTGAACGGCGGCAGCTTTTATGATTATTACCGCACCCGCGATGGCCGCTGGATGTCGGTGGGGAGTCTGGAACCGGCTTTCATGCAGGCGCTTTGCGAGGCGCTGGGGCGACCGGAGTTGAGAGCCCTGGGGCTGTCATCGGAGCCTGCTCAACGGCTCAAGCAGGAACTGCAGTCTGAATTCGAGAAGCGCGATTTCGCCGAGCTTTGCGCGATATTTGCCAAGGTCGATGCCTGCGTCGAGCCGGTGTTGGGGCTGGACGAGGCGATTGAGCATCCTCAGTTGAAAGCTCGGGAGCTAGTCACCCAAGTGCCCCGTGGCGATGGATCGAGCCAGGCGCAGATGGCCTGTCCATTGAAGTTTTCCGAAGGGCTGCCCGAGCCTCGGCATATTGGCGCGAGGCTGGGGGAGCATACGAACGAAGTGTTGGGGGCGTTGGGGTTTAGTGCTGAGCGGATCGAGGCGTTGCGTAAGCGCGGGGTGGTTTTGT
Organism: Pseudomonas brassicacearum subsp. neoaurantiaca; assembly: GCF_013608025.1. Classification (GTDB taxonomy): domain Bacteria; phylum Pseudomonadota; class Gammaproteobacteria; order Pseudomonadales; family Pseudomonadaceae; genus Aquipseudomonas. Next base: position 56,420 of record NZ_VDLV01000020.1, on the reverse strand, counting down.
AGCGTCTGTCAGGCCGCCATCGCGAGCAAGCTCGCTCCCACATTGGGTCTGCGGCGTTCACTAGACCCCTGTGGGAGCGAGCTTGCTCGCGATGAGGCCAGCCCAGGCACCACAAAACTCTGCTATTCGACCCGCGTCTCCCCACTGAACACCAACGTGTTGCGACAACTGCGGCACAAGTACCGTCGCCCCTGGCGCACCAGACGGTGGCGCTGGGCCGTGAACGGGAAATCGCTGCCGTCGCACGGGCATTTATAGATGTAGCGGGTCGCGGTGCGGCGCTTGATCTCGTAGGTATGGCAACGGTTGGGTGGCAGTTCATAGACCCCACGCATGATCAGTTGCCATTCCTCGCCATGGGCCTGGATACGGTCGCCGAACAACTGATGGGCAATCAGGTGCGCCACTTCGTGGGCAACCGTCTGCTTGAGGAAGTCTTCAGCGTTTTCCTGGTACAGCTGTGGGTTGAAGCGCAGCAGGTTTTCGTGCAAATGCGCGACGCCGGCTTTCTGGCCGCGCAATTTAAGGCTGACCACCGGGCGTTTGAAAGGACGTTTGAAAAAGGATTCGGCTTGTTGGTAACACTCTTCGACGCGGGTATTGAGTTGCTCGAGCATGCTTTACGGGTCTCCAGAAAGGCGAGTATGCCGCAAGCGCTGGCCGTTGCGAATCGCTCAGGCGCCCAGCGGTCGTCCTGGTAGATCCAGACACAGAGGAAGGCCGCCTTGCGGCGGCCTGTGGTGGCAGATCGTTTTTTGTTGGAGAGCCTCAATCCTTCAATGGGTGTAGCTTCAATTGGTGTAGACCGGACCAACGCCCAGCCCCCAGACAATCACCGTGAACGCCATGATGGCGACCAGCACCACCAGGCCGACAGCAAGCACCGAACTGGAAAACAGGAAGCCTTCGTCCTGGGGAATGTTCATGAACGTCGGCAGGCCCACGTACAACAGGTAGACGGTGTAGCAGATCGCCGCAGTGCCGACGATCATCCCCAGCCACATGTGGGGATACAGCGCCGCCAGGCCACCAATGAACAACGGGGTTGCGGTATAGGTGGCAAACGCGACACACCGGGCCAGGCTAGGACTGGCGTCATAGGTGCGGGCCATCCAGTGAATGAACGCACCCATCACCGCCACGCCGCCCAACATGGCGAGGTAAGACATGATGGTCATCCACAGCGCGCTTTCCTGCGTGAGCATGACCGGCGGACGATTGCCGATGACCCATCCCACCTGCGTGGTACCGATGAACGCCGACACCGCCGGGATGGCCGCCAGGATCAGCGTGTGGGTAAGGTACATGTGGCTGATGCTTTCCTCCTGATCGCCACGGATTTCTTTCCATTCTTGATCAGGGTGGGTAAAGAGCCCCACGACATGATGGATCATAGTCAGTCACTCCTTTGTTATTGCCATCGCCCCCCAACGGAGCGCCTACGGGCCAAGTGGCCGGGTAAGTAAAGGTCTGTAAGTGTGTGCGACCTTATGCCGCAGTATAGAAAGGAGTGGCGGCGAGGGGGATGGGGGGCTTAGAGCAAATCGCGCTGTAGCCGATAATGCTAATCGCCGTTAGGTCTGTACGCAGGTTTGTGGCACGACGGATTTTACTGTGGCGAGGGGATTTATCCCCGCTGGGCTGCGCAGCGGCCCCAATTATCCCAATACCACCGCGCAGTGTCAGGCTAAACGCAGGGGTTGCTGCGCAACCCGACGGGGATAAATCCCCTCGCCACAAAAGTGCCAGTCATCAGCCTTCGCCGACAGCAAATTTTTGCGTAAAATGCCGGCCTTTCGTCACACCTCACGGATTTCGCGTCATGGGCACTCTTACGGTCAACCAGAACAAACTGCAAAAGCGCCTGCGCCGCCTGGCCGGTGAGGCGGTCGCCGACTACAACATGATCGAGGACGGCGACAAGGTCATGGTCTGCCTGTCCGGCGGCAAGGACAGCTACACCTTGCTCGACGTGCTGATGCATCTACAGAAGGTTGCCCCGATCAAGTTCGACATCGTCGCGGTGAACATGGACCAGAAGCAGCCCGGGTTCCCCGAGCATGTGCTGCCGGCCTATCTCGAGTCGTTGGGCGTGGAATACCACATCGTCGAGAAAGACACCTATTCGGTGGTCAAGGAACTGATTCCCGAGGGCAAGACCACCTGCTCGCTGTGCTCACGCCTGCGCCGCGGGACGCTCTATACCTTCGCCGACGAGATCGGCGCGACCAAGATGGCTCTGGGTCATCACCGCGACGACATCGTCGAGACGTTCTTCCTGAACATGTTCTACAACGGCTCGCTCAAGGCCATGCCACCCAAGCTGCGCGCCGACGACGGGCGCAACGTGGTGATTCGGCCGTTGGCCTATTGCAACGAGAAGGACATCCAGGCGTATTCGGATTTCAAGCAATTCCCGATCATTCCCTGCAACCTGTGCGGCTCCCAGGAAAACCTGCAGCGCCAGGTGGTCAAGGAAATGCTCCAGGAGTGGGAACGCAAGACCCCGGGCCGTACCGAGAGCATCTTCCGCGGCTTGCAGAACGTCATCCCGTCGCAACTGGCGGACCGCAACCTGTTCGATTTCACCAACCTGCGCATCGACGAAAACGCCACGCCGCGGTTCGTCAATGTGGTGAATCTCTAAGGTTGCCAATCGGTTTTATCCACGGCGCTTGCAAGCGCCGTTTTCGTTTTCAATCCCAGGAGAGGGCATGCGCGATTACAAGTGGCTGCACGAGTATTGTCTGAACCGCTTCGGTTCGGCGGCTGAACTGGAAGCCCGTCTGCCGGTGCCCAAGACCCCGGCGCAACTGCGCAAGATCAGCGACGACCGCTACCTCTCGACCATGGCCCTGCGGGTCTTCCGCGCCGGGCTCAAGCACAGCCTGGTGGACGCCAAGTGGCCGGCGTTCGAAGAGGTGTTCTTCAAGTTCGACCCGGAGAAAGTCGTGCTGATGGGTGCCGAGCACCTGGAGCGATTGATGCAGGATACGCGGATCATCCGCCACCTGGGCAAGCTCAAGAGTGTGCCGCGCAACGCGCAGATGATATTGGACGTGGCCCATGAAAAGGGTAGTTTCGGCGCGCTGGTCGCCGACTGGCCGGTGACTGACATCGTCGGCCTGTGGACCTACCTGAAAAAGCACGGCCATCAACTGGGCGGCCAGTCGGCACCGCGTTTCCTGCGAATGATGGACAAGGACACCTTTTCGACCAGTTACGACGTCGTGGCGGCGCTCAATGCCCAGGACATCATCGACAAAGTCCCCACCAGCCTGCGGGACCTGGCGACGGTGCAGAATGCTTTCAACCAGTGGCATGAAGAGAGCGGCGGGCGGCCGATGTCGCAGATTTCGATGATGCTGGCTTATACCGTCAATCATTGAGACCGTGTCGGGCCCTTCGCGAGCAGGCTCGCTCCCACAGGGAATGCATTTCAAAAGCAGGCTCGCTCCCACAGGGGAATGCATTTCAAATGTGGGAGCGAGCTTGCTCGCGATAGCGGTGTATCAGGCGACGGAGGGTTTGCCTTCGCCCGCCAACCTTCGATTCAACTGAAACCGCCAGCGCACATACAGCAGGGCCGAGCAGAACACCGCCACGCTCGCCGCCATTTCCAGCACGCCGAACCACTGCCGGTTCGGGTCGTACGCGGCCAATGCGCCCTTGATGAAATACAGATTCACCACGAAACACATCCAGGAATGCCCGCGGGCGCTGCCGATGAGCATGCCCGGCGCGAGGATCAACAGCGGCACCAGCTCGATCAGCAGGATCACCCAAGGGCGCGCGCCGTGCAGGTCGGCGATCAGCAGGTAGTACCCACTGAGCAGCCCCACCAAACCGAAAAAGCACAGCAGGCTGAGGGCGCGAGCGATACGTACGCGCGGTTCCAGCCAGTGGATGGGCGGGAGGATCTTGGGCTTTTTAGCCACGGCCGTTCTCCAGCAATAGAGCGGTTTTCGCCAGGCGCAGGCCCAAGGCTCGGCACAGCTCGACTTCATGCGCGTTCAAGCCGCTTTTACCGTCGGCGCCGGCGTGATGGCTCGGGCCGTAGGGCGTACCGCCACCCTGGGTGTCGATCAAGGCTGATTCGCTGTAGGGCAGGCCGGTGATCAGCATGCCGTGGTGCAGCAGGGGCAGCATCATCGACAACAGCGTGGTTTCCTGACCGCCATGCAGGCTGGCGGTGGAGGTGAACACGCCGGCTGGCTTGCCCACAAGGGCGCCGGTCAGCCAGAGGTTGCTGGTGCCGTCGAGGAAGTATTTGAGCGGCGCGGCCATGTTGCCGAAACGAGTCGGACTGCCCAGGGCCAGGCCGGCGCAGTTCTTCAGGTCATCGAGCGTGGCGTAGAGCGGGCCCTGTTCCGGGATATCCGGCGACACCGCTTCGCATTCCGTGGAAATCGCCGGCACGGTACGCAACCTGGCTTCCAGCCCGGCCTGCTCGACGCCCCGGGCGATTTGCCGGGCCATTTCGTTGGTGGAACCGCTGCGGCTGTAATACAGGACCAGGATGTACGGCGTGGTCACGGCAGGATCTCCAGGATCTTCTCCGGCGGACGGCCGATCGCGGCTTTTTCCCCGGTTTCGAGGATCGGCCGTTCCATGAGTTTCGGGTGGGCGACGATGGCGGCGATCAGATCGTCCTCGGCCAGGTTTTCGTCGGCCAGGTTCAGGCTCTTGTACTCGTCCTCGCCCGTGCGCAGCAACTGCCGCGCGCCGATGCCGAGCTTGTCCAGCAGGCGCTTGAGCTGCGCGGCATCCAGCGGGGTTTCCAGATAGCGGACGACGGTGGGCGCCAGGCCGCGGGCTTCCAACAGTTCCAGCGCACCGCGGGATTTCGAGCAGCGCGGGTTGTGATAAAGCGTCAGATCAGTCATGAGCGGGTCGCATCTTGCGTAAGGTGGCGGCTATTCTACTGTGCAGCGAGGCGCCTAGCACCTGATGGGCACCCAGGCGTTCACATTGAGACAAGGATCGGTACATGACAAGGCGATTGGCGGCGGCACTGACATTCATCGGCATTTTATTGCTCGCCGGCTGCGGAAACGATTACGGCGTGGATCAGCACGGCCAGTCCATTGCTTCGCAACGGTTGGACAAGCAGTGGGTGGTGCTTAATTACTGGGCCGAGTGGTGCGCGCCATGCCGCACCGAAATTCCGGAATTCAATGCCCTGGCCGAACAGCTCAAGGGACGGAGCGTGGGCGTGTTCGGCGTCAACTTCGACCAGGTGCAGGGCGAGGAACTCAAGAGTGCCAGCGACAAGATGGGCATTCGTTTCACCGTACTGGCCCGGGACCCGGCCGAAATCTTCGACCTTCCACGCAGCGAGGGATTGCCGGTGACCTACATCATCGATAACCAGGGCAAGGTGCGCGAGCAGTTGCTCGGGGAGCAGACGGCGGCGGCGGTGATGGCGAAGCTCGAGGCGTTGCAGGCGATCAAATAACACCGGATCGCAAATCTGGCACCGTTGTGGCGAGGGGATTTATCCCCGTTGGGCTGCGTAGCAGCCCCATAGCCACTTTCCGCCAGGGAATGTCTGGCGGGACGACGGGGGCCGCTTCGCAGCCCAGCGGGGATAAATCCCCTCGCCACAGGGATCTATTCAGATTCAGTTTTTTTCGCCTTTCAAGCCTTAGCCTTCTTCCAGCCACCACCGCAGCGGCTTGCCCTGGGCGGGCCAGAAACGCATTTGCTCGATGGGCGAAACGTCCCAGCGCTCGACCTTCTCCAGCGCCTGCAAGAAACGCGTCTCCTGTTCCATGACCGCCGGGGCGCAGAGCTTGCGGGTGCTGCCAATCTTGCCGAAACTCAACCGGTCGCCTTCCAGGGTATACGGCGCGAACCAATGGTTGCAGCCCGCATTGCCATAGGCCCGGCCATCATCGCCGAGGGTGATGGTCAGGTGGCTGTAGTCCATCAATGGGCGCTCGCCGATCCATTCAAGGATATAGCTGCGGTTTTGCTGCAGTTGCACCGGCTCGCCAGCGCAACCCATCAGGCCGGCACCGATCAGCGCGGCCAGGACCAGGCGTTTCATCAAGCGGCTTCCTGGCATTGAGGGCACAGGTGTTTTTCACCGACCGTCGTCCAGCCCAACTCGGCGATGCGCGCGGTGGCGGCTGGCTTCTGGGCCTTGGTGCCGAGCTTGGCATCGACGGCGAATTCGAAGCTCAGTTCCTTGGCGCAGCGGTCGCAATTGACCTGCCAGGTGTGGATCGCCAGTTCGCCGAACACCGGGCCGGTGGTCATGGCAGTCCATTGGCCCATGGGCTTGAGCAGGTGGCGTACGGTGTCCACGGTCAGGCGCATGGACAAATCCTTGCTGCCCTTGAGCGTCACGAGCAATACGTCGTTGGCCTGGATCGAACCGCCGTTGCCGGTGACCTGGTAGCGACCCGGCGCCAGCGCGCGGACCTCGGTCAAGGTGTGCTGTGGGTTCATCAGGGTGTAGCGGAAATCGTGTTCGGCCATGGGTCCTCCAAATAGGCGCGACATGCTAGCACGGGGCATGGCCTGGGCATGGACTCGATGAAAGGCTGGCCGACGAAACTCCATCCATCCCTGTGGGAGCGAACCTGCTCGCGATTCATCGGTAATGATGTCAGCTGACACACCGTATTCGCGAGCAGGCTCGCTCCCACAGGAGGGGTTAGTTGATCACCAGGTTCTGCGGCGTGCCGGCGGCCCAGGCCGCGATATTGTCCAGGGTGGTGGTGGCAATTGCCGCCAAGGCTTCGCGGGTCAGGAATGCCTGGTGCGCGGTCACGACGACATTGGGAAAGGTCAGCAGTCGCGCGAGGACGTCGTCCTGCAACGGCAGGTCGGAGCGGTCCTCGAAGAAGAGTTGGGCTTCTTCCTCATAGACATCGAGTCCCAAATATCCCAATTGGCCGCTTTTCAACGCTTCGATCAGCGCCGGCGTGTCCACCAGGCCGCCGCGACCGGTGTTGATCAGCATCGCGCCGCGTTGCATGGTGTCCAGGGAGCGGGCGTTGATCAGGTGTCGGCTCTGTTCGTTGAGCGGGCAGTGCAGGCTGATGATCTGCGCTTGCGCCAGCAGATCGGCCAACGGCACATAACGGGCGCCCAGGGCTTCGACCTCGGGGTTGGGATAAGGATCGTATACCAGCAATCGGCAGCCGAAACCAGCCATGATCCGGGCGAAGGTTGCGCCGATCTGGCCGGTACCGATCACGCCCACCGTCTTGCCCACCAGGTCGAAACCGGTCAGCCCGTTGAGGCTGAAATTGCCATCCCGGGTGCGGTTGCAGGCCCGGTGCAGGCATCGGTTGAGCGTCAGGATCAGGGCCACGGCATGTTCGGCAACCGCATGGGGCGAGTAGGCCGGCACCCGGACGATGCTCAATCCAAGTCGCTTGGCGACAGGCAGGTCGACGTGGTTGTAGCCGGCCGAACGCAGGGCGATCAGTCGCGTGCCGCCTTCAGCCAGTCGTTCCAGCACCGGGGCGCTGAGATCGTCGTTGATAAAGGCGCAGACCACCTCGTGCCGTTCGGCCAGGGCCACGGTGTCGAGGTTCAGGCGTGCCGGCTGGAACTGCAATTCAAGGCCGGCAGGTAGCGGGGCCTTGCCGAAACTGTCGCGATCGTAGGTCTGGCTGCTGAAAAGAATGGCGCGCATGGCGGCCTCCTGGCAAAAAATGAGCTCTTACCGTGCGTGGCCCGGAGCTTGGATTTTCAGCGATTATGCTGGCGGGTGTATTGCCCTGGATCAGGCGCTGATACGCGCCTCGCTGGCCAGGCGATCGATGGCGCGCTCCAGGTCCTCAAGGGCCGCCGCCGCTTTGGGATCCTGCTGCTTGAGCAGGGTTTCGCTGCGCTGGCAGGCGGCGCGCAATTGCGGTACGCCGCAATAACGCGTGGCACCGTGCAGGCGGTGGACCCGTTCGATCAAGGCGTTGTGATCGTTGGCTTCGCTGGCCTGGCGAATCGCTTCGCGGTCGGCTTCCAGGGAGGCCAGCAGCATTGCCAGCATGTCCGCTGCCAGATCGGCCTTGCCCGCGGCCAGGCGCAGGCCTTCTTCGTGATCGAGCACCAGCAGCTCACCGCTGCCATGGCCGTCCCAGCCTCGGTCCGGCACTTGGTTGCGCAAGGCCAGGCCGGTCCATTTGAGTACGACCTGGGCCAGTTGCCGCTCGCTGATGGGCTTGGTCACGTAGTCATCCATGCCGCTTTGCAGCAAGGCGCGTTTCTCGTTGGCCATGGCGTGGGCGGTGAGGGCGACGATCGGCAGCGGAGAGCAGTGCCGCTCGCTTTCCCACTGGCGGATCGTCTCGGTGCTCTGGCGACCGTCCATGCCGGGCATCTGCACGTCCATCAATACCAGGTCGAAGGTTTCCTTCTGCACCGCCTTGACCGCCGCGTATCCGCTTTCCACTGCCAGCACCCGGGCGCCCATGTCCTCGAGCAGGGTCTGCACCAGCAGCAGGTTGGCCGGGTTGTCGTCCACGCACAGCACTTTCGGGGCACGGCTGGGTGCCGGTTCGTTGGGTTCGCTGCGCAATGGGCGCGGATTGACCAGGTCGGACAGCGAGCGGCGCAACTTGCGGGTGCAGGCGGGCTTGGCCTGGAGCTGGCTGTGGGGGTTGGGAACAGAGAGGTGATACAGCGTCTGCTCGGTGGTCGGACAGAGCACGAGGACTTTGCAGCCCAGGTGTTCCAAGTCCCAGATGTGCTGGTTGAGGCGTTCCGGCGGCATGTCGTTGCTGGTGATGCCGAGCACGGCCAGGTCGATGGCCTGGTCAGTCTGGTGGGCGACGGTGACACCGTTGGTCAGGTTCTCCAAGGTGTTGAACGGCGTGACCTGCAGGCCGCAATCTTCAAGTTGGTGCTGCAGGGCCTGGCGGGCCAGTTCATGGTTTTCCAGGACTGCGACACGTCGACCCAGCAGCGGTGGACCGGGTAAATCCTCGGCGTCGTCCCGCGTCCTGGGCAGGCGCAGGCTGATCCAGAATTCCGAGCCTTCGCCGGGCGTACTGTCCACGCCGATCTCGCCGCCCATCTGTTTCCCCAGCCCCTTGGAAATCACCAGGCCCAGCCCGGTGCCGCCAGGTTGTCGGGACAGTGAGTTATCGGCCTGGCTGAAGGCCTGGAACAGCGCCCGGACGTCCTGGGCGGAGAGGCCGATGCCAGTGTCCTGGATGCTGATGCGCAATTGCACGCTGTCCTCATGTTCATCCTCGAGCATGGCGCGGGCGACGATGGTGCCTTCGCGGGTGAACTTGATCGCGTTGCTCACCAGGTTGGTGAGGATCTGCTTGAGGCGCAGCGGGTCGCCCACCAGCGACAAAGGCGTGTCGCGATAGACCAGGCTCACCAATTCCAGCTGCTTGGCATGGGCGGCGGGGGCGAGGATGGTCAGGGTGTCCTGCAACAGGTCTCGCAGGTTGAACGGGATGTTGTCGAGCACCAGTTTGCCGGCTTCGATCTTTGAAAAATCGAGGATCTCGTTGATGATCCCGAGCAGGCTGTCGGCGGATTTTTCGATGGTGCCCAGGTAGTCGAGCTGGCGCGGGGTCAGTTCGCTTTTCTGCAATAGATGAGTGAAACCCAGGATGCCGTTCAGTGGCGTGCGGATTTCATGGCTCATGTTTGCCAGGAATTCGGATTTGATCCGGCTCGCCTCCAGGGCTTCCTTGCGCGCCAGGTCCAGCTCGATGTTTTGGATCTCGATGGTTTCCAGGTTTTGGCGCACGTCTTCGGTCGCCTGATCGATGCTGTGCTGCAATTCTTCCTGCGCATTCTGCAACGTGCCGGCCATGCGATTGATGCCCGACGCCAACTCATCCAGTTCCTGGCTGCCCAGTGGCGGCAGGCGGGTTTCCAGGTGGCCATCCTTGAGCTGCGCCACGGCTTGCTTGATCTGGCTCAGCGGGCGATTGATAGTGCGGCCCATGCGCAAGGCCAGCAGCCCGGTGCAACCCAGGCCAGCGGCGATCAGCAACAGGCTGGCGAACAGGCTGCGATAGCCGCGCAGCAACATGCCGCTGTGGGACAACTCCAGCTCGACCCAACCCAGCAGGCGGTCGGCTTCCTCGGGAATCAGTTCGCCGGCCAGGTTGCGGTGCTTGCCGAACACCGGCAGCAGGTAACGCGTCGCGTCGTTGCCGGTGCGTTGCAGCAACTGCGTACTGTTGCCGTCGGGTGCGCGGTTGAGCATGGTCGGGCCGGCATGGGCCAGGGGCGAGCGGTCGGGGGCGAGGAAGGTTACGGCGCGTACGTCCGCTTGCTCGAGGGACTGGGTGGCGATGCGCTCCAGCAGATCGGTGTCATGGCGGCTCATGGCCGGCGCAACCAGCGGGGCCAACTGTTCGGCGATCATCTCGCCCCGTTGCAGCAATTGAGCGTGCAAGTCGGCTTGCTGCACCCAGGTGAAATAGCCGCCCAGGACCAGCGCCATCAGGCTGGTCGGCAACAGGGTCAGCAACAGGACGCGGCCTTTGATTCCCAGTTTCTTGAGCACACTTGTCTCCTGCATCCAGCGGTCTGATTGAGCTTCGCGCGCATCCGGCACGCAATATCTGCGCAGTGTAGCGATTTGCGGGCGGGTGATCTTCGTAAAAATTCACGGACGCTGGGTTCGTGATCCAGGTGGACCGCAACCCGGGGAAGTCGGGCACCGCGGGCTGGGTATGCGCTCGCTTATTCCCAGAAGCCATAACCCCCTTACTTTGCGTGATATGGCCTCGCCGGGTTTGCCGGTATGATAGGCGCCCCCGCAGCCCGGATTGCGAATACGCCATGACTTTGCAGTACCCAACCATTGCCGATTGCGTCGGCAACACTCCGCTGGTTCGCTTGCAGCGCCTGCCCGGCGCGACCAGCAATACGCTTCTGCTCAAGCTCGAAGGGAACAACCCGGCGGGTTCGGTCAAGGACCGCCCGGCGCTGTCGATGATCACCCGTGGCGAGTTGCGCGGGCAGATCCAGCCCGGCGATACGCTGATCGAGGCGACGTCCGGCAACACCGGTATTGCCCTGGCGATGGCAGCGGCGATCAAGGGTTACAAGATGATCCTGATCATGCCCGACAACTCCAGCGCCGAGCGTAAAGCCGCGATGACGGCTTATGGCGCCGAGCTGATCCTGGTGACCCAGGAAGAGGGCATGGAAGGTGCTCGCGACCTGGCCGAGCGCATGCAGGCCGAAGGCCGTGGCAAGGTGCTGGATCAGTTCGCCAACGGTGACAATCCCGAGGCCCACTACACCACGACGGGCCCGGAGATCTGGCGCCAGACCGACGGCACGATTACTCATTTCGTCAGCTCGATGGGTACCACTGGCACCATCATGGGCACCTCGCGCTATTTGAAAGAACAGAACCCGAACGTACAGATCGTCGGCCTGCAACCGATGGAAGGTTCGGCGATCCCCGGCATCCGCCGGTGGCCGCAGGAATACCTGCCGAAGATCTACCAGGCCGAGCGCGTGGACCGGATCATCGACATGGCCCAGAGCGAAGCCGAGGACGTTACCCGTCGCCTGGCTCGCGAAGAAGGCATCTTCTGCGGCGTGTCTTCCGGCGGTGCCGTGGCGGGCATGCTGCGCTTGTCCAAGGAAGTTGAGAATGCAGTGATCGTTGCGATCATCTGCGACCGTGGCGACCGTTACCTGTCGACCGGCATTTTCGACGCGCCCAACTGATGGCCAAGCAAGAAAGAGGCTTGCGCTTCCAGCCCAGCGGCGGAAGCCGGGCCCCGCAAGTGCCCACCGGTAAAAAGCAGCGCCTGACCATCGAGCGCCTGGCCAATGACGGTCGTGGGATTGCGTTTGTCGACGGGCGAACCTGGTTCGTCATCGGTGCGCTGGCCGGCGAAGAAGTCGAGGCGCGGGTGCTCGGTGCCCACGGCAAAGTGGTCGAGGCCCGCACCGAGCGGGTGTTTACGCCCAATGAGCTGCGTCGTGCCGCGCCGTGCGTGCATGCCGGTCGCTGCGGCGGATGCAGCGTCCAGCATTTGCCCCACAACGAACAACTCGCCCTGAAACAGCGCATGCTCGCCGAGCAGCTGTCACGGGTGGCGGGCGTCGAGCCGGAGGAATGGGCCGAGCCTTTGAGCGGGCCGGAATTCGGCTACCGGCGTCGCGCCCGGGTGGCGGTGCGTTGGGACCAGAAGGCGAAGAAACTCGAAGTGGGTTTCCGTGCCGTCGGCAGCCAGGACATCGTCGCCATTGACGAATGCCCAGTGCTGGTACAGCCCTTGCAGCCGATCATGAGCCGCTTGCCGGAAATGCTCCGTCGCCTGGGCAAGCCCCAGGCGTTGGGTCATGTGGAGTTATTCGCCGGTTCGTCCCTGGCGCTGTTGTTGCGGCACATGGCGCCGCTGTCGGGCGCCGACCTGACGGTCCTCAAGGATTTCTGTGCGCTCCACGAAGCCCAGTTATGGCTGCATGGCGAAGGCGAGCCGCAACCGGTCGATGAGGGATTGTCCTTGGGCTATCGCCTGGAAACCTGGGGCCTGGACCTGGCTTATCGGCCGGGGGATTTCATCCAGGTGAACGCTGCCGTCAACGAGGCGATGGTCGCCCAGGCCTTGGAGTGGCTGGCGCCTCGATCCGAAGAGCGGGTGCTGGATCTGTTCTGTGGCCTGGGCAACTTTGCCTTGCCGCTCGCCAAAAGCGTGCGCGAGGTGGTGGCGGTGGAAGGCGTGCAGACCATGGTCGACCGTGCCGCCGCCAACGCCCTCAGCAACAATTTGCATAACACTGCTTTTTTTCAGGCCGATTTATCCCAGCCTTTGGCGGGTGCCGAATGGATCGGCGAAGGCTTTTCTGCGGTACTCTTGGACCCACCCCGTGACGGTGCTTTCGAGGTGGTACGCACGCTGTCGTCCCTGGGTGCCAGACGGTTGGTTTATGTATCGTGCAACCCGGCAACTTTGGCCCGGGATACGGTCGAACTGATCAAGCAGGGCTACCGGTTAAAACGTGCCGGGATTCTCGATATGTTTCCTCAAACGGCGCATGTCGAGGCCATGGCGTTATTTGAAGCGAGCCAGGATGGCTTGTCCGACTGACCCGTTCGTGCCAATCCGCCACGGCCCTGGGCGGAAACACGGGCAGCGAAGGTCAGCGAAGTTGACGCATTGAATCTGCGTCGTAGGGAAGGTAAGTAAAGATGGTACAGGTGAGAGCACACCAGCCGATCAACACCGACGGCAGTATCAATCTCGAGGCTTGGCTCGATCACGCGGTCAGTATCGACACGGCACTGGATCGCGAAGCCTTGAAGGCCGCCTGCGAGTTCGCTCGCGAGGCGGAGCAGCAACACAACGCGGCGAAGAACCTGTGGTCCGAAGGCACGTCGAGTTTCCAGACGGGCCTCGAAATCGCCGAGATCCTCGCTGACCTCAAGCTGGACCAGGATTCACTGGTCGCCGCGGTGCTGTACCGCGGCGTGCGCGAAGGGCAGATCCAGTTGCCAGTGGTCAGCCAGCGCTTCGGCACCGTGGTCGCCAAGTTGATCGACGGCGTGCTGCGCATGGCGGCGATCAGCGCCAGCCTCAGCCCGCGCCAGTCCATGGTGCTGGGCACGCAGGGCCAGGTGGAAAACTTGCGCAAGATGCTCGTCGCCATGGTCGACGACGTGCGCGTCGCGCTGATCAAGCTGGCCGAGCGCACCTGTGCGATCCGCGCCGTGAAATCCGCCGACGACGAGAAGCGCAATCGCGTTGCCCGGGAAGTATTCGATATCTATGCGCCGCTGGCTCATCGCCTGGGTATCGGGCATATCAAATGGGAGTTGGAGGATTTGTCCTTCCGCTACCTGGAGCCTGACCAATACAAGCAGATCGCCAAGCTGCTGCATGAGCGCCGGCTGGATCGCGAGCGCTTCATCACCGATGTGATGACCCAATTGCGCGAAGAACTGCAGGCCACCGGCGTGGAAGCCGATATCAGTGGCCGGGCCAAGCACATCTATTCGATCTGGCGAAAAATGCAGCGCAAGGGCCTGGAATTCAGCCAGATCTACGACGTTCGCGCCGTTCGCGTGCTGGTTCCGGAAATGCGTGACTGCTACACCGCGCTGGGGATCGTCCACACTTTATGGCGGCACATCCCGAAGGAGTTCGACGACTACATCGCCAACCCTAAGGAAAACGGCTATCGCTCGCTGCACACCGCCGTGATCGGCCCGGAAGGCAAGGTGCTGGAAGTGCAGATCCGCACCCACGCCATGCACGAAGAAGCCGAGCTGGGTGTTTGCGCCCACTGGAAATACAAGGGCACCGACGTCAAGTCCGGCTCCAACCACTACGAAGAGAAAATCTCCTGGTTGCGCCAAGTGCTGGAATGGCACGAGGAACTGGGTGATATCGGCGGCCTGGCGGAACAGCTGCGGGTCGATATCGAACCGGATCGCGTCTACATCTTCACCCCTGACGGTCACGCCATCGACTTGCCGAAAGGTGCGACGCCGCTGGACTTCGCCTATCGGGTCCATACCGAGATCGGCCACAACTGCCGTGGCGCCAAGATCAACGGGCGGATCGTGCCGCTCAACTACAGCCTGCAGACCGGTGAGCAGGTCGAGATCATCACCAGCAAGCACGGCACGCCGAGCCGCGACTGGCTGAACCCGAACCTGGGCTACATCACCACTTCCCGGGCACGGGCGAAAATCGTCCATTGGTTCAAGTTGCAGGCCCGCGACCAGAACGTCGCGGCCGGCAAGACCTTGCTCGAACGCGAGTTGAGTCGCCTCGGCCTGCCGCAGGTGGACTTCGACAAGCTGGCCGAAAAAGCCAACATGAAGACTGCCGAGGACATGTTCGCGGCCCTCGGTGCCGGCGACCTGCGCCTGGCGCAACTGGTCAACCTCGCCCAGCAACTGGTGGAGCCGGAGCGCGGCAATGAACAACTGGAGCTGATCCCGCGCAAGGCGACTGGCTACAAGCCTGGCAAGCGCGGCGACATCCAGATCCAGGGTGTGGGCAACCTGATGACGCAGATGGCCGGCTGCTGCCAGCCGTTGCCGGGGGATGCGATCGTCGGCTATATCACCCAGGGCCGCGGCGTGAGCATTCACCGCCAGGATTGCGCCTCGGTGCTGCAACTGGCCGGTCGTGAACCGGAGCGGATCATCCAGGTCAGCTGGGGCCCGGTGCCGGTGCTCACTTACCCGGTGGACATCATCATCCGCGCCTACGATCGCTCCGGCCTGCTGCGTGACGTGTCCCAGGTGTTGCTCAACGAGCGGATCAACGTGCTGGCGGTGAACACCCGTTCGAACAAGGAAGACAACACCGCGCTGATGTCCCTGACCATCGAAATTCCGGGGCTGGATGCATTGGGGCGGTTGCTGGGGCGGATTTCCCAGTTGCCGAACATCATCGAGACGCGGCGGAATCGGACGCCGGGTTAAAGGTCAGGCGCAGTCCAACAATGTGGGAGCGAGCTTGCTCGCGATAGCGGTCTACCAGTGACAGAGATGTTAACTGATGCTCCGCTAATCGCGAGCAAGCTCGCTCCCACAGGGCTTTTTTTGTGACGGGATGGATTGATGTACAGCCTCGAAGACCTGCTCCACCTGATGAATCGCCTGCGGGACCCGCAATACGGTTGCCCGTGGGACATCAAGCAAACCTACGCCACCATCGTCCCGCATACCTTGGAAGAAGCCTACGAAGTGGCCGATGCGATCGAGCGCGGCGATTTCGATCACTTGCAGGGTGAGCTGGGCGATCTGTTGTTCCAGGTGGTGTATTACAGCCAATTGGCCCGGGAAGAGAACCGTTTCGAATTCGCCAGCGTGGTCGACAGCATCACGCGCAAGCTGATTCGTCGCCATCCCCACGTGTTCCCTACCGGTGATTTGTATGCGCCCGTGGATATCCCGCGATTGAGCGAAGAGCAGGTCAAGCAGCGCTGGGAAGAAATCAAGGCCCAAGAACGTGCCGAGAAAGCATCGGCGCCCGAGCAGTTATCGTTGCTCGACGATGTCCCGACGGCACTGCCGGCCTTGTCCCGGTCGGCAAAACTGCAGAAGCGTGCCGGCCAGGTGGGTTTCGACTGGCCGGGGCCGTTGCCGGTACTCGATAAGGTCAGGGAAGAGCTGGACGAAGTGCTCGAAGCCATGGCGGACAACGATCCCGCGGCTATCAGCGATGAGGTGGGCGATCTGTTGTTCAGCGTGGTCAACCTGGCGCGACACCTCAAGGTGGACCCCGAGACGGCCCTGCGTGGCGCCAATGCAAAGTTCGAGCGCCGTTTCCGATTTATCGAACAGGCATTGCGCGACACCCACCGTCCCATGGAAGATTGCACCCTCGAAGAGTTGGACGCCTTGTGGGGCGAAGCCAAACGTCAGGAAAAGAATTTGCCCAGCTGTGGCTGAGGCCGTTGCCTAAGTGAGTAAGCACCATGAGCCTTTCCCTTCGCGACCAGTTGCTCAAAGCAGGGCTGGTCAACCAAAAGCAGGCCAAGCAGGTCGGCAAAGAGAAACAGAAACAGCAACGCCTGGCCCACAAAGGCCAGATCGAGCTGGATGATTCCCAGCAGCGTGCTGCCCAGGAAGCCATGGCCGAGAAGGTCAAGCGCGACCAGGAACTCAATCGTCAGCAGCAGGAAAAGGCTGAGCAGAAAGCCCGGGCTGCGCAAATCAAGCAATTGATCGAAGTCTCGCGCTTGCCGAAGCTGACCACTGAGGACTACTACAATTTTGTCGACGACAAGAAGGTCAAGCGCATCTCGGTCAATACGCTGATGCGCAACAAGCTCAGCAGTGGCTCCCTGGCGATCGTTCACCATGCCGGCGGCTACGAAGTGATCCCGCGCGAAGCGGCGCTGAAAATCCAGGAACGCGACCCCAAGCGCATCGTCCAGCTCAACACCCAGACCGAAGAAGTGGATGCCGATGATCCGTACGCGGCGTATCAGATTCCTGATGATTTGATGTGGTAAGCAGGGCGCAATGCCATTGAGTTGAAACACAAAACCTGTGGGAGCGAGCTTGCTCGCGATGGCGGTCTATCAGTGACAGAGATGTTGGCTGATGCCCCGCTATCGCGAGCAAGCTCGCTCCCACAGGTGTTTTGTGTGTTCAGGATTGCGCGGTCTCACGCAAGCGCTGCCGCTCCTCACGCTCCAGCTCGGCCTTGTAGCTGTGGGCGTCCGTCTCGGAGTGGAACATCCCTACCAGCATGTCCTGTTGATGCACGTCCCAGATCCGGATGCCGGCGGCAATGCCTTCGTGGGACATATGGGCGTCGTCGCGTTCAGTTACTTTCACAGTCATCTTGCAAGCTCCAATCTCTGTTATCTGCAGCAAGGCGTGTGCAGGACTTTGTTATAGATTTTGGTAGCGTGCTAAGTAAATGCCCCGGTTCGTTAAAAAGTTTTCATGGAAAGCGCAACCATCCTGCAGGCCAGGCAGGGCGCGGCATTCGGTCGCAGGTGGTGTTCATGAAAAAGATTTCATGTCGCCAGGCGTGAGCGCAAATAAAACCTGTGGGAGCGAGCTTGCTCGCGATAACTGTGTGTCAGTTGATAGTGGAGTTGGCTGATCCGGCGCTATCGTCGGATCGCCGCCCGGAGCAAGCTCGCTCCCACAGGTTTACTCCCACAGGCCCATCGGCCGGGTTGAAATCCGGCAACAAAAAGCCCCGCATTTGCGGGGCTTGATGTTATCGGCGTGGATCAGCTGCCTTTCACAGCCTTGCCGTTGACCGTGCCGTCCTGGAGCATGATGTTGTATTCCTTGCCGTCGGTCTCGACTTGTTGCAGGCGTACTAGCAGGTAGTCCCAGTCCTTGGCGAACCAGAGCACGGTGATGCGCTTGCTCTGAGTCGGGTCGCGCACGCGCTCGACCTTGATCGCGTCGATCTGGCCGGCCTTGGTGTCGACTTTTTCCGAGCCCAGCACGCGGAAGTCATAGGTATCGACTTCGCCGTCATCGACGACCTGGTAACTCATGCTTTTCTTGCCAGCGGCCACGTCATGCTGCAGGGCCAACTGATAAGTGGATTTATCGACCATGCCACGGTTCAACGGCAGCTTGACCGCGTCACCGCGATCGGTGCCGGTGACCATCTTGGTGTTCCAGTCGAAGTCCAGGTCGGCCTTCTTTGCCTTGCCCAGGCCACCGCGCTCGAAGTGATAGGACTGGGGAAGCAAAGTGTCCTTGTCCAGCGTCAGGGTGCTTTCTTCGGTCAGGCTGGCGATCATCATCGAAGCCTTGAAGCTCAGCTTCCAGGTACCGTTGGCTTCCTTGGTCAGGCTGCGCTCGGCGGTGCCGCTCATGGGCAACTGTTTCCAATCGGCGGTGTAGCTGGCGGAAAACGGTTGAAGGTCTGCAGCCTGTGCCAGGGGCAAGGCAAGCAGAGCGCAAGCGAAGAGCAGGGCGCGACGCATAAAATCTCCTAGTATCGAATCAAATGGCCGCTGGCGGCGAGCAACTGGCCGTCCAGTGAGGCGCCGCGATCGTCGAGGGTCAGCCGTCCTTCGGCAAACCAACGCACGGCCATCGGGTAGATCTGGTGCTCGCGGGCATGGACCCGTTGCGCCAGGCTTTGCGGCGTGTCGTGCAACTCTACCGGTATTACTGCCTGTACGACCAGTGGTCCGCCATCGAGTTCCTCGGTGACAAAGTGCACCGAGCAGCCATGCTCAGTGTCTCCGGCCTCCAGCGCCCGCTGATGAGTGTGTAACCCTTTGTATTTGGGCAGCAGCGAGGGATGGATATTGAACAGGCGGCCCTGGTAGTGCCGCACGAAGCCAGCGCTGAGAATGCGCATGAAGCCAGCGAGTACGACCAGTTGCGGATTGAAGGTGTCGATCTGTTCGATCAGCGCGGCGTCGAAGGCTTCGCGGCCCTCGAACGCCTTGTGATCCAAGACGCGGGTGTCGATTCCCGCATCCTTGGCGCGTTGCAGGCCGTAGGCGTCGGCGCGGTTGGAGATCACCGCGCGGATGCGGACCGGGCTGTCGCCGGTCCGCGTGCTGTCGATCAGGGCCTGCAGGTTACTGCCGGT
This sequence comes from Pseudomonas brassicacearum subsp. neoaurantiaca, assembly GCF_013608025.1. Lineage (GTDB taxonomy): Bacteria > Pseudomonadota > Gammaproteobacteria > Pseudomonadales > Pseudomonadaceae > Aquipseudomonas. Next base: position 37,419 of record NZ_VDLV01000020.1, on the reverse strand, counting down.
GCCGGACAGCAGCACCACGACGTTACAGGATGCAGGCATCTGCTCGTGCATCAATGTGCCTTAAGGTTTTTCAGCTCGACCTGCGCAGCGCCTTCGGCCGCGGTGGCGATCTGGCCGATGACCCAAGGCTGCTCGCCGGCTTCACGTAGTACGTTCAGGGCGGTTTCGACGTGCTCCTGGGCCACGCAGATGACCATGCCCACGCCGCAGTTCAGCACGCGGTGCATTTCGGTTTCATCGACATTGCCTTTCTCTTGCAGCCAGTCGAAGACGGCCGGGCGGGTCCAGCTCGCCACGTCGACCACGGCCTGGGCGCCATTTGGCAGCACGCGCGGGATGTTGTCCAGCAGGCCACCACCCGTGATGTGGGCCATGGCCTTGACGGCGCCGGTGTCCTTGATCAGCTTGAGCAGCGGCTTGACGTAGATGCGGGTCGGGGCCATCAGCAGGTCGGCCAGCGGCTTGCCGTCGAGCTGGGTGTTCTCGATGTCGGCGCCGGACACTTCGATGATCTTGCGGATCAGCGAGTAACCGTTGGAGTGCGGGCCGGAAGATGGCAGGGCGAGCAGGGCATCGCCAGCAGCGACTTTCGAACCGTCGATGATTTCGGCTTTCTCCACGACGCCGACGCAGAAGCCGGCCAGGTCGTAGTCTTCGCCTTCGTACATGCCAGGCATTTCAGCGGTTTCGCCGCCGACCAGGGAGCAGCCGGACAGCTCGCAGCCGGCGCCGATGCCGGTCACGACCTGGGCAGCGGTGTCGACGTTCAGCTTGCCGGTGGCGTAGTAGTCGAGGAAGAACAGTGGTTCGGCGCCGCAGACCACCAGGTCGTTCACGCACATGGCTACCAGGTCGATGCCGATGCTATCGTGCTTGTTCAGGTTCAGGGCCAGGCGCAGCTTGGTGCCAACGCCGTCGGTGCCGGAGACCAGAACCGGTTGCTTGTAGCCGGCCGGGATTTCGCAGAGGGCGCCAAAACCGCCCAGGCCGCCCATGACTTCCGGGCGCGCGGTGCGCTTGGCGACGCTCTTGATGCGTTCGACCAATGCTTCACCGGCGTCGATGTCTACACCGGCGTCCTTGTAGCTCAGGGAGGGTTGCTTGCTCATGATCCAGGCCTTTAAAGGGGGGATTTCTGGGTAACGACCGATCGCCGGGGCCGTTGAATAACCGTTGTACGAATTATTCCGGGTGCCCAGCCATTGCCGGTCTGCGAAGGCGCGCGATTTTATCAGGCTTGTGGAGCAGCGGCCATCCTCGCGCCGACGGGCAGGGACATATCCGCCAAAAAAAACCGATATTTCTTGTATTGGTACTGTGCGACGCGTCTGTATAAGGTGTAGCGGTAAGCGACTATGGTTATGACCGTGGAAACTTGCATCGGGCAGGTGAATGTTTTGCCTGGTGCCGTGTCACAGCCATGCTCAATCTTCTCCACACGGCCGGTGCCAGCCGTTATGTCCGGGAATCCTCCATGCGTTTGTTCAAATTCTTGTCTGTTGGCTGCTTGTCGCTGATCAGCCTCGCGAGCCATGCCGAAACCCTCAATAACCTTTACCAGGTGCGTGAGCCGGTCAGCAGCCAGGCGCCGGACGAGCGTAACCAGGCGACGTTGCGAGCCCTGGACACCTTGGTGCTGCGCCTGACCGGCGACGCCAAGGCCGCTCAGAACCCAGGCCTGGCGGCGACCCGCAAGGACCCGCAGCAAATCATTCTTCAATACGGCTACGATGCCGGTCCGCCCGAGAGCCTGCAAGTAGACTTCGATCCTGCCAGCACCGATCGCGCGTTGCGCTCGGCGGGTCTATCGCTTTGGGGAGCTAATCGTCCTTCGATCCTGGCCTGGTGGCTGAATGATTCGGCGGAAGGTTCCAGCCTGGTGGGGGATGGGCAAGGCAGTGCTACGCCGCTGCGCCGTGCCGCTCAGCACCGGGGGTTGCCGTTGCACTTGCCGCTGGCGGACCTGAGCGAGCAGATTGTCGCGACGGCACCGAACCTGGAAGGCAATGACCCGGCTCCGTTGCGTAATGCTTCGGAGCGTTATGGCTCAGACGCTTTGCTGGCTGTCCACGCGAAAGAAGAGGGCGGCCAATGGCAAGCGACCTGGCGCCTGTGGTTGGGCGACCAGCGCGAGCAAGGCAATGCGCAAGGGGCTGATCCGGCGGCATTGGCCGATGCCGTAATGTTGGCGGTGAGCCAGCGCCTGGCACCACGTTTCGTGGCCAAGCCGGGTGTGGCGACCGAACAGTTGCTGGAAGTGCAGGGCATGAGTCTTGAGCGTTACGCGGCCCTGGGGCGGTTGCTCGAACCGTTCGGTGGGCAATTGCAACGGGTCGAAGGTGACATGAGTTTCTACAAGGTCAACGGCAGCGCCGAGCAATTGAAAGCACAGTTGGCCCTGGCGAAACTGCAGGAAATCCCCGCCGGTGAGGCTGTAGCGCCAACGCCTGCGGTCCAGCCCGCCGTCGATGGGACCGTTGCGCCCGCCCAGCCAGCGCCCGCGCCGGCGGCCAATCTGCGGTTCCGCTGGTAGTTTCTTCTTTATATAGGGTCAGGAGTGGTTCATGGGCGATACGCGGCGTTGGTTCTGGTTGGGTGGGGTCGCCCTGCTGATTGCATTTATCTACTTGCTGCATCCGATCCTCACGCCGTTCCTGGTTGCGCTGTTGTTGGCCTACCTGTTCGATCCGGTGGTCGATCGCCTGGAGAAGCTCGGGCTGTCCAGGACCTGGGGCGTAGTGGCGGTGTTCGCGCTGTTTACCTTGATCGTCAGCGCGCTGTTGCTGGTGCTGATTCCGATGCTCGCCAAGCAACTGTTTCGCCTGTATGAGCTGGCGCCACAGATGCTCGACTGGCTCCAGCACAGCGCGGTGCCATGGGTGCAGTCGAAGCTGGGGTTGGCGGATGGCTTCTGGAAATTCGACAGGGTCAAGGCCGCCATCAGCGAGCACATGGGCCAGACCACCGATATCGTCGGCGTGGTGTTGAGCCAGGCCACGGCGTCGAGTCTGGCGTTGATCGGTTGGCTGGCGAACCTGGTGTTGATCCCGGTGGTGAGTTTCTATCTGTTGCGCGACTGGGATTTGATGATGGCCAAGATCCGCAGCCTGCTGCCGCGTCATCGCGAGGAGCGCATCATGACGCTGACTGGCGAATGTCATGAGGTGCTAGGCGCATTCGTGCGCGGCCAACTGCTCGTCATGGTGGCGCTGGGCTTCATCTACGCGGCTGGGTTGATGCTGGTGGGGCTGGAACTCGGGTTGTTGATCGGGATGATCGCCGGGTTGGCGGCCATCGTGCCTTACATGGGGTTTGTCATCGGCATCGGCGCGGCGCTGGTTGCCGGGCTGTTCCAGTTCGGTGGCGACCTGTACCCCATGGTCGGCATCGTGGCGGTGTTCATGGTTGGACAGGCCCTGGAAGGCATGGTACTGACGCCCTTGCTGGTAGGCGATCGCATTGGCTTGCATCCTGTGGCGGTGATCTTCGCGATCCTGGCGGGTGGCGAGTTGTTCGGTTTCACCGGGATCCTGCTGGCGCTGCCGGTGGCAGCGGTGATCATGGTGCTGGTGCGTCATGTGCACGATCTGTACAAGGATTCGGACATTTATAGCGGCGTCGAAGACCCCGACCTGTAAGGCCAAGGGCGCGCGAGGTGTCAGGGAAACTGACGCTGCGCGCCCTTGTCGCTGCAAACCTTTGATTTTGCTCGTGGTCCGGCGCATTGTGCGGTCCGCGTCACGGGTATAAACTTTGCGAACTTTACACAGAGGCCACTAATGGTTCCTTTGGAACTGTTCAGTCAGCATGAAACCGATTCAGCTGCCCCTTGGTGTGCGTCTGCGTGATGACGCCACCTTCATCAACTACTATCCAGGCGCCAATGCCGCTGCACTCGGCTATGTCGAGCGGCTTTGCGAAGCCGACGCCGGCTGGACGGAGAGCCTGATCTACCTGTGGGGCAAGGATGGAGTAGGGCGCACGCATCTTCTGCAGGCCGCGTGCCTGCGATTCGAACAACTGGGCGAGCCGGCGGTGTACCTGCCACTGGCGGAACTGCTCGATCGTGGCGTTGAAATTCTCGACAACCTTGAACAATACGAACTGGTCTGCCTGGACGATCTCCAGGCCGTGGCCGGCAAGGCTGATTGGGAAGAAGCACTGTTCCACCTGTTCAACCGGTTGCGCGACAGTGGGCGGCGCTTGTTGATCGCTGCATCGACGTCGCCGCGAGAGCTGCCGGTGAAACTGGCTGACTTGAAGTCCCGCCTGACCCTGGCGCTGATTTTCCAGATGCGCCCGCTCTCCGATGAAGACAAGCTGCGGGCGCTGCAACTGCGCGCTTCCCGCCGTGGCTTGCACCTGACCGATGAGGTCGGGCATTTCATTCTCACCCGTGGCACCCGCAGCATGAGCGCTTTGTTCGAGCTGCTCGAACGCCTCGACCAGGCCTCCCTCCAGGCCCAGCGCAAGCTGACGATTCCTTTTTTGAAAGAAACCTTGGGCTGGTAAAAAAATTTTGGCGAGGTGTTTTGTGGCGAGGGAGCTTGCTCCCGCTTGAGTGCGAAGCGCTCAAAAAAGGGGCCGCTGCGCAGCCCAGCGGGAGCAAGCTCCCTCGCCACAGTTCAAAATGGGCTTAAGCGCTTAGATGTAAACGTAAAACCGAGAAGTCACATTTGCATCGATTGAATTTGCAAATGAGGACGATAGAAGGCATAGTCTCGCCATCTTTACTACTCCAGCCACGGTCGTGCCCATGCTAAATCGCTTCGCACCCCTCGTGCCTCTCGCACTCGTTACCCTGTTGTTCGGTTGCGCTGCCCACTCCCCAGTGTCCCAGCAAGCGCCACAAGCACAGGTCAAGAATTCCGTAACCGCCCAGTCTTCCTCCGTTGCGTTCCAGGAAGAAATGGCCACCGATAAAGAGCTGGCAGAGTTCGCCGGCAGCAAGCCTTATCAGCTTCCAGTGCTGGCAGACAGTATCCTGGAGCGCGGCATGTCCTTGATCGGCACTCGTTATCGTTTTGGCGGTACATCTGAAGCCGGCTTCGATTGCAGCGGTTTCATCGGTTATCTGTTCCGCGAAGAGGCCGGCATGAACCTGCCGCGTTCCACTCGCGAAATGATCAACGTGAACGCCCCACTGGTTGCACGCAATCAGCTGGAACCCGGTGACCTGCTGTTCTTCAGCACCAACGGTCGTCGCGGTCGCGTCAGTCACGCCGGTATCTACCTGGGCGACAACCAGTTCATCCACTCCAGCAGCCGCCGCAGCGGTGGGGTGCGAATCGACAGCCTGGGCGACAGCTACTGGAGCAAGACCTTCCTTGAAGCCAAGCGCGCCCTCGCCATGGCGCCGACCGTGGTCACGGCTCGCAAGTAAGCGCACAGTTTGTAGGGCAAACTTAAAGTCTTACTTGAAGTTTGCCCCATAGCCGCTAGAATCCTTGATCATTGATTGATGGCAATCCGCCTGCGTACTACGCGGGCGGATTTGTTTCCATCTCCACGGCAGAAAAGCCGCATCCAGATCAGGATTGTTCTGCATATGTCGACGTCGGCCCGCCTCGCTCTCATGCTCCTTGCCGCGCTGCTCAGCGCATGTGCCAGTCGCACTCCGCCACCCGCGCCAGTGCGGGCTCCGGTGGTATTCGCTCCCTCCCAACCTTCGTCTCCGGCCGCTGAAGACGTGCTCTTCCGGGCGCTGGGGCTCGTGGGAACACCTTATCGCTGGGGTGGCAACACGCCAGATTCAGGTTTTGATTGCAGTGGCTTGATCGGCTACGTCTACCGTGACGCCGCTGGTATTTCCCTGCCGCGTTCGACTCGGGAGATGATCAGCATGCGTGCGCCGGAGGTCGGCAAGGATGCGTTGGAAACGGGCGACCTGGTTTTCTTCGCCACCAATGGCGGCTCCCAGGTCAGCCACGCCGGGATCTACGTGGGGGAAGGGCGTTTCGTCCATGCGCCGGCGACGGGCGGGACGGTCAAGCTCGACAGTCTGTCCAAGGCCTATTGGCAGAAAGCCTACCTGGGCGCCAAACGCGTATTGCAGCCGGAGCATCTGGCGCGTAATCCATAGGTTTGCTGATGGGCTTTTGTGGCGAGGGAGCTTGCTCCCGCTCGGTTGCGAAGCAACCGCCAAAAGCTTGGGGCCGCTTCGCCCGAAGTGTTGGACCGTCCCAGCGGGAGCAAGCTCCCTCGCCACAGGGATATCACAAGTCTTTAGTGATGGTCATTTGGCCGACACCCGCCAGACCTTGTTCCCCACGTCATCCGCCACCAACAACCCACCTTGTTTATCTATCACCACGCCCACCGGCCGGCCCTGGGCTTTTTCGTCTGCATTGAGAAAACCCGTCAGCACATCCACCGATTGCCCCACCGGTTTGCCTGCGCTGAAAGGAACGAAGATCACTTTGTAGCCACTGTGGGGCTTGCGGTTCCAGGAACCGTGTTGCCCGACGAAGGCCCCTTCGGTGAAGGGCGCGGGCAGGGTGCTGCCTTCGGCGAAGGTCAGGCCCAATGAAGCAGTGTGGGGGCCGACGGCATAATCGGGGGCGATAGCCTTGGCCACCAGCTCGGGGTCTTGTGGTTCGACCCGGATGTCCACGTGCTGCCCGTAGTAACTGTAGGGCCAGCCGTAGAAGCCGCCGTCCTTCACCGAGGTGATGTAGTCAGGCACCAGGTCGCTGCCAATCTCGTCCCGTTCGTTTACCGCCGTCCACAACGCGCCGCTGCGGGGCTCCCATGCGAGGCCGTTGGGGTTGCGCAAGCCCGAGGCGAAGATGCGATGAGCACCAGTGGCCCGGTCCACTTCCCAGATCGCCGCGCGACCTTCTTCCGCCTCCATGCCATTTTCCGCAACGTTGCTGTTCGAGCCTGTGGTGACGTACAGCTTGCTGCCGTCCCGGCTGGCGATCACGTTCTTGGTCCAGTGATGGTTGAGCGTGCCGCCCGGCAAATCGACCACTTTGGTCGGCTGTGCCGTGATCTTCGTGTTGCCTTCCTTATAAGGGAAGCGGATCAACCGGTCGGTGTCGGCCACATACAGGTCATTGCCTACCAGTGTCATGCCGAACGGTGAGTTGAGATTCTCCAGGAAGATCGTCCGCGTTTCCGCAATGCCGTCATGATTGGCGTCGCGCAGCAAGGTGATGCGGTTGGGGCTTGGCACCCCAGCGCCGGCGCGCCCCATGACTTTTTTCATGACCCAGCCACGAATGCCCTTGGCATCGTCGGGCTTGGGTGGTGCGTTGGTTTCCGCCACCAGTACGTCGCCATTGGGCAGGACGTAAAGCCAGCGTGGATGATCCAGCCCCTCGGCGAATGCCGCCACCTTCAGGCCTTGGGCCGGGGTCGGCTTGGCGCCGTCCGGCCAGCCGACGGCTTCGGCGATATTCACCGTGGGGATCAAGGTCTTGTTCGGCTCGGGCAGTTTCGGCGACGGGCCGATCCCGTCGGAAACCTGCAGCGTGGAAGATTCGCCACAAGCGACTAGCCCGGTAGCAAGGGCGACGATCAACAGGTGAGATGGCTTGAGCATGCGGGCTTCCCTATGAATGCATGGTGTTATTCATAGAGAAGCGTAGACGTGGGATGGTTCAACGGTGGGTGGTCATTCAGCCAAGCGATCCTTGTGGGAGCGAGCTTGCTCGCGATAGCGGTGTGTCAGACGACCCTGACGCAACTGATAACCCGCCATCGCGAGCAAGCTCGCTCCCACAGTTTTTTGTGTGGCGTTAACCATGAGCCTGCTTGAACAGCACCGCGATGCCAGGATGATAGTGCCCGGTTTCGTTGCGCAGCTTGCGATAGGCATAAGGGAAATACCAAGCCACGGCGCAGGTGTTTTCCTTTTGCAGATCATCGATCATGTCCTGCAGCTCTTCGGGCGTGGTGCTCTGCTGGGCTTTTTGCGGGGCGACGAACAGGCAGCCGAGCCTCAAGTCGCTGGCATAACTGATGCGCTTGGCGTCGCTGGTGGCCTCCAGCAAGGGTTGGGTCAGGTTCAGGTTGTTGACCTTCGGCCAGCGTTGGGTCGCCTGGATGAAGGCGCGTTCATCAGTACTGGCAATCAACAGGTCGGCGCGGGCGTTGCGTTCGCCTTCTTCGTTCTGTTTGCGCGTGGACGCGTCCTGCAGCGTGACCATTTCAGCCATCCAGGCGGCGGCCGACAGCAACCCGAGGTTGGCTTTTTCATCGTGCCAATAAGGTGTGTCGTTATCGCCGCGCACGGCGTTGTAGCGGTCGATACAGTCGAACCAGCGTTCCAACACCGGGCGCAGGAATTCCAGCTTCGGATTGCTGATGATCATGCCTTGCATGCGTTTGCCCTCTTGTTCTTGTGATATCGGGTAATGATGTCTCTTTGATATCACTTGCCGCAGCATCACACAAGATTGACGTCAGTTTATTGATCCGGGCCAATGTCCGGGACTTTGGCAGTCGCGGCTTTAATTGACGCTCCACCCCCAACCCTCTAACCTTCGCGGCTTGTTTCAGGTGCTCTATGGCAATGGCCGATAGGGTGAAACAGGGAAGCCGGTGCGCGCATGCAAACCCGGCGCTGCCCCCGCAACGGTAAATGAGTCAACGCTGCGTATAGGCCACTGTGTCCGATGACATGGGAAGGCGCGTAGCCAGGCGTTATGCCGCTCATGAGCCCGGAGACCGGCCTGATTCATCCAACGGCATCACGGTGGGCGATGCCAGGCTCATTGCCGTCTTTTTTTTGCCCGCCCGCCGTTATCCAGTCCCAACGGAGAGCTCCCCCATGACCGACACGCCTGATCGCGACGAACGCCACCTGGCGCGCATGCTGCGCAAGAAAGCCGTGATTGACGAGCGCATCGCCAACTCGCCGAACGAATGCGGCCTGCTGCTGGTGCTGACCGGCAACGGCAAGGGCAAGAGCAGTTCGGCATTCGGCATGCTGGCCCGGGCCATGGGCCACGGCATGCAATGCGGTGTGGTGCAGTTCATCAAGGGGCGCAACAGCACCGGCGAGGAACTGTTCTTCCGCCGCTTCCCCGAGCAGGTGCGTTTTCATGTCATGGGCGAAGGTTTCACCTGGGAAACCCAGGACCGCCAGCGTGACATCGCCGCCGCCGAAGCGGCCTGGGCCGTGTCGCGCCAGTTGCTCAGCGATCCATCGATCGGGCTGGTGGTACTAGACGAATTGAACATTGCCCTCAAGCACGGCTATCTCGACCTCGATCAGATCCTGAGCGATCTGCAAGCACGCCCGCCAATGCAGCATGTGGTGGTGACCGGTCGCGGCGCCAAGCCCGAGATGATCGAGTTGGCCGATACCGTGACTGAAATGGGCATGATCAAGCATGCGTTCCAGGCCGGCATCAAGGCGCAGAAAGGCGTCGAGCTGTGAGCGATGTGCCGATGACCAGTCGCCACTGTCCGGCGGTGCTGATTGCCGCCCCGGCTTCGGGCCAGGGCAAGACCACCGTCACCGCCGCCCTGGCACGGTTGCATCGCAACCAGGGGCGCAAGGTGCGGGTGTTCAAGTGCGGCCCGGATTTCCTCGACCCGATGATCCTTGAGCGAGCCAGTGGCGCGCCGGTCTATCAATTGGACATGTGGATGGTCGGCGAACAGGAAAGTCGCCGACTGTTGTGGGAAGCCGCCGCCGAAGCGGACCTGATCCTGATCGAAGGGGTGATGGGATTGTTCGACGGCACGCCGTCCAGTGCCGACCTGGCGCGGCATTTCGGCGTGCCGGTCCTCGCCGTGATCGACGGCACCGCCATGGCCCAGACCTTCGGCGCCCTGGCCTTGGGCCTGGCGCGTTATCAACCGGACCTGCCGTTCGCCGGGGTCTTGGCCAACCGGGTCGGGACCTTGCGTCACGCGCAATTGCTCGAAGGCAGCCTGACCGAGGGCTTGCGTTGGTATGGCGCGTTGTCCCGGGAAACCGGCATCGAGTTGCCAAGCCGTCATCTTGGGCTGGTCCAGGCCAGTGAGTTGAACGACCTGGACGTTCGCCTGGATGCGGCCGCCGAGGCGTTGGCCAGCAGTTGTGAAGTGGCCTTGCCGCCCAGCGTTGAGTTCGCGGCTCCGGAGGTGACCGTTGTTGAGCCGTGGCTTGAGGGTGTGCGCATCGCTGTCGCCAGGGATGAGGCGTTTGCCTTCACTTACGGCGCGAGCCTCGATCTGCTGCGGGCCATGGGCGCGCAGTTGCGTTTCTTCTCACCCATTCACGATACCCAATTGCCCGAGGCGGACAGTCTTTACCTGCCTGGCGGTTATCCCGAACTGCACCACGTCGCCCTGGCGCAAAACGCGCCGATGCTGGCAGCGATCCGTGCCCACCATGCGGCCGGCAAACCGCTGCTCGCCGAATGCGGCGGCATGCTCTACCTGCTTGATTCGTTGACCGACGTCGAGGGCGTCCGCGCCGAACTGCTGGGTTTGCTGGCCGGGGATGCGCAGATGCAGAAGCGCCTGGCGGCCCTCGCGTTGCAATCGGTAGATTTGCCGGAAGGTTCCCTGCGCGGGCATACCTACCATCATTCACTGACTCATACCGAGCTTGAACCGATTGCCCGTGGGCACAGCCCGAATGGCGGGCGAGGGGCGGAGGCGGTTTTCCGACAAGGGCGGATGACGGCTTCCTACGTGCATTTCTATTTTCCGTCCAACCCGAGGGCGATTGCCGCGTTGTTTGCGCCTGATCTCGGGGCCGCTATCGCGAGCAAGCTCGCTCCCACAGGGGATTGCGTGATCTCTGGTACGACGCCTGCCAATGTGGGAGCGAGCCTGCTCGCGAATCGGCCATGACAGACACCACGTTTTCCCAGGCCGAACGCGAAGCCGTCTACCGGGCCATCGCCGAACGCCGCGACATGCGCCATTTCAGCGGCGGCACCGTCGAGCCGCAATTGCTGCGTCGCCTGCTGGAAGCCGCACACCAGGCGCCCAGCGTCGGGCTCATGCAACCGTGGCGATTCATTCGCATCAGCAATCGCGCCTTGCGCGGCGAAATCCAGCATCTGGTGGAAGAAGAGCGCGTCCGCACCGCCGAAGCCCTGGGCGAGCGCAGCGACGAATTCATGAAACTCAAGGTCGAAGGCATCCACGACTGTGCCGAAGTTCTAGTAGCGGCTTTGATGGATGATCGCGAGCGGCACATTTTCGGCCGTCGGACTTTGCCGGAAATGGATTTGGCCTCGCTGTCCTGCGCCATCCAGAATCTGTGGTTGGCGGCGCGTGTCGAAGGGCTGGGAATGGGCTGGGTGTCGTTGTTCGAGCCTCAGGCCCTGGCCGATCTGCTGGGCCTGCCCGCCGGGGCAAAACCGCTGGCGATCTTGTGCCTCGGGCCGGTCGAGGGCTTTTATCCTGCGCCGATGCTTGCCCTGGAAGGCTGGGCGCAACCGCGTCCGCTCAATGAACTGCTTTATGAAAACCGCTGGGGAGTGCGCCCATGAGCGTAGCGTTGCTCAGCGCCGCCGCGGTGGCGTTGGATGCTCTGCTGGGCGAGCCCCGGCGCGGGCATCCGCTGGTGGCATTCGGGGCTTTTGCCAATCGCATCGAACAACGCTTCAATTCCGGTGGGCGTGGCTGGCGCAGTCACGGTGTCACCGCGTGGATCATCGCCGTGCTGCCCTTGACGCTGCTGGCCACGGCGTTGTCCTGGGCGCCATTGGTGGGCTGGCTGGTGGACATTCTCGCGTTGTACTGCGCCCTCGGTTTGCGCAGCCTCGGCGAGCATGTTGAGCCGGTGGCCAGGGCGTTACGCCGTGGCGATCTGGACGAGGCGCGCCAGCGGGTCAGTTATCTGGTCAGTCGCCAGACGGCAGAATTGGACGAAACCGCTGTCGCCCGTGCCGCCACCGAGTCGGTGCTGGAAAACGGCAGCGATGCGGTGTTTGCGGCGTTGTTCTGGTTCGCGGTGGCCGGTGCGCCCGGCGTGGTGCTGTACCGCTTGAGCAATACCCTCGACGCCATGTGGGGCTATCGCAACGAGCGCTTCGAGCGGTTTGGCTGGGCGGCGGCAAAGATCGATGATGTGCTCAACTATATTCCCGCGCGCTTGGTGGCGTTGACCTACGCCGTCCTCGGCAAGACCCGCCTGGCGCTCAAATGCTGGCGAACCCAGGGGCCGACCTGGGACAGCCCCAACGCCGGGCCGGTGATGGCCGCTGGCGCTGGTGCGCTGGGCGTGGAACTGGGCGGCGCGGCGGTGTATCACGGCGAACTGCATCTGCGTCCGCCGTTGGGCGAAGGCGTGCCGGCCAGTGCCGATTCCATTGATCGCGGCTGGCAATTGGTGCAGCGCGGCGTATGGTTATGGCTGCTGATTCTCTGCCTCGGAGCCGAGTTCTATGCTTGAGCATGGTGGACGACTGCGCAACGCTTCCCGGCAATACGGCATTGCCGAGGCCGATTGGCTCGACCTGTCCAGTGGCCTGGCGCCCTGGCCGTTCGACATTCCACCAATCCCGCCGCGGGCCTGGGCGCGCCTGCCCGAGGCCGACGATGGATTGGAACAGGCCGCGTGCGATTACTACGAAGCGACGCATGTGCTGCCGGTGGCCGGTTCGCAGATGGCCATCCAACTGTTGCCGCGCCTGCGCCGGGCCGGCAAGGTCGGCGTCTTGTCGCCTTGTTACGCCGAGCACGCCGAAGCCTGGCGCCGTTGCGGTTATATCGTGCGCGAAGTGCTGGAGGCGGAAGTGGACTTCTTTCTCGACAGCCTCGACGTGTTGGTGGTGGTCAATCCGAACAATCCCACGGGCCTGAGCCTGAGCCCCGAACGCTTGCTCGACTGGCACGCACGGTTGGCCCAGCGTGGTGGCTGGCTGGTGGTGGATGAGGCGTTCATGGATATCACGCCGCATCTCAGCCTCGGCGCCCATGCCCATCAGGTCGGGCTGATCGTGTTGCGCTCGTTCGGCAAATTCTTTGGCCTGGCCGGGGTTCGCCTGGGGTTCGTCCTGGCCGAGCGCCGTTTGCTGAAGCTGCTCGCCGAGCAAGTCGGGCCGTGGGCCATCAGCGGGCCAACCCGGATTTTGGGTGAAGCTTGTCTGCTCGACACCGAAGCCCATGCACGGCAGCGCGAGCGTTGCGTAGAAACCAGCCAACGCCTGGTCATGACGCTGGAACGCCACGGCTTCAAGCCCCAGGGCGGTTGCGCGTTGTTCCAACGGCTAGTCACTGAACATGCCCAAGCGCTTTACGAATTCCTGGCCCATCGCGGCATTCTCCTGCGGCTCTTCACCGAGACCAGCAGCCTGCGCTTCGGACTGCCGGCTGACGACGCGCAATTCCTGCGCCTCGAACAGGCTTTCGAGGCCTACGCCAAGGACACTCCATGACAACCCTGATGGTGCAGGGCACCACTTCCGATGCAGGTAAAAGTACGTTGGTCACGGCGCTGTGCCGCTGGGTCACGCGTCAGGGCGTGCGCGTGGTGCCGTTCAAGCCGCAGAACATGGCCCTTAACAGCGCAGTGACCGCCGACGGTGGCGAAATCGGCCGGGCCCAGGCCGTCCAGGCCCAGGCGTGCGGCCTCGAACCGCACACCGACATGAACCCGGTCCTGCTCAAGCCCAACAGCGACACCGGCGCGCAAGTCATCATCCATGGCCGCGCCGTCACCACCATGAACGCGGTGGCCTATCACGATTACAAGGCCATCGCGATGCAGGCGGTGCTTGCTTCCCATGAACGATTGAGCGCGACCTATCCGGTCGTCATGGTCGAGGGCGCGGGATCGCCGGCGGAGATCAATCTGCGGGCTGGAGATATCGCCAACATGGGCTTCGCCGAGGCGGTCGACTGCCCGGTGTTGTTGATCGCCGACATCAACCGTGGTGGTGTGTTCGCCCATCTGGTCGGCACCCTGGAACTGCTTTCGCCCAGCGAACAGGCGCGTGTCAAAGGCTTCATCATCAACCGTTTCCGCGGCGACCTTGCTTTGCTGCAGCCCGGCCTGGATTGGCTGGAAGCGCGCACCGGCAAACCGGTGATCGGCGTGCTGCCCTATGTCATGGACTTGCATCTGGAGGCCGAGGATGGCCTCGACCAGCGTCAGGCCGACAAAGCCGAACAGGTGCTCAAGGTGGTGGTGCCGGTCCTGCCACGCATCAGCAACCACACCGATTTCGACCCGCTGCGCCTGCATCCACAAGTCGATTTGCAATTCATCGGTCCCGGCCAGGCCATCCCGCCAGCCGACTTGATCATCCTGCCCGGTTCCAAAAGTGTGCGCAGCGACTTGGCCTTTCTCCGAGCCAACGGCTGGGAAACGGCGATCGCTCGACACCTGCGCTACGGCGGCAGGTTACTGGGCATTTGTGGCGGTCTGCAGATGCTTGGCCAGCACGTCCATGACCCGCTCGGCCTGGAAGGCGCGGCGGGCTCCAGTGCCGGGCTGGGCCTGTTGGATTTCGAAACGACTCTGGAACGCGAGAAGCAATTGCGCAATGTTTGCGGGCGGCTGGCTTTGGAAGACGCCGAGGTCAGCGGCTACGAGATCCACGCGGGCGTGACCGTCGGCCCCGCTCTGGAACATGCTGCGGTGCATCTCGATGACGGCCGTTGCGATGGCGCTCGGAGCCTGGACGGGCAGATTGTCGGGACTTATCTGCACGGGCTGTTTGAATCGCCGGCGGCCAGCAGCGCGTTGCTGCGTTGGTCGGGTCTGGAGGACGTACAGGCGGTGGATTACCACGGCTTGCGCGAGCGAGATATCGAACGGTTGGCGGACCTGGTGGAGCGGCATCTCGATACCGGGTTGCTGCGTGAACTCTGTGGGATCTAGGTTGGCTAGGCTGGCCTCATCGCGAGCAAGCTCGCTCCCACAAGGGAATGCATTTCAAACTGTGGGAGCGAGCTTGCTCGCGATGACGACAGTCGCCATACGCCGAATAAAAGGTAATACCCCATGCTCCAATTGATCTTGGGCGGCGCCCGCTCCGGCAAGAGTCGCCTGGCCGAAAAACTCGCGACAGAAACACAATTACCGGTGACCTACATCGCCACCAGCCAACCCCTCGACGGCGAGATGAACCAGCGTGTCGCCCAGCACCGCGCCCGCCGTCCGGCCGAATGGGCGCTGGTGGAGGAACCGTTGGCGCTGGCGCGGGTGCTGCAAGAAAACGCCGCAACCGAACGATGCCTGCTGGTGGACTGCCTGACCCTGTGGCTGACCAACTTGCTGATGCTCGACGATCCCGAACGGTTGATCGCCGAGCGTGAAGCGCTGCTGGACTGCATCAGCGCACTCCCAGGTGAAGTCATTTTCGTCAGCAACGAAACCGGCATGGGCGTCGTGCCGCTGGGCGAGCTGACCCGTCGTTACGTCGATGAAGCCGGTTGGCTGCATCAAGCCCTGGCCGAACGTTGTCAGCGCGTCGTGCTGACCGTCGCCGGCTTGCCCCTGACCCTTAAAGGAATTGCGTTATGAATCATCGCTGGTGGCTGGACCCATGCAAGCCCGTTGATACGCTGGCGCTGGAGCAGGCTGCGGCCCGTCAGCAACAGCTGACCAAACCGGCCGGCTCCCTCGGCCGCCTGGAATCGGTGGCGGTGCAACTCGCGGGCCTGCAAGGGCAGCTCAAGCCGAGCCTGGATCGGCTCTGGATCGCCATTTTTGCCGGTGATCATGGCGTCGTGGCCGAAGGGGTCTCGGCGTATCCCCAGGAAGTCACCGGGCAAATGCTGCTCAACTTCGTCAGCGGCGGCGCGGCCATCAGCGTGCTCGCACGGCAACTGAATGCTTCGCTCGAAGTGGTTGACCTGGGCACCGTGACGCCTTCGCTGGACTTGCCCGGCGTGCGCCATTTGAACCTTGGCCCTGGCACCGCGAACTTCGTCCAGGGGCCGGCGATGACCCTGGATCAGGGCGAACAGGCCCTGCAAGCCGGGCGCGACAGTGTGATGCGTGCCGTGGCGGGCGGGACGCAATTGTTCATTGGCGGCGAGATGGGCATCGGTAATACCACGGCCGCCAGCGCGCTGGCCTGTGCCTTGCTCGATTGTCCGGTGGCGCATCTGGTCGGGCCAGGGACGGGGTTGGATGCGGCGGGGGTCAGCCGCAAGGCCATCGTCATCGAGCGCGCCCTGGCGCTGCACAGTGCCCAAGGCAACGACCCGTTGCAGACGTTGTTCAACCTCGGTGGCTTTGAAATCGCCGCGTTGACTGGGGCTTATCTGGCCTGTGCCCAGCAAGGCGTCGCCGTGCTGGTGGATGGCTTCATTTGCAGCGTTGCGGCGCTGGTGGCGGTGCGACTCAATCCTGAATGCCGTCCATGGCTGCTGTTCGGTCATCGCGGCGCCGAGCCAGGCCACAAGCACGTGTTGGAAACCCTCGGTGCGGAACCGCTGCTGGACCTGGGCTTGCGCCTGGGCGAGGGCAGTGGCGCGGCGTTGGCGGTGCCGCTGCTACGCCTGGCCTGTGACGTCCATGGGCAGATGGCGACGTTTGCCGAAGCGGCCGTGGCGGATCGTCCGGCATGACCTTGCGCCTGGACCTGCTGCGTCACGGCGAAACCGAACTGGGCGGCGGGTTGCGCGGCAGCCTCGACGACGCCTTGACAGCCAGGGGCTGGGAGCAGATGCACGCGGCGGTGGCGCAAGGCGGGCCATGGGATCGCCTGGTGTGCTCGCCGTTGCAACGCTGCGCGCGTTTCGCCGAACAACTTGGCGCACGGCTGGGTGTTCCGGTGCATCAGGACAAAGACTTGCAAGAGTTGCATTTCGGCGCCTGGGAAGGTCGCAGCGCGGCGGCGTTGATGGAGACCGACGCCGATGGCCTTGGTCGCTTCTGGGCCGATCCTTATGCCTTTACCCCGCCCGACGGTGAGCCGGTGCTGGCGTTTTCGGCGCGGGTCCTGGCAGCGGTCGAGCGCTTGCACATGGCGCATGCCGGGCAGCGCGTCCTGCTGGTCAGTCATGGCGGTGTGATGCGCTTGCTGCTGGCCAGGGCTCGCGGCTTGCCTCGCGAGCAGTTGTTGAATGTCGAAGTCGGCCATGGAGCGCTGTTTTCCCTGAGCGTGTCGTCCGGTCCCGTGCTCGAAGAGGCGGTTTGAGCATGTTGCCGTTTTGGATCGCCCTGCAATTTCTCAGCAGCTTGCCGGTTCGCCTGCCTGGTATGCCCGAGCCTGAACAATTGGGTCGTTCGTTGTTGTTCTATCCCTTGGTGGGGCTGTTGTTCGGTGGTCTGCTGTGCTTGCTCGATGCGCTCTTGTCGGGCGCGCCCGTGTTGCTGCATGCCGCATTGCTGCTGGCGGCATGGGTGCTGCTCAGCGGCGGGTTGCACCTGGATGGCCTAGCCGACAGCGCTGATGCCTGGCTCGGCGGCTTCGGCGATCGCGAGCGCACGCTGCTGATCATGAAGGATCCGCGCAGCGGGCCGATCGCTGTGATCACGCTGGTGCTGGTGTTGCTGCTCAAATGGACCGCGCTGGTGGCGCTGATCGAGCAAGGGCATGCGCTGGCCTTGCTCATCGTGCCGATGTTGGGGCGTGGCGCCTTGCTGGGTTTGTTCCTCACCACGCCGTATGTGCGTGCCGGCGGCCTGGGCCAGGCGCTGGCCGATCACCTGCCGCGCCGCTCGGGTTGGCAGGTGCTGGCGGCCGGCGCGCTGGGTTGCGTGCTGGTGATGGGCTGGGCAGGGTTGTGGGCGTTGGCGGTCGCCGCGTTGGTCTTCATCGGCTTGCGGCAAACAATGCTGCGCAGGCTGCAGGGATGCACCGGCGACACCGCCGGCGCCTTGCTGGAGCTGTTGGAAATGGTCGTTCTGGTGGCGCTGGGTTTTAGCTGAATGTGCACGTTGCCGACGGGCCAGCGCTGATTTAAATTTGCATTCATTTAGTCGCGGGTATATACACGCATCATGCTTCCTTCCCAATGTCTGTGCATCAACCTGCGTCGCGCCGCCCGTGGCGTCAGCAGGTATTACGACGGCGCTCTCGACGGCTTCGGGATCAACGTTGCCCAGTATTCTTTGCTCAATAACCTGGCGCGCCTGGACCAGCCGAGCATTTCCTCCCTGGCCGAGGCCATGGGCCTGGACCGCAGCACCCTCGGGCGCAACCTGCGAGTGCTGGAAGGCGAGGGGTTGGTGAAGCTGGCTGAGGGCGACGATCTGCGCAACCGTATCGTCGTGCTCACCGAGGCAGGAAATGCCCGGTTGGCGGCGGCGTTGCCGGCCTGGGAAGCGGCACAACAGAAATTGATCGACAAGCTCGGCGCTGAAAAACGCGCGACCTTGCTGGCCTTGCTGGATGAACTGGCGTGATGCCGGTTCGTCCGATGATAAGTGGGTATATACCCGCGACCGGAGAATAAGAATGACATCGATGTGGCGTACCTGTGGTTGGGTCCTGGTGGGCAGTGCGCTGATTCTGGCGTTATCCCTGGGCGTGCGGCATGGCTTCGGGCTGTTCCTGGCGCCGATGAGCGCCGAATTCGGCTGGGGGCGCGAGGTGTTTGCCTTCGCCATTGCCTTGCAGAACCTGATCTGGGGCCTGGCGCAGCCTTTTACTGGCGCACTGGCCGACCGCTTCGGTGCGGCGAAAGTGGTGTTGATCGGTGGCGTTCTCTACGCACTTGGCCTGGTCTTCATGGGCATGGCCGACTCGCCCTGGTCGCTGTCGTTGAGCGCCGGGCTGTTGATCGGCATTGGCCTGTCCGGCACTTCGTTCTCGGTGATTCTTGGCGTGGTCGGGCGGGCCGTCCCTGCGGAAAAGCGCAGCATGGGCATGGGCATCGCCAGTGCGGCCGGCTCTTTCGGCCAATTCGCCATGCTGCCCGGCACGCTGGGCCTGATCGGCTGGCTCGGCTGGTCCGCCGCGTTGCTGGCACTGGGATTGCTGGTGGCATTGATCGTGCCGTTGGTCAGTATGCTCAAGGATGCGCCGGCGCCACTGAGCGGCAACGAACAGACCTTGTCCGAGGCGCTGCGCGAGGCGTGCAGTCATTCTGGTTTCTGGTTGCTGGCGGTCGGCTTTTTTGTCTGCGGTTTCCAGGTGGTGTTCATTGGCGTGCACCTGCCGGCCTATCTGGTGGACCAACACCTGCCGGCCAGCGTTGGCACCACCGTGTTGGCGCTGGTCGGGCTGTTCAATATCTTCGGCACCTACACCGCCGGCTGGTTGGGCGGGCGCATGTCCAAGCCGCGCCTGCTCACTGGTCTGTATCTGGTGCGTGCGGTGGTGATCGGCTTGTTCCTGTGGCTGCCCGTAACGACCACCACGGCCTATCTGTTCGGCATGGCGATGGGTTTGCTGTGGTTGTCGACGGTGCCGCTGACCAACGGAACGGTCGCCACGTTGTTCGGTGTACGAAATCTCTCGATGCTGGGTGGGATTGTGTTTCTGTTCCACCAGTTGGGTTCGTTCCTGGGCGGCTGGCTGGGCGGGGTGGTATACGACCGGACCGGCAGTTATGACTTGATCTGGCAAGTCTCGATTCTGCTCAGCCTGCTGGCGGCGGCATTGAACTGGCCGGTGCATGAGCGCCCGGTGGCACGCCTGCAAGCCCAGGTCGGTGCGGCATGAGTCGCGTTGGCCCAAGGTTGATTGTGGCCGGCGCCGCTCTGTTGCTGGCGTTCGCCTGGTGGGGCTGGCACCAGGGCGGATTGGCCTTGATGCAGCTTGGCATGGGCAACTGCTGACGTGTGGACGGCGCTGGGCATGGCGGGGTAACGTCTTGGTCTGACAGGCTTACAAGGAAAATCCGACATGCTGATGCGCTGGCTTGCTGTTCCCGCCCTGTTGCTCGCTGTGGCCGGGCAAGTGTGGGCGGCTGATTGCCCGCCGTTGCTGGAAGGCAAATTACCCAAATTGCGGGCCAAGGAAACCATCGATCTTTGCCAGCGCTTCGCCGGCAAGCCGTTGGTGGTGGTCAACACCGCCAGCTTCTGTGGGTTCGCGCCACAGTTCAAAGGGCTTGAAGCCCTGAACCAGCGTTACAAAGGCGAAGGGCTGGAAGTGCTGGGCGTACCGTCCAATGATTTCAAGCAGGAATCCAAGGATGGGGCGGAGACCGCCAAGGTCTGCTACGTCAATTATGGCGTGACGTTCACTATGACCGAGCCGCAACCGGTGCGAGGCGCGGACGCCATACCGTTGTTCAAGCACTTGGCTGAACAATCCAGCGCGCCGAAATGGAATTTCTATAAATACGTGGTCGACCGTCAGGGCAAGGTGGTCGGCAGTTTTTCCAGCCGGATCAAGCCAGATGATCCTGATTTCATCAAGGCGGTAGAGGCGGCCATCGCTTCCAAGCCCTGACCACCAGTCGCGAAAAAGCCCCGCCTCTTTGCAGAGAACGGGGCTTTTTTCGCTTCAACGGGGGAGGTGTTCAACCTCGCCGTGAATCATCAGAAGCGGTAGGTCGCACCGACACCGAAGCCGTTGGCGCTGTTTTCGTATTCAGCGCTGTAGGCCTGACCCAAGGCATTGGTCCTGTTGACGTTGACTTTTTCTTCCTTGAGGTAGGAATAAGCCACGTCGATGGTCAGGTCTTCGGTTGGGCTCCAGCCGGCACCGAGGCTGAAGATGGTCCGGTCACCGGTAGGGATACGTGGCGAGCGGTCGGTGTTGTTGGTCGGCGACTGGTCGAAGGACAGGCCGGTGCGCAGTACCCACTGCTTGTTCAGCTGGTAGGAGGTACCGATGGCGTAGGCCCAGGTGTCGTGCCAGTTCTGTTCTTCGGTGATGGTGCCGAAGAGGGTTGGGTTCAATGCGCCGCCGCCCGTGACGTCATTGTTCACGGTGATGTCTTTCAGGCGGCTCCAGCGAGTCCAGGTGCTGCCGGCGTAGACGGTCCAGGCATCGTTGATTTCCTGGGTGACGGAAAAGTCCACCGACTCAGGCGTGGTGATGTCCAGCGAGGCGTCGTAGCGCCCATCTACCAGAAGGCCTGGGAAAACGGGAGTGCCACCCGGGTTCACTTCAGTATGGCCTTCCAGCTTGTATTTGACTTTGGAGTGATACGTCAGGCCAACACGGGTGGTATCGGTCGCCTGTACCAAGAGACCGATGTTGTAGCCGTAGCCGATATCATCGCCTTTGATCTTTACATTGCCGTTGGTAGACAGGCCCGGTACATCCAGTGCCGACTCCAACGAACCCGAAATCCGGTTGATGGTCGGGCCGAAACCGATCGATACCTTGTCATTGAAGGCATAGCTGACGGTTGGCTGGAAGGTCACGACCTTCACTACGCTCTTGCTGCCGAAGTTGCGGCCCTGGAAGCTGTTTTCATAGTCGGTGATCAGGCCGAACGGCGCGTAGACGCCCAGGCCGAATGCCCACTGATCATCGATTGGCTTGACGTAGTAGCCCATCGGAACACCGGTGAGCGGAACCATGTCGCCATCGTTGGTGCCGGAGCGGCTGCCGCTGGCATCGTTGATATCGGTGGAGGCGTCGATGGCAGCGAAACCGCCGGTGACTTGTTGACGCTTGAGGCGCGACATGCCGGCAGGGTTGCCGAACACGGTGCTTGCATCATCGGCAGAAGAAGAACGACCCGCGAAGCCAGTGCCCATGCCACTGATGCTTTGTTCGTTCAAGGCAAAGCCACTGGCAAAGAGTTGGGTGGATGCCAAGGTTACGGCAAGGCCAAGGGTGGTTTTGAGCATCATTTTTTTCATTGTTAGAACTCCAGGTGATCACCGAGGCGAAAATTACCAACATTTTCGTGCAAGCGCTATAGCTTGTATCGCTTGTTTTAGAGGGGTTTTGTAGGACAATCCGACCAAATTCATGACATTTGTAGGAAGTTTCCATTTTTCCATTCAGCAGGCGACCTGATTCACAGGTGAAACACAATTTTGCCAGGCGCAGGTAAAGTCCCTTAGGCGGCCTGGAGGGTGGAAAACCTGGCGCCAGATCCGGGCCATGCCCAGAAGATCGTCGGCGTTGGGGAGCGGGGTGGCGTGTTCTTCCACCAATAACCAGGCGATGGCCGTGGCGTAGCGCAGGTTGACGGTTAGTTCCAGATGAGGGCCGCTGAGGAAAGCGTGCTGGCTCGCCAGGCCGCGCACCAGGCTGGCCCGTTCCGGGTCAAGGGCGAGGTAGTCGTCCCAAAGGGCTCGATGGCGAGGTTCGGTGATGCGGTACAAGCCATGTCCGCGACGATCATGCAAGGCGGCGCCCAAGCCCGACTGGCTGGCGGCGATCCCCAATAGCAAGGCTTCCGCCGTGGTGCTGTGGCTCCCCAGGTAAAGGAGCGTCGGGCGGATCACATATCGACACAGTTCGCTGGCAGCGATACCCATAAAACCCTCGGATCGGGAAAATGGGCGAAGCCTGAAGTATGGGCTTGGCAGCGGGTGGATCGGTTCAGGCTCCGCCGAAGCGGATCATGCCGCTCGAGTTGAAGTGTAGTGTCATATCTGCGCTGTAAAGGCCTGTTTTTAAACCATGTTCGCCGAACGGTTATGACCGTTATAGCCATACGTACTTAAGCCGTTGCGCTTTATCGAGAAACGCCGGGCAATAAAAAGCCCCGCTTTCAGGGCGGGGCCTTTGGGTTTCAGCGCTTCGGCGTCTCAGGCAACCAGTGCCTGACGGGTACGCTCGATCACGGCCTGCAGCGGTTCTGCGCTGGAGTACTGGTCGGGATACAAGCGTTCGCTGTGACGAGCGATACCGTGTTCGTTGACCAACGTGAAGCTGAAGCAGCCTTTGCGAGCGGCCATGATCAGGCAGTTCATTGGAGCAAAAGCGTTGGTTAGGGTGCGAATGGCATCCTGTGTATGGATTTGATTAGACATGTTATGGGTGTTCCTGCAAATGACACGGTTAAGAACCGTGCAGCGTTAAAACGTTCCAGTAACGTCGACCACCATTGGTCGAACGAAGAACCCGACTGGAACAAAGCAGCCAGTTTGAGCGCTATAAAAAGGCGCGCTTGGGCTGGCAGGTAGGTACTTAGGAGGGCAGGCAACACGGCAAGGGCAAAGGTTCTGGGCCCAGGGTGAAGATCCTGATCAATTTTGCAGGTTGGTTCGGTCAGAGTAATGAGCCTGGCGTCGCGCTTCGCATTCGTACGAAAACGTGTCGCTGCAAGGGTTACCTGGAAACCATCGAGGAGGCCGGTCTCTTTTTTCGGTGAGGCTTCCCTTGGGGGATGGCTGACCGCAGAGATGTTTCCGACCCGGAATTGACTTTCAGCTTGGTACTAACGCCGCGGATACTAACGGATCGAATCGGTGAAGGGAAGGGCGTTGATCAAAAAAGAGTCAGTCCCGCCGACGACCGGCGGATGGCGGTTTGCCTTCATTGATCAGATTTGTCCACAGGATGCAAGCCCTGATGAGCCAAAAAAACGCGGCGATATAACCGTTCGGATGTTACTTGTACACACCGGTGCGCCGAGTTGTCACCTAACTGTCACGTTGAAACATTCGGGGGTAGGTGCCTGTATCCAAAATTTAAGTCAATGAAAAACATCGCTTTTTTTTACTGGTGAAAAAATCGTCAGTTTGAGCGCAGGCCCCGTTCCACAGGGCTTGCGGCGGGTTCAAGGTGGGTTGTCCACTGAGTTATCCACAGCTTCTGTGGATTGTCCCGCGCGCTTGCTCTAGGACGGGCGTGCTGGATTTTTTCGACTTTACCCGTACGAAAAAAGGAGTAGAGTGGCGCGCCTTCCGATCTGTCCCGTAGTGCGTTATGAAGTTTCGCTCCGTATCAAATCCTGTTACCTCCGTACCCTCCGGTGTTACCCAACCCAAACGCATATCGATGCGCGTCGCCGAGTGGCTGCTGGACAGTCCGCGCCTGGGCGAACGCCCTAGCGTCAAGCACTTGGCCGGCCGCCTGCTCAAGCAACCGGCCCGGGAAGGCGTGGTGGCCGCGCAAAGTCGCCTCGGCCAGTTGATGTGCCGCGAATGTGGCAATGCACGCGATCGCCGCATTGGCCAGGATTTGCTGCGCCAAGCCGCGCGGGCAGGCGATTACCGTGCCCGCCAGGCATTGGGCGAAATTGAAGACTGAGCTGGGCAACGCTTGGCGGCTTGGTTAACCTTCGGCCTTTATTTCTTGTGCGGGAATTGTCATGGCGATGGATTTGACCAGCCTGCTGCTCGGCCTGGCAGGCGCAGCGGTGCCGCTGCTGGCATTGGCCTGGCACCTGCAACGCCAAGCCAGTACGGCACAGACCGAACTGGCGCTGCTGGAGGAACGCCTGGCCACCGTCCACATGGCCCACGACGGCTTGAACGCCCAGCTCGATGCCTGCCGCGACGAAATCAGTGATCTGAGCCAGGCCAACGCCGCCAAGCAGGCCGAGCTCGCCGCCGCGTGTCGCGAGGTCGAGTTGCTGCAGATCGAACGCGACAACGCCAGGGACGCGGCGCATGCCTGGAACCTGGAGCGTGCCAATAAAGAAGCGGAACTGCGCCGCCTCGATGCCCAGGCGGCCTCGTTGCATGCCGAATTGCGCGAGCAGCAGGAAAGCCATCAGCAACGCCTGGACGACCTGCAAGGCTCGCGAGACGCATTGCGCGCCCAGTTCGCCGAGTTGGCAGGGAAAATCTTCGATGAGCGCGAACAGCGCTTCGCCGAAACCAGCCAGCAGCGCCTCGGGCAATTGCTCGATCCACTGAAGGAGCGCATCCAGTCCTTCGAAAAACGCGTCGAAGAAAGCTATCAGGCCGAGGCGCGGGAGCGATTCTCCCTGGGCAAGGAGCTGGAGCGGCTGCAACAACTGAACCTGCGCCTGAGCGATGAAGCCACCAACCTCACCCGCGCCCTGAAGGGCCAGAAAACCCAGGGCAACTGGGGCGAATTGATTTTGGAGCGTGTCCTGGAACATGCCGGCCTGGAGAAGGGCCGCGAATACCAGACCCAAGTCAGCCTCAAGGGCCCGGATGGTGAACGTTTCCAGCCAGACGTGTTGATCTACCTGCCCGGCGACAAGCAAGTCGTTGTCGATTCAAAAGTCAGCCTGACGGCTTACCAGCAATACGTGGCAGCGGAGGACAATGCCATCGGCCAACTCGCCCTCAAACAACACGTGGTGTCGTTGCGAGCCCACGTCAAAGGCTTGGCCGGCAAGGACTACAAGCGCCTGGACGGTTTGCACAGCCTGGATTTCGTGTTGCTGTTCGTGCCGATCGAAGCGGCGTTTTCCGCTGCCCTGCAGGCCGAGCCGAATCTGTTCCAGGAAGCCTTCGATCGCAATATCGTGATCGTCAGCCCGACTACGCTGTTGGCGACCTTGCGGGTGATCGACAGCCTGTGGAAACAGGAACGCCAGAGCCAGAACGCCCGGGAAATTGCCGAGCGGGCGGGGTGGCTGTATGACAAGTTCGTCCTGTTTATCCAAGACTTGGACGAAATCGGCAGCCGCTTGCAGCAGTTGGACAAAGCCTACGCCGCGGCGCGCAACAAGTTGACGGAAGGCCGCGGCAATCTGGTCAGCCGCAGCGAACAACTGAAGCTGCTGGGCGCCCGGGCGAGCAAGAGCCTGCCGGCGGAGCTGCTCGAGCGCGCGATGGCGGATGTGGATGGGTTGCCTGAAGAGACTGGCCCCTCACAAGGTTGATGCGAGCGCCTAGGTTGCCCCCTGTGGCGAGGGGATTTATCCCCGCTGGGTTGCGCAGCAACCCCAAGATCAGGCACTGCGGTTCAGCAGATGAACCACAGTGGCCGATTTGCGACTGCTGCGCAGCCGAGCGGGGCGGTGCGACGTTTCGCTAAATCCCCTCGCCACAGGTTTGATTGACCGCTGGATTGCGTTCCGCGCTACAACGGCAAATGCCGGCTCAACAACGCCCTCAACGCCGCCGGCTTAACCGGCTTGGCCAAGTAATCCAATCCCGCCGCATGCACCTGGGCCACGGTCTCGGGCCGGCCGTCGGCGCTGATTACGACCCCGGGCACTGGTTCGCCCATCCGCGTGCGCAACCAGGCCATCAGCTCAGTGCCCGTCTCGCCGTCGTCCAGATGAAAATCCACCAGCGCCAGTTGCGGGCGGCCACCCTGGGTAAGCCAGCGCTCGCATTCTTCGCGGTTACGCGCGGTCCACACCCGGCAACCCCAGCGGGTCAGCAGGCTGTCCATGCCGATCAGGATGCTGTCCTCGTTATCCACGCAGAGCACCTGCGCGCCGCTGGGCAAGTGACCGTTGGGTTCGACCACGGCAGTGGGCGCCACGGCTTGCGTGCTGGCCAGCGGCACGCTGACACTGAACACACTGCCGCGCCCCGGCCAGGAGCGTACGCGCAACGTGTGGCCGAGCACGCGGCACAACCCATCGGCGATCGCCAGGCCCAGGCCGAGGCCTTTTTCGGCCCGGGTCTGATGGCTGTCGAGGCGTTTGAACTCTTCGAAAATCACCTGCTGTTTGTCTTCGGCGATGCCCGGCCCACGGTCCCAGACCTCCAGGCACAGCTCACCGTCGCGGCGGCGCACGCCCAGTAGCACCGGTCCCTTGGCGTAGCGGAAGGCGTTGGTGAGGAAGTTCTGCAGAATGCGCCGCAGCAGCTTGATGTCGCTGTCGACACGCAGCCGCGAACCGCGAACCCGGAACTTCAGGCCTTGCTCCTGGGCCAGTACCGTGAATTCGGCGCCCAGGGTGTCGAACAAATCGTTGAGGGCGAACGGCTTGCGGTCGGGGTTGATCTTGCCGTTTTCCAGCCGGGAAATGTCCAGCAGGTCAGTGATCAGGTCCTCGGCCGAGCGCAATGAGCTGTCCAGATGCTGGACCAACTGCCGGGCCTCGCTCGGCAAGCCGTCGTGCTGGTGGGATAGCGCGGCGGAGAACAGTCGCGCGGCGTTGAGCGGTTGCATCAGGTCATGGCTGACGGCGGCGAGGAAACGAGTCTTGGATTGGTAGGCGGATTCAGCCGTGCTCTTGGCTTCGGTCAGGGCCAGGTTCAGTTGCGACAGTTCGCGGGTGCGTTCGGCCACCCGTTGCTCCAGCCCTTCGTTGGCTTCGGTCAAGGCCTGGGCAGCTTCGCGGAACGCGGTGATGTCGGTGAAACTCATGACAAATCCGCCGCCGGGCATCGGGTTGCCAATCAGCTCGATCACCCGGCCGTTGGGAAACAGCCGTTCCGAGGTGTGCGCGCGGCCCTGGCGCATCCAGTGCAGGCGCCGGGCGACGTGGACTTCCGCCTCGCCTGGGCCACAGAGGCCGCGCTCGGCGTTGTAGCGGATGATGTCGGCAATCGGCCGACCGACGCTGATCAAGCCGTCGGGGTAGTTGAACAATTCCAGGTACCGACGGTTCCACGCCACCAGCCGCAGGGACTGATCAACCACGCTGATGCCTTGGGTGATGTTTTCAATGGCCCCTTGCAGCAGTGCTCGGTTGAATTGCAGCACCTCGGACGCTTCGTCGGCGATCCGCACGACGTCTTCCAGTTGCATCTCTCGGCCTTCAATCGCCGCCTTCACCACCGCGCGCGTCGAAGAGGCCCCCAGGACGCCGGCCAACAGGCGCTCGGTGTGGGCGATCCATTCGCTGTCGGCGTTCTGGCTCGGGTTGAAGCCTTTGCCTTGGCGATAGGCAAAGCGAATGAAGCTCTGGCGCGCACGTTCTTCACCGACGAATCGAGCGGCCAACTGCAACAGGTCATCGATCTGCACCGCCAGCATGGAACGTGGATTGGGTCGGGCGCTGATCTCCTGGCCAATGAAACGCCCGGCCTGCCAATGCTCCGATACGCGCGTGCGCGACAGGACCGAGACCCAGGCGAACAAAATAAAATTGCCGGCCAAGGACAGGACAACGCCTTGGGTCAACGGGGTAATCGGCAGGTTCAGCGGGTTGCCATGCAGCCAGGCCAGGCCGGGAAAACTGCCCAGCGACCAGCCCAGGCTATGGGCGGCGATCGGCAGCACCAGCGTGTAGAACCAGAGGAATATCCCCATGGCGAGGCCGGCAAACACACCGCGCCGGTTTGCCTGTTTCCAGTACAGCGCGCCGAGCATGGCGGGGGCCAGTTGCGTTACGGCGGCGAAGGCGATCTGGCCAATGGTCGCCAGGCTTGCCGTCGAACCCAGCAATCGATAGCTGACATAGGCCAGCAACAGGATCACGACAATGCTCACCCGGCGCACCGACAGCATCCATTGGCGGAACACTTCGAAGGGGCGCTCGGCGTTGTTGCGGCGCAACAACCAGGGCAACAACATGTCATTGGAGACCATGGTCGACAGCGCGACACTCGCGACGATCACCATGCCGGTGGCGGCCGAGGCGCCGCCGATAAAGGCCAGCACCGCCAGCGCCGGGTGGGCCTGGGCCAGTGGCAGGCTGATGACGAACGAATCCGGCAATACCGAGCTTGGCAGCATCATCTGCCCGGCGAGGGCAATCGGCACCACGAACAGCGCGGCCAGGGCCAGGTAGGCGGGGAACACCCATTTGGCCAGGCGCAGGTCCTGGGGCTCGATGTTCTCGACCACGGTGACGTGGAATTGTCGCGGCAGGCAGATGATCGCCATCATCGCCACCCCGGTCTGCACCACCATGGATGGCCAGTTAATGGTTTCTTTCCAGTACTGCTCCAGTCGCGGGGCCAGCATCGCCTGGTTGAACAGGTCATCGAAGCCGTCATAAAGGCCGAACGTGACGAACGCGCCGACCGCCAGGAAGGCGAACAGCTTGACCAGGGATTCAAAGGCAATCGCCAGTACCATGCCGCGGTGGTGCTCGGTGGCGTCGAGGTTGCGGGTGCCGAAGACAATTGTGAACAGCGCCAGGATCAACGAGACAATCAACGCCGTGTCCTGCGCGCGGGTGCCCATGGCGTCGGCACCGGCGCCGATCAACAGGTTCACCCCGAGCACGATGCCCTTGAGCTGCAAGGCAATGTAGGGCAGCACGCCGACCAGGCAGATCAGCGCCACCACCACCGCCAGGGATTGGGATTTGCCATAGCGGGCGGCGATGAAGTCGGCGATGGAGGTGATGTTCTCCTGCTTGCTGATCATCACCATCTTCTGCAGGACCCACGGCGCCAGCACCATCAGCAGGATCGGCCCGAGGTAGATCGGCAGGAATGCCCAGAGTTGTTCGGCGGCCTGGCCCACTGCGCCAAAGAACGTCCAACTGGTGCAATACACCGCCAGCGACAGGCTATAGACCCACGCCCGTACGCGCGGCGGCAGCGGCGTGCTGCGTCGGTCGCCGTAGAAGGCGATGGCGAACATGATGGCCATATAGGCCAGGGCGACAACGGCGATCAGCCCGCTGGACAGCGACATGGAAACTCCCAGACAAATACGCCCGGGCTTGGACCCGGCAAGACAGTCTCGCATGCCCGCTCGGGTTCGTCAGTGTCGACCAAGGTCGAGGCGTGGCGGGGTGTCGCGAGCGCTGGGTTATGGGGTGTTTGAAAGGGCCTCTTCGCGAGCAGGCTCGCTCCCACATTTTGGGCTGCGGTGCGCACAAGCCATGCGCCAAGCATACATCCAGTGAGGGAGCGAGCCTGCTCGCGAAAGCGGTTTACCGATCCAGCGCCATATCCACCAACCGATACAACTCTTCAACTTCCAACGGCGCCGTGGCGAAGAGAATGCGAAACACCGTCGGCGCGACGATCACGTTCACCAGTCGCTCTATCCCCGGATTCGGCTCATCGGGATAACGGTCCAGGATGATCTGCAACTGGCCGCTGATAATGCCCACGCAATACCCCGGCGTGGCGCAGGCCTGGATGTCGCGCATCATGTTGCGGCCGGGCTCGGAGGTCATTTCGTCCAGGTATTGCTCGGCCCAGGCGCGCAAATCGCCGCGCAGGCTGCCGGTATTGGCCGGTTCGCCGTCAGGGCGCATGCGCTCGATGGCGACGTCGGCCAGCAGCGCCGGCAAATCGCCCCAACGCCGATAAATGGTGGACGGCGTGACCCCCGCGCGCGCAGCGATCTGCGGCACGGTCAGGGTGGCGCGATCCTGCTCCTGGAGCAGGGCGCGCACCGCCGAATGAATCGACTCTTGGACCCGGGCGCTTCTGCCACCGGGGCGTAAACCTTCTTTGATAGCCATGTGTCGGACCTTAACACAAAGAATTTGCTTTAAGCACACACCGGTAGCACACTCGGCAAAAGCAAAAAATTAGCTTTTATGAATGTCCTTGTGGAGCGTGCCCATGTCTCGTCCAGCTTCGACCCGCGTCAGCCTGATATTTCTGGCGATCACCCTGCTCGGTTTCCTGGCGGCGTCCAGCGCGCCGACGCCGTTGTACCACCTCTACCAGGAGCACATGCAATTCTCCCCGGCGATCCTGACACTGATCTTCGGCGTGTACGCGTTCAGTCTGTTGACGGCCTTGCTGGTCGTCGGCTCGTTGTCTGACTACCTCGGCCGCAGGCCGGTGATCTTCGCCGCGTTGCTGCTCAACATGCTGGCGATGCTGCTGTTTATCAATGCCGAGAGTGTCGCCTGGTTGATCGGCGCGCGGTTGATCCAAGGCTTCGCCACCGGCATGGCCACCAGTGTGCTGGGCGCCGCGCTGCTGGACTTCGATCGCCAGCAAGGCCCGCTGATCACCAGCGTGGCGCCTTTGCTGGGCATGGCGTGTGGCGCGATGGGGTGTGGCCTGCTGGCGGAGTTCGCGCCGATGCCGTTGCAACTGACCTATTGGATTCTGCTGGGCTTGTTCGCGCTCCAAGCCATTTACCTCTGGCGCCTGGCGGAAAGCGTCAGCCCACAACCCGGGGCGTGGCGATCGCTGCGTCCGACCCTCCATGTGCCAGTCCAGGCGCGGCGCGCGTTGTGGCTGATATTGCCCTTGGACCTGGCGGCCTGGGCGGTCGGTGGATTCTATCTGTCCCTGGCGCCGTCTCTGGTTCGGGCCGCGACCGGCTCGACGTCGAACCTGATCGGCGGTGCGCTGGTCGCCGTGTTGACGCTCACGGGGGCGTTGTCGATCTACATGCTGCGTAACCGCGCGGCGGACATGATGCTGCGGCTTGGCGCCAGCCTGCTGGTGCTTGGCCTGGCCTTGGTGCTTATCGCCGTGCACACGGCGAGCCTGCCGTTGTTCTTCGTTGGCACGCTGATTACCGGCAGCGGTTTCGGTTCGGGATTCCTCGGTGCACTGCGCAGCATCATGCCGCTGGCCTTGCCTCACGAACGGGCGGGGTTGATGTCGGCGTTTTATGTGCTCAGTTACTTGGCGTTCAGCTTGCCATCGTTGCTGGCTGGGAACCTGACCCGCCTCTACGGATTGATTCCGACCACCAATGGCTTCGGTGCAGTGCTGATCTTGATGGCGGTCGGCGCGCTGGCAGGCTTGCTGCGCCAACCCGCGAAACCGTTGGCTGATGGGCTTCGCTCCTAAGTCATATCTGCAAAACAGATTAGATATAGAGAAATTACCCGTTATATAGATATTCTTTTCGGCTCTAGCATGGCGTCACCTTATCCGAGGAGAGAAGTGACCATGACGTGCCGTGCTGAAACAAATCGCCTGCGCCCCTTGAGCCATCTGCCGAGGCCGTTGGAAGCCGTTCGGCAATTCACTCCGAACTGGTTCGCCGCCACCATGGGCACGGGCGTGCTGGCGCTGGCCCTGGCGCAGCTGCCAGGCGCAACCCCGGGCTTGCACCGGGTGGCTGAAGGGTTGTGGTTGTTCAACATTTTGCTGTTCATAGTGTTCGCCGGGCTTTACACCGCTCGCTGGGTGCTCTTCTTTGATGAGGCCCGGCGGATCTTCGGACACTCAACCGTGTCGATGTTTTTCGGTACGATTCCGATGGGGCTGGCAACCATCATCAACGGTTTCCTGCTGTTCGGCGTACCGCGCTGGGGGGAGGGCGTTCTGTCGCTGGTCGAGGTCTTGTGGTGGATCGACGTGGCGATGTCGCTGGCCTGTGGCGTGTTGATTCCGTACCTGATGTTTACCCGCCAGGAGCACCGCATCGACCAGATGACGGCCGTATGGCTGTTGCCTGTGGTGGCTGCTGAAGTGGCCGCCGCCAGCGGTGGGTTGCTGGCGCCGCACCTTGCGGATGCGCATTCGCAATTGGTGATGTTGGTCACCAGCTACGTACTCTGGGCATTTTCCCTACCGGTGGCGTTCAGCATTCTGACGATCCTGCTGTTGCGCATGGCCCTGCATAAACTGCCCCACGAAAACATGGCTGCTTCGAGCTGGCTGGCCCTTGGTCCGATCGGTACCGGCGCCCTGGGCATGTTGCTGCTGGGCGGTGATGCGCCAGTGATTTTCGCCGCCAATGGCTTGCCGGGCATCGGCGAGGTTGCTTCAGGACTGGGATTGATCGCCGGCATCACCCTGTGGGGTTTCGGTCTGTGGTGGATGTTGATGGCGCTATTGATCACCACGCGCTATTTGCGTGAAGGTATCCCGTTCAACCTTGGCTGGTGGGGCTTCACCTTTCCCTTGGGCGTGTATGCGCTGACGACCTTGAAGCTTGCGAGCCTGCTGGGCCTGGTTTTTTTCAGTGTGTTCGGCTGTGGGCTGGTGGGGCTGCTGGTAGTGATGTGGCTGATCGTTGGCTGGCGCACGCTGGTCGGCGCCTGGCATGGCCAGTTGTTTGTGTCTCCATGCATTGCAGGGCTGGCGAAATAATCGGCAAAGACAGGTAATGTGTGGCCTGGATCGAAAAAGCGTCACTCCAATAAGCGTCCACGCCACTCAGGAACATGGAAGATGAGTCACCCTTCGCAGTTCAATTTGCTTCGCACGCGGCGCTTCCTGCCGTTCTTCATTACGCAGTCCCTTGGCGCGTTCAACGACAACATTTTCAAGCAGTCGCTGATTCTCGCCATCCTCTACAAACTGACCATCGAGGGTGACCGCTCGATCTGGGTCAACCTCTGCGCGCTCTTGTTCATCTTGCCGTTCTTCCTGTTCTCCGCATTGGCGGGCCAGTTTGGAGAAAAATTCGCCAAGGATGCGTTGATTCGCCTGATCAAGCTGGGCGAGATCGCGATCATGGCGGTCGGCGCGTTGGGGTTCCTCTTCGATCATCTGTGGCTGATGCTGGTGGCGCTGTTCGCCATGGGCACCCACTCGGCGCTGTTCGGGCCGGTGAAGTATTCGATTCTGCCGCAGGCCCTGCGCGAGGATGAATTGGTCGGCGGTAATGGCCTGGTGGAGATGGGAACGTTCCTGGCGATCCTCGCCGGCACCATCGGCGCAGGGATCATGATGTCGTCGGCGCACTACGCGCCAGTCGTGTCAGCGGCGATTGTCGGCATTGCCGTCGCGGGTTACCTGGCCAGTCGCGGCATCCCACGGGCGGCGGCCGCTTCGCCGCAGATGCGCTTGAACTGGAATATTTTCAGCCAGTCCTGGGCAACGCTGAAACTGGGCCTGGGGCAGACGCCGGCGGTGTCCCGCTCCATCGTTGGCAACTCCTGGTTCTGGTTTGTCGGGGCGATCTACCTGACGCAGATTCCCGCCTATGCCAAGGAGTGGATGCACGGCGACGAAACGGTCGTGACGCTGATCCTTACCGTGTTCTCGGTGGGGATCGCCTTGGGGTCGATGCTCTGCGAAAAGCTGTCGGGGCGCAAAGTCGAGATCGGCCTGGTGCCGTTCGGTTCGTTCGGGCTGACCGTGTTCGGCCTGCTGCTGTGGTGGCATTCCGGTGGAATCCCCGACAGCGTCGACGGCCACGGCTGGCTGCAGATCCTCGGGTTCGGCCACGCCTGGCTGGTGCTGATCGATATTCTTGGCCTGGGCATCTTCGGTGGTTTCTACATCGTGCCGCTGTATGCACTGATCCAGTCGCGTACCGTGGAAAACGAGCGGGCGCGGGTCATCGCCGCCAACAACATTCTCAACGCCCTGTTCATGGTGGTCTCGGCGATCGTTTCCATCGTCCTGCTGAGCCTGGCCAAGCTGTCGATTCCGCAGCTGTTCCTGGTGGTGTCCCTGCTTAACATTGGCGTCAACGCCTACATCTTCAAGATCGTTCCAGAGTTCAGCATGCGTTTCATGATCTGGCTGCTCAGCCACTCCATGTACCGCGTGGAGCATCGCAACCTGGACGCGATTCCTGACGAAGGCGCCGCGCTGCTGGTGTGCAATCACGTGTCGTTTGTCGATGCCTTGTTGATTGGTGGTGCGGTGCGTCGGCCGATTCGCTTTGTCATGTACTACAAAATCTACAACCTGCCGGTGCTGAACTTTATCTTCCGCACTGCGGGGACGATTCCGATTGCCGGGCGCCAGGAAGATATCCATATCTACGAAAAAGCCTTCAGCCGCATCGCCCAGTATTTGAAGGACGGTGAGCTGGTGTGCATTTTCCCTGAAGGAAAACTGACCGCCGACGGTGAGATCAATGAATTCAAGAGTGGCTTGACGCGCATCCTCCAGGAAACACCGGTGCCGGTGATCCCGCTGGCGTTGCAAGGGTTGTGGGGGAGCTTCTTCAGTCGCGATCCAAGCAAGGGGATGTTCCGCCGGTTCTGGTCGCGGGTGACGCTGGTGGCGGGGACGGCGGTGGCGGTCGAGGCGGCTGAGCCTGCGAAGTTGCAAGCGCTGGTGGGGGAGCTGCGCGGGGCTGTCAGATAATAGGCGAGAGTGCTGGCCTCTTCGCGAGCAGGCTCGCTCCCACAGACTGCACGCGGTCGATGTGGGAGCGAGCCTGCTCGCGAAGACGGTAGTGGCTTAAGCGCTGACCTTGAGCCCGATCAGCCCGGCAACGATCAGCGCGACGCTGGCCAACCGGATCAGCGCCATCGACTCGCCAAACAGAATGATCCCGGCGATCACCGTGCCCACGGCACCGACCCCGGTCCAGATTGCGTAGGCCGTGCCCAGCGGCAACTCCTTCATTGCAAGGCCGAGCAGGCCGAGGCTGATCGCCATGGCGGCAATGGTCAGTGCAGTGGGGAGCGGGCGGCTGAAGCCGTCGGTGTATTTCAGGCCAACAGCCCAGCCGACTTCGAACAGGCCGGCAAAAAACAGAATGATCCAGGACATCACGCACCTCATCGATGGATGGGGTCGTCCCCGGACAAGAAGCTCCAATGGAGCAGCGGGGTCGTCCCCGCATTGGGCAAAAGCATGCCCAATGCTGACCGTTTGATCAAGTCGCTCGTTCAGTCCGCCGCCTGCCGGGCCAATTGCTCACGGTCCTGTTTTTCGCTCATGCGGCGGAACCAGGTCGAGAGCAATGCCCCGGAAATATTGTGCCAGACGCTGAACAAGGCGCTGGGCACTGCCGCCAGGGGCGAAAAATGTGCGCTGGCCAATGCCGCGCCCAGGCCGGAGTTCTGCATGCCGACTTCCAGGGACAAGGTCTTGCGCTGAGCCAAGGGCAATCCGAACAGTCGACCGGTGAAGTATCCCAGCAGGTAACCGAAGCTGTTGTGCAGGACGACGATGGCCATGATCAACAGGCCGGATTCGGCGATCTTCGCCTGGCTTGCCGCCACCACCGCGGCAACGATAATCACGATACTGACCACCGAGACCAGAGGCAGCACTTCCACAGCGTGACGAACTCGCGCGCCCAATAGCCGCTGGGCAATGATGCCCAGTGCAATAGGCAACAGCACGATTTGCAGGATCGACCAGAACAACGCGGAGAACGACACCGGCAGCCAGGCCGAAGCCAGCAGCCAGATCAGTGCCGGGGTCAGCAAAGGAGCGAGCAGGGTGGTGATGGCGGAAATTGCCACGGCCAAGGCCAGGTCTCCGCGTGCGAGCCAGGTCATGACATTGGATGACGTACCACTCGGGCAGCAGCCCACCAGAATCACCCCGACGGCGATTTCCGGCGGCAGGCTGAACACTTGGCAAAGCAACCACGCCGTGCCCGGCATGATCACGAACTGAGCAATCACGCCCAGGGCCACGCGTCCCGGACGACGCGCCACTTCGGCGAAGTCTTCCAGCTTGAGTGCCAGGCCCATGCCGAACATCACCAGCCCCAGCAGGGGCACGATGGCGACCTTCAGGTCGACGAACCACTGCGGTTGCATGAATGCCAGCACCGCAAAGAACAACACCCAATAAGCGAACGTATTGCCGACAAAGCGGCTCAATGCAGCCAGTGCACGCATGGCCTGATCCTTATTATTAAGAACACCGAATACTAATGTGGGAGCGAGCTTGCTCGCGATAGCAGAATGTCAGTCAACATCCCGGTGGCTGTCATACCGCTATCGCGAGCAAGCTCGCTCCCACAAGGGCAATCCTTTACCTTTTAGATCCCCTGCGGAATCTCTTCCCCGCCCAGTGCTTCAACCAGCGCTGGCAGGAATTCGCCAAACGTCAGCATCATCAGGGTGAAACTGGCGTCCAACTGGCCGAGGGCTTCGTCGCCGCCATCCTGCTCCGCCTGGTCTTGCAGCAGATCTTCGAATTTCAGGCGCTTGACCACCATCTTGTCGTCGAGCACGAACGACAACTTGTCCTGCCACGCCAACGACAGCTGGGTCACCACCTTGCCGGTGTTCAGGTGCAGCTGGATTTCGTCGCTGGTCAGGTCCTGACGCTTGCAACGCACGATGCCACCGTCTTCATGGGTATCGCGCAGTTCACATTCGTCCAGCACGTAGAAATCGTCGGCGGCTTTCTGCGTCTTGACCCAGTCCGTCATGATCGCGGTCGGGGCGGTCTTCACGGTGAGCGGACGCACAGGCAGCGTGCCGATGACTTCGCGCAGCGTGGAGAGCAAGTCTTCGGCGCGTTTCGGGCTGGCGGAGTTGACCAGGATCAGGCCTTGTTTCGGCGCGATGGCGGCGAACGTGGACGAGCGACGGATAAACGCGCGAGGCAGGAAGGCCTGGATGATTTCATCCTTGATCTGGTCCCGTTCCTTTTTATAGACCTTGCGCATTTGCTCGGCTTCGATTTCCTCGACCTTTTCCTTGACTGCGTCACGCACAACGCTGCCGGGCAGGATGCGTTCTTCCTTGCGTGCGGCGATCAACAGGAAATCCTGGCTGACGTGCACCAAGGGTGCGTCTTCGCCTTTGCCAAATGGCGCGACGAAACCGTACGTGGTCAACTCCTGGCTTGCACAGGGGCGCGCCAGTTTGCTCGCCAGTGCAGTTTCCAACGCCTCGGCATCAACAGGCAGATCTTGGGTCAGGCGATAGATAAGCAGGTTCTTGAACCACATGGGGTGAGTCTCTCCTTTATACAAAGGGGGGCATTATTCTCTTCGCGGCGCCATAGGCCAACCCTTCGCTAAGCCTTTGGAAGGCCTGAAAAAATTAATTTAAAAAGTGCTTGCCAGCTTAGGGGCTGCTCCGTAGAATGCGCGCCACACCGAAAGTG
>NZ_VDLV01000020.1:0-211 GCF_013608025.1 Pseudomonas brassicacearum subsp. neoaurantiaca | reverse complement strand
CTGGATAGAGTACTCGGCTACGAACCGAGCGGTCACAGGTTCGAATCCTGTCGAGTGCACCATTTAAGAGTTGCTTGCAGCGATGCAAATAACTTGGCTTCAACCAGTTGTGATCTGGTATAAAACCACAACTTGCACTCGTAGCTCAGCTGGATAGAGTACTCGGCTACGAACCGAGCGGTCACAGGTTCGAATCCTGTCGAGTGCACCA
>NZ_VDLV01000019.1 GCF_013608025.1 Pseudomonas brassicacearum subsp. neoaurantiaca | reverse complement strand
CAGCCTCGCTTCGCTCGGCAGCTCCTACAGTGCAGCCGAGCGGGAGCAAGCTCCCTCGCCACAAAAGCTTTCAGCCCTTACAAAAAAGACACCGCCATGACACCACCTCTTCTCCATCTCGAAGACGAACTCACCCGCCTCACCCTGGCCCCACACCTGGGCGCCAGCCTCGTTGAATGGACCTTGCGCAGCACCGGTGCCCCCCTGCTACGCCCGCCCGCGCCGCAAGCGGTGGAGAACGGCCTGCCGGGCAAACTCGGCTGCTTCCCGTTGATCCCCTGGTCGAACCGCATCGCCCAGGGTGGTTTCGATTGCCCAAGCGGCTGGCTCGCCCTGGACGCCAACAGCCCCAACGATCCATTTCCGATCCATGGCAGCGCCTGGCAGCAACCGTGGCAAGTGACAGAGCAGAGTGCCCAGGAAGTCTTGCTGCAACTCGACAGCCAAACCCCTTTCGCCTATTGCGCAAGCCTGCGGATCCGCTTGAGTGGCGGCCAATTGCAGATGGCGCTGCACGTCACGCATATGGCCGAACAGGCTGCCTGGCACGGGTTGGGTTTGCATCCCTACTTCCCACGCACAGCCGGTACCCGCCTGCAAACCTGCGCCAGCGAAGTGTGGATGTGCGACGCCTCAAAACTGCCAACCGAACTGAGGGGCGTTCCCTCGGAGTGGGATTTCCAGCATGCGCAGCTACTGCCGGACACCCTCGTCGACAACGGCTTCGGCGGCTGGGACGGACGGTGCCTGATCCAACAACCAGACCTGGGTTATGAATTGGAATGCCGCGCCAGCGGCAGCGATTATTTTCTGTTGTACTGCCCCGTGGGGTTGGATTTCTTCTGCATCGAACCGGTGAGCCATCCGGTCAATGCCCATCACCTGCCAGGACGGCCGGGGTTGCGTTTGCTGGAACAAGGGCAATCGGTTGCGTTGGGGTTTTCGATGCAGTGCCGAGAGTTGTAAAGCGCGCCGATCCCCGTGGCGAGGGAGCTTGCTCCCGCTCGGCTGCGAAGCAGACGCCCTGGCTCAAGACCGTATGGGCCTGCTGCGCAGGCCAGCGGGAGCAAGCTCCCTCGCCACAAAAGCCCCCCTGCCCAGATCGCTACGCCCGCACCAGCATAAACACCGCCACCGCCAGGCACACCCCGGCAAACCCAACCTGCAACGCCCGCGCCGGTACCTTCGCGGAGAACCGTCGCCCCAGGAACATCCCGACGACGCTCGCCGCAATGAACACCGCCCCAACCCGGTCGATGCTCACCCCGGCATGAAACGCACCGACCACGCCGATCAACGAAATCAGGCTGATGACCATCAAGGAGGTGGCGACAATCCCGCGCATCTGCACGTCAGTGAGTTGCTTGAACGCCGGTACGATCAGGAAGCCGCCACCCACGCCCAGCAACCCCGAGACCATGCCCGTCACCGCGCCCAATGCCGACAGCGTGGCGGTGCAGCGTGCGGTCCAGGCCAGGCGGCCGGTCTGGCGATCGAGCATGCAGTTCTTTTGGCCCCAACTCGCCGCGCCATGATCGCTCGGGCCGGGTTGCGCGGTTTCACGACGCAGCATGCGCGCCGCCACCAGTACCATCAGCAGGCTGAACAGAATCATCAGGATTTTTTCCGGAAGCTGGTGGGCGAAATAGATGCCCACCGGCGAGAACACAGCGCCCAGCAGCGCAATCAATAACGCCGCGCGGTAACGCACCAGGCCATGGCGCAGCCCATCGATGGCGCCCACCGCCGCCGCGCTGCCCACGGCGAACAACGCCACCGGTGCAGCATGGGTCATGCTCCAACCCAGGCCCAACACCAACGCCGGAACGGCCAGAATCCCGCCGCCCGCCCCCGTCAAGCCAAGGACCAGGCCCATGACCACACCAAAAACACTTGCCAGTAACATTCAGGTTCTCTCAAGCCGCGCACACCTGTTGGCAGGTGCGATCGCATTTGCAGGACGCCTTGGCCCTCACTAAGCTGCGGACCATATGTTGTAAACCCCAAGCGTAGCAACCGCTTCTTCCCGCACAGGTCCGCTGTCATGCCCGCGCAGATTCAAAGCTTTCTCGATCCCGCTTCAAAGACTTACACCTACGTGGTTTACGAGCACGATGGCGGGCAATGCGCGGTGGTCGATCCGGTGCTCGACTACGACCCGGCCTCGGGCCGCAGCGGTACCGCGCAGGCAGATCGGGTGATCGCTTTTGTGCGCGAACATCAACTTACGGTGCAATGGCTGCTGGAAACCCATGCCCATGCCGACCACCTGTCCGCCGCGCCTTACTTGCGTCGGGAACTGGGCGGCAAGATCGCCATCGGCGAATCCATCGGCCAAGTGCAGAACGTGTTCAAGACACTGTTCAACCTGGAGCCGCAGTTCGCCGTGGACGGTTCGCAATTCGACCACCTGTTCGCCGCCGACGAGTCCTTCCTGATCGGCAATCTGAAAGCCACCGCTCTGCACGTGCCCGGACACACCCCGGCGGACATGGCCTACCTGATCGACGGCGACGTGATCCTGGTGGGCGACACGCTGTTCATGCCCGACGTGGGCACCGCCCGCTGCGACTTCCCTGGCGGCAATGCCCGCCAGCTCTACGCCTCGATCCGCAAGTTGCTGGCGTTCCCTGCCGGCGTGCGGCTCTACGTTTGCCACGACTATCCGCCGGAGGTACGCGAGCCCCAATGCATGAGCACCGTGGGAGAGCAGCGCCAGCGCAATATCCACATTCACGATGGCATCGACGAAGCCGCGTTCGTGGCCATGCGGACCCAGCGCGACAAGACGCTTGGCATGCCGACGCTACTATTGCCGGCGATTCAGGTGAATGTGCGGGCGGGACATCTGCCGCCGGCCGAGGGTAATGGCGTGACCTATTTGAAGATTCCGATCAACCAGCTCTAGAAGCTTGGGGCTGCTGCGCAGCCAGCGGGAGCAAGCTCCCTCGCCACAGAGGTGGGTCTGCTTGCAGTGATGTTGGATTTGATGGCCTCTTCGCGAGCAAGCTCGCTCCCACAGGGTTCGGCGGTGATCGCAGAACTCGACCAAAGCACAATCCCATGTGGGAGCGAGCCTGCTCGCGAAATCGGTAGGTCAGGCGGCAATGCACCATCAGGAACCCACCCATCCCCTGGAGCTGCCGAAGGCTGCGATCCTTTGACTTTCAGGTTCCCAAGGTCAACCCATTGGCCGGCAACGGCAGCGCAGTCTTGTAGCGCACCTGCTTGAGCGCAAAGCTGGAACGGATGTTCGCCACGCCCGGGACCTTGGTCAAAAAATCCATCATGAACCGCTCCAGCGACTGGATCGTCGGCACCAGCACGCGAATCAAATAATCCGGATCGCCGGCCATCAAATAGCACTCCATCACCTCCGGCCGGTCGGAAATCGCCTCCTCGAAGTGTTGCAGCGCCTCCTCCACCTGCTTCTCCAGGCTGACATGGATAAACACGTTGACGTGCAACCCCAGCAAGTCGGCATCCAGCAGCGTGACCTGCTCGCGGATCACTCCCAATTCCTCCATCGCCCGGACGCGGTTGAAGCACGGCGTCGGTGACAGATTCACCGAACGCGCCAGATCGGCGTTGGTAATGCGGGCGTTCTCCTGAAGGCTGTTGAGAATGCCGATGTCGGTGCGATCCAATTTGCGCATGAGACAAATAACCCTGTTTTTTATCGTTGTGCAGATTTTTTATCTGCAAATGATTCGAACAGCAAGTTAAGAGAGAAAAATATTCTTCTTCGTCGAGCCTATGATTGTTGTAGGACAATTTCCCACCTACCCAGGGAAATTCGTCAGCTAGCGCGCCCACTACAAGAAATTCACAAGATCGAGCGTAGAAAGCCATGAACCCAGCGTACGAACCGCTACGCCTGCACGTTCCCGAACCCTCGGGCCGTCCCGGCTGCAAGACCGACTTTTCCTACCTGCATCTGTCCGATGCCGGCACGGTGCGCAAACCTCCCATCGACGTCGAACCCGCCGACACCGCCGACCTGGCCCGTAGCCTGATCCGCGTACTCGACGACCAGGGCAACGCCCTGGGCGACTGGGCCGCGGACATCCCTGTCGAGATTCTGCGCAAAGGCATGCGTGCCATGCTCAAGACGCGCATCTACGACAACCGCATGGTGGTCGCCCAGCGTCAGAAAAAGATGTCGTTCTACATGCAAAGCCTTGGCGAAGAAGCCATCGGCAGTGCCCAGGCCCTGGCGTTGAACATCGACGACATGTGCTTCCCCACCTACCGCCAGCAAAGCATCCTGATGGCCCGCGAGGTGCCGCTGGTGGACCTGATCTGCCAACTGCTGTCCAACGAGCGCGATCCGCTCAAGGGCCGGCAGTTGCCAATCATGTATTCGGTCAAGGACGCCGGTTTCTTCACCATTTCCGGCAACCTCGCCACGCAATTCATCCAAGGCGTGGGCTGGGGCATGGCCTCCGCGATCAAGGGCGACACCAAGATCGCCTCGGCCTGGATCGGTGACGGCGCCACCGCCGAATCGGACTTCCACACCGCCCTTACTTTCGCCCACGTCTACCGGGCGCCGGTGATCCTCAACGTGGTCAACAACCAATGGGCGATTTCCACCTTCCAGGCCATTGCCGGCGGTGAAGCCACGACCTTCGCCGGACGTGGCGTCGGCTGCGGCATCGCTTCGCTGCGCGTGGATGGCAACGACTTCATGGCGGTCTACGCCGCCTCGCGCTGGGCCGCCGAACGTGCCCGTCGCAACCTCGGCCCGGCACTGATCGAATGGGTCACCTACCGCGCCGGCCCGCACTCCACCTCGGACGATCCGTCGAAATATCGCCCCGCCGACGACTGGAGCCACTTCCCCCTGGGCGATCCGATTGCCCGCCTCAAACAGCACATGGTGAAGATCGGCCAGTGGTCCGAAGAGGAACATGCGGCAGTCACCGCCGAACTCGAAGCCGAGGTAATCGCCGCGCAGAAGGAAGCCGAGCAGTACGGCACCCTCGCCGGCGGACAGATTCCAAGCGCCGCGACCATGTTCGAAGACGTCTACAAAGAGATGCCGGAGCACTTGAAGCGCCAGCGTCAGCAGTTGGGGATCTGACATGAACGATCACAACAACAATATTGCGTTGGACACCGCCATGACCACTACCACCATGACCATGATCCAGGCCCTGCGCTCGGCCATGGACGTGATGCTCGAGCGCGACGATAACGTCGTGGTGTTCGGCCAGGACGTCGGTTACTTCGGCGGCGTGTTCCGCTGCACCGAAGGCCTGCAGAACAAGTACGGCACCTCGCGGGTGTTCGACGCGCCGATTTCCGAAAGCGGCATCGTCGGCGTGGCGGTGGGCATGGGCGCCTATGGGCTGCGGCCGGTGGCCGAGATCCAGTTCGCCGACTACGTCTACCCGGCGTCGGACCAGATCATTTCCGAAGCGGCGCGCCTGCGTTATCGCTCGGCCGGCGAATTCACCGCACCGATGACCTTGCGCATGCCCTGCGGCGGCGGCATCTATGGCGGCCAGACCCACAGCCAGAGTATCGAGGCGATGTTCACCCAGGTCTGCGGCCTGCGCACCGTCATGCCGTCCAACCCCTACGACGCCAAGGGCCTGTTGATCGCCTCCATCGAAAACGATGACCCGGTGATCTTCCTCGAACCCAAGCGCCTGTATAACGGCCCGTTCGATGGCCACCACGACCGCCCTGTAACACCGTGGTCCAAGCATCCGCAGGCGCAAGTGCCGGACGGTTACTACACCGTGCCGCTGGACGTCGCCGCCATCACCCGTCCGGGCAAGGACGTGACCATCCTCACCTACGGCACCACGGTCTACGTCTCCCAAGTCGCCGCCGAAGAAACCGGCATCGACGCCGAAGTCATCGACCTGCGCAGCCTCTGGCCGCTGGACCTTGAGACCATCGTCAAATCGGTGAAGAAAACCGGTCGTTGCGTGGTCGTCCACGAAGCCACCCGCACCTGCGGTTTTGGTGCCGAGCTGGTGTCGCTGGTGCAAGAACATTGCTTCCACCACCTGGAAGCGCCCATCGAGCGTGTCACCGGTTGGGACACCCCCTACCCGCACGCGCAGGAGTGGGCGTATTTCCCAGGGCCGTCCCGTGTGGGCGCGGCGTTGAAACGGGTCATGGAGGTCTGAATGGGCACGCACGTTATCAAGATGCCGGACATCGGCGAAGGCATCGCGGAAGTTGAACTGTCGGTGTGGCACGTCAAGGTTGGCGACATGGTGGTCGAGGACCAGGTGTTGGCCGACGTCATGACAGACAAGGCGATGGTAGACATCCCCTCGCCGGTGCATGGCCGGGTCATCGCCCTGGGTGGCGAGCCCGGTGAAGTCATGGCGGTGGGCAGCGAGCTGATCCGCATTGAAGTGGAAGGCGCGGGCAACTTGAAGGAGTCGGCGCAACCGGCTCCAACTGCGGCGGTGCAATTGCCAAAGCCAGCGCCAGTGGCAACGCCTGAACCCGTGGTGGAACAAACCGCCGCACCACGCTGCGCCCCGCAGGCTCCCGTGGCCCGGGATCCAGACGAGCGCCCATTGGCCTCGCCGGCCGTGCGCAAGCATGCGCTCGATCTCGGCATCCAACTGCGCCTGGTCCAGGGCAGCGGCCCCGCCGGGCGGATTCTGCATGAAGACCTCGAAGCCTATCTCGCTCAGGGTTCGTTGGCACAAGCCAAGGGTGGTTCGGGCTATGCCGAACGCCACGACGAGCAGCAGATCCCGGTAATCGGCATGCGCCGCAAGATCGCCCAGCGCATGCAGGAGGCTACCCAGCGCGCCGCCCATTTCAGCTACGTCGAGGAAATCGACGTCACGGCCCTGGAAGAATTGCGGGTTCACTTGAATGAAAAACACGGCGCCAGTCGCGGCAAATTGACCCTGCTGCCGTTTCTGGTCCGGGCGCTGGTCGTGGCCTTGCGCGACTTCCCGCAGATGAATGCCCGCTACGACGACGAAGCCCAGGTCATCCATCGCTCCGGCGCGGTGCATGTCGGCGTCGCGACCCAGAGCGATGTCGGCTTGATGGTGCCGGTGGTGCGTCACGCTGAGGCTCGCAGCCTGTGGGACAGCGCGGCGGAAATCTCGCGCCTGGCCACAGCGGCGCGCAATGGCAAGGCCAGTCGTGATGAGCTGTCCGGCTCGA
Organism: Pseudomonas brassicacearum subsp. neoaurantiaca; assembly: GCF_013608025.1. GTDB lineage: Bacteria > Pseudomonadota > Gammaproteobacteria > Pseudomonadales > Pseudomonadaceae > Aquipseudomonas. Next base: position 5,170 of record NZ_VDLV01000019.1, on the reverse strand, counting down.
CCATCACCCTGACCAGCCTCGGTGCGCTGGGCGGGATCGTCAGCACACCGGTGCTGAACCTTCCGGAAGTGGCGATCGTCGGCGTGAACAAGATCGTCGAGCGGCCTATGGTGATCAAGGGCCAGATCGTGATCCGCAAGATGATGAACCTCTCCAGTTCCTTCGATCATCGGGTGGTCGATGGTATGGACGCGGCGCAATTCATCCAGGCCCTGCGTGGCTTGCTCGAACAACCTGCCACTTTGTTTGTGGAGTAGGCGATGCAGATTCTGAATACCAAACTACTGATCATCGGCGGCGGCCCTGGCGGTTACGTAGCGGCGATTCGCGCCGGCCAACTGGGCATCGAGACGATCCTGGTGGAAGGCCAGGCGCTGGGCGGTACTTGCCTGAACATCGGCTGCATCCCGTCCAAGGCGTTGATTCACGTCGCCGAGCAGTTCCACCAGACGCGTCACCACAGCCAAGGCTCGGCCTTGGGTATCAACGTGTCGGCGCCAACCCTGGACATCGGCAAGAGCGTGGAGTGGAAGGACGGCATCGTCGATCGCCTGACCACCGGCGTCGCCGCGTTGCTGAAGAAGCACAAGGTCCAGGTCATTCACGGCTGGGCCAAGGTCATTGATGGCAAGACCGTCGAGGTCGGCGACACGCGCATCCAGTGCGAACACCTGCTGCTGGCCACCGGCTCGAAAAGCGTCAACCTGCCGATGCTACCGATAGGTGGACCGATTATCTCATCCACCGAAGCCCTAGCGCCTACCTCGGTGCCCAAGCATCTGGTGGTAGTCGGCGGCGGCTATATCGGCCTGGAGCTGGGCATTGCCTATCGCAAGCTCGGCGCCGAGGTCAGCGTGGTCGAGGCCCAGGAACGGATCCTGCCGGCCTACGACGGCGAGCTGACCCAACCGGTGCATGAAGCGCTCAAGCAATTGGGGGTGAAGCTGTACCTCAAGCACAGCGTCGAGGGTTTCGATGCCCAGGCCAGCACCTTGCAAGTCCGTGATCCCAATGGCGACACGTTGAACCTCGACACCGACCGAGTGCTGGTGGCGGTTGGGCGCAAACCCAACACCCAAGGGTGGAACCTGGAGGCGCTGGGCTTGGAGATGAACGGTTCGGCGGTGAAAATCGACAACCGTTGCCAGACCAGCATGCGCAATGTCTGGGCCATCGGCGACCTGAGCGGCGAACCGATGCTCGCCCACCGGGCCATGGCCCAGGGCGAAATGGTCGCCGAGCTGATCGCCGGCGAGCACCGGGAGTTCAACCCGACCGCCATCGCGGCGGTGTGCTTCACCGATCCGGAACTGGTGGTGGTCGGCAAGACGCCGGACGAGGCCAAGGCTGCCGGCCTGGACTGCATCGTTTCAAGCTTCCCGTTCGCCGCCAATGGCCGGGCGATGACGCTGGAATCGAAAAGCGGTTTCGTCCGCGTCGTGGCGCGCCGGGACAATCACCTGATCATCGGTTGGCAGGCCGTTGGCGTGGGGGTGTCGGAGCTGTCCACCGCGTTCGGCCAATCCTTGGAAATGGGCGCGCGCCTGGAAGACATCGCCGGCACCATCCACGCCCACCCGACGCTGGGCGAGGCCGTGCAGGAAGCGGCGTTGCGGGCGTTGGGGCATGCGTTGCATCTGTAGGCTTGTGCTACCCCCGTGGCGAGGGAGCTTGCTCCCGCTGGGCCGCGAAGCGGCCCTGAATCTGGCGACGGGTTTATTCAGTCACACCGCGTCTAACGGGTTACGACTGCTTCGCAGCCGAGCGGGAGCAAGCTCCCTCGCCACGGGAAGTCGGCAGGAAATATCTCCTGCTCCTTATCGAGCAAGCTGCGAAACACCCCCGGAATGAAGTATTGTTGTTCCCATTCAAAAACGTCAGAAGCCTTGAACCGTTTCGACGGTTGTCAGGAAATAGAGGGTGTCATGGGTAACGAGAGCATCAATTGGGACAAACTGGGCTTTGACTACATCAAGACCGACAAGCGCTACCTGTCGCACTGGCGCGATGGCGCCTGGGACACGGGCACCCTGACCGACGACAACGTGCTGCACATCAGCGAGGGCTCTACTGCCCTGCACTACGGTCAGCAGTGCTTCGAAGGCCTGAAGGCCTATCGCTGCAAGGACGGTTCGATCAACCTGTTCCGCCCGGACCAGAACGCCGCCCGCATGCAGCGTAGCTGCGCCCGCCTGCTGATGCCGCACGTCGACACCGAGCAGTTCATCGAAGCCTGCAAACAAGTGGTCCGCGCCAACGAGCGCTTCATCCCGCCTTATGGCACCGGCGGCGCGCTGTACCTGCGCCCGTTCGTGATCGGCGTGGGTGACAACATCGGCGTGCGCACCGCACCCGAGTTCATCTTCTCGATCTTCTGCATTCCGGTCGGTGCCTACTTCAAGGGCGGCCTGACCCCGCACAATTTCCTGATCTCCAGCTTCGACCGCGCGGCCCCACAAGGCACCGGCGCGGCCAAGGTCGGTGGCAACTATGCCGCCAGCCTGATGCCCGGTTCCCAGGCCAAGAAGGCCAGCTTCGCCGACTGCATCTACCTGGACCCGCTGACCCATTCGAAAATCGAAGAAGTCGGCTCGGCCAACTTCTTCGGCATCACCCACGACGACAAATTCATCACCCCCAACTCCCCGTCGGTCCTGCCAGGCATCACCCGCCTGTCGCTGATCGAACTGGCGAAATCACGCCTGGGCCTGGAAGTGATCGAAGGCGACGTGTACATCGACAAGCTGTCGGATTTCAAGGAAGCCGGCGCCTGCGGTACCGCTGCGGTGATCACGCCGATTGGCGGCATCAGCTACAAGGACAAGCTGCACGTCTTCCACAGCGAAACCGAAGTTGGCCCGATCACCCAAAAGCTCTACAAAGAGCTGACGGGCGTGCAGACCGGCGACGTGGAAGCGCCAGCGGGTTGGATCGTCAAGGTTTGATCCAAGCTTCCAGCGCGGAAAGCTTTTGTGGCGAGGGAGCTTGCTCCCGCTGGACTGCGCAGCAGACCCAAGATCTTGCGGTCGCTGCGCAACCGAGCGGGAGCAAGCTCCCTCGCCACAGTAGCCGCATCTGACTGAGTGGCGAGACAGTTCAGTCAAAAAGCCCACCCCTGCGCTTACAGGGGTGGGCTTTTTTACGCTTCGTTCAGTTACTCCCGCCGCAAAACCGGCCATCGTCCCCAGCGCTGGCGAAACCATCCGTAGCCGCTGACCAGCAAGATCCCGCCCAGCACCAGCACCGCGCCAACGATAAAGTTCGGCTCCAGCGGTTCATCCAGCAACCAGACACCAAAGCCGATGCCGAACAGTGGCGTCATGAACGACAGCACCCCCAGTTGCGAAGCCAGGTACCGGCGCAACAGGGAGAACCAGATCAGGAAGCTGGCGAAAGACACCAGCAGCACCTGGAACGCCATACTCGCAATCAGGGATGGCGTGGGGTTGATCGTCAGTTGTCCCAGCGCTGCCGACATGCCGATCAGCAGTACCCCGGCGCCCACCAATTGATAGAGCAGCGTCTGGCTGGCCGGCAAGTCCGTCAGCCGTGAACAGCGTACCGTCACCGTGGTTGCACCCCACAGCGCGCCGGCCAGCAAACCCATGCCATCGCCGAGCAACGAGCTGCCGTTCGCCGCACCCGAACCGCCACTGAAGGCCACCACGATCCCGCTGAATGCGACGGCAATGCCCAGCCATTGCGCCGGCTTGAGACGCTCACTCGGCAGTTTCCAGTGCAGGCCGAGAGCGGCGAACATCGGTGCGGTGTAGAGGAAAATCACCATGTGCGAAGCCGTCGTATGGCGCAGGCCTTCACCCACCATCACGAACTCCAAGGCAAACAACAACCCCACCAACAGGCCGGGGCGCCAACTGCCGTCGGCCAGGGACAGGCGTTCACCGCGCGCCAGCACCAACAGCCAGACCAGTACCGCGGCGATGGCCGAGCGCACGCCCAGTTGCAGCATTGGCGCCATGTCGGCGGCGCCGGCCTTGATCGCGACTTGCTGGAAACCCCAGATGGCACAGAGGCCAGTCATCAGGGCACTGACCTGGCCATCCAGGGCGCGGCGGGTGGTCATGGCAAAGGTCCTTTGGGCAGAAATAATAAGATGAACGGATTGCCTGCCTGACACCTTTGCTGGATATAGTGATTACCCGACAAGCCATCCCGGTAATCCGCCATTGCGGTCGATATGCAGCCTCCAGCCCAACACCTGAAGATTCCTCCGTTCGATGCGGCCCTGCCTTCGCCGATTTTCTTCCGCAGCGCCTGCATGCCGGCCCACGCCACTTACCCGCGGCACCGGCATGCCTGGGGAGAGTTCGTCTACTCCTACAGCGGCGTGATGGAAATCGAGATTGCCCAGCATCATTACCTGGCGCCACCGCAGTACGGCATCTGGCTGCCGCCGGACATGGAACATGTTGGCTTCAATCGGCACGAGGCCTGTCATTGTTCGTTGTACCTGGCGGCCGAACTGTGCGGCGCGTTGCCGGCCGTACCTTGTGCGCTGACCTTGAGCCCGCTGATCCGCGCGTTGCTGGAAGAACTGCGCAACGACCCGCCGAGCCAACCCCAGACGCCCGAACAGCAGCGCTTGTTGCAAGTGCTGGTGGACAAGCTGACGCAGGCGCCCCACGTCGGCAGCTACCTGCCCTCCTCGGATGATCCGCTGCTGGGCCCTGTGTTGCGCGCTCTGGAGGCAAACCCCAGCGACCCGCGCTCCTTGCCGCAACTGGCCCGCGCCGCCAACACCACCGAGCGCACGCTGATGCGCCGGGCCCAGCGGGACCTGGGCATGTCATTGGTGGAATGGCGCCAGCGTCTGAAAGTCATCGAGGCACTGGCCTTGCTCGAACGTGGCCAGAGTGTGGAAACCATCGGTCTGGACCTGGGCTACAGCAGCGCCTCGGCGTTCATCAGCATGTTTCGCAAGATGATGGGGACCACGCCGGATGAATATCGGCGCAGGCATTTGGTTGGATGATGTGGCGGTGCTGGAATCGCCATCGCGAGCAAGCTCGCTCCCACAGGGGCCTTTTGGCGTTTATCAGTTTTGTGTTCAGCGCAAATCCATTGTGGGAGCGAGCTCGCTCGCGATGGCGCCACTGGGTTTAACGTCGATATCGGCACTGACCCCAAACCGCCCTGCCATTTCCCGGCG
>NZ_VDLV01000018.1 GCF_013608025.1 Pseudomonas brassicacearum subsp. neoaurantiaca | reverse complement strand
ACGCACTAAAACCCACCCCCCAGTCACAAGCCGCCAAGTCAGTCGAAAAAAACCATACAGCCACCCCCGCCTCACCCGGCACCGACATGAGGGCGGCGACCGACGCCAGCCAATCTAAGATCGTGCCCCCCACACCCGCCATTCCATCAAAAACCAACAGCGCCGCAACGAAACCCACCCCCCAGTTGCAAGCCGCCAAGCCAGCCGCGAAACCTAATAAGGCCATCAGCGCGCTGCTCGGCACCAACGAGGCCACCGCCGCCGACGCCATTGACCAACTGAGCGCCTACGACATCGCAGCCCTGGGCAATGTCACCTTGAGCAGCATCGCGCCGATCAGTACTGGAATGCTCTCGGCCATGGGCCAGAAAAACCCGGAGAGCGTGCACTCCGACGGTCAGGTCTGGGTCCAGGCCATTGGCAGCAACGGCAGTCTCGCCAAGGAACTGGGCGACTATGCCCTCAAACATTCGACAAAGGGCCTGATGCTGGGAACCGACTGGGCTGTCAGCCCCAATTGGCGACTAGGCATCATCGGCAGCAAAACCCAGACACGCCTGGACAGTCACCAGTTCGACGGAGCACTCGATAGCTGGCTGGTCGGCGCGTACGCCTTGCGTCAGGACGGGCCGGTGGCGCTGCGCCTGGGTTTTGTTCATGGCAATCATGACGGCAGCACCAACCGCCACGTTGCGTTCAACGGCTTCAAGGATCGTCTGAAGGGCCGCTACGACGCCATAACCCAGCAAGCCTTTGGGCAAGTCGGCTACAACTTGGAGATAGCTCGTTTCAATATCGAACCCTATGCCCAAGTCGGCTACCAACGCTACAAACGCGAGGGCTATACCGAAAAAGGTGGGGACGCTGCATTGCAGTACAACGACCAGACCCAGGAGCATTTCAGCAGCGACTTGGGCCTGCGCCTCGCCCGCCCCTTCCTGTTTGACCGCGGCATGAGCTTGACGCCGCGCCTGGATGTCGGCTGGAAGCACCGCTACGGCGACGTCAGGGGTCGCTCTCATCAACGCCTGGCTAGTGGGGGCAAGACCTATGTCATCCAAGGTGTCGAACTGGACCGTGACAGCGCGTTGCTGCAGGCAGGGCTGGACCTGGACGTTTCGCCACGCCATACGCTGGGATTGAGCTACAACGGCGAAACGGGCCAGGACAATCGCAACGGTGCGCTGATGGGGCAATGGCGAATGATGTTCTGACGGGCAAAAAAAGGGGAGCACCTGCTCCCCCGAGGTAAAACGTTGCATCGAGGCTGTTTGAATCAGCCTTCGATTTCGACGAGGATCTCGCCCGGGTTGACCCGGTCGCCCTTCGCCACATGAATGGCGGTGACCTTGCCGGCGATGGCCGCCTGGACTTCGGTTTCCATCTTCATGGCTTCGGTGATCAGTACCGCCTGGCCAGCCTTCACCACGTCGCCCTCCTTGACCAGCACATCGACGATGTTGCCCGGCATGGTGGTGCTGACATGGCCCGGCGCAGTGGCTTGCTTGCGCTTGCTGCTGCCGCCGCCGACAAATTCGTTGAGCGGTTCGAACACGACCTCTTCGGGCATGCCGTCGATGGACAGGTAGAAATGACGCTTGCCTTCTGCCTTGACGCCCACGCCAGTGATATCGACGCGATAGGTTTCGCCGTGGACGTCGATGACGAATTCGGTCGGTACACCTTCGCCGCCCGCAGAGCCCACGCTGCCCGCCTCTGGGATCGGCAGCAGTACTTCCGGGGTCAAGGTGCCGGCTTCGCGCTCTTCGAGGAACTTGCGTCCGATGTCCGGGAACATGGCGTAGGTCAGCACGTCCTCTTCGGACTTGGCCAAGGCACCGATTTCGCCGCGCAACCGGGTCATTTCCGGCTTGAGCAAATCGGCCGGACGGACGTCGATGACATCTTCGCTGCCGATCGCCTGGCGACGCAGCTTCTCGTTCACCGCGCCGGGTGCCTTGCCGTAGCCGCCTTGCAGGTAGAGCTTCACTTCGTTGGTGATGGTCTTGTAGCGCTCACCGGCCAATACGTTGAAGAACGCCTGGGTGCCGACGATCTGCGACGTCGGGGTGACCAGCGGCGGGAAGCCGAGGTCTTCTCGTACTCGCGGGATCTCCGCCAACACTTCGTTCATGCGGTTCAGCGCGCCCTGCTCTTTCAACTGGTTGGCGAGGTTGGAAATCATCCCGCCCGGTACCTGGTTGACCTGGACGCGGGTGTCCACGGCGGTGAACTCGCTTTCGAACTGGTGGTACTTCTTGCGCACGGCATAGAAATACAGGCCGATTTCCTGCAGCAGCTCCAAATCCAGGCCAGTGTCGAACTCGCTGCCCTTGAGGGCGGCGACCATCGATTCGGTACCCGGATGGCTGGTGCCCCAGGCGAAGCTGGAAATCGCCGTGTCGATGTGGTCGGCGCCGTTCTCGACAGCCTTGAGCTGGCACATCGCGGCCAAGCCGGCGGTGTCATGGGAATGGATGAACACCGGCAAGGACTGCTCGGACTTCAGCGCTTTCACCAGCTCGCCGGTAGCGTATGGCGTGAGCAGGCCGGCCATGTCCTTGATTGCCACCGAGTCGCAACCCATGGCTTCCATCTGCTTGGCCTGGGCCACGAATGCCTCGATGGTGTGCACCGGGCTGGTGGTGTAGGCGATGGTGCCCTGGGCGTGCTTGCCGGCAGCCTTCACCGCTTCGATGGCGACCCGCAGGTTACGCACGTCGTTCATCGCATCGAAGATACGGAACACATCGATGCCGTTGACCGCCGCCTTGGCGACGAACGCCTTGACCACGTCATCGCTGTAATGGCGATAACCCAGCAGGTTCTGGCCGCGCAGGAGCATTTGCAGGCGAGTATTGGGCAACGCGGCACGCAGTTGGCGCAGGCGTTCCCACGGGTCTTCTTTCAGGAAGCGCACGCACGCATCGAATGTTGCACCGCCCCAGACTTCCAGAGACCAATAGCCGACTTTGTCGAGCTTGTCGCAGATTGGCAGCATGTCTTCGGTGCGCATGCGGGTGGCGAGCAGCGATTGGTGGGCGTCGCGCAGGATTGTGTCGGTAACGTGGATCTTCTTGGACATTGTCATGATTCCTTACAGGCCTGCGTGGGCGGCAATGGCGGCGGCGATGGCCAGGGCCAACTCTTCGGGTTTGCGCTTGATCGAGTAGTTGGTCAGTTCAGGGTGGCTTTCAACGAAGCTGGTATTGAATTGGCCGCTGCGGAATTCTGGATTGCGCAGGATTTCCTGGTAATAGGCGGCGGTGGTCTTGACCCCTTGCAGGCGCATGTCATCCAGCGCTCGCAGGCCACGGTCCATCGCTTCTTCCCAGGTCAATGCCCAAACCACCAGCTTCAGGCACATCGAATCGTAGAACGGCGGAATGGTGTAGCCGGTGTAGATCGCCGTGTCGGTGCGCACGCCCGGGCCACCCGGGGCGTAGTAACGGGTGATCTTGCCGAAGCTGGGCAGGAAGTTGTTTTTCGGGTCTTCGGCGTTGATGCGGAACTGCAACGCAAAGCCACGGTGCTGAATGTCTTCCTGCTTCACCGACAGTGGCAGCCCGGAGGCGATGCGAATCTGCTCACGGACGATGTCGATACCGGTGATTTCTTCGGTGATGGTGTGTTCCACCTGCACTCGAGTGTTCATCTCCATGAAGTACACCTCGCCTTCGGCGAGCAGGAACTCCACGGTGCCGGCATTCTCGTAGCCCACCGCCTTGGCGGCACGCACCGACAGGTCGCCGATGTAGGCGCGCTGCTCGGGGGTCAGTTGCGGGCTCGGGGCAATTTCGATCAGCTTCTGGTTGCGGCGCTGGATCGAGCAGTCCCGTTCGAACAAGTGCACCACGTTGCCGAAACTGTCGCCCAGGATCTGTGCTTCGATGTGCTTGGGATTGACGATGCATTTTTCCAGGAACACTTCCGCCGAACCGAAGGCCTTGGTGGCTTCGGAGATAACGCGCGGGAAGGCCTGCTCGAGTTCTTCGCGGCTGTTGCAACGACGGATACCCCGACCGCCGCCGCCGGAGGTGGCCTTGAGCATCACCGGATAACCGATCCGGTCACCTTCAGTCAGGGCTTCTTCGATACCCGAGACGTTGCCTTCGGTGCCCGGCGTGACCGGTACGCCGGCCTTGATCATGCTACGGCGCGCTTCGGTCTTGTCGCCCATGCGGCGAATGACTTCCGCCGACGGGCCAATGAATTTGATGCCACGCTCAGCGCAGATGTCCGCCAGTTCGGCGTTTTCCGAGAGAAAACCGTAGCCGGGGTGCAACGCATCGCAGCCGGTCTCCACCGCCAGGTTCACCAGTTTGCGCGGGTTGAGGTAGCCGGCCAGCGGATCGGCGCCGATGCTGTGGGCCTCGTCCGCACGCTTGACATGCAACGCATGGCGGTCCGCGTCGGAGTAGACCGCGACCGAGCGAATGCCCATCTCGGCGCAGGCGCGCACGATGCGGACGGCAATCTCACCACGGTTGGCGATCAGGATCTTTGTTATCAATTGGAGGTTCCCTTGAGCCGGTGATACCCACGGCCTGGGTTCAGGCCGATGCGTGACCAGATGTAACAATTGGTCGCAGGTCCACACTAGTCCCGGCCGGGGATTAACAAAAATGAATAATTATTGGGTCACGCATAAGCAAAGACTTATAGTTGCGCTATTCGTCTCGGCCCAGAGTGTTTGAAAAATGCGTAAGTCATTGATGCGTATGACGTTGCGTCAGTTGCAGATCTTCAATGAGGTGTGCGATTTGCGGTCCTACAGTCGCGCGGCCGATGAAATGTCGCTTACGCAACCGGCCGTCAGCCTACAGATTCGCTCCCTTGAAGAGCTTATTGGTCAGCCTTTGTTTGAGTACGTTGGCAAGAAACTCTACATGACCGAAGCCGCAGAAGCGTTGCAACGCGCCAGCCGGGACATCTTCGGGCGTCTGGAGAATCTCGACATGCAGCTATCGGACATGCAGGGTTCGCTGCAGGGCCAATTGAAGCTCGCGGTGGAATCCAGCGCCAAGTATTTCGTCCCGCATCTGTTCGCCGCGTTCAAGCGCCAGCATCCGGAGGTCAACCTGAACCTCACGGTGGTCAATCGCGGCCAAGTCATCCGACGGCTCTCGGACAACCGCGACGATCTGGTGATCATGTCCATGGTGCCCCAGGACATGGGCCTGGAGTTCCTGCCGTTCCTCAACAATCCGATCGTTGCCGTGGCGCCACCCGATCATCCGTTGTGTCACATGGGCCCGCTGCGCTTGCAGGACCTGGAGCCTTACACGCTACTGCTGCGCGAACCGGGCTCCGGTACACGGCTGGCCTGCGAAGAGTATTTCAAGGAAAAACGGGTGCATTTCACCCAGACACTAGAGGTGGCGTCGGCCGAAGCCCAGCGCGAGTGCGTGGTGGCCGGGCTGGGCGTGGCACTGTTGACGCGCCACGCCGTGAGCCGGGAACTGTCGTCCGGCGCGCTCATCGAGTTGCCGGTAGAGGAATTGCCGCTGTACCGCAGTTGGTGCCTGGTTCAGGCCAGGGCCAAGCGCCTGTCACCGGTGGCCCACGCCTTCCTGGCCTTCGTTCGCGGTGAGCGTGCGCAGATCATCGGCCTGGTTGAACGTTTCGACGGGAAGCCGCCGGTGTTGCCTGCCAGTAATTGAATTCAACCGCGTCAGGAAATTCGCTGATTTCAGCCAGGAGCTGGCGCTGCTCGAAACGGTCTTCGATCGCGCGACGGAACGCCATGCGGCGCTGGTCTTCCTGCTGACGACGGGTTTTGGCGGCGCTGCGTTCTTCGTAGGACTGGGTCATGTCGAGACTCCCAAGACGTATACGGGAGCTTCACGATGACGGCGCGGCATGACGATTTGGCGGCGCGAGGGTTACAGAACGATGAATTCAGGGGAAATGATCCCTTGTGGCGAGGGAGCTTGCTCCCGCTGGGCTGCGCAGCGGCCCCCAACGATTTTTCCGGATACACCGCATTGGCTGGTTTGCGACTGCTGCGCAGTCGAGCGGGAGCAAGCTCCCTCGCCACAAAAGCCCCTGACTTCCAGGATCAGTGCTCAGTCGTCCAGCGCCTTCACCGACTTGGGCGACAACCGCAGGCTGCGAAGGCTGCGCTTCACGCTCTTGAGGTGGTTGACCAGGCTCGGACCACGCGCCATGGCGACGCCCATCGCCAGGACGTCGATCAC
>NZ_VDLV01000068.1 GCF_013608025.1 Pseudomonas brassicacearum subsp. neoaurantiaca | reverse complement strand
GGTAATACGAAGGGGGCTAGCGTTGCTCGGAATGACTGGGCGTAAAGGGCGCGTAGGCGGACGGCACAGTCAGGCGTGAAATTCCTGGGCTCAACCTGGGGACTGCGTCTGAGACGTGTTGTCTTGAGTATGGAAGAGGGTTGTGGAATTTCCAGTGTAGAGGTGAAATTCGTAGATATTGGAAAGAACACCGGTGGCGAAGG
>NZ_VDLV01000067.1:16935-17117 GCF_013608025.1 Pseudomonas brassicacearum subsp. neoaurantiaca | reverse complement strand
CGAGGCGGCGGTGAAAGGGTAGCCTGCGGTCGGCAGTAAAACCATGCAAGCTGACCCTCCGCCATCGCGAGCAAGCTCGCTCCCACAGGGATCCTTGCTGGCAGAAAAATCGAAGTTACCCCATCAAATGTGGGAGCGAGCTTGCTCGCGATGGCGGAGGGTCAGCCAACACACTCACCGCA
>NZ_VDLV01000067.1:0-16925 GCF_013608025.1 Pseudomonas brassicacearum subsp. neoaurantiaca | reverse complement strand
CGAGGCGGCGGTGAAAGGGTAGCCTGCGGTCGGCAGTAAAACCATGCAAGCTGACCCTCCGCACGCCAGATGCTACATGGAGGATCCGGGCAACCTGGCAACTACCTTGATCTCGAACTGAAAACCATACAGCCACGTCACGCCCACCGCCGTCACCGTCGGGTGCGGCGCGTTGCCCCAGAACTCCGGCACGACACTCCAGACCCGTTCGAAGATCGACTCCGGATCCACCATGAAGACGGTGATATCAATCACGTCATCAAAGCTGCAATCGGCGGCGGCGAGGATTGCGTTCAGGTTGGTGAAGGCACGGCGCACCTGATCTTCCAGCACTGGCTCCGGTGAGCCGTCCTCGCGGCTGCCGACTTGCCCGGATACGAACAGCAGACCGTTGGTGCGAATCGCCGGTGAATAGCGGTTGCGCTCGTAAAGCGCCTGGCGGCCGGGTGGGAAAACGACGTCACGGGTGGTCATGGGAATCTCTCCATCAATGGCCGAAAGCGGCCGGAACTCAACGATGAAGTCACTCTAGGGGCTTGTGCCCAGGCGATAAACGAGCAACCTTGGCGATCACTGTTTGTAGAAACCAAACAATCCGAGGCAAAAATGGATCGTTTCGATGCGATGCAAGCGTTCGTTCGTGTAGTGGAGGCGGGCAGTTTCACCAAGGCCGCCGAGACGCTGCACATGAGCAAGACCACCGTGACCCAGATGGTGCAACAGCTAGAAGCGCGGCTGCGGGTCAAATTGCTCAACCGCACCACGCGCAAGGTCAATGTCACGGCGGACGGCGCGGTCTTCTACGAGCGGGCGATTCGCCTGCTGGCCGACCTGGACGACGCCGAGACCAGCCTGTCCGGCGCCCAGGCGTTGCCGCGCGGCCGGCTGCGGGTTGATGTGCCGAGCCCGCTGGCGGCGCTGATCTTGATCCCGGCGTTGCCAGCATTCTACGAGCGTTACCCGGACATTCAGATCGACATGGGCGTCAGCGACCGCATCGTCGACATGATCGATGAGAACGTCGATTGCGTGGTTCGCGGCGGCGAGCTGACCGACCAATCGCTGATTGCCCGGCGCGTCGGCGACCTGACCCTTGGCGTCTTCGCCGCGCCGAGCTACCTGGCGCGCGTCGGCACCCCGGCGCATCCCCGCGAGTTGGAGGACTCCCCACACCGCGTTGTCGGTTTCCTCTGGGCACGCACCGGCAAAGCCTTGCCTTATGCCATGCACAGACAGGACGAGCATCTGCATATCAAGGGGCGCTACGCCCTGGCGATCGACGATGGCAATGCCTATTTGGCTGCGGGCCTGGCGGGCCTCGGGGTGCTCTGGTTGCCCACCTATATGTCGCGGATCTACCAGGCCCAGGGTGCGTTGGTCCCGTTGTTCGAAGACTGGCGCCTGGAGTCGATGCCGATGTACGTGGCGTACCCGCCGAACCGGCATATCAGCGCCAAGCTGCGAGTGTTCATTGATTGGGTGGTGGAGCTGATGGCGCAACACGCGCCTATCCTTGATCGGCACGGGTCATGAGATTTTTCCTGAATGCAGAGGAGAGTAGCGATGGACCGATTCACCGGCGGTTGCCTGTGCGGCAACGTTCGCCTTGAAGCCTCCGGCCGCCCTTACCGGGTTGGCCTTTGCCATTGCCTGGATTGCCGCAAGCACCATGGCGCAGTGTTTTTCGCGGCGGCCGTGTTCCCCCAGGACGCGGTGACTGTCACGGGCGAAACCCGGGACTACGCCGGGCGTTTTTTCTGCCCCCACTGCGGCTCGTCGCTGTTCGCCCGCAGCGACGACGAGATCGAAGTGCACCTCGGCGCGCTCGACGCCCCTGACCAACTGACACCCACTTACGAATGCTGGACCGTGCGCCGTGAGTCTTGGCTACCGACATTTGCGTTGGCGCGGCGGTATCAGGGGGATCGCGAAGGTAGCGGGCGGTCGGAGGAGTAGGGCGTTCACTCGAACCCGACAATCGCCTTGATCTCCAGATACTCCTCGAACCCATGGACCCCATATTCGCGCCCATTGCCCGAGCGCTTGTATCCGCCGAACGGCGCCATGGGGTTCCAGGCTGGGTAATTGAGCAGCACTTGTCCGGAACGGATGCGCGCGGCCACGGCGCGTGCTTGATCCAGGTCCTGGCCCTGGACGTGCGCACCGAGTCCGTAGACGGTGTCGTTGGCGATGGCGATGGCTTGGTCCAGGGTGTCGTACGGGATGATGCACAGCACCGGGCCGAAGATTTCCTCTTGGGCGATGCGCATGCCGTTGTCGACTTGGGAGAACACCGTTGGCCGGGTGTAGAAGCCTTTGGCGAAACCGTCCACACGGCCTGGCCCGCCGCAAATCAACTTGGCGCCTTGCGCGAGGCCCGCTTCGATCATCGCCTGCACGCGCTTGTACTGGGCCTCGTTGGCGATCGGGCCGAGCACGGTGTCTTCCGACCGAGGGTCGCCGACAACGATCGCATTGGCCGTGGCGGCCGCCAGTGCCTCGACTTCCGCCAGGCGATTCCTCGGCACGATCATCCGCGTCGGTGCGCTGCAAGACTGGCCGACATTGCGCAACGCCGACATCACGCCTGGCGGCACAGCCTTGGCGAAATCGGCGTCGGGCAAGAATACGTTCGGCGATTTGCCGCCCAGCTCTTGGGTGACGCGTTTCACCGTTGGGGCCGCAGCTTGGGCGACCAAGGCGCCCGCGCGGTTGGAGCCGGTGATGGAGATCATGTCGATGTCGGGATGCGCTGCCATGGCCGCGCCGACTTCGGCACCGCCGCCGTTGACGAGGTTGAACACGCCCGCCGGCAGACCGGCGTCATGCACCAATTGGGCGAACAACAGGGCGCTCAAGGGCGACAGTTCGCTGGGCTTGAGCACCACGGTGCAACCGGCGGCAATCGCCGGGGCAACCTTGGCGGTAATCTGGTAGAGCGGCCAGTTCCACGGCGTGATCAGACCGCACACCCCGATGGGTTCACGCACGATGGCGGTGCCGTTTTCGATCTTTTGGAATGAATAAGTGGACAGCACATCACGCGCCACCCGGACGTGTTCGGCCGCCAACGGCACTTGCATCGAGCGGGCAAAACCGATCGCCGCGCCCATCTCCAGGGAAAGCACCTGGGCCAGGGATTCCTGATGTTCGAGGATCAGCTCATGGAGCTTGCCGAGGATTTCCGCGCGATCGGCCACTGGCGTCGCGGCCCAGCCCGGCATCGCCGCCCGGGCTGCCGCGACGGCACGGTCAACGTCGTCGGACGATCCTTGGGCAACCTCGGCGATTACCTCTTCGGTGGCTGGATTGATCACGGCCAGCGTCGTCGCTTGGGCCGGCGACTGCCAACGACCATTGATGTAGAACTGTCCGGTGTTGTGCGGAATATAAGAGGGTTTGGTCATCCTTCGGGCTCCCGTAGAGCGTTGATGACACTGCCGGCAGCAGGTCGTGATTGCATGCCCATAAACTAACAAAGCGGTCCTGGCGGGTTGTGCCGTTGTTGGGCTCGGCAAAGAAGAATCTGCTGTATCTGTTGGGCTAACTTTGCAAAAACGTAGCGATGGCCATTTTGGTGCGGTGAGGTGTAGCGCGCACTCGATATGCCTCGCGCTGGGGCCTTGCTACCCGGCAGCCGTAGCCAACGGTAGCAACCGCAAACGCGCGATGATTTCGCCCCGCATCGGCTGTTTTTCTATCTGCCTGATTTCATTGAGATTCCATTTTCCGCTCCACCGCGTCGAAAGGCTGTGGCACACTTTCTGCTGTCTATTCCGTTGTTACATACCATATTCCGGTATAGCGGAATGAACTCACCCTGGAGTGCTTGCCATGCAACGCCGACCTTCCTTGTTCAAAGCGTGTGTTTTTCTCTTCGCGGCCACGACGGCTGCCATGGGTGTCGCCCAGGCGGCCGACAGCAAGCTGGACAGCGTGCTGCAACGCGGGAAATTGATCGTGGGCACGGGCAGCACCAATGCGCCGTGGCACTTCCAGGGAGCGGACGGCAAGTTGCAGGGCTTTGATATCGACATCGCACGAATGGTCGCCAAAGGCTTGTTCAACGATCCCGAGAAAGTCGAGTTCGTGGTGCAGTCTTCCGATGCGCGGATTCCCAACCTGCTGACCGACAAGGTCGACATGAGCTGCCAGTTCATCACCGTCACCGCCAGCCGCGCCCAGCAAGTGGCGTTCACCTTGCCGTACTACCGCGAAGGCGTGGGGCTGCTGTTGCCGGCCAACAGCAAGTACAAGGAAATCGAAGACCTCAAGGCCGCTGGCGACGGCGTCACCGTGGCGGTGTTGCAGAACGTCTACGCCGAAGAACTGGTGCACCAGGCGTTGCCCAAGGCCAAAGTCGATCAGTACGACAGCGTTGACCTGATGTACCAGGCGGTGAACTCCGGCCGCGCCGATGCCGCCGCCACCGACCAGTCCTCGGTCAAATACCTGATGGTGCAGAACCCCGGTCGCTACCGCAGCCCGGCCTACGCCTGGAGCCCGCAAACCTACGCCTGTGCGGTCAAGCGCGGCGACCAGGACTGGCTGAACTTCGTCAACACCACCCTGCACGAGGCCATGACCGGCGTGGAATTTCCCACCTATGCGGCGTCGTTCAAGCAGTGGTTCGGTGTCGAGCTGCCGTCGCCGGCGATCGGTTTCCCTGTTGAATTCAAATGACCCTGTGAGCCCGGGGCGCCCCTTGCGGGCGCTCCGTCGAAGGTGCTGCCGACCATGAATTATCAGTTGAACTTTGCCGCCGTCTGGCGCGATTTCGACACGCTGCTGGCGGGGCTCGGGCTGGGGCTTTCCCTGGCGCTGGTGTCGATCGCCATCGGTTGCGTGATCGGCCTGGCGATGGCGTTCGCGTTGCTCAGCAAACATCGCGTCCTGCGGGTGCTGGCGTCGGTGTATGTCACGGTGATCCGCAATACGCCGATCCTGGTGTTGATCCTGTTGATCTACTTCGCCTTGCCGAGCCTGGGCATTCGCCTCGACAAGCTGCCGTCGTTCGTCATCACGCTCTCGCTGTACGCCGGGGCCTACCTGACCGAAGTGTTTCGCGGCGGGTTGTTGAGCATTCACAAGGGCCAGCGCGAAGCGGGATTGGCCATCGGCCTCGGCGAGTGGCAGGTCAAGGCCTACATCACCGTGCCGGTAATGCTGCGCAACGTATTGCCGGCCTTGTCGAACAACTTCATTTCGCTGTTCAAGGACACCTCCCTGGCGGCGGCGATTGCCGTGCCGGAGCTGACCTACTACGCCCGCAAGATCAACGTGGAGAGCTACCGGGTGATTGAAACCTGGCTGGTGACCACGGCCCTGTATGTCGCGGCCTGTTACCTCATTGCCATGCTGCTGCGGTATTTCGAGCAGCGCCTGGCGATCCGCCGTTAGGAGCTTCCCATGTACGAATCCCCCAGTTGGTTGCATGAGTTGTGGGTCGCCCGGGACACCTTGTGGGCGGGCTTTCTCACCAGCGTGCAATGTTCGGCGCTGGCGATTGTGCTGGGCACCTTGATCGGCCTCGTCGCCGGGCTGGTGCTGACTTATGGCCGGGCGTGGATGCGCGCGCCGTTTCGTTTCTACGTCGACTTGATTCGCGGCACGCCGGTGTTCGTGTTGGTGCTGGCCTGCTTCTACATGGCCCCGGCGCTGGGCTGGCAGATCGGTGCGTTCCAGGCCGGTGTGCTGGGCCTGACGCTGTTCTGCGGCTCCCATGTGGCCGAGATCGTGCGCGGCGCCTTGCAGGCGTTGCCCCGTGGGCAGATGGAAGCGAGCCAGGCCATCGGCCTGACGTTCTACCAGGCGCTGGGCTACGTGATGTTGCCCCAGGCGTTGCGGCAGATCCTGCCGACCTGGGTCAATTCCTCCACCGAGATCGTCAAGGCCTCGACCCTGCTGTCGGTGATCGGGGTGGCCGAATTGCTGCTCAGCACCCAGCAGATCATCGCGCGGACTTTCATGACCCTGGAGTTTTATCTGTTCGCCGGGTTTCTCTTTTTCATCATCAATTACGCCATCGAGTTGCTCGGGCGGCACATTGAAAAGCGGGTGGCCTTGCCATGACTGATATTTCCCTCTCCAACACCCAGCCGCTGCTGGACATTCGCGGCCTGCGCAAGCAATACGGCCCGCTGGAAGTGCTCAAGGGTGTCGACCTGAGCATGCAGCGCGGCAACGTGGTCACGCTGATCGGCTCCAGTGGCTCGGGCAAGACCACGCTGCTGCGTTGCGTGAACATGCTGGAAGAATTCCAGGGCGGCCAGATCATGCTCGACGGCGAATCCATCGGTTATGACGAGGTGGGTGGCAAGCGTGTGCGTCACGCCGAGAAAGTCATCGCCCGGCACCGGGCCATGACCGGCATGGCCTTCCAGCAATTCAACCTGTTCCCGCATCTGACCGCGCTGCAGAACGTCACCCTGGGCCTGCTCAAGGTCAAGAAACTGCCCAAGGACGAAGCCGTGGCCCTGGCCGAAAAATGGCTGGAGCGGGTCGGCCTGCTGGAACGGCGCGATCACTTTCCCGGTCAGTTGTCCGGCGGCCAGCAACAGCGCGTGGCGATCGCCCGGGCGATTGCGATGAACCCGAGCCTGATGCTGTTTGACGAAGTGACGTCTGCGCTCGATCCGGAGCTGGTCGGCGAAGTGCTGAACGTGATCAAGGGCCTGGCCGAAGACGGCATGACCATGCTGCTGGTAACCCACGAAATGCGCTTCGCCTTCGAGGTCTCCGACAAGATCGTCTTCATGAACCAGGGCCGGATCGAAGAGCAAGGGCCGCCGAAGGAATTGTTCGAGCGACCGCAATCGCCACGCCTGGCGGAATTCCTCAAGAACACGCGTTTTTAATTCATTTCAACAAGGAGATAACCCATGAGCATTACGCGCTACGGCACCGGCAGCACCGCAGGCGGCGGCCAGCCACGGCCCTTCGCCCGCGCCGTGGAGGCTGACGGCTGGCTGCACGTGTCCGGCCAGGTCCCGGCGGTGAACGGCGAGATCATCGCTGGCGGCATCGTCGAGCAGACCCACCAGACCATGAAGAACCTGATCGCGATTCTGAAAGAAGCTGGCTACGGCCTGGAAGATGTCGTGCGCTGCGGCGTCTGGCTGGAAGACCCGCGGGATTTCTGGAGTTTCAACAAGGTCTTCGGCGAGTACTTCAGCCCGGAACACGCCCCGGCCCGGGCGTGTGTGCAGGCGAGCATGATGGTCGATTGCAAGGTCGAGATCGATTGCGTCGCCTACAAGAAAAAGGCCTGACCACGATCTTCTGGCGAATTCGCTTCTGTGGCGAGGGAGCTTGCTCCCGCTGGCCTGCGCAGCAGGCCCATTCTTTACGACTGCTGCGCAGCCGAGCGGGAGCAAGCTCCCTCGCCACAATAAAGATACATGCGATTATTGGTGAAATTTCAGGAACCAAAGACATGACCGAAGACACCATCAAACGCCGGGCCCGGGGATTGGATCGGGCGTTCGATATCCTCGATTTCCTCAAGGAAATCGGCCAGCCGCTGCGCCCGAACGACATCGCCAGCGGCATCGGCAGCCCCAAGTCCACGGTCTATGAACTGGTGGCGTCGCTGCTGGAACGACGCATTCTCGAGCCGGTGGGCAAGGACGGTCACGTCTACCTGGGTCGCCAGTTGTATTTTCTCGGCCAGGCCCACCTGCGGCATTTCGACTTGAGCCGCGAGGCTGACCAGGCCTTGCAGAACATCGTCCGGCAGACCCGGGAGACGGCGCAGATGTGCCTGCTCAACGGGCGAAAATACACCGTCGCGCTGATGAAGGAAGGCGAGCGGCATTTTCGTATTTCCTCGGACATCGGTGAGAACGCGCCGATTCCCTGGACCGCGTCCGGGCGCCTGTTGCTGGCGCATCTGAGCGACCAGCAGATCATCGACCTGATCGACCCCGATGACTTCATCCTGCCGGACGGCGAGCGCCTGCCGCTGGAGCAATTTCTCAAGGAAATCCGCCAGGCTGGCCTCGATGGATTTTTCTCCTTCGACAGCGTCGCCGACACCTTCACCCATTGCTTCGCCGCACCGGTCAAAGACCCCAACGGCGTGGCCATTGCGACCCTGTGCATCGTCGCCCCGAGGGCCGACGCCAAGAACAATTACGCCGACTACCGCCGGGTGCTGATTGAAAGCGCCAACCACCTGGCCCGTCGCATCAACGAATAGACAGCCATGGCTGTGTGAGGAGTTTGAACATGTCTTCTGCCACCGATAACGCGTTCGTCGAGAAGGGCACCGCTGCCGTGGGCGCACAGTTGTTGCGGGACGTCAGCCTGCCGGCACTGGTGCTGCACCGCGAGGCGCTGGAGCACAACATTCACTGGATGCAGGCCTTTGTCAGTGACAGCGGCGCCGAGCTGGCGCCTCACGGCAAGACCAGCATGACCCCGGCGCTGTTCCGTCGCCAGCTCGATGCCGGCGCCTGGGGCCTGACCCTCGCCACGGCCGTGCAAACCCGTGCCGCTTATGCCCATGGCGTGCGCCGGGTGCTGATGGCTAACCAACTGGTCGGTAAACCCAATATGGCGCTGATCGCCGATCTGCTGGCCGACCCGGCGTTTGAATTTCATTGCATGGTCGACCATCCGGACAACGTCGCCCAGCTCGGGGCCTATTTTGCCTCTCGCGGTGTGCGGCTGAACGTGATGATCGAGTACGGCGTGGTCGGAGGTCGTTGCGGGTGTCGGACCGAAGCCGAGGTGCTGGCGTTGGCCGAGGCCATCGGTGCGCAACCGGCGCTGGCCTTGACCGGCATCGAAGGCTACGAAGGGGTGATTCACGGTGATCATGCCATCAGCGGCATTCACCAATTCGCCGCGTCGCTGGTGGGGCTGGCCGTGCAGTTGCAGGACAGCGGCGCGTTTGCCATCGCCAAGCCGATCATCACCGCCTCGGGTTCGGCCTGGTACGACCTGATCGCCAAGTCCTTCGAAGCCCGGAATGCCCAAGGGCGTTTCCTCAGCGTGCTGCGCCCCGGCAGTTATGTGACCCATGACCATGGCATCTACAAAGAGGCCCAGTGCTGCGTGCTGGAGCGTCGCAGCGATTTGCACGAAGGCCTGCGCCCGGCCCTGGAAGTCTGGGCCCATGTGCAGTCGATGCCGGAGCCGGGCTTCGCGGTGATCGCCCTGGGCAAGCGCGACGTGGCCTATGACGCCGGGCTGCCGGTGCCGCTCAAGCGCTATCAACCAAATGCTGATTCGGTCACGGGTGACGACGTCAGCGCTTGCAAGGTGACGGCGGTGATGGACCAACATGCGTTCATGACGGTGGCCCCGGGGGTTGAGCTGCGGGTGGGGGACATCATTTCGTTTGGGACATCCCACCCGTGCCTGACGTTCGACAAGTGGCGGGTAGGGTGCCTGGTGGATGAGGGGTTGCGGGTGGTTGAGGTTATGGAGACCTGCTTTTAGGACTTGGGACCGAGTCGCGGCTATCGCGAGCAAGCTCGCTCCCACATTGGATTTGTTGTGAATACAAAACCTGTGTCCACCACGATCCCTGTGGGAGCGAGCCTGCTCGCGAAAGCGGCCTGCAAGACACCGCTGAATATCAGGATTACCCATGAGCAACACTAAACCCCGCATCGCCCTGATCGGCGAATGCATGATCGAGCTGCAACACCGCGCCGACGGCAGCCTGCAGCAAAGCTTCGGCGGCGATACGCTGAACACCGCGGTCTACCTGGCCCGGGCTTTGGGCGATAAAGGATCGGTGGATTACGTCACCGCCCTTGGCGACGACAGCTTCAGCGACGCCATGTGCCAGGGCTGGGCTGCTGAAAACATCGGCCTGGACAGGGTCCAGCGTTTGCCCGGGCGCCTGCCGGGCCTGTACTGCATCCAGACCGACGCGGCGGGCGAGCGGCGTTTCCTGTACTGGCGCAACGAGGCCGCCGTACGCGAGTGTTTCACCACGCCCGCCGCCGCGCCGATCCTGGAAGCCTTGCCGGACTATGACGTGTTGTATTTCAGCGGCATTACCTTGGCTGTGATTGGTGAGCAGGGCCGGCGCAAACTTATCGAAACCTTGATCGAGGCGCGGCGACGCGGTGCCCAGGTGGTGTTCGATAATAACTACCGGCCACGGCTCTGGGCTTCGGTCGAGGCCGCCCGGGCGGCTTACGGCAGCGTGTTGCCCCATGTCGAGCTGGCGTTGCTGACGGTGGAGGACGAACAAGCGCTGTTCGGTCATGCCGACACCGAGGCAGTGTTCGCGGCCTATGGGCAACTCGGTACGCCGGAGGTGGTGCTCAAGCGTGGCGCCGAGGCCTGCCTGATCCGTTGTGATGGACAGTTCTATGAGGTGCCGGCCCAACGGGTTGAGCGCGTGGTGGATACGACGGCGGCGGGGGACTCGTTCAGTGCCGCCTACCTGGCAAGTCGCTTGTTGGGCGGCAGCCCGGCGGAGGCGGCCGAGGCGGGGCATCTGCTGGCGAGTCGGGTGATCCAGGTGCCGGGGGCGTTGATACCGACGTAGGAGCTGCCGGACCCTGTAGGAGCTGGCGAAGCCTGCGATCTTTTATTCTTTTGCTCCAGATTCAACGGCCTGCGGAAAGATCGCAGCCTCGCTTCGCTCGGCAGCTCCTACAGGGCGCAGCGGGAGCAAGCTCCCTCGCCACAAGGGCCGGCATCCCTCAATCCCGATAAAACACCTGAACCAAGTGATAGCCGAACTTGCTCTTGATCGGCCCATGCACCACCCGCAACGGTTTCTTGAAAATCACCGCATCGATGGCGCCGACCATTTGCCCGGGCCGCACCTCACCCAAATCGCCGCCGCGCTTGCCGGAGGGGCAGGTGGAATATTTCTTCGCCAACACGTCGAAGGCTTCGCCCTTGGCGATGCGTTGCTTGAGCTGTTCGGCTTCTTCGGCGGTTTTCACCAGGATATGGCGGGCTTGGGCTTTCATTGCGGCACAGACCTGAACGGGGGAAAAGGGCGGCGATTATGCCTCAAGTCAGTGGCCATGGTTGATCATCGTCCGAATCTTGTTGGCCAGCAGATCCAGGCTGAAAGGCTTGGCGACCATGTCCATGCCCTGATCCAGGAAACCTTGGCGCTCGGTGGCTTTCTGCGCGTAACCGGTCATGAACAGCACTTTCAGATCGGGCCGGTGCTGACGGGCAATCTCCGCCAGTTGCCGGCCGTTCATGCCCGGCAGGCCAACGTCGGTCACCAGCAAGTCGATGCGTTGCTCGGATTCCAACAACTCCAGCGCGCGCTTGGCGTCCTCGGATTCGAGGGCGGTATAGCCCAGGGTGGCGAGCAGGTCGAGCACCAGCATGCGTACGGCCGGTTCGTCTTCGACCAGCAACACGGTCTCTCCGGCGATGGCCGCGGGGGCGCCGGTGACTGATGGTTCAGTGGCTTGCTCAGCCGGTGCGACGCGCAGGCGCGGCAGGTACAACTGCACCCGCGTGCCTTGGCCCGGGACGCTGTCCAGGCTCAGGTGCCCACCGGACTGCTGGGCGAATCCATAAATCATCGACAGTCCGAGGCCGGTGCCCTGGCCGATGGGCTTGGTGGTGAAGAATGGATCGAAGGCTTTTGCCAGCACGGCGGGGGTCATGCCGCTGCCGTTGTCGCGCACCGCAATCATTACGTAATCGCCAGCCTTCACCGGCTCCAGGGTGCTGATGTCGCTGCCGTCGAGGTAGACGTTGGCGGTTTCGATGGTCAACTCGCCGCCGTCGGGCATCGCGTCCCGGGCATTGATCACCAGGTTGAGCAGGGCGTTTTCCAACTGGCTGGCGTCGGTGCTGACCGGCCATAGCTCGCCGGCCAACTGCAGCCGCAGCACGATGTGATCGCCGGTGGTGCGGCTGAGCAGGTCTTCGAGCGAATGCACCAGCGTGTTGGCATCCAACGGCTTGCGGTCCAGCGACTGGCGTCGGGAGAAGGCCAGCAGGCGATGGGTGAGGGCGGCGGCGCGGTTGGCCGAAGAAATCGCCGCTTCGGTAAAGCGGCCTATCTCGGCGGCCCGACCGGCGGCGATGTAGCGTTGCATCAGGTCGAGGCTGCCGAGAATGCCGGTGAGCATGTTGTTGAAGTCATGGGCGATACCGCCGGTGAGCTGGCCCACCGCTTCCATTTTCTGCGCATGGCGCAGCGCTTCCTCGGCCCGCTCGCGTTCGAACATCTCGCTTTGCAAGCGGTGATTGGCCTCGGCGAGTTGCTGGGTGCGGGCGATCACTCGTTCTTCCAGCGTTTCGTTGAGGTTGCGCAGGGCTTCCTCGGTTTTCTTGCGCTCGGTCTCGTCGATTACAAAGATATAGAAGCCATTCACCGAGCCGTCACCGCCTCGGCGCGGCAGGTAGTTGATCAGCGCATGACGCGGCCGGCCGTCGCGGTGGGCCGACTCAGCGGTGAAGCTGCACGGCTTGCCTGCCAGGGCGTCGGCGATCTGTAAGGCGCGGGCGGCGTAGGCTTCCTCGCCGATGACTTCGCGAACGGTCTTGCCGTAAAGCTCCTGTGGGGTCAGGCCATACCAGTTCAGGTAGGCACTGTTATTCAGCCGGAAACGTTCTTCGCGGTCGACGTAGCTGATGAGGATCGGCATCGCGTTGATGATCAGTTGCAGCTCGGTCTGGCTCTGGCGCAGGGCGTGTTCGGTACGCTTGCGCTCGGTCAGGTCCAGGGCCGCGCCGAGAAAACGCTTGGGCCGGCCATGGCGATCCTTGTAGCAGCGCCCGCGCACGAACACCCAGCGCAGCTCACCGTTGGGCTGCAGCAGGCGATACTCCTCGGCGTATTCGGTGCCATGGGTGATGCAATGCTTGATGCTGCGCGCGACCATCGCCCGGTCTTCGGGGTGGACGCCTTCGAGATAGGCGCTGATGGGCAACTGGCGCGACAGGTTCGGGTCGACGCCATGGAGCAGGGCGAAATGTGCGTCGGCGATGAAGCGGTCTTCGCTGATATCCCAATCCCAAGTGCCCAGCGCATCAGTGGCCGCCAGGGCCAGTTGCAGGCGTTCTTCGCTTTCCTGCTGGGCCTTGAGGCTGGCTTCGGAGCGCCGTTCGAACTCCTGGGCCAGGCGTCGCCGTTCGCTGGTCTCGATGGCGGTGACCAGGATACCGGCCACGCTGCCGCGTTCGTCGTGGACCGGGCTGTAGGTCAGGTCCAGCCAGACATCACAGAGGCGGCCGCCAAAAGGCATGCGCCAGCGCTGGTCGCGGAAGGTGCGCATGCGGCCTTGCAACACGCTGTGATAAATCCCTTCGGTTTCGCCGCGAAGCTCCGGCCAGGCCGTGTGGCTGGGTTGGCCGAACGCCCTGGGGTGCTTGTCGCCGACCAGGCGGGCGTAGGCGTCGTTGTACAGATGGATCAACTGCGGCCCCCACAGCACCGCCATCGGCATGGGCGAATGGAGCACGATGTCCACGGCGGTGCGCAGGCTTTGGGGCCAGGTCTCGCTGGCGCCCAGCGGGCTGGTGGTCCAGTCCAGGCGGGCGATCAACTGCTGCGTGTCGCTGCTGGCGGGTATTGCGTTCATCACGGGAGTCCCTGGATGTCATGTCGATGCTGCGGCTTCTACTATCCTCTGAAGAAGTTAAGCGCGGGTTGATCTGAAGTTTTTCTGGCTCGGGTCAGCGTGTCCATTGAAGTTCGCGGATGTTTTTATGGCCATGGAAATTGATCCTTTGTTACGAATCCTGGCAAGCCAGGACGGCTCCGACCTCTACATGTCCACCGGCGCGCCGCCCTGCGCGCGTTTCGAAGGTGTGCTCAAGCCGCTGAGCAACCAGGCGTTCAAGGTCGGCGACATCGCCGGGCTTGCCGAGTCATTGATGGACGCCGAACAGCGCCTTGAGTTCGATCGGGAACTGGAAATGAACCTGGCGATTTCCCTGGCCGGCGTCGGACGGTTCCGCGTCAACATCTTCAAGCAGCGCAATGACGTGTCCATGGTCATACGCAACGTCAAGCTGGACATCCCGCGTTTCGAAGACCTGAAGCTGCCTAAGGTGCTGCTTGAAACCATCATGCACAAGCAAGGGCTGATGCTGTTCGTCGGTGCCACCGGCTCGGGCAAATCGACATCGCTGGCGGCGCTGATCGATTACCGTAACCGCAACAGCAGCGGCCACATCATCACCATCGAGGACCCGGTGGAATATATTCACCGGCACAAGAAATCCATCGTCAACCAGCGGGAGGTGGGCGTGGATACCCGCAGCTTTCACGCCGCCCTCAAGAACACCTTGCGTCAGGCGCCGGATGTGGTGCTGATCGGCGAAATTCGCGACCGCGAGACCATGGAACACGCCCTGGCCTTCGCCGACACCGGCCATCTGGTGATCTCCACGTTGCATGCCCATAACGCCAACCAGGCCCTGGACCGGGTGATCAATTTTTTCCCGGAGGAACGCCGCCCGCAACTGCTCCACGATCTGGGCAACAACCTCAAGGCCTTCGTCTCCCAGCGCCTGGTACGCACCCGCACCGGCCAGCGGCGGGCGGCGGTGGAGGTGATGCTCGGCTCACCCACGGTGGCCGACCTTATCCGGCGCAACGAGTTGGGCGAACTCAAGGGGATCATGGAGAAATCCGAAGAACTGGGCATGCAGACGTTCGACCAGGCGTTGTTCAACCTGGTGGTGGAAGGGGCGATCGATGAAGAAGAAGCGTTGAAAAACGCCGATTCGGCGAACAATTTGCGCTTGCGGCTCAAGCTCCATGCCGAGTCCGGCGCGGCGCCTCCGGCTGAGCCGCCGACGGGGGAATGGGGGCTTATGGACTGATCGTTGGGCGTCCCACTGTGGCGAGGGGATAAATCCCCTCGCCAAAAAGTTGCAAGGTGCGCTCAGCTCGCCAGCTCCACACGCCCACGAAACTGCTCCAACGCCTCGGGATTGGCCAGTGCATCGGTGTTCTTCACCGGCTCGCCATGCACCACGTTGCGCACCGCCAGCTCCACCACTTTTCCGCTGATGGTTCGCGGAATATCGCTGACCGCGAGAATCTTCGCCGGCACATGGCGCGGTGTCGTGTTGGCGCGGATGACCTGGCGAATCTTCTGCTCCAGCGCGTGATCGAGGACCAAGCCGTCCCGCAGGCGCACGAACAGCACCACCCGCACATCACCTTGCCATTGCTGGCCGATGGCGACGCTGTCGAGGATTTCTTCGACTTTTTCCACTTGCCGATAGATTTCCGCCGTACCGATGCGCACGCCACCGGGGTTGAGCACCGCGTCGGAGCGTCCGTGGATCAGCAGGCCGCCGTGGGGCAGCTCTTCGGCGTAGTCCCCTTGGGCCCATACGCCGGGGAACTGGCTGAAATAGGAGGCACGAAGCTTTTCCTGTTGGGGATCGTTCCACAGCCCGATGGGCATCGCCGGGAAATGCCGGGTGCAGACCAGTTCGCCTTTTTCGCCCACCACCGTTTCGCCGGCCTCGTTCCAGACCTGCACCGCCATGCCCAGGCTCTTGCCCTGCATCTCGCCCCGGCGCACCGGGGCCAGCGGATTGCCGTTGACGAAGCACGACACGATGTCGGTGCCGCCGGACATCGAGGCCAGGCACACGTCGGCCTTGAAGTCGCGGTAGACGTAATCGTAACTGTGGGGCGCCAAGGCCGAGCCGGTGGACAGGATCGTCCTCAGGCTGCCCAAGTCATAGGTCTGGCGTGGCTTGACGCCCTGGCTTTCCAGGGCTGCCAGGTATTTGGGGCTAGTACCGAATACGCTGACCCGCTGGCGGTCGATCAGATCGAGCAGGCGTTCCGGGCCCGGGTGGAACGGCGAGCCGTCATACAAGACCACCGCGCTGCCCACCGCCAGTGCCGACACCAGCCAGTTCCACATCATCCAGCCGCAGGTGGTGTAGTAGAACAACCGGTCTCCGGGGCCCAAGTCCACGTGCAAACCGTGTTCCTTGGCATGTTGCAGCAGCACGCCACCGGTGCCGTGGACGATGCACTTCGGCACGCCGGTGGTGCCGCTGGAATAAAGGATGTACAGCGGATGATCGAATGACACGGGCGTGAATGCCAGCTCGCCACCACGTTGGTAGAAACCGTCCCACAGCGCCACGCGGGCCGGGGTCTTGAAGTCTTCGACGCGGGCGTCGGGTCGGGCGTAGGGCAGCACGATCAATTGTTGCAGCGACGGAAGCCGTTCGAGGATCTCGTTGACCTTGGGCCGCTGGTCGATGGTTTTCCCGGCATAGCGATAACCGGCGCAGGTGATCAGCACCTTGGGTTCGATCTGGCCGAACCGGTCGATCACGCCCTGGGTGCCGAAGTCCGGCGACGAGCACGACCAGATGGCGCCCAGACTGGTGGTGGCAAGCATGCCCACGAGGGTTTGCCAGGTGTTGGGCATGCAGGCGGCAACCCGATCGCCCTGGGTCACGCCAGCGGCTTGCAGGCTCTGTTGCAGGCCGGCGACATGGGCGGCGAGATCGGCCCAGGTCAGTTGTTCTTCGTCGCCGTTTTCACTGAGCGCCACGACCGCCACGGCGTTGTCGCGGCGGCGCAGCAAGTGCTCGGCGAAGTTCAGCGTCGCCCCTGGAAACCAGCGAGCGCTGGGCATTTGCGGGCCTTCTTCGAGCACGGCGGAAGGCGCTTGATGAAAGCGAATCTCGAAGAAGTCGACGATGGCCTGCCAGAAGGCTTCGCGCTGCTCGATGCTCCAGGCGTGCAGGGTTGGGTAGTCGTTGAGTTGCAGCAAGTGCCGTTCGTTGACGAACCGGCGAAAGGCGTCCATTCGCGACTGGGCGATGCGTTCGGGGCTGGGTTGCCAGAGGATATCGGACATGGTTTGCCTCTTGTTTTTCTGAGACTTGCACACATTGCAGCACAAGGTGCTTCAGGTGGCGAGAAGCGCTTTTGTGGCGAGGGAGCTTGCTCCCGCTGGCCTGCGAAGCGGGCCCAAGAGGCGTCT